>NZ_JAIQWW010000002.1 GCF_020164455.1 Phyllobacterium chamaecytisi
TGCGGTTCCTCAGACAACCGAAAATCCTCAGTCGAACTTCACAGCCGTTGTATTCGCACCGCAGATGAGAACGGCCACCCGCTCATCTGGTGCCGGAACATACTTGCCGGATAAGATAGCGGCGAAGGCAGCAGCGCCACCGGGTTCGGCAACAATGCGTATCTTGTCCCAGAGAGCCTGCTGTGCCGCGCGGATGTCATCATCCGAAACCAGCACCGAGCGGTCGACGAAAGCCTGGGCGATCGGAAACATCAGTTTGCCTACCTGTTTCGGAGCCAGCGAATCGGCGGCAATACCTTCCGCTGGCGCATCGACAGGCTGACCGGCCTCAAGCGCCATATGAAGGGTCGGCGAGCCCTCCGGTTCAACGGCAACGACTCTCACCCGGCCTTTGAACCATGCAGCGATGCCGCCAATCAGTCCACCGCCGCCAACCGCAACCAAGAGTGTCGTTATATCGGGAAGATCAGCTTCGATCTCGGCACCGAGAGTGCCCTGACCGAGCAGCGTCTCGGGTTGGTCATAGGCATGGACGGCCAGGGCGCCGTTCTCTTCGACAAATTTCTCACTCGCGGCCAAGGCGTCGGCGTAGCGATCGCCGCCGATGACGAGAGCTGCGCCATAGCCGCGGATGCGATCAGCCTTGGCCGGGGAGGTGACGCCCGGAACGAAGATCGTTGCGGGTACGCCCAGACGCATCGCGGCGTAGGCGACTGCGGCGCCGTGATTTCCGCCGGACGCCGCCACGACACCAGCCTCCGGAATGGAACGGGTCAGGAGATTGGTGAAAGCACCGCGCGCCTTGAACGAGCCTGAGTGCTGCAAATATTCCAGCTTGAGATCGACCGGACGCGGTGCAAGCCCGAAATCAATCATGTCGACGCGCAAGGTTGGTGTGTGACGGATATGCGGACGGATCAACCGCTCTATCTCGGCAATTCGTTCAGGTGTGATCAGGGAGTTCATGGGATTCTCGCTTGAAGGACGGTGCGGAGAATAGTGGTGACGAAGTCTGAGAAGCAAGTGCAAACGATTGATCATTGGCTAAGCCGCGTGAAACCGTCATTGACTCCAATCGTGTCCGGGAGTACGAATTCACAAAAGAGCAATAAATCTGCATTTGTTGGTTCTTAAATCTTGCGTGAAGGGAGGTGTGACCCAGCTATGAATGAAATTCGCCTCCAATCATCGAACAGGCTTCCTTCCGACGAGCAGCGCGAACATTTGATGGTGCGCGTCGCCAAGCTTTATTATGACCTCGAATGGACGCAGGGCGATATCGCGGCTGAACTCGGCTTGACCCGGTGGCAGATCGGCAGGCTGCTGACCGAGGCGAGGGAGCTCGGTGTGGTTCGTATCGAGATTACTCCAAGGGCCAAGCGCAGGACCGATCTCGAAGTGCGATTGCAGCAGCAATATCGCCTCAAAGATGCAATTGTTGTTGCCTCCGGGGACATGACGGATTCTGCGCTATTGACCGAAAGCGTGGCGCAGGCCGCGGCGATCTATCTTGCCGGGCTCACGCCGAAATGTGAACTGATTGGCGTTTCCTGGGGCCGCACCATGTCTGCCGTTGCGCGATTTTTGCCGGGCAACTGGAACCCGGGCGTGCATGTTGTGCTGGTCAATGGCGCGACCAATCTGCGCTCGACGTCGACGCATTCAAGCGCTGTTGCGGAAGAATTTGCCCGCGCCGCCAACGGGATCGCGACCTTGCTGCCAGTGCCGGCAATCGTCGGCAAGAAAAGTACACGCGAGGTGCTGGAAGAAGACCCGATCATCGAGCGTGTATTAAAACTTGCCACGCAGGC
Source organism: Phyllobacterium chamaecytisi (assembly GCF_020164455.1). Classification (GTDB taxonomy): domain Bacteria; phylum Pseudomonadota; class Alphaproteobacteria; order Rhizobiales; family Rhizobiaceae; genus Phyllobacterium; species Phyllobacterium chamaecytisi. The sequence continues at coordinate 1,812 of NZ_JAIQWW010000002.1, forward strand.
GGATGTTGTCTGCTTCAGCATGGGCGGCATCAACCATCAGTCGGTACTGCTCAGCAACGGCTATCTTGATGAGGCCGATATGGACAGGCTGAAGGATGCGGGCGCCGTTGGCGACATACTTGGGCGGTTTGTCGATGAGAACGGCAGAATAATCGATGAGGCTATCGACGACCGCACCGTCGGCATGCGGCTCGAACATCTGAAGACCAAGCAGCGAGCCATCGGCGTGGTTGCGGGTGAAGAAAAGCACCGGGTCGCCGTTGCAGCGTTGAAAGCGGGCTATGTGTCGGTCATCATCACGGACGAAGCAACGGCACTCTATGCATTGGAAAATCAAAATGGTGTCTGACACGCGTGAGGCGACAAATTGCCGTGTCGATCACAGGAAGGATCGCGCATGAACCGCCAGGATATTTTGGTATCAAAGGGGACGGACTTGGCAGTCCAGCATTCCCTAGCGCGCAACGCCGGCACCAGGCTCGCGCTTGACTGGTTTGACGATATAGCTGTCAACCGCTCGGCCACGGAGCGCCGCGCTGCGACGCTGACGACGCGCCGGACAGTGAAGAAGGAATATCAGGCGGCTTGGCTGATAAAGGCGATCACCTGCATCGATCTGACCACGCTTGCCGGCGACGACACGGCGGGTCGCGTCCATCGGCTTTGCGCCAAGGCAAGGCGTCCCGTGCGGGAGGATATCCTCGAGGCCCTCGGCCTGGCCGATGCGAACATCACGACTGGTGCTGTTTGCGTCTATCCGACAATGGTGCCGCATGCGGTGAAGGCATTGCAGGGGTCCGGCATACCTGTGGCCTCGGTGGCAACTGGTTTCCCGGCTGGCCTCACGCCGCTGCCGCAGCGCCTTGCCGAGATCCACTATGCTGTGGGTGAGGGGGCCGCTGAAATCGACATCGTTATCACGCGCGAACACGTGCTAACCCAGAACTGGTCAGCGCTGTACGATGAGATCGCGCAGATGCGGGAAGCGGCAGGCGATGCACATCTGAAGGCGATCCTGGCCACCGGCGACCTTAACACGCTGCGCAATGTCTATCGCGCTTCGATGGTTGCGATGCAGGCCGGCGCCGATTTCATCAAGACATCGACGGGCAAGGAGGAAGTGAATGCCACGCTTCCAGTCAGCCTGATCATGCTGCGCGCCTTGCGCGACTATGGCGAATTGTCAGGCCAGACAGTCGGCTTCAAGCCGGCAGGCGGCATGAAGACCGCCAAGGATGCCATGAACTGGCTGATCCTGATGAAGGAAGAACTTGGGCTGCCGTGGATGCAGCCGGATCTATTCCGTCTCGGTGCGAGTTCGATGCTTGGCGATATCGAACGGCAGCTGGAACATTACGTGACGGGCCGCTACGCCGCGTCTTCGCGCCACGCCCTCGCTTAAGGAACAAAATCATGGGACAGATCAAGGACATCCTTCGCACCATGGAATATGGCCCAGCTCCGGAGAGCAATAGTGACGTTCAGGCATGGCTCGATGCCAACAAAAAGGGCTTCGGTCATTTCATCAATGGCAAATTTACTGGCAGTGAAGGTCTCAAGACCTTCGCAGTGATCAATCCGGCCAACGAAAAAGTGCTGGCGAAGGTTGCCAACGGCACGGCCGAGGATGTCGACGCTGCTGTCAAGGCCGCACGTGCCGCCTTCGGCAAGTGGTCCAAATTGCCGGGCCATGAGCGCGCGAAATATCTTTATGCCATCGCTCGCCATATCCAGAAGCGAGAGCGGTTCTTCTCGGTGCTCGAGACCATGGACAATGGCAAGCCCATCCGCGAGACACGCGACATCGATATCCCGCTTGTTGCCCGGCATTTTTACCACCATGCCGGCTGGGCCGAGATGGTCGAGACCGAGTTCGAGGGCTTCTCTCCGGTCGGCGTGTGCGGGCAGGTGATTCCGTGGAATTTCCCGCTGTTGATGCTGGCGTGGAAGATCGCTCCGGCGTTGGCGGCCGGTAACACGGTCGTCCTCAAGCCGGCGGAATTGACGCCGCTGACAGCAATCGCCTTTGCAGAGATCTGCCATGAGGTCGGCCTGCCTGCCGGTGTTGTCAATATCGTGCATGGCGATGGTTCAACCGGCGCACTGATTTGCGGCCACGAGGATATCGACAAGGTCGCGTTTACTGGTTCGACCGAAGTTGGCCGCATCATCCGCGAACAGATTGCCGGCTCGGAGAAAAAGCTGTCGCTGGAGCTCGGCGGCAAGTCGCCGTTCATCGTCTTCGAAGATGCGGATATGGACGGGGCGGTGGAAGGCGTGGTCGATGCCATCTGGTTCAACCAGGGCGAAGTCTGCTGCGCCGGATCGCGAATCCTCGTGCAGGAAGGCATTGCAGACCGTTTCTACAACAAACTGCGCAAGCGCATGGAGACGCTGCGCGTCGGCGATCCGCTGGACAAGACCATGGATATCGGCGCGCTTGTCTCGGCAGGGCAGTTGAAACGCGTTTCGGCACTGGTCGAGCAGGGCAAGGTTGAGGGCGGCACGTTGTGGCAGGCACCCGTGAAACTACCGGCCAAGGGCAGCTACTTCGCCCCCGGCTTCTTCACCGATGTCGAGCCGGCGTCGACGGTCTGCGAAGTCGAAATCTTTGGTCCAGTCGCCACGGCGACCACCTTCCGCACGCCGGATGAGGCCATTGCTCTGGCGAACAACACCAGGTACGGGCTTGCCGCATCAATCTGGTCGGAGAATATCAATCTTGCGCTCGATATGGCTGCTCGTGTCAAGGCCGGTGTCGTCTGGATCAACTCGACCAACCTGCTCGATGCCGGCGCCGGTTTCGGCGGTTACCGCGAAAGTGGTTTTGGCCGTGAAGGTGGCCGCGAGGGGCTCTACGAGTATCTGACGGCCGATTGGGAAAAACGCCTGCCTCTGGCCAAGGCCGAACCAGCGTTCAAGCCATCGGCGACACCGGACGGCGACGCCAAGATCGCGGCTACAGGCACAATCGACCGCACGGCGAAGAATTATGTGGGCGGCAAGCAGGCACGTCCCGATGGCGGCTACAGCTATTCGGTGATGGGCAAGGGTGGACAAATCATTGGCCAGGCCGGACTCGGCAACCGCAAGGACATTCGCAACGCCGTCGAGGCGGCGGCCAAAGCCGGCGCATGGGGTGGCGCGACGGCGCATAATCGCGCGCAGGTGCTGTATTATCTCGGCGAAAACCTGAGCGCGCGTCAGGCCGAATTCGAGGAACTGCTGGAGACAAGCACCGGCGTGTCCGCCAAGGTCGCAGCCGAGGAGTTTGCCGTCGCTCTCCGCCGCATCTTTTATTATGCCGCCCAGGCAGACAAATATGATGGCGCGGTTCACTCGACCAAATCACGCCATGTGACATTGGCGATGAACGAGCCTTGGGGTGTCATGGGTATCGTATGCCCCGACGAATTGCCGCTGCTGTCGTTCGTATCGCTGGTATTGCCGGCGATCGCCATGGGCAACCGCGTGATCGCCGTCCCGTCGACCCGCCATCCTTTGATCGCCGCCAACCTCTACCAGGTGCTAGACACTTCGGATGTTCCAGGGGGTGTGGTCAACATCGTTACCGGCGAACGCGATGTTCTGGCCAGGACATTGGCCGAGCACGATGAGGTCGATGCGATGTGGTACGTCGGCTCGAAGGAGGGAAGCACGATGGTAGAGAAAGCGTCGTGCGGGAACCTCAAGGCGACATGGGTCAATAATGGACGCCAACGCGATTGGCTCAGTGCTCAAGGGCAGGGCAGAGACTATCTGCGACGCGCGGTGCAGGTCAAAAACATCTGGGTTCCCTACGGCGAATAAATCCGCCAGCGCGGGCTGCAAATGGCGATTTTCTCCGCTCCGATGCTCATGTACCCAAAAGTACACTCCGCTTCGGGGCTCGAAAATCACCATTTTCGCCACGCGCTGACGAATTTTCAGTCGGCTCATACTCGTTCTCCGCTTACTTGCGGCGATAGAGATACAATGTCAGCGGTGCGAGCACGACAGTCAGCAATATTGGGGCTATAAGTGCTGCGCCCAGCTGGGCGGCGGTGACATTTCCGGCCATCAGACCGCGCATGGCAGTCGTCATCAGCGACACCGGATTGACATCGACGAAGACCCTCAACCAGCCTGGCATTGTTGCAGGGTCTACCATGATGTTGGAGGCGAAAACCAAGGGCATGATGCCGGTAAAGGCCATGGTCATAACGGTGCTGGGCGTGCGCATGACCAGCCCGAGCACCAGGAATATCCAGCCGAACCCAAACCCGATCACCACTAGCAGGAGGAGCGCTTCGACGACGCCTATGATGCCGCCTTCCGGCCTGTAGCCGAGGAGGACGCCAATGAACAGGATAAGCAGCGACGCGATCAGATGGCGCAGGATGTCGCCCACCATCAGCCCGGCGAAAGGTGACAGCGACCAGATCGGCAGTGAACGGAACCGGTCGAACAGACCCTTGCCGAGATCGGTGCTCAGCCCCATGCCGGAGTACATCGAATTGAACACCACGGTCTGCACCAGAATGCCGGGCAGAAAATATTGCAGATAGGCCGCTGTAGAACCTGAAAGCGCACCGCCGAACACGAAGGTGAACAACAGGGTGAACATGATCGGCGTCATGACCAGGTCGAAGAGCTGTTCTGGAATATGTTTGAACTTGAGCACGGCACGCCAACCGAAAACGAGCGCATTGGACACCGCCGAAGGCTGCGGCGGACGGGTAGCGTAGATGAGCGAAGTTGTTGCGGTTTCGTTATCCATCATGCTTCTCCCGGAGAAGGCTGGCTTTCGGTGATGTGCCCGGTCAAAGCGAAGAACACCTCGTCGAGGCTGGGCGCGCCCATCGAGAAATCGGCAAGTTCAATATTTGCGGCGATCAGTGCGGCCAGACCCCGATTGGCGTTCTGGGGCGTATCAACCATCAGTGACAGCGCCGCGCCTTCAGAACTGCGTTGCGCCTTGCTGCCGGTTATTTCCTCCAGCAGACGTTCGGCTTCCGCGATACCTGCTGCATCGACCAATGTCAGATGCAGGAAGCCCGACCCCGTAGCCGCCTTGAGCTCGCGGCTCGTACCTTCCGCGATTTTCTTGCCGTGATCGATCACGGCGATGCGCGCGGCAAGCTGGTCGGCTTCCTCCAGGTATTGCGTCGTGAGAAGAATGGTTACGCCTGCCTCGGAGAGCGAGCGGATCATGCGCCAGACGCTCTTGCGCGCCATGGGGTCGAGCCCGGTCGTCGGCTCGTCGAGGAACAAGACGCCCGGCGTAACCACGAGCGAGGCTGCGATATCCAGCCGGCGCCGCATGCCGCCGGAATAATCCTTGACCTGTTTGGCGGAGGCATCTGCAAGATCGAAGGCGGTGAGAAGATCGTCTGCCCGCTGCTTTGCGGCTTGACCGCGAAATCCCCACAGCCGCGCTAGCAGGATCAGGTTTTCACGTCCCGTCAGATCTTCGTCAAGCGAGGCAAACTGCCCGGTCATGGCGATGGAACCGCGTATCTCGTGCGGAGACTGCTTGAGATCAAAACCCAGTACCTTTGCCGAACCGGCATCGGGGGGAAGCAATGTCGCCAGCATACGCAGCAAGGTTGTCTTGCCCGCACCATTCGGGCCTAGAATGCCGAATATCATGCCGCGCGGCACATCAAGATCAATACCATCGACAGCACGGACATCGCCAAAATATTTGCTGAGGCCCCGCGCCTCGATGGCGGTACCTTTCGGCGGTTGGGCGGTATCGGGCATCGTCACGGTCCTTCAATTTGCAGTTGGCCGACTATGAGTCAGCGGCAAGATGGGCAGCGGCGGGGCGGATAGATAGCAATGCGGGCGTTTTCTGTCAAAGTGTCGCAGGCAGCTGCCTGAAATCTGCCGTCTCGCCGGACGAATGACAGACAGAAATACCGTGCAATAATTATTCGGAAAGCTTCAATGTTCACAATGCTGGTATCATGAACAGATATTCCTTCGGCTTCTGGATATTCGTTTTGTGCGCTATCGCCGTAAGCGGCGTGATTTATGGCGCGATATTCTATGATGACTGGTCGCTGATTGGGGCCGTTTTTGCGCTGTTTGTCTGTGTTCCGGTCATTGCCTTTGAGCGGGGACTGCTGCTGCCGCGTCTGAACGCCTGGGTTACATCTCTTTCGACCCCGGCCTATATTATTTTCTCCCTTCTCGTTTTCTATTTGATGGTCAGCGTGGCTTTCGCGGCCTGCGGTGGTCTGCTTTGGTCCCTGGGGCGTCTGAAGGCTATAACTTGGCAGGAAGCCGTCATTTTGCCGGCGGATATCTTGCTTTACACAATCGGGGTATCGCTGATCCTCAGTTTTGTCACCCGCGTCCGCGAACTGCTCGGCCGAGACGTCTTCGCCAGTCTGCTTCTTGGCCGGTACCGCAAACCCATCGAAGAAGAGCGAGTGTTCCTGTTCATCGATCTTGTCGGATCTACGTCTTTTGCCGAGGAATTCGGGGACCTACGCGCGCAACAGTTTCTTAGTGCATTGTTTACGGCTATTGCCAAACCCGTGCGACAGTATCGAGGCACCATTGACGATTATGTCGGTGATGCGGCGATTATAACCTGGCCGATGGCGCGCGGACTGAGACAAGATAATTGCGTGAAGTGTGCGTTCGCGATCGTCGACGCGATCGAGGCCGACGCCGACAAATGGCTGCAGAAATTCGGTCGAGTACCGCGTCTGCGCATAGCTCTGCATGGCGGGCCCATTGTCACCGCGGAGGTCGGAGTGGATCACCACAAGATCGCTTATTTTGGCGATACCGTGAATACGACAGCACGTCTGGAAGGCCTGAGCCGTACACTCGGTGTGCCGATATTGATTTCGAGCGATCTGGCGAAACGCTTGGAATTTGCCGGCGACATCAAAGCTGAATATCTCGGCCAGCATGCGCTGAAGGGCAGGGGACAGTCGCTCGGCGTCATGGCGCTGACACGGGAGAAAGAACCTGCGCTAAAGCTGGTGGCCCGGAGTGCGTAATGTATATCCTGCCCTCGACAATTTCTGTCCACAAAGCGTCAAATCAGCGGATTGGGCGGTGACAGCGCTTGTGCGGTGCGATATGGTCTGCTTCGTCGAGGGTCTTCGATTGTAGAATCAAGGGCCCTGTCAATTTGCGGGAGAGTGTCTTTGCACAGCGATGTGCAGGTCCACCGAAGGGGAAATCGCCCGAAATCTCTCAGGTAGCAAGAACCGCAAAAGGATAAGACAACTCTGGAAAGTCGAGGGAAACCTCGCGCCGAAGGTGTAAGTGCAGCCGGACGCAAGTCCTAAGCTGCGCGAGTCTCTCAGGCTTCCGACAGAGGGGCAAAGAAACGGTCCGTCCTTGTGGCGGGGATCTTTGCACGACTCTGGAGTAAAAATGGGCGCTGAAAAAAACCTGAAATCATTGCCGCTTGATGATCTGCATAAAGCCGCCGGTGCGCGCTTTGGCGGGTTTGCAGGCTGGTCCATGCCAATCACTTATCCATTGGGGGTGATGAAAGAGCATCTGCATACACGCGAGAAAGCCGGGCTGTTCGATATCTCGCACATGCAGCTGTTTGATATTGCAGGACCTGGAGCAGCGGCGCTGCTATCCCATATTTGCCCGTTGGGCGCAGATACGCTGGCGACAGGGCAATCCAAATATACATTCTTCCTCAACGAGCAGGCGGGCATTCTCGATGATCTGATTGTCACGAGGCTCAGCGAAGACCATTTCATGGTCGTCGCCAATGCCGGCAATGCAGCCGCTGACGAAGCGCATTTGCGCGACGTTGCGAAGGGCTTTGATTGCAGGATCGACGCGCTCGATTGCGTGTTCCTCGCTATTCAGGGACCGCAGGCGGTGGATGTGCTGCGCGTGGCCGGAGTTCCCGGAACAGAGCTTGCGTTCATGCATGGCTTCGAGCCCAAGCCTGGCTGGTTCATGAGCCGCTCGGGCTATACGGGCGAGGACGGTTTCGAGATCGGCCTGCCAGCAGATGAAGCGCGCGAACTCGCGACCGTGCTCCTTGCAGACGAACGCGTGGCGTGGGTCGGGCTTGCTGCGCGCGACAGTCTGCGAGTGGAGGCCGGCCTCTGCCTGCATGGCCAGGACATCACGCCCGAGATTGATCCCGTCGATGCGGGTCTTACCTGGGCGATCACCAAGCCAGTGCGCGAAAAGGCCGGGTTCATCGGTGCCAAAGCTCTGCTCGACAAGATCACCAAGGGCGCGGCACGAAAACGTGTAGGTCTGAAACCCGATAGCCGCCAGCCGGTTCGGTCTGATTCCATTCTGGTCGATATCCACGGCAATGCGGTCGGTGTGGTGACATCGGGCGGTTTCGGGCCCTCGGCAGGCTTTCCTGTTGCGATGGGCTATGTCGGCAAGGATTTCGCTCCCATCGGTACCCAGGTTTTCGCTGAAGTGCGCGGTAACCGCATTGCACTCCACGTTCATTCACTTCCCTTCACTCCACACCGCTATCACAAAGGATAATTCAGATGGCAGCCACTTATTTTACCGAAGATCACGAATGGGTCCGCGTCGAGGACGGCATCGCCACCGTCGGTATTACCGACCATGCGCAGGACCAACTCGGCGATCTCGTCTTCGTTCAATTGCCGGATGTCGGTCAATCCCTGTCGAAGGGCGATGCCGCTGTTGTGGTGGAATCGGTCAAGGCGGCTTCGGATGTCTATGCGCCGCTGGACGGCGAAGTGACTGAAGTCAACGAAGCGACGGCAAGCGATCCCGCGCTGGTCAATTCTTCGGCAACCGGCGATGGTTGGCTATGGAAGATGAAATTGTCCGACACGGACCAGTTGACCGGTTTGCTCGACGAAGCCGGTTACAAAGCGATTATTGGTTGATCGATCATGAATAAAAGCATTTTTCCTTTTTCCGACCGCCATATCGGCCCGAGCATACAGGGCTCGCGCGCAATGCTGGCGGCACTAGGCATTCCCTCGCTGGAAACCCTGATTTCACAGGCTGTACCGAAATCCATTCGTCTGGAACGGCCGCTGAACATTCCCGAAGCTGCCAATGAGGCGGAAGCACTGGCAGAACTTAGCCTCAAGATGGGTCAGAACAAGATCCATAAGAGCTTCATCGGGCAGGGCTATCACGGCACGCACGTACCTGCGGTCATCCAGCGCAATCTTTTTGAAAACCCCGCGTGGTACACGGCTTATACGCCCTACCAGTCAGAGATAAGTCAGGGACGGCTGGAGCTGCTGTTCCATTTCCAGACATTGGTTACAGAACTGACAGGCTTGCCGGTTGCATCCGCATCGCTGCTGGACGAGGCGACCGCTGTGGCGGAAGCCGTTGGCATCGCCTATCGTCATCATCGCGAAAAGCGCGACCGTATCGTGCTTGCCGGAGAGGTACATCCGCAGATTCTCGACGTGGTCAGGACCCGCGCCGAGCCTCTTGGCATGAGCGTGAACGGCGGCGAGATCGATGCCAGCGTCGCGGCGATCATCGTGCCGTGGCCTGACACCTATGGCGTCTATGGCGATCATTCGGCGATCATCAAGGCTGCAAAAGCGGCCGGCGCCCTGGTTATTGCAGTCGCCGACCCCCTCGCACTGACAATCACAGCTTCCCCCGCTTCGCTTGGCGCGGATGTCGCTGCTGGTTCCATGCAGCGTTTCGGCGTTCCGATCGGCTATGGTGGACCGCACGCAGCATATCTCGCAGTGAGCGATAATCTTACCCGGCTTATCCCGGGACGTCTGGTTGGCCAGTCAGTAGACAGCAAGGGACGGCCGGGCTACCGCCTTGCGCTGCAGACTCGCGAACAGCATATCCGCCGCGACAAGGCGACATCGAATATCTGTACCGCGCAGGCACTGCTTGCCAATATGGCGGTGTCCTTCGCCATCTGGCATGGCCCGCAGGGACTTCAGGCTATCGCAGCCCAAGTTCATGCAAGAGCTGCGCGTCTTGCGGCGGGACTTGAGGCTGCCGGCCTTAAGCTTGGCGGCGAACGCTTCTTCGATACGATAACGGTCGCCGTCCCCGGCAGGGCGACTTCCATTGCTGACGCTGCCGAAAAGGGCGGGCGCTTGCTCCGGGTCATTGATCAGGACCGGCTTGGCATTACCGTTGACGAGACGACAACGGACGGGGACCTCAGCGCACTTGCAGCGCTGTTCGGTGCAAGCCTGCCGAATGATCCCGGCGTAAAGCTGCCAAGCACCCGGCCAGCTGAAGGGTTCATGACCCAGGCCGTGTTTCATCAGCAGCGTTCCGAAACCGAGATGATGCGCTTCCTGCGCCGGCTTGCCGACAAGGATCTGGCACTTGACCGAGCCATGATCCCGCTGGGCTCTTGTACGATGAAGCTCAACGCCGCAGCTGAAATGCTGCCCGTCAGCTGGCAGAGCGTTGCCAATGTGCACCCCTTTGCGCCATCCGATCACGCGCTCGGCTATAAATCGCTGACGGATGATCTTGAAGCGTGGCTGTCCGAGATTACCGGATTCGATGCGGTATCCCTGCAGCCGAATGCAGGCAGTCAAGGCGAATATGCGGGCTTGCTGGCCATCCGCCGCTATCATCTCGACCGCGGCGACGATCATCGCGATGTTTGCCTCATTCCGGAATCCGCACATGGCACCAACCCGGCCAGCGCGCACATGGCGGGCATGCGCGTGGTCGTCGTTGCCTGCGAAGACGCGGGTGATATCGATCTCGACGATCTGAAGGCCAAAGCCGAGAAGCACAGCGAAAATCTCGCGGCGCTGATGATCACCTATCCCTCGACGCACGGTGTGTTCGAGGAGGGCGTGAAAGATATTTGCGCGGTTATCCACGGCCATGGCGGACAGGTTTATTTCGATGGCGCCAACCTCAATGCGCTGGTTGGTCTGGCCCGTCCCGGCGATATCGGTGCCGACGTTTGCCATATGAACCTGCACAAGACCTTCTGCATTCCGCATGGCGGAGGGGGGCCGGGTGTAGGGCCAATCGGTGTCAAAAAGCACTTGGCACCATTCCTGCCTGGGCATGTCGCTAACGGTTCAGGGCACGCGGTGTCGGCTGCACCATTCGGCAGTGCGTCGATCCTGCCTATCACCTGGATGTATATCCGCATGATGGGCGGCGACGGATTGAAGCGTGCCACGGAAATGGCGATCCTCAATGCCAATTACATTGCCGAACGGCTGAAGGATACCTATCCCGTGCTATTCCAGGGTCGTAATGGCCGTGTGGCGCATGAGTGTATCCTCGATACTCGGGTGTTGAAGGAAAGCGCCGGGATCAATGTCGAAGACATTGCCAAACGGCTCATCGACTATGGGTTTCACGCGCCGACCATGTCCTGGCCGATTGCTGGAACGCTGATGGTCGAGCCGACCGAGTCGGAATCGAAGCGTGAGATCGACCGGTTCTGCGATGCGATGATTGCCATTGCCAACGAGGCGGCAAAAGTAGCGAGCGGTGAGTGGCCAAAGGACGATAATCCGCTGGTCAATGCACCGCATCCAGCCGGTGATGTTCTGGCCGACAACTGGTCACATCCCTACAGCCGCAGCGAGGCAAGCCTCCCGGCTGGCGAAAGCGAGGACAATCCGAAATATTGGCCTCCCGTTTCGCGCATCGACAATGTCGCTGGCGACCGTAACCTGGTTTGCTCTTGCCCGCCGATGCAGGCCTACAGCTAAATCTTGACCATGGCTGCGGCGCTGGGAGGTATCCCGGCGCCTCAGCGCTTCAGTCACCAGTTTGGTGTGAGGTGCAATTCTTCAGTGCTGCTGCCCGTGACAGGAACGAGTTCCGTTGCCAGCTGACGCAATGCAAGCGGCAAGGCCTGCAAGTCGCTGGATTCAAAAGAAAGATGCGGCAGTCGCTTGACGATGAGTTCGGCAACGATCCGTGCTTGCTGTTCGTCCCGTATACGCTTGGCCGCATCGCGATCGGCACGCCGTGACAACCACAATTTATGCAGTGCGAAGGCTCGGGGGTCTGGACAAGAATAGGCCACCGGGTAGCCTCGCTCATCGATTACTACAGCCTGCGTTTTCGGACTGTTGACCAGCCAGGATAACCCCTCGATTTCGATCGCCTGCAGATCGTCGGCATCAGCGCTGAAACGCGTCTTTTCTTTTGATAACATTACGTCTTTCGGTACGGGTTTGATGAGGTCCACCAGAAAACCGTCCCGGTTCGCTGCCCTATAGCCGTTCTTGGCCAAAGGCACGAACGAATGGTCGATTTTCTGCAGAAGGCCGATCAATCCCTTGTGGGAAAAATCCTTGGTTATCAGCCGCAGATTGAACCGCGAATCCATCAACAGGTCGACATCCTGCGTCGAAAGCAACCCGCTGGTGATGTGGACTCCAGCCATGCGTTCATAGACAAACAGTGCATTGGTACCGACAACATCAATCGCCGTGCCCATGAGACCGAGCTTGTCGAGTGCACGGACAATACGTGCCGTCAAAAGCGGTACACGCCCCAAATTCATGGCCCTATTGACTGGAGCCAATTCATCCAGGCGTTGAGCCAAGCGCGCTACGCGCTCCTTGGAATTGTCGCGGCCAGCATGGAACTGGTTATAGATCGTCTCGGTTTCAGGCGATCGCGGGCCCAGAGATTTCCATATGCCGTTGGTCTTTTTGTAGAGATATTCCTTGTCATTCGTACTTTTTTTCCACGACATCGACCCGGAAAAGCGCTGCTCATATTCCTTCAAGCTGGTCCGATAGACCTCGTAAGCCTGCGCAGTATCGATGTGCTGGCGAATCTGCTCAGAGGATAATTCATTGAATTTATTCATCTTATCCCTATATGGCAACGAATGGAGTGTGAAAGGGATAATATCACATATATTCTGGATTAAAATACTGATTCACAACGTATTATCCCTAGGTCGTTAAACTACGGCGCACAAAGGGATAATAAGTTCCATAATTAAGCTTATGCAACTTTCCTGTTATCAGACTGGCCGAGTGCGCCATGTCATGCAAATGCCTATTGAGACTGGGTGGCGGCGTGTTGGGCTCGACCAGCCGCCCTATATTTTTCAAGAATTATCGGATCCAGCGTAAACAATTCCTGCGCTCGGCCGACGCCGCGCAGCGCGAAGCGGCCAACGGATACCAGTTTTGCGCGCAGTTCTTCAGGCAGAGCTGCGGCGAAACGGTCGGAAAGGAGAACGTCCTGATCAACCGACCGGCACATGGAGGCAATGCGGCTGACTTCGTTGACTGCAGGTCCGACAACAGTGAAGTCCAGCCGCGTATCGCTGCCTATGTTGCCGTAGAAGACCTCGCCGATGTGAACGCCGAGATAGACATCTGTCGCGGGCGCTCCGCTGGCTTTGCGCGTCTTGTTGAGTACCACTACGCGCTTGCGCAGGTGCATCTGCGCTCTCAATGCCGCGGTAGCAGCGCTCGCTGAATCCCCTTCGGTGAAAATTGCAAGTATGCCATCCCCAATCAGCTTCAATACATCGCCGCCCGCTTCCTGCACCGATGAAATGACTGCTTCAGCGTAGTCATTCAACATGGGTATGATCGCATCAGGTGCAGCCGCATCGGAGATACGGGTGTAGTCCCGCAAGTCGGAATACCATAGCACCGCTTCGATGCGTTCGGCTGAACCGCGGTTGATCCGCCCCGCAAGCACGCGTTTCGCCGCATCACGGCCGAGATAGACATCGGCCAGTGTCCTGACGATGCGTGTAAGCGAAGCGCATTTGATGGCAAGAGCGAGACCCCTCACCAGCCGCCTGAGCACATCGATATCGTCCTCAGCGAAACCTTCTGAATCCGCGGTCGACCAGGAGGAGTAGAAGCAATCCATTTCGCCGATGCTGCCTTCGTTCGAAAACCGATTCATAAAAGCAAGGTAATCGGTACAACCCTCGCTTTTGAGAGTCGTGAGATGACGGAAGCCAACATCGTCGACGCCGGTTAGCCGATGGCGCATCTCGTCCTCACCGATTTGCAAGAGATGGTAGAAAGTTGAATTCTGCCAGTTGTCAGCGCTTTCGCCTTGCTGTGAAGAGCCGTATTCGATGATAGCCTTCTCGACTTCCCCATCCCGGCGCCACGGGAATGCCCTGCCCTCATATATCGGATGAAGCGTATCGACAAAGGCGCTCGCACGTTCGAGCTGAATGCCTGCAGCGAGGCATCGCGCGCAGAAGCCGTTGAACAGGTCCATCTCTGACATGCCCGACAATCCTTGCAGATCAAGCCAGGTTTCGATTTCGACGATATCGGCTTCGTTCATGGTTTTGGCGCTCGCACTGCTGATAGCCACGGCTTAACACGTCGCAGTTGTTTCACAAAGATTATGGCGCCGTATCGTGCCGGAGTTTTTCAATATTTTCAACGATAGGTATCTTGGTAAAAATACAACCTAACTCACTGTAAATCGTCTAAAATTTCCAGATTTGGTAGCATAGAACGACGATTTCATAATACTTAAGTCTCATTGACAGAAATAGGTCAACTAAATACTCGCATTGTGTTGTAGGCTTTCGCAAAGGCCAATTTTCAACTGACTTTGAATTTGTTTAAACCGTATTTTTCGAACGTAAAGCGTATAATTCAAGCGATTTAGGCGGAATGATTTTGAATCCAGTGTTTCAAGTGTCGCGTGCGTGCCTCGCGTTATTTTCCAGCTTTTTTACATGAGCGACCACGCGTCAAACCATGAAGAGAAAACCAGCCCTGACGCCCGCTATTTTAGCGAGGCGGTCCGCTGGGAAAACGATGTCATCCGTTCGGTCAAGCGTTCCCGCTCCATGGCCTGGATCGTCGCCGGTATCAGCGCACTGCTCGCGGTTACGGCTATGGCTTGTCTAGCGTTGCTTTTGCCCCTGAAGAGCTTTGAGCCCTATGTCATCGAGGTCGACAAGACCACCGGTTTCATGGAGATCAAACGGCCTCTCGCGGAAGGCGATCTGGCACAATCGGAAGCGGTCACAAGGATGAATGTCGTGCGCTACATACGAGCGCGGGAGACCTACGATCCTTCTGCTGTACAGGACAATTTCGATATGGCGCAGATGTTGTCGACCGGCGATGCTGCGCGCGACCTTCTGAACCTTTACGGGCCGTCCAGTCCGACCAATCCCGTAAACCGTTTTAGTAACGCCACACGTGTACTGCCGACCATCAAATCAGTACAGGTCCCCAACAGCCGCACGGCAATCGTGCGGTTTTCGACGCAGCGCATAGGCCAGGATACCGGACCGGAAGAGCACTGGGTAGCGTTGATGCATTTCCGCTATTCGCGCGAACCGATGACCAATGAATGGCGTTTCGACAATCCGCTCGGTTTCCAGATTATCGACTACCGCCGCGATCAGGAAAGCGTACCCGCAAGCGGTGGCCAGCAATGATCGCGCGGCTCCTGCAACCGATCGCGCCCTATATGCGGCTGATGCTGATTGGCTTGAGTCTTGCGGGATCGATGACACAAGCGCTTGCCGAGATTGCCCCGCGCCGTGGTGCGGCAGACGCGCGCGTCCGTACAGTCATATATAATCCAGCCAATGTCGTCTCCATCGATGCAAACCATGGCGTTTCGACAATGATCGTGCTCGGCGATGCCGAGAAGATCGAGACGATAGCAGCTGGCGACAGTCTTTCGTGGAAAATCGAAACGAACAAGCGTTCCAATATAATATTCGTAAAACCAGTGGAAGCGAAGACAACGACGAACTTGGGCGTTGTGAGCAACAAGCATGTTTATATGTTCATCCTGCGCGCTCACGCGGAATCGGAAGGCGATCAGACATACATGGTCAAATTTCGCTATCCGGATGAAGAGGCCGATTCAAAGCTTCTGGCAGAAGCGCAACGGCTCGTTTCGGAGCCGAACCGCGACAATTTCCAGTTTCAGGATACCAATACCAACTATAGTTTCCGCGGCGACGGCGAACTCAAACCCACGAACGCTTTTGACGATGGCGTGAAGACCTGGTTTCGTTTTGAAGGCGATATCCCGGCCATCTTTATTGTTGAGGGTGGAAAGCGCGAGATACTCGCCAACTTTCGCCGTGAGGGGGATTACATCGTTGTCGACAAGATCGCCAGGCAGTGGATGCTGCGGCGCGGCGACTATGCGCTCTGCCTTTTCAACTTGAAAAAAAGCACCCCGGTTGCCGCTAGTGCCAGCAACTCCTCCGACACAAGGATGAGGTGAGATGCCTGATCCCGATTACCATCTCAATGTAGAACTCGAAGAGGCTGCACGATCAAAGCTGGCCGAGCCGAAGCGCGGTTTGAGCAAGGCAGCGTTGATCGTGCTGCTCGCGTTGGTCAGCTTGCCATTGCTCGCAATGCCCTTCTGGCTTCAACGTCCGTCAACGCCTGATAATGTCGATACCGGTGATGAGAACTTGCTGTCGCCAGTCGGCAAAGTTCAATTGGCGGTTCCTCCCGCAGTCAAAGAACCATCTCCCGCGCCTGAGCCTACGCCAGCGGTGCAGCAGCCATCGCAGGCCGACGCAGATGCCGCTGCCGAGCGGGCACGACTGCAGGCGGAGGAGGAAGCCCGGCGAATGACGGAGGCGGAGCGGCTGGCGCGGGAATCAGAGACCGACGAGAAAAAGTGGGAACGCTATCGCTCCCCGATGGTCGTGACCGAAACCGGTCAAACCGAAGGACTGGCAGCCGAGCAGCCAAAACCACCGACCGATGCCGAGAAAGCAGCCGCCGGCACATTCCAGGACGCCAATCCCAACGGGCAGTTTCTGTCGGCCATGGCGGCCAAGCCGGTTGAAGTTGCGAAGGCCGAACAGACCAAACGTATCGATGCGCTTGTGCCTCAAGGCACAATGATCCGCGGCGTTCTCGAGACGGCTGTACAGACTGACCTGCCTGGCATGGTGCGGGCCGTGACCACCGAGGATATCTGGTCGTTCGATGGAAGGCGAATTCTCATCCCAGCTGCGTCGCGCATGATCGGCGAATACAATGCCGGCGTTGCACAGGGTCAGACCCGCGCCTTTATCGTCTGGACGCGGCTCCTGCGCGCCGACGGCGTTTCAATGAATCTCGGTTCGATCGGCACCGATGAACTCGGTCGGTCGGGATCTGCCGGTGATGTCAACAACCACTATCTGAAGCGGTTTGGCGCCGCTGGCGTGTTGAGCATTATCAGCGCTGGCACACAGTTAATTGCTGCGGGTGGTGGCGGGACGCGGAACCGCACTTATGGCGGGCCTATCCAGACGACGACGACCGACCCGGCGACTGGTAAGGTAACGGTCAATACCATCTATCCTGATGACAACAATGCAGGCAACGATCTTGCGATGCAAGGTGCTGCACTTGCGGTCCAGAATTTCACGCAGCTCGCCCAGGAGGCCCTGAAGGCGCAGATCAACATTCCGCCAACCATTACCATTGATCAGGGAACACCGGTGTCGATTTTCGTGCGGCGCGATCTCGACTTCTCCGATCTTTACCCGGATCCGGTCATGCAGAAGCTCAAGGAGCTAAAGAAGGGACGCGGCTGGGATACAGGAGAAGGCACACAGCCAGTTTACAAGGGGGGCACGCCGTGAGCCTTGCAGCCCCCCTCTCCGCATTAATCGATTTGGCGTTTGCCCCCTTGCAGTATTTTCTCCAGACGCCGGATGTCGTCGAGATATGCATCAATCAGCCGGGCGCCGTGTTCATCGAACATGCAGGGGGAAGCTCGGGTGCGGCGATGGTGCGCCATGCGGTGCCTGAATTGACGGCCGAACGAATCCGCTTCATGGCGGAACGCGTTGCCGCGGCAAGTCACCAATTCGTCAACGACGAAGAGCCGCTATTGTCGGCCGCGCTGCCGGATGGCGCGCGTATTCAGGTGGTACTGCCGCCTGCCGCGCCGCAAGGGGGCGCTATTGTCCTCCGCCGGCAGGTCGCGCGCAGCCTTTTCCTTTCCGATTACGCAGCTTCAGGGGCGCTGGACTCTGCTCTGGTGACGGATAGTGCGCATCAGTTTACACACGACGAAGACGATCTATGCAAATTGCTCGCTGCGGGAGATATCTGGACGTTTCTGCGTGAAGCCGTGCAGCGGCGCGTGTCCATTATGGTTTCTGGCGGTACGGGGTCTGGAAAGACAACCTTTCTGAATGCGCTGATGCAGGAGATTTCGGCGCACGAGCGACTGATTACCATCGAGGATACACCGGAACTGACACCTCCTCAGGAGAATCATGTCCGTCTTATCGCAACGCGCGGCAATCAAAATATCGCCCGCATCGAGCCGCGTCATCTGGTCGAGGCCTCTCTGCGCATGCGGCCGGATCGATTATTGCTCGGCGAGGTACGCGGTGGCGAGGCGCTGGATTTTCTCCAGGCAATCAATACCGGCCACCCTGGCTCGCTCTCGACTGTCCATGCCAACTCTCCGTCTGCCGCTTACACGCGATTGGCCCTCCTCGTCATGCAAAGCGGTGCCGGCGGCGGGCTCGGTCTGAGCAAAACCGAAATCGTTGATACGCTGCGCACGACATTGCCACTGGTCATCCAGCTTGGCCGTCGAAATGGCCGACCCGGCGTTGTGACAGAGATTTTCTACGATCCCTTCGTTCGCGCCAATTTGCAGCGACCGGCCGCACTTGCGAGTAACGATCTAACCAGATTTGAGAACGCTGGCATTGTTTCGATAGGGCGAAGCCAATGAACAGGAGTATTTTGTTTTCGGCTATCACCATTGCTTTCGGGGCGGCCTTTGGCAGCACCGGACATGCCGCGTCCGGCGAAGAGCCTCTGAAGGTTACCGTAATTCAGGAAGCAGCTTCGAACATGGACGCCGCGCCGGCACCGCAGCCCTCTGCGGCGGCGCCCTGCAAACTTGCTTCTCCAATCGATGCAGTTCAGGGCGAGGCCATTGTTCGCAAGATTGCCGGAGAGGAGCGCTTCGACCTTGATCTCGTGCTGGCGATCGCCCGGCAAGAGAGTGGCTTTCGCATGAACAGCATCTCAAGCGCAGGCGCAGTTGGCTTGATGCAATTGATGCCAGGAACGGCGAAGCGTTTTGATGTCGATATCTGCGATCCTGAAGACAATGTGCGCGGCGCAATCCGTTATCTGCGGCTGCTGCAGAAGAAATATCAAAACCCGCTTTATGTGCTTGCTGCTTACAATGCCGGCGAAGGGGCTGTCGAGCAAAGCCGCGGCGTTCCGCTTTATCCAGAAACCGTCCGGTACGTCTCTGCCATTCTCACCGACCTCTATGGATGGAAACCGCTTGTAAGAACGACAGCCAAGTCGCTGGGGAATGGCGCCATAAACAAAAAACCGGAGGACGGCAGTCGGGAAACGTGGTCCCAAGGATTTGTTCTTCATGTGGAGTAATTCAATGTTTTTACGTTCGAAAATTTTCAAAGCTTTCGTATTGTTATCGTTCACAATTTTTGCCGGGGATGCCTTTGCACAGAGCCTGCAACCGGTGACAGGTGTGCTGCAGACCCTTATTTCAATTCTTACAGGTCCGATTGCCTCGATGCTCGCAATCCTGGCCGTCATCAGCTGCGGTTTCCTGGCCTGGTCGGGACGCTTCACCTGGAGCATCGCCGGTTCCGTAATTATGGGCATTGTGCTGGTGTTCGGTTCGACGCAGATCGTGGCGTTCTTTCAGAGCGCTTTGGGTCATTGAACAGATGACCGAGGATGCGCCGGACATGACCCCGCTGGTCAAGGCCCTGACGAGAGCACCGACGCTTTTTGGCGTGCCATATATGTACGCCATGTTCAACATGGTGGTAACGGCGGTGATCTTCCTGGCGACAAAGAGCCTTTTCACCCTATTCCTGGTCTTGCCTATCCATAGTTTCGGCTATTTCCTCACGCTGCGCGACGAGCAGATTTTCAACATTCTCCGGGTCAAGGGCGCAAGGACTCCCCCACAGTCGAAAGTCCTGTGGGGCGTTACAAGCTATACACCGGGGGACCAGACATGATGTCCCGGCTAGTGCGCAAGGAGATGCGTTTCGGCGCGCAAGCCAAACGGGAGCGGTCGGTTGCCACGCACGTGCCCTACGCACGCCATGTCGATGACACGGTGCTGCGCACCAAGGATGGGCTGCTCTTAAGCACACTCAGGCTCGATGGCTTTTGTTTCGAGACTGCGGACATGGCGCAGATCAATGGCAAGCTTGAGGGGCGTAATACGATCCTGCGTTCGCTCGGCAGCAGTCGCTACGCGGTCTATGGTCACATGATCCGGCGCCGGCTCGAGCCAAAGCTTGATGGCGAATTCGACAATCAATTTGCAGCTGAATTGAACCGCCGATATATGGCGCAGCTCGAAGAGCGGCGCATGTTCGTCAATGACATGTATATCACGATCGTCCGCCGTCCTCTGCGCGGTCAGGTCGGATTGATAGACAGCTTGACGCGCAGCCTGTTTGCTCATCGTGGCACCAAAGACCAGGCGAAGGGTGCCCGACTGGGAGAGGATGAGGAGCTTCGCGAATTGCACGACGCCGTTCTAGGTGTGCGTGAAGTCCTGCAGGATTATCAGGCGCGTATTCTCGGTATCCGTGAACCTGAGCCAGGGAACTATTTCTCCGAGCCGCTGGAATTTCTGGTTCAAATACTCAACGGGCTTGATCCGGTTTCGATGCGTTTGCCGCGCATGCCGCTCGATGGTGCGCTTGCGATGAAGCGGCTGCATTTCGGGCGCAATGCTGTAGAGTTCGTCGGCGCGACGCCGCCAAGAGACTCACGGCTCGGTGCCATGCTGTCGGTGCGCGAATATCCATCCTATACGGGCCCTCTCCTGCTCGACGGGCTGCTGAAGGTTCCGCATGAATTTATCGTCAGCCAGAGTTTTTCCATTGTCGACAAGCCTGTGGCGCAGAACCAGATGGAGCGTGTCTACCGCCAGATTTCCATGGCCGACGAGGCTGGTTCGATTGTCGGGAATCAACTCGCCGGGGCACGTGATGAGCTTCTAAGCTCGCGCTCCATCTATGGCGAACACCACCTGTCGGTCATGTGCCTTGGCGATGACAAGGCTGAGCTTGATCGCTGCATCCGCTCCGTCGGAGCTACGCTCACCGATCAATCCATCATCTGGCTGCGCGAGGATCTGAACTGTGAACCAGCATTCTGGGCGCAGCTGCCCGGCAATTTTTCGTATATCGCCCGGTCGGCGATGATTTCGTCGAAGAATTTTGCCGGGTTTCTGTCGTTGCACAATTTCCCCAGCGGTCAGAAGGAAGGCAACCACTGGGGCAGCGCCATCTCGCTGCTGGAGACGACCAGCCAAAGCGCTTATTTCTTTAATTTTCACGTCCGTGATCTCGGTAATTTCACCATGGTCGGACCATCTGGCTCAGGCAAGACGGTGGCCCTCTCCTTTCTGATGGCGCAGTCGCAGCGCATCAAACCAACGCCGCGCTGCATTTTTTTCGACAAGGATCGTGGCGGCGAAATTTTCATTCGAGCGCTGGGAGGCAACTACGAAGTCCTTCAACCAGGTGCGCCGACTGGTTTCAATCCCCTCGCCCTGCCCGACACTGCGGGAAATCGCGAGTTTCTGTTCCAGTTGTTTTCGTTGATGCTGCGCCGCCCGGATGGTTTGTCGCTGCCTGCCAGCGAGGAAAGCGTCATCCGCGCAGCAATCGGTCAGATCATGTCGACCGGGTCGGATGGCCGGTCTCTGCCGGCCTTTGCAACCTTGCTGCGTGGCCGGATACGCGCCGGCGATGACGATCTTCTGGCCCGGTTCGAAAAATGGCTCCGCCCTGATCAAATGGGCTGGTTGTTCAACAATCCGCAGGATCGTTTCACTTGGTCCGAGGTTTCGGGGTTCGACATGACGAAAATCCTGGACGATCCCCTCACCCGCAGCGCTGCGCTGATGTATATCTTTCATCGGCTGGACGAATTGCTCGACGGCAATCCTGTCCTGATCTTTCTCGATGAAGGCTGGCGGCTACTCGAAGATCCGGTGTTCGCGACCTTCATCCGCGACAAAATGAAGACGATCCGCAAGTTCAACGGGATTATTGGTTTCGGTACGCAAAGCGCCTCGGATATCGTCAATTCCCAAATCGCCAACACGCTGATCGAACAGAGTGCGACGCATATTTTCTTCCCCAATCCACGCGCCGATCTGGAGAGTCACGGCAGCGGGCTCGGGCTCTCGTCGAGGGAAGTCGAATGGATCAAGACAACGGATCCAGCAAGCCGCTCCCTTCTGATCAAACACGGTCAGGAATCGGTGATAGCCAGACTTCGCCTCAATGGCATGGACGATCTCCTGAAGGTGCTGTCCGGCCGGGCTGAAACAGTTCACGAACTGACGGTTCTGCGCGAGCAGCTCGGCGATGATCCAAAACGATGGCTGCCGGTGTTTTGCGGGCAAGGAGACAGGCCGTGAGAATCATATCGGTTAGCGTCGTGCTTTTCGCCGCTGCATTGTGCGTGGCGTGCGGGGGCGGTCATAAACTGAAGACACCTTGCGACCTGCCCGCCTCGGCCTTGTCCTATGGTGCTCCGGATTGCGGCCCGCTGCGACCGGTCAACGAGGCGTTCGACATTGTTATCCAGCCGCGGTCGCAATCGGGAGTGTCCAGTGGAGGGAGCTAATTCTATCGCCGCACTATCGAGTAACATCGACAGCCTAGGTACAAATTTTACGGCGGCGACCTACGGCGTCTTCGCCTATTACCTCACACCCGTCATGGCCGCGCTATTTACTCTTTACCTGATCTTTTGGGGATTCCGGTTCTGGCAAGGACAGGGCGGCAGCATCGTCGGCATGGTGTTCAAGCTCGTCCGCATAGCCATCATCTTCTCGCTCGTGACCGCATGGGGACCTTTTCAGGTCGCGCTCTACGGACTTTTCACCAACGCGCCCTACATGGTGAGTTCCGTCATGCTCAATCATATTGTCAATCCTCGCAGTGGCAAAGCCATGGGATTTAGCACTCTCGCCAACGACCTCAACGCTGTCTACGGTTTCGCGCTAACTGCATCGGCCAAAATCGAGCAGTCAGCGGTCGCGGCTGTCGCCCCCCTGCCTCAACCGGTTCCGGAAGAAGGCACCTCGCCGAACCCGGCAAAATCAAGCCCGATTGCGCAAACAAAAAATCCCGCGGAAAATCCGCTGACAGTTCCATTGAGTTCATCGGTGCAGGCAGCAATCGTGTGGATTGCCGCAGCCTTGTTCGTTGGCTACGCGGTTGCACTCCTCTTGTTTGCAAAAGTTGCCTTGTGGATCATGCTTGCGCTCGCTCCATTTTTCATCGTGTTGCTGATGTTCCAAATCCCGTCACGGTACTTTTCCGGTTGGCTCACGGGCACGATCCAGATAATCCTGATACCGATCTTTCTGACAACCTTCCTCAGTTTTTACAATATCGGTATACAGGATGTCGTGAAGGCGCTGGTGTTAAGCCTTGCAAAGGGCAGCATACCTGCCATGAAGGATGCCGGTCCTTTTGTGCTCGTTTGTCTGACGGGATTCTTCTTGCTAGCCCAGATCGTGCCTCTCAGCGGCCGAATTGCGACAAGCAGCCAGGAATGGTTCACCAATCTTGCGTCTCACGCGGGCAATGCCAGCAGAAACATCGCCAGTTCCATGGCTGCAGGACGCGGCGTCCGAAATTCCTCTGGAAACACTTCAATCGCTTCTGCGCCCGCACAACTTTCGCACGAACATACGGGCGAAACGAATCTGCGCGAGGTGCAAGACAGAAGTGCGGCGGTTAATCGGCAAAGCAGAAACCGATAGCGAGTCAGGCAGCTTTGACGACCGAATTGATCAGAGATTTCTGCCGCGAAAGACAATCCACCAGTCGGAAGCGATTCTCGATTGTCTTACGGGCGGCAATGCGTAGCGGCAGAAAATCCTCAGGCTTTTGCAGGACTCGAAGGATCGTATCGGCCAAAGCATCGGTATCAAAGAATGGCACGAGAAGGCCATTCGTCCCGGATCGGACAATTTCCTGAACCGGCGGCGTATCGGAGCCGATTATCAAGGCGCCACAAGACATTGCCTCGATCACTGACCACGACAGCACGAAAGGATATGTGAGGTAGATATGGGCAGTTGATATCTGGTAGAGCTTGCGCAAGAGATCGTGCGAAATGGCTCCGGGAAACACAATTCTGTCCGGCGGAATATCATGGCTGGCGAGTAACGCATCCTTCCAGGACCCTCCACCAGGGGGCGGTGTTCCATAGCTGACGCCATTGCCGCCGACAAATACGAAGAGCGCTTCTGGATTCTGGCGTATGACCTTTGCCGCCGCGGCGAGTGCTTGCGGAAAACCGCGATAGGGTTCGAGGTCTCGAGCGACAAAAGTGATGATCGGCGGATCGCCCGCTTTCAACAAGCGCCCATCAGGCAGCCGCAGCGACGCGTTGCGGTCAGGGCGGAAAATTTCCGTATCGACGCCCTCATGACAGACAGCGATCCGACTCCGGGCAGAGACCGGATAAAGGCTTTTTTGCCAACGGGTGGGGCTGATCCCACCGTCGATCGCTTCCAGCGAGAGAAGCTGCGCGACATTGCGCAGTCTCAATCGTTTACGGGTTTCGGCATCCGGATTATCGTCGGGAGCAAAACCGACGTCGGCACCTTCCGCCTTGTAGAAAAATTCGCAATAGCCGATAGCCGGCACTTTTGGCAGGATATCCTTGACGAACATCATGCTACCCCAGCCTATATGACCGATGACGATATCCGGCTGTTCGCCATGGCGCACCATCGCATCGAATGTCTCCGCAACACGGTGACCAATGCGGACATGGTGGTCCGGAATGCCCAGATGCCTGGCCATCCGGGCATCAGCCCGGGGGCCAGGTTCTGCACGGTGCAAGATCACGCGAACCGACGGGAGGCGTCGGTCCACGGTCTCACAAATAAGGCTGACATCATGCCCGCTCGTTGCGAGATGCTCAGCCAAAGCTGCGAATTGGCCAAAACCACGCCTGTGAACAAAGGCCACATGCATGAGATCAGCCCCTTCCGGGACTCGAAAGACTGATCGAAGTTGAGTTAGATGCCATAACGCGCGGCATTGCCCCAAACCAGTTCGAGCCTGTGCAGCGTCTGGAACGCGATTTCGAGATTGCGGAGATCATCGGCATCCCTGGCAAGAACACGATTATATGCCCCGCCAGCGTCACGCAGATTGGCGCAAAGCTGCTCTCCCTTTTCCGTCAATCGAATCCTTGCAGACCGCTTGTCCCGTTGAGATGCGACCCTGTCGATGTAACCCCCATCGGCAAGCTGCTTCAGGTAGTAGGAAATGTTCGAACCGACATAGTGCCCCCGATCCAGCAATTCCCCAACAGAAAGTTCGACGTCGCCGATAGCCATCAGGACCATTGCCTGTGCCGGACCGACGTCTTCAATCCCCAGTTTCGTCATTTCTGTTCTGAGCAGACTGGCGAAACGGCGATTTACTCTCTCAATCATTCGAGCTAGCTCGAAGTGTGTAACTACGACCGTATGAACCGGGTGTCTATGTCCCTGTTTTTCCGCTGTAATTTCGGGGAAATCGGCGGCGTAATATCCATCAATAGATGTTTCGACTTCCACTCCTTCGTGCAGAAGTTTTTGTATCATCTTTGTCTCCATGGTCATTTTACTTCAAATTTTGAAGTAAGTTGCGAGTGTATTTTCGATTCTCCTTCGCTTTTTCCCCCGTCATATGATCTTTTTTCTGTCACATTCTGCACGGTATTACTTTACTAGTCTCTGGTCTTAGACCAAGGTCGTTGGGGCTAACTGGCAGCTGTGTCATTTCCAAGGCAGATTACACATGAATGATACTCGTCAAATCGATGCAAATGGCAAGAGCCATGTGGGAAAAAAAGCGACGACGCCGGGAGTTCCGACGCCGCAAACGCTGATTTTCAAGGCCCGCCGGGTTTTTCTGGCAGGTCTCCTCTACGCCGTATTACTTAGTTTCTGTATCAGCCTTTTGCAACTTACGGTACCCCTTTACATGTTGCAGGTGCATGACAGGGTGCTGAACAGTCGCAGCACCGACACTCTGCTTATGCTGACAGTCCTGGCAGTGGGCGCTTTGCTGGTTTACGGCATTCTCGAATTTATCCGGGCTTTGTCTTTTCAGGCCATGGGCAGCGCGCTTGTGCGCCGGCTAAATCTGCCGATTCTGACGGCTGCCGTGCAGGCATCGGTGGATCAGGGCCTTCCCAAGGCCACGCAATCCTTGCGCGATCTCACCGAATTGCGTACTTTTTTGACTTCCTCGGCGGTGAGCGCGCCGCTGGACGCTGCCTGGTCGCCTATCTTTCTCGCCGTGCTCTTCCTGCTACACCCGGTTTTCGGGATCATCGGGGTCGTGGGGGTAATCATCCTTGTTTGTTGCGGCGTGGTTACTGATCTCTTAACCCGCAGCCTGCTCAAGGATGCAAATCAGGCCAACATCGAAGCCATTTCAAAAATCGGTGCAACGCTGCGACACGCCGAAGCCATCGAGGCAATGGGAATGTTGCCCGCTCTGGCAAAACGCTGGCGGGGTTTGCAGATGAATGCGCTGGATCTGCTCGATCTTGGAGGCACCCGCAATCGCGCGATGGCGTCCATTGCGCGCACCTTGCGCTTTATCATCCAGGTCGCGACGCTGGGTGCAGGAACCCTGCTGGCGATGGAGCAGGCGATCTCGCCGGGGGCAATGATCGCGACCAGCATTATCGTTGGCCGTTTGCTGATGCCGTTCGACCATGTCGTCGAGACCTGGCGTCAATGGGTGAATGCGGTTGGCAACTGGAAACGCATCCAGGCCCTGCTTGCACAGAATCTTGCCGTGCGCCAGACGATGCCAACGCCCCGCCCGCATGGCGACCTGATCATCGACAAGCTGGTTTATGCGGCTCCGGGTGTCGAGATGCCGATCATCAAGGGTATTTCCTTCAGCCTGTCGCCAGGTGAAGTACTTGGCATTGTCGGCCCATCTGCAGCCGGCAAATCGACACTTGCACGACTCATGATTGGAATCGTCAAGCCGACATCGGGCGGCGTGTTTCTCGACGGGAACAATGTCTATCTCTGGGAACGTGGATCCTTCGGCGAGATTGCCGGCTATCTGCCGCAATCGGTGGCACTGCTTGAAGGCACTATCCAGGATAATATCGCGCGCATGGGCGACGGCGATCCGCATCGGGTGCTCGAAGCGGCGCGGCTTGCTGATGTTCATGAAATGATCGGACGGCTGCCGCTTGGCTACGATACGCCGGTGGGCGACGGGAAGTTGACGCTTTCCGGCGGTCAGCGTCAACGCATCGGCCTTGCCCGTTGCCTCTATAATCGCCCTCGCCTGATCGTGCTTGATGAGCCGAACGCCAATCTCGATGCAGTCGGCGAAAGAGCGCTGATGCGGGCGATCGAACAGGCCCGCGATGATGGAGCAATCGTGGTGATGATCGCCCACCGCCCAACAATTATGCAGGTGGCTGACAAGCTGCTCGTATTGGAGAACGGGCGGATCACACAGTTCGGCCCCCGCACGGACGTCGTGTCGTCCATCACCCCGACTGGTCCTAAAATGGGAGCCACCGCATCATGACGGGCAACACAAACCTGCAGAAACGCGCCCCTCAACTATTGGCACCACGCACCGTGTCGGGCGGCGAAACCGTTCCCACCAAGTTCGGGTCCGTCCGTCCGGAATGGGTCACCGATCTTGAGCAGGAAGATAGAAAGTCCCCCCTGCGCAAGTTAATCATCGCAGGCGTATCGACGATTTTGATCGCGTTTGGCGGGTTTTTTGGATGGGCCTATTCTGCAGAACTTGGCAGCGCCGCCGTTTCGCTCGGAACTGTGATCGTCGATTCGAAGCGAAAGACAGTCAGCCACTTCGAGGGGGGCATCCTCGATCGTTTGCTGGTGCAGGAAGGCGATGAAGTGAAAGTCGGTCAGCCGCTCGTCCGCCTTGACGACACCAAGGCGCGGTCTGAGTTGCAATCCCTGCAGAGCCGCCGGGTGGGGCTTATAGCAAAGTTGGCGCGACTGCGTGCGGAGCAGGCAGGAGAGACTGAAATTACATTTCCAAAGAATTTTGGCGAAATGGGCGACATTTCCGCTGAGAGTGCAATGAGGGCTGAGAGGATATTCTTTGAGAAACGCTACGCGCAAAAAATGAGCCGCGTGGACATCCAGAAGAAAACTATTGAACAATATACGGAGCAAGCGAAATCGTCCGATGCACAGATAGCTGCGACTGACCGGCAGATCGAGTTGATCAATGAACAACGGGAGGCGATCGCCGGGCTTGTTAGAAAAGGTTTTGCCCAGAAGTCGAAGTTGACTGAAATCGACACCAGATTGAGCGAACTCGCGGGAACCCGCGGTGAGTATGCGGGTGACAAAGCCAAGGCCGAGCAGGCAAAGGCAGGCGCGGAATTTTCCCTCATAGGCATTGAAAGCGATCTGCAGTCGGAGATCGCCGGAGAAATCACTACGAGCCAGGTTGATCTCGCCGACACGGAAGAGCGTATTGTGGCGGCCAAAGACGTCATGCGCCGTGTCGAAATACGCTCGCCGCAGGCGGGCATCGTCGCCAATATTCGCTTGCGGACACCTGGCGGCGTGGTAGCCGCTGGCGAAGCCATACTCGATATCGTACCGGAAAACGAACCGTTGGTTGTCGAAATGAAGATCAGCCCGCGCGACATCGACAGCGTGATTGTCAGTTCGCCGGTGCAGGTTCGCCTGACAGCCTATAACCAGCGTTCGCTGTCGCCGCTCGACGGCAAGGTCACTTACGTCGCCGCGGATCAGGTTATCGATGAAAAGACCGATACGGCGTACTTCGTGGCGCGTGCGGAAATCGCCGCTCAATCGCTGGCGTCCAACCCGACGATCAAACTTTACCCGGGGATGCCGGCCGAGGTGCTGATCGTGCACAAGGCGCGCAAAGCGATCGAATACCTCATTTCCCCAATTTCAGACAGCTTTAACCGTGCCTTCAGAGAGGATTAGTTAGAAGATTCTCACTGCAGCGCACCATATTTGGCGATATTTCAAATTTCAAATTAAATTACACTTAATACGACGCAATATAATAAGTAGTTTTGCTTTAAACAGGAATTATAGATTCTAATATAAAAGTGTCATAATACATGGGCGTAATAATTTGTTACTATGGATTGCCACATTTATATTCTTAGTCTAGATTGCAATTCGATTTGGTGCAGCGCACAATCGTTTAGGCATCGATCGTCGGAATCTTTCCGGCAATTTGTAGACTCAAAGCAGGACAGAAGGAGAAGCAGATGGCCACTTTAGAAGGCGGCGCCTACGACGACGTTTTGTTTGGCTCGCGTTTTGACGACTTCATCCACGCCAATGGCGGTGATGATGTTGTTTTTGGCTCGAACGGAAATGACTCGATATTCGGTGACGCCGGCGACGATTTGTTGTTTGGCGGCAACGGCAACGACTCGATTTTCGGCGGCGAGGGAACTGACATCCTCTTCGGCGACAATGGAAACGACATACTGAGCGGTAACGAGGGAAATGACGTTCTCTTCGGCGGCCACGGAGATGACGTTCTTACCGGCGGTGCCGGTTCTGATCTCTTGTTCGGCGATGCTGGAAACGATGTTCTTTCCGGCGGTGCCGGCGACGACACTCTCTTCGGCGGCGCAGGCAATGATACACTCATTGGCGGCGCAGGCAGTGATGTATTCCTGTTCACTGGCGGCGGCGGAAATGACGTTGTTCTCGATTTTACCCCTGGTGAAGACGTCCTCCAGATCTCCAGCGGTATCAACGGGCAGGATATTCATTCGGCTGACGATCTTGCCGATCGTGTTACGCAGGTTGGTGGCAATGTTGTCGTCGATCTCGGTCATGGCGATTCCGTCACGCTCGTTGGCGTCAATGCCGACGATGTCACGGAACATCCGGGCGATTACTTCGTCGTTCATTGATAGCGACTATGGCGTGCCCTGCCCTCCGGCCGGGCACGCTTTTTTTGACGTGAATGAAAGGGCAACGTGTTGAACCTCGACCATTCGACGGATATTGCAGGCGATACCGAGAGCATTTCAATCTCGCGTCTCTGTGCAGATGTGGCCGTCGTGATCTGGGACCTTCCGGCTTCCATACGGGCATCAACGAAATGTACGCTGGAGACGCCGGAACCGTTCGTTCCGCTCATCAGCTTGAATATTCCCCTCGAAACGGGCGGTCAGCGTGTTCTCTGGGCCATGCGCACCAAAGATGAGCCGGTCCGTCTTACCATGTCTGCTGGTGCACTCGGGCCGACCGAACAAGCTGTTCTCTATCCGGCAGTTGAGCTTGGCTCTTTCGATGTGGACCGTGCTGTCGATAATCTCGCGGCTGCCGGACATATCAAGCTGCTCAATAATATGCTGAGCACATGGCGCAGTGCCTTTCGCCTGTCGCAGAATCAGGTTTTTGCCAGCGTTGTTCGCGAAATCACCCTGGCATTGACGCCAGAGCCACGGCAAGTGCGCGGCTGTGGTCAGCCAATTGATGGCCAGCACCTGTTGGAAACCGCGCTGGATCCGGACCTTGGCGATGTTACTGCCATCTATGCAATCAGCGCCAATTCCATAACCGCGCTGCCGACGAAGCTGGGTCTGGGGCGCCAATCCAAAAAGGGCTGGCAGTCGTGCCATCTCCTTGTGGAGTCCGTCCGGGCGTTGCCGCAATCATTGCACTTTGTGTTTACGGGGAAAAACGGTATCGCCGTCCGCAAATTATCCGACAGCGATGGCCAGCTTGACTTTTCCAAGTGGTGGCCAAAGCGGCAGAACGATATGGAACTGCGTGAGTTCCTCGTGCGTCAACTGGCAGAAGTCCCCGGTGCTGGCGCTGCCATTGCTATCGATATGCAGATGCGCGCGCCGTTGCCAGTTCGCCAGATCGCAAAGTCAGGAACGCAGCCTGCGGCCGAAATCGATCTCGCGATCGCACTTGATGGTGGTCTGCTCGTCGGCGGCTGGACCCACGATCCCGCAGCGATGCTGGCCCGCATCGAATATCTTTCGGAAGACGGAAGTGCTCTGCCGCTCCAGCCCAATTTTTACAAGTTTCCTGGCAAGACTGGCGAACGCGCGGATGGACTTGGCGCCGACGTGACCGGTTTTGTCGCCTGGCTGCCACAAGCCAAAAATCTTGGACCATTGCTGCAGCCGCGCTTTCAGATGCGACTCGTCTCGGGTGCAACCGCAATGCTGGTGCCGCCAATACAGCCATTTGAACCATCGGCACAGCGTAACCGCATCTTGCGGGCGGTACCGCCGCAGCATGCGCGTAGCCAGGTGTTCGAAAGCATTCTTGCGCCAGCCCTGAAAGAGGTCGAACAAAAACTTGGCCAGACGGTGAGGATTGCAGATATCAAGGAATACGGCGTGGGACCGGCAACCCCTCTGATCTCGATCGTAATTCCCCTCTATCGCAATCTCGACTTTTTGCGCTTCCAGCTTTCGGCCATGGCAACCGATCCCTGGCTTGTAGAGAATGCAGAGGTCATTTTTGTGCTCGATTCTCCGGAAATCCAGGACGATACAGAGCACATGCTTGGCGGACTGCATATCCTGCATGACTTGCCTATGAAGCTCGCCACCATGAATCGCAACAGCGGCTATGCCCGGGCCTGTAACGCCGGTGCGAGTCTTGCGACAGGCACCATGCTGGTAATGTTGAATTCCGACGTTGTCCCCTGCGGTCCGGGCTGGTTGGACACACTCACCCGGCCCTTGCTCGAACAGAAGAAGCTGGGTGCGATCGG
Organism: Phyllobacterium chamaecytisi; assembly: GCF_020164455.1. GTDB lineage: Bacteria > Pseudomonadota > Alphaproteobacteria > Rhizobiales > Rhizobiaceae > Phyllobacterium > Phyllobacterium chamaecytisi. The sequence goes on from NZ_JAIQWW010000002.1 coordinate 33,523, forward strand.
GCCGAAACTGCTCTTCGAAGATGGCTCCCTGCAGCATGCGGGACTGTACTTTGCCCGCGACCAGCGCGGCGTCTGGCTGAACCATCATTTCTACAAAGGCATGCCGGGCTACTACTCGCCGGCTCAGATTGCGCGGACAGTGCCGGGCGTGACCGGTGCGTGCCTCGTTACCCGCAAGGACATTTATGATCTGGTCGGCGGGTTCACCGAGGAATACGTCATCGGGGACTATGAGGACAGTGACCTATGCCTGAAAATCCGGCAGATCGGCTTTCAGGTGGCTTACGAGCCGAATGTTGCTCTCTACCACTTCGAACGCCGGTCTATCCGTCGCAGTAGCGACTACATGCGCGGTCTCGCGAGCCAATATAATTCCTGGCTTCATACGCAGCGCTGGGACGACGACATCACTGAATTAATGACGACCTATCTCGATGAAGCGGTGCCTGATCAAATGAACGGGGACACCGTCACTTCTTTCGTCAAGGAAAAGTCTGAAAGGAGCGCCGCTTGACTGAGGTTATTGCACTCAAGACAGCTTTTACCGAACTTCCCCCCGCATTCAACAATGATCACGTCGAATGGTTGATGGAAGCCGTCCTGCGCAACCGGTTTCTACCTTGTCCTGACCCGGATAGCATTTTCGTCGGAGACGGCAATTTCCAGGCCGTTGGCGCAGAATTCCTCGGTCATTTCATCCGCAAGGGAGGTGTGCGCCCAGATAGCCGGGTCCTCGATATCGGTTGTGGTATCGGGCGCATGGCTGTCCCGTTAACCCAGTACCTTGACTTTGCAAAAGGCAGCTATTGCGGCATCGATCCGGTTGCCGGCGGGATCAACTGGTGCCGGCAAATGATCAGCCCTGTGTATTCCAACTTCGAATTCCGCCATCTGGATATCGCACACTCGCTGTATAATCCGAAGGGTGCGATCGACGGGCTCGAACTCGTTCTGCCCTATGAAGACCGGCAGTTCGATTTCATCATAATGACGTCTGTCGTCACCCATTTGCCTGACGAAGAGGTAAGCGCCTATCTGCGCGAGGTGGAACGGGTGCTTGCGCTAGGGGGCCGCCTGTTCATGACATGCTTCGTCGTCGATAAGGTTGCAGCTGAGAATCCCTTGAAAAAGCGTGACGCGCGGCTCGGATTTCAGCGTTACGACGAAGGTCCGTGCTGGTTCGTTCCAGAACTGCCGCCACTGGCTGCTGTGGGTTTCGATGATGGATTTCTGGATGGTGCACTTGCGCGTGCCGGTTTGTCGGTTACAACCAAGTCATTCGGTCACTGGCGCGGCGTTCCTTCGGATCATTATCAGGATCTGTTCGTGGCTGAGCTCGATAGAGGCGGTCGATGACCCGCGTACTCGTCGCTGCACACAACCATCCCGCCTTGCATCCAGGCGGCACGGAAATATTCGCCCACGACCTTTTCCGTGCCTATCAACGGGCCGGATGCGAAGCGCTCTTCCTCGGCGCAACCAATCATATTCACCGCGAGGCCCGGCCAGGAACGAGCTTCCAGAGCATCGGTACCAACGGCGATGAAGTTTTGCTGTGGTCGGGGCACTTCGACCGATTCTTCATGAGTCAGGTCGATCTTTATGGCATCGTTCCGGACATCGTCGAACTCCTGCGTGATTTCCGGCCGGACGTCGTGCATTTGCATCATCTCCTGCTTCTGGGTGCGGAGTTTCCGCATATCGTGCGCCGCACATTGCCCGAATGCCGGATCGTCATGACGCTGCATGATTACTACCCGATCTGTCACCATGATGGTTTGATGGTGCGCACAACGAGCAAAGAACTATGCCATGGTGCTAGTCCGGACCGGTGCCACAGCTGTTTCAAGGAAATTGCTCTCGACAAATTCGTTCTGCGTGAGCGTCATCTGAAGTCTCTTTTGAGTGCTGTCGATGGTTTTGTGTCGCCGAGCGAATTTCTCAAGCAGCGCTATGTCGACTGGGGCATTTCCGAACATTTGATCAGCGTGATCCCCAATGGCCAGCCCGAACGGGCTGAGGTAAAAAAGCGAGATGTCACGCAGCGTACCAAGCCGGTCTTTGGTTATTTCGGCAATCTCAATCCATGGAAAGGTGCAACTGTCCTGCTCGAAGCGGCAAAGCAGCTGATTTCCGAGGATTTCGAATTCGAGCTGCGGGTCCATGGGGCGGCGCCGTTCCAGAGTGAAAGTTTCGTTGCTGATATAGATCGCCTCTTCGCTGAAACATCACCTACCGTGCAGCGCCGTGGCGCTTACCGGCGCGAAGATATCGCTGGTCTGATCGCCACTGTCGATTGCGCGATCATGCCTTCGATCTGGTGGGAAAATGCACCGCTGGTGATCCAGGAAGCGCAAAGCCAGGATTGTCCGGTAATCACAAGCAATATCGGTGGCATGGCCGAAATGATTGAAGACGGCATCAACGGTCTGACCGTCCCGCCTAACGATCCCATGGCGCTGGCGGCCGCCATGCGACGTATCGCTGAAGATGCTGACTTACGCCAGACTCTTGTCCTTGGGGCTCGCCACCCCGACACAATCGACATGACGGCTGCGCGCTATCTCGATTTGATCGAGACACTGCGTCCGGCACATGTCGAAGCAGCCTGAGAGGACCATTATGTCAATAATCACAAATGTGTCGGCACAGGCGCCAATTCAGCCGAGTACCGTTCCCCAACAGGACAATACACAGACCAAAAAAATGGAACCGACAAAGGGAAGGGTTGACGCTATCGATGACGGCCGTTTGTTCGGTTGGGCTTTCGATCCAGCCGCGCCGACCAAGAGGCTGACTATTCGCGTGCTTCTGGACGGCAAGCCCATTGCAGAAGCTGTGGCCGACAAGGACCGCCCGGATTTGAAGCGCTCCGGTATCGGCGATGGCGCGCATGCATTCGATGTGATGCTGCCGCAATTCGCTGCCATGCGCGCTGGTGAACTGGTGGTCGTTGCCATAAATGGTGCAGGCGTCGAACAAGCATTGCGGGTTCCAAAGCCTGATGAACAGGCCGCCGAGGCCCTGATCGCCGCGCCGATGACGCGCATTCTCGACAAGCTCGATATGTTGATGGCTGCACAGCGCCAATTGCAGGTCAACCAGCGCTCGTTGCAGCGTATTGCGCCGGTCATTGATGGATCTGGCGGTAGCACTGCAGTCGACGCCGCCGATGTGAGCAATTCGATTGAAAATCTCCGCGGTGACGTCAACCAGCGCCTGACGGAACTTGATGTTCATCTGATGCGAATGGACGGCGTCGTAGCAGGTATGGAAAAGCGCATGGAGTCACTGCAAAAACGCTCCGGTGGCGACGTTAAACCGTTGATTTTGCTTTTGTTCGTTCTCGTGGGCTTTGCTGCCGGGGCTATTCTGTCAATGTCAGTCATGCCTTGATCATGGAGCAGATTTGAATGCTTCGAGACGACAAAAACGTTTTGCCGATAAAGACCGGTAAAGCCCCGGAACGTCTCCCTGTGGTGATGCAAGGCGAGACCGTTGTTGGGTGCCCCATTGACGACACGCTTGTTCTTGTGCTCGGCATCGGCAGCCTGACCTCTGAACAGGCTACGGTTTTTCTCAACGGCGATCCCGCCATGAGCGTGAAGGTGACCCTTGTAAACTGGCCGCTGAAAGATGCGTCCCCTGCAGGTACCCACGGGTTTGTGGCGATTGTTCCGACCAATATTCTGCGCCGCGGCGCGTTGAAGACGATTATGTTCCAGCACAAGGCAAACGTGACGCGTTATGCTTTTGCCAGCCGCGCCGCTTCGACCGGCGAGCTGATAGCAATGATCACCGACCTTGCCGGTTCCAGCTTGCCTTCCGTGATCGACGGACTCGTTGAAGGCCTGATCTCTGGACCGATCGGCCGCAAGAAGCTCTCTGCGATCACCGTCCTTTTGCAGGCGGGCGCACGTTCCGATGGTTGCATCGAACTGATCGGTGGCAGCGATGAGGGTGAGATTTTCGTGCAAGGCTGGGCGCAGGACTTGACGCCTTCCGTCACACGGCTCCTGATCAGTGGCCGGTCGCCTTCACTTGCTGAATGTGCGATCAGTGTTTTCGCGCGCCCCGATCTGAACGAGCAATCATCAGGTTTTGCTGGGCTTTTGCTCGCCAATGAAATCGTCGAGCCGAATGATATCGAGCGTCTTTTATTTCGCGGGCGTCGCGGCTGGCGCTTCACCGAGGTTTACGACCGCCGTCTGATTTCAGGCGCGCGTGAGACGCCCAGCCATGTGCGAGCGATTCTGCCTCGCGTTCGCAGCTCGACCGAGATTCTCCTTCGTATGCGCTCGGCCGCCAATCGCTTCGACGGAACTGAGACGATCTCCAGCCTGCCCTTCCCGGTACGCATGGGCATCGACCACGTGTTTCGTGTCGAGGGTAGCGGCCTTCTTGTCTCCGGCTGGTTGCTTGATCCCGACAACCATGTGGGGGATGTCAAATTGCGCCGGCATCGCGGCGAAACACAGCTCGATGCAAACTGGACACGTATCGACAGGCCAGATGTTACCCGGGAATTCGACAATAAACCGCCGTTCAACGCCGGGCTTGATCCCAATCGGCATGCGCATGGCTTCGTTGCCTTCGCACCCGAACTCGATGGGGACAGCACAGCACCGTTCTATGTGGAGCTTGGCCTGAGCGACGGACGGCGCGCATTCATGCCATTGACGCCGACGCGGATCACGTCGCGCGATGCGGTTGTCCGGCAGATCCGCGCGATTGACCCGAACGCTTGGGCGCTACGGCATATTGTCGATCAACAACTCGTGCCGCTGCTGCGTGGCGTGAACCGCCCCGCTCCTGAAATCTTTGGTGTGGTCGATCTCGGCTCTTTCGAGGACGTCCTTGGACCGGCGCTGATTATTGGTGTTGATGAGCGCGTAGAAGAGATTGCGCCGCTCATTGCCTTGCTTGCCCTTGACCCGGAAACGCGTAGGGCGCCTATCGTTATTGCGGCTGCGACCGAGATTGTCGATCGCATCGGGGTTCAGGTGCGGCGGCTTGCAGATTTCTACGGTCTACATCTGCGCCTCGTTTCGGCCAGCGGATCGGAAGATCTTTACGATGCCCTTGAGGTGGGCGCCCGGGCCGTTTCCACCGAGACGGTTGTTTTTCTCGCCGCCTCACTGCTTCCGCGCAATCCTGGATGGTTCAGCAAATTGTTGGCAGCCTATGAAGCGCGCAAGGAATGCGTCCTCTCCCCCACTCTTGCCTACGAAGACGATTCGATCCGCTGGGCTGGCACATGGGTTGCGGGCGCGCAGTCCGACCGTGCTCTGATCAGCCGTTATGCCGGATATCCCATTGACGCCGTTACAGGAATGGCAACGACGGAGGTAGCGACCGCGACATTCGAATGTTGTGTGATGCCGCGAGAGGCATTGTTCTCGGTCGATGGGTTTACGCGCGGATATCTTGGCACGCATGAAAAAGGCCTCGATCTCGGTCTGAAGCTCAAGCAATCCGGCCTGAAATCCTACTGGCTGCCATCCGCCCAGATGCTGGGCTCCGACGACATTTCCGTTGCAGACAAGGCGTCGACGATTGCGCTTATCGAACGCATCGATCGTCAGGTCTTCGATGCGCGCTGGGCAAACATTCTCACAAAAGATCGTGTGACAACGACGGAGGCAGCGGTATGACCGAACAACTCCGGGTATTGGTGATTTCGCACGCCCATCCGAGCATCTCGCTCGGCGGTGGCGAGATCGCATCCTACAATCTGCACAAGGGGCTGAATACGTTGCCAGGCGTGCAATCCGTCTATCTGGCGCGAGCAAGTCATCCAATACCGCGCCATGGCACGACGGCCCTGATGAGTCTTAGGCGCAGCAGTGACGAGATACTCTTTCACGCGGACGAATATGACCACTTCTACCTGTCGAACAACAACACCGACGAAATTCGCCGCGATCTTTTGCGCTTTGTTGGCGATCTCAACCCGCACGTCGTGCATTTTCATCACGTAATGGGACTAGGCCTGGAAACGCTTTACGCCATCCGCGAGGCCTTGCCCGATACGGCGATCCTCGTGACGTTCCATGAATATCTGTCGATCTGCAACAATGACGGGCAGATGGTAAAAGCTGGCTCGTCGAAACTCTGCAACGAGGCATCGCCGATCGACTGCCACGCCTGTTTCCCCGACGTTCCCCCCGCCCGCTTTCTGAAACGCGAACGATTTGTCCGCGGAATGCTCGAACTTGCCGATGCCTTCGTTGCGCCAAGCGTCTTTCTTGCCCGGAAGTATGCGGAATGGGGTCTCGATGCGGACAAGTTGCATGTGATCGAGAACGGCATCTCCATTGAAAGCGTAACGCCGCCAAGGGAGCTGACGGGCCCAAAACCGCGTCGTAACCGTTTTGCCTATTTCGGACAGATGACACCCTACAAAGGCATAGATGTGCTGGTTGATGCCGTGTCCCGTGTACCGGAAGAAACATGGGGCGCGGATTCTCGCCTGATGATTTTTGGCGGCAATCTCGAAAAACAGCCGCGCGAATTTCAGGAACGTATGGAAAAGCTGATCGGCGAGGCCGGCTCGCGCGTGCGCTTCTACGGAGCGTATCAGAACGCCGAAATGCCACGCCTGATGCAATCGGTCGACTGGGTCGTCATGCCTTCAATATGGTGGGAGAATTCGCCGATCGTTATTCAGGAAGCATTGCATCATCGCCGACCGATCATCTGCTCCAATATTGGCGGGATGGCCGAAAAAGTACGCGATGGTGAGGATGGCCTGCATTTCCGCGTTCGCAGCGCCGAAGATCTTGCAGACCGTTTCACGGAGGTATTGTGTGATCCATTGATTTGGGATCGTCTTCATCACAGTGTCCGCCGGCCGACGAATTACATCGATTGCGCCGAAGAACATGTTGCCCTCTATGGCGACCTGCTCAAATCCGGCCAGCAAGAGCCAATCAACATAGCCGCAAGGACCGATGTCGTTCTTTCGCAAGCAAGCTGAATTTTCGCCAGCTTTCAACGCCACGAGAAGGAAACCCCATGGCACGTGTACTGGTAATGATCCCATCGGGCGAGGTCTACGATCACGACAGTGTTCGCTGGTATCAGCACAGCGATGTGCAGCGTAGTATCAATCACTACCATAATATCGGCGACGCTTTTGTCTTCGATTCGTCGTTGAAATTGATGAACTACGAAAAGCAGGCTGAATTGCCGATCATGAATCCGAACATGGATCACATCGATCGCCTGCGGGAGGAATATGACTACGTCATTCTTCGCGGCTCGAACTATGTTCACCAGCACATGGACTGGACCGATGCCATCCCGGTTCTGAAGCGGCTCGGTTTGCCGGTGATTGCCTTTGGCATAGGGGCTCAAGCGCCAGTCGAAGGCCAATTGGAACTCTCCGAGCAAACCAAGACAGTTCTGAAGGTGATAGCGGACTCGACGGCTTCGGTCGGTGTGCGTGGAGCTTATTCTGCACAGGTCATGAGCGATATCGGCATAAAAAACGTTCGGATTATCGGCTGTCCGACTGCGTTCCGCCGCAACGATCCCGAGATGAGAATAGAACTGCCGCGGCTCGATGAGGTGCAAAATATCGGAATCACCATCCGGCGTGAGGTCTCACCGACCTACGCTCAGGATATTGAGCGTTACCTGACGTTTCATCGCGATCTCGTCAAGGAAATGGCGGGTCGCTTCGATGCGACCCTGATGGCCCAGGGCGAAGTCGAGGAGAAGAAACTGGTTTTCGGGACCGATGACCAGAAAGAGGAAGCGATTGCGGCTCTGAAAGCAAACAAATGGGCTTCCGACTGGTATCTGGATGAGGCGGTTGAAAAGCTCTACCGCGAGCGCATGTTCTACTCCGATGTCGTTGCCGATTATGAGAGCCTCGTCCAGACAAAAGAACTCGTTCTCGGTTATCGGCTGCACGGCAATCTCATGGCCTTGGCCAATGGCGTGCCTTCCATCTACTTCACCTATGACAGCCGCACTGTGGAGTTTGCCGAGACCTATCAAATTCCGAGTTTCGATGTGTTCAGTGGCGGGAAGTTCAGGCTGGAGGATTATTGGGACCAGTCGCTTTTCGATAAATATAATCAAGCTTGGTACCGGACTTATGGCGAAATGTACCGCTTTCTAACGGAAAACGGAGTGGATCACAAAATGATGGAGACTGAGAAGCAGGTGCCGAATTCGGTTCGCCGTGTCGCATGATACCAGTGCGACTTTCGTGGGGGGAAACGCAGCAGGTTGGGGAGGTCTAACCAAAATTCGTTAATTGGCAAAAGCCAGGTGCTTACAAACAATCCCTCAAACAGAATTCCAGGAGTTTCCCCAATGACCGTTCTTGTTACAGGTGGTGCAGGCTATATAGGCAGCCACATGGTGCTCGCATTGAAAGACGCGGGACGATCCGTTGTCGTGCTCGATGATCTGAGCTGCGGTTTTTCCTGGTTGGTGCCCGAAGACGTCCCGTTCATCGCGGGAGATGTCGGCGATCAGGCGCTCGTGCGCGATGTGATCCGCACGTACGGAGTGACCGCGATCCTGCATTTTGCCGGCTCTATCGTTGTGCCTGATTCCGTGCGCGATCCGCTTTTCTATTACCGCAACAACACGGTGCAGTCGCGCGCGTTGATCGAGGCGGCTATCGCCGAAGGCATCGAGCATTTCATTTTTTCGTCCACCGCCGCAGTCTATGGCGAGCCCGAGAAGACGCCAATTACCGAAGAAATGCCGCATCAACCGATTTCACCGTATGGCACGTCAAAACTGATGACGGAGTGGATGTTGCGCGATGCGGCAGCCGCTCATCCGAATTTCAACTATGTTGCGCTGCGCTATTTCAACGTGGCCGGCGCCGATCCGCAACTGCGTTCCGGACAGTCGTTTCCGCGCGCAACCCATCTGATCAAGATCGCCAGCCAGGCTGCGACGGGCGAACGCTCTCATATCGAGGTCTACGGTACGGACTACCCGACAGCCGACGGAACCTGTATCCGCGATTATATCCACGTCAGCGATCTGGCTCAGGCGCATCTCTGCGCGCTGAATTACCTGGAAGCTGGCGGCAAAAGCACTTCCGCCAATTGCGGTTATGGTTATGGCTACTCGGTGCTCGAGATCATTGATGCGGTCAAACGTGTATCGGGCGTTGATTTTGCGGTACGCATGGCGCCTCGACGTGCCGGCGATCCAGCTATTTTGGTGGCTGGCAATGATCGGGTCTGCAATGAATTTGGTTTCTCACCCAAGCGTGCCGATCTTGACCTGATTGTTGGGGATGCTCTTGCTTGGGAACGAAAACTGCAATCGATGAGAGTGGATGACGCGCCGGAAAAGCGCATTGCCGTTTAGTGATTTCCGTGAGCACAGCAGCGACGACGTTCGAAACGCCGTCGCTGCAAAGTAACATGCAATAGTCACGCAAATACTTTGAATTTTGAAGTAAATTACTTTCACAATGATTGTAAGTTAAACCAAGAATAAAAACATACACAATCAAATATTTTAGTGTTGCGCTGCAATATATTTATGTGACAAGCTTCATCAATCTGCCATTCTATTTGTATAGAGACACGGTTCGGCGCCTGTGGTTGGTCAAGGATTAGGGAAATGACGGTTCAGACTTCGTATAAGCTTTCGCCGGTTGCGAAATCTTTGAGAGAAATAGATTTACTGAAGGAGCCGATCCTGCTTCGCATGGGCATTGACCATGACGAGCTGCCCGAAGGCCTATCGAAAGCCATAAAAATTCTGGGTTTCGAAGGTGTTAGGGATGACGCCGCTATGTTGTCGGATTCATCCGGCAGGAAATTCGAGATGCATGAGGCACCGTTGTGCACTCTGGCTGTTCTCATCAATCCCGTTCATCGGGGCCGGGAAAAGCGGCTGCTCGACTGGTTGAAAAGCCGTGGTGTAGTCGACGAACCAACTGTTTTTGAATGGCATGCCGGGAGGGAGATTGAGACGGCAGGTTTGATCATCCAGAAACTTGCGGGCTTATTGGTGTTCGAAGCGAGGAAAATCACGCAGTCAAATCGCGAATTGCTTGCTTTACGCACTTTGAATGACAATCTTCAAAACAGGTTTGCTGCTGTCGAGAGTTTTGTCGACAGGCAGGGGCTGCAACCCTTCGACCTCGCCTTCTCAAATGAGCCGGTCAGCAGTTCCTCGCGTTCCAACGTTCTGGCCGATGCGTCATTCGAAGGCGTATCGCAAATCCTCCCAGTCGCCAGCGCAGGCGTGAGTGCCATTGCCATCCATTTCGAACGTCTGATGCAACGTGACGATACCACTCTGCATGCCCAACTGGTCACGCTGGAAGACATGTGTGTTGTAGAGAGCTGGGTGTTGCCGCTTTCAAAACTTGGTCAGGGCTGGAACTATCTGGGCCTCTCGCGAACGCTTGCCGGCTTGCGGCGGACGCTGAGCCTGCGCCTTCGTATCGAGGGTATGGACGATGAAATGCCGCTGTTGTCGCTTGGCGGACTTCAGCCGCTCGACATGTTTCAGGTTAGAGATGCTGCAAACGACACACCGCTGCTGAAGAACAGCCTTGCCATGCAGATCTGGTGCGGCATGCCAGGTGTTCTGCTTCCGAGTTGGGCGAACTATTTGCCGGCCCAATCCCAGGACACAAGAGACGGCGGCTTTCGGGAAATGCCGATGGCAACCGGCATTCTCGAGCTGGCGGACCTATCCAATACGGACGAGATTTCGTTCGACTTTGCAGCAATACTCCCTCTGCCCGAGGAGAGAGCCATCGGCTGCCATCCGCCGTCAACCGGTATAACGATCGGCCATATACCGGCAGCCTGCCCGCCCAATATCCTGCGCATCTCGTCCAGTGCGGTCATCGATAATGAAGAATCGAAGGATGTCGATTTTGCCCTGGTAATTGCGAGCGACATTCGAACTGCCCGTCAGCTATTCGATGAGCAACGGACACCCGGCGCCGGAGAAGGATTTTCAGGCTGGATTAGTGTTGCGCCGGGTGAAGAGCCGCGGCTCAACGCCTTCATTACTGAACAGGTTGGCGTGTGGCAAAACATCTACATCGCGACCAGAATGAAGGACAATCCGGGAGACAACGCTTTCGCTTGGGCGAAATTCCGCAACATCAGCCTCATGGTCAACGGATAATTTTCATGCTGGACCAGATCAGCCGTCTCCGAGAACAAATCACCACGCAATTACCGTCCGATATCGACCCGGATGGTTCACCCCCCACCAGGGTCGCAGTGCTCATTCCGGCCTACAAGCATTCTGTGCTTCTGGCGGAAGCTGTCGAATCCGTTTTGGCGCAGGAAGCGCCTTTCGACATCGCAGCAGTGATCATCGATGACGGCTGTCCCTATCCGGAAACCGGCGAAATCGGACGGACTTATGCGCTGGCTCATTCAAACGTCTTTTATCTCCGCAAGGCCAATGGAGGGCTGAGTTCAGCCCGTAATTATGGCATCGAGTTTGCACTCCGCAATTTCCCGAATCTCGAAGCCGTCTATTTTCTCGACGCCGACAACCGCATTACGCCCACGGCGATCCGCGACATTCTCGGTTTCATGAAGTCGGACGATAAGGTCGACTGGATCTATCCGAATATCGATAAGTTCGGCATCGAGTGGAATGGAAATTACACAACGCAGTACTCGCGCCTGCTGCACCTGACCTTCGACAATATATGCGAAGCCGGCAGTCTGGTTTCGCGGCGTATGCTCGATGCCGGCGTGCGTTTCGATGAGAGCATGAAGGCTGGTTTTGAGGATTGGGACTTCTGGCTGCAGGCGATCGGACGTGGCTTCCTTGGTGCGAACTATCCTTTCTTCGGCTTCGAATACCGTCAGCGCGCCGAGAGCATGCTGCGCGATTCAAATCGCACGCGAGAAGGCATTTTGACCTACATCCGGCAGAAGCATAAGAAGCTCTTTGCCGCCGAAACCCTGCTTGCCTGGGAACACGAGGAAACGCCGCGCTATGCTGCGATCGGCATGGGCACTTATGCGGTGGATCTGTTCACCGATCCGACAGTCGAGCATGCCAAATGCAGCCTGGAAGATTTTGTAACGCGTTTCTGGGCCGCGAAGGCTGAACCGGAAACCTTCGGTGTCCCGCCGTTTCTATTATGGATGACGGCGGCCCACAGAGAGGCTCTGACCCGACTCGGCTTGATCCACAATTTGCTGTGGCTGGGCGAGCGGATTGCTCAAAAACACCATTTCGTCGCCATTCGCTTCGAGCGGAACAACGCCAAAGTCGGCATTGACATACGCAAGATCAGCGATGCGGAACCCCTTGCCGACAAACCTTTTGGCTGGATGTGTACATTCGATATTTTCTCGACCTGCGCAGATGACGCATCCGACGATTGGACGCGCTCACTACACAAGCCGGTTCCAAGTCCCAATGTGATCGAAATCGTCATCAGCGGACCATTCACGTCGAGAGAAATGCAAAGCACCGCCTTGTCCCCAACGAACGCCCTTCTCGCTACATTGGGGGCGCTGCGCGATTCCGGTTATCGATTGCAGTCCAAAAACCGCTGGCTCTGGCGTTCCGTCTATTTCCCCAATCGCAGCCGCTATTTCGAATTGCTGCGGCATGCTGTGGGCGCAAGACCGGTAATGCCAAGACTCGCTCACGCGTCCAATCCGCTGCGTGTCGGATTCCTTTTGCCCATTGGCAGTTTCGGCGGTGTCGAAAAAGTCGCATATGCTGTGGCGCAGGCGTTGAAGAATGCAGGTTGCGAAGTTCACCTCTTCCTGCTTGGCAAGCCGGTTTATAATCGCATTCCTGAAAACGATGGCGTGTTCAAGACGGTTAACTTCCTCGCAGATGATTACCCGCTCTGGGGCGGTCCCAATCAGTTTGCCGGGCATGATTTGTTGATGGGCCACGATGAGGCCGCGAAAGCCGAGCTGATCATGGGCTTTCTGGCCGGGCTGGATGTGGTGATCAACAATCAGGCAGCTCCGGTCAATTCCATGCTCGGTGAACTTCGCCGCCGCGGCATGAAGGTGCTGAACTATGTTCACGTGCTCGATAAATCGAAAATGGGACGCGATGCAGGCCATCCGTACCTCACTCTCGCCTTCGAGCATGTCTACGACACCATCCTGACCTGTTCTAGGGACATGGCTGAGTGGTTGCATGGCATGGGTGTCCCGGATGCCAAGCTCATGCACATTCACAATGCCGCAAGTTATGCGCTTTCCTCCAAGGACCAGGAAACTATCCTCGCAGCGCGCCGCAACAGGCCGCTGCGCGACAGGCTCAATGTTCTTTTCCTGGGACGGCTCGATGCTCAAAAGGGTATCGAGCGATTGTTCGCTTCTGTTCGCGACCTGCGCCAGCGCTCAGCCCCGATCGATTGGAAAATCATTGGCAGCGATGTCATGGACGCTGGTGCCGGAGGTTCGTGGAAAGAACGTTTCGCTGAAGTTGGCGTTCACGTCGAACCGCCGGTCTTTTCGAGCCGCCACCTGAACAAGGCGTTCGCCTGGGCCGACGTGGTGGTATTGCCATCGCGCTGGGAAGGTGCACCCTTGACCATTATCGAGGCTCAGCGGCTGGGTTGTGTGCCGATCGCAACGTCAGTCGGCGCGGTCGGCGAACTCATCGACCACGGTGTCGATGGTCTGTTGATCGAGTCGACGGACGACAACGTTATCAGCCGGGAACTGACTGAAATCATCATGGCATTGTCAGAGGATCCCGCTGCATTGCGCCGCCTCTCTGAAGCTGCTGCAGAGCGCGGCGGTTCCCTCATGTGGGAACACAGTGTCGAACCGTTGGTGAACCAGTTGAAGTCATGGTTCCCTGGCCGGCTTCCCACCCTCCCGGTGGAGACAACCCTGAAGCTTGTCGAACAGACTGCGCCGACAATCACGCCTGAGAGGACACCATCTTTCGAACGGTTTTCGCGCGAGGCAGCGCCAAAACAGCGTGACGAAATTTCCGAAATCAGGCCGCTGCAGATCGCTGCTGCCGGATCAGCCCACATGCATAATTTGAGGAACTAACGATGAAGAAACTTTTTGTTCTGAATGGTGGCGCCGCGGTCAAGCCTGGCAACAAATCCGCCTATTTGAAGTTTGAAGACCCGCTGGCGGCCTTCAACAAGGGTGGCATCAACACAGGCGACGTTCTCGTCTATGACGCCACGCTCAAGGCCCTCGCCTACGACGACATCAAGAACGTGCAGTTCTCGCACGCCGGTAACGAAAAGCTCTGGCCGCAAGACGGAACTTATGACGCTACCGTCGTGCGCGGTTCGAACTATCTGACGGAAACCGTCGATCTCGCCCATGTCGTGCCGCTGCTCAAGAAGCTCAAAGGCCCGGTCGTCGCCATCGGCGTCGGCGCACAGGCCGGCAAGTACAAGAAACTCAACGTGCCAAAAGGTACCGTCGAGGCGTGGAAGGTCATCGCCGACAAATGCGAGACGATTGGCGTTCGTGGCTTCTACAGCGCGGAGATATTCAACGATCTCGGCATCAAGAATGTGCGGGTGATCGGCTGCCCGAGCTTTTACCGTTCCTTGCGCCCCTCGATCACGATCAAATCCATCGATCCGGCAACTGCCCGCGTCGGCCTGACGCTGAACAAATATCTTTCTGCTGACTACGCCAGCAACGCGACCAAGACCAACCGGATGCAGCGCGCGCTGATCGATGCAGTCGCCAAGCGTCCTTCGAGCAAACTCTACTCGCAGGGCGAACGCGAAGAGACGCTTGCTATTTTCTCCTCCGGCAAGGAGAAGCAGGACAACATCAAGGCCATCCTCACCAAGTTCAATCTAGTTGGCCACGCCGAGGCGGAAGAGATGCTCAACAATCGCATGAGCGCCTTTTTCGATATCGAAGAATGGGCGGCCGACGCAGCTGCAAATGTGGATGTAATGGTTGGTTTCCGACTGCACGGCAATGTTATAGCCCTGCATCAGGGAATTCCGGCGGTATTCTTCACCTATGATTCGCGTATACGGGAATTGTCCTCACTGTTTGCAATTCCATCGATCGAGATCGAGGACTATCTGCCGATCAACCTCGAAAAAATGCTTGAAAAAGCGGACTTCTCCAAGGTCCAGCATATCTATCGCCTGAACTATGCCGAGTACCATCGCTTCCTGACCGAGAACAAGCTGAACCACGTGCTGCCAAAGCCTGTGGCTGCACCTGCAGACAAGCCGCTCTCGGTACCCAATCTGGTTCAGGTTCCGCACAACATCCATGAAGCTGTGGCATGGTTCCGTAGCGAGATTGACTTCATGACCGGAGAGGTGGAAACCTTGCGTAATCGTGCCTGGAATCTCGAAACCAGCCTGCGCAGCCTCAAGGAAGCTCCAGCCAAGGCCACGGTATGAGGCACGGCCGCGCGCAATTCAGCCGACGTTCCTTCCTGAGCCTTGCGGGCTTGGGGATTGCTTCGGCTGGATTGCTGGCGCGGCCTGCACTTGCTCACGCGCTTTGCTCGGATATTCCCGCGCCACTTCAGCGCGCGCGAGGAAAATGGCAACTCTCGTTCAATGATGATTTCACCGACAATGCCGGCTTCGATCAACGCTGGATCAAGGTTAGTGACAGCGGCGGAGAGACAAGGAGCATCCGGATACCCGGGAATGTTGCAATTTCGGGCGCCGGGCTTTCATTGAAACTTGGCCGCAACACGGGCAAGTTGAGTGACAAGCGACCGTTCAGCGGCGGATACGTGCGAACGCGTGATTTTCGCCAATGCTACGGTTACTTCGAGTGCGAAATGAAGATCGCCAATGAGCCCGGTGTCAACAACGCGTTCTGGCTTACCTCCGTGCGCGAGAGTGAAGGCGATACCCGCTTTGAGCTCGACGTGGCAGAAGCCAAGTATCCCAATCTGGTTCAAGTGACAGCGCGTCGCTGGCTACCTGACAGGCAGGTTTTATCCAAGACTTACCGCCCGCGCTTGAAACTGGCCGATGCTTTCCATCGCTATGGCATGCTGTGGAGCAAGGACCGGTTTCAGTTCTTCTTTGATGACCGGAAAATCTACGAGGTTGGAAACACCTTCGCGCACACGCCTGCGCAGCTTCTCTTCAGCAACGCGGTCGCGTCTTTCGCCGGTAAAGATGACGGCGATGTGGATGGCGCGGCAACCTCGGTGAAAAGCATTCGCGTATTCCAAAACAGCGAGTGGCAGGACGTGCCGCTCTGGAGGTGTTCATGAGTGATGATTTCGTTTCCACGTCGCGCGCAGACAAGAGCAAGAAATATCTCCTGGGCAAAAATGGCTGGATTTTTCTCGATCATGATTCAAATCGCGTTATCGACCAGATCACTGGCCGTCATTTGCTGGATCAGCAGGGTGTTGACGCTTGGAAAAAACTGATCCTCGAACGCGATCAATATGTAGCTTCGGTCGGTGCTCAACATCTGATGTTCGTGGCTCCGAACAAGGAGCTCGTCTATTCAGAACAACTTCCGGACTGGGTGGAAATCGCCGAACAACGCCCCATCCACCAGATCATGGCTGCCCTTGGCCCGCAACGCGCGCGGAAAATCATTTATCCTCTTGAGGCAATCCGCGCGGGGAAAATGCAAGGGTTAACCTATCCGAAAAGCGATACGCACTGGAGCGGATTTGGGGCCTATATAGGCTATCAGTCCTTTTGCGCAGGCCTTTCGAATAGTGGCATCGAACCGCTGCGGGTCGAAGGCTCACGCGTGGCTTTTGAAGAGGTCCCGTATATCGGTGATCTAGGTATCAAGTTCGAACCCCCTGTTTCTGCGCCCACTTTGTCCGCCCGCATTGAAGGCGCAGCTGGCCGCCTCGCCTTCGACAACCGCATTCCGAACCGCGGGAGGATCAGGGTTTTTGTCAACAAGGACACAACGCTGCCGCGCTGCGTGATGTTCGGCGATTCCTTCGGCGGTAACCTGTTGCCTTTCCTCAAAGAGAGTTTCAGCACGCTTGTCTATGTCTACGGCAAATCATTTGATCGCGAGTTGATCGAAGCCTACCAGCCAGATGTTGTCCTGTCGCAATTCGTCGAACGCTTCTTGATCGAGCCACCCATCGATACGCCGCGCTTCACTTACGCTTCGGTGGTTCGCACCAAGCTGAAACTTCTGTCGAAGGAAGATTTGGCGTTCGCAACACAACAAGCGGCCAGCATCGAACCTGCCATCTTCCCGGTTCACGCTGTCTACCAGGCCCTGTTGTCCGCACATAGCGGCAAAGCCGTCCCCCCTGATCTTGTTGCGGAGCTGAAAAACCATCACCCGGATAATCCAGAAGCACAGCACATAGTCTCGGTCGAATTGTCCCGCCTTGGTGAGAAGCTCGATGAGGCGCGTATCTACGCGGAGCGCGCAGTCAGCTCTGAGCCGTGGAATGCGCGCTCGCGGCATCAACTGGCCCTGACCCTGATGCGGCTGGAACACCCTGAAGAGGCTGAAGCGCAACTGCGCAAAGCGATCGAACTCGATCGCAGCGTCGATTGGTGGAATTATCAGCTCGCGCAGGTCCTGTTCCGGCAACAGAAATACGAGCCCTGCACTGATGCCTTGCGCGAATACATCGCCCGCCGGCCGGATTCGTCCGATGCCTGGCAGTTGCTCGGGCGCTGCCACGAAGCTTTGAACAATATCGAAGACGCTGCCGAAGCCTTTGTGCGCGCATCCGATGCGAAGCCCGAATGGACCTGGCCGCTGCTGAAACTTTCAAATCTTCGCGTTCGCAGCAAGACCAATCCGGAGCAGGGTCTGATCGCCACAGATCGCTTGCTCGAAACCCTCTTCCATGCACGCGAACGCGCAGAAGTCTACATGCTGAGATCGCAATTCTACGAGGTGAACGGGCAACGCGACAAGGCTATCGACGCTGCAGTTCGAAGCACCGAACTTGCGCCGGATTGGCAATGGGCCGAGAAGACGCTGGCGCGGCTGCACGCACAAGAAACGCGCCAGGCCGGTACAGCCAAATCGAGATAGCAAACCAGCGGGAATTTTGTCTGGATTTCGCGAGGTCGGCCAAATCGTCCGATCAAACCCTCTCGAGTGCGACGGCAATCCCTTGCCCAACGCCAATGCACATGGTGGCAAGCGCGCGTTTTGCGCCACGCAGATTGAGTTCCAGCGCGGCGGTGCCTGTGATCCGGGCACCGCTCATGCCAAGTGGATGACCCAGCGCAATGGCGCCGCCATTTGGATTGACGAAGTCTGCATCGTCGGCAATGCCAAGCGCCCGAAGTGTCGCGAGTCCCTGCGAGGCAAAGGCCTCGTTGAGTTCGATGATATCGAAATCTTTCGGCGAAATGCCAAGCCGGGCACAGAGCTTCACCGAGGCTTCGATCGGCCCGACACCCATGATACGGGGCGGTACACCAGCAGTTGCGCCACCGGCGATACGGGCAATCGGGGTCAGGCCATATTTCTTCGCGGCGGCTTCGGAAGCGACGATCAGCGCTGCCGCGCCGTCGTTGACGCCTGACGCATTGCCCGCTGTAACCGACCCGCCTTTACGGAACGGCGTCGGGAGTTTCGCCAGTTGCTCGATTGTGGTTTGGGGACGCGGGTGTTCGTCCCGATCAACAACGATTGCATCGCCTTTTCGCTGCGGGATTGTGACCGGCGTGATTTCACGGGCAAGGCGTCCGTTCGCCATCGCCGCCCCCGTCTTTTGCTGTGATCGCACTGCAAAAGCATCCTGATCTGCACGCGATACATTGAAATCCTCGGCAACGTTCTCGCCAGTCTCTGGCATTGAATCGGCGCCATATTCTTGCTGCATCAGTGGATTCATGAAACGCCAGCCGATCGTCGTGTCATGGATTTCCGCATGGCGCGAGAATGCACTTTCTGCTTTCGGCATTACAAAAGGGGCACGAGACATGGATTCGACGCCGCCGGCGATCGCAAGTTCGATTTCGCCGGCCTTGATCGCACGGGCGGCGGTGATGACGGCATCCATACCCGAGCCGCACAAGCGGTTCATGGTTGTTCCGGGTACGCTCACGGGAAGCCCGGCGAGCAGCAGCGCCATGCGCGCTACATTGCGATTGTCTTCGCCAGCCTGGTTGGCGCAACCGTAAATCACTTCGTCAATGGCTTCCCAATCGACACTTTTATTGCGTTTAATCAGTGCCTTTAACGGAATTGCGCCAAGATCATCGGCGCGAACGGAGGCCAGGGCTCCGCCAAAGCGGCCGATGGGCGTGCGTATATAATCGCAGATGTAAACTTCGGTCATCAGGCGGCCTCATGTGCTTTCTTGGTGCGGGCGTTGATGTCGCGGAGCACGGAGATTTCGGTCGTCGTCGGGACCGGAGTTTCCGCAACTGTCTCGGCAAAACGAACCGGCCAGCCGCAATTCTCTTCGATCGTCGCACGGCTCACACCTGGATGGATCGAAACGACCGTCAATTCCTTGGTTGCGGGGTCGGGCTCGAATATGCACAGATCAGTGATAACGCGTGTCGGACCCTTGGTTTTCATGCCAAGCCGCGCCCGGTGATCGCCGCCCTCCCCATGTCCCATCGACGTGATGAAGTCGAGATGGTTGACAAAACCACGCTTGTTGAGCGCCATGGTTATATAGATCTGGCCGCAATTACTGGCGATTTCGGGTGCGCCGCCACCACCCGGCAGGCGAACTTTCGGCTTGTCATAGTCACCGACGACGGTCGTATTCAGATTGGCGAACCGGTCGATCTGCGCGCCGCCGAGAAAGCCAGTGGTAATGCGTCCGCCCTGCAACCAGTAGCGGAACATCTCAGGGACTGAAACAGTGCACAAGGCGGTATCGCACAATTCACCATCCCCGATCGAAAGGGGCAGAACGTCAGGTTTGGTACCGATCGTGCCGCTTTCGTAGATTAGTGTGATATCCGGCGCGTGGGTAAGCCGCGCAACGTTACATGCTGCCGATGGCGCGCCGATGCCGACGAAACACACGTCATCATTGGTCAAAGCGCGGGCTGCAGCGATCGTCATCATCTCTGTTGGTGTAAATTCAATCGACATGACGATACTCCTTACGCTGCTTTTGCAGAACGCTTGCCGACATGGCGGGCGAAATCTTCGGGCTTTCCGTCACGCACATGCTCCTTGACCCAGGCTGTGAAACTTTCGCGGTCACGGGCGATCTTGTCCCAGGCAATGTAAAAAGCGTTGGAACGCGGATAATAGCCGTGCGCATAGGACGGAAACGCACCACCTGGAACATGAACAACAGAACTGACGGCCCATGTTGGCAGAACCACTGCATTGGGCGACGGCGGATTCAGTTCATCAACGATTTCTTCGACCGTAACGATCGAGCGTTTGGCCGCAAGCACCGCTTCTTTTTGGACGCCGGAGATGCCTTCGATCAGCACATTGCCTTTGCGGTCCGCGCGCTGGGCGTGGATAATGGACACGTCAGGTCGAATCGATGGCACCGCCGCCAGGACTTCGCCAGTGAACGGGCAGGTAATCGATTTGATGTTCGGGTTAACCTTCGCTAGATCCGCACCGTTATAGCCGCGGAGCATGGCGAATGGCAGGTTTGCTGCCCCAGCCTCATAGGCGTTTGCCATGGCGGCGTGCGAATGCTCCTCGATTTCGAGCGGGCGTGGCCATTGGTTCTCGACTGCATCGCGAAAACGGTGCAACGAGCCAACGCCCGGATTGCCACCCCAGGAAAATTTCATACCGCGTGCCGCCCCGACGCCGATCAATTGATCGTAAATCAGGTCTGGCGTCATCCGGATGAGAAAAAGCTCCTTGCGATCCTGCCTGATGATTTCATGGCCAGCCGCATAGGGGATCAGGTGCGTGAACCCTTCCATCGCAATGGAATCGCCGTCTCTGACATTCTCTTCAATCGCTTCGGAAAGCGTGCAAATCCGCGCCACGTTTCTCTCCCTGTCTCGAATTCCTCGTCTTTTGGATTAGTGCTTCAATGGTTCAAAGGTCAAATCTTTTGTGCGTTATTTGATTTTTGTTCGTATATCGCACAAAGCGTGCTAGAGTTTGGTATGCGAGAAACAGACTTCATCAGTGGTTTTGCCAAGGGCCTCTCGGTAATCGAGGCGTTCGACGCGGCAAATCCGCGTCTTTCAATCACCGATATCTCGAGGATTACCGGCCTCGAACGTGCGACCGCCCGGCGTTGTCTCTTGACCTTGGCACAACTCGGCTATGCCGACTATGACGGCAAATTCTTCTCGCTATCGCCGCGAATACTGCGTCTTGGCCATTCCTATCTTACAGCGACTCCCCTGCCCCGCCTGCTGCAGCCTTTTCTCGATCAACTATCCGAAAAGACCGGCGAAAGCGCATCGGCTTCCGTCCTCGATGGTAATGAGATCGTCTATATCGCCCGGGCATCGCATAAGAGGGTAATGTCGATCAATCTCAATCCCGGAAGCCGCCTGCCCGCCTATTGCTCGTCCATGGGGCGAGTCTTGCTCGCCGCGATGAATGAGGGCGATGCGAAGAGTATTCTGGAGAATAGCAACCGTAAGGCGAATACGCCGAATACAAAAACGACTATTGCTGACTTGATGGCTGAGTTGCAACTGATACGCGAGCAGGGATATGCCGTCATCGATCAGGAATTGGAGATCGGTCTCTGTTCGATTGCCATCCCGGTGCGCAATATGCGGGGTACCACCATTGCGGCACTTAACGTCGGTGCACAGGCGCCGAGGGTTACAGTTGATGAAATGGTTGCAACCTATCTGCCGGTTATGCAGTCAACTCGCGATACGTTGGCGGGCCTGCTGGTCTAGTTTGGTGACCCTTCAGTTGCTGCCTCGCGGATCGTCTGCATCAAGATCATCAGTGGCAGGGACGGCGTTATGTCAGCACGCATCGTGAGACCTACCGGTCCGCGCGTTTCGCTTGTGTCTATGGGTAAAAGCGCCAAACTCCCATCGTCAACATCATTGGCGACGACGCCCGATGAGATGATCCAAACAGCATTGCTGGAGCGAACAAAGGCGCGGCCGAACGCGTCGGATACCGTCTCGATCTGGGTAGGCAGGGTGGCTACCCCATTGGCGATGAGAAAGCGGTCGACGAAGGGCCGAATGATCGATGCCCTGGTTGGCATGAGAATGGGAAAATCGGCAAGAAGCGAAAAAATATCCTCTTGTGAGTTCAAGAGCGGATGGCTGGCGCTGACGGCGAAAACCACCTGCTCGGAATAGAGATGTTCGAAGGAGAACCCCGTCATTTTCTCTGGAGCGGCAAGGCGGCCAACAACAAGATCGAGATCACCAAGCCGAAGCTGCTCCAGCAGGACCGCGTTTTCGCCCGTAACAATCTTGATGCGACTTTGCGTTTCCTCTTGCAGAAACAAGCTGATGGCATGCGGCATCACGCGGGTGGACACAGTCGGCAAAGCGCCAATGCGGATGGGGACACCCTCCCCCGACCGTTCATTGGAAACGGAATCAATGCCTTGGCGCAATGCCGTGATGGCGGCGCCGGCATGGCGCAGGAACACCTCGCCATAACGCGTGATCCTGATGCCGCGGCCGTCACGTTCAAATACGGCAACGCCAAGCTCGTTTTCCATTTCACGGATTGTTTTGGTGACAGCCGGTTGACTGATATGAAGGATTGCTGCCGCCTTCATCACGCTCTTCTGACGCGCGACTTCCAGAAAAGTTTGAAGATGGCGAAACTTGATGCGACTATCGATCATGGCATTTCATAACCCATCAGTTAAGAGAATGCGATAGAATATGATTTTACCTAACCATACGGATAATCCATGATGGTTTATTGAATGGGAGGCTTCTGTGCAATTCGTTTCTAGCAACGGCGTAACACTGCACTATCAATTGATCGGCGCACCGGAAGGCAAGCCCGTGTTGGTCTTTGCCAATTCGCTTGGCACCGACTTCCGTATCTGGCGCGATGTAATCCTTCGCCTTGTCGGCGATTTCGCCATCGTGACATATGACATGCGCGGACATGGTCTTTCGGATATTGGTACGACACCCTACTCCATCGACGATCATACCGCTGACCTTGCAGGTCTCCTTGATTATCTTGAGGTCAGGAACGCGATTGTCTGCGGCCTGTCGGTTGGCGGGCTGGTGGCACAAGGACTTCATGCGACGCGGCCGGATCTGGTGCGTGCACTTGTCCTTTGCGATACCGCCCATAAGATCGGCTCGGCGGAAATGTGGGCTGCGCGCATCGCGGCGCTTGAGCAAGGGGGCATTGAAGCCATTGCGGATGGGGTGCTCGAAAAATGGTTCACTCCTCCCTTCCACAAGCAGCGTCGCGACGAACTTGCCGGATATCGCAATATGCTGACCCGCCAGGCCATCGGAGGGTATATCGGGACGTGTGCCGCGTTGCGCGATGCCGATTTTACAACCGAAGCCTCGCGTATCGCGGTCCCGACCATTTGCATCGTCGGGGATCAGGATGGGTCGACGCCACCGGAAGTTGTGCTTTCGCTGGCAAAGCTCATTCCGCGCGCTCGTTACGAGGTGATCAAGGATGCCGGACATATCCCCTGCGTGGAGCAACCGGAAGCGCTGACGGCGGTGATACGAGCGTTCATCGACGAGTTCCAACTTGGAGAAAGAGCATGACGTCTACAGACGTTCCTTCCCATCGCTATGCTGAAGGCATGAAAACACGTCGGATTGTCCTCGGCGATGCGCATGTCGATCGTGCCGAGGCAAACAAGACAGACTTTGACGAACCATTTCAAGAGCTTATCACTGAAGCTGCTTGGGGCCATGTCTGGTCGCGGCCAGGCTGGACGAAGCGGCAGCGCTCGATTGTGACCATCGCGCTGTTGGCAGCATTGGGCCAGGACGAGGAACTGGTCATGCATATCAAGGCGACGGCGAACACTGGCGCGACCCAGGATGATATTTGCGAGGCGTTTCTGCACGTTGCAATCTATGCGGGCGTTCCGGCGGCCAACCATGCGATTAAACTGGCGACGCAGGTCTATAAAGACCTCGCTGCGGCCGAAAAGACAGCCTGACGGGAGGCTCACAATGTCCAACAGGAAGCCGGAGACCGGCGCATTCTTTCAGCGGGACAGGCAGTGGCATCCGCCGGCCTATACGCCAGAGTACAAGACGAGCGTCGTGCGTTCGCCGCAGAGAGCGTTGATTTCATTCGATAATACACTCTCGGAGATCACCGGGCCGGTGTTCGGCCATGCGATGCTGGGCGAGCTCGATGCCGATCTTATCTACAATTATGCGAAGCCAGGCGAGAGCGCGATCGGGCAGCGCATTATTGTTCACGGCAGAGTTGTAGACGAGCGCGGCAAGGGTGTTGCGGGTGCACTCCTGGAATTCTGGCAGGCCAATGCTGGCGGACGCTATCGGCACAAGCGCGAGGGATATCTTGCGGCGCTCGATCCCAATTTTGGCGGGTGCGGCCGGACGATCACAGACGAGGACGGTTACTACCGTTTTCGCACGGTCAAGCCGGGCGCATATCCTTGGCCGAACGGTGTGAATGACTGGCGCCCGGCGCATATCCACTTCTCGGTGTTCGGCCATGGTTTCGCGCAGAGGTTGATTACCCAGATGTATTTCGAGGGCGATCCGATGATCTGGAACTGCCCGATCGTCAAATCCATTCCGGACAAGGCAGCGATAGAACAGCTCATCGCGGCGCTCGATATGAACAACACCATTCCGATGGATGCACGCGCCTATAAATTTGACATCGTGTTGCGCGGCCGCCGCTCAACCCTGTTCGAGAATCGCATGGAGGGCAACTGATGGTGCAACAATTGGGCTACCTGAAGGAAACGCCATCACAGACGGCCGGACCTTACGTCCACATCGGCTGCACGCCGAATTTCTGTGAGATTACAGGCGTTTACGAGAACGATCTTGGCATCTCCATGGTCAATGACAAGACGTTGGGCGAGCGAATTACCCTGCGTGGACGGGTTTTCGACGGCACCGGAACGCCATTGCGTGACGCCTTGCTTGAAATATGGCAGGCCGACAGCAAGGGGCTCTACAACAGTCCATCCGAGTTGCGCGGCACCGCCGATCCCAATTTTACCGGGTGGGGACGCTGTCCAACGGACATGGAAACGGCCGAATATCGCTTCGAAACCGTGAAACCGGGACAGGTTCCCTTCAAGGACGGGCGTCTGATGGCGCCGCATGTCACGGTCTGGATCGTGGCGCGGGGGATCAACATAGGGTTGCAGACGCGGATCTATTTCGACGACGAGAAAGAGGCGAACGACAAAGACCCGATCCTGCAACGCATCGAGCATCGCAATCGCGTCCCGACGCTGATCGCGAAGCGCGATGGGTCGAGCTATGTCTTTGATATCTATCTGCAAGGCGACAAGGAAACCATCTTTTTCGATGTATAGGCGATGAGTATTTCTCCTTTCGATCATCCGTTTTTGTCCGGTTTGATCGGTGATGAAGAGGCAGCGCAATGGTTCTCGGCGGAGAGCGATATTGCGGCAATGCTTCAGTTCGAAATCGCTTTGGCCGAGGCGCAAGCTGCCGAAAATATTATAGAAAGTGCGGCCGCAGAGGCCATCGAGAAGGCGTGCCAGGCTTTCGTACCCGACATGGCGGCGCTCAAATCGGCGGTTGCATCGGATGGTGTCGTCATCCCGGAACTTATCCGGCAATTGCGCGAGATTGTTCCGCAGGAGCATCGCGCTTGCCTGCATCTTGGTGCGACCAGTCAGGACGTCATCGATACGAGCCTGATGATCCGGCTGAACCCGGTAATGAAACGCCTCGAAACCGGATTGTCCGATATTATCGCCGATCTGGATCAACTTGAAAAGATGTTTGGGAACAATGGCTTGATGGGGCACACCCGCATGCAGGCGGCCATCCCGATAACAGTCAGAGACCGTATCGAATCCTGGCGCGGGCCGCTGCTGCGTCACCGCAAGCGCCTCGATATATTGAAGCTCGATTTCCCGGTGATCCAGTTCGGCGGAGCAGCAGGAACGCTGGAGAAACTGGGGGATAAAGGACCAGCGGTTCGCAAGCGAATGGCGGCGTTACTCGGCCTTTACGATGCGCCGCAATGGCACAGTCAGCGCGACATTATCGTTGAATTTGCTGACTTTTTATCGCTGATTTCCGGTTCGCTTGGCAAAATCGGCCAGGACATCGCGCTTCTCGCACAAGGTTCGACGGAGCTCAAATTGAGCGGTGGCGGCAAATCATCGGCGATGCCGCACAAGCAAAATCCGGTCCTTGCTGAACTTCTGGTTGTGCTCGCCCGTTACAATGCCACGCAGGTTTCCGGCATGCACCACGCCTTGGTTCACGAGCAGGAACGCTCAGGCGCCGCATGGACTTTGGAGTGGATGATATTGCCATCCATGGTTGCAACGACGACGACCGCGCTGCGTTCGGCCAGCACGTTGCTCGGTTCGATTGAGAGCTTTGGCAAGGCGTGATTTCAACCACACGCAACTAAAATGCAATTGCGGGTGGAAAATCTTGCGCCAGAATCGACATTTCTTGCATAGGAATCGCCCGGTCTTGTATGAGAATCGTATCTTTTCGTTTCATTCCTGCTTCGGAAACCGCGGGTCGTGTGCAATGTTCTGAAAAAGCCGTTTTCGATTGAGGGAGGAACCATGAAAAAGCTCATTCTGGCCGTCGCCGCATCAATTTTGATGAGTGCAAGTGCCTATGCCGAAGTCATCAAGATTGGCGTTGTCGGTCCCTTCTCGGGACCATTCGCAATACAGGGCAAAAATTTCAAGGCTGGCATCGATGCCTACATTGCAACCCACGGTGACAAGGTCGGCGAGAACACGATTGAAATCCTCTACCGGGATGTGCCACAGGCCGACCCGGCCCAGTCGAAAGCATTGGCGCAGGAACTGGTGGTCAAGGAAGGCGTGCAATATCTTGCCGGCTTCTATTTCACCCCGGACGCCATGGCGGTCACGCCGCTGCTCAAGCAGGCGAATGTTCCGATGGTCATCATGAACGCGGCGACGTCGGCCATCGTCACCAAGAGCCCGCTGGTTGTCCGCACTTCGTTCACCACATGGCAGACCTCTGCGCCGATGGCGAAGATCGCGCGCGAGCGCGGTGTGGAGAAAGCAATTACAGTCGTCAGCGATTACGGCCCGGGTGTCGATGCGGAGAACGCGTTCAAGACGACGTTCGAGAAAGAAGGCGGCAAGGTTGTCGAATCCATCCGCATGCCGCTGTCGACCAATGATTTCAGCCCGGTGATGCAGCGGGTGCGCAACTCCGGGGCACAGGCGGTTTTTGCCTTCCTGCCGTCGGGTCCAACCACGCTCGGTTTCGTCAAGGCCTATAACGAGAACGGTCTGAAGCAGGCCGGCATCCAGTTTCTCGCGCCGGGCGACCTGACACAGGAATCCGATCTGCCGGCGATTGGCGATGCGGGCCTCGGCATCCTGACGACGTTCCATTATTCGCTGGCGCATAATTCGCCGGAGAACAAGGCATTTGTCGCCGCGGCCCAAAAAGCAATCGGCAACCCGGCCGAACTCTCTTTCCCTTCGGTCGGCGCCTATGATGGCATGTATGTCATCAGCAAGATGATCGAGGCGACCGGCGGCAAGCAGGATGCACAGAAGGCGGTCGATGCCGTGAAAGGCCTCACCTGGGAAAGCCCGCGCGGTCCGGTCTCGATCGATCCGGAAACGCGCCACATCACCCAGAACATCTATCTGCGTGAAGTATCGAAGGGTGCCGACGGCGTCTACTTCAACAAGGAAATCAAGACGTTTGAGAAGCAGCCGGATCCGGGATTGGCGGCTGCAAAGTAGTCCCAAAACCGGAATGATCTGATGCAGACGTTCTTCAGCATTGGCGTCGATGCCCTGGCCTACGGGATGATCCTGTTCGTCATCTCGATTGGCCTGTCGGTGACCATGGGCCTGATGCGGGTGATCAACCTCGCCCACGGCGCATTCGCCATGATCGGCGGCTATATCGCTTCCTATGCGGCGCGCGATCTCGGGCTTGCCTATGGCCTGGCGATCGCGATTGCCGTGCTTGGCACGATCATCATTGCCGTTCCCCTGGAACGTTTTCTCTACCGGCGGATTTACGGCGCACCGGAGCTGACGCAGGTGCTGATGACCATCGGCATCACCTTTTGCGTGATCGGCCTCGCCAATTACGTGTTCGGTCCGACGCTGAAGACGATCCCCCTCCCCGCGGGACTGCAGGGTCCCGTCGATATCGGTTTCCGTACTATCGCGGCGCACAAGCTCTTTGCCATCGGCTGCGGTGTGGTTGTCGCGTTGGCGCTTTGGTATCTGATCGAGCGCACATCCTTCGGTGTCAAACTGCGTGCCTCGGTGGACAATACGGCGATGGCGGCGGCGCTCGGCGTTCGCACCAAGATCGTCTATGCAGCAAGTTTCGCGCTTGCTGTTGGGCTTGCAGCCTTTGGCGGGGTGATCGGTGCGGAACTGCTGCCGGTCGAACCCTATTACGCTCTGCGCTACATGGTGACGTTTCTTGTCGTCGTTTCGGTCGGCGGTGCGGGCTCCATCCCCGGCGCGCTGATCGCCTGCCTGTTGCTCGGCGCCATCGATACGACGGGGCGCTACCTCGTGCCCGAATATGGCGAGTTCTTCTTCTATCTCGCGGTGATAGCTATCGTCTGGGTGTTCCCACGCGGTCTGATGGGAAGAGCCAAATGAGCGCCGGGGTATCTGTCACGGCGATGCCTGCCCAAAACAGGGGCTGGCAGCGCGATCTCATTGGCATCGCCGTCATCCTGATTGCGGCCATGGCCGGATACTTCCTGTTTCCCGACAATCTGGCGCTGCTGACGCGCATGATCGCGATCATGCTTCTCGTCCTGTCGCTCGATCTGGTGACCGGATATTGCGGCGTTGCGACGCTCGGTCATGCCGCACTTTTCGGCAGCGGCGCCTATGCGGCAGGTATCGCAGCGGCGCATTTCGGGATCACCGAACCGATCACCATGATCGCCATCGGCGCAGTTGGCGGTGCTTTGGCAGGGTTGATTTCGGGCATCGTCATCCTGCGTGGACACGGCCTCGCCCAACTCGTGTTGTCCATCGCCATCATCCACTTGTTTCACGAGGCGGCCAACAAGGCATCGCAATATACGGGGGGTAGCGATGGGCTTTCGGGCATCTCGCCCGATCCCATCCTCGGCGTCTTCGAGTTCGATCTCTGGGGCCGCACGGCCTATGTCTTTGGCATCGTCCTGCTCCTCCTTGTATTCATACTGCTGCGCATTCTGGTTCGGTCACCCTTCGGCATGCTTTGCCGGGGTATCCGGCAGGATCCTATTCGGGTCAGCGCGATGGGCGCCTCGGTCAAGCTCACCCTGATCAAGATGTATGTGATCTCGGGGTTGGTCGCGGGTGTCGGCGGCGCCTTCAATGCGGTATCGACACAGGTCGTCGGCCTCGACAGCCTGAGCTTCACCAATTCCGCCGAAGCGCTCGTCATGCTGGTTCTCGGTGGCGTGGGCTCGCTTTACGGAGCGCTGATCGGCACGATAGCTTTTGTCTGGATCGAAGATCTGGTCTCTGCCGCCAACCCGTTCCATTGGCTGACGATCGTCGGCGCACTGCTGATTGCCGTGGTGCTGTTTGCGCCCAAGGGCCTTTATGGCACGGCCGCGACCCTCGTTGAACGATACAGGCGAGGCGGCAAATGACTGCACTCTTCGAGGTCGATCATCTCCAGAAGGCCTTCGGCGGGCTGAACGTCACGCGCGATGTCTCGCTGGCGCTGGGCAAGGGTGATCGCGTGGCGCTGATCGGCCCGAACGGCGCCGGAAAAACCACCTTCGTCAATCTGGTAACCGGCCATTTGCGTCCGGACTCCGGACAGGTGCTGATGGGCGGCGAAGACATTTCGAGATTCAATCCGATGAGGCGTGTGCGAGCCGGGCTGGTTCGCTCATTTCAGGTGACACGGCTTTTTGCCGAGATGACCCCGGAAGAGCATGTCGCGCTGGCGATCCTGCAGCGGCAAGGCAAGTCCGGCCGGATGGCTGGTTCCTTTCAGGCCATGCCGGACGTGATGCGTGAAACATATGAAATTCTCGAGACGCTCAATCTGACAGCACTCGGACGGGTTCCGGTCAGCGAGATCGCCTATGGGCAACAGCGCCTTTTGGAAATTGCGCTGGCGCTGGCGCTGCGGCCGAAGGTGCTGTTGCTCGATGAACCGGCGGCGGGCGTGCCGCACAGCGATACGTTCCTGATCGAGAATGCATTGGCGCAACTGCCGGCCGATCTCGCGGTGCTGATGATCGACCATGACATGGATCTGGTTTTTCGGTTTGCCAAGAGGGTGATCGTGCTGGCGGCGGGTGAAATCATCTTCGACGGACTGCCTGTCGATGCGACGAATGACGTGCGGGTACGCGAGGCCTATCTCGGAGGGTATGCCAATGGCAGCGCGGCTTGAAGTCAAAGGTCTGAGCGCGGGCTATGGTCCGACCCGGGTGCTGGAGAATATTTCCTTTGTAGCCGAGGCTGGTGCGCGCATCGCGGTGCTTGGGCGAAACGGCGTCGGCAAGACGACATTGTTTGCAACGCTTGCGGGGCAGACACGGCGCTATGACGGCACGATCAAACTCGGCGATGCGGACCTTACCCACATGGAGAGCTCCGCCCGGGCCTGGAGCGGGCTTGGCTTCGTACCGCAATCACGCAGTATCTTTCCATCGCTGACTGTCGAAGAGAACCTCTTCGTCGGGTTGAAGGGAAGGCCGCGTAGTGCGTTGCAGGAGGCCTACGACATGTTCCCGCGTCTCTACGAGCGGCGGGCGAATTCCGGGGCAAAGCTTTCCGGCGGTGAACAGCAGATGCTCTCGACCGCCCGTACCATTCTCGGCAAGCCGACTGTGCTGCTGCTCGATGAACCTTTGGAAGGGCTGGCGCCCGTCATATGCGAGGAACTGATGGCGGCGTTTTCGCAACTCGCGTCGAGCGGCGAGATGACTATCCTGCTCGTCGAGCAGCGTATCCAGAGCGCTCTCGATTTTGCCGAACGGGTGATCATTCTCGAACGCGGCCGCATCGTATGGGATGGTTCCTCGGAGCAACTGGCGGGTGATCGCGACACGGTCGATCAATTGCTTGGCGTGGCGAGCGTTCCGCGTTGATTTCGCCTCCACCGGAGGAATTGTGGAAAGAATGTGGCGGCGCAGGGGGCCTTCTCGACATTAGGTTGCATTCGATTGTGGATTGAAACAATCAACATATTGGAATAATTGACAAATTTCCTCCGGTTATTCCTTAGAATTCTTCTAATATATTGTTATTGCTTCGTTTTTCGCGACAGTCTATGACTCCCGCGGCGCCAAAGCGCGTCTCGAAGAGACGTCAAGGGTTGGCCGAGGGTCTGATCTATGCTGGTTCCATTCCTGATAATGCTGCGTGAGGGCATCGAGGCGGCCCTGATCGTGGGCATTGTCGCGAGTTATCTGAAGCAGACCGGTCGAGGCGAATGGATGCCGGCGGTTTGGGTCGGGATTCTGCTTGCCATTGCGCTTTCGCTCTTCGTGGGCGCCGGGCTGCAGATGGTCAGCGCCGAGTTCCCCCAGAAGGCACAGGAATTCTTCGAGGCCATTGTCGGGCTGATTGCCGTCATCGTCTTGTCGTCGATGGTATTCTGGATGCGCAAGGCCGCGCGCTCGATCAAATCCGACCTCCACCATTCGATCGACTCGGCGTTTTCGCATTCGACAGGACAGGCCCCTGCGCTGATTGCCATGGTGTTCTTCGCCGTGGCCCGCGAAGGGCTCGAATCGGTATTCTTCCTGCTCGCCATTTTCCAGCAGAGCACCAACAGCGATGCGCCGCTTGGCGCGCTTCTCGGCATTCTGGTGTCGATCGTGCTTGGCTACGGCATCTATATGGGCGGTATCCGCCTCAATCTGCGCCGGTTCTTCTTCTGGACGGGTCTTTTCATACTGGTGGTCGCTGCCGGGATATTGGCGGGCACATTGCGCCATTTCCACGAGGCGGGTGTCTGGAACAGTCTCCAGACGATTGTCATCGACCTGAGCGGCATCCTGCCGGTCAGCAGCCCATTGGGTACGTTGCTCTCCGGAATGTTCGGCTATCAGGACATGCCGACGCTGGGCGAAGTCATCATTTATGTCGCCTTCCTATCCATCAGCATCTTCATGTTCCTGCGTCCAGCGGGCAGTCGTACAGCTGCCGCCCAACCTTCCCATTGATCGCCACCCCGAAAGAAATTTTATATGACGCAAACCGCCGGCTCCAGTTCTCCCCGCCCTTCATCGCAAAAGCTGATGAAGCTGGCGGTTGCCGGGGCCGCCCTTCTCGTCGTCGCAGGCGGCGTGGCCTTCTACTATGCCTCGAAAGGGTTGAAATCGGCGGCGTCAGGGGCAATTACCGTCACGATCAATGACAGCGCCTGCGATCCCAACGAGATTACGGTTCCGGCCGGGCGTTCGACATTCACCATCGTCAACAAATCCAACCGCGCGCTTGAGTGGGAAATCCTCGACGGCGTGATGGTTCTGGAAGAGCGCGAGAATATCGTGCCGGGCTTTACCCAGACGATGCAGGCAAAACTCAAGGCCGGAACCTACGAGATTACCTGCGGTCTGCTCAACAATCCGCGCGGAACCTTGCACGTCACGCCATCGGCCGAGTCCGAAGCGGAGGCTGCGCGGCCGGCGCTGGTATCGTTTATCGGTCCGCTGGCCGAATTCCAGGTGTTCATGGCGATGCAGGCGAATTCGCTGGTGAAGGCCACGAAGGCGCTCGATGACGCGGTCAAGGCCGGCGACCTCGAAAAGGCGCGCGAATCCTATCAGAAGGCGCGTGCTCCCTATAAGCAGATTGAACCGATGGCCGACCTCTTTGCCGATCTGCACAATGCCATCGATCCGGTGGCGGACTACCTGGAAAAGCGCGAGGAGGACCCGGGTTTCACCGGCTTCCATCGCGTGGAATTTGGTCTTTACGCCAAGAACAGCCTTGACGGGCTGGCGCCAGTCTCAGCGAAGCTACTGGCTGATGTGACGGCGCTGAAGGGCCGGATACGCGGGTTGCGCATTCCGCCCGAGCAGATCGCCAAGGGCGCGGGGCGGCTTGTCGGGCAGATTGCCGATACGAAGATCACGGCAGGTGAAGATCACTACGCGCAGACCGATCTTGCCGATTTCGAGGCCAATATTGCCGGGGTTTCGCGGATGATGGCCCTGCTGAAGCCGGTTGCGGTGCAGGCTGCGCCACAGGTGGTGGCTGATATCGACAGCCGCCTGACAGATACCAACAGCGCGTTGACTGCACTCAAGGGCCCGGACGGCTATCCGGCCTACGACAAGGTGAACGCGGATAGCCGCAAGGCACTGGCGCAGAAGATGCAAGGGCTGGCCGAGGCGATCGGCAAGCTCAATGCGGCCGTAGGACTGGAGTAACGGCGATGACAACCAACGACAACAAACTGGTGACAACACGGCGCAACGTGCTTTTCGGTGTCGGTGCCGCGGGCAGTGCATTGGCCACCGGATTGACCACGGCACGCGCGGCGGAAAAGCAGGGCGGACAGGTCACCGATGCGCCGGTCAGCGACAAGACGCAGGAGCGCCAGTCATTTTATGGTCTGCACCAGGCGGGCATTGTCACACCGCGCCCGGCGGCGGGCATGATCGCCTCGTTTCACGTTTTGGCGGAAACGCCGGCAGACGTGGAGCGGCTGTTCCGGACGCTATCGAGCCGCATCGCTTTCCTCATGCAAGGCGGTACGCCGCCAGAGCTGGACGACAAGCTGCCGCCGGCGGATTCGGGACTGCTGGGGCCGGTGGTTCCGCCGGACAATCTGACCATCACGGTTTCGCTCGGTTCATCGTTCTTCGACGACCGCGATTGGCTGGCGCCGCACAAACCGGCGCGTCTTTCGCGCATGAAGGCCTTCCGCAACGATGCGCTGGATGCCGACCTGTGCCACGGCGACCTGGCGTTGCAGATCAGCTCGAACACGCCGGATACGAACATTCACGCCTTGCGCGACGTCCTGAAAAACCTGCCGGATCTGATGGTGCTTCGCTGGAAACAGGAAGGCTCGGTGCCTGTCCTGCCGCCGAAACCGGACGGAGCCCACGAAAGCGCGCGCAATTTCCTCGGTTTCCGCGACGGTTCGGCCAATCCCGATGCCAATAATGCTGCGCTGATGGACAAGATCGTCTGGGTGCCGGAGACCGGGACCGAGCCTGAATGGACGCGCGGCGGCTCCTATCAGGCCGTGCGCATCATCCGCAATTTCGTCGAACGCTGGGACCGCACACCGCTCGGCGAGCAGGAGCGCATCATTGGCCGCAAGAAGGCGACGGGCGCACCGCATGGCGGCGGAAATACCGAGCATGATGTGCCTGACTATTCCAAGGATCCGGAAGGGACGGTAACGCCGCTCGACGCGCATATAAGGCTCGCCAATTTCCGCACGAAGGCTTCCGAAGCAAACCTCATTCTTCGCCGCCCGTTCAACTATTCGAACGGAGTGAGCAAATCCGGCCAGCTCGAACAGGGGCTCTTGTTCATCTGCTATCAGGCGGATCTGGAGAAGGGCTTCATCACGGTGCAGCGCCAGCTCGATGGGGAACCGCTCGAGGAATACATCAAGCCGATTGGCGGCGGCTTTTTCTTCACGCCACCCGGCCCGCAGGACGAAAGCGATTTTGTCGGCCGGACATTATTGCAAGCGGCGGGTCACGACGTGGTCCGCAAATCTTAAGGGGACTAAGGATGAAACTCAAACTTGTACTGTCTGTCAGCCTGTTGACACTTTCAGCCGCAGCTTTGCCGCGAATGGCAAATGCCGAGGTTGCACCGCTCGATCTCGTTCAACCAATTGCCGACTACAAGATCTACGTGTCGGAAAACCTTGAAACACTCGTGACCGACACCAAGGCATTCACGGATGCGGTCAAGGCAGGCGATGTGGACAAGGCCAAGTCGCTCTTCGGTTCGACGCGCATGAGCTACGAAGCGATCGAGCCGATCGCAGAGTTGTTCAGCGATCTCGATGGTTCGATCGATTCGCGCGCCGACGACCACGAAAAGGCGGAGAAGGATCCGGAGTTCACTGGTTTCCATCGTATCGAATACGGCCTCTTCACCGAGAACAGCACCAAGGACCTCGGACCATTTGCCGACAAGCTGATGGCCGACGTGACCGAGCTCAACAAGCGGATCACCGATTTGACCCTGCCACCCGAGAAGGTTGTCGGGGGTGCGGCCGCGCTGATGGAAGAAGTTGCGGCGACCAAGATTTCCGGTGAAGAAGACCGCTACAGCCATACCGATCTTTGGGACTTCAAGGCGAACTTCGATGGTTCGCGCAAGATTTTCGACCTGGTGCGTCCGCTGGTCGAAAAGGAAGACAGCGCTTTCGTGACCAAGGTATCGGGCAATTTCGACAAGGTCGATACGACATTGGCCAAGTACAAGACGGCTGACGGCTATGAGCTCTATGACAAGCTCACCGAAGATGACCGCGCCGTGCTGGCTGCCGCCGTCAACACGCTTGCCGAAGACCTGTCGACCTTGCGTGGGAAGCTGGGTCTGAACTAAGCCTTTTGATTTCTTCAGCCTGATGGGCATCTGCGCCATCTTGTAAACCGGCTCGATCAACTGATCGGGCCGGTTTTTTAATTGGGTTGCTGGGTTGCAATTGGGCTCCAAGGGTGCCGCGTCTTACCCTCCCCCTTGTGGGGAGGGAGGCTGCGCAGCAGCAGGGAGGGGGTTTTTTTGACGTTGGATCCATTAAGGCTGACGGCGACCAAATATGTAAAAAGTTCCCCTCCCCGTCGCTTCGCTCCTGCCCTCCCCACAAGGGGGAGGGTAAGAAGCGGCGGCGGTTCGCAGAGCCTCCCCTCCTCCTTTCCTGTGGTATCCAAAACCTGCCCCTTGCCAATTTACGATTTATTAAATATCGTAATTTCAGTAATTACTGAAATGACAGTTGCAACGGGATAAGCCGATGAATCTACCGCCCCTCGTTCAGTCCTTCGTTCTGCACTTTGGCGAGATGGGAAGCCGGTGGGGAATCAACCGCACCGTCGGCCAGATCTATGCACTGCTCTATGTCTCGCCTGATCCCCTCAATGCCGAACAGATCGTCGACGCGTTGGGAATCTCCCGCTCGAATGTGTCGATGAGCTTGCGTGAATTGCAGGCGTGGAACCTCGTCCTGCTCAAACATCTTCCCGATGACCGCCGCGATTTCTTCACAACGCCGGACGATGTCTGGCAGATTTTGCGCACACTTGCGGAGGAACGAAAGAAGCGCGAAGTCGATCCAACCTTGTCCGTTTTGCGCGAAATCCTGATGCAGCAGCCGGCCAGCGATGCAGAACGCCACGCGCAGGCGAGGATGGGTGAGATGCACAGTCTCATCGAGCAACTGACCAATTGGTACGACGACGTCAAGAAGCTCGAGACGGACCGCTTGGCGACCCTATTGACGCTGGGTGCGAAAGTCACAAGACTGCTGGAGGCGAAGGACAAGATCGTATCCCTCGGCAGGTCGAAGCGTTCTCCCGAGAAGGGTTGAAGTGATGGCACCGGCAGCACATTCGTCCTCGATAACGCTCCGCACGCAGAGTGATTTTGCGGACGACAGTGCAGCGCTGCGGACCGCGTCATCAAATTTGGCGGAGAAATCCGCGAGTTCTCCCGGTGCTGCACGCACCGAGAGGGTGGCACCCATTGTTCTGGTGCTTGCATCTCTGCTGTGGTTACCGCAGGCTTTTCTCCTCGCCACGGGTGTGGGTGGCATCGTTGCCGGCAAAGGAATGGCGAATATCCACTGGCTGGTTCTTGGCGTCATTGCGATTGGCGTGTTCCGGGCACTGCTCGATGCGGTTGGAAGCCGGCTTGCTTTTCGCGCCGCCCGCGCTGTGTTGTCCACGAAACGCGAAAAAGCTGTGGCGGCGCTGGCCTGGCGCTCACCGCTCGATATGAATCGACCCGCTTCCGGTTTCGCTGCGAGTGTGCTGGCCGAGCAGGCAGAGGCCATCGTGCCCTATCTTTCGCGGTTTCGCCCGGCACGGCTGAGGGCCACAATTGTTCCCGTTGCTATCATGCTCTGTGTTCTGCCGTTGTCCTGGACGGTAGCTATAGTCCTGTTAGTTTCCGCTCCTCTGATTCCGGTTTTCATGGCGCTGATCGGCTGGCGTGCCAAAGCGGCGAGCGAGAAACAGCTTGTCGAAATGGGCAGCATGAATGCGTTCCTGCTCGACCGATTGCGTGGACTGGGCACCATTCGCTCACTGGATGCCGTGGATTTGACCGCGCATCGCCTGCGCGACAACGCGCAATCGCTGCGGGTACGCACGATGGCGGTGCTCAAAATAGCGTTTCTATCATCCGCGGTGCTGGAGCTGTTTGCGGCACTGGGTGTTGCCATGGTCGCCGTCTATGTTGGTTTCCATCTGCTCGGCCAGTTGAATTTCGGCGCCTGGGGCGGGCGTCTAAGCCTGACAGAAGGCCTGTTTATTCTTTTGCTTGCACCGGCTTTCTTCGAGCCGCTGCGTGAGTTGTGCTCGGTCTGGCACGACCGGGCTGCGGGTGGGGCTGCAATCGAGGCCCTGGACAGGCTGTCCGATGATGGCGTTGTCCTGCCGGGTGCCGACGAGGGTGCTAGGCATACAATAGCGATCCATGCGGCAGTTCCGGGCGTTCAGATTGAAGAGATCACATTCCACCACAAGGGCAATAGCTTGGCGGTTTTTGACCAGTTCAGCCTCGATGTTTTGCCGGCTGAGCACATTGCAGTGCTGGGTCCAAGCGGCTCGGGAAAATCCACGCTTCTCGCTTTGATCGCCGGGCTCGCGCCCTACGCAAGCGGGCGGATTGCAATTGGGAACATCCCGCTCACGCCGGCCACGGCGGCAGAGCTTCGGACAGGCATTGCCTGGGTCGGACAGAAGCCTCATATTTTCGCTGGCACGGTTGCGGAGAATGTAGCGCTGGGCCGCCCGGAAATCGGATCCGACGAGATCGGAGCAGCGCTCGGCAAGGCGGCCCTGCAGGACGTGGCCAATGCGCACGCAAACGCGCCGATCGGTGAAGGCGGATCGGGCCTTTCCGGCGGGGAAACCTTAAGGCTTGCTTTGGCGCGTGCGGCCGCCAATCCGGATGCGGGGCTGATCCTCGCAGACGAACCGACCGCTCATCTCGATACGAGTACAGCCAATGAAATCATGGATAGCCTGCTGAGGATCTCTGCTGGCAAGACGCTCATCGTCGCGACACACGATCCTATCCTCGCGAGCCGCATGGACAGGGTAGTGCTCCTGCCGCCAAAAACACCGCAGGAGGGCGTGTAATGGCCCTGTGGAGCGCATTCCGGCCCATTCTGGCGCTATTCCTTGCTGAGCGGCGCGCCGCGCTTCTGGCGGGCGCTCTGCTGGCGGCGACAACAGTGCTCGCCGGTATCGCACTGCTAGGGCTTTCCGGCTGGTTCATTACCGCCACGGCAATAGCGGGGCTCTCGTCAGTCGCGGCGTTCGCTTTCGATGTTTTTGCGCCTGCCGCAGCGATCCGTTTTCTGGCTCTCGCCCGCACTGCCGCTCGCTACGGCGAGCGCTTGACCACGCACGACGCAACACTTGGTGTGCTGGCGGGATTGCGCGTAGAGATTCTCCGCAATTGGGCTCAACCGCAAGCGGCGCAGAGGCTGTTGAAGCGTCCGGCAAGACTGCTGTTTCGCCTGACTGCCGATATCGATGCTCTGGATTCGCTTTATCTGCGTATTCTCGTCCCCGCAGCCGTCGCGCTTTGCACGGCGCTCGCCATTGCTGTCGCTCTCGGGCTCATGCATCCGCTGTTGGGTCTTGCCGCAGGGTCGTGGCTGCTGCTGACCGGGTTCGGTATCCCGCTCGTGGCCGCCCGCTTCGCCGCAAAACCATCGCGCCGCCGCGCTCATGCCCTGGAGAGCCTGCGCTCGCGCACAATCGATCTCGTCGCCGGGCAAATCGATCTGGTCATGGCCGGACGGCTGGACGCCCAGCGGAATGCAGTATTGGCTTCCGACCGTCGCCTGTCACAAACGGATGATGCGCTCAATCGTATCGAGATGTTCGTCACAGCCGGTTTCGGCATAGCCTCGGCACTCCTGCTCGGCGGGACACTTTACGCGGTCGCTTTATTGGCCAGCGGCGGGTTGATCGGTGGACCTGTTGCGGCCCTCGGACTGCTGATCGCGCTGGCGGCACTGGAACCCTTTGCGGGGCTGCGTCGCGGTGCGGTTGAACTCGGGCGTACTGTTCTTGCTGCGAAACGCATCGGACCGAACATCGCCCACCTCCCCTCCCCCGAACCACCGGTTTCGCCACGAGGTGAACTGGCAGTTCAGCTCGAGGATGTCTCCGTCTGCTACGATGGCTCTCCCCGACCCACGCTTCGGGATCTGTCGCTGTCTCTCGTTCGCGGCGAACGCCTCGCGCTTGTGGGTGCGAGCGGTGCCGGCAAGTCCACACTGCTGGCACTGATCGCTGGCGAGATCGCAGCCGAAACAGGCAGCATCGAATGCCTTCCGGCTACCCTTCTGACGCAGAAAACAGAGCTCTTCCAAGACAGTCTGCGTGACAATCTCCGGCTTGCCGATCGAGATGCCGACGATGCGCGTCTTCTCGACGTTCTCGCTGTTGCAGGCCTTGGAGAGTTCGTCGCTGCCCTGCCGGCAGGTCTGGATACCATGCTTGGCGAAGGCGGGTTTGGGATTTCCGGCGGTCAGGCCCGCCGTCTGGCGCTGGCGCGGCTGCTTTTGCGCGACACGCCACTCTGGCTGCTGGATGAGCCCACCGAGGGTCTCGATGGAGACACAGCCCGTGACGTGCTGCAGCGCCTTCAAGCGCAAATGCAGGGCCGTTCCGTCGTCATCGCCACGCATATCAGACGGGAAGCGATGATCGCCGACCGGCTGCTGATTCTCGAACGCGGACGCATTGTCGGCGCGCCGCGGCGGGGAGAACAGGAATTCGACGCTGCCCTCGCCGCGCTGCGGCCGGACTGAGGCAAGTCTGAGGCAGACATTTCATTCGGCATTCACTCCAGGTGAATGCCGCTAACAGGGGGCCGGGGTGACCCGGTAACGGTAATGGAACTCGATATCGTGGCGCTGTCGCGCCTGCAATTTGCGATCACAGCTCTCTATCACTTTCTCTTCGTGCCCTTGACGCTTGGACTGTCGGTTCTCCTTGCGATCATGGAGACGGTCTATGTGATGACCGGCCGCGTCATCTGGCGCCAGATGACCAAATTCTGGGGCACGCTGTTCGGCATCAATTTTGCTCTCGGCGTCGCCACCGGCATTGTCATGGAGTTCCAGTTCGGCATGAACTGGAGCTATTACAGCCACTATGTCGGCGACATTTTCGGCGCACCGCTGGCGATCGAAGGATTGATGGCGTTCTTCCTTGAAGCAACCTTCGTCGGGTTGTTCTTCTTCGGTTGGGACAAGCTTTCGAAGGTCGGGCATCTGGCGGCGACCTGGGCGGTGGCTGCGGGATCGAATTTCTCGGCGTTGTGGATACTCATCGCCAACGGCTGGATGCAAAACCCTGTGGGTTCCGCCTTCAATCCGCAGACGATGCGCATGG
Organism: Phyllobacterium chamaecytisi; assembly: GCF_020164455.1. Classification (GTDB taxonomy): domain Bacteria; phylum Pseudomonadota; class Alphaproteobacteria; order Rhizobiales; family Rhizobiaceae; genus Phyllobacterium; species Phyllobacterium chamaecytisi. The sequence goes on from NZ_JAIQWW010000002.1 coordinate 74,088, forward strand.
AAGTCGTTGATTTCTATGAGGTTTTGTTCAATCCAGTCGCCCAGGCGAAGTTCGTGCACACGGTGTCTGCGGGCTACGTCACGGCATCGATTTTCGTCCTCGGTGTTTCGGCCTGGTATGCCCTCAAAGGCAGGCATATCGAGATCGCCAAGCGCTCGATGACTGTCGCGGCATCGTTCGGCCTCGCCTCCGCACTCTCCGTCGTCGTCCTCGGCGACGAGAGCGGCTACCTCTCCGGCGAGCACCAGAAGATGAAGCTCGCGGCCATCGAAGCCATGTGGGAGACTGAACCGGCGCCGGCGGCCTTCACGGTCTTTGGTATTCCCGACACCGAGGCGCGCGAGACGCACTATGCTGTGCGCGTACCGTGGGTGATGGGCCTGATCGGCACACGGTCGCTGACCACCGAAATTCCAGGCATCAAGGAACTGGTGGACCGCGCCAGAGCCAATATCCGCAGCGGACTGCTTGCCTATGATGCGCTCCAGCGTATTCGCGAAGCGGGCAGCACCACCGCAGTCGGTCAGGAGGTGCGCGACGCCTTTGAGACGAACGGCGGTGACCTCGGCTATGCGCTGCTGTTGAAGCGCTATGTGGATGATCCGCGTCAGGCGACCGATGAACAGATCGAGAAGGCCGCCTGGGATACAGTGCCGAACGTGCCGACCCTGTTCTGGTCGTTCCGCATCATGGTCGGGCTGGGCATGTTCTTTATCCTTCTCACGGCGACGTTCTTCATCCTCTCCATACGGCGCAAGATCGATGCCTATCCCTTCCTGTTGCGCATTGCAGTGTTTGCGATCCCCCTCCCCTGGATTGCAGCGGAACTCGGATGGGTCGTTGCCGAATCCGGCCGTCAGCCATGGACTATCGAAGGCATATTGCCGACGGCAGCAGCGGTTTCCAATCTCGGAGCGGCTTCCTTGCTCATAACCATCGGGGGGTTCGTCGTGATCTACACGACGCTTTTCATCGTCGAGATGGGGCTGATGCTCAAGGCAATCAGAAAGGGCCCCGAACCCGACTTCGAGCCAGAAGCAAAGCTGATTTCCCCCAACATCGTGCCAGCGGAGTAAACGATCATGATCCTGCATCAATTTATCGATTATGAAACCTTGCGCGTGATCTGGTGGCTGCTGATCGGCGTCCTCCTGATCGGCTTCGCCATCACCGACGGCTTCGACCTCGGCACCGGTACGCTGCTGCCGTTCGTTGCAAAAACCGATATGGAACGGCGCATTGTCATCAACACGATAGGACCCGTCTGGGAAGGCAACCAGGTCTGGCTTATCGTTGCTGGCGGAGCGATCTTTGCCGCCTGGCCGCCGCTTTATGCGGTGTCCTTCTCGGGCTTCTATCTCGCCATGTTCATCATACTGGCATCGCTTATCCTGCGCCCTGTCGGTTTCAAATACCGGTCGAAGCGCGATAGCGACACGTGGCGCGCTGCCTGGGATTGCGCCCTGTTCATTGGCGGCTTTGTGCCGGCGCTGATCTTCGGTGTGGCTATGGGCAATGTCTTGCAGGGCGTGCCTTTCCGTTTCAACAACGACCTTCGCATCTTCTACGAAGGCTCGTTCTTCGGCCTGCTGAACCCGTTCGCGCTCCTGTGTGGTCTCATCTCGGTCGCTATGCTGGTCATGCATGGCGGCGCATGGCTGGCGCTGAAGACTTCGGGACCCGTGGCGGACCGTGCCCGCAGGTATGGCGGTATTGCCGCGCTGATCACCATCATCCTGTTCGGCCTCGCCGGACTGTGGGTATGGGCTGGGTTCGGCGGTTACCGCATAACCAGCCCTATCGACCCTACAGGCGCGTCGAACCCGCTTATGAAAACCGTCGTTGAAGAGAGCGGCGCATGGTTTGCCAATTATGGCAGCTATCCGGTGCTTCTCCTGGCTCCGCTATTTGGCTTCATTGGCGCGGCAGGCGCGTTTATCGGGCTGAGAGCAAGATGGGAGATAGCGACGATCCTTTCGAGCGCCCTGTCGATCTTCGGCATCATCTCGACAGTGGGCGTTTCGATGTTTCCGTTTATCCTCCCGTCCTCGCTCGATCCGAGGTCCAGCCTGACTGTGTGGGACGCATCGTCGAGCCATTTGACCCTGTTCATCATGCTGGTTGTTACGGTGATCTTCATTCCGCTGATCGTCGCCTATACAAGCTGGGTCTACCACGTCCTTTGGGGCAAGGTCGACGAGGACACGATCAACGACGAGAGCGGTCACGCTTACTAACGAAAGGACAAGAACATGTGGTATTTCGCCTGGCTTCTCGGACTGCCTTTCGCTGCCGCCTTCGCTGTACTGAATGCGATGTGGTACGAACTGGTGGAAGACGACAAATCCAGAAAGAAAACGGCAGAGAAGGAGTCTTAAGGGTATCCCTCGCCATATGATCCGCTGATATTTACTGCGGTAAAATCAGCGGATTTGTCGAGGAAAAACAAACCTGTGTCACTCTAGGATTCACTTATCGAAATTCGGGATTGTACAGTAAAGTTGTTAGCTTCACGCGCGTTAACCTTTTGTTAACCTAAAAAATCTTGCCGGATCAATCGAATCGGAGCTTAATAGCGGTTCTTAAAAGGATTGCTTTGAAAAAGCGCTATTAGAGGTTTCGATTCCGATGAACATCGCAATGCCTCTGCCAAAGTTCGAGTTCGATGACAAGATCCTCGATCAGGGTGCGGAGATTTCTCGCCGGCTGAATCAACTTCGGATGGAAAAATTTCCACCGAATGCGAAGAAGACATTGCGGCAGTTCTCCATGGCCGAGGTAGCCCACTATCTTGGCGTGACGCAGAATAATCTCAAGCGCCTGCATCTCGAAGGAAAGGGTCCGGTTCCTGCCCAGGTATCGTCAGGCCGCCGTTCCTATACGGCCGAACAGATGCTGGAGCTGCGCCATTATCTTGACCGCAACGGCCGCACCGAAGTGAAGAAGTATGTTCCGCACCGCAAGCAGGGCGACAAGCTGCAGGTTATCGCTGTCGTCAATTTCAAGGGCGGATCGGGCAAGACGACGACTGCGGCACATCTCTCGCAATATCTGGCGCTGACCGGCCACCGCGTCCTTGCCATCGACCTCGATCCACAAGCCTCGCTGTCGGCGCTGCATGGCTTCCAGCCGGAACTCGACCGGAACCTGTCGCTCTACGAAGCCATCCGTTACGACGACGAGCGCAGGCCCATATCGGAAGTTATTCTCCCGACCAATTTTCCTGGCCTCGACATCATTCCTGCCAATCTCGAATTGCAGGAATATGAGTACGACACGCCGCTTGCCATGCAGGACAAGACATCGCGTGACGGCCGGCAGTTCTTCACTCGTATCGCCAGCGCGCTTGAGGGAGTGGACGGCCGCTATGATGTGGTGGTTATCGATTGCCCGCCGCAGTTGGGCTATCTGACATTGACGGCCATGTCGGCGGCAACATCCGTATTGATCACCGTGCATCCGCAGATGCTCGACCTCATGTCGATGTCGCAATTCCTGCTGATGCTTGGCGGCATCCTCAAGACTGTCAAACAAGCCGGAGCACGCGTCGAACTGGATTGGTTCCGCTATCTGATCACACGCTACGAGCCGATGGATATCCCGCAAGCGCAGATGGTCGGGTTCATGCAGTCCATGCTGGCGGAGGAGATCCTCACCAATCCGATGCTGAAATCGACGGCGGTATCGGATGCGGGCCTGACCAAGCAGACACTCTACGAAGTCGAGAAAACGAGTTTCACGCGCACAACCTATGAACGCGCTATTGAATCGCTGGACGCTGTAAATTCAGAAATTACGGCTCTCGTCCACAGAGCGTGGGGGCGATGAGATGACAGGCACGTTTACGGCGGTAAAAACAATGCTTTTTGCTTGTGAAATCAGTTTGTTAATTCGAAACGGGAGCAGATAGATGGCCCGTAAAGACATTTTTAGCAGCGTGATGAACCCAGCGCCAGCAAGACCTGAGCGCAATGACGCATTGTCCTATGTCGTCAGCGGCGCTTCGCGTTCGATCAAGAGTTCCTTCGAAGAACTCGCCAAAGGCAGTGTTGTCGAACTTGACCCGGAACTCATCGACGGCTCTTTCGTATCGGACCGGATCGATGACGACGACGAGGCTTTTCAGGAACTGCTTGTCGCCGTAAAGGAGAGGGGCCAGGACTCGCCCATACTGGTGCGTCCGCATCCCGCCGTTTCAGGCCGCTATCAGGTTGTTTTCGGACATCGCCGCGTCAAGGTGGCCAAGCAGCTCGGAAGACAGGTTCGTGCCGTCGTCAAGCCGATGGCCGACCAGGATCATGTGATCGCTCAGGGCCAGGAAAACGCTGCCCGATCGAACCTGTCCTTCATCGAACGCACATTGTTTGCCAAGCGTCTCGCTGACCTCAGCTACGATCAGTCAATCATCAAGTCTGCGCTTGCCCTGGACGCGACGACATTTTCGAAGATGCAGTCGGTCGCGGCTCATGTTCCCGAGGCGATCATACTCGCGATCGGCTCGGCCAAGGCTACCGGGCGGGACCGTTGGTGGCAGCTGTCAAAGCTGCTGCAGGTGCCGGGCAATGCCGAGAGGGCGGTAGAGTTTACAAGATCGGATGATTTCGCGGCTGAAACCGGTGATGCGCGGTTCGCTTTGCTGTCGGATTTCCTGGCAAAAACGAAGCGCCCGGCGAAAGCCGTGGCCCCCGCGGCCAAAGCCTGGGCGGCACAGGACAAATCCGTGAAGGTGGAAATCAAGGATAGCGGCAAGGCATTCACGCTGGCTTTGAAGGCCAAGAATGCCTCCCGCTTTGGCGCATACATTGCCGACAACCTCGACGAGCTCTATCGGGCTTTCCAGGGGTCGCAAGCTTCAACCAAAACAGGAGATTAATCCGCAAAAGAAAAAAGCCCACCTCAACATCGCTGTCTCGGAAGGCTTCTCTCATATCTCTAGCAGGATCGAGAATCGCATTTCCCCGAATCAGTGTCAAGACTTTTTGACGTCGTTTTGGCGAGCGGATTTCTTTTGCCTTTAGAAAGGTGAAAAGACAATGCAGACGGGGAATGCATTCACGACGCCCTTCGGGCGGCGGTCGCTGTCGCTTGGCATGCTGGCAATACAGGCACAGGCGCAGGAGATCGATCCGGAAGCGTCGATCGACAAATGGAAACTGTTTCGTAGCCTGTGTGAGGCGAGGGCACTGATCGGAATCTCCGATCGGGCGCTTGTCGTTTTGAATGCTCTTTTGACATTCTATCCACAGACCGAGCTTTGTGAGGCCAACGGCCTCGTGGTGTTTCCATCAAATATGCAACTTTCACTGCGCGCGCACGGTATGGCGCCGGCGACGCTACGGCGGCATTTGAGTGCGCTGGTGGAAACAGGACTGATTTTCCGCAAGGACAGCCCCAATGGCAAGCGCTACGCCCGCAAGGCGAGGGCAGGGGAGGGTGGCGAGGCATTCGGCTTCTCATTGGCACCATTGGTCTCGCGTGCGGCTGAATTTGAAGTTTTGGCCGAACAGGTGCGTTCGGAGCGGTTGCAACTGAAGCTGATGAAGGAGCGCGTCACCCTGCTACGCCGCGATATCGTCAAGCTGATCGAACTCGGCTTTGAGGAACTGCCGCACATCGACTGGAGCGCCCAATACTCGCGGTTTCGTACGGTCATTGGCGACATTCCGCGCCAGGCAACGATTGACGATCTGGAGCCAGCTGTCGATGGACTGGAATGTCTCCATCTGGAGATATCCAATCTATTGGAAGATAAGCTCAATTCTCAAAAAACAAGCGCCAAAGAGTCTCATTCTGAGCGCCACAAACATAATTCAAACACCCAATCCACCTCTGACCTTGAACCCGGCTTTAGAAAAACCCAAGGGGCAAAAACTGCGCTGGAACCTGAAACAGAAGTGGCTATTGAGACACGAGGCAGCGAAGCGATTACAATCCTATTGGAGAGGGGAGGGGGCGATGGTACAGACGCCGGGCTCTCTGATGCCAAACCGGTGCCGCTCGGCCTTGTGCGCCAAGCTTGTCCGCAAATTGTTGTCTATGCGAGGAACGGTATCGCAAATTGGTCTGATCTGATGGCGGCGGCCGTTGTCGTCCGCTCGATGCTTGGCGTCAGCCCCTCAGCATACGAGGAAGCCTGCGAGATCCTGGGACAGGAAAATGCGGCCATCGCCATTGCATGCATCCTCGAACGCGCCGAGCAGATCAATTCCGCCGGCGGCTATTTGAGAGCGCTCACCGACAAGGCGGGGAGGGGCGAGTTCTCGGTCTGGCCGATGGTGTTGGCGCAACTTAGAGCCAACGGCTCGCACGTCCGATTGGTCACCGCAAAATGAACCAATATTTGGCATCTGGAAGTAGCAACGATAACTTAAAATATCAGCGCTTTGTCGGGCAGTGTATCTCGCAATGAAGGTTAGGCGTCCAAGATGGATGAGACGAGAAACCCAACGGCGAGCGCCATAGCTAAAAAGATTTAGGTGATTAGGAAGTCCAGTGAACGGAACCTAATTGATAGTTAGATGCGGTATGAAGAAAAATATTAACCTAAACAGGATCTTAATGAGAACTCGCTTGCTCTAGGAAAGTGCAGGCGGCGTGCCGATCAAAGTCGGAGATAGATTAGCCGCTTTGGCAGCACCAAGGATGTTCCGTTCTATTTTTTCCTGGATCATCCGTAGCACAGAAATCTTTGTTGGCGGCCGCTCGATGAGAGCAGGCCGCTTTAAGGAAGACCTTGAAGCGCCGACGGTTTTAACCGACAAACATCTCGCGCAACCGAGCCAACATACCCCGCCTTGTCCCTTTAGGCACGAGCCGACGGATGTAATAGGCAGCCGTCGCGGCGTTTACTGTCGCGCCGAAATGGCAATAGCAAATGACATTGTGCAACTGGCGGTCAGTCAGCTGGAAGAACCGTTTGGCTTCCCCATAACTGTCGTTTTCCAACCCGGCAGCGCGCAGGACAGGATCGTCGAACGCCACCGAGATCGGTGAGCCCTCTCCACGCATGGCAGCGCGCTGACTGGCAGGCTGATACTCTGTCTGATGCAACGTCGAAAGGCGCCGCTCAGGATTCTGTTCGAGCAGCGCCGCCCAACGCTCAAGACGTTGGCTTTTGGATAATGTTTGGCGGGGGTAGTCCTGATCGACCTCGGCGACGATCTGCAGTTGTTCAAGGGCATGATGCTTCATTTTGGCCTCCTATTCTGACAATAGTTGGTCCGCCCATTGCAATAAAACCCCGGAGACAAAAGTGACTCCAAAGGATCACGAAGTCCAATCACGTTGCGGCCTGGACTATTGCGTTCACAAAAACGTGCTCCCGCCCAAGCAAAAAATTCCGGCCTGGCGATCTCGCGGGGTCAGCCTTCAAATGCCTGAAGTGGAACAATTGATTGCATAGGAACGTTGTTCTGCCAGACCAAACGCGTGCGCGGTCGCTAGCAACTTAGGAGGCCAACCATGGATCTCACCACACTTCTTATCATAGTGCTTATACTGATTCTGCTGGGCGGAGGCGGCTGGTACGGCCGCGGACGCTGGTACTAGATTGCAGCTGCGCATAAAAAATGAACCGGCTTTAAAAATCATCAATTTCAAGCAGGTCTTAGTATGGAGGGGAGGTCAATTGATCTCCCCTCTTCATTTTGTTCAATCCTTACAATCCTCTGCTTTGGCCATGGCGGTTTGATCGCCTTTTTGTTGGGCCGGATGCGGAACCAATTCGGATTTCATTTGTTTTTTGGACGCTGATTTTCCAGGTCAGCTGGGCCCTTGTTGCAGCTGCGCCGCCAATATTCAGGGCTCACCAACTTGGCGGCGAGCCTTCAAACTCGCCGCCTTTTTTGGCTTGTCGTCAATTGCCCATTTGCTGGGTTGGTCCTGCGGCAACGGTCAGCAGCAATCGAATGACAATATACCGAAGCCCGCTACGCAAGGTAGCGGGCTTTCTCTCCCATTCGTCAGACCGGCAAAGTTTTAATTAATTGGACAGATAGATAACTTTTCGATCTTTCGTCGAAACGATGACCGGCTGCTTCTTTACATAGACGTAACTGTAGTCCGGGCTCTCCGGTATAGGTACCAGCTCGACATCCTCGGGGATTGCGGTTCCGACGGCTACATCCTCATCGATCATGATGTCCTCAGACGGGTTGGCGATCACATAGTCCCGCGCCGGCTGGGGCACTTCCACGATGACGGTATCTTGTGCGAGCACCTGACCGGCTCCGCAAACATCAATGCAGCGGTTAGAAGAAGTATGCGTTTCATGGGTTTACTCTCCCTTGATTTACCCTTCCCTTCAGCATGCCTAATCGACGGTGGGCGATTTGGTTCCGAACGCGAGACCAGATACCTGTCGCGGAACTCTCGTTGCTCAGATGGGGAATATCGGGCGATCGTCAGGTAACGACGTGCAATCCAGGCTTGCCCGTCTCAACTGAACCAATGATCCGGGCTGCAGGATAACCCGCAGCCGTGATCTCCTGGAGCAGGTCCAATGCACGTCCTGCGCTGCAGGAAACGAGTAGCCCGCCAGAGGTCTGGGGATCGGACAGCAGGTGCCGCCGCCATAGGGGGAAATCGCCGGGCAATTCGACGTCTGCACCGTAGCTTGCCCAATTGCGATGCGAGGCACCGGTGACGAAACCTTCCTTTGCGAGTTCGGCGCCGTGGATAAAAACGGCAATATCGTCCGCGCGCAGCGAGATGTGCACATTCGACCCTCTTGCCATCTCAAGGGCATGGCCAAGAATGCCGAAGCCGGTGACATCGGTCATGGCATGCACATCCGCATCCTTGGCGAGTTCGCTGCCAATGCGGTTGAGGAGCGTCGTCGATGCGATGAGTTCGGCATAGGCATCCGCCGGCAACATGCCTTTCTTGAACGCCGCCGAGTAGATACCGACACCAAGCGCCTTGGTCAGGATCAGCGTGTCACCGGGCTTGGCGCCGCTGTTGCGCCGCAGACTGGCAACGGGGCAAGTGCCGATGACCGCCAGGCCGTAGATCGGCTCGGGAGAATCGATCGAATGGCCGCCGGCGACAGGGATACCGGCCTCGGAGCAGATGGCGCTTCCGCCCTTCAGGATCTCGCGCACCATCTCGGCCGGCAGCTTGTCGATCGGCATGCCGAGAATGGCGAGTGCCATGATCGGTTTTCCGCCCATTGCATAGACATCCGAGATCGCATTGGTTGCTGCTATCCGGCCGAAGTCGAAAGGATCATCCACCATCGGCATGAAGAAGTCGGTCGTCGCGATCACGCAGGTTTCGTCATCGAGCTGCCAGACTGCGGCATCGTCACCGGTTTCGGTTCCGACAAGCAGCCGCTCAAACGGTCCGGCGACGGGTTGATCCGCAAGCAATTGCTGCAAGACAGACGGTGCCAGCTTGCATCCGCATCCGCCACCATGGGACAGAGAGGTCAGGCGGATCGGCGACGACGAGGTTCGGTCATCCATGATGCGGCTCCATACGATTTTGCGAAATCGAGATCAGGTCAGATCGTGATCTCTCGTGACCGGATCGTATATCTGAACGCGTCGGGTTCAAGGCAATCAAGCCTGACCGACGCTACTTCCGCCTGCGGGTACATCAGGAAATTGAGTGCCGCTTCGCTCGAACCGGGCAATATCACGTCGCGGGCGTCATTATAGGCGATCCAATTGCCTTCCCAGGCGCCAAACAGCGTCTCGCGCGCCGCAACCACCTTGGGATTGTCAGCCGGAAGACCGCCATCCGCCTCCTCAAGCATGACTTTTCGAACATCCGCCGGGTCGACGGGCACCCAGCCAAAGTCAGAAAGATAGACTTCCGCCCGGCAATGCTGTGCTTTGGTGACGATCTCGTTCTTGGCGCCGAGGCTCTTGTAGCCGAAGTTGGATGGCGCAACCCGCAGACCGTAAATATCGCGCGCAGGCAGACCAGCGGCTCGGGCAAGGCCGACATAGAGAGCGTTCAGATCGGCACATTTGCCGCCAAGGTCGCCGCTCCTCAACATGGCCACGACATCACCGGAACCGCAGCCACGCGTGGCGGCATTCCGGTACGTGTTCTCAACCACCCAATCGTAGATCAGCTTCGCCTTTTCGATCTCGTTTGCGGTATTGCCGACGATCCTGTCGGATGTTTCCTTGACGATGCCATCGATGGGGACAAGTCGGCTGCCGGCCAGATATCGTGCGCGCTCGTCAGTGTTGAGCGGCGTGGGGTTTACTGGCTTTGAAAGATCGATGGCGCGATCGCGCGTGGCGACACGGCCGATGATCTCGACGGCAGGTGCTACGCTGCCGGCTCTCCATTCAACAAGCAGCATGTCAGTGTCATTAGCCGGGCTGTGCACGATCCTGGCGCCGGGCGCATTGGTCGTCCAGGTGCTTGTCTCGGGCCGGCTCCAGTCGCTGGCGCTGAAACCAGGCAATGGAATCCATGCGCGCCCGGTGCCCTCGGTGCCTGACGGCTCAATACGGGTTGTGATTTCGAAGGTCCGCCAGGCGGCAGGCTTTGGCGCAAAAGAAGAGCCCGCAAACACCCGTCCTGGTATTGCGGTCGCTACAGACGTTGCGGCGGCGAGTTTCAGGAATTCGCGTCGATCGATCATTTCATGCCCTCCCAATTTGATGACATCAACGGCATTGGCAGACAGCTAAAGTGTACGTGGTGAAAGCTTTTCGAGTTTTGCGGAAGACAGGAGGGCACGCACCAGAAAAAGCCCGCCGGTTCCCGGGAGCATTCTGCGTCGAAAGCATCATGACGACTGCCCCGAAACTCGGGAGCGACGAGTAAGCTCACCTTTTTATTCTTGTCCATTTGAGGTTGAACGTCAATTCGTCATTGCTGACTTTCGCGTGTACCCCGAATTGAGCAGTAAAGGCGACGAGTAGTATAATACCGGTGGCATTCGCCGGGATGGTCGCACTGCTCATTTTAATTTGATCATTACATTCATATTTTATCGCTTCTTATTGATTTGACAATAGAATGGGGTCAGGTAGGATTTTACTTGAAATGCCAATGGTTTGTGTCTGATCTCCGGCGTGCTTTATCGGCAGAGCCGGTTTAAAGGGAGATAACATGCTATGAACATGGAACTCTCGCGGCGCCAGTTTCTTGCGGCGACCGGCGCGGGTGTTGCGGGTACGGCGCTTGGCGCCTTTGGCTTCGGCGAGATCGAAGCCGCCCATGCCGAAGCGATCCGCGCTTTCAAACTCGTAAACACCACCGAAACCCGAAACACCTGCCCCTATTGCTCGGTTGCATGCGGTATCATCATGTACTCGAAGGGCGACCTGAAAAAGGGCGAAAAGGCCGAGATCGTCCATATCGAGGGCGACACCGACCATCCGACAAATCGCGGAACGCTATGCCCGAAGGGCGCCGCCCTGCTCGACTTCGTCAAGGCCGAGACACGCCTGAAATATCCGATGGTCCGCAAACCCGGCTCGGACAAGTTCGAGCGTATCTCCTGGAATGACGCGCTTGATCGCATCGCCCGGCTGATGAAGGACGACCGCGACGGCAATTTCGTCCAGAAGAACAATGACGGCGTGACCGTCAATCGATGGACGACAACCGGCTTCCTTGCCGCCTCCGCAACAACGAACGAAACAGCGTTTGCCACCTATAAGGTGGTGCGCAGCGCTGGAATGCTGGTATTCGATAACCAGGCACGTGTCTGACACGGCCCAACGGTGTCCAGTTTGGGCCCAACATTTGGCCGTGGTGCAATGACCAATTCCTGGACTGATATCAGGAATACGGATCTTGTTGTCATCATGGGCGGCAATGCCGCGGAAGCCCACCCTTGCGGTTTCAAATGGGTCACGGAGGCAAAGGCCAACCGTGGTGCCAAGCTTATCGTCGTCGATCCCCGCTTCACACGCTCTGCGTCGGTGGCTGATTTCTATGCACCGATCCGTCAGGGATCGGACATAGCCTTCCTGCTTGGTGTGATGAATTACTGCATCAAGAACGACAAGGTGCAGTGGGATTATGTGAAGGCATTCACCAATGCCGCCTTCATCGTCAAGGACGGCTTCGAATACAAGGACGGCCTGTTTACCGGTTACGATGAGACAAAGCGCGACTATGACAAGTCGACCTGGAATTATGTGATCGGCGACGATGGTTACGCTGTGGTCGATGACACGCTGACCAATCCACGGTGCGTGTGGAACCTGTTGAAAGCGCATATCTCCATCTATACGCCCGAAATGGTCGAGCGCATCTGTGGCACACCCAAGGAGAAGTTCCTCAAGGTTGCCGAGATGATCTCGGAATGCTCGACGCCGACCAAGACGATGACGTCCATGTATGCGCTTGGCTGGACGCAGCATTCAAAGGGTTCGCAGAACATCCGCTCGATGGCGATGTTACAGCTCGTCCTCGGCAATATCGGCGTGCGCGGCGGTGGCATGAACGCACTGCGCGGGCACTCCAATATCCAGGGGCTGACCGATGTAGGCCTGATGTCGAACCTGCTTCCGGGCTATATGACGCTGCCAAACGAAAAAGAGGTGGATTTCGACAGCTACATGTCGACGCGCGGCTTCAAGCCACTCCGGCCCAACCAGACGAGCTACTGGCAGAATTACAAGAAATTCTTCGTCAGTTTCCTCAAGACGATGTGGGGCGCGGCGGCGACTCCGGAAAACCATTTCGCCTATGACTGGCTGCCCAAGCTCGATGTGCCGGGCTACGATGTGCTGCGCGCCTTTGAACTCATGAACCAGGGCAAGATGACAGGATACATCTGCCAGGGGTTCAACCCTCTGCTTGCAGCGCCAAACAGAACGAAGCTGACCGCATCACTGTCGAAGCTCAAGTTCCTCGTGACGATGGATCCCCTGGACACGGAAACATCGCGGTTCTGGGAAAATCACGGCGAGTTCAACGACGTTGATCCTTCGCAAATCCAGACGGAGGTCTATCAATTGCCTTCGACCTGCTTTGCTGAAGACGAGGGCTCGCTCACCAATTCCGGGCGTTGGCTGCAGTGGCACTGGCCGGGCGGCACGGCTCCCGGTGAAGCCAAGACGGATAACTGGATCATGGCGCAGATCTATACGCGTCTGCGAGACCTTTACCGTAAGGAGGGTGGAGCGTTCCCCGATCCGATCGTCAATCTCGACTGGTCCTATGCCGATCCGGGCGAGCCGACTGCCGAAGAACTTGCCAAGGAACTGAACGGCAAGGCGCTGACCCCGTTGATGGATCCAACCGATCCGACCAAGGTGGTGGTCGAAGCCGGAAAGCTGGTGCCAAGCTTCGCCGCGTTGCGCGATGACGGCTCCACGACGAGCGGATGCTGGATTTATTCCGGCTGCTTCAACGAGAACGGCAACAACATGGCCCGGCGCGATACATCGGACCCCGATGAGACCGGCGCTTACTCGAAATGGGCATTCTCGTGGCCCGTCAACCGCCGTATCCTCTACAATCGGGCTTCGGCGGACCTGAATGGCAAGGCCTGGGACCCCAGCCGCAAGCTGATCGAGTGGGACGGTCAGAAATGGTCGGGCTACGACGTGCCGGATATTGCACCGACAGCCAAGCCGCAGGACGTCGGTCCATTCATCATGAACGCGGAGGGCGTATCGCGCCTCTTCGTCGTGGGCATGATGCGCGATGGTCCGTTCCCGTCTCACTACGAACCGTTCGAGTCGCCCGTCACAAACCTCATCGCCCCAAAAATCCGCGGCAATCCGGTGGCGCGGGTGTTCAAGGGTGATTTCGCGCAGTTTGCCGAACCGGCTTCGCAGGAATTTCCTTATGCGGCAACGTCCTACCGTCTTACCGAACATTTCCACTATTGGACCAAGCATGTCTGGGTGAATGCCGTCCTGCAGCCGGAATTCTTCGTCGAGATATCGGAAGAACTCGCGAAGGAGAAAGGCATTGTCAAAGGCGGCTGGGTACGTGTGTGGTCGAAGCGCGGATCGATCAAGGCCAAGGCGGTGGTCACGAAGCGGATCAAACCTTTGATCTGCGACGGCAAGCCGGTTCATGTGGTGGGTATTCCGCTGCACTGGGGTTTCACGGGGGCAGCGAAGAAGGGCTTCGGTCCCAACTCGCTCACACCTTTCGTCGGTGACGCCAATATCGAGACGCCTGAATACAAGGCGTTCCTGGTCAATATCGAGCCCATCGCCGGGCCGGTGGCATAGGAGGTTACCATGTTCCCGCCTGTCCCAAACCCGACGACCCAGCCTACACCCCCGAAATTCGGCGATCAGGATTTGATCCGCCGGTCGGCGTCAAACGTGACGCCGCCCGCGCAACGGCAGACGGAGGTGGCAAAGCTCATCGATGTCTCCAAGTGCATCGGCTGCAAAGCCTGCCAGTCGGCCTGTATCGAGTGGAACGACACGCACCCGGAAATCGGAATCAACACCGGCGTCTACGATAACCCGCATGATCTGACGCCGGACATGTTTACGCTGATGCGGTTCACCGAGTGGGAAAACCCGGAAACGAACAATCTCGAGTGGCTCATCCGCAAGGATGGTTGCATGCATTGCGAGGATCCGGGCTGCCTCAAGGCTTGCCCGGCGCCGGGTGCGATCGTGCAATATTCGAATGGCATTGTCGATTTCATCCACGAGAACTGTATTGGCTGCGGCTATTGCATCAAGGGATGCCCGTTCAATATTCCGCGCATCTCACAGGTCACTCATACCGCCTACAAATGCACGCTCTGCTCCGACCGCATCGCCGTCGGGCAGGGACCGGCCTGTGCCAAGGCATGTCCGACGCAAGCGATTGTGTTTGGTACCAAGGATGAGATGAAGGAGCACGCGGCAGGACGCATCACCGACTTGAAATCGCGCGGTTTCGCCAATGCGGGACTCTACGATCCGCAGGGCGTTGGTGGCACGCATGTCATGTATGTGTTGCATCATGCGGACAAGCCGGAGATTTATGCCGGCCTGCCGAACAATCCGCGTATCAGCCCGATCGTCGAGGCCTGGAAGGGTGTCACGAAATATGCCGGGCTCGCGGTGATTGGGTTTGCTGCGGCAGCCGGGTTCATGCACTATCTGGTTGCCGGTCCGAACCGGGTTTCCGAAGAGGATGAAGAGGCGGCTGAAAAGCTGACCGGAGAGGAACCTCGCCCATGAGCACGGATTATGACGTGGAGAAGGGCGATAGCGTTCATCCGGGCAAGCCCGTTACCGTCGACCGCTACACGGCGGGTGCGCGCGTCAATCATTGGATCACGGCAATCAGTCTTGTGCTCCTGGCGTTGTCCGGACTTGCCTTGTTCCATCCCCGCCTCTTTTTCCTGACGGGGCTCTTTGGCGGCGGCCCGTTGACGCGGATCATTCATCCGTGGATCGGCGTTCTTCTGTTTTTCAGCTTTTTCGGACTGTTTCTCCGCTTCTGGAAAGCCAATCTCTGGAAGCGTGAGGATGGCACCTGGCTCGCGCGCATTCGGGATGTGCTGACGGGACATGAAGAACGGCTGCCGGAGGTCGGTAAATACAATGCCGGACAGAAATTTGTCTTCTGGTCGATGTCGGCTCTGATCATCGTTCTGATTACAACGGGTTTGATAATCTGGGATCAGTATTTCTCCGTGTTCACCACAATCGAGCAGAAACGATGGGCCGTGCTCGTCCACGCGATTGCGGCTGTTTGTGCGATCAGTGTCTGGATTATCCATGTCTATGCAGCGATCTGGGTGCGCGGTACAATAAGGGCTATGACCCGTGGTTCTGTAACTGGCGGCTGGGCGTGGAGGCATCACCGCAAATGGTTACGTGAGCTGGTCGGCAAAGCGTCAAAAGGCAAATCGACGCCCGCCGAATAACAGGGCGTTCAACATCGGTCCACGTGGCCCGGCGGGTTCGTGAGGGAGTTTTATGAGTCGCAAAAGCGCGGTCGTACCGGATCCAACAGCGATTGGGAATATTGCGTCACCGCCCTTTGCGCGTCTGCCCGATCCCGCTTCGCTTTTTTCCGCCAGATCGAGGCGTCTGCGCCAGTTGGCTGAAACAAGCGATCTGGCACCCTATCTGAATTTTCTTGCCGAACTTGGCCAAGCCCAAAACGATATCCAGTCGGATCTGCCTCTGCCGGAGAGCCCCGATGCGGAAACGATTGCGCGTGCACGCGAGTTCGAAATGCCGCCGCTCGACCGAAGCCTGATCGGGGGCGACCCGGCGATTGGCACTTTATTCGATCGCCTGTTCGCCGCGGCTGCGACAATCGAGAAGCCGGTTGCCGCGGGCAAGGCGCTGGCTCGCGTGACAGCAGCCGATCCTGCCGAACGTCGTGCCATGGCGCAGACCGTATTCTCCAACACATTGCCCGGCGATGCGATTGCCGAGCATGTTTTTGTATGGGCGGGGCTACAGGTATATTTCGCCCGCCTTGCATCCGTTCTTGATGTGGCCGCGCTGGCGCCGGTCGCCGATGGCGTTTGTCCCGTCTGTGGTGGCGCACCGATGTCGTCAATGGTCGTCGGCTGGCCCGGTTCGCACGGCGCACGGTTTTGCTCATGTTCACTGTGCGGCACGCTCTGGCACTATGTCCGGGTCAAATGCGTGCTTTGCGGTTCCACCAAGGGCATCGGTTATCAGGAGATTGACGGACAAGGCGGGATCGTCAAGGCCGAGACCTGCGATGAATGCCATGGCTGGTCGAAGATACTGTATCAGGACAAGGAGCCCGCGGCGGATCCCCTTGCCGATGACGTGGCGAGCCTCGACCTCGATCTCCTCATGCGGGATGGGCCTTACCACCGCGGCGGGTTTTCTCCGCTGTTAGCCGGCTTTTAGGGGGTGAAATGGACAGCAATGCCAGCTTGCGCCGCCTTCCTTCGGTAGATCAGCTTCTGAAGTCGCCAGCCGCCGCTGGCATCATCGAGCGTTTTGGACGTCCGGCCCTCACTGAAGCCTTGCGGAGTGCATTGGCGCAGACACGTGATGACGTGCGCAATGGCAATAATGCTCCCTCCGGGGAAACCATCATGACGGTCGCGCTGGCCAGCCTCGAGGCGGCTGACAAGTCATCGCTCCGGCCACTGTTCAATTTGACGGGTACGGTACTGCACACGAATCTCGGTCGTGCGTTGCTTGCGCAAGCGGCAATCGAGGCTGCAACGGCGGCCATGCGCGAGGCCGTTGCCCTCGAGTTCGATCTCGAGAGTGGCAAGCGCGGCGAACGCGATGATCATCTGCGTTCCCTGATCTGCGAACTCACCGGGGCGGAAGAGGCAACGATCGTCAACAACAATGCGGCGGCTGTGCTTCTGGTCCTGAACAGTCTGGCGGCGGGCAGGGAAGCCATCGTCTCGCGCGGTGAGCTGATCGAAATCGGCGGGGCGTTCCGCATGCCGGATATCATGGCACGCGCCGGTACGCGTCTTATCGAGGTCGGTACCACGAACCGCACCCATGCCCGGGATTATCGCGATGCAATCGGTCCCGATACGGGTCTGATACTGAAAGTCCATACCTCAAACTATCGCGTCGAAGGCTTCACCAAGGAGGTGGGTGCGCGCGAACTGGCTGACATCGCCCGCAGCAAAGACATTCCGCTGGTCAATGACCTCGGTTCCGGTACCCTGACGGATCTCACGCGTTTCGGGCTTGCGCACGAGCCGACCGTGCGTGAAGCGATCGCTGAAGGTGCGGACATTGTGACCTTTTCCGGTGACAAGCTGCTGGGCGGCCCGCAGGCCGGGTTCATCGTCGGACGCAAGTCCCTCATCGAGACGATCAACAAGAACCCGATGAAACGGGCGCTGCGTGTCGACAAAATCCGCCTCGCGGCGCTCTTTGCCACATTGCAGCTCTATCGCGATCCGGATCGCCTGAGCGAGCGCTTGCCCACCATGCGGCTGCTTACCCGTTCGCGGGGCGCCATCGACGCGCAAGCGAAGCGATTGGCGCCCATAGTGCAGCGTGCGCTGAAAGGCGCTTTCACCGTTGCCGTTATTACGTGCGAAAGCCAGATCGGCTCCGGCGCCTTGCCGCTTTCCACCGTGCCGAGCGCTGGCTTGGCGCTGACGCCGGTCAAGAGCAGTGGAAGCATGCTCGCTGAACTCGCAGCTGCACTCAGGCGACTTCCGATGCCAGTCATCGGCCGTATCGAGCGCGGAGCGCTGGTGCTGGACCTGCGCTGTCTTGAGGACGAGGCCGGTTTTGCGGCCAATTTTTCCGGCATCGCAAATTTTGATACGGGCAAGAGGAGTGCAGCGGCGGGGCCGGAAATCGACGAGGTGGGCAAGCCATGATCGTCGGAACCGCCGGGCATATCGATCACGGCAAGACATCGCTGGTCAAGGCGTTGACCAACGTCGACACCGATCGGCTGAAAGAGGAAAAGGCCCGCGGTATTTCGATCGATCTCGGCTTTGCCTATATGCTTGTAGAAGGGGCAGAGATACTTGGCTTTGTCGATGTGCCGGGGCACGAGAAGTTCATCCACACCATGCTTGCCGGGGCCAGCGGCATCGATTTTGCCCTGCTGGTCGTTGCCGCCGATGACGGAGTAATGCCGCAAACACATGAACACCTCGCCATCATCGACCTCCTCGGTATCGAACGCGGTGTCGTTGCTCTTACGAAGGCCGATCTGGTGCAGGAAGAACGGCTCGTCGAGGTGGAAACCGCGATACGAAATGAACTTGCGGCCACGGCGCTTAGCGATGCTCCGATCATTGCCGTTTCAACGATTTCGGGTCAAGGCATCCCGGCGTTGCGCGATGAAATCGTTGATGCCGCCCGGAAGTTCGCCCGCCGCCGGGCAACTGGCCGCTTCCGGCTGGCAGTCGACCGTTCATTCACAATCCAGGGGGCGGGCACCGTTGTAACCGGAACTGTCCTTTCGGGAACGATCGCCGTCGATGATCATGTGACGGTAAGCCCCTCTGGCCTTTCCGCCCGCATCCGTTCAATCCATGCACAGAACCGGCCGAGTGAGGTTGGCCGAGCCGGTGATCGATGTGCTCTCAATCTCGTCGGCGCAGACATCACGAAGGCAGCGATCAATCGTGGCGACGTGGTGCTTGATGCCAGCCTGCATGCGCCGACGAGCCGGATTGACGCGACATTGCGTGTGCTTGGCTCCGAACGCAAGCCGATCGGTCACTGGTTCCCGGTACGGCTGCATCATGCGTCGACCGAGGTCGGCGCTCGCATCGCTTTGCTGGCTGATGAGCCAGTAGCCCCCGGGGCACGCACCCGTGTACAACTTGTGCTCGACCGGCCGATCGCTACAGCGGTTGGCGATCGTTACGTCATCCGCGATACGTCTGCGCGGCGCACGATTGGTGGCGGCCGCTTCCTGGATTTGCGTGGTCCGGCCCGCAAACGCCGTACTCCAGAGCGAAGGGCACAGCTCGATGCACACGAATTGACCGAGCCGGATCGAGTGCTGGAGGCATTGCTTGCAGTGCCGCCATTTTATCTGGACGTTACGACGTTTGCCCGTGACTGGGCCTTGGCGACGGCAGATGTCAGTGCGTTGGCAGGGCTGACAGGCGCGGTGCAGTTGCCTGTTGATGCTTCGGTTGTCGCCATATCGTTTGGGCAGTGGAAGAAATTCCAGCAAGATCTTCTGGACCGGCTCGAAACTTTCCATGCTGACAATCCGGATTTGTTGGGGATCGGCATTGAACGGCTCCGGACGCAGCTTGAGTTGCGCCTGCCCGTGCCTGCGTTCCGTGCAGCCTTGCATAGTCTTGCCCGCGGCGGGGAGATAGCGCTTGATGGAGCTTGGGTGCGGCTTTCCGGGCACGAAGTGACGATGGCCCCGGCTGACGAGCGACTGTGGAATGCGATCGAACCGCTACTCGGCGGAGCCGAACGTTTCCGCCCGCCGCGCGTCCGCGATATTGCCGCGCTGTTTGGCGTGCCGGAGCCGCAGGTGCGCCGGCTGCTGAAGCTGGGCAGCCGCATTGGCAAAGTACATGAGGTGGCGCACGACCATTTCTTCCTGCGAGGCACGGTTGCAGAAATGGTTGCCATTATTGTTGAGATCAGCACAGCCTCCGATGAGGGCTGGTTTGCCGCCGCGCAATTTCGCGACCGGGTCGAAAACGGCCGCAAGGTCGCAATCCAGATCCTTGATTTCTTCGATCATCACAGCATCACATTGCGCCGTGGCGACCTGCGCCGGGTTAACCGGAACCGTCTGGATCTCTTCGCGGATATGGCAGATGGCGCGACCGGCGAAAATACTGTTTCTGGAGGAGAATCGTCCCCGGTGGGGCGTCCGGACTTCAAATCCGGGAGGGGCCGAGAGACGGTCTTTGGTGGGTTCGACTCCCACTCTCTTCCGCCATCGCCCGGCCACTCGGGAAGCTCCCGATGACGACGGTAACCACCTATCTCGAGCGGTTGCAGCAAGCAGCCGACAGGGCGCAATCGGCCGAGACCGCCTGTCGGCGGGAGGCGGCAACCCGCATAGCGGTACTCGAGCGCGAACGTGCTTTCGCCTTTCGCCGGATGAATCTGATGCGGTCGGTCGCCGACGCGGCAAAGCCACAAATGGAGGACGATAGCGATCCGGCCGAGCGGAGCGGTGAGGAAATCGCCGTCGCGCGTGCCCTTGCGCTGTTGCGGGTCAGGCTTGGCTGGTCGTCGGATAGTGAAACCCGGGATGCAACCCTTGCGCATTTCGCATCTGTGGTCATTGCACTTTACCGGGCTTCAGGCGGCGCGGAGATGCCTGACGAAACGTCAGGTATCGATGATGCGCTTGGACGCTTCGAGGCCTGGTATGAGGAGGCTCACGGCGCTTCGTTCTGGATGCTTTTTGATAATCCGATGCAAGATACGCCGCGCGTCGACTTCTGAGACCCCGCTCGTAAACTCTACTGCGACGGACATCTGACGCGATTTTCTGCGCTTCCGGTGCTCACGTACTTTATGTACGCTGCGCGCCGGTTCTCGAAAACCACGCCATATGTCTCGCCGCAGCGACTTTCCAAACGGGCTCTGAGACAACCAGTCAGAACTGCGTCTGTCATCAAATGACTTGATTGGACAGCGCTTCTTCCAGGTGCGAAGATCGCCCGTCACATTCATTTTAGGAACCACTGCGCAAGACTTCGTGTTGATCAAGAGGAAGTTCCATCATGGCAACCTGGCAACCCGATCCCTCATTCTATCCCTCGCCGAGAATGGCCGCCAAGGCGCCGGCAGAAAAGCTGGCCTATGTGGCTGCCTTCGATCCGGATCGCAAGAAACCCGATGCAATCGCCGTCGTCGATGTTGATCCGAAATCGCCTTCCTATTCCCGTATCGTCGGCCAGGTCGACATGCCGAATGCGGGAGACGAACTGCACCATTTTGGCTGGAATGCGTGCTCGTCCTGCCTTTGCCCCAATGCGCCGCACCCTCACATGGAAAGGCGTTATCTCGTCGTGCCGGGCCTGCGATCGTCGAGGCTGCACATCATCGATACGAAGCCAGATCCCCGAAATCCGATGATCGTCAAGGTTATCGAGCCCGAAGAAATTGCCGAAAAGGCAGGGTACTCCCGGTTGCATACCATTCACTGCGGACCCGAGGGGATTTATGTCAATGCGCTTGGAAACGCCGAGGGCAAGGCGCCCGGTGGCATATTCCTGCTCGATCCCGAAAGTTTCAATGTGCTTGGCCAATGGGAGATGGATCGCGGGCCGCAAAAGCTCGCCTATGATTTCTGGTGGCACCTCGGCCACGACACGATGATCACAAGTGAATGGGGAACGCCCGATACATTCGAGGACGGGCTCGTCCCGGAGATTCTGCTCGGCAGCAAATATGGACGCAGACTGCACTTCTGGGACCTCCACAAGCGTAAGCATCTGCAGGAGATCGATTTCGGCGACGAGCACCAGCTGGTGTTTGAACTCCGCCCGGCGCATGATCCCACCAAGGCCTATGGTTTCGTTGGCTGCGTCATCAGTCTGAAGGACCTCTCGGCGTCGATCTGGACGTGGTACCGCGATGGCAACAAGTGGGCCGTCAAAAAGATCATCGAAATTCCTGCCGAGCCTGCCGATGCCTCACTGCTGCCGCCTGTGCTGCAAGGCTTCCAGGCGGTTGCCCCACTCGTCACCGATATCGATCTGTCGATGGATGACCGGTTCCTTTATGTTTCATGCTGGGGTACGGGCGATATGATTCAATATGACGTATCGGATCCTTTCCATCCGAAAGAAACCGGCCGGGTCAGGATCGGCGGTATCGTTTCCCGGGCTACCCACCCGAAAGCCAACAATCGCGCGCTCAATGGCGGGCCACAAATGGTTGAAATCAGCCGGGACGGAAAGCGCGTCTATTTCACCAACTCGCTCTATGGCGCCATCGATCCGCAGTTCTATCCGGACGGCATCGATGGCTGGATGGTGAAGCTTGACGTCGGGGAGAACGGCGGGATCACATTCGACGAGAATTTCTTCGTTGACTGGCCGAAAGGTCATCGCCCGCATCAGGTGCGGCTGGAAGGAGGCGACTGCTCATCGGACTCGTATTGCTATCCTTGATGAGGCCAGCATCCGCAAAGCGAATGGCCGCGTAAATGACATCCGTGTCACCTTGGCTGGTGCTTGCTGGCCTTGGCGTTTTTCACGGTCTCAATCCCGCAATGGGCTGGCTCTTTGCCGTGGCGCTCGGTCTGCACAGAAGGAGCCGCAAAACAGTTTTCCTGTCGGTATTTCCTATCGCCATAGGGCACGCGATTTCAATCGCTGTCGTTGCATTTTTGGCCGTGTTGCTCGGCCTCATCATCGATCAACGCGTTCTCGAAATCATCGCGGGCGGGGTGTTGCTCGCATGGGCTGTCTACTACGCCACATATGGCCATCGCCACCGTGTCAGGGTCGGCATGACCACCGGAATGACAGGGCTTGGGTTGTGGTCATTCCTGATGGCAACCGCGCATGGGGCAGGCCTCATGCTGGTGCCGGTTGTCATCCCGCTTTGCCTCTCGGCCAGCCCCGCCAAAGAGCTGACAGCGGCGGGTTCATTGCCGATAGCCCTGGCAGCTATCGGCACGCACATGGCAGCGATGCTGGTGGTGATCCTGCTGGTCGCAATCGCTGTTTACGATTGGTTTGGCCTCGCATTCTTGCGCCGCGGATGGATCAACTTTGATGCCATCTGGATCGCGGCGCTTGCGATCACGGGTGTTGTCCTGATTGTTTGAGGGCTATTGGTTTTCACACTCTGACGGTCTGAAAACGGTGTTTTTCTGCGCTTCCGGTGCTCACGTACCTTAAAGTACGTTCCGCTCCGGTGCTCGAAAACCACCATTTTCGTCGCGTCACAGCGCGAATCTCAACAGCCCCCATAGGAAGCGTTGTTTATCCAGAACCAGCTCTGTTCAATACTCGAGCTTCGGATACCAATCCTTGCCACGACCTTCGGGCGTTGCATCGAAAATGGTCCACAGTGGCATAGGGTCCGGTGCGCCGCGCGGGTCCTGCCCGGGATCGGCGGTCGCTACGCCCATTTCCTCGCTCCAGAAGTGGCGAATTGTGCCGTCGCGACGGGTGAAGACGTTGAATGCGGCTCTATCTTCGTCCTCGGAGCTTACATAGTCGCGAGTATAATCGCCGCTCATGTCGGAATAGAGTTTGAGGCCGTGCCAGCCACGTTCCTTTTTGAAAGCGGCAAGCCGCTCGATCGGCGAGCGCGCGATCACCGCCAAGGCTATGCGCTGTTCGACATCACGAGCCTCGCCGTCCCAGGCGCTGAGCTGCGAGGTGCACATCGGGCACGGGCGCTTGCGCTGCGGCCCGAACATGTAACTATAAGCCACGAGTGTCTGCTTGCCATTGAACAGATCGGCGAAACTCACAGGGCCGTGCTCGCTTTCAAATCGATAGTTCCTGGCGACTTCGCCGCCAGGTGGCAACGCCCGGCGTTGCTCGGCAACACGCTCGATATGGCGCCTCAATTCGATCTCTTCGGCCAACAGCGCATTGCGCGCCTGCCGGTATTCATTGTTTTCGTTCGGAAAGTGCGCCTCGCTCAGCTTCACGAGCTCCGCTGCGGGTGTCAGTGGATGGGTGGTGTTCATGATCGATCCTTTGGGTGGTTGTGTATTCGATCCGGCGGCCCAGTCGCAGGGATGAGCCTGCCATAGCGAAGTCTATGGCATTATAACGTTGATATCAACGTATCATATTGTTAGATGTTCCGCCTCGACTGCCAATTCGGCTCCCGCGTGCTCTCGCTAAGGGCAAATTCGATTTTGCGATGCTCAAATTAAAATCACTTTGATGCTTTTTAATGCGCTTCGTTCCACCCTGCGCCGAAATCAGAGGCGCTTTTTCCGAACTCGCTGTCGTTTCACTGGCTAACGTCGCGATCAGTCGCAAGAAGGGAGGATATCTGCGTCTGCCCCGCCTGTCATGAATCGTTCTTATTTCGACCATTGGCCCTCTGGGCGCTGCAACTTTTGAAGAAATTCGAGACGGCCAGACCAATTGGCATGGAACATGCTTCTTGTTCTCATGGTGCAAGCTGGCGTTACTCGATCATCGGAATATCCTGGATCGCTACGCCTTCAGACAAGGAAGGTAAAAAAATGACAAAATACAAGCTCGAGTATATTTGGCTGGATGGATACACCCCGGTGCCGAATCTTCGCGGCAAGACGCAGGTCAAGGAGTTCGACAGTTTTCCTGCACTTGAGGATTTGCCGATGTGGGGATTCGACGGCAGCTCCACGATGCAAGCGGAAGGCAGAAGCTCGGATTGCGTGTTGAAGCCAGTGGCCATCTATCCTGATAGCGAGCGCAAGAACGGTGCTCTTGTCATGTGCGAAGTCATGATGCCGGATGGCGTTACGCCGCACCCTTCGAACAAGCGCGCATCGATCCTCGATGACGAGAATGCTTGGTTCGGATTTGAACAGGAATATTTCTTCTATAAGAATGGCCGTCCACTCGGCTTCCCGGAAGCCGGATATCCAGCACCACAGGGGCCATATTACACGGGCGTTGGCTATAGCAGCGTCGGCGATATCGCCCGCAAGATCGTCGAAGAACATCTCGATGTTTGCCTGGCAGCGGGCCTCAACCACGAAGGCATCAACGCCGAAGTGGCCAAAGGCCAGTGGGAGTTCCAGATATTCGGAAAGGGTTCCAGAAAGGCTGCCGACGAGATCTGGCTGGCGCGCTATCTATTGCAGCGTTTGACCGAAAAGTATGGCATTGACGTTGAATACCATTGCAAGCCGCTCGGCGATACCGATTGGAATGGTTCGGGCATGCACGCCAATTTCTCCACGCAATATATGCGGGAAATCGGCGGCAAAGAGTATTTCGAGCAGTTGATGAGTGCCTTCCAAAGTGCGACGGCCGATCATATCGCCGTCTATGGCCCCGACAATCATCTGCGCCTGACTGGCAAGCACGAAACGCAGTCCATTCATACGTTCAGCTACGGCGTGGCTGATCGCGGCGCATCCATCCGGGTACCGCATAGCTTTGTAAACAATGGTTACCGTGGATATCTCGAGGACCGCCGCCCGAACTCACAGGGCGACCCCTATCAGATAGCGTCTCAAATCCTCAAGACCATCGCATCCGTTCCTCTCGAAAGCGACATCTCGGTCGCTGCCTAAAGGACGCAAAGGGCGGCAAAGATCACTGATCTTTGCCGCACTGTCACCTATTCGCGCTGCCAGGTCTGGGTTTTGCATAGAAGGCCGCCTAGGACGCAACCGGAGAGTTGAACGCTCGCTTCGGAAAATTTTGCCTTGCCCGCATAGGTCTTGCCGCTCTCGGTATCGTAAAGAGAGCCCGTATATGCTCCAGACCCGGTTGACTTAAGGGTGACAGCCTGAAGACCCACCACCGGACGGTCATGTTTGGAAGCATCGGGATTGTTGACGTCGTTGACCGGATTTTTCATCCATATGATCGTGCCGCAAACGCCGGCATCACACTCGCTTAACCGGACTTTCGTGCCGCCAGACTCGTTGACATAGGTTCCAACAATTGGTTCCTGCGCCATTACGGCAGTCGTCATGCTGCCTGCTAGAACGAGAGAGAGAATAGCTTTCTGAATACCGAACAAATCGTGGCTCCGTGTTAAATTATGGTGGAAAATCGATGCGCTCTTTGCGCGGATGGCTATAGTTTGTGGCAGTTGTTACAGCAGAAATTGGACAGGAATAGGGACAAAGCAAGTTTCGTGACTAATGATCAAGGGTGAATCTGGAGCGCCGGTATGGCAAGCGCCATCACAGCGTCAGGCGGCCCGTCCACTCCGTGACCGCCGTGGCCAGAGTCTTCAAATGATCGGCGGGCGTGAAGCCGGATACGCTCTTGCGAGGCTTGAGATCGTGGTCGCCGTCCTCCAGCCAGAGAAGTTCGATCTTGTGTGAGAGAGAATAATCCTGAACCTCCTCTCGCGTGCCGAACTCGTCGCGTGTGCCCTGGCAGATCAACGCAGGCGTCATCAACCCGGCGAGATGCTTCGTTCGAAGTTGGTCCGGCTTGCCCGGCGGATGAAACGGATAGCCGAGGCAAACGAGACCCGCGACTTTCCCGGTAGAATGGAGATCGTCAGCGATCATGCTGGCGACCCGTCCACCCATCGACTTGCCACCAATGATCAGCGGACCTGTCGCGCCGAGTTCAGAGACAGCCGCGATGTATTCCGGGTTGAGTTTTTCAGCGCGAGGCGGAGGCTTTCGCACGCCTGATGTACGACGAGACGCCATATAGCCGAACTCGAAACGCGCAACGCGAAAGCCCGCCGCGGCAAGAGCCTTGGCTGTGGCTTCCATCGAGGCTGAATCCATCGGTGCTCCTGCACCGTGCGCAAGAAGGATGGTGACCGGCGCATCCTCCGGTCCGTCGAACAGAAATTTATCGTGCATTTCAGCCTGCCGTTTTTGACCCGCGACTATTGTGACACGGTACGCTGCAGTGGTGGAATGGAGAATCTTTCGCTCGGCTAATTGCGCACGAGATTTATTTCACTGGTGACAACGGACGTACGGGATCGAGGATCCATGTCGGTTGTTGTCAGCACCATGCCGTTATTGCCGACTTTCCGCATGGTTATCTGTGCTTTGCGGTCGCCATTGACATTTTTGGCCCAGAGAATGCCGAGGTTAATGGCGTTTCCGCGCCGCGTTCCAGAAAGGCGAGCTATGCCGGTAGCTGATCCAGTATAGGAGCCGGTGTATCTGCCGCCACTCGATGTCAAGTTGACCGCAACAGCGCGGGACATGACCATCAAGCCGGTGCAACTACCCTCCAGAGCCAGTGATGAAGGTGTGGTCGACGAGTCGAAGGTACATGAAACCGTCATGGACGGGACGTTCGTGCGTATGCGCACCGCGCCATTGCCCGCCCACTTGCCTTCGAGGGATTGGAGAAACGCCGCTTCGTCGGCACGTGCAGCTTCCGCCAATGTAAAAGCCAAAATCAGTCCCGCTAGAATCTGTATCATGGCGGCATCTTTCAAAGCTTGAGCAAAGCCAAGGTTCAACGCGCATCTCAAGGGGTGGTTCCGCTTAGGAAAACGGCCCACATCCGGATACTGTACAACTGGCAACGCATTGGCGCAGTAAAAATACGAGCATCCACTTTCAATTTCGATTGCGGAAGGGCAATCTCGGCGGGGTGGTCGCCAGGTGGGGGAAGTGAATGAGTAAACTGCATGAGGAAGTCGCGCGCCGCCCTATTTCCAGCCGATCGTCTCCCTGGGCCATCAGGCTCAGCAAGTACCTGGCGCAAGCGGGCGTCACTGCCAACAGTATTTCACTGCTGTCGATTGTGTTTGCTGTCGTCGGGGGCGCGCTCATCGCGTTTACGGTTCATCCGATCGCTTGGCTTTGCGCGGCTGCCTGCGTGCAAATGAGACTGATCTGCAACCTTCTCGACGGAATGGTCGCGATCGAAGGCGGCAAGAAAACACCGAGCGGGCCTCTCTACAACGAATTTCCCGACCGGATCTGCGATACGCTGTTTCTTGTTCCGGTTGGATATGCCGTGGGCTACCCTTGGCTTGGCTGGCTATGCGCGCTGCTCGCCGCCCTGACCGCCTATATCAGGGTTTTCGGTGGATCGCTGGGATTGGCTCAGGATTTCAGCGGCATCATGGCGAAACAGCGTCGCATGGCAGTGCTCACCGCGGGTCTCCTTGTCCAGTGCGTCGAAACGTGGCTCTTCGGGAGCCACTGGTCACTGCTTGTGGCATTGGCCATCATAACGATCGGCAGCCTCGTGACCTGCGTCACACGAACAGTCAGCATTTCCCGCGGATTAGCAGGCCGTTCTGACCCCGAGTGACTTGGTGTCATGGTGAAAGTACTGCGGACCCGCGTCTCTGCGAGTCCGCAGTAGCTCCTAAAAGGTATCGACGTCGAGGACGGCTTGAGCGAAGTCGCGCGGTGCTTCCTGTGGCAGATTGTGGCCAATACCGCCGCTGCTTGTCCGGTGCTCGTATTTCCCTGAAAACTTGTTGCGATAAGACGCGGGATCCGGGTGCGGCGCGCCATTGGCATCACCTTCAAGCGTTATCGTCGGAACCGCAATCACCGGAAATGTTGCCAGCCGTTTTTCCAGATCGTCATATTGTGGCTCGCCTTCCACGAGGCTCAAGCGCCAGCGATAGTTATGAACGACGATCGCGACATGATCCGGGTTGTTGAACGCTTCGGCCGACCGGTCAAAGGTTGCGTCGTCGAAGTTCCATTTCGGCGATGCGAGTTGCCAGATGAGCTTGGAGAAATCGTGCCGGTTGCTATCGTAGCCTTGGCGTCCGCGTTCGGTTGCAAAGTAGTACTGATACCACCAGGCGAGCTCGGCCTTCGGTGGCAATGGTTTCTTGTTCGCCTCCTGGCTGCCGATCAGATAGCCGCTTACCGAGACCAGAGCTTTGCAGCGCTCTGGCCATAGGGCCGCAATAACGTTGGCCGTGCGCGCACCCCAGTCAAAGCCGGCAATGATTGCCTTTTGTATCTTCAGCGCATCCATGAAAGCGATGATGTCGACAGCGACAACGGCCTGCTGGCCATTTCGCACGGTATCGCCCGAAAGGAACTGCGTGGTGCCGTAGCCGCGCAGATAAGGCATGATCACGCGGTAGCCTGCGCCGGCAAGCAGGGGAGCGACGTCGGCGAAGCTATAGATATCATACGGCCATCCGTGCAGAAGAATAACCGGGTAGCCATCGGCAGGGCCAGCTTCGGCATATCCGACATTGAGGGCGCCGGCGTCGATCTGCTTGATTGGACCCAGGGAGATATTCGTCCCCGGCTTGATGGTGGGCAGCGCCGCCGATTTCGTCGTGCCCGTCTGCGCGTTCGCCCTGGCGGACTGGAGGAGTGTTGCGGCGGCAAAAGTCGCGGCCGCTATGCCGAGAAGCCCTCGGCGGCGATGGTTGATTTCTTGCGACATTTTTATCGTATCCATTGCTGAAGTTGATTCAGACTGATGCTAGCAGGCCTGTGCTCTAGACGACGTTGAGCACTACATCGACGTTGCCACGTGTGGCTTTGGAGTACGGGCATGTCTGATGTGCACCGTCGACTATCGCTTGCGCAACGTCGCGCTCCAGGCCCGGCAGGCTGACGTTGAGGCGCGCCTGAAGGAAATAGGCGCCATCGACGTTGCACAAATCCACTTCGGCATCGACGGCCGTGTCTGCCGGCAGGGGCACCTTCATCTTGCGTGCTGCAAGGCCCATGGCGCCGATGAAGCATGCCGACCAGCCGGCAGCAAACATCTGTTCCGGATTGGTGCCACTGCCTGCGGTACCGGGCGTGGAGAATTTGACGTCGAGATGGCCATCATCACTTTTGCCCGAGCCACCATCCCGACCGCCGGTGGTGTGGGTTTTGGCTGTGTAGAGCACTTTTTCGACTTGGGTCATTGTATTGGTCCTTTGAACGGTTGATTTGCTTCAAGCAATGACTGCAGCCAGTCATTGCCCGGATAAGGCGCTAGAGACGTATCCCGCATGTGTCAGGGTTGGCGGGAATTGAAACGAATTGTGTAAGGAAGCGACGCTGGTACATTGAGATACAATGTGCGGTTTGCCTCTAGTGCGGCTTGAATGTCTGAGGCAATGTTATCTCGGCGGAAAGACCTCCACCGGGTCTGTTTGCCAGGTGAAGCGTCCCGTCAATGGCGAGCGTCAGTTCCTGCGTGATTGCCAATCCCAGCCCTGTGCCGCCGGTTCCTCTATTCCGGGACTGTTCCAGCCTGAAAAATGGCTGGAGGACTGCCTTGAGCTGGTCTTCCGGAATACCCGGGCCACGATCGAGCACTTTTACGATGACTGTCCCCTGAGGGTCTTTCTCAAGAGAAACTTCGGCGATTCCGCCGAATTTCAGGGCATTGTCGATCAGGTTGGTGAAGATGCGGCGCAGGGCGTGCGGCCGGGTGACGATCGCAGTTTCGATCTTTCCGCTCAGTGTCACAGCCTTGCCGGTATCCTGATAGTCATAGACGAGGCTTTCCATGAAAGAGTCCATGTCCAGACGGGAGGCTTTTTCTGTACTTCCATGCGCGCTGCGCGCATAGGCAACGCCTTCGTGGACCAAGCGCTCGATCTCCGCGAGATCCTGAACGAGCTTGTCCTTTTCAATGGACTCTTCGGCAAACTCCGCACGAAGTTTCATGCGTGTTATCGGCGTTTGAAGATCGTGCGAGATTGCTGCAAGGATTTGTACGCGCTCTTCAAGATAATGCGCGATACGATCTCGCATGGCGTTGAATGCTGTCGCGGCATAGGCGACCTCGCTCGGTCCCGTCTCGCTCAACCGCGGCGTTTTCTTGTTCGGATCGAGCGCGTCAGCTGCATTTGCAAGATTTACGAGAGGGCGGATCGCCAGCCGAACGGCAAGCCATGCGCAAAGAATGAGGAGAAGCAGCTGCGCGAAGAGAACATATGGCAGCCACTGCGCCAGCGGCATGATGGGTGCCGGGTTCACATCGATTGTCAGCGGATTTCCATCGCTCAAGGTCAGATGAGCTTGCAGGCGTTTGCCATCGCCCGGGATGGACTGAAATCTTATCGGGAAACGCGGATCGACGGCTTGCCTGATCTTCGCCGCGATACCGGCGCCCTGGTCGGTCAGGGTGTCGATGCCGGGAAGTCCGGCGCCCAACTCAAATCGATAGGTTCCCCGGTCGAGGCGCTGAAGCCAATCGGCTCGCTCGGACGCCGGCAAGCGATCGAAAATCGCGACCGACGTCGCGACATCGTTCTCGAGTGTGTTGAGCATCACAGCCTTGGCGGCCATATAACGTTCGATAAACTGGACACTGAAGGTGAGCCCTTGCGCGAGCAGCAAACCAGCAAGCAAGATAAGGAAAAGCCTCGATCCCAGAGTGCGTGGCCATAACCGCAACGGCCGAAGTGCGGCACCGATGCTCATTGGCGAAGCTCGGAAATCTCGACAGGCATTGCCAGGACGTAGCCCTCGCTGCGAACGGTTTTGATGTAGGCGGGTTCGCGCGCATCATCACCAAGGCGCTGGCGAAGCCGGCTTACCAGAAGGTCGATAGACCTGTCGAACAATTCAGCCTCGCGGCCCTGCGTGAGGTTCAGCAGTTGATCCCGATTAAGCACGCGCTGCGGATGATCGACGAACACGCGAAGCAGGCGGTATTCGGCACCGCTAAGTGCTATAGCCGTTCCCTCGCGGTCGAGCAGATGCCGGCCGGTAGT
This sequence comes from Phyllobacterium chamaecytisi, assembly GCF_020164455.1. Classification (GTDB taxonomy): domain Bacteria; phylum Pseudomonadota; class Alphaproteobacteria; order Rhizobiales; family Rhizobiaceae; genus Phyllobacterium; species Phyllobacterium chamaecytisi. The sequence continues at coordinate 105,734 of NZ_JAIQWW010000002.1, forward strand.
GTCGAGTTGCCAATCACCAAAGGTCAGAAGCTGGCCGACCTCGGTTATCTGGAGATTGGGCGGAAGCATGCGCGTGCGGCGCAGAACCGCCTTGATGCGCGCCAGCAATTCCCGCGCGGCAAAGGGTTTTGCGAGATAGTCATCTGCGCCCATTTCCAGGCCAACGATGCGGTCGGTTTCGTCTGTCCGGGCCGTCAGCATCAGAATTGGTGTTGCCTTGTGCTTGCCGGCGCGAAGTTCGCGGCACAGGACCAGACCATCATCGCCGGGCATCATGATATCGAGGACGATGAGATCGACGGAGTCTGTCTCAAGAAATGACCGCATATGCCGTCCGTCTGCCGCCACCGTGACGCGTAGGCCATTTTTCTTGAGGTAACCCGAAACAAGTTCCCTTATTTCGCGATCGTCATCGACGATCAGAATGTGGTCGATGTGATCCATCGCAGAGTGCCTTCCATCTATTGGTCGCACTACATTAGCAGGCATTTTTCGCGGGCGGGCGAGGGCCTTTCGGAAAAATTGTAAGCCAATGTATCCGCGTTGCGCCTGGATACATTGGCCCACAATTTTGGCTGGTTGAGACACATGCGCGATACGTCGCAGGCGCCTTGTGCCCGACAACGGCTGAACCTCGGCCGCTGCGCTCCAACGCTCCTTCAACTACCCAAAGGATATGATGATGACCCTTCCGGTTATTGCTTACCTTGCAGGTGTGCTGACGATCCTCAGTCCATGCATCCTGCCTGTCCTGCCATTCGCTTTCGCGCGTGCCGAACAGCCATTCGTCAAAAGCACGCTGCCGATGCTCGCAGGCATGGCGATCACTTTCGCTCTCGTCGCAACACTGGCGGCAGTCGGCGGCAGTTGGGCGGTTCACGCCAATGAATATGGCCGCTACGCTGCAATCGGGCTGCTTGCGATCTTCGGCTTGACGCTTGTCTCGCCGCAGCTTGCAACAATCCTGACACGGCCCGTTGTTGCGTTTGCCAACAGGCTGTTGAACGCGACGGGTGGACCACGCTCGGTGCCGACGGCCGGTGGTTCGCTGGTTCTCGGTGTTGCAACGGGTCTGCTATGGGCGCCCTGTGCAGGCCCAATCCTCGGGCTGGTTCTGACGGGTGCCGCCCTTGAGGGTGCCAACGTTCAGACAACCTTGCTTCTGCTTGCCTATTCGGCGGGTGCAGCAACTTCGCTGGGCTTGGCACTGCTCATCGGTGGCCGCGTGTTCACGGCGATGAAGCAATCGCTTGGAGCGGGTGAGTGGGTGCGCCGCGGCTTGGGCATTGCGGTACTTGCAGGTGTCGTCGCCATTGGCCTTGGTGCCGATACAGGTTTGCTTGCGCGGCTTTCAACAGTCGGAACGAGCAAGATAGAACAGGCACTTCTAGACGGATTACATACTGAGAAGCCGGCATCAACTTCTGCAGCGAGCACAACCGAGGGTGCTCAGCTTGCACTCAACGCCAGCGAAGTATTCCGCAGCGATCTGCCGGTTGAGGGCCAGTTTCCTTCACTCGATGGAGCTGTCGAGTGGCTGAATTCGCCGCCGCTCACGACAGAGCAGCTTCGCGGCAAGGTGGTGCTGGTCGATTTCTGGACGTTCGCTTGTATCAACTGCATTCACACCGTTCCCTATGTTCGGGCTTGGGCTGAGAAGTACAAGTATCAGGGCTTGGTGGTGATTGGCGTGCACGCGCCGGAATTCGCCTTCGAACGCAAGATCGAAAACGTCAAAAAGGCCATAGACGAATTCAAGATCGGCTATCCGGTTGCGATCGACAACAATTTTGCCATCTGGAAAGCGTTCGACAACAGCTATTGGCCAGCCCACTACTTCATCGATGCCAAGGGCCAGATCAGGTACCACCATTTCGGTGAAGGCGACTACGAGGAGTCCGAGAAGGTCATTCAGGATCTTCTGGCCGAGGCGAAAGGCCAACAGGCGGCCCGGACTGCTCCAGCTCCGATTGCAAAGCAGGGCTGACCGTAGATGGAAATGCCTCGGGCGCCAGGCCCGAGGCCAAAACCTTTAAGGAGACATATCATGCGATTTGCCATTTTATCCCTGATCGGCATGGCAGTGCTGATTTCGCCATGCGTTTACGATACCGATCCCCGGGAACCGTCACCTCTGGCCGCGTTGATTGCGCAGGGCGGTCCCCAACGCGCGGGAGCCGGGATTGAATTCTCGAGCCGCAATCCCGACATCTCTACCGAAACAATGCAGTGACAGAGTGTGCCCCAAAGGCATAAAGTGCTGCAAATTCCATCACAATGAATGGAGGACATCCAATGACAAAAGAACGGGCAGTGCTGGCCGGCGGTTGTTTCTGGGGGATGCAAGACCTCTTCCGGCGCTACGACGGCGTGATATCGACGCGAGTCGGCTACTCCGGCGGCGACGTGCCGAATGCGACCTACCGCAACCATGGAACCCATGCGGAGGCGATCGAGATCGTCTTCGATCCCGACCGGATCAGCTACCGGCAAATTCTCGAGTTCTTCTTTCAGATCCACGATCCAAGCACGCGTAACCGCCAAGGCAACGACGTTGGACTGAGCTATCGTTCGGCGATCTTCTATACGTCCGAAGAGCAGGAGCGGATTGCAAAAGACACCATTGAGGATGTCGACGCTTCCGGCTTGTGGCCTGCCAAGGTGGTGACTGAAGTTGCGCCTGCCGGAGATTTCTGGGAAGCCGAGCCCGAGCATCAGGATTATCTCGAGCGCATTCCGAACGGCTATACGTGCCACTTCATCCGGCCTGGCTGGAAACTCCCGGTTCGAGAGAAGATAGCCTGAACCATTGCGACCAACAAACAAAGGCCGATGTTCGCATCGGCCTTTGTTTTTGCCCATGCATCGACGCTTCGACGACGAAATTAAATATTGACGAAATTAGTCATGTTTTATAACTGACACGGCACGAGACTGTATGCGCCAGACCTGCACCGAAATCCCATAGCGATGGATATATGCAAACATTTCCGAATTCATCGCCCGCCCTGGTGGGACACACAACATTTCACGATGTGATTTCCGATCGAAACGGCGCGGTCTACCGGATATTTATCTATTGCCCGCCCGGCGATGCACCTGAGCAGGGCTGGCCGGTCCTCTACATGACCGATGGCAATGCGGTGATCGGCACGGCAGTCGACGTCATGCGGGCGCAGGCGAGCTATCCTAGCGGTACCAATGTCGGATACGGAGTCGTCGTGACCATCGGCTACCCCCTCGACGCTGCATATGATCCCCTGCGCCGCTCCTGGGATCTTAGCCCGCCGCCCGGTCAGACTTATCCGCCATTTTTCGAAAACTGCCCGGTAGTGAAAACCGGCGGTGCGGAAGAGTTCCTGGAGTTTATCGAGGAACAGATAAAGCCGCTCGTCGAGGCAACGCATCCGATTGACCGGAGCCGTCAAGCGCTCTTCGGCCACTCCTTCGGCGGTCTTTTCGTGCTCTACAGCCTTTTCACTTCGCCTTCGGCCTTTACGACCTGGATCGCCGCCAGTCCATCGATCTATTGGGAAGACCGTGTCATCGATCAATTCTATCCGTCATTTGCAGCCGCTCCGAAGACGAGCGAGAACGCAAGGCTGTTCCTTTCCTGTGGCGAATATGAAACCGACAAACTGGCGCCGTTTCAGCTTGGTGCGACCGACGAGGCGGAGAGGCTCAAGCAGAAGAAAGTCACGCTGAACGATGTGAACGCCATGGAACTGGTGGAGCGGCTGAACGGCCTGCCGGGTCGGCCAATACAGGCGCAGTTTGAAATCCATCCCGGTGAGAATCACATGTCATTGCTGCCAGTTGCCGTCAATCGTGCGATCCAGAATGCATTCGCCGTCAGAACACTGTGATGATGACGCTGCCGTGCGATCCGCTGTCGGACTTGCCGGTTGTTCCAGCCTCGCGCGTCGACCAAGGGGGATCCGGCGTTGATATCTGGTGGTGGGCCCATGGGCCTGACACGGACTGGAATACCATAAGCCTCGCATTGGTCCCCGACGAACGGGCACGAGCTGCGAGCATCCATTTTGAAAAAGATGCCCGAGCCTTCATGGCGGGGCGCTACTTGCAGCGATCGGTCCTCTCGTTTTATACGGCCGTGCCAATGGCCGATCTGAACATCGTCGCCGGACTGCACGGCAAACCAGCTCTCGCCGGGCAGTCCGACGGAATTGCCTTCAACCTGTCCAACACGGAAGGGTTCGCGGCCTTCGCGATCAGCCGGGACGCCGTGGCACTGGGTATCGACGTCGAAGCCCTCACGACGGTGATTGAACCCGAGACAGCTTCATTGTTCTGCTCGGCGGCAGAGTCCGAGATGCTCTCGGTGCTGCGCGGCCCGGCGCGTCAATCGCGGCTTCTGAGCTACTGGACCTTGAAAGAGAGTTACCTCAAGGCGACGGGCACCGGCCTGACTGCCGCGCCGGAACAATTGAACATCCGGCTGGATCGCGGGACGAACGCTATCCGCATGGATAAGGTGCCGAGCGGCGATGACGCCTTGTGGCATCACCGCCTTTTTCTCGCACCTTCCGGTCATTTGATTGCTGTTTCAGCACAGTCGGGGGGAGAGGAATTGCTCTTTCATCAACGCGAACTGGTCCATCCAGTTCGATAGTCAATAGTCGACGGCGATGTTCTGCCCCAGAGTGTCGTGTCCGCTCGAAAGCCAGTTCACCTGCGAGTCGTGCGGCTCCAGATCGAAGTGCGGCCGGCCCACCAGCGAGTTGATGATGTGCGCGCTGCGCCATGCCATGAGGCTCAGCTGCGAGTCAGCAATCCCGTGACTGTACCGCCCGGCGTTCTGCGCAAAGATCCGGTTCTGTTTTGGGCCGCTCCAGTTGAGGCAGTATCTGTCGTCCAAAATGGGCCGATTATGACGATCGAACTGAATGCGGTCCTGTAAACCGGCAAATGCGTCGGGAAGCTTGAACTGATACCCCGTTGCCAGGACAATTGCATCGGCATGGGCGACCTCAACCCCTCCATCGAAACGATTGCGTACGATCAGGCGATAGCCATCCTTGTCGCCTTCGACCTGGATGACGTCGCGGTTGGGCGAAAGTTTTGCCTCGATGTTCCGGTTTTCCAGATAGCGCAGGCTGTAGAGTCGTCGGTAAATGGCGTTGATCGTCGAAATGGACAGCCCGTCACTCGTCAGGATCGAAGCTTTCAGTGCGTCCAGCTTCTGGTCGCTGTTGAGATTGAGATAGGCGTAGACATATTCCGGCGAGAAGACCTGATTGGAAAACGCCGTATCGTTGATCGGCTCGAAATTATGCCGGCGGCTGAACCAGTTGAGTTCTTTCAGAGTTGACTTTGAGTTCAGCAGCGCTTCCACGACTTCACCGCCACTCTGTCCACCGCCGATGACCGCGATGCGCGATGCATTGAGGCCAGGCAGGCGGTGTTTTGCCTCCGAATTGTGGAAGCATCTTTCTCCGAGGAACGGCGTCGCCCAGGAGGGTACGGATGGTGTAGTACCCGTACCAAGCACGAGATTTCTGGCGGTTACCGCACCGCTATCGAACCGGACGAAGAATTTGTCCTTGTCGAATTTAACTTCGCGCACGGTAGAGTTGAACGTGAGGCTCTTTAGCTGGCTAGCGACCCACTCCAGATAGCGGGCAAACTCGCGACGCGGCACTGCATCGTAATGGGCGTTGAGAAAGGCATAGAGCCGCTTATGCGCAACGAGGTAGGAAATGAACGACCATGGGCTGGTCGGCATGACCGGCGTGACGAGGTCCTTCAGATAGGAGGATTGCAGTTCGACATCCGGCAGCATCATGCCCGGATGCCAATCGAAACTTGCGCGGCTCTCGTAGAAATGCGCCCTGACGTTCCCGACGCCATCGAGGAGCGATGCCAGGCTGAGATTCGAAGGTCCGATACCGATACCGGCAAGATCCAGGGTATCGCTTGCGGGACTGGTCAGATCATTGTTTGCAAACATCGCAGTCATCAGAATTCCTTTCGGTGACGCATTGGTCAAAGAGCTTCATTCAGCCGGTGTGCCAGCCGGCTGTGAAACGCCTGCGAGCCGATCACGTGCAGATGGTTGGTGCCGGAGATGATTTCCGCAGGGTTGGCTCGAGGGGAATAGCGGCGCCAGTCGATGAGGTTGAGGCCCCGGTTCAGACTGTCGTCGGCCGCCCAGGAGTGGATGGGTACATTATGAGGCTGCAGTTGATGACGCCGGAAGATCAGGGCATTGTCGATAAGGATCCAGAATGTGTGTTCGCGACTGCTGATATCGGGGCCATCGGTTGGGAGTTCATCCTTCTCGTCGCCGACGAAACGCAGGAACTGGTCGTAGGTATCTGCGTCCATGACACCAAGCAGCCGGTCCCATTCCGCGCGCATCGCGGTCTGCGATAGCCACTCCTGCACCGTCTGATGCAACTGGGCGCGCTCACCCGGCTTGAATCGCGGCGTGGAACCAATGGCGAATTCGGTTCCGAGGTCGCAGACGTCGACCATGGTGATCAGCCGCAGGTCGATCTCATCGCCGAGCCTGCGCGCCGCCTCATAGGCCAGCAATCCGCCCCATGACCAGCCGAGGAAATAGCATGGCTGGCCTTTGCTGTGACTTCTAATGTAGTCGACATAACTCTCGATGATCTCATCGACCGAAGCGCCGATCTGCTTCTGCTCGGAGAGCGAATAGCAGATGAAGCCGGTCGCCGGCTGGTCCGCTCCAAGATAGTCGACCAGCTTGACGTATTCGCGCGTGCTGACCAGCAGACCGGGGAAGCAATAGAGCATGGGCTTTGTGCCCGAAGCGCGCAGCACAATCACCTCGCTTCCAGCTTGATCGTTGCCCGCTTCAATAACTTTGGCGAAGGAGCGGATTGTCGGATTGTTGAAGAGGTCGGCAATTGTCGTGCGGTTCTGCGGCTTGCGCTGACGCAACGCGGAAAGAATCCGGATAGCGCCCAGCGAATTGCCGCCGATGGCAAAGAAGTTGTCCTCGACGCTGATTGGGCTGACATTCAGGATCTGTTGCCAGATATCGAGAACTTCTGCTTCCACCGCGTTTTGAGGCTCGATGATCGTTCGCTTGAGGGGCGTTGGCGCAGGAAGTGCGAAGCGATCGAGCTTGCTGTTCGGATTGATCGGCATGCTCGTGAGCGGAACGATCGCAGAGGGAACCATATAGGCGGGCAAGGCACGCTCGAGCGCCGAATGAATATCGGCGATCTCCAGCTCCCGTCCCTGTTTTGGCACGACATAGGCGACGAGCATCTTCTGTTTGGTGGCTTCGTCGTCACGCAGGACGACGAGGGCTTCGCCAACGCCATCCTGTTGCAGCAGTGCAGCTTCGATCTCGCCGAGTTCGATGCGATAGCCCCGCAGTTTCACCTGATGGTCGACGCGGCCGACAAATTCCACCGTGCCATCCTCGCGCCAGCGAGTGAGGTCGCCGGAACGATAGAGGCGCCCGCCTTCCTTTGAAAACGGGTCGGGAATGAAACGGTCGGCGGTAATGTCAGGCTTGCCGATATAACCACGGGCCATGCCTTCGCCGGCGATATAAAGTTCACCGGTCACTCCGATAGGGCAGGGGTTCAAATCAGGATCAAGCACATAGACGCGGCGATTGCCAACCGCGCGACCGATTGGCGCGTAAGTCCCTTCGAATTTCTGACCAGCCCGCACTTTCCAGACCATCGGCGTCATGATGGTTTCGGTGGGCCCATAGCCGTTGATCAGCCATTCCGACTTCAATGCTTTCGACAAAAGATCGAAAGTCTGCTGGGCGAGCCCCTCGCCGCCGAATGAATAGAGCCGCATCGGGGGCGCGCTGTCGGTGAGGTCAGCCCATTCGGCCAGCTGCTGGAGATAGGTCGTCGGAATGCTGGCATTGTTGGCACCGTGCTTGCGCATCGCCGTCAACGTTTCTTCCGGTGTCCAGAGTGGCTGATCCGGAAGGATAATACTACCGCCTTCCATCAGCGGATTCATCCATCGTTCGTGCCCGCCATCGGAACTGAAGGGCAGAAACGGCAATTCGCGCGATAGCTCGCTCATGCCATAGACACGGGACGTATTCTGCATGTGGTGGGTCAGGGGACCGTGTTCGACAGCCACTCCCTTTGGAAGTCCGGTCGAACCGGACGTATACATGATATAGGCGAGCTGGTTCTTGTGAACATGCACATCAGGGGCTGTGTCGGGTTCCTGGCTCAGGTCAAGCTTGTCCAGCTCCAGAATAGTGGCATCAAGTCCGTCGGGAATGCGATCGAGCAGCCAGCTATTGGTCAGGATTACCTTTACCCCGCCATCGTGCAGGATGTGGTGATTGCGCGTTGTGGGATGATCGGGCTCGACCGGAATATAGGCACCACCTGCTTTCAGCGTTGCAAGGATGCCGACAATGGCCTCCGGCGAGCGCTTCACCGCGATGGCAACGCTTATGTCGGCCCCAACGCCGAGCTTGACCAAACGGTGTGCAAGTCGATTGGCGCTCTGGTCTAACCTGGCGTGACTCCAGACTTCGTCGGCATAGATGATGGCTGTCTTGTCCGGCGTGCGCGCCGCATGGGCGGCAATGTGTTCATGCACGGGACGGTCGTCATTGACGCCCTCATCGTCGTAGGGAGCGGACAGGATGTCGAGTTCGTCCTCGGCAATGAACTGGATATCCTTGATGCGGATGTCCGTCCCACCGATGGCTTGGGCCAAGATACGGCCGAAATGGATGGAGGCTCGCTCGATCAGGCCCGGTTCGTAGATATCCTCCGCATAGTCGAACAACCCATCCAGCCCACTTGATTCATTAGGTGAAACAAGCAGCGCAAGCTCGATATCGGAACGAGGGGCGAGGGTGGGCGATGTCCCCGGCGCGAGATCGGAGCGGATGCGGGGTTCGCGGAACTCGAACAGCGATTTGACTATCGCATCCTGCTCCCGTTCCTCATGTGTCTGGATTTCCTGCACCAATCGCTCAAACGGAACCAGATTGCGCGTGCCCGTCACAATTGCGGAATCCACCGCATGACAAACATCGAGTATGCGTGCTCTGGAGGTAAGCTCGAGCTTGAGTGGCAAAATCTGCTCAACGCGGCAGACGATTGGCCCGCGTGCATCTGCGTCACGATTTGATAAAAGGACGCCGTGCTGCAAGCTGTAGTTGCCGCTGTAGCGGGCGAGGAGAATTGCAAATGCTGCGGACAGCACGAGATCCGGTCGCAACGCGTGTTGCTTCGCGTAAAGCTTGACGCTGGTCCACAGCGTTGCATCGAGTTGGAACGGGAGGTGGCGGCGCTTGGCACCCGCATAGCCGCTCGCGTTGAAACGTGTCGGCAAAGTTGTCGCGGTGTATTCCTCGCCGATCAGATTGCGCCAATGCGCGAGCGCAGTGGTGAAATCGTTCGTCTCAAGCCACTCTTCTTCGCGGGCACCGCGCAACAGGTTGTCGTCAATGACCGGCGCCAGTGCCTCGTTATTGATGAGCGCAATCAGATCCCGTTGCAGGATCGAGAGAGCGGCATCGTCGCAGACAATCGGATGCAGGACGATGGTCGATTTGAGCGTGCCTTGCGCCGTCACGATCAGCTGGCAGCGGGATGACACGCCGCTGAGCAAATCGAAGGGACGGGAGATAAACTCGGCCTCGTGTTCTGCTGCTTCAACTGCTGTCAGAGGATTGCTGTCGCTTCCAAGCGTCTCTACAGGCGGAGTTTCGCCCACGTCTGAAAATTGTTCGATACGCCCACCGGCGAAACGGTGAAAGCGTGTGCGCAGAGCGCTATGACGTTTTGCCAGTTGCACCAGCGCCTGCTGCAGCTGATCCAGTGTAACGCTGGTATGCCAGCCTAAGCTGAGAACCTGCAAAGGGAAAACAGTGCTGTTGCCGATCTGCTCGAGCGACCAGATGCGCTTTTGCGCAAGGCTTAGAGGAAAGCCGTCGGAGGCACGACGAGAAACCTCATCCACCGGGACGGTATCGTTCGTCTGATTTGGTGCGAATAGCTTGTTCATATTTTCACCGGTCCGTTGTCTGAATTGAGAGCGCAGGGCTCAGGCCATGGCCCGCCGCAAGCCGAGCGGCCTTGGATCGATCCAGATTTCCTTGATCCTTTGCAGGCACTCGTCACGCGTGCCGCTGATCGGTTCCTTGCTCCAGCCGACAGGCAGCGCCTTGTCGTCGGCCCAAACGGAATAGCGATCTTCCCGGTCGCGAACGACACTCCAGGTCTCGGGCCAAGTCTCTGGCAATAGCTCTCCTGCAGACATCGTGCAGACTCCTAAACAGACAAACATGATCAAGAGACGGACGAGGTCGCCTGTAATTTAAGCGAGAATGGAGAAAATTTTTTCAAAGATTGGCCTAAATCGACGCCGGCTTATTGCGTCTCTGTAGGAAAGCCGCGCGTAACAGCTGCGGCGTGATGCTGCGGAGTGCGCCATGACCCTCATATCCAACCTTGCCAAAGAAACACGCGTTGAGCGGTTTCCTGTCTCATTGCGCTTCCTGAAAACGGCGGCGCAGCCAACGCCGGAGACATTGCGGGTTTCGACCGCCAGCGGCGCTTATACGATCTCGGTACAGACGACGCCGGACGGGTTGAAACTTGGTTTGCCGGATCTCAAACAGGCTGAGGCAATCCCGGTTCTGTCGTCCGCCATCGAATTCATGACCGCGCAGTCACGCGATATCGGGACTATCGAGATCGGCAATATGCCGGCATCTGACTTCCCGCTCGGCACATTTGACGGCGATCGCCTGTTGATCGACCCGCGGGCGTTCTGGCAATGGCCGGCGCCATGGATTGCAAAGCCGGCTTATCCAAATCCCCAAGTGCATGTCTTGAGCAATGGACAATATCATCCGAAACGGCCGCGAAAGCCGACAGGCGTTGTCTATGACCGTTATATTCCCTGGCTCGACCAGAGCCTGTCTTTTCGGGTTGCAGACCCCAAAGCCGATCTCGAGCATTTCCATCGCTGGATGAATGACGAACAGGTCAATGTGATCTGGGAGGATGGCGGTGACAGGCAGAAGCACGCGGCTATCCTTGAAGAGCGCCGGAGCGATCCGCACATGCTGGCGCTGATCGGCTGTTTCGACGGTGTGCCATTTGGATATTTCGAGGTTTACTGGGCCAAGGAGAACCGCCTCGGGCCCTATTATGATGCACAGGACTATGATCGCGGCTGGCATGTCGCTATTGGCGAGCCAGCGTATCGCGGCAAGCAGTGGATCACCGCCTGGCTCCCGTCATTGATGCATTTCATCTTTCTCGATGATCCGCGTACACAGCGCATTGTCGGCGAGCCGCGCGCCAGCCACGAGCAGCAGATCCGCAATCTTGACCGCTCGGGCTTTGCAAAGGTCAAGCACTTTGACTTCCCGCACAAGCGGGCATTGCTGGTAATGTTGACGCGGGAGCGTTTCTTTGACGATCGTTTCTGGGTTCCGGCACCATGACGGCCAAGCCGAAGCGAGCCTATTTTGCACCCGATGATCTGAATGATCCGGCACTGACCCGTCTGATCTTCCGGCTTGGCATGCCTGCGGTTGCAGGCCTGTCGATCAATGCCGTCCATCACACGATCAATATGGTCTTCGTCGGCATGATCGGTAGCCATGAGATCGCGGCGATCACCGTTGTCCTGCCAATCCTGATGATGGTCGGAGCAATCGGCGAGGGGCTTGGCGTTGGCGTCGCCACCGCCGTCGGCCGTGCGCTGGGTGCCGGCGATCCGCAGCGGGCCAGCATCACGTCGTCAACGCTCGTCATGCTGGCGATACCGCTCGGGCTCGTGCTGACGGTTGCAATTCTCCTCTTCAAGCGTGAGTTGCTCATCCTCTTTGGCGCCAGCGAGGCCATCCTGCCATTGGCCGAACACTATCTAGCTATCGTCGCCTTTTCGGTAACGCTGACCATGCTGCAGATACTTGCGGATTTCATCGCCATCTCAGAGGGCAACACGCGCTTCAGCATGTGGACGCTGATGGGCTGTTTCGCCCTCAACATCGTCCTCGATCCAATCATGATCTTCTGGTTCGATTTTGGGCTCGCGGGTGCGGCAGTTGCAACCATTATATCGCAGATTGCAGCGCTCGGTGCCTATTTCCTCTACTTCCGCAGGCGAATCGGGACCTTGCACGTAGCGGCACGGTTCATGGCACTGCGCATCGATGTTCTCAAGCCGGTCCTTCTCATAGGATTGCCGGTAACGCTCACAAGTATGTTGAGCAGTATCAGCTTCGCGGTGCTCTTCACTTTCGCCGGATTCTATCGTGGGGACGACGGCATTGCCGGGGTCGGCATTGCAATGCGCGTCCTGACCCTCGGCATGCTGCCGATTGTTGGCCTCTCGCTCGGCGGGCAGGCGGTGTTGAGTTTCGCCTGGGGTGCCAACAATTCACAGCGCCTGCTCGCGGCATCCAGAACGCTGCTCGTTCTCACGTCCGCGTTTGCCGTCATATACGGTCTTGTTGCCATTTTGCTGCGCTATCCTGTCGCCGCGATTTTCACGAATGACGTCGAAATCGCGGATATTGCCGCGCAGACGCTTGTCCTCACGCACATTCCGTTCGTTTTCTTCGGTGCTAGGCAGATCCTGCTGGTACTGCTGCAGGCGCAGGGCCGGGCGCGTCTGGCGGGATTTATCAGCGTTGCGCAGAACGGCTATTTCCTGCTGCCGCTGCTCTTTATCCTGCCACACTGGTTTGAATTCGACGGAGTTCTGGCCAGTCTCTTTGTTGCGCCAGCGCTAACTGCACTCATGTCATTGGGCATCCTTGTCATGACCCTGCGCCAGCTCCGTGACCATTCGTCATCCAATCCGATCACCAGTTTCAACAGCATCGCGTCTGAGAGGGCCTCATGAACAAAGCCATGCCACCGCAAGAATTCAATGCCGAAATGCCGGACGATCTGTTTTCGCCAGTCGATAATGCTGCGTTCAATGCAGTTTCGCCGCCGATATTCCAGACCTCCCTGTTCACCTATGACACCTATGAGGCCATGGAAGATGTCTTTGCCGGGCGGTCCCGCAACTATATCTATTCGCGTGGCGATAATCCTACCGTGCGGGAGTTCGAACTGCTTACGGCCCGGCTGGAAGGTGCCGAGGATGGACGTGGTTTCTCGAGTGGAACGGCAGCAATCACGGCCACGATCTTGAGCCTTGTCGAAGCTGGCGATCGGGTTGTCGCTGTCCAACACCTCTACAATGATATCTACCGGCTGTTCGTCAAACTGCTTGCTCGATTCGGCGTCACGGTAGACTTTGTCGATCCGTCCAATCATGACGAGGTCCGTGCTGCCTTGCCCGGCGCCAAGCTGCTCTACCTGGAAAACCCGACATCGATGGTTTTCGAGTTGCAGGACATCGAAGCCTTGACGACAATGGCCAAGGAATATGGCGTTACGACTGTCATCGACAATTCCTGGGCGACCCCGCTGTTCCAAAAGCCGATCCAGCATGGCGTCGATATCGTCATTCATGCTGCGTCGAAATATCTTGGTGGCCACAGTGATACGGTTGCCGGCGTGGTTGTAGGTCCGCGTGATATGATCGCCAAGATCAACAGCTCGACCTACCCGTACATCGGCGCAAAGCTCTCGCCCTTCGAAGCCTGGCTGCTCCTGCGCGGTATGCGGACACTGAAGGTGCGGCTGAAGGAACATATGCATAACGGGCTCGTGCTGGCCAAGCATCTTCAGCAACATCCGGACATTGCGCTCGTCCGTCATCCGGCGTTTTCCGACCATCCGGGCAAGAAGACGCTGACTGGATTTTCCGGTCTGTTCGCCTTCGATCTAAGCCCCGATATTGATGTGGCGCGTTTCGTCAACGCTTTGCGCCATATCCGGCTTGGTGTGAGCTGGGGCGGACCGGAAACGCTTGTGGTTCCTGCCAAGGCTGCGTTGCAAATTCCCGATCGCATGACCTCGTTCGTTCGTTTCGGCGTCAATCCGCAAACCATACGTTTTGCGGTCGGTCTCGAGGAGCCGGAAGTGATCTGGAGCGATATCCAGCAAGCGCTGCATGGCGCGCGTCTGTAGCATTGGGGCCACAGCCTCTTGCTGATTGGGCAGGGCGCGTCAAAAAAATCGGCATTTTACCGATCGCGCCTTGACTCGCATAAGATGACAAATGTAGTCATCTTTAAACATGAGTACAAAACTCATGTAAATTATCAAGCAGAGTCAAGCTTTTACAAGGGGTGTGTCATGCGGGGATGCAGGGCAGTGATTTGGACCGAAGCCACTTCATCAAGGCGGCAGCGTCGTGCCCGATTGCTGGTGACGACGTCAATTGCCGGGTTGATGATGGCAAATATCGCGGTTGCCCAGGAAGCGCCCTCAATCCAGCTGAACACTATCGTCATTGATGGCGATACCAGCCCTGTTGGACCTGACAAAGGTTACATCGCCAAGAATACGCTGACCGGCGCCAAGACCGACACGCCGATCCGTGAAATACCGCAATCCATTTCTGTTGTTACCCGAGAGCAGATGGACGACCGGTTCTCGGAGCAAATCGAGGATACGATAGCCTACACTTCCGGTGTGACCGCCTCACCCTGGGGTGTTGATGATCGCTTCGATCAATTCCTGATCCGTGGCTTTGACATTGGCCCATACGCCGTTTATCGCGACGGCCTGCCACAAAAGGCGATCGACTTTTCTGGCTTCAAAGCCGAGCCGTACGGCTTGGAGCGCGTGGAAGTGCTCAAGGGACCGGCTTCCGTCCTCTATGGCTCGAATGAGGTTGGCGGCATTGTCAACCTCGTGACCAAGCGGCCGACGCAGGACCCGCTTTACAGCGCATATGCCAGCTACGGATCCTTCAATACCTATGAGACGGGGATTGATTTGGGCGGTCCGCTCGACAAGGAAGGCGTGTGGACCTATCGCCTGACGGGTCTTTTCCGCGATGGGCAGACGCAAACGGATTTTTCAAAGAACAACCGGGTGTTCATCGCACCCGCAATCACCTGGTCACCCAGCGCCGATACCTCGTTGACAATCCTCGCCAACTACCAGTGGGATAAACTGACGCCGAATACGTTCCTGCCAATCGCAAGTCCGGACTTCCCGAATATTCCGAAATTCTCTCGTAGCTTCACCACATCTGATCCGAATTTCGACCGGTTCGATGCAGACCACGGCTCCATCGGCTATGAGTTCGAGCACAGCTTCAACGATGAGTGGAAGGTCTGGCAGAATGTCCGCTACTCGCGGCAAAATACAGATTACAGGCACCTCTATTATTCGAGCATGGTCGACGATGCCACGATGGGCCGCACGGCCTTCACGGTTGACGAAACGGCAACGCTGTTCAGCATCGATAATGGTGTTCAGTATGATTATGAAGGAAAACGCATCAAGAACACCTTGCTGATGGGCCTGTCATACGACCGCCAGACAGTTGATGGTCAGAACGGCTTCGATACCGGGCCGAGCCTCGATATCAATGACCCCGTCTATGGCATCGATGTTCCTTCTCCTCCAATTTATGTCGATCGCCGCCAGACCGTCGATCAGATCGGACTTTACGCTCAAACCCAAACCAAATTCGACGATCGCTGGTTGCTTACTCTGGGGGGGCGCCAGTCCTGGGTGGAAGACAAGACCTTTGACCGCTTGAGCAATTCAACCAGCGAGCAATCTGACAGTGCCTTCTCTGGAAAGGTAGGTCTCGGATACTTGTTCGATAATGGCCTGACGCCTTACATCAGCTATTCCGAATCCTTCACACCAACCATCGGTCAAGGCTTCTCCGGTCAGTCATTCTCGCCTTCCGAGGGTCAGCAGTACGAAGCAGGCGTGAAGTATGAGCCGGACTATTTCCCGGGAACGGTCACCGGCTCGGTTTTCGAGATCACCAAGTCCAACGTGCTGACGCCAGACCCTGATAATCTAGGATTCGACGTTCAGACGGGCGAGGTGCGCCATCGCGGCTTCGAGCTCGAGACCGTCGTGAACCTCTTCCACGGTGTCAGCCTCACTGGCAGCTATACTTATCTTGATGCGGAAATCACATCGAGCAACGTCGACGGTGAACTTGGTAATCGGCCGGCGCTCGTGCCGGAACATCAGGCGTCACTCTGGGCGAAGTACACCTTCGAGAGCGGGGCATTCGAAGGCCTGAATATCGGTTCCGGCGTTCGCTATGTCGGTAGCTCCTTCGGTGACAACGCCAATCAGATCGAGGTCGGATCCTATACTCTGGTCGATGCAGCTATCAGCTATGAGAAGAACGGCTGGAAGGGGTCGCTGAAGGCGAACAATGTGTTCGACAAAGAATATTACTCGACCTGCGCCGGTGACAGTAGCAATACCAGTTGCATCTACGGCGAGGGACGCGCTGTCAAAGCCACCCTTTCGGCCAAGTTCTAGCGAGTATGTGATGAACGGATCCGCCTTTTCGCTGAATGGTATCGGTTACGACGTTGATGGACGGACACTGCTCCATCCATTGACGCTGGACATTCCACAGGGCGAGGTGGTCGGTATCCTTGGCCACAACGGGTCCGGAAAATCCACGCTGCTGAAGATATTGGCGCGTTTTCAGTCGCCAACGCACGGCCGCGTCGAATGTCTGGGGCAGGCGCTGGGATCGTTCCGGTCCAAGGAATATGCCAGGAAGGTTGCCTATCTGCCGCAACAGACTCCCGACACTGACGGCATGACCGTAAGGGAAGTCGTTGCTCTTGGCCGCTATCCCTGGCACGGGGCGCTTGGACGTTTTTCCAGCAACGACAGGGCCAAGGTTGGCGAAGCACTGGAGCTGACATCCATGACGGCGATGGCCGATCGTATTGTCGATACTCTGTCCGGCGGTGAACGCCAACGTGCCTTCCTGGCGATGCTGGTCGCCCAGGACACCGAGTGCCTGCTTCTTGACGAGCCGATCTCGGCTCTCGACATCAATCATCAGATCGAGGTGATGCGCCTGATTCAGAAGCTGGCGCACGATCACGGTCGCTCCGTGCTTATCGTTCTGCATGACATCAACATGGCAGCGCGCTATTGCGACCGGTTGATTGCACTTTCCGGCGGCAAGCTCGTGGCTCACGACGAGACCGAAACGCTGATTACTGCGGACAGGCTCGATGCGATCTATGGCGTGCGCATGGGGATATTCCGGCATCCGGAAACGCAAGCGCCCATCAGTTACGTTCTCTAAGCCAATGTCCTCAATACGCAGACGCGACTTTCTGTTTGGTGTGGTGGCAACGCTTGGTTGTTTGCCGGCAAAGGCGCAGGGCGCAAGTTCTACTCCGAGAGTTGTTTCGTTGGACTATGGTCTGGCGCAGACATTGATTGAGCTTGGCGTGCCACCAATCGGGCTGATTGACACGACGGGATGGGCGAACTGGACAGTGGAACCGCCTTTGCCGCCAAACGTGGCCAATCTCGGCTCCTCCCATGAGATCAACATGGAGCTGTTGCAGCTGTTGAGACCCGATCTGATTGTGTCGACGCCGTATCTTGAATGGGTCAGGCCCCAGCTGGAGCAAATCGCGCCGGTCAAATCGTTCCCGATACACGCACTCGGGTCATCACCGTTTCCCCATATCATCGACGCGACGCGGGAACTCGGCCGTGTGCTCGGGCGCGCGACAGAGGCGGAATCGCTCATCGACCGCTCGGAGATGGAATTGCGTGCAGCACGGGCGGCGACCAGCCATCTCGGAAAGGTCGCAGTGATTACCTTCATCGACGAACGCAACATCCGGATATACGGACCGGGCGGCATTTTTCAGGATGTGTTCGATCGTCTTGGACTAGAAAATGCCTGGACGCGGCCAACCAACGAATGGGGATTCGGCGATATCGGTATGGCCGATCTGTTTGATATTGGCGACGCGCGGCTCTTCTACATGGACCCGGTCCCACCGGATGTGCTTGCAAACTTGCCGGGTAGTCCCCTTTGGCAAAGCATGCCGTTCGCGCAGTCAGGAAATGCCCAGCGCATGGCGAGCGTGCTGATGTTTGGCACACTGCCTGCGGCAACCCGTTTTGCCCGATTGCTCGTCGAAGGCAGCGCATGAGACATATAGCTGCCCGTCCATGGCTCACCACCGGCTTGTTGTGGTGCATCGCCGTCGCCATCGCTGCATTCAACCTCGGTCCGTTGATCGGCAGCACCGGAGTACGTGCTGTGTTTTCGCTGCCGTCAGCCGGTGACAGCCAGGCAGTCCTTCTGCACTATAGTGTATTGCCACGGCTGATGATGTCTTGCGTCTGCGGCTTCGCACTAGGATTATCCGGCGTGCTTTTCCAGCATGTGCTGCGCAATCCGCTCGCTTCACCTTCGACCTTGGGCGTAGAGGCAGGGGCCCAACTCGCGCTCGGCGCCGCGATGCTTTGGTTTCCGGCACTTCTCGGCTGGAGCCGCGACACTGCAACGGCTTTCGGTGGCTTCGCCGCGATGGCCGTCGTCTTTGCCGTCGCATGGCGATTCAAGTTCCAACCGATTGCCGTCATCCTGACAGGCCTGGTTACTGGCCTCTACTGTACGGCAATCGTTACGCTGCTGACGTTGATGAACGACCACTATCTGTCAGGTCTGTTCGTCTGGGGTGGCGGATCGTTGAACCAGAACGACTGGCGCTCGGTTGCTGGACTTTTCCCGAAAGTAATTGGCTGTACCGTACTAGCGCTGCTGCTGGTCCGGCAGCTGAGTGTCCTGACGCTTGGTGAGGCAGCGCAAGGGCTTGGAGTCAAACTGCAATTTGTCCGGGCCGCTGCGCTGTTTGTCGCCGTGGCCCTGACGACGTTCACGGTCAGCGCTGTAGGTGTGATCGGCTTTCTCGGCCTCGCTGCACCCGCGATCGCGAGGGCTATTGGCGCCCGGCGGATCAATACCCGGCTCATTGTTGCTCCGCTCATCGGCGCTGCATTGCTGATCATCGTTGATCAGATCATGCAAATCTATACCGCAAAAACAGGAAGCTATATTCCGACCGGTGCGGCGACTGCGCTGATCGGGGTGCCAGTGCTTCTGTTCGTCATGTTGAAGCGTGGCGGTTCGCTGCAAACGGCGGTTCAAAGCGGATCGTCCCCCGCCGCAAGCAGCCGGCCCCTGATCCTGATAGCGACGCTTGCCGGTCTCGTCCTGGCCGTAGCAATGGTCGCGATATTTGTCGGCAAGGGCGTCGACGGATCGTGGATAAGCAGCACCGGCGCGACACTGAAATCCCTGCTGCCATGGCGGCTTCCCCGGCTCCTAGCCGCAACTTCCGCGGGTATCATGCTGGCGCTTGCGGGCAGCCTGCTGCAGCGTCTGACCGGCAACGCCATGGCAAGTCCTGAGGTTCTG
This sequence comes from Phyllobacterium chamaecytisi, assembly GCF_020164455.1. GTDB lineage: Bacteria > Pseudomonadota > Alphaproteobacteria > Rhizobiales > Rhizobiaceae > Phyllobacterium > Phyllobacterium chamaecytisi. Next base: position 125,045 of record NZ_JAIQWW010000002.1, read on the forward strand.
GGTGTCAGTGCCGGAACAGCGTTCGGATTGCTTTGCATCTTGTTCGTTGTACCGGAACCGACCATTAGCCATCGACTTATCGGCGGTTTTTTGGGCGCCGGGACAGTTCTCGCTATCCTCTTCGCGATGAGCCGCGCGGCGCACTCCGGTAACCAGTTTCTGATGTTCGGTGTATCGCTGGGAGCATTTCTGACGGCGTTGATCTCCGTCGTCCTCGCCTCAGGTGACCCGCGAGCCCTGTCACTGATCAGCTGGATGGCGGGCTCGACCTATGGGGTCAGTAGTGCCATGTCCTTGATAATAGCGGCATTGGCCATAGTCGGTGCCATCACGGCTATGCTCCTCGTTCGCCCGCTACAGCAATTCGCTTTGGGTGATCTATCGGCGCATTCACACGGCGTTGATGTGAAGAAGCTGCAGATCCTGATCCTCGCAGTAGCCGCGCTGCTGACAGCCATGGCCACGCTGATCGTGGGTCCGTTGAGCTTCGTCGGCCTGATGGCTCCGCATCTCGCGCAGCGGCTTGGGCTGACGCGGGGCCTGCCGCACCTGATGGGTTCGGCACTGTACGGAGCGCTGCTCATGGCAACAGCCGACTTCATCGGCCGCACCGCCTATTTCCCGTGGCAATTGCCGACAGGGCTTGTCGCTACACTGCTGGGCGGACCGGTGTTCGCATTGCTACTTATCCGCGGCCGCCGCTTGTCTAAGCTGCACGAAGGGTTTGCTGGCAGGCCCGGTGCCCATCTCTGATCATGAAATTGACGAGGGTTCTGGATACCCCCAGTTCTTCGGCAATATCCTTTTGTGGGATACCATCGATGCGATGGCGGACAAATGCGTCCTGAGTGCGCTTCGGCAGATTGTTCAATGAGTTCAGTACTTCCCACAAGGTTTCTGTGCTCACCAGACAGTCGAGCGCGCTGACGCTCGGGGCGGGGATGGATTCCATACCGTCGACGGGTGTCATGTTGAGCTTTTCATAGGACCGTTTGCGGGCCTCATCCAAAGCCAGATTGTAGACCATGCGGCAAGCATAGCCGACCGGACAACGGACGCAGCTTGACTGCATGGTGCATGCCTTAAGGACAGCATCATGAAATATATCTTCCGATTGCGTGCGGGAATGCAGAACGCCTTCGGCAATTTTCAGGAGCTTTGGCTTATATCGTATCAATACATCGACAAGGATATTGCCGTCATATAGATTTATTTCTTTTCTCATTATAGTATCTTCTTGGTAGACGATTGCAATGAGGAATAAAATGGCTTTTGTCCGCGCATTTTTATTTAAAATGCCCGAGTAAAATTGCCAGCGATGTTGCGGGGATAGCTATAAAATAATATGATAAAAAGAGTCAAGTTATTAAATCAAAATAGTTAGATGCTGCTCTCGCACATCTTTTCGACGACCTCCAACAACCGGGGGCTCGCACTAAGCAAGAATCGGGTTGAATTCGCGCGCCGATTGCACGATTTCTAAGGCAGTTGAAACGCGAGGGCCGTGCGATGGGCCAGACAGTGCATCATTATCTTATCTTCGAAACCGCGGGTGGCTTCTGCGGTATCGCCTGGAGCGATATCGGGATCACACGCTTTCAGTTACCGACAAAAAGTGCTGAGGCGGCAGAACGGTTGCTGCTCCGCAGGCTACCTGGCGCTGAACCTGGCCAACCCTCTGAGCAAGTGCTTCAAGCCGTGGCCGCAGCAAAGCGCTATTTCGAGGGCGAAGAGATTGATTTTTTCGGCTTCAAGCTCGATTTGGGCGAACAGGACGGATTTTTCGAGCAGATATATGCTGCGGCACGGCAGTTGGGTTGGGGCCATACGACGACCTATGGTGCCTTGGCCAAGCAACTTGGCGCAGGACCGGAAGCCGCGCGCGATGTTGGCCAGGCCATGGCCAGAAACCCGGTGCCATTGATTATTCCCTGCCATCGCGTATTGGCGGCCGGTGGCAAAGTCGGTGGTTTTTCCGCGCCCGGAGGCTCCGTCGCCAAGGCCCGCATGCTCGAGCTTGAGGGTGTTCATTTCCAATCACCGCAACCGGCGCAGAAATCGTTTGGGTTCTAAATACCGGAGCCGAACAGTCGGGCCCGACAGGGCGCCTGCCGTAGACAAACATCCGAGCTGCGAGAACATTCGTTCCAAAGTACAACCAAAAGTATTAAAACTGCGCAAAATATTGAGCCAGCAATGTTGACCCGTTTCATCAGTTTTTTGATATATTAGTCTGATATGGAACAGTATCATATGTTGTGCACCGCCAGTTTTTCCGACCACACTCTGGCTAAGTAATTGAAAAAACTGGCATATTGGCGTGAACGGCAAGCTCGCGGTTGCCTAGTAACTAGAAAGGTGTACTACTTTAGGATTATAATAGAGGACCATAATACTGATTCGTTTGTAATGGACTGGAGGCGGTTGCTACCGGCGCCGACATCCTGAGGAGGATAAATGAATTTTGGCATTTTGGAACGAGGTACTATTGCAGCATGTTTTGCTGTTTTGACCTGCCTCACAAGCCCTGCCTTGGCAGCCACAGCAACGGGGAGCTTTGCTGTCAGGATCACGATAACGACCGAGTGCAAGCTGGTGTCTGCTTCCGATCTGGATTTTGGATCGCATGGTGTCATTGATGCCAACCTCGACTCGACCAGCACCATCAGTGTGCAGTGCACGACGGGCACCCCCTATAATGTGGGCATTGGCCTCGGTACAGGATCCGGAGCTTCGCTTACCGCCCGCTTGATGACCGGACCAGGCGCTGCCACGGTCAGCTACAATCTCTACCGCGATGTCAACCATACGAATGTCTGGGGGACTACGGTGTTGACGGACACGGTATCCGGTACGGGGAATGGTGCCGTGCAGCCGATTACGGTGTTTGGGCGCGTTGCCCCCCAATCTACACCCGGTGCGGGCGCCTATAGCGACACAGTTGCAGTAACCGTTACTTACTGACCATCTTCCAAGGAGAACCGAATGCGGACCATGCTATATAGCATCGGCGCGATGAGCCTCTTCATGCTCTTTTCCGATGTGGCCCAAAGTGCTTCCTTACGTGTTTCGCCGACCAATCTTGAGATGGTCGCGCCAGGCAGTGCCGGTGTCCTCACATTGACGAACGAGGCCAAGCGGCCGATCAATGTGCAGATCCGTGTGTTCCGCTGGACGCAGGTAAATGGCGTGGAACAGCTCGAGCCGACGAACGACGTCATTGTCAGCCCTCCATCCACGACCCTGCCCAGCGCCAAAGAGTATGCGGTTCGTGTCGTGCGGGTTACGAAAAAGCCGGTTGCAGGCGAGGAAGGCTACCGCGTCATTGTTGATGAACTACCCGATCCGTCGCGCAAACGAGCAGGGACTGTTGCGCTTGTCGTTCGCTATTCGATCCCTGTCTTCTTCAAGGATGAGGACGCCTCGCCGCCGAAGGTGGCTTGGGGGCTCGTGAAGTCGAAGGGCGCGCTGATGCTGAGAGCACGCAACACAGGTGATACACGGTTGAGGCTTGCCGACGTGCAGTTGAGCCAAGGTGGCCGCGTACTCGGCAATCGCAAGGGATTGGTCGGCTATGTTCTTGGCGAATCGAGCATGGAGTGGCCCATTGCTTCGGGCAAATCGGTCTCTTCCGGGTCGGCCGACCTGAAGGCGCAAAGCGATTTCGGACCGCTCAATGCCGATGTTTCTATCAGCGGCCGGTAGAGCGCTGGCGATTTTCTGCATGGGCATCTGCACGTTCTCGTCTGGTCGAGCCCAGAACCAAGGTCCACCGACACCTGATCAGAACATATCTCCGGGCGTCGAGGCGAGAGATCTTTATCTTGAGGTTTTTATCAATGATACCTCGACTGAAATGATTGGCGCCTTCAGGCAACTTGCCGATGGCGGCCTGTCGGCGACGCCGGAGGAGTTGGGGGAAGTCGGATTGAAAGCCAACACCAAGCTTCGCGAACCCAACGGCTCCGTAAGGCTCAAGGATCTCCCTGGTCTCGTCTACCGGGTAGACGCCGCCACCCAACGGCTCTACGTCACAATTGATGACAGTGGTCGAGCAGCTAAGATCATTGATATAAACCCCAAGGCAACGGATGAGGAGACGCAAAAGCCTCAGTCGAGTTATGGCACTGTGCTGAATTATTCGCTCTTCGCGGGCACCAATGACCTTATGGATGGTAATGTCAAACCATTCCAGGGAATCTCCGGCGGGTTCGATGCGCGGTTCTTCAGCCCCTATGGAACGCTGAATCAATCCTTTACGGCAAATATGTCGGATGGCAAGCTCGAGGGAGTGAAAAGGCTTAACACCACGTGGAGTTATTCCGATGCCGAACGGCTGATCACCTACCGCGCGGGAGATTTCATCTCGGGAGGCCTGCCGTGGACGCGGCCGGTCTTTCTGGGCGGCATGCAGGTGCAACGCAATTTCTCCCTGCGCCCAGATCTCATAACGCTGCCGGTGCCGGTGCTTTCGGGCACTGCGGCGGTACCCTCGACACTTGAGGTCTTCACGCAAAATGTCAGGACGTATAGCGGGGCGGTGCCTTCCGGGCCATTCGAGGTGACAAATTTTCCGGTTTTCTCCGGGCAGGGCGAGGCACAGATCGTCCTGCGGGATACGTTGGGCCGCGAGACGCGAACGACACTACCATTTTATTCGTCGAGCCTGTTGCTGCAAAAAGGCCTGATCGATTTTTCCGCTGATCTCGGCTTCCCGCGCCGCAACTACGGTACCGAGTCCAACGACTATGACGGTGATCTGATGGGCGTCGCCACCTTCCGTTATGGTCTCACCAATTGGCTGACGCTGGAGGGGCACTTCGAAGGCGGGGTGGATCTGCTAAATGGCGGGGTTGGGGCGGCGTTTCCATTCGGCGCCTATGGAGTAGCCTCGGTCGCTGCCGCTGGAAGTAGTCATGATGGCGACACCGGCATGATCCTCAACGGGTCTGTGGAGGTGACGCATGGCAACTACACCTTGTTCGCGCGCTTGCAACACGCTTTCGGTGGCTACGATGACATCGCCTCGGTCTCTGCCGATGATGAGCTTGATCCGATTTTTGATCCGAGCGGCGTCACCGTCTTCAGCCCACGCGTGCCGCGGTCGCTGGCGCAGGTCACCCTGTCAACACCGGGGCCATTCGATCGCAGCAACCTGAACTTCTCCTATACGCAGCTCGACCTCGACAGAGGCGATGACAGCAAGATCATAGGGGCGTCCTTCAGCCAGTCATTGTTCAAGAGCAGTTCATTCTATGCCACTGCCTTCGCAGACCTGGAAGACAGCGAGAGTTTCGGTGTCTTTGCCGGGCTGACCATCCCGTTCGACAATGACATCAATGTTTCGACCGGTTACGAGCAGACCGCCGATGGACCAGCGGGATTTATCGATGTGGCGAAATCGGAAAGGCAGGAGGAGGGCAGCTATGGATGGCGCCTGAGAACCAGCGAAGGTAGCAACCCGGACCGTTCTGCGTCTGCGAGTTACCGGGCGCGCTATGCGAGGATCGAAGGCAGCGCGCAGCAGTTCGACGATACGGTTCGCGCCAATGCGCAGATTGACGGCGCGATTGCCGTCGCTTCAGGAGGCGTCTTTGCCACCAACCGCATAGACGATGCCTTCGCGGTCGTGGATGTCGGGGCGCCGGATATCGACGTTTCATTCGAGAACCGTCCGGTTGGGCGAACAAACCGAAGCGGACGGATACTGGTGCCAAATCTCAGATCGTATGAGCCGAACATCGTGGCCATCGATCCGAAAAATCTGCCCGTCGACGCAAGCATAGGCTCGACGCGCAACGTGGTCGTGCCCGCAGATCGCAGTGGCGTCGTCATCAACTTCGACGTTGAAGAAACAACCGCATCTGCGCTTGTTACGTTTCTTGATGCGAGCGGTAAGGCCTTGGAAGCGGGCCTGCGTGGCCATGTGGAGAGGACAGGAAAGGAATTTGTGATCGGATATGACGGCGAAGCCTATATATCCGCGCTTGGTGCACAGAACGACATTGTAGTCGACCTACAGGATGGCAAGAGTTGCCGGGCGCGTTTTCCGTATCAGGCAAAGCAGGGGACGCAGGTCAAAATCAAGAGTGTGGTTTGCTCGTGAAACGTTTGCTGACCGGTCTCCTGCTGTTCATCTGCCTGCAAATGCTGCCAACGCAAATACAGGCTCAGTCCTGCACGTTCAGTACATCCAACATGGTATTTTCCGGAAGCCCATTATCCGGCGCCGCGATCAACGGGACGACGAGCCTCACGGCAAACTGTTCGGCGGCACTCGGTTTATTCCGCCGTGTCCTGATCTGTCCCAACCTCAATGCCGGCACTGGCGGCGCAACCTCAGCCACGCGATTGATGACCGGCCCGATAGCGCTCAACTACCAACTCTATCAGGATTCGGCCCGGCAAACCGTCTGGGGATCTTGGACGTGGGCGTTTTCCGCCAGACCCCCACAATTTTTTGTCGATATACCCGCGCTGCTGGGATCTGGTTCGACAACCGTTACAATGTATGGGCAGATCTTCCCCAATCAGACGACAGCACCGGTCGGGAGTTATTCATCGAATTTTTCCGGAGCCCAGACGACGTTCCGCTATCGTTTCGACGACGGGGCAGGGTGCGCCAATCTCTCGGGAGCATCAGGAACCACCAACTTTACCGTCAGTCTGCAGACCGTAAAAGATTGCCTGGTGTCGGCGCAGAATATCGATTTCGGCAATCGCGGCGTATTGAGCGCCAATATCGACCAGAATGGTCAGGTGTCGGTCAACTGTTCACCGAACACACCGTATGTCGTGGCGCTTGGTCCGGGCGGTGCGAATGCTGGACCGACCGCCAGACGCATGACCAAAGGCGCAGAATTCATCACCTATGGTCTTTACCGGGACGTAGCACGCACCTTGCCATGGGGAAATACGTCCGGCACCGATACGCTTGGCGGCACCGGGACTGGTGTGACGCAAAACCTGCCTGTTTATGCACGTATTCCGCCTCAGACTACACCAACGCCTGGCCTCTACAGCGATACAATCGTCGTGACGGTGACCTATTGACGGAACCGTTCGGAATTTACCGCATGCAGGCGGCCTCAGCCCTGCCGATCAATAATCGATGATGCCTTCCAGCGCGTAATGTTTGACGGTCTTGCGGTTGGCGATGAGTTCTTCGACCGTGGGTCTGCCGGTCATTGCCCGGGAAATCGCGAGCTTCGTCGCTTCGTAGTTGGTACGGTAAAGATCCTTGTGGTCGAGATTCTCGTCGTCGACGCAGCGGGGATCGAGCCAGACGGTAATGATCATGCAGAGTTCATCGGCTTGATCGCGGGGGAGAATATCTTCGATGAGACAGTCGACGATCGCATCGCCCATCGCCGCCTGTACGACCCCGCCGAGCAGTTCCGCATATGCCATGTTCTTGATTGTGACCTTGGTGGTCATCATCGTGGCCGGCCGTACCGCTTGATTGAGATCCCGCACCACGAACATACGGGTGTGACCCTTGACCTGTCCCATCATCGACGCAAATGCCTGCCCGACCGGACCCCTGACCGAGCCGATGACCACCTCGGGCATGGCGTCGGTCACCTGACCCTCCGCAGCCAAAACCGTTGCTTCACCCGTACGAAACCAAATATCAGTCATGTGCTTCCCTCTCGATTGCAGGCAGAACCTATCGACATCCTTAGTACCGGTCCAGCGGACGAAAAGTCGCTCATTGCACCAAGGCAATACTGCGTGTGCGTCAGATCAAACCGCAGCCACATTTCGAATCCGGATATTGCCCCCTTGAGTTCGCGGCGCGATTCGAATAGGAATGGCACATCAGGCCGGGCCCCTCTGGCAGTTCTTGGAGCTGCGATGTCGGACTGAGTGTTCAACTGGATGGCCTGGTTTCCTGGAATACAATCGACCGTAATTTTTTCACAGTTCAGTCCGCATTCCAAACGAAAGTGCAGATTGCCGTTGCTTTGTGATTTCGGATATTTCATGGAATTTGGGCGCCCCCAATTATGGAAAACGGGTACCACATGAGCGAACTTCTCAGTGCCAGCGCACTTTCAGCCCTACTCCAGGTCATCATGATGGATCTGGTCCTGGCTGGCGACAATGCAATCGTCATCGGCCTGGCCGCCGCTGGCCTGCCAAAGGATCAGCGTGCCAAAGCCATTCTCCTCGGTATTATCGCAGCCACGGTGCTTCGTATCATTTTTGCGATCGCTACCACCCAGCTGCTGCAGATCATAGGTCTTCTACTAGCCGGCGGTATCCTGCTGCTTTGGGTTTGCTGGAAAATGTGGCGGGAGCTTCGCACCACCCATGCTGAAGAGACCGAAGCCAATGAGGCACTGCTACGGGGGGATATTGATGGTGACGGGAAAATTGCTGCGGGGGCTCCGCGCAAGACTTTCGCGCAAGCTGCATGGCAGATCGTCATCGCGGATGTTTCGATGTCGCTCGACAATGTGCTGGCTGTAGCCGGCGCTGCGCGTGATCATATTGAAATACTTGTCTTTGGTTTGATCTTGTCGATCGCCCTTATGGGTATTGCCGCAAGCTTCATTGCGCGCTTGCTTCAGCGTCACCGCTGGATCGCCTATGTTGGTCTTCTGATCATTCTCTACGTGTCGCTGGAAATGATTTATCGCGGAGCCAATGAGGTCTTCGCATACGCGAGCGTCTGATTGATTTGCCGGCGGGGCATTGCGCCGCCGGCAATTCGACTATCGGATTGCGGCCCCTTGTTGCCGACCCTGCTAAAGCCTAGGTTTGAAGGATGCGGGTCCGGTATCGTCTGAGCAATGCAACACTATAAGAAGCCGTGGAGGGGATGGGGCGCACTAGCGTCTGTCGCCCTGCATCTGTCAGTGGCATTTCTGTTGCTGTTCCGGCTGGCCGAGGCGCTGCCAAAACCACCGGAAGAAGCTATCAAGGTAGAGGTCGTGCCTCCGGCGCCGCCCAAGCCGCCGGAGAAGACGCAAAACAAGCCAGCCGAGAGCAAGCCACAACCGGCGGCACCACTATCTCCGCCGCCGCCACAGGCGTTCGAGTCCGCTCTCGCCAAAACCGACGAGAAGGTGATCGAATCGCAGCTGCCTCCCGAAGAGCAAGAGGCGCCTCAAAGTGCCGATTCAACACCGCAGGATGCTGCTCCGGCAAAGCCAGAGACGGAGAAGGAACCGCCCGCAGAAAAGGCGCCGTCCGCCACCAAGCCTGACTTGCCAAAGCTTGATCTTCCCGTGACGGACAGAGGCGACGTACCGCGCAAGGACGAAGCTCCGACGGCGCAACAGGTAGCGGATGCAAAAGCACTCGCGCAAAGTCAGAAGGCACCTGCACAGAAGAAGCCGGCGGAGCCGAAAAGCGGCAAGCAGAAGCCGCTCAAACTTGCCCGAGCGAAGAAACTGTTTTCACCCAATGCCTTGTCGGACTCGAGGGTGAGACAGGCGATAGGCAATCTCCCGATAAACCGGAGGATCACGCAGTTGTGCGGTATTGAAGCAATGGAACAGGTTCGCAACGAAAGGCCTGATGCCGACTTGCTGGCATACAGCCCGTCCGGCCGAACCATCGCGAGCGGTACATTGAGTTCCCGGGAGGGAGCATTTCGAAACAGGTCCAATTGGTACAATCTGGACTTCAAATGCCAGGTCGATGCGGCAGCGATGGAAGTCGTTTCCTTCAGTTTCGGAATTGGCAACCCGGTACCAAGAAACGATTGGCCCGCACGCAAGCTGCCAGTAGACTAGTTCCCGGCGACTGTGGCGTGAGGCGACTTGGGGCCTCACGCAGAGATGCGGATTGAAAGCAATCCAGCCCGATCACGGACCTTTGCGGTTATCGCTGAATGAAGCCGACTGGCTCCACTTTCCGCTGGTGTGATTGCGGATGCCATCCGCACCAGTTCGTCGGAGGCGATCAGATCAGTTGAATAGGCTCTCGTCATCTGTTCGAGGCGGCTTGCAGTATTTACCGTATCGCCGAACACGCTCATTCGACTTTCAGACAAACCCGGGATCTGACCCAGAACAACTGGTCCGGCATGAAGGCCCACACCAATATTCAAACTCGGTCTATGGGAGCGATCTTCGCGGTTCCAGGCCTCCACTGACTCAAGCATAGCAAACCCGCATCGGAGCGCTTTCGACGATACAGCGGACGGTGTGCCACACCACGCTGCCATGACCTCGTCGCCGGTGTTCGTGATTACAGTCGCAGAAAATCGTGAGACTACCTGTGCCATCCGCCGATGAAATGCTGAAAGAGCGTGGAATGCCGAGGATAGATCGACGGCCTGGCAAAAACGTGTGAAGCCTTTGATATCTGCAAAAAGCACAGAAGCGAAAACCAATTTCGCATCGCGGTTATCCATTTCGAAAGGGATAGGAAAATTGCTGCGGCCAACGTGATTTTCAACGCGTAACATTTTGACATCCTCATTTGTGAATGTGCAAGAGACCTGCATATTCAGTTATGAGGCGTATATTGCGCGCGAGATGTCGCAGAGGTTTGTCGGAAGGCACGCGTTTTTGACCCCACCCGTAACGATTGGGTACCTTGCTACATTTCGATACATATATTTCAGGAAATTCGTTGAGCTGCAGGAAGCGCAACCACCACCCTCAGGCCGCTACCGCTATTGTGAAGAGCGATCTCCCCCCCGTGATGATGAATGATTGCCCGAGCAATCGACAAACCGAGACCGACCCCGCCCGTTTCCCGGTTGCGGGATTGCTCCAGCCGGAAAAACGGAGCGAATACATCCTCGAATGCGGTTTCCGGTATGCCTGGTCCATCATCTTCGACAATGATGTCGATGCCCTCGTGCCGCTTCCCGACGCTGACGCGCGCCCTTTCGCCATAGCGGACAGCATTTTCGATTAAATTGCGGAAGGCACGTCGCAAAGCATCGGGTCGGCATCGGTAGACTATCTTTTCGCCTTCAAGAAACTTGACGTCCTGACCGAGCTCCGCCATGTCGTCGCAAATGCTCTCGACCAGCGCAGAGATATTCATGGCACGTGTGTTCTCAACCGTGCCTTCCTCTCGCGCAAACGCCAAGGCCGCTTCCGTCATCGTTTGTATCTCGTCTATAGTCGCAAGCATTCGCTGTTGCACGTCCGGTTCTGTGACAAATTCCGCCCTCAGGCGGAGCGATGTAAGTGGCGTTCGCAGATCATGGCCAATGGCGGCCAGCATCCGGGTTCGGTCCTCGACAAAACGATGCAAACGGCATTGCATGCGATTGAATGCTTCGGCAGTCTGGCGGATATCGTCAGGTCCTGCTTCCGGAAGCGGTTGTACACTTTCACCTCGCCCCAAGGCTTCAGCTGCCATGGCAAGGCGACGCATCGGACTTGCGATCTGCCTGGCCACGATGACACCGATCAGCGAAAGAATTGCAGCTGTTATACCAAGGGACGATAGAGACTGGACGTTCCAGATGGAATTTGGAACCGATTTGGCATAGGCCGTGTTCAACCAGGTACCATCGCTTAATTCAACGGCTAGCCCCATTCCGTTTGAATGGCCGAGATAGAGGAATTTTGCTGGCTGCGGTATCGTCCAGACATGCGAACCAAGTGTAGTCCATGAATCAGATTGTGCAGCCAGCGCCTGGAAGGGCGAAGGTTCAGGCCGGGCAGTTTCTGCGGCGGTTGATGTAGCTGCTCCAGGCATTTTGAACTTCAGGGCTTTTAGATTTGGCATGGGTTTTGACAATTGCACCCATGCCTCGCGACGCCACGCGTCCGCGTCCGCCGGCGCTTGAGAGGATAGCCAGAACCGGCTGTAGGCGGTGCCGGTTGCATCCAGGACATCGTTGCGAAACCCCGTTGGTATGGTTTCGAGCAGCGTTGCAAGGGAAGCCGTTCGGCTGAAAAACTCTGCCTTTGCGGCCGCCTGCAGTGCTTTACCCCGCTCGTCCCACGAAACGAAAAAACTGAGTGCCTGGGAGAGCGCGAGCGCCAGCAGCATCAAGCCTATGAATTGTGCGGCCAGACTGCGCTTCCACCACCGTTTCATGCCCGCTCCACCTCTGCGCAAAGACTGTAGCCACCGCCCCAGTGTGTCTTGATAATCGAAGGATTCTTGGGATCGACCTCGACTTTCTTGCGTAACCGGCTGACCTGGTTGTCTATGCTCCGGTCGAATGAATCGGCGCTGCGACCGACGGTCAGGTCCATAAGCTGATCGCGGCTGAGCACCATTCCGGGATGTTCGAGAAAGGCCTTGAGTAGCCGAAATTCTGCCGTACTGAGCGGGACGCCAACGCCGTCGCCCCCCAGTAATTCCCGGCGTCCGACATCCAGACTCCAGCGCTCGAAACTGATCGTCTTTGCCTTGGGCATTTCGCGCTGTGGCGGCAGGCTATTGACCCTCCGTAAGACTGCCCTGATCCGCGCGAGCAGCTCACGTGGATTAAAGGGCTTGATGAGATAGTCGTCGGCTCCAAGCTCCAGACCAATAATGCGGTCCGTATCATCGGCCATGGCAGTCAGGAAAATGATCGGCAGCTCGGTCGAACGGCGTAGCTGCCGGCAAACGGACAAGCCGTCTTCCCCGGGCATCATGATATCAAGAATGATAAGGTCCGGAGCGTTGCGTTCGAGCAGTCGTCTCAGTGCCGACCCGCTTTCAGCGACGCTGATGCGATATCCTTGCTGAGTGAGATATTTGCCAACAAGGTCGCGGATATCCCGGTGATCGTCGACTACTGCGATATGGGGTACGGATTCCATCGGGCACGTCCCTAACTTTAATGCACACGCGTGAAATATCACTCGAAGTAGTTTTCCGGTATCCGGAAAATTGTATCAAAGTTTGTCAAGCAATATCGGGTTGGCTACCTGGCCGTCGCGTTGATGCTGGTAATTTGTAGCGAAATGTCCCGTCATGCAATCCTGCGATACTTTGCGACAACTCTGCCCTGGGTACGGCACAACTCTGCGACAAACCGCAAATACGCTGTCTGATGTCAATGAAACAGTCCATCGACTAATCAGAAAGCGAGATCGTCATGAACAAATATCTGATCGCCGCCATCGCAACAGCGAGTATTGCGTTCTCAGCCGGAACTGCGCTTGCGTGCCAGAAGCTCAACTCCGCCAATACGCAGACAGAGCAGGCTCCGCAAACGCCATCAAGCTCCGATACGAAGCAGCAGCCAGGCTGATGATTTAGTCCTGAACGCTCAGAAGCTCGTGCCGGCGGGCCATCGGTCTGCCGGTACGTTTCCCTTGACCGTTGTCGTCTCCAAGGAGTGGAAGCAATGAATGAAGAGTCTCAAAAAACGGGTCCGACACGCCGAGCCGTTCTGGAATCCGGTGCAGCGGCTGGATTCTTCCTCGCAACTGGATTGCCAGCGACGGGCCAACAAATGCCTACCACTGGGGATGATGATGCAGGCATAAGGGTCGTTGATCCGGTGGAATTGACCTTGAACATCAACTTGCGCAACTATTCTGTTGGCGTCGATCCCCGTACTACATTACTCGATGTGTTGCGCAATCATCTTGGTCTGACCGGTTCCAAGAAAGGTTGCGATCATGGTCAGTGTGGAGCATGCACCGTGCTGGTCAACGGCCAACGGATCAATTCCTGCCTCACGCTGGCAGTAATGCATGACGGTGACGCCATCACGACCATCGAGGGCCTTGCGAAAGGCGCCGATCTCCATCCCATGCAGGCTGCATTCATTGCACATGACGGATTTCAGTGCGGATACTGCACACCCGGCCAGATTTGCTCGGCCGTCGGCATGCTGCAAGAAGCGGCAGTCGGCTGGCCAAGCCATGTCAGCGAAACGCTTTCTAGCCCTAGCGTCTCCTTGACTGATGCGGAGATACGCGAGCGCATGAGCGGAAATATCTGTCGCTGCTCTGCATACCCCAATATTGTCGCTGCTATTCGCGACGTAGCCGGAGAGGTTTGAAACATGAAACCTTTCACCTATCAAAGGGCAGGCGAACTGCGCGAAGCATTGGCAGGTGCCGCTGGTACACCAAGCGCCAAATTCATCAGTGGCGGCACGAATTTGCTCGACCTCATGAAGCTGGAAATCGAACGGCCAGCCCATTTGGTCGACATTAACCATCTGCCCTTTAGTGGAATTGAAGAAACAGCAGAAGGCGGCCTGCGTATCGGTGCACAGGTGCGTAACAGCACGCTCGCTGCTGATCCACGAATAAGATCGGATTATCCGGTCCTGGCACAAGCACTGCTTGCGGGCGCTTCCGCGCAAATCCGCAACAAAGCGTCGACAGGTGGCAACCTGCTGCAGAGGACGCGTTGTTACTACTTCTATGATCGCAATATGCCTTGCAACAAGCGCAAGCCCGGTTCCGGGTGTGCAGCGCTCCATGGCTTCAACCGTATGCACGCTGTGCTTGGATCAAGTGAAGCCTGTATTGCCGTACATCCGTCGGATATGGCGGTCGCCATGACGGTGCTCGACGCATCCGTCGAGACGATTGATACCGAAAGGGTAACAAGACAAATCCCTATCGGCGATCTGCACCGACTGCCTGGCACAACGCCCGATATCGAAACACCGCTCAAGCTTGGGGAAATGATCACGGCGGTTATCCTGCCGCCGGTCCAGCCCGGGAGGCATATCTACCGCAAGGTTCGTGACCGGGCATCCTATGCCTTCGCACTCGTATCGGTCGCAGCAATTGTCGACGTTGCAGGTGAGACAATTACAGGCGCGCGGTTTGCACTGGGCGGCGTCGCCGCCAAACCATGGCGCACTCCCGAAGCCGAGGCAATCCTGCTTGGCGAGAAGGTTTCGACGGAAGTTTTTCAACGGGCGGCGGAGATCGCTTTGGCAAATGCCATCGGTCGTGGCGGCAACGACTTCAAAATCCCCTTGGCAAAGCGGACGATACAACACGCGCTTGCTGTTGCTTCACAACGCGGATGAGGAAGACCATGTCCAATTCAACACCAATGGCGAACACCGGAAAAACCTGGATTGGCCAGCCGGTCGATCGCGTCGATGGCGCGCTGAAGGTGACGGGACAGGCCGTCTACGCTTATGAGCATAGGGCAGATGATCCGGTTGCCTATGGTTATATTCTTGGGGCCGGCATCGCGCGCGGCCGCATCTCTGCGATCGATACCGCGCAGGCCGAGGCAATGCCGGGTGTCCTCCGTGTGATGACGCATAAGAATGCACCGGCACAACCTGCATTTGGTCCGGCTGTCACGCCCGCGGTGCGTGAAGTCTTTACCCGTCCGCGACCCGTCCTCTCGACTGATCGCGTTCGCTACTATGACGAGCCTGTTGCCTTGGTCGTGGCAGAAACGTTTGAGGCGGCACGAGGTGCCGCCGGACTTATTGCGATCGAATACGAAGACGAGCGCGGTGCGTATGATCTAAGCAGGCACCTTGCGGATGCCTATGCGCCGCAGCGCACCAATGCAGGTTTTCAAACGGATTCACTTGTCGGCGACTTTGAGGCAGCGTTTGCTGATAGCGACGTCAAGGTCGATACAATCTATACGACACCCTACGAACATCACAATCCGATGGAACCGCATGCCACACTCGCAGCTTGGTCCGGCGATGAAGTGACAATTTACACGAGTGCCCAGACCCTTGCGAATTTCCAGGCCGGTATTGCCAATACGTTGCAAATCCCGCCTGACGAGGTGCATCTCGTCAGTCGCTTTATCGGAGGCGGATTTGGCTCGAAATTGATCGTGCATGCCGATACCATTCTTGCCGCACTCGCCGCCAGGGAACTCCAGCGCCCGGTCAAGATTGCGCTGACGCGGCAACAGATGTTTGCAAATGCGGGCCACCGCGCAAAAATGATCCAGTCGGTCCGGCTGAGCGCCGACCGTGATGGCAAGCTCACCGGCATCGCCCATGACGTCTGTTCGGCAACCTCCCGGTTCGAAGAATTCTGCGAACAGACGGCCGTGTTTGCGCGATCCCTCTATGCGGCTCCAAATCGGATCACGAGGCATCGTTTGGTTGGTCTGGACACAAACCGCGGTGAGTGGATGCGGTCGCCGGGCGAAGCGCCAGGCATGCTCGCATTTGAATGTGCCATGGACGAGTTGGCTGATCAGATCGGTAATGATCCGATCGAATTGCGTATCCGCAATGAGCCCGAGGTAGATCCGGAGCGCAACGTTCCGTTTTCCACACGCAACCTCGTCGCCTGTATGCAAGAGGGCGCGCGTCGCTTTGGATGGGAGCAAAGACAGGCGAAGCCGGGTACGGTGCGAGAAGGACGCAAGCTGATCGGCCTTGGCATGGCGGCTGCGATCCGGCCCAATTACCTTGGCGCGTCGGCAGCCCGGATAGGCATCGACGGGAACGGGCGGGTGAAAGTTGAGCTCGATATGACCGATATCGGCACGGGCACCTATACCATCCTGGCACAGATCGCTGCCACCAGCCTCGGTCTCCCCCTTTCCGCAATTGATGTCCAACTCGGCGATAGCCATTTTCCGCGCACGGCGGGATCCGGCGGGTCGTGGGGAGCGGCGAGCGCCGGCTCCGCCGTCCACAATGCTTGTGAAGCGTTGAAGCAAAAAATAGCGAAGGTTGCACAAGAGGTGCGAGGATCGCCCTTTTTTGGTTTGAATCTCGACGGAACCGAATTCAGGAACGGAGAAATCAGAATCGGGGATCGTTCGGAGAATCTTGCGAACCTCATCAAACGTGTGGCGCCGCAAGGACTGGACGCTCGAGGGGCCGTAGAGGCAGCCGGTGAGAATTACCGAAATTATTCCCAGCACGCCTACGGTGCACATTTCGTCGAGATAGAAGTCGATATGGATACCGCCGAGATACGGATCCGCCGCATGCTCAGTGTCATTGGTGCGGGTCGCATCCTCAATCCCAAAACAGCGCGCTCGCAAATTATCGGAGGCATGGTTTGGGGGATCGGCGCGGCGCTCATGGAAGAGAGTGTTCTTGATCCGAGATACGGTCACTTCGTCAATCACGATCTGGCGGAATACCATGTTCCGGTAAATGCGGATGTCCCGGACCTTGATGTGGTTTTTCTGGAGGAGCCCGATAGCAATGCAAATGTCTTTGGAAGCAAGGGAATAGGAGAATTAGGCGTTTGCGGCGCAGGCGCTGCTGTTGCCAACGCGATCTTCAATGCGACCGGAGTGCGCGTTCGCGAGTTTCCGATCACCTTGGACAAAGTATTGCCCGGGCTGCCTATTCAGATATCCAGAGCAAACAGGAGTTGACCATGCGAGAGATTGATCGTGTTCCTGAATATGTCCACGACCGAATTGAGAGGGCGAATAATCTCGGGCACAAATATATGGTCGGTGTCGGGCTTTGTGTCGTCCTGATTGCAACGATACAAGGAGGCTATGGGAATTCCGAATGGTTTGCAGGATCCTTGTCAGCTTCACGTCGTGCAGCCAGCGAAACATCACTGCAACAAACAACCGCCACGATGTGCAAGCGGCATCCGCTGAACCATGAAATCGATGCATAAAGCCATCAGCTGCTAGCGTAGAGCGGACCTTCATAGAATCGGTTACGATTAAAGACTTGCCCGATGCAGCTGCGTGTTTGAAAAAACCCTTTCCAACACGCGTCTTAAGTATGCCAGTCGGAAGTTTGCGAGGACAGCACGTCGGTGCCCGCGTCAACACCCAGGTCGTCGAGAGAATAGGCCCTGATGTAGTCGATTTTCATTTCAGAACCATCCCCCAGGCCGTCCGTTGGCGTGCCTGCTATGCCGCCGACGGCGAGGTTGACGAGCATGTACATCGGGTCATGCATGTCCGATGGGGTATCCGCATGCGCCACGGCAACGTCGTCAAAATACCAGACGACCTCATCTTCCTGCCATAACACGCCGTAGCTGTGAAATCCGTCGGTATCGCCGACGTGCACGGCGGCTGTCTCCGAGGTCTGTTGTCCAGTCTCGTTCGAATGGACTGTGACATCGATGGTGTTCGGATTCTGTCCGGTCATTTCCACGACGTCGAGTTCAGGAGGCCAGGAACCGTCTTCGGGAAGCAGCCAGAAAGCAGGCCACGCACCCGCATCGTCCGGCATGTCGGCGCGAATTTCGAAATAGCCGTAGGTCTGGGCAAAGGAGGGATGAGTCGTCAGCATGCCAGATGTATAGTCGTAATCTTCGACTTCGGATTTGATCGCGTCCGGCGTCTGTTCCGCGGTGATAGTCAAGACACCATCGTTCACGGAAAATGGATTGACCGAGGCTGTAGGCTGGTAGGCAGGGTTGACATACCATTGAAGCTCACCATTGCCTGACAGGGTCCCTCCCTTCTCGGGCGCCCACCAATATTTCGCCTCCCATGTACCGGTATCGCCGTCATGAAGCTGGAGCGAATTGAAATCGTCGGAAAATGTACGGGTCAAAGTGGAGCGGTCAAGGCTCAGTTCGAACTGATCCGCCCGGAGTTCGTCCGCGGTCGTATCGGTAAAGACCAGACTTTCGCCTGTTCCGAGAGAGAGCCTGAGATCGGTCCCTTCCTGGGTAAGATTACTGCGAACTTGCTCGAAAGAGGTCAGCCCGTAACCATCGAGGCGCACCACATCGTCGGATCCGAAATCGGTGAGGAGTTCGCTACCGTTGCCCCTCGTCATGATGAAAGTATCGGCACCCCCGGCGCCGGTCAGAACGTCGTTTCCCTCGCCGCCATCGATGGTTTGACTGCCGGTACCACCTATAATGATGTTATCGGCATTGTTGCCAAAGGCGTAACGCCCATCGCCTGTGACGGTCAGGTTTTCGAAATTTTCCCGCAGGGTGGAACTCATCCATGTATTTACGGTATCAACGCCTTGATCCGCTGCCTCATAGACGCGATTGATGCTTGAATAGCGATAGTAGATGTCGTCGCCCATCCCGCCGCGCATGGTGACGTCGACTGCGCTGTCTCCCCACAGGGAATCATTGCCATTCGTCCCATGAAGTTCGGAACCGGATCCGGTTGCGGAAAACCATGCCGTCGAGCTCCCGCTATAGTACAACGGTACACCCACGGCGTTCAGGACAGTTCTGCTCATCGAATTCTCTCCAACTTGCGTATCCGACCTCCTCATCGGATACGGACTGTCCTCCCACGGCAAAACGTAACATTCAGATTTCTAACGGTCCACCGTCTTGCAGAGGAATAATATTCTAAAACGTCGTTGCTATAGTCTTGTTGGAAAAGTACTAAGTTGGCTAATCAACGTTGAGAACCCAGCTTTTCGATAAGCTCCCCAAGGTCCTTCATGTCGCCGGCAGTGCAGTCGACCAACGGCGCGCGGACTGGCCCGGCGGAACGACCCACGATCGTTGCGCCTGCCTTGACGATACCTACTGCATAACCGGGAACACGGTTGCGAATGGCGATATAAGGCAGGAAGAATTCGTTCAACAGTCTTGCCGTCGTGTCGTGGTCATTTTCGGAGACGGCTCTGTAAAAGGTGAGGGCGGTACGAGGAATGAAGTTAAACACGGCCGACGAGTAAACAGCGACGCCCATCGCCTTATAGGCCTCCGCATAGACTTCTGCCGTTGGCAAGCCACCAAGGTAAGCGAAGCGATCGCCGAGCCGGCGGCGAATTGAAACCATATTCTCGATTTCACCAACGCCGTCCTTAAACCCGATCAGGTTCGGACATTTATCGGCGAGGCGCTCCAGCGCATCGGCATTCAGTTTGCAGACATTTCGATTGTAAACGATAACGCCAAGGCTGGTTGCGGCGCAGACCGCTTCGACGTGACGGCAGATTCCTTCAATGCTTGTCTCCGTGAGATAGTGGGGGAGCAGAAGTAGACCGGCAGCACCATTCTTCTCGGCATTGCGCGCCATCTCCGCGGCAATACGCGTCCCATAGGCGGCTGCCGCCAGGATCGGCACCTCCTTGCCGCAAGCCCCTACTGCGGTGCGCACGACATTGTCATGCTCGGCTGGTGTCAGTGAGAAACCTTCGCCAGTGCCCCCGCCGACAAACAGCGCCGACGCGCCGTAGGGGGCAAGCCACTCCAGGCGTTTTGCATATTCCACCGGGGCGAAATCGCCGTTCTCGTTGAAATCTGTCACGGAGAAAGACAGAAGACCGGAGCTTATCGTTTGTTTGAGTGTCTGTGGATGCATGGGAGCCTCGTATGAAATCGAAATTCACCAACGACTAGCACCATGTATGTCATCATACAACTCAATTAATCACAGAACCGAATTTCTGTGCCAGACATGCGGCAAACGAGAGTTTAGTCCGAATTGTTATTCACCTGCAGCGTGTTGTTCCGCAAGCGATCACGGCTGCTCCCGAGATGAAGGCGCATGGCAGCGCGGGCACCTTCGACATCCTGCATTTTTATGGATTGGTAAATCTGGTTGTGCTCGCGGTTGACTCGTTCCAGATATTCACGCTGCGGAAGGCCGCCGATCTTGTGGGTCTGCAAGCGTGTCCTGGGAATCAACACTTCACCCAAGTAGTTGAACATGCTGAGAAAATGGCGGTTCTTTGTCGCAGCGGCGATCGCGCGGTGAAACTCGAGATCTGCTTGAATAGAGTTTTCTCCGCGTTCGATCGCTTCATTCATCATGTCCAGTGCGTGCTTGATTCTGGCAAGTTCGCTCTCGTCCCGCCGCACCGCCGCGAGCGCTGCAGCTTCAAGTTCAATGCTGATTCGCAGCTCCATGACACTGAGGATTTCTTCGATGATTTCGAGATTGTCCTCCTCGATTCGGAAGGGAGCGGAGGGGATATCTTTTAGAACAAAGGCGCCGATACCCTGTTGCGTGTGGACCAAGCCTTTTGCTTTCAGATTGGCAATTGCCTCTCGTACGACAGTGCGGCTCACATTGAACTCGCCGATCATATCCTGTTCCGTTGGCAGCCGCTCGCCCCGCTTGTATTGCCCAGACGTTATACGGTCTGCAACGGCCTTAACCAGTTGACCTGTAAGCGTTTCTCGTTTGCCAATGCTCGACATGGTATCCTTCCGTATTGAATTCAGGTCGCAATAGGCCCGCGTTTAAGGCGCAGAATGAAAAGTAGGATATCATATATTTCCATGTGGAAAACCATTATCGTCGGGAATTTGTTTTTTGGGTCGTTTCCTATTTAATTGGATCTATTGGACCCCGTTGACCGAGATTTCCTTTCAAAGCCTGGCGTCTCAAGCAAATTTGCTCTTGCTTGCAACAAAGATCAATACTACGATGTCATACAACATAAGAATAAATTGGCTCGTAGGGAGGAAATCTATGACGCATTTTCGTGCTTTTCTAGCGGGGACGACAGCCATCGTTGCTGCCATGACAATGAATGTGGCCGAGGCAAAGACACCGCAGGACCAGCTGGTCATCGGCATGAATATGGTGAATCTCACCAGCCTTGATCCGCACAACGTCAATTCCTACGAATCCTATCATGTTATCGCCAATCTCTATGACACGCTTGTTCGCACCGATCCGCAGACGCCTGGCAAGGTACTGCCCATGCTGGCAAAATCCTGGAACGTATTGCCGGACGGCACGATCGAATTCACCTTGGATGACAAGGCGACTTTCCAAAGCGGTCGCAAGATCACAGCTGCAGACGTTGCTTATTCCCTGCAACGTGCTGTCAAGCTTGGCCTGCTCGCCAAGGCCTACTATGCAAATTGGGGCTATACGGCGGACAATGTAGACCAGAAATTCCACGCGAAGGACGACAATACCTTTGTTATGGAAGTTGCTACCCCCGTTGCGCCATCGCTCAAGCTTAACGCGCTCACCCGCGCCTACGGTGTGGTTCTCGACAAGGAAGTCCTCGCCAAGCACGAGAAAGATGGCGATATGGGCAGAGGCTGGCTCGCATCGAATGCTGCGGGCTCCGGTCCGTTCACCCTCAATCGCTGGAATCCCAATGACATTGTCGTGCTTAATCGCTTCGACGACTACTGGGGCGGCGAACCGAAGATGAAACGCGTACTCGTGCGCCATCTTCCGGAATCGCAGACAGAGCGTCTACAGCTGGAGAAGGGCGATCTCGATGTCGGTTTCCAGCTCGTCTCTGCCGACATCGATGGCCTCGCCAAAAATCCCGATATCGTCATTGACCGGCTTGTCGGGTCCGGCTTTTATTACATGATCATGAGCACGAAGGATCCGGAATTTGCCAAGCCGGAAGTACGCAAAGCATTGCGCTACTGCATCAACTACAAGGACATCAATGACGTCGTGATGAAGAATTACGGCAAGAGCGCAACCACATTCATTCCGTCGGATATTCCCGGCTATATCCCTGACATCGGCAACCAGTATGATCCGGAAAAGTGCAAACAGGATCTGGCCGCCGCCGGGTATCCCGAAGGCTTCAACAAACAGCTGCTCTCGCTCAACTCGACGCCCTATGCCGATCTTGCGACGGCCATTCAGCAAAATCTCGCTGTCGCCGGCGTCAAGGTCGACATCCAGACCGGTAATGGCGATCAGACCTATGGACCCATGCGTGACCGCAAATTCGAACTTGGTGTAGGCCGCACGGCTTCTTCGGCACAGACCGACGCGGACGGCTGGATCCGCACTCACGCCTATAATCCCGACAACACTGACGGCGCCAATCTCGCCAATCTGCAAGCATGGCGCGCATCGTTCCAATTGCCCGAGGTAAACAAACTGATCGACGAAGCTGCGGCCATCACCGACAATGAAGAAAAACGTGTCGAACTTTACAAGCAGGCGTTGAAGTTGTTTGAAGAGTCCGGTCCGCCCGTGATCCCGATTTCGCAGCGTGTCGATCCCTACGCAAAAAGCGCCCGGCTGAAAAATTATGTTGGTGATATCGGCTGGATGACCCGCTGGGATCAGGTCGAGAAGCAGGACTAGAAAAGCAAAGTCAGGTCGCCAGCGCATGGTCAATCAGGTTGAAACGGTGACCCGGACACCAAGGCGGCGTTCGGGTCTGCGAAAATATCGCCGTTTCGGCGGCTCTCTGCTCAGTGTCCTGACGACACTTTTCCTGTTGGTGCTCCTGACCTTCGTTATCGGGCGACTGATGCCGGTCGATCCCGTCATTGCTGTCGTCGGTCCCGATGCCGACCGCGCCACCTATCTTAAGGTCAAGCAGGAGCTCGGCCTTGACCTGCCTGTTCTGCAGCAGTTCTGGATATTCTTCAAGAATCTACTGCATGGTGATTTTGGTACCACGTTGTTGACCGGTCGTCCGGTGATGGAAGATATTGCTCGTGTCCTGCCAGCGACGGTGGAGCTTGCAACGGTAACGATCATTCTCGGCGCGGGCATCGGAATTCCCCTCGGCGTCTATGCGGCCGTCAATCGCGGCCGTTTCGCAGATCATGCGGTGCGGCTCATCGCGCTGCTGGGTCATTCAACCCCGATCTTCTGGATAGGCATGGTCGGCCTGATGCTGTTCTATGCCAAGCTCGGCTGGGTTGGCGGATCTGGCCGGATTGATCTCTTTTACGAGGACATTGTCCCGAACGTCACCGGTTTCCTGCTGGTCGATGCGCTGCTTGCCTGGGACATGGATGTTTTCTGGAGCGCGGTGTCGCACATCATCTTGCCGGCATCGGTGCTGGCTTATGCTTCGATTGCCTATATCAGCCGCATCACACGCAGCTTTATGCTGGAACAACTGAGCCAGGAATATGTGATCACGGCGCGCGCCAAGGGCGTGCCCCGAAACGGCGTCATCTGGCACCATGCCTTCAAGAATATTCGTGTTCAGCTGGTTACCGTTGTTGCGCTGTCCTATGGCGGCATGCTGGAAGGTGCAGTGCTGATCGAGACGGTGTTCGGCTGGCCGGGTTTCGGCCAGTACCTGACTAACGCCCTGGTCATCGGCGATATGAATGTGGTGGTTGCCTGCACGCTCATCATCGGCTGTGTCTTTATCGCGCTTAACGTGATCTCGGACCTGCTCTACAAGTTTTTCGACCCGAGGATTCAATGAACAGCGATAGCAAGGGGCTGACAGCCTGGCTTACCACGCAAGAGCCGACGAGTGCTACTCACGCAGCATTCCAGAATGTCTGGCATGTCTGGTGCCGGTTTGCTTCCAATCCGCTCGGTATTGCCGGTCTTGCGATCATCCTGGTGCTGGTTTTCGTCGCGATCTTCGTGCCATGGCTTGCTCCATATTCGCCCTTCGAACAGAATTTGCGCGAAACTTTGCTCGCGCCAAATGCCCAGCACCTCTTCGGGACCGACGAACTTGGCCGGGATATCCTGAGCCGCATCCTGTGGGGGAGCCGGATTACGCTCTCCATCGTCTTGATCGTCAGTGTCATCGTTGCGCCAATCGGCCTCATCGTAGGCTGCCTCGCCGGTTATTTTGGCGGCTGGCTCGATACAATCCTGATGCGCGTTACGGAATTGTTCCTGTCCTTTCCGAGCCTTATTCTGGCGTTGGCTTTCGTGGCGGCGCTTGGCCCGAGCTTGAACAACGCCATCATCGCGATTGCCCTGACGCAATGGCCGCCCATCGCCCGTCTGGCCCGAGCCGAATCGCTCAGCCTCCGTGGCAGGGACCATATTTCTGCGGTCCGGCTCATGGGCGCGTCCAGCTTGCGCATCGTGCTCGGTCACATCGCGCCCCTGTGCATTCCGTCGGTGATCGTGCGCATCACTCTCAACATGGCGGGCATCATCCTCACGGCAGCTGGTCTCGGTTTCCTCGGTCTCGGCGCACAGCCGCCTAGCCCTGAATGGGGGGCGATGGTTTCCACCGGACGGCGGTTCATGCTGGACAGCTGGTGGGTAGGGACCATGCCCGGCCTTTCAATTCTTGTCGTCAGCCTGGCTTTCAATCTGGTTGGCGACGCATTGCGCGATGCGCTTGATCCGAGGCAGGAATGAGCGAGATGGACAACCCTTTACTTTCTGTCCGCGATCTCCGGATCAGCTTCCACGGCGCTTCGGGCATTTTTGATGCAGTACGTGGTGTGTCTTTCGATCTTGGGCGGGAAAAACTCGGTATAGTCGGCGAATCCGGCTCCGGCAAAAGCATGACTGGCCGCGCCATCATGCGGCTGACCCCGCCGGCAGCACTTGTGAAAGCCGAGCGTATACAGCTCGGCGAGATCGATCTTCTCCTTGCATCGGAGAAAACCATGAACAGCATTCGTGGCCGACGGATCGGGCTGATCATGCAAGACCCGAAATATTCGCTCAATCCCGTCGTCACCGTTGGCGAGCAGGTCGCAGAGGCCTATCGCATCCATACGCGCTCTTCGTCATCGGAGGCGCGTCAGAAGGCTGTTGCAATGCTTGGTGCTGTGCAGATGCGTGATCCTGAGCGTGTCTACCGCATGTATCCACATGAGATGTCCGGGGGCATGGGACAGCGCATCATGATTGCCATGATGCTCGTTTCAGAACCGGAAATCCTCATCGCCGATGAAGCAACGTCGGCTCTGGACGTGACGGTGCGTCTGGAAATCCTCAACCTTCTCGACGACCTCGTACTGAAACGCGGGCTCGGACTGATTTTCATCAGCCACGATCTCAATCTTGTCCGCCGCTTCTGCGACCGCGTGCTGATTATGTATCAAGGAAGGGTGGTCGAAGCCTTGAAGGCCAATGAACTGGACAAGGCCACACATCCCTATACGAGAGGCTTGCTCGGTGCCATGCCGCGCATCCATGCGCCGCGCAAACGACTGCCGGTCCTCAAGCGTGACGCGGCATGGTAGGCATTATGAGGAGTACAGCGCCGATCATCGAAGTAGAGAACCTTTCCGTCACGTTCGGTGAAGGTGCCGACGAACGGCGGGCCGTCGATGACGTTAGCTTCTCGGTCGATCGCGGCGAGACCTTTGGCCTCGTCGGCGAATCCGGTTCGGGCAAGTCGACAATCCTGCGGGCGATTACAGGTCTCGTAGGAAATGAGGCCACTGTCCTGCGCGTTGCCGGTGAAGACATACGCAACAAACGCGGCAGGGATTTTTATCGCAAGGTGCAGATGGTTTTTCAGGATCCCTATGAAGCGCTGCACCCGCGACACACAGTTTGGCGCCAATTGATGGAACCCGCACGCATCCAGAATATTCCCGATGCGGAGGCTCGGGGTAATGCTGCGCTCGATTCCGTTGGACTTCCCCGGGCACTGCTGTGGCGTTATCCGCATCAGCTTTCGGGCGGGCAGAGGCAGCGCGTTGCCATCGCCCGGGCGTTGATGTCAAAGCCCGACATATTGCTGCTCGATGAGCCCACGTCAGCACTCGACGTTTCGGTGCAGGCCGAAATTCTCAATCTTCTGTCTGACTTGCAGGACGAGCGCGGCCTGACTTATCTCATGGTCAGCCATGATCTCGGGGTCGTGGCCCATATGTGCAAGCGTACCGCGGTTATGCAAGCCGGGATGATTGTCGAAACTCTGGACGTCCATGCGCTCGTGAATGGTGGCGCAACCCAGACCTACACGAAAAAACTCATCGCTGCGAGCGAAGCCCATGGCGAAGATCCGCGCGAGGTCACTCAGGCGCGAGCTTCCAATACATAACAGGAGTATGGCATGTTTCTTGGCACACAATTTCGTGCACGCGACGATGATGATTACCGAGTCATGGCACAACTTGGTATCGAACACGTCTGTGCCGATCCCGCCGGCAATCCACACGACTGGACACTGGAAGTTCTCGAACGGCATCGCGACCATCTGGCAGATTTCGGACTATCTCTGGACATGATCCAGTTGCCCTTGAGTTCACGTGTCATTGAACAACAATACAGCCCTGATATTCTGTCCGCAGGTCCCGAGCGTGATCGCCAGATCGATTCCATCTGCCGCCTGATAGAGCGCGCCGCGGCGGCTGGCATTCCAGCAGTGAAATACAATCTCAACATTATCGGTATCCCGCGCACAGAACTCGAAACGGGCAGGGGCGGATCACGCAACGATGCCTTCCGCTGGGACAAGGCCGACCATGAAGCACCGCTAACTATCGCCGGGGTCGTTGGGGAGGATGAAAACTGGGAGCGCATCGACTATTTTCTTGAACGCGTGGTGCCGGTCGCCGAGGCCAACAAGGTGCGTCTCGCCTGTCATCCGCACGACCCCTATACGCCGCCCGGTTATCGCGGTGTGACGCGTGTTCTCGGCACAGTCGAGGGTCTGAAGAAATTCGTGCTCCTGCGCGAAAACCCCTACCATGGCCTGAACTTCTGCCAGGGAACAGTTGGTGAAATGCTCGACAAACCGGCCGAGGAAATCTTCGACGTTATCCGCTGGTTCGGTGAACGGGGCAAATTATTCAATGTGCATTTCCGCAATATTCGTGGCGGCAGGCTTTCCTTTATGGAGACATTTCCGGAGGAGGGCGACATGGACATGTGGCGCTCGCTGAAAACCTATGCGGAGGTCGGCTATCAATACATGATTATGCCGGATCATGTGCCGCAAATCTCCGGACGCGATCCGCAGAACACCGCTTTCGCCTTCAGTTACGGCTACATTGTCGCGTTGCTGCAGGTAATGAAAAGCGAGGCGAATTAGCAATGTCCGCGAAGATGATCCGCAGGTTTGAGAATGGCAACAAGCCCATTCTCGATGGTAGCGAACCGACAAAGCTCATTCATTTCAATCTAGTGAAACTTGCCGCAGGTGAGGCGCACAGCTACCGTCTACCCGACTTTGAAACCGCCATTGTTCCGCTCTCCGGCATTTGCGATGTTTCTGTAGATGGCATCGAGTTCAACAAGGTCGGTGGACGCGCGAGCGTTTGGGCGGGACAAGCGGATTCCATCTATGCGGGTCCGGATGCGGCCGTTACGATCACAGCACTCGAGCGTTGTGAAATCGCTATTGCCGGAGGTCGTTGGGACGCACCGATGGATCCGTTTCGCATCACGCCGGAAGAAGTCGATATGGTCGATGTTGGTTCCAATGAAACGAAATCACGCCGGCGCATCTTCCATATCCTCGGCAACAGACAGGCGGATCGCGTTGGACGTCTGCTCGTCAGCGAACTCTATGCTGATGAAGGTTGCTGGTCCGGCTACCCGCCGCACAAGCACGATACGGATCAGCCGGGCGAAACCGCACATGAGGAATTATATCATTGGCGGTTCGATCCGCCGACCGGCTTTGGTACACAATTATGGTATGAAGAGGGATGTGAGCCCCATGCTCACGCAACGCGCAATGGTGACACCTTCGCGTTCTCAACCGGTTATCATCCCACCGCGACGTCGCCCGGCCATGCATCCTATATTTTCACCATTCTCGTCGGCAAAACGCAGCGTTCGCTCGTACAGAATTTCGAAGAAGTCCATCGTCCCCTGATGGCGAAAATACCGGGGATCGACGCCATGCGGGCGAAATTCCGGTGACAACTGCGTCTCCCCATGATCAGCTCAAAGGCTGATCGATCCAATCTATCGAAACATGAACTCCAGAACGGTGACTATGTTGCTCTTGTGCGTCTCGAGCCCTGCAATCGCTAATGAGCGCCGGCTCCTCCTGCGCCCTTGGGTTTTTCGGCGAACAACAAAGCGATTGCTGCGATAGCAAGGAGAACGCCGATAACCGCAAAGGTATCACCGAATCCAAGGATGAGTGCCTGGCGCTTGACGAGCCGGCCAAGCGCGACGACGGCTTGCTGGGCGGCGAGGGCGTGATCGGGAACGCCATGGGCGATGAAATAACCGGTCAGCTGGTCGAGGCGCTGGTGAACCTCGTCGCGCGCCAGCGTGACAGATTGGCCTATGATGTTCGAGTGGAACTGTTCGCGCTTGGTCAGAACTGTTCCAAGCGTTGCTGTGCCGACCGCACCGCCGAGATTGCGCAGCATATTCGTCAAACCCGATGCGGCAGCGGCGTCGGCGGCGGCGATGCCGGCCGTCGTAATGGCGGTGATCGGCGTCAATACGAGCGCTTGTCCGATCGCACGCACGATGTTCGGGATCCAGAACTGATCGCCGGCATTGTCGGGTGAAAGCATGACGTTCATGAAACAGCTCGCCGCGAAAATGCTGATGCCAAGGAAGCCGATATAGCGGGCGTCGAAACGCTTCATCAGCATCGGGACCAGCGGGATCAGGAGCAATTGCGGCAAGCCGGTCCAAGCCAGTACATTGCCGATCTGCTCGGCGTTGTAGCGCTGCACCTGCCCCAGATATTGCGGCAAGATATAGACGGTACCGAACAGCGCGACACCGACGAGAACGTTGACCACGACGCCAATAGCGAAGTTCCGCTGCTTCAAAAGGCTGAGCTTGACCAAGGGCTTTTCGACGGTCAGCTCGATCCAGATGAAGGTTGCGAGGAAGACGACGGCGACGGCGCTGAGCTTCAGGATGAACGGGGAGGAAAACCAATCGTCCTTGTTGCCCTCTTCGAGCACGGTCTGAAGAGCCGAGAGTCCGACTGCCATGGTGAATATGCCGGCCCAGTCGCCCTCTTTGAGGAGATGGAGTTGCATAGGCGCCTTATCCAGAGTTGCGGCCAGTGCTACAGCCATGACAGCGCTCGGGATGGCATTGATGAAGAAGATGGTCTGCCATCCATAATTCTCGGTGAGGTAGCCGCCGATCGTGGGGCCAATGGCCGGCGCGAAGGTGACCGAGAGGGCGAAGAGGGCAAGGCCAGCCGGCTGTTGCGATTTTGGCAGCTTCGTCAATACCATGGTGAAGGCCATGGGGATCAGCACGCCTCCGGCAAAGCCCTGCAGGCCACGCATGACAATCATCGAACCGAGATCATGGGTGAAGGCACAGGCAATGGAGAACAGCGGGAAAAGGATCGTATTCACCAATATGTAACGGCGAAACGAGAACACGCTGCTGAAATAGGCGGTGAGGGGAATAACGACGATTTCACCTATGAGGTACGACGTTGAGATCCAGGCGCCGTTGTCGACGCCGGTACCGATGCCGCCTTCGATATCGAGTAGCGAAGCATTGGTGATCTGGATGTTGAGGATCGCCATGAACGCGCCGATCATACCGGCGAGAACGGCAATCCATTCCTTCGTGCTGGCGCGTGGTTGTGGCACCGACGCGGCATTAAACGTGATGGCAGACATGGCACGCTGCTCCTTTTACCCGGCCGTCAATGGCTCTGGCGCTGGATAGCGTCGACCTTGGTATTGATGCTCGGTTGGACGGACATGCCGGGTCGCAGATCGCCTGCGGCGCTGTCGGCATCGAGGACGATCTTTACAGGAATGCGCTGGACGACTTTGGTGAAGTTGCCCGTCGCGTTGTCGGGCGGCAGCAGGGCAAATTCCTGGCCGCTCGCGGGAGCAAGGCTGTCGACGCGGCCGTGATAGACCCGGTCCGGAAACATATCGACGTCGATATCGACCGGCTGGCCGGCATGAACGTCCGTAAGCTGCGTTTCCTTATAGTTCGCAATTACATAGACCGAGGCGGTCGGCACGACAGTCATCAGCTGCGTCCCTGCCTGAACATACTGGCCGACGCGCAGCGTGCGGTTGCCGACGACGCCGTCGACGGGCGCCACGATCGTCGCATAGGACAGGTTGAGTTCGGCCTGGTCCTGGACGGCAAGATCATGCTCCAGAGCGGCCTTTGCCTGCGCAAGCTCGGCCTTCAATAGATCGACCTGCTTTATTGCAGCGTCCAGCGCAGCGTTGTCGCGCACGACGGTGGCTTTTGCCGCAGCGATCTGGGAGGCAGCCTGCTGGGCGTTCTGGATGTTGCCATAGCCGCTCGTGGCAAGCGTTGCGTAGCGTTTGTTATTCTGTTCGGCAAAGATCGCATTGGCCTGATCGACATCGACTGTGGCACGCGCTGCCGCGATAGTGGATTCCTGGATTGCGAGGGAGGCTTGCTTGGCTTCGATTGTTGCCTCTGCGGCCGCGACATCACTCTTCGCCTGCTCGAGCGCCGTCTTGAAATCCCGGTCGTCGATGCGGGCGAGGGGCTGCCCTGACTTCACCGTTTCATTGTCCTTCACGAGGACTTCGGCGATGTATCCCGAGATTTTTGGCGCGACCGAACTATTGTCCGCCTTTACATAGGCGTCGTCTGTCTCCACGTGGAAACGACCTACCGTCCAGTAATCGTGGCCATAATAGGCACCGGCTGCGAGCAAGATGATCGCGGCTGTACCGAAAAGCAAGCGACGTCCACGCTTCCGGACCGGCTTCTCATCAGAGGCCGACGGCTGGGGCGCTTCCGCGATGCGGACAGGCGAACCCGCTTCGGCTGTCGGGACAATTTCTGCGGGTTGGGCAACGTTGTTGTTCAAGGCTTGCAGCTTGCTCATTGTGGTCTCCGAATTTCCGGGTCGCCGTCGCTTGGGCTGCGGCCTTTGGTTGATGACTCCATTTACGAAACTTGACGTTTTCCAAAATACGCCGTATAAACGGGCTGTCAATAATTATTTTGGAAAATGGATATGGTCGTAATTCACAAGATTGAGAAACGCCCGCGGGGCCGACCACAAGTTCGCTGCGACGACGATACGAGAAGCCTTATCGTCGAAGCCGCCAATGCGCAGTTTCACGAAAGCGGTTATGCTGCGGTGAGCATCAGCGCCATTGCGCAGAATGCCGGCGTTTCAACCAAAACCTTGTATCGGCTGTTTCCCACCAAGGCAGATCTGTTTGCCTGCATGATATCCGCTCGAATTGGCCGCTTTTTGCTGGCAGTCGATCCCGCCGGGCATATCAATGATGACTTAGGGGTCGGTCTTGAACACGTGCTGACTGCCTATGGCATGCTCACGCTCTCCGACGATACGATTGGGATCATGCGCCTCGTGATTGGTGAATCCGATCGGTTTCCGGAACTTGCAGCATCGTTCTATGAAAGAGCAATCGTAAGGACCAATACGTTGATGGAAGCGTGGCTTCGCGAACAGGTCGAGCGTGGACGTATCAAGCTAGACGATCCGCATGCGGCAAGCGGCATGCTGCGGGGAATGATGGTCATGGAACCGCAGCGCGCAGCCATGTTGCGCCAAATGCCAGCGCCGAACGCCGAAGAAATTGTAGCTCGAGCGAAAATGTGCGCCGATTTGTTTCTGAAGGGATGCGCAATTTAGTGGACTTTTCAAGGGCTGAGCCAACCTGCGAAAAGCCAATTTTAGCCCGCATGTGATGCTGAGCAAATCACGAAAGAGAACACATATTTTTCTCGCATGATCACGCAAGAAATCCGGAAACGCCATCCCACAACAGTTTCAACGCCGTCAAGACCAGCAATCCGTAACAGGCGCGATAAATCTGCCGTTGGTCGAGCCTTCCGTGAAGCCGCCAACCCAGCCAGACGCCGCTGGGGATGGCAAGAAGGCAAATAGCCATCAAGGTCCAGACACCGGAGGTCGGC
This sequence comes from Phyllobacterium chamaecytisi, assembly GCF_020164455.1. GTDB lineage: Bacteria > Pseudomonadota > Alphaproteobacteria > Rhizobiales > Rhizobiaceae > Phyllobacterium > Phyllobacterium chamaecytisi. The sequence continues at coordinate 157,298 of NZ_JAIQWW010000002.1, forward strand.
TTCACCAACAGCAGCCATGGCACCGCCTTGGTCGCGTTGCCGACGGTGAAAAACATGCTCGTCGTTCCCGCGTAGATTTCCTTGCTGAGACCGAGGGGCAACAGATACATCGCAAGTGGCGGCCCACCGGAATGCGCCACCATCGTGGTCACGCCTGAGGTAAGACCCGCAATGATCGCTTTCGGAGTCGAACGCGGTTGGGCCGTCACCTCCGCGCCTCTGAGAAACCAAAATCCGACAAAGATCAGAGTAATCACCGCCATCACGATCGCGATGGCCCGGTGGTCGAGGAAGCGGAAAAGCCCATAGCCGAGCCCGATGCCGATCACCAGTCCCGGCAGGAGCAGCACCAGGTCCGGCCTCGACCAGGTCGAGGGCTTCCAGTAGCGTAGGGCGACCAGATCCATCGCGATGAACAGGGGCGCGAGCAGACCGCCGGCGGTGACCGGATCCATTACAATCGACAGAAGCGGAATGCCGACGATGGCAAATCCGCCACCGAACGCCCCTCTCATGAAGCTGATCAGGAATACGCCGGCAAACGCGACAAGGATCGTGCCGATCGTCAGTTCCATACAGTTACCTCCTTAGCTGCCGCGCGATCTATACACGATTGGAATTCACGTCAGCTACCCCGGTGCAGCGAATGGAAGGTCGCACGCAGTTCCTCGGTGAAGAACCGTGGCTGTTCCCAGGCAGCGAAATGCCCACCCTTAGTGACGCTTTGCGATCCGGAATTTGGTGACAACCGGAACAAATGCTGTTTCACGAGGTTAATTCAATTGCGAAAGCACCGCCATCGACGAGGCCATGGGACGGATCAACGAGGAGGCAACCATGCGCATTAACCGCCGCCAATTTGCGGCTCTTATGGTTGTGCTCTCCTTGCCGGAGATGTCACGAGCGGCAAATGGGAAGAGCTCCTTATTTTGGCGCGCCAAATTCCCGTCGCAAGATATTGTGCTCTTCGGTTATGTGCGCGTCCGCGGTGATTTCTTTCCGGACATCATGGCCGAGGGAAAGCGTCTGATAGACCAATCCAAATTGGTTCTGATAGATATGAACCCGAGCCTCACTCTGTCTACCACAAAGTTCAAGAACAGCGATCTTGAGCCCGTCTTCCCCCGCCTGACGCAGCCCAATCAGGAGGAACTCAAGACCATCCTCTCAACGCCGCAAGCGGGAAATGCGATCGAGAGGCTTTCCGGTTTCGAGGTGGGCTTGCTTCTCATTGGTGAAGGACAGCATTCCTTCACTCCCGACGCGCCGAGTATCGGCCTCGAGCTCGCGAATTATGGCGTTTCTATCGGGCGTGCTGTCAAGACGCTCGCCTCCGACGGCGAGATGCAGTCGATGCAAAAGCCCCTGACTTTGGAGATCATCAATTCGGTCGGCCCAGCCTCGATCGCCTATCTTCTTGACCTGCGCCGTCGTATCGGGCCCATTGGTGAATACCTCGATGAACTCTACAAGGCCGGCAAGAGCGCAGAGATCGCCAGCCTTGGAGAGGAAATCGCCGCCAAGGGAATTTTTACGCCGACCGATTTCATGGATGCCGATCGCCTACGTGCGCTTTTCGTCGAGCGAATCGCAAACATGCCGGCCGGCACCAATGCCTTCGCCATACTGCCGATCGGGTTGCTGAGCGGCTCGTATAGTATCCTTCCAGAACTCCGGATCCGCGGTGCCGAGGTGACGGCAATCGAGTAGACTTATCCGCTCCTTCAGACGCAGCGGCGGCTGCGAGTTTGCATGTCTGGAATTTGGTGAGGCTACAACGATAAAAATCGCTCGGTGAGCCGGGCCCACATGGCGGCGCCCGTGGTCAGGCTGTCGTCGTTGAAGTCGTACTTCGAGCTGTGCAGGATCGGCGAGTTCTCGCCATTGCCGAGGCGCAGGAAGCAGCCTGGCTTGTGTTCCAGGAAATAGGCGAAATCCTCGCTACCCGGAATCATGGGGCACACTCCCACTTTGGCGTCGCCCACCAGCTCGGTGACGACGTCGACAGCGAAGGCTGTTTCTTTGTCCGAGTTGATGACGACGGGGTACCCGCGCTCATAGTCGATGGAAACGCTGGCGCCATGCGCTTCGGCGATCGACGTTGCGATGCCACGCACGCGCCGCTCCAGCATGTCACGGACCTCCGGCGAGAAGGACCGAATGCTGGCTACGATCTCGGCCGTTTCGGGGATCACGTTCGACGCCGTGCCGCCATGGATGGTTCCGACCGTCACGACCGCAGTCTCGATCGGATTTACGTTGCGGGATACGACGGTCTGCAGCGCCATGACCATGTTGGCTGCGACCACGATCGGGTCGACCGTCAAATGCGGGCGCGAAGCATGGCCGCCGCGTCCCACAATGGTGATTGTCGCGGTGTCGGAGGCGGCCATCAACGGACCCGCCCGCATCAGGAAGGTGCCGGCAGGTGCGCCGGGATGATTATGCAAGCCGAAGATCGCGTCGCAGGGGAATCGATCGAAAAGCCCGTCTTTGATCATAGCCTGGGCGCCGCTACCCTTCCCGGCTTCCTCGGCAGGCTGGAAGATCAGATTGACCGTGCCGTTGAAATGGCGGGTACGCGCCAGATATTCGGCCGCGCCGAGCAACATTGTCGTGTGGCCGTCATGGCCGCATGCATGCATCTTGCCAGCGGTCGTGCTGGCATAGGACAGGCCCGTCGCTTCCATGATGGGCAAGGCATCCATGTCCGCGCGAATGGCGATGCTGCGTCCGCCTGCACCCTGCCGCAGCCGACCGACGACGCCAAGACCTCCGACATTGCGGGTCACCTCGTAACCCCAGCGTTCCAGGCGATCGGCGACGTAGGAGGCCGTTTCATGCTCCTCGAACGAGAGTTCCGGGTGTGCGTGCAGATGCCTGCGCGTCTCGATGAGCTCGGCGGTCCGATCGTCGAAATCCGCAATGCGAGCGAACTCATTTGAAGTTTGTGGCATGAGACTGTCTTCCGTGTTTTGTTCGGCCACCGGTTAGATGAAGCGGCTGAGGAAACTTCTGGTGCGGGGATGAGATGGATTGGTAAGGACCTCGGCCGGGGGACCCTCTTCGACGACAACGCCTCCGTCCATGAACACAACGCGGTCCGCCGCTTCCTTGGCGAAACCTATCTCATGGGTGACCACGATCATGGTCAAACCTTCCTTGGCAAGGTCGCGCATGGTGGCCAGCACCTCGCCCACCAGTTCCGGATCGAGGGCTGATGTTGGCTCGTCGAACAGCATCAGCCTGGGTCGGATTGCCAGCGCACGGGCGATCGCCACGCGCTGCTGCTGCCCGCCCGACAATTGGCGCGGATAGGCGTCCATCTTTTCCGCCAGCCCGACGCGGTTGAGAAGTTCCTTGGCGTAGCGGACAGCCTCGTGCCGATTCTGGCCATGGACGCCGATAGGCGCTTCGATGACGTTCTGCAGCGCCGTCATGTGCGGGTAGAGATTGAACTGCTGGAACACCATGCCGATCTTGCTGCGCTGCACGGCGATGTCGCGATTGGAAAGCTTGATCAACCGGTCGTCCCTGAGCCGATAGCCGATCTGTTCTCCGTCGACTTCTATGAACCCCTGGTCGATCGCCTCAAGGTGGTTGATGCAGCGTAGGAAGGTGGATTTTCCCGAACCTGACGGACCAAGGATCACAACCACTTCTCCGGGCGCGACGTCGAGATCAATGCCCTTGAGGACTTCCAGCGGGCCGAACGCCTTGTGAACATTGCGGGCCCGGACCAGGCTTGTTTCAGACGTGCTCATGGGCGGCTCCTGCGATGGGCGTGGCGTTCGCCTTTGTCCTGTCCGCAGCCGTCGCCCCACGATCGCCGCGATTGTAATAGCGTTCGATGGCGCTCTGTCCGACGTTAAGGATCGACGTGATGAACAGATACCAAAGCACGGCGACCAGCAGCATCGGGATGATCTCGAACGTCCTGTTATAGATCGACTGGACCGAGTAGAGGAGATCGGCCATGGCGATGACGCTGACAAGCGAGGTCGCCTTGATCATGCTGATAAGCTGGTTGCCGGTCGGCGGCACGATGGACTTCATCGCTTGCGGAATGATGATGCGCCACAAGGCGCGCGCCCTGTTCATGCCGAAGGCTTCCGCCGTCTCGGCCTGACCCTTATCCACCGAGAGCAAGCCGCCGCGAATGATCTCCGCCATATAAGCCGCTTCGTTCAGGGCCAGCCCGACAATGGCTGCGGTCAACGGCGTAATGAGGTCGTTCGTATCCCAGCTCGCGATTCCGATGGAAATGCGTGGAAACAGCGTCGACATGTTGTACCAGAAGATAAGCTGCACGAGCAGCGGTGTTCCGCGGAAGAACCAGATGAACAGGTTGGCCAGGGATGACGCCAGCCTGTCGTTCGACATACGTGCAATAGCGAGAATGAGTCCGAGCACCACGCCGATGATCATTGCGACGACCGTCAGGCCGAGTGTCACCCACAGGCCCTGCATGACCGTCGGGTCGAAGAGATATTGGGCAACGACCGGCCAGCCGAAATTCGGATTGATCGCTACGATGTAGGCGAAGCCAAAAGCGACGGCCAGGGTGAATATCCAAAGGGCAAGGCGTGTGATGGGGAACGGCACATGCGCGAGTTTGACGTCGCGCAGCCTGTCATCGGGTTGGATCGACGCGGAACCGGACATCGTCCTCTACTGCCCCTGATTGATGCCGGGAGTGTCGATCAAATTTCTGTCGAGGCCCCACTTCTTCATGATCTGGGCGTAGGTGCCGTTCTTGATCAGGATCTTGAATGAGTCGAGCAGCACGCCGCCCAGTGGCGAGGCCTTCTTCACCACGGCTCCCTGATATATGTCTTTGAACCCGTTGGCCTGGCCTACGGCGGCCAGCTCGAGCTGGCCGTTGGCTTGCTGAACGAAATAGGTCAAGGGAGCCTGTGAAGAGAAGAACCCGTCGGAGCGTTTCGACCGAACGGCCAGGATCGAGCTCGGCTGGTCGGTGAAGGACTGAACCTCCACCGCCGGATTACCCGCCGCCACGCATTTTCCCGATTGTTCCTTGATGACCTTTTCCGCCGAGCCGCCGGCCATCACTGCGATGCGCTTGCCGCAAGACGCATCGAGCGACGTGATGCCCTTCGGATTGCCCTTCTCCACGGCGAAGACGACGTATTCGCGCGCCCAGTCGATGAAGTCATTGGCCTTCTGGCGGTCGGGATAGTCGCCCACCGGGCCCATGGCGAACTGGTAGCGGCCGGAATTGATGCCGCTGAGCAGGGCCGGAAGGCCGGCCACGGATGCATGATCGATGGTGATCCCGAGCAATTCGCCGATGGCGATCGAGATATCGTTGGTCGCGCCGGTAAGTTCGGTTCCCGTGACGATTTCATAGGGAGGGAAGGAGCCGTTATTGACGGCGACCATCTTGCCCGCGTCGCGGATGTCCTGTGGCAGGCGCGCGCGCAACTCTTCATTTTGAGTTTGTTTCTGAATGTCCTGAGCCCATGCAGCGGTTGCGGCCAGAGCCGCCACCAGTGAGGTGAGAATGCGGATCGATTTCTTCACGGTACACTCCTCTGTAAAATTGTTTCAGGCGGCGCCTGCGCGGCGCGTAGATTCGAACGGAAAAAGCGAATGAGGCGTGAGCTCGGACTGCAGGATACCCTGTTCACGCAATTCGGTAACGAAATCCTCGATCATCCCGAAATTCGCGTCCAGTCCGCTTTCGTTCCACGTCGGCGGCAAGTCCCGCGCCGAGCGCAGCAGTTCGTCGAACATCCACGGCGTCGTCTCGGCATATTTGCGTCGCTTCGAGGTCCAGACTCGCTGACTTTCGTCGACAAGGCGGGTTAATTCGTCGGCTAGCCATGGATGATCATGGACCAGCTTTGTCTTGATCGCAATTATGTGCATGCCGGGCACATATCCAACTTCGTCGAAATAGGCTTTTTCGGCGGCTGCAAAGTCCGGCAACAATTGGCGAAGCCCCGCTCCGTTCTCGAAATAGCCGTCAGGCATGAAGGGAGTGAAGATCGCATCGAGCTCGCCCTTCGCCAACAGTTCCAGCATGGGACGTTCACCGGGAGCCGCCTCGATCCTGCCGGGCTGGCCAAAGCCGTCGAGCCGATCGACGATGGGGTGGTTGGCCGTCAGGCGACCGGCGAACCAGAATGCATCTTCGATACCGACGCCTTCCCTGCGCAGGGCAGCCCGCGTCCAGGTATTGCCGGAGTCGCGCCAGCCGGTAACGCCGATCCGCTTCCCGGCAAGATCGGACAACCGGGTCATAGGGCTCGCTTCGGTGGTGATAATGCACCTGTGGCGGAAGCCGCGCATGATAAAGCAAGGAATGCCGACGATGGTTTCCGCGCCCTCGGCCATGGCGGAGGTGTAGCGGCTGAAGGAAACTTCCGCGGCGTCATAGATCTCGCTCGAAGCAAGATCGGGGATCAATGTTCCGACGCGATCCACCTGCAGTTCGATCCGATCCGACGGGACGTCGCCGAAAATCAGTGGAGTCAGATAGTCCCAATCGCGGGTGGCAATTTTGATGGGAACGCGCATGGATTTCCTCATACCGGCGGTTTGACTAGACCTCCGTAAATGTTTATGTTGATGCAATCAAATGTTATTATGACATTAAACATTTAAAGTTCAGATGATGACGGATCAATTCGACGCCCAATGGTTTGCTCATCGTCTTGGCGATCGCACCTCGCGTGGCATTGCGCTTGAAACCGGCGCGATGATCCGCTCGGGATCGCTGCCGGTCGGAACCAAACTGCCGTCCGTCCGCGATCTCGCCTTCACGCTGGGTATAAGTCCGGCGACGGTATCCATCGCCTGGGCCGATCTGCGCCGCCATAAGATCATTGGGGGGAGAGGTAGGAACGGCGCCTGGGTGATGGGCGACCGATTTGCGCCTCGTCCGACGCGCCTCGTGAACATAGGCAACTACGTGCCGGACACCCTGGAACTCGCGACGGCGTCGCCGGATAGGTCTTTGCTTCCGCCCCTGGAAGCTGCTCTGGTGCATGGAGCGAAGGCCGAAGCGCTCAACAGCTACGAAAGGGTTCGCATTCTGCCCGAATTGGAAGACGCGGTTCGTCCATCCTGGCCATATGATCCGGGTGCATTCCTGGCAACCAATGGAGGGTATAACGCCGTATACACCTTGCTCCATGCACTGGTGCCTGCAGGTTCGCCAGTTGCAATAGAAGACCCGACGGCAATGCGGCTTCTGGATATTCTGGAGGATCTCGACGTCCCGATCATCCCGGTTGCATGCGACGTGCACGGACCACTTCCGGACGCGCTCAGGGAAGCGTTGAAAGAAAAACCCGTGGCGTTTCTTTTCCAGCCCAGGGTGCATTCCGTCACCGGCTCCTCCATGACGGCGGAAAGGCTTGAAGCGCTGGGCGACGTGCTCAAGGAGTCCGAAACGCTCATCATAGAAGACGATGGTGTCGGCGATATTTCAGAGGGGGCCCGGCAGTCACTGGGTCGGCGTTTTCCGGACCGCGTCATCCATATCCTTTCCCATTCGAAAACCCTCGGGCCCGATCTGAGGCTGGCCGTGTTGTCGAGTTCAGCGCGTATCGTCGAACAGATTCAATCGTATCGAAGCTTCAGCGCAGGCTGGACGAGCAGGATTTTGCAGGCTGCAGCATCCTGGCTTCTTCAGGACCCCTCGACGGATGAAATTATCCGTCGGGCCAGGACGATATATCGGGAGCGCCGGCAAGCATTTGCCTCGGAATTGCTCCGGCGTGACATAAGAATTGATACCGGAGACGGGTTGAGCGTGCTCGTCCCGGTCATGTCGGAGAACTTTGCGCTGATAACCCTGGCGTCCCGCGGCATCGCCGTTCATCCAGGCTCAAAATTCTCCATGAAGCCGATCAATTTCATACGCGTCGCCACCAGTGTTCTTCAATTGCCCGACGTCGAAAGGGTCGCCGCTGCGATCGAGGTCGCGGCCGCTGTACCCAGATGAGAGCATCCGGGGCGCTTTGCTTCATGCAAAAACGGCCTGAGAGATCAGGCCGCTTTCATGTCTTCAAAATGGGCGCCTGTGAGGGTTCAGAAATTCCTCTGGAAGCGGATGGTGCCGCCGAAAGCATCGTCATCGCCGCCATTGGCAACCGAGAACGCCTCGCGAGCGCCATCGAATTTGGTGTAGTTGAGCTCCGGTGTGATTACGAACCCGGGAACCAGTTCGTATTCGACGTTGAGTGCAAAGGCGTAGGTGCCTTCGTCTTCCCATGCCGCCTGGCCATTGAGAGTTGCCTTTTCGGCGACCTTTGCGGTGAAGCCACCCCACGCAGCCCAATCGCCCTCCCATGTGCCAAACCAGTTGCGGTTGAATTGATCGACATCGCCTGTCGCAGGATCGAAGTCATTGTCATAGCCGGATTGATAGCCGCCCATGATGAAGACCGAGAATTTGTCGTTGATCGTAACGTCCAGCCGGAGCTTGCCGGCAAATTCCTCGACATTGGAGTCGTAGCCGACGACACCGGAAACGCCGCCCCAATCCTTCTCGAGTTTCGCACCGGCGAGAACGTGAGGCATATAGTCCTCGATGACATATTGTCCGCCGAGACCGGTAACATCATCCTGGCCTTGTTCAGCGCCGATCATGGCCGAGAAGCCATTGCCGCCTGTAAAGGTATAGCTGACCTGATTGCTCTGGCCTGACTGATAGTTGATCACATCGTCGTTGAGGACATTGCCGGCGTAGCCGACGAATGATCCGAAAAGTTCATCGGCTGTACCAATGCGGAAGCCGCCGAGTTCGATCCAGGCTTGCGGGAGTGTACCGCCGGTGGAGACGCCATTCTCATACTCAAGGCGGGTCTCGGCATAGGAGCGTAATGTGCCCAGTTCGGTTTCGGAGCGGGCGTCGAAGCGAACCTCTGCACGGGTGAGTTTGTACCAGGTCTCGTTGCCCTTGGCGCCGACATTGGTTCCATCATAGGGGTTGTCGCCGGCTGCAGCATCGTAACGCACATAGCCGTCGATCTTCAGGCAGGTCTCAGTTCCCGGTATATAGAAGAAGCCGGTGCCGTATGCATCGCAAACACGCACATATTCGACGGGCTCCGGTTCAGCAACAACAACTGCATCTGCAGCTCGTGCGCCTGAAGCTACAACCAGAGTTGCAATCGATCCGAGTAAAAAGCTTCTGATATTCATCGTTGTTCCCCTCATGTTTGTTATCAATCTAGGCAAAATTTAGTTGAACCGTCAAAGAAAATGTTTGATATAGCGGTAGTTGCATGCGGGTTATTTAATATGTGTTGCCATTTTACCATTTAAACTACTTATCAATTCGCTCCAACCGTGCCAACCAGTCGCTTCCGATAGAATGAGATCTCAGGATCGCAAGAGGATCTTCCCAATCGAGACGCGAACAGATGCGATAGATCTCCAATGTCTCCGCATCCATTTCGCCCCGCCGATTGAAGTACATGGCGGCGGCATAACGGGCGCGGCCTGACCACTCCTGCCCTAGCGGCGTGTTGATCAAGGCCCACTGTTCTCGCTCTACTTCGTCCGCAGACATGTCAGAAATCCCCAGGTGGGTTCGCAGTGCGTCGATCGAGCTTGATGAAGGGCCTCGGCACCACCTTGGCCCGCTTCATCAGTTTCTGATAACGCAACTCGCGCATGGCATAGATCTCGACCCACAGATCGCCGGTTATGGTGTCGCCGTAGGGCCGCTCCAGGCTGGCTAGCGCAATGTTGCGCTTGGCCATCGGCGACCATATCGCCGCGCTGACCAGTCCTATCTCGCGCTTGCCCTGATGGTACACAATGGCGTGTTCGGCAGGGATATTCCCCTCGATTTCAAGCCCCACAAGGACGTGCTGGAGGCCGCCACTAGCTCGAGCCTGCTGGATGGCACGCCGCCCGTTGAAGTGGGGCTTTTCCATATCGATCATGAATCCGAGGCCAATCTCATCCGGCATTCGCACCCGGTCCGCGCGGATGGCGTGCTCGGCGGTTATGAAATCCGAGTTGGCGACGATCAACCCTGCTTCGAGCCGCGCCCGGTTGAGTGCGGCATAGCCTATCGCGCGCAAGCCACGGGGTTCTCCTGCTTGCCACAACCTATCCCAAAGACTGAGAGCCATTTTCTGGTCTACGAACAGTTCATAGCCAAGATCGCCGGTAAAACCAGTTCGCGAGATCGTGACATTTTCGCCGTCGTGCTCAAATTCAGCAAGGTCGAATATTTTCAGCGCGTCGACGCCGTTGAAGCCCGCGTCGCGCAGGACCGCAAATGACGCGGGGCCCTGCAGAGCCAAGCCCGCGACAGACTTGGTCTCCTCGATAATGCTAACGTCAAACCCGATGCCGCTATCGAGCAGCCAGGGTAAATGCCGTTCCTGGCTGCAAAGACGAAACCGATCACTCGTCAGGCGGAAAAGCGTTCCGTCATCGAGCACGTGGCCCTCATCGTTGCACCAGGCCGTATAGTGAACTCTGCCGGGCTTCAACTTCCTGACATCGCGAAGGGTAACCCGGTTCAGGAATGCTTCGGCATCCGGTCCTTCAATGCGATATTTCACCATTGGCGAAATATCGAACAGCGCGGCCTGGCTGCGAATGGCGAAATACTCGAGTTCTTCGTCCCAAAGCGATAGAGGAGCCTTGTAGCCTGCCCAGTCGTACCACTCCTCCGTTCGCATCAATGCCTCGATGCGCGGCTGAAACGGCGAGGCGATGCGAGGCGTGCGGAAATGATCCTGTGAGGCGGCTCTCGCCATCAGCAGCTTTTTTGGGTCGCTGTGCTTCATGACGTTATCCATTCCTCGCAATGATGCGTCGCGCCGCGTTCAATCCCGGGACGCCGGATACACCGCCGCCCGGATTGGAGCCGGAACTTGCAAGATAAAGTCCGTCAATAGGCGTGTCATAGCCTTCAGCGCCGAAAACGGGACGGGACATCAACATCTGATCAGCCTGCAGTTCTCCGTGGTGCCAATGTCCACCCGGCATGCGGTAACGCTGTTCAATATCCAGCGGCGTGAGGAGTTCGGCGTGGAGGATCGATTTGCCGATTCCTGGGGCATATGCCTCCAGCTGTGCAAGAATTGCCTTCAGGAACTTCGGTTTGCCCGCGGTCCAACCCTCCTTCAACACATAGGGAGCATACTGAACGATGGCGGAGAGGGTGCACGTCCCGTCGGGCGCCAGCGATGGGTCGAGCAAGCTTGGCAAGGTTATCTCCATGGCGGGCTCGGGCGAGAATTCTCCGTATTTGGAGGGATTGAATGCGCGCTCCACGTGATTGACGGAAGGCGCGATAACCAGCCGTCCATTCAACTCGGGTGCGCGCAGGCCTGAAAATTGCGGAATTCTGTCCAAGGCCAGATGCAGTTTCGCGGCATCGCCATTGACGCGGATATTATTGATCCTTCGGACAAATCCTGTATCGATCTCGCGGGTCCCAACAAGATTGAGAAACGTCGTGCGAGGACTAATGGCGGATACAACCGTTTTCGCCCGGATTTCCTCACCGCTCTCCAGCAAGGCACCGACAGCCCGGCCATTCTCGATGATGATCCTGGCGACGGGAACATTCGAGCGGATGGCCACGCCAGCCTGCTCTGCGGCCAGTTCGATTGCCTTGACCACGGCGCCGGTACCGCCGACGGGATGCATCTGCGCGCCGGGCTTGCCACCAATTTCGCCCGCAAGCCGGTAATAGAGCCCGAGCAGGGAGGTCGGGGAGCGCGGTCCAAGATGGCTGCCAAGCGTGGCATCGAAAGCAAGAAGACCTTTCAACCGATCGTCTTCGAGATGTTCGTCCAGCACATCGGCGACGTTCATCAGCAGCATGCGCAGAAAATCGCGCATGTCCTCCTTGCCGAGCCGGCGCAGGGAGATGCCGGTCATGGCCAGCGCCGACGTTTCTGCAAAGGACATGCCGCCCAAATCGGGAGGTCTGCGCGCGAGCAGGGGCTTCAGGATCCCGGCATAGCGGAAGAGCTGACTGCGCAGTCCGCTCCACGCCTCCTGTTCCGGCTTTGACGCGCCGACGAGAGTTTCACCATAAGCGCCGATCAGGGTAAGTGGTGCACCTTTTGCTGAAAGCACGGTGGTCGGCATCAAAGGGGACGTGTCCAGTTTCAGGCCGTGCTTCTGCAACTCCAGAGACTTGATTACCTCAGGATGCAACCTGTTAATCAGGTGGGCTACTGAAGACGTCCGAAAACCTGGTGCGAATTCCTCGGTGCGCGCAGCACCGCCGGTTTCACGCTCTGCTTCAAGTACGAGGACTTTTCTGCCGGTTTTCCCGAGGGTAGCGGCAGCAACGAGGCCGTTATGGCCGCCACCTATGACGATCGCATCAAATGACGTCATGGGCGGGACTCATATGTTTTGTGCCGCGTGACAGATCACGCAGGATTTCAGCTGCAGCGTTGCGTCCGGGTGCTCCCATGACGCCGCCGCCTGGATGTGTGGAGGAACCGCACATGTAAAGGCTGTCGACCGGCGAGCGGTATTGCGCGTAGCCGGGGACAGGGCGGTTGAACAGCAACTGATCGAAGGTCAATTCGCCCTGGAAGATATTGCCCTCCGTCAGGCCGACTTCCGCTTCGAGTTCGCGCGGGGTGCGCACTTCCATATGTATGATGCGATCACGGAAACCCGGAGAATAGTCGGCGATCTGCGAAATCACCGTCTCGCCGAAAGCATCGCGGTCAGCGTCTGTCCACTCCTTGCCTTCCACCTTGGGTGGGCAATATTGGACGAAGCAGCTCATGAAGTGCTTGCCGGGCGGCGCCATCGTCGGATCGAGCGTTGTTGGAATGACCATGTCCAGGAAAGGATCGGCCGACCAGCGCCCGGCCTTCCAGTCATCATATCCGCGCTCCATGCGTTCCACGCTGTCGGTGAAGTGCATGTCGCCGCGATAGACCGGCGAATCTTTTGGAAGTGCCGGAAACTCCGGCATGGAATCGAGCGCGATATTCACCTTTCCTGATGATCCGCGCATCTTGAAGTTCTTTACGCGGCGCAGGAAAATATCGGGGAGTTCCTTCTCCTCGACCAACTTGAGAAAAGTTCTTTTCACATCGGCGTTCGAAATGACCATCTTCCCGGGGATTTCTTCCCCGTCGACGAGCACAACACCCTTGGCGGAACCATTCTTGACGAGAACGTGATCGACTTCGACGCCGGTGCGGATCGTGCCGCCGGAGGCCTCGAACGACGCGGCGAGCGCCTTTGTAACCGCACCCATGCCGCCGCGGGCATAACCCCAAGCACCGACAGATCCGTCAACCTCGCCCATGTAATGATGCAGCAGCACATAGGCCGTACCCGGTGACATTGGCCCCAGCGCCGTGCCGATGATTCCGGACAGCGCGAAATTCGCCTTGATCACGTCTGTCTCGAAATACTCATCGAGAAAATCCGAAATCGACATCGTCCAGAAGCGCAGTGTATCGGCCATCTCCGTGGCGCCGAGACCGGCAAACTTCTTGCCGAGATACATCAACTCCGAGATATCGCGCGGCCGGAAGGTCGTTGGATCGGCAGCAGTGCGCATGAGCAACGGTTGTATGAACCGGCACTGTCTCGTCACGTCGCGCGCATATCGATCATAGGCTTCGGCATCGCGTGGCGAGAAACGCGCGAACTCTCGACGGTGCGCGTGATGGTCGCGATAGTTGGCCAGGTAATCGCCGTCCTGGGTGAACACTGCGCCGCCCTCATACGAGATGACCTGCAAACCAAAGCGCGGCAGTTCGAGGTCGCGCATGATTTCGGGCCGGAACAGCGAACAGACGTAAGAGCAGTTCGAATACAGGAAACCCGGGGTGAGAGACCGGCTGGTCGCGGCGCCGCCGATCCAGTCGTTCTTCTCCAGCACGAGCACATCGAGTCCAGCGCGCTGCAAATAGCACGCATTGACCAAACCATTGTGTCCCGCGCCAATGACGATGGCGTCCCATTTTTTCATTCGATACCCGTTCCCACTGTTCTTGCCCCATAATTCACACGAGAAATAATAGCTTGTCCAGCAGATATTGAATGAATGTTCAACAAATATGATTGCGTTATGGACGACTTTGGGTATTGTTGAGCTGGATTGTGGGCGGTACGCCGTTGACGGAGGCGGAGATCATCCGGGCTTGGAAACGATGCAGGGCGAGCTTGACAATGACGACTTTCACTTCACTCATCGGCATGAAGATGCCGGGCGTGAGTTGCAGACCGGCCAGATGCAAAAGAGGTCAAGCATGAAAGTCACACCGATCAAGGAAAAGGACGCGGAGAAGCGCGGCAGAAAGGCTTCGAAGGAGACCAGGCAGTTGCAGCTTATCGAGGCGACGATCGATTCGCTTGCCAAACGCGGCTATTCCGAGACGACTATGGCGGACGTGGCCGATGGTGCCGGTCTTTCGCGCGGCATCGTCAATTTCCATTTCGAGAGCAAGGAAAAGCTGCTCATCGCCACGCTGCAATTCATGTCGGAGGAGTATTCCGTTCACTGGCGCAACGCCCTGGCAAAGGGCGGCGATGATCCTGCCCGGCAACTTGCCAGCGTTGTCGCCTCGGATTTCGATCGTGCCATCTGCAACAAGAGAAAGCTTGCCGCCTGGTGTGCCTTTTGGGGGGAGGCGAAATCCCGGCCGACCTATCAGGCTCTGTGCGGCGCGCGGGACCAAGCCTATCAGAACGTGATCATCGACATTTGCAGAAAACTCAAGGCTGACGGCGATTATTCGTTCGATGCCACGGCAACAGCGCTTGGACTAAGCGCGATGCTTGAGGGCCTATGGCTGCGTCTCATGATGGGGACCGAAGATGTGACGCGAGAATCGGCCCATTTTGCCGCCTGCGACTACCTGGCCTCCGTATTTCCAAAACACTTCTCAAGAGAAGCCCTACCGACAAAGAAAACCGCATGAACGGTTAACAATAAGGGGAATGAGCATGAAGAAATCGGGCCGCCATCTTGGCATCATACTCGGAGTAGCCGCCGGGCTTTCGGCCGCGGTCGCGACGATCGCAATCGCCGCAGACAAGGATCTCATCGTTTTTGACTGGGCAGGATATGAGGAACCCTCGTTCCACCCCGGCTATGTCGCCAAGAATGGTGAGTCTCCAACATTCGCTTTTTTTGGCGACGAGGATGAAGCCTTCGAGAAGGTGCGTTCCGGCTTCAAGTCGGACCTAGGACATCCATGCTCGCAGAGTGTGAAGAAGTGGCGCGAAGCTGGCCTGCTACAACCATTGGATACGACGAAGATTACCGGTTGGAATGATCTTGCGCCGAACATCATGGCGATGAAGGAGCTCGCAACCACAGCGGACGGCAAGGCGTGGTTCATGCCCTGGGATTGGGGGAATACGTCGCTGACCTATAATACCGACAAGATCGACGCGAAGGACGTGCAATCGCTGAAAGCCTTTGCCGATCCGAAGTTCAAGGACCGCGTGTCTATCGGCGACAATGTCGATGATGCTTATGCCCTGGCCAGTCTCGCGATCGGTTTGAAGGACTGGACGCAGATGACTGACGACCAATTCAAGCAGGCGTCGGATTTTCTTCGTGAGGTCCATAAAAACGTACGGCTCTATTGGACAGATACCACCGAGATCGTGCAGGCGATGGGCGGCGGGGAAGTCGATCTGGCCTGGGCATGGAACGATGCAGCGACGCAACTCACGCTCGCGGGTACGCCGGCAGCCAGAAAGCCCGATACGGACGAAGGCAATTCAACCTGGGTTTGCGGTTATGTCCGCTTCAAGGATGCGCCCGGATCCGAAGCAAAAGCCTATGATTTTCTCAATGCGGTCAATGATCCGGCAATCGCGACCTATATGGTGAACGACTGGGGATATGGCATGGCGAACGCCAAGGGCATGGCATCGGTCGATCCGAAACTGCTGGAGGAAAAAGGCTATGCCAACAACGATAAATCCGCCGAGAATACCTTGTTCCAGTCGCCGCTTCCCAACGAGTTGAAGGCGAAGATGATCGCTGAATTCGAGAAGATCAAGGCTGGGTATTGAGCGCTGACATTCCCTCGCGCGTTGTCGTCGTCGGTGCAGGCTTTACCGGCCTGTCGGCGGCGACGGAGTTGGAACGCGCGGGCATCGACTTTGTCCTGCTTGAGGCGCGAGACAGGGTTGGCGGCCGCGTCGAGGCAAAAATGAACGACCTCGATGACCTCTACGATACGGGAGGTCAGTTCATCTGCGATGACATGCCCGAGATCATGGCCTTGGCGCGGACCCACGGCAAGACGTTGGTTGAGACATCTACACGCGGTGACACCGTCGCCCAACCGCCGCCGCACGGCAGGCATGATGCGGAAAAAGTTTCCGCAGGATCGATGGCTCTGCGTCGCCGCCTGCGGAAGCTGGATCCGACCGATCCAGCGCTGTCTGGTTTGACCGTCCGCGCATGGGTCAACAGCCAACAGGCCGACCCCGCCGCAAAAATGCGATTTCTGTCGTTGATCGAAGGTCTATGGTGCGTACCGGCTGAGCTTGTTCCATTGTGGTTTATTGTCGATAACGACCGGCGTATCACCAACAAAGTCTCCGAACTTCAGTATTTCCTCAAGGAAACGATGCATTCGCTGGCAGCGGATATGGCGCGGTCGCTGGGGAAATCGCTGCTATTGAGTGAGCCCGTCAACAGTGTCGAGACGACTGCATCCGGCTTCACGGTCCGCACTGTCTCCGGGGCTTATTCGGCCAACGAGGTCATCATTGCTGTGCCGCCTGTAATGGCGAGCAGGATCATCTTTCATCCCTCGTTGCCGGAGGCAATAAACAACGCGCTTGCCTCCTGGAAGAGCGGCACAGTCGTCAAGTTGCTCATACGATATTCCCAACCGTTCTGGCGGAGGACGGGCCTCAGCGGCAGTGTCATCTGGGTCGATCCGCGCGGGCTCTATGCTTGCGATGCAAGCCATGATGACCAGCACCCGGCGCTTGTGGTGTTCGTCGGAGGACCCATCGCTGTCGAGTGGTCAAGCCAGGGTGAAGCGGCGCTTAAACAGGAGGTGGTGTCGAGACTGGTGGTGGCGCTTGGACCAGAGGCTGGCGCGCCGCTGGACATCCTGCTTCGCAACTGGATCGACGACACGTGGAGTGGTGGTGGCTATTCGGACATTGTCGAGGTCATGAACGCGACGGAATCCGAAAACACGCTGCGCCGCGGCGCCGCCGGCATCACCTTTGCCTCGTCGGAACTCTCGCCATCGTTTCCCGGCTATATCGAAGGAGCGATCATTGCTGGCCGCTTGGCGGCCCAGCCCATCATCGAGCGATTTCAGTCGGCGAGTGCCACCAACGCGTCGGGGTCGTAGGCAAGACGGATCGGGGCGCCCACAGGAATGTCGTCAGCGCCAAAATTATTGGTTTCCGTCACCGAGAGCGGTTTGTCAAAACCCGGTATCTCGATGACCAGATGCGTTATCTCGCCGAAGTAGTGCCGATCGACCACCTTGCCGGCCACCTCGTATTTGTCTGTCGCATCATCCCACAGGACGCGCAGGCGCTCTGGCCTTATCCCTAGCGTCGCGCCTTTGCCGTTGCTGACAAAGGCAGCCGGCTTATCGGTTTTCACCCGCCCGAAGCCTGGCGTATCCAAGATCATCGAAGCGCCATTCTCCTCGACAATCTCAGCTTTGACGAAGTTCATGCCACCGAGAAAGTCGGCTACCTGGCAGTTGACCGGCCGCTGATAGATCTCTTTCGGCGATGCGACCTGCGCGATCTTCCCGCCGAACATGACCGCGATGCGATCGGACATCGCCAACGCTTCATATTGATCGTGTGTGACGAGAATGAATGTGATGCCGACGGCCTGCTGCAGCCGCCGCAATTCGACCTGCATCTGCTCGCGCAACTTCTTGTCGAGGGCTGAAAGAGGCTCGTCAAGGAGGAGCACCTTCGGGCGCATGACGAGCGCGCGGGCGAGCGCAACACGCTGGCGCTGTCCACCGGACAGTTCGGTCGCACCGCGCTTCCCAAGCCCGGTCAGTGATACTTGCGACAGCGCTTCTTCGACACGGCGCTTTTCTTCGTCTGCTCCAAGGCGGAGCCGTTTCAGCCCGTAGCACACGTTCTGTTCGACATTGAGATGCGGAAAGATGGCGTAGCTCTGAAACACCATATTGGTCGGCCGCCGATTGGCGGGAATGCCGTCCATCGGTTGGCCATCGACCGAGATTGATCCGCTTGTCGGCGTGTCGAAGCCCGCGATCATACGGAGCAGCGTGGTCTTGCCACACCCGGAAGGGCCGAGAAGCGAGAAGAACTCACCCTCGCGGATTGTCAGGGACGTCTCATCGAGCGCCTTGAAGGCCCCGTAGCTGCGCGTCACACGCGAAATCTCGATCATAGAGCGTTCAGGCAATCATGCCTCCCATATTCTGGGTGCGATTGCTTGCGCGGCGTCGCACGATTTCTGCGATGGTCAAAAGGATAATCGAACCAGCGAGGAGGAGTGTACCAAGCGCGAGGACGCCCGGCAGTTTGGCGGCAAATCGCAACTGAC
The DNA here is from genome assembly GCF_020164455.1 of Phyllobacterium chamaecytisi. Taxonomy (GTDB): domain Bacteria; phylum Pseudomonadota; class Alphaproteobacteria; order Rhizobiales; family Rhizobiaceae; genus Phyllobacterium; species Phyllobacterium chamaecytisi. Next base: position 175,818 of record NZ_JAIQWW010000002.1, read on the forward strand.
CCCAGATGTAGACTGGCAAAGTTGCTTCGGTTCCGGTCAGGAAGAATGCCATGATGAACTCGTCGAGCGAGATAGTGAAGGAGACAAGCAGGCTCGAAATGATTGCAGGCGAAACCATAGGCAGCGTCACACGCCGGAACGTTCCGAAGGCGCTCTCGCCAAGGTCCGAGGAGGCTTCCTCAAGGCTCCTGTCGAAACCTTCGAAACCTGAAGTCAGCACACTCAGCGAATATGGGATGCAGATGAGGACATGACCGAATACGACTGTGATCAATGATAGGCTAAGACCGAGTTGAAGCATGACAAGCAGCATCGAGACTGCGACGATAATCTCTGGCAGGACCAGTGGTGCCATGAGCAGGCCATTGATCGTGCGCCTGCCGGGAAAGCGGTAGCGCGTAATGGCGCGCGCGGCGCATATGCCGAGTATGGTGCTCAACAGGGACGCAGAGACGCCGACGAGCAAGCTGTTCCATGCCGCATCGGTTAGTGCCGGTGTGCGGGTGAGGTCGCCATACCATTTGAAGGTGAAACCGCTCAGGGGAAACTTCGGTGTCGCCGACGTGTTGATCGAAAAGATCGGCAGAAAAATCACCGGCAGATAAAGGAAGATGACATATAGAAAAGCATAAGTTTTCAGCCAGCTTGGTGCAAAGTTCCGCAATGTCTTCATCGGATTCGCCTCGCTGCCATGCGGATCACGAGAACAACAGAGGCGGCCATGGCAGTCACCACCGCCATGGTGGTCACCGAGAGCGCTGCGCCGAGCGGCCAGTTTGCGGCTTTGCCGAACTGAGCCTGGATGGCATTGGCAATCATCACACCGTCTTTGCCGCCGACGAGACGCGGCGTCACGAAGTCGCCGACGGTCGGGATCATCACGATGAGTGTTGCAGAGATGATCCCAGGCGCCGACAGGGGTAAGGTTATTCGCAGGAACCGCCGCAATGGCCCATCGCCGAGATCGGTCGCCGCCTCGACAAGCGAGCGGTCGATTTTTTCCAGCGAGACGAAGATCGGCAGCACCGCGAATGTTGCCCACGCGTGGGTCAACGTGATCACGACTGCACTGGTGTTGTAAAGGAATGCATCCGACGGGCCATTGGTGATTCCCAGACCCATCAACGTAGCATTGAGAACGCCGTTATAACCAAGGATGACCTTCCACGACATCACCCGCAGCAGATAGCTTGTCCAGAACGGAATGGTGATCAGGAACAGCCAGAGGCCCTTATGCTTGCCGCCATGGAACGAGATAAAGAAAGCGATGGGATAAGCTAGGACGAATGTAAAGAAGCTGACCAGAAGGGAAATCCACAGCGATCGCATCAGAAGATCGCGGTAGATGGGATCGGTCAGCGCCACGCGATAATTTTCGAGGGTGAAGGTCCGGTCGATCGTCAGGTAGTTTTGTGTCCAGAAACTGTTGGCAATGACTAGAACAATTGGAATGACCAGGAAGATCACCGCATAAATAAACGTCGGGCTGATCAGCCCGAGACCACGCGCAGCTTCTGATTGCAGAACAGGATTTCTTTGTTTGCGCACAACAGGCAGTGCGGCGATCCCTTCCGCCGGTGCCGTCATTCGAACGGACCACGCGCGTGATATGCCATCAGGTACCGGAGCATATTGTTCCCATTCATTCGGTTCACGCGGCACGTTCCCTTTGGTGCCATCTTTCTTGCATCATGCGCCTATCCGTGGATTGAAATCAAGTGCTATTTCTGACATATTGATTGAACGAACATTCAATATGATGAGAGAAATCTTATTGATTTCCGATAATTGAATATGATTTTAAACCGGGAAACCCCGGCAATAGGGCGAGGGAACAATGGCGGCGGTGAAACAGATACGGGCAGCCGGGGTGGCAGCGGCGCGGGCAAATCACGAGACGATCGATCTGGCCAAGCGGCATCTTGTTCAGCCATGGCCCTGGGCCGGAGAAATCGGCGCCGAGGCCAGATCGCTGATCAGCGGCGGCGAGGGAATTTACATCACCGACGGCGAGGGCAAGCGGCTTATCGACGGGCCTGCAGGCATGTGGTGTGTCAATATCGGACACCGCCGCGAGGAGCTGGCGCGCGTCATGTACGACCAGGCCATGCAGCTTTCCTACAACACGCCCTGGTATACGATGAACGAGCCTTCGGCGGTGCTCGCGGAGCGCATCGCTGCCTATGCTCCCAGCGACCTCAATCACGTCTTCTTCACCACGGGCGGGTCAACAGCTGTCGAAAGCGCACTTCGCTTCATGCAGTTTTTCAACAATGCACGCGGCCGGCAGGAGAAAAAGCTGATCCTGTCGCGGGGCGGCGCCTATCATGGTTCTACCTATCTTTCGGCGTCGTTGAATGGGCGTCCGCGGGATCGCGACTGGATGGATGGGGCAGACGAACTCGTCGTCAAATTGTCATCCCCGAATGCATTCCGCCGTCCCGAAGGCATGAGTATAGCTGCATTCTCGGACATGCTGGTCGCCGAGTTCGAGGAGACGGTCCGCCGCGTAGGTGCCGACAAGATCGGCGCTTTCATTGGCGAGCCGGTCCAGGCTTCAGGCGGCGTCATTCTACCGCCCGAAAACTATCTGCCGCGCATCCGCAAGATATGCCGGGACAATGAAATACTGTTTATCGCTGACGAAGTGGTCACGGCCTTTGGCAGACTTGGGCATGTCTTCGCTTCCGAGGATGTATTCGATATCGATCCGGACATCATCACCTTTGCAAAGGGTGTCACCTCCGGCTATTTTCCGCTCGGCGGCATGGTCATTTCAGAGCGTCTTCTTGAAGAACTGCGCCGTTCGAACCACCCGACAGCGATGTATGCGCATGGACTGACCTACACCAGCCATCCTGTGGGCTGCGCTGTGGCTCTCACCAATCTCGATCTGCTCGAGGATGGCATCCTTGCGCACACGCAGTCCGTAGCGCCCTATTTTCAGCAGCAACTGAAGACGCTTGAGGAATTGCCCCTGGTTGGTGAGGTTCGCGGGATAGGTTTGATGGCCTGCGTCGAGTGTGTTGCCGACCGCGAGAGCAAGAATCCGCTCCAGCTTGATACGAATGTCGGAATGCGCATCGACGCACATTGTCATGAACTCGGCCTTCTGGTGCGACCGCTCATTAATATGTGCGTGATGTCGCCGCCGCTGGTGATTACCCGCGAACAGATCGACGATATGGTCGGTATTCTGCGCGAAGGGATTTCGCGCACGATGGACGATCTGCGGCATGAGGGCGTCTGGCAAGGATAATCCGGCTAACGACAAATAACCCGGCAACTACGCCGGGTTTTTTATTGCGCGTTGTCGGCAATTAGCTCTGCGCAGCCAGTTGCGCATTGAGCAACGGCACGTCGGCCTCTGCCGGCGCCTTCTCGACCCTCAGTATGGGCAGCACATTGCGCAGGTGATCGTGATGCGAACGCACGCCATATTCGAGGTCCGAGAGATAGAATCCCGAGAACGATTTCGACAGCATCGATTCATTTGACCATTTCGTCAGCTGAACATCTTCCGAACTCGTCTCGCGATCGATGCGCGAGGCGAGATAACGGGCGGCCCGCTGCTGCCGTGTCTCATCCTTGTGGCGGAATACAGCGCCGCGCAACAGGGTCTCGCCCGTCGACAACGGAAACTCCTGATAATACTGCGCTCCTTCAGGCGTAACCGAGATCACAGAATTCGGGAAAATCCCGTAATAGATCCACGCGTTGCGCAGGTCCTCGGGCAGATGCGTCGCCTCCGGTGCCAGATTGATATAGTTGCGCACACTCCAGCGCCGTCCCGCATGGGGATTATAGCTGGCGAAAGATCGCGACACGCCATTGACGAATGGCTCGTCGTAATAGGTCGAGCCGTAGAGATCCTGGAGCGCCGGATGTGCCATTGCCACGTGGTAGCCTTCATTGTCGACATCGCGCACCGACTTCCAATTGACGGGCGATTTCTGCGTCCAGTAACCCGCGGAAACCATATCCGCGATCTTGTAGTTTGCAATTTCCGCTTCGAACGGCTTCATCAATGTCGCAACCGATGGCTGCGCGCTCTCGAGAAAACGGATGAAGATAAAACCCATCCAGATTTCAAGTTCGAGTGGCAACAGACCGAATTCGTTTTTGTCCATCTCCGGGAAAGAGCGCGGACGCGACGCGCCTCTGAGGGTGCCGTCGAGGTTATAAACCCAGCCATGGAAGGGACAGACCAGCGCGTTGTTGCATGTTCCCTTGTTGTCGGTGACGACGCGAGATCCCCGGTGACGGCAGATATTGTGAAAGGCACGGATTTCGCCGTCCTTGCCACGCACGATCAGAGCCCGCTCGCCCACGATATCAAGCGCGACGTAGTCGCCGACATTCGGCACATCGCAGACATGCCCGGCTATCTGCCAATGGCTTCGAAATACGTATTCCTTCTCGAGCTCGAGCAAGGCCGGACTGCTGTAGCTCCAGGCCGGCAATCCCCGGCGGTCCCAGTTGTTCGGAATCGTCAAATCGCGCTGATTAACCTGCATAAATTCGCTCTTACTTATTGAATGTTCATTCAATATAAGCACAAACATCGTTTGTTTGCAATCTGTTAGATTAGCAAGCCTCAAATTGCGTTAGCGGTTTGGATTCGTCAAGGCAATCATACTATGTATCGGAGACGGCGGGCGCCAGACTCCGCATTTCGTTGCAGCGCCGCACCACATTCACTTGGCTGCCGAAGCCCGAGCATTGTCAAAGTGACATCGATTTCATCTCGGAGCATGGCAAGTAGATCCTCGGCTCCCGCCTCACCATTTGTGGCGAGCCCCCATAGCGGCAGCCGACCAATCATTACTGACTTGGCGCCATTTGCGATATACTTCAGGACGTCGCTTCCGCGCTTCACGCCACTATCCGCAAGAACGTCAAGATCGTGGCCAACAGCATCTGCGATTCCCGGAAGAACGTCGATCGGCGCGGGTGCAATATCAAGATTGCGGGCACCGTGAGCGGACACCACGATCCCGTCGGCTCCAGCAGCCTTTGCTAGATAGGCATCGTGAACGCCAAGAACACCCTTGATGACAAGTTTACCTTTCCACCAGCGTCGAAGCTGATGGATGTCGTCCCAGTTCAGAAGGTTCTCCAGGCGGACGGCTTCGGCGATGGAAAGTCGGGTGACTGCGCTACGGAATTCCTGCGGATAATGGCCATAGGTGGGCATACCAGTTGCGAGGAGATAGCGAAGCAGGACCCCACATAGCCAACGCGGATGGAGCGCCACATCCAGGCCAAGCCGCAGTGAATACTTTATCGGGATCGAAAAACCGTTCCGATGGTTGTATTCCCGCTTCGGACTTGCGGGGGTATCGGCCGTCACGACCAGTGTCGTCACACCTGCCTTTTCCACACGTTCGAGAAGCGCGCGCGACAGGTTTCTATCCTTCCACATGTAAAGTTGAAACCAAAGGCTGGCTCGAGGCGCTCCGGCGCGGATCTCTTCGATGGTCGTGATGGATTGTGTGGAGATGCAAACCGGGATGCCCATCCGCTCAGCCGCTCGGGCAAGTTTGATCTCGCCATTGTGTGAGACCAGTCCAGCCAGGGCCGTCGGCGCCACAACCAACGGCATCGCTGTCGTTTCACCGAGAATTTCGGTTCTCAGTTCGCGCTCAGGGTGGCCAGTCAGCACACTTGGAATGAGCTTGATAGAATCGAGACTATTTCGAAGGCTTCGCAGGGCATTCTCATCTTCAGTTCCACGATCGATATATTCGAAGAGCGCCTTGGGAAGAGCTCTCCGGGCGGCGTCGCGAAAGTCCCCGGCGTTCAAAAGTCTCTGCATTTTCATTTGCCTTCGCAGATCATGAGACGGCGAGGACCCAAAGCACTTTAGCGTCGCGCTCGCCGGCGGATGTCCACACGTGCTCGGCATTGGCATCGTAGTAGATCGAATCTCCCTCGTTCAACACAAGCGGCTCATATAGCTTGCTGTGGACGACAAGAGTGCCTTCCAGGACGGTCAGGAAGATTTCGGCCCCCGATTTTGCCCAGATCTTATAGTCATCGGGTGAACGTGCCGAAACGCTCGTCATAATCGGTGTCATTTTTTTGTTGCGTAGATCCGAACATAGGAAGTTGTTGGCACACGTATCCGTGTCATGAGCTTTGCCGCTTCCAGCCCGAGTAACGCTGCGGCGGCCATAGCCGCTTGGCGATGTATTTTGCGCATTCAGCAATTCCATCAAATCAATTCCGAGGCCAACGGCGATTCGCTGCAGCGTTCCGATTGTCGGGGAAAGTTCATTGCGTTCGATTTTCGAAAATGCCGAGGCAGATACGCCCGTCGCTTTGCTAACACTCTGCAACGTCAGGTTTCTGTCCTTGCGAATCTGATGCAATCGCGCGCCGATGTTCATCTCGGATGGCGCGGCATCTGCAATGCTGCTGGCGTGTTCGTCGCTCTTGCGGCGAATGACATCATGGAGCAGTACGCCCTGATCGCTGATTGACTGGCTGGCCATAACCTTCTCCATCAGTTGCTGTCCCAATCGCTTTGCTGTTGCGGACTTTCTCATCCGCTATCGCAAATCATTAACTCTGGAAAGAAAAATACGCTAAAGCCAAAATTTTTCCTATAGTGGATTTTTTTGATAAAAATATTGACATGTGTTGAATGCTCATAAATTATCTCATCTGTGAGGCGATCAACGCAACTAGAAAATAAAACGGGAACGGTCGCGATCACACTGGGAAACCGTGGACGATCGCGCCTGTCCTCCGACTATAGGACATGCATTCATGACTCTTTCTGCCAATGAAATCAGTGGCCTTTACACGGCCATAGTCACTCCGATGAAGGAAGACCGGACCGTCGATCTCGACGGCCTGCGCAAGCTTACCCGCTTCCAGCTGGAAAGTGGCGCGGCCGGGGTCGTTCCGATCGGTGGCACTGGCGAATATACGGCTTTTTCGCGATCCGAGCGCAGGACGATTGTGGAAGCGTGTGTTGAAGCGTCGGACGGCAAGCCGGTCATCCCCGGTGTCCTGTCCACTGGTTTCAAGGATGCTGTCGAGGCTGGACAGGATTTCGCCGCCGCCGGCGCTTCTGCCGTAATGACGGTTACTCCTTATTACGCTTCGGGCACCCAGGAGGCGATGCGTGACTACTTCCGGGCCTATCGCCAAGAGGTTGATGTGCCTGTTATGCTTTACCAAATCCCGCGTCGCACGAATGTTGCCGTCACTGCTGAGTGCATACAGGGGATGGTCGAAGATCGTTCCATAATCGGCATGAAGTACTCGTCCTATGACGTGCCGGAGTTTATCAAGACGATCAGGTTTGTCGGTAATCAAATTGCCATATTGAGCGGCGAAGAGCCTCTTTTCGCGACCCATGTCGCACTTGGCGCTCGCGGTGGCGTTCTGGCGTCCGCGTCGATATATCCTAAGGTCTGGCTTAAAATCTTCCAGCTTGCGCAGGAGGGTAAGCTCCATGAGGCCTTGCGAATTCAGGCACCGATCGACTCCGTCGTCGAGGCAATTTTCCTGGAAACCAATCCCGGTCCTCTGAAAAAATATATGGCTCTGGCCGGTATGCCTGTTGGAAGCGTCAGGCTGCCGTTACAGGACCCGAGTGAGGCAACTCTGGCAAAACTGAAGGAAGTCGCCAATCAGGCCAAGCTCGTGAATCTCGCTTAAAGAAAGGCTTAAATCCGTGATTGATCGGCTGCGCGACATCGTTGGTTCCAAAGGAATAATTAGCGACCCTTCGGAGATGACGCCTTATCTCACGGATTGGCGTGGTCGAAAGCAGGGCAGGGCCGTTTGCGTGGTTTTGCCCGCCTCGACAGACGAGGTCGCAGCGGTAATGCGTGTGGCTGCGGAAGAAAGGCAGCCGGTTTTCCCCCTCGGCGGCAATACGGGGCTGTGTTATGGAGCGGTACCCGAAAGTGACGATGTCGAAAAGCTCGGTATCGTCCTCTCGCTTCGCCGCATGCACCGGATCCGGGACATCGATACCGTGTCAGATATTATCACTGTGGATGCCGGGGTCATACTTGCTGAAATCCATCAGGCGGCCGACAGAATCGGTCGCCAGTTCCCTCTGCGTCTTGGTAGTGAAGGCAGCGCACAGGTTGGCGGGCTCATCTCGACCAACGCAGGCGGCACCGCAGTCGTCCGATATGGGCCGATGCGCGACCTGGTTGCTGGGCTGGAATTGGTCCTGGCGGACGGCCGCATCGTCAACGACCTCGCGGCTCTGCGCAAAGACAACACCGGCTATATGCTACGGCAACTCTTCATCGGTGCGGAAGGAACGTTGGGTATCATTACAGGCGCGGCGCTGAGACTATTTCCAAAGCTCTCAAAGAGTGCACACGCTTGGATCGACGTGGCGTCGCCAGCGGATGCCGTTCAACTTCTCGCTCGGTTTCGCGCCACCGCAGGTTCATTCATCGAGGCCTTTGAGCTGGTATCCTCCTCTCAGTTCGAGCTCGTCCGCCGGCACGTGGATCGGGTTCGCATACCATTCGCCGAGTTGCCTGCATGGTCACTGATGGTGGAACTCAGCACATCCGACAGTTACACGGACCTGGATGCCATGCTCGGCCGCCTGCTCGAGGAGGGTTTTGCGGCCGGTCTGATTCGCGATGCTGTGGTTGCTGCATCCAATCAACAGGCAGAAGAGATCTGGCATGTGCGCCACTCGGTATCGGAAGCCAACAAGAAGGAAGGCATTGGTATCGTTCATGATATAGCGGTACGGACCTCTTTCGTTCCCGCGTTCATCGATGCGGCGGACAAAGTGGCCGCGGAACGATTTCCCGAGGCCACCACGCAGGTCGTGTGCCATCTCGGCGATGGCAACGTTCACTATATCCTGATGTTCTCGCACGACTATTGGAACACTATTGACGACCAAGACGAGTTCGCACTCTGCGTCGAAAGGGCGATTCATGATGTCGGCGTTCAATACGGCGGCACATTCAGTGCGGAACACGGAGTGGGCCGCAAACTGCCCGCGGAACTGGAGCGGTTGTGTGACCCGATCCGCTACGAACTGATGCAGCAAATTAAACACGTTCTCGATCCGCATGGCAGGATAAACCCGGGTGTTCTGCTCAAATCGTAGTGAACTACTAACCGAAAGAAGAAAGGGGAATAACATGGTTTCCAGAAGAGAATTCGCAGGCCTCCTCGGAGGAGGTGCAATCGCAGCGACCTTAGCCGGCGCAAGCTCGGCTGCGGCGCAAGCCCCGTCACAGAACTCGTTTCAGCAGGTCATCAACTCGAAGAAGCTGCGTATCGGCGGCGTGGCAAGCGGTGCGCCCTGGACAGTCAAGGACAAGGAGAGCGGCCAGTGGGGTGGTCAGTTCTATGACATCGGCAAGGCTCTTGCCACGGACATGGAAGTCGAACTTGAGGTCGTGGAGACGACTTGGGGCAACGCCATCCTCGACCTGCAGGCCAACAAGATCGATGTCATGTTCGGGATGAACCCAACACCGAAACGCGCCCTGGCCGTGGACTTCACTGTCCCGGTCTATAACAGCGCTCTCGTTGTCATCGCGAAGACAGGTTTCGAACCGAAAACGTGGACAGACCTCAACAAGCCCGAAGTCAGGATCGCAGTCGACATGGGTTCCGCGCACGACCAGGGTGCTTCGCGCCTGTGTCCCAATGCGACGATCGTGCGGCTGAAATCGCTCGACGAGGCGACGCTGGCGCTCTCAACGGGCCGCGTCGATGCGCAGTGCATCTTCTGGATGGGAGGTGTTCGTGCCGTCAAGCGCGATCCGCGCCTGGGAAAGGTCGTCGCTCCGACGCCGATCTTCGGTTCGACGTCCAACGCGGCCGTGCGACGAGAGGAAGACAAGACCCTCCGCGATTTCCTGAATACCTGGATCGTCTATGCGCAGGGCCTCGGCCTGGTCCGGGAGGCCGTCGTGTCCAGTCTCGCGAAGGTCGATATCACCCTCGACGACATTCCCGCCGGCGTTACCTTTTAATGATGTTTCGGTGCCTGCCTTTGGTGGGCACCGAACCGGAACACAGGAAGTCGTGATATGTACAATTGGGATTTCAACATCCTTTGGAGCTACCGTTGGCTGCTATTTGAAGGAACGCTCGTCACTATTGCCCTCACGGCCAGTATCGTCGTTTTAGGGCTGCTGATGGGGCTGATTGCCGGTCTGGCGCAGATTTCCCGGTTCGCGTTTCTAAGATGGGTGTCCTGGGCGTATATCGAACTTTTTCGTTGCACGCCTCTCCTTGTCCAACTCCTGTGGTTTTACTATGCACTGCCAATTTTGACGGGCATCGAGATGAGCGCCATCACAGCGGCTGTTCTCACCCTGTCGTTGTATGGCGGATCGTTCTATGCCGAGGTAATCCGCGGTGGCATCGTTACGATTGACGCCGGTCAACGTGAAGCCGGTCTGGCACTCGGCCTGACGCCAGCGCGGGTGATGCGTCGCATTATTCTGCCGCAGGCGATCAAACAAATGATCCCTCCACTCATGAATCAGTCGATCATCCAGTTCAAGAATACATCGCTGGTTTCCGTTCTGGCTGTGCCTGATCTCCTTTACCAAGGGCAATCAGCCGCGACCGAAACATACCGTCCGCTCGAAGTCTATACGGTGATTGCGATCATCTATTTTGTCGTACTCGTGCCACTGACGGCCATCGTGAAGAAGAGCGAGAAGGCTCTTCGGGAAAGTGACTAAAATGATTGCCGAGAACTATAAGATCGAGATCAGTTCGCTCAAAAAGCAGTTCGGTGATCTGGTCGTTTTGCGCGACATCAATTTGAAGATTGCTCCTGGCGCCGTCATTGCACTCATTGGGCCTTCAGGATCCGGTAAATCCACACTGCTCCGCTGCATGAACCTGCTGGTCATCCCGGACGACGGCAGTATCCGCATCGGTAACGACGCGTTCAAGTTCGGACATGGAACGAGTCTTCCTTCGGCGCGCGAGCAGGCCCGCTTCCGTCGCGGGGCAGGCATGGTGTTCCAGCATTTCAATCTGTTTCCTCACATGACGGTTTTGCAAAACGTCATGGAAGGACCGGTCTCCGCGAAGAATATGCCGAAAGCCGAGGCCGCAGTTCTGGCGCGCAAATTGCTTGCCAAAGTTGGACTGGTCGACAAGGCTGACGTTTATCCGCAAAGGCTCTCGGGTGGACAGAAGCAGCGTGTCGCGATTGCCCGGGCGTTGGCAATGGAACCCGAGGTGATGCTCTTCGATGAAGTCACGTCTGCGCTCGATCCGGAACTTGTTTCCGAGGTGCTGTCCGTAATGCGGGATCTTGCCGCGGAAGGTATGACAATGATCATTGTCACGCATGAAATTGCCTTTGCACGGGAAGTTGCGGACATAGTCGTCTTCATGCGCGATGGTGTTATCGTGGAAGAAGGGCCGGCACGCGAGGTCATCGACACACCGAAACAGGAGGGCACACGGTCTTTCCTGAGGCATTTTCATACCCGTAGCTAGGCACGTACGGATATCGGCCAAAGCACCGATACCCTGCCCCTAGTCAATGTAGTGGCGCGCCTAGTATGCTCAGATGCCTACCGAGAGGTTCCCTGCGCATGTTCTAAGGAGGTTGCAATGACTGTATTCCGCTATTCGAATATCGGGTTCGCCTTGTCGGCAATGCTTCTCGGAATCCTTGCGATCTTCTATACGACTGGTGTTGCTGCTGCGGCGCCTGGCCCTGATCTTCACCAATTGTGCAGCGAGGTGCGCAACGACGACACGATACGCGAATACTCACATGCTCTCTATAATGGGACGGTGGAAGCCTTCAAGAAACTGTTCCCGGCGGCCACGGCCGCCCCGGACGAGGCAGAGCTGAAAACGCAGGCACAATATCGCTGTATGAACGGCAAGATCATGGTCTGCTTCGTCGGTGCGAACCTGCCTTGCGTGAAAATGAACAATGCCCGCAATAACCCGGGAGCAGATGAGTTCTGCCGGCAGCATCAGAACGAGGACAATGTTCCAGCTTTTGCGATCGGCCATGACGCCGTCTTCTCATACAAATGCCGTAGTGGGCGGGCGGAGATCGTCAGCAGTGCGTGGAAACTCGATGAGCGCGGCTTCGCCAAGAAACTCTGGACAGAGCTTCCCGACCGCTAGCGATCAGGAGTGGCCGCGAACGGAGGCTTTTAAGTGATCTCTTTTGCCACCGACTGTTTGATTTGGCTGTCAACCTGGGGAGACTCCTCTCGAATGGCACGTGCACTCGCAAGGGACAGAGCATGATATTATCCTCGGCATTTGTCGCTTGGCTGTGGTTATCAGAGCCCATCCTCGCAACTAGGCTGTGACGAGTCCTCCGTCAACGGCAATGACCTGTCCTGTGATCCACGTCGCGCGGGGATCGGCGACGTTCAAAATCCACGTCGCAACGTCTTCCGGTACACCACGGCGACCTAACGGGATAAGCTTGCGCTCTTGTTCTGTCACGGCGGCAATCTGATCCGAAGACAAACCCATACGGTCGCGCAAAAAATCTGTCTCCACAGGTCCAGGCGCTATGGCATTCACTCGAATTCCTCGGGGCGCAAGTTCCAATGCCCAACAGCGTGTCAGGTGCTCCACAGCGGCCTTGCTCGAACCGTAAACCGAAAGCTCTGGTGCTGCCTTGCTGCCGAATGTACTCGACATGTTGACGATGGTGCCCCTTGTCTTTGCGAGATGCGGAACTGCTGCGGCAGCCAGAAGGATTGGTCCAGTCACGTTCACCGCGTATATATTCGAGATGGTATTCGCATCGCTCTCCATCAGGGATCGGATTGCACCAGCACCGGCATTGTTGACCAGGATATCGAGGCGGCCCCAAAGTTTGATGGCAGAATCAATCGTGTTACGCGCTGCTTCAGGGTCGGCTGCGTCCGCGACAAAGCCATGGATGTTGGGATTTGCAGCGGCAATCTCTGCCAGCACTTCAGCGCGCCGTCCTGTGACAAGGACCTTCGCACCCTGCGACGCAAATTGCTGGGCTGCAGCCAATCCTATACCGCTGCTGCCACCTGTAATGATGACAACTTTTTCCTGGAAGTTTTCCATAGCAGTTAGCCTCATCTCACTTTCTTGACGACGCATTGTCGTCGATCGTCAGGGCCGTCCCGGAGTCGTCGACAAAGAAGAGTGTCGGTAGTCGCCGCTCCGGTTCGATATAATTTGGTCTTGCCGATGCCATGATGGTCACCAGCCGCAGACATCTCTCAACTTCTTATGAACGCAAGAAGATCGGCGTTGATGACGTCCGCATGGGTCGTGCACATGCCATGCGGATATGTCTCATAGACCTTCAACGTTCCATTCTTCAGGAGTTTCACTGACAGAAGCGCGGAGTCCGCAATGGGAACGATCTGATCGTCGTCGCCGTGCATCACAAGCGTTGGAATGTCGATGATTTTCAGGTCTTCCGTAAAATCCGTTTCCGAGAAGGCTTTGATGCAGTCGTAGTGTGCCTTCGCGCCGCCCATCATGCCCTGCCGCCACCAGTTGGTACGGATTGGGTCGGATATGGCTGCGCCCTCGCGATTGAAACCGTAGAACGGGATCGGGAAATCCCAATAGAACGCCGATCGGTTTGCAGCGAGCTGAGCACGCAAGCCGTCCAAGACTTCGATCGGCAAGCCACCGGGGTTTGCGGCGGTTTTCACCATGATCGGCGGAACGGCGCTTATCAAGACCAGTTTGGCCACGCGGTCCTTGCCATGACGTGCGACGTAGTGAGCAGCTTCGCCGCCGCCGGTCGAATGTCCCACATGTATGGCGTCCCGCAGGTCGAGCGCCGCCGCCAGTTCGGCAAAGTCGGCGGCATAGGTGTCCATGTCGTTGCCAGTTGCGGTTTGGGTTGAGCGCCCGTGGCCACGACGGTCGTGAGCGATGACGCGGTAGCCTTTATCCAGGAAGAAGAGCATTTGCGTATCCCAATCGTCGCTGGAGAGGGGCCAACCGTGATGGAAGACGATCGGCTGCCCCGTTCCCCAATCCTTGTAAAAGATCTCCGTACCGTCCTTGATTTTAAGTATGCCCATGTCATTAGGCCTTTCGCTTCGGTTGTTGGAATTGGTTGGTGAAAGAGATGGGGCGCTGAACGCCAGTGAAGGCATTGCAGCGAAAACCGTCGCACTCGCCCCAAGCAGAAGAAGGTCGCGGCGAGACGCATCGATCGTTTCAAACGGTGTATGTCCGTTCATGCGGAGATCTCCTTGAGTTGGAGCCGGACAGGTAAGATGCTCGTCTGCCAATTCGTTGGCTGCAGGAAGAAACCGGAAAAACTCCTGCATTCACCATCTCTGTCGCGTCCGGTTAACACGGCTCGCACATCAGAATTAACGCCGATGTCGAACTCAGACATCCCATCCATTGGTTGGGGGAACACATACCGAAGGTCACAACACGCAATTGAAATGAAGGCGAGAGGAACTGGTGACCGTCAATGGTGCTTTTCATAATCTCCGGGGGTTATCCAGTGGGACCGATCGATGGTTTCTTTCGGCGGCAATGACAGTCCGCTACAGTCCCTTACTCAGGAAACCACATACTATGGTATTGAATGCACCCGTCCTCAGCACGATGGCCCGCACCTTTGAAGGGGCGGTGACACAGCCATCCCGCTGACGGGACACGACAGCATTTCGGACGATTTTACGTAGTGGTTGCCGAACTCGTTCGTGCAGCGAGCGGCTAGTTTCGCGAAACACTGCCTTCGTGTTCCTGTCAATCTGAATGACACTCGACGTAGCTGAACAACCAGTGATACCATCCTGGTTGTAACGCCCCCAAACGCTGGCGCCAGCCCGTTCAGCGGATGCGTTGCTCAACATTAAATGATCACCAGACTGCAGGGACCGCAGCCGAACCATGACGGAAACCGCTCGCCATTCTTCGATGCCTCGCGATCCTGTGTCCCTCGTTGTCGGTGCGACCGCCGCGCAGGTGATCGGCGGGCTGGTTCCGCAGATGTCGCCTTTTGTGATTGGCGGGTTGATGGCCGGTCTCTCGCTGTCGGAACGCGAGGCTGGCCTCATCGCCTCCATTGAACTCCTTGCCCTCGCCGTCACCGCGATCGCAATTGCACCCGTTCTGCCCCGGTTCGCCTATCGGCGCGTCGCCCTCTTCGCCGTCGTACTGACGTTGCTTGCCCAAAGCGTATCGATCTTTAGTGCGTCAGCGATGTCACTTGCCCTGCTGCGTGGCCTCGCTGGTATCGGTGAGGGCGCGCTTTACGCCGTGTCACTCTCCATCGTCTGCTCCCGTTCCAGCAACCCCGACAAGGTCTACGGCTACTTTCAGGTCGTCTGGGCCTTGACCAGCGTCGCTCTCTTTACCATGGGCGGGCACCTCACCGCCGCTTTCGCGCATCGCGGCGTCTTCGCGCTGATTGCGGGCGTGATCCTCGTACTCGCGCCACTCCTGCTTCTCATTCCGGACGCCCGAGACAAGAGCAACAGCCGAGTTGCTAGGGACACGGCGCGGACTTCCCCGGTACTTGGCGTCATGACAATCGCGTCGATCGCGCTTTATCTTACCGTCTCTGCCGCGGTTTACGCGTTCAGCACGCCCTTGGGCGAGCGCGCAGGCCTCGACACGACTGCGGTGGGCTATGCGCTGACGATCACCACCTTGGTCGGTCTTGCAGGTGCAGGAGCCGCGACCGCGCTCAACGTGCGCTGGGGACGAACAATTCCTTTCTCGGGGTTCTGCGTCGGCCTCACACTCGTCGCCCTGGTGCTCTGTCTCTCGCGCAATCCGACAGTCTACCTTGTCGCTCTTGTCGCGTCGGGTGTCATTTATTACTTCTCGATTCCCTACCTTTTCGGCCTTGCCGCCGCGCTCGACCGCAGCGGGCGTTGGGCCGCGGCGGCAGGGTCGGCCTATCTGTTTGGCTTCGCCGCCGGCCCTCTGATGGCCGGCTCCGTGATTGCGGCGGTAGGCTACGCAGGCCTCGCTGCCGTCTGCGTCGCGATCACGGCGGCCGCATGGGGGCTCGCCATGGTCGTTATTCGGCGCCTCAGCGGAATCGGCCGTGCCTCGCACTTTACCGACGTTCCGGCATGAACCGCCCATGATTTCTTAGCTCGGTCAATGCGTTTGAAGCGGTGCGGCCTCCACAGTCTTGCGTACCTCGGCAGGCAACATCTCCCAGACGCGAACGAGTTCGCCGACGGAAGTCAGTTGCATCTTGCGCATGACGTTGCAGCGATGGAGCTTGACTGTAATATCGCTAATGCCGAGGTAGAAAGCGATCTGCTTGTTCAGCCGGCCAGCCGCGACTTCGCGTAGGACCTGACGTTCGCGCGGAGTGAGCAGCGCGAACTTGCTTAGGTATTCCTTCAGGATCCGAGAGTGCGCCCGCCGCTGGATATCAAGTTCAATGCCTGCGGCGATTGCATCGAGCAGCGTCTGGTCGCGCACCGGCTTGGTGAGGAAGTCGACCGCTCCCGCTTTCATCGCTTGCACCGACATGGGGATGTCGCCATGGGCCGTGAGAAAGATGATCGGTTTGGCCTCGCCGCTCTCGGCTAGCCGATATTGGAGATCCAAGCCGCTTAGGCCAGGCATCCGTACATCGGTGACGAGGCAGCCTGGCCGATCCGGGAGTTCAGCCTCGAGCAGTTCGCCCGTGGAGGCGAAGCTGATCGTGTCGATGCCCACCGAATGCATGAGCTCCTGGAGCGCCTCGCGGAGGCTGGCGTCGTCGTCCACGAGGATGACCAGCGGGCGATCCGCTTCGGCCCAGTTGCCTGCGGACTGAGATCTGTTGAGCACGCTGCTCTTGTAGCTCTCACTCATATGATAACTCACACTCATCGTGAATTCTCCTTTCCAGTCAAAGCGTCACCAATCGCTGCAAGCAACGCTTGCCCGTCGAAAGGCTTGCGGAAGAACCAGTTGTGCTTCGCCTGCAACAGCTCAATTACTTCATGGCGGGCGGTAATCAGGATCACTGGCAAGTCGGGGCGTCTCTCGCTCATCAAGCGCTGCAACTCGAAGCCGTCCATGCCGGGCATGCCGATATCTGTGATCAGACAATCTATCTCCGGGACTGTATTACTGTCGAGCAGGGTCTGAGCCGAGGAGAATGCCCGCACGACGTGCCCCGCTGACTCAAGAAGATTCTCAAGCGATTCGAGCAGGCGCTGGTCGTCATCGACGATCGCTATCACGGACTGCGGGTTGGGCATTCTTGCAAGCTTCCTGAACGTCTGGAATGAGTGATTGGAATCCGCAGCTTTTCAGCGATCCGCACCAGGTCGGCGAGCGATTCCGCCCGCATTTTGTGCATGATCTTGCTGCGGTGGATTTCAAGGGTAATCTCACTGATGCCGAGCTCTGCGGCGGCCTGTTTGTTCAGCAGGCCGCTGACCACGAGCGGCAATACCTCACGTTCCCGCGGGGTAAGAGCCGCCAAGCGGCGAGCAAGCTCGGACAGCTCCGCGCGCACCGATCGTTGAATGCGATCCCGGTCGATCGCCGCCCGAACGGCCGCAACCAGATCGTTCTCTCCGACCGGCTTGGTCAGAAAGTCGACGGCACCTCCTTGAATGGCCCGTACCGACGATGGAATGTCGCCATGCCCCGTTATAAATACGATCGGGGGATGGACATCGTCGGATAGCTGCTTCTGGAATTCCAGACCGTTGATGTCGGGCAGCTCGACATCGAGGATCAGGCACGCAGGGAGATCGGGCTTCGCGTAAGCGACATAGTCCGCGGCCGCAGCGAACGTCTCGGCCTGCCACCCCAAGGACTCCAATAGTTCGCTGATTGCCTCGCGCACCCTGGCATCATCATCCACCACGAAGACCATCTCCTTGCGCTGGCTCATGGCGCCTCGCTTGCCTCCAACGGAAGCGTGAAAGCGACAGTCGCCCCACGGGTCTCGTTGTTGGCCATCCAGAGTCGGCCCCCATGCGATTCGATGATTGAACGGCAGATGGCGAGCCCCATACCCATCCCGTGCTGCTTGGTTGTGAAGAACGGCTGGAAAACGCGCTCGGCTTCCTCGAAGCCAGTTCCGGCGTCGCGAACCTCGATGCGGATCGCGTCAATACCGTCACGGAGCGAGCTTATCTGGAGCGCACGCGCGCCGTCGACCATGGCGCTGTCCATCGCCTCGACCCCATTCCGCACCAGGTTCACAAACACCTGCTGTACCTGGACGCGATCGAGCGCGACGGACGGCAGGTCCGGCTCGAGATTCGTTTCGATGCGGATGCCTTTCGCCGCGGTCCCATCAGCCATCAGTTGGCAGACTTCGCCAATCAAGTGGTTGATATTTTCAGACGACCTGGCTCGAGGTGCCTGACGGAAAAGGGCGCGGATGCGACTGACGACATCCGCCGCCGAATTGGCGTCGCGGGTGATGCGCTCGGCCGTAATCTTCGCGCGCTCTACGTTCGGGGGCTCGGCGGACAGCCAACGGTGACATGCGTGGGAATTGGCGACGATAGCCGCCAGCGGCTGGTTCACTTCGTGCGCAATCGAGGCGGAAAGCTCGGCCAGGCTGGCCGCTTGAGTAGCCCGCGCGAGTTGCTCGGATGCGCGTCGCAGAGCCTCTTCCGCATGCACCTGATCGTCTATGTCGTGACAGAGGCCGAACCACTGGGCGATGCGTCCGTCCGGAGCGCGCAGCGGCTCGGCCCGGCCCGACATCCAGCGGTAGACACCGTCGTGCCGGCGCAGACGATATTTCATGGAGAAGATCTCGCCCGTCCTGAGACTGTGCCCGAGAACATCCGACACCGCGTCCACGTCGTCCGGATGGAAGATGGCGTCGAACACCACCGCCAGCTGGCGCTTGTCCTCCAGGTCCACACCGAGAAAGTCTGCCATGTGCTTGTTGGCAAGGGTGGTCTCCCCGTCCGGGGTCAGACGCCAAAGGTTACTGGGAACCATGTCCACGAGCAACGAGAGCTCCCGTTCCCGATTGCGCAGCGCCTCCTGCGCGCGCACTTCATCGTCAATGTCGAGAGAAACGCCGTACCATTGCACAATCGTTCCGTCTTGATCACGACGGGGCTCCACCCTGCACTCCGCCCACCGATAGGCGCCATCTTTCTCAAGCCAACGAAACCGCATGACGGTGCCGCGGCCAGATTCAAAACAATTCAGCAATGTTCGCTGCACTTCAGGTGCATCTTCGGGATAGATCAGTTCTTGCAGCAATGTTTCGATGCGCGGCTCCTCGATGGCTTCGAAGTCGGCGATCACGGCGCGGAAATGGTCCTGGTATCGCTTGTTGA
Source organism: Phyllobacterium chamaecytisi (assembly GCF_020164455.1). GTDB lineage: Bacteria > Pseudomonadota > Alphaproteobacteria > Rhizobiales > Rhizobiaceae > Phyllobacterium > Phyllobacterium chamaecytisi. Next base: position 195,071 of record NZ_JAIQWW010000002.1, read on the forward strand.
AGTACACCGGCCCATCCATGGATGTTACGCTCCAGATGCGGAGAGGCACGGCGTCGATCATCTGCTGAAGCTGCCGCTCGCTTTGCCGCAACGCCTCTTCGGCGTGCATCTGGTCGTCGATGTCGTGACAGAGGCCGTACCACTGGATAATGCGTCCATCCGGACCCCGCATCGGCTCGGCGCGGCTCGACATCCAACGATAAACACCGTCGGCGCGTCGCAAGCGATACCTCATGGTAAAATGCTCGCCGGTGACGAGGCAGCGGTTAAGCGTGTCCCTGAACTCCGCTGCATCGCGCGGATGGACGGTCTCAATGATCGCCTCCAATCGGCTGACACCCGGTTTATCCATATCCGGAACGTCGAGGCCAAGGAAGTCGACCATGCGCTTGTTGAAGAAAGTCGGCTCCCCCTCCGGAGTCAGGCGCCACAGGTGGCTCGGAACCATGTCGATGAGCTGCGAAAGCTCCCGCTCCCGATCGCGCAGCGTCTCCTCGACCGGTTTGTGGTCTTCGATTTCTATTGGCATAATCAGCTGCTCCTGCCCGGCAAAGCAAACCTTGGGACCCTCTACGCTTCTTATACCACCCTCAATCGATGTCTGGCTTGGCGAAATCATACGATAGTTTAATTCAGCCATGCGCCTGCCGCACCTCATGGAAAACCATGATGAGCCATATGTCCCCATGCCACTTGAATGGCGAACGCCAGTGAGAGTTTCCGAGAGAAGGCAACCGGACAGCCGTGGATAGAGCTCAAACGAAAAACTGCGGCCCTTCCGAGAAGGACCGCAGTTTTTTGATCGAGTCTCAATCAGTCGTTAGCAAGCAGCCCCTTGGCACATCTTGCTCAAAAGGTCCGTGCTGCCTTTCAGCGGCTGCGCTGAGACGAAAGCCGGTAACGGACGGCGCCATTCGCTGACGGTCTCATCACTGAAATTCTTGGTCGCCACTGTCGTCATAAGGAGCTCGAGCTCTTTTCGGCTGACGCGATCGGCACGCATCACAGCGTTGATCAGCGGGTCCGAAAGGACTTGTGACTGGGTAAGGTCGGAATAAAACTGGGACATATTGGTCTCCTTCTCGATGACCAGTAAAACTGTATTGGATCAAAATTACGGCGTTGGGGGTTACGGGCAGGGTGGCGAACGAGTGAATTGACTTCGGCATTCAATGTGTGTTACCGGTCAGTAACGTCCCAATAGTTACTAAGCGGTAACATCAATGTCAAGTACCCCTTCGAAAACAATAGCAGATAATTCTGACAAGCTCGTGACCACGCTGGAACGTCCTCGTGAACGGATCGTGAAGAGCGCCATAGAGCTGTTTCGCCAGCATGGGATCAAGGGCGTCGGTGTCGATGCTATTGCCGAGGCTGCCGGCTCCAACAAGATGACGCTCTATCGTCACTTTGGCTGCAAGGACGATCTGGTTTGCGAGTGCCTGAAACAGGTGTCGAGCGAAAAGGAGCGTATCTGGGTCGATCTGGAAGACGCCTATCCCGGTGATCCGGCCAGGCAGTTGCGGGGTTGGGTCGATGAAGCTGCCCAACGTATCTTCAATGATTTGCGTGGCTGCGATCTCGTCAATGCGGCGGTAGAACTAAAAGAAGCCGGCCATCCGGCCCAAAGAGTCATCATGGACGCTAAGAAAGCGCATGTGCAACATTTGGTCGAGCTTTGCCGCAGGGCGGGCGTTCAGCAGTACGAACAGCTCGCTCAGGCGCTCGTACTCCTCGTCGAAGGTGCGCGCGTCTGTGGTCAGAGCATCGGTATCGAAGGCCCGCAACAGCGGCTGAAGCAGACCTCCGAAGCCTTGATCGATGCATTTTCCAAACCCTGATAAATGTTTCTGAAACAATTCCTGAATGCGAAGCATTCAAGTGATTGTGTTTGTGCCTGGCTGTCGATGATCGATATTGAGGAGCTGGCGCCTCGTATGATTGGAGGCGTCTGAACCGAAACGACAGGACAGATCCATGAAACAGAACATTGAAATCAAGACCGCTGATGGCACAGCCAAAGCGGCGATCTTTCGCGCCGATCCCTCGGCGGCGCCATCAAAGACCAGCGGTGCCGAGCGCGGTGTGGTGTTCTACATGGATGCGATGGGTCCGAGGGCTGCACTGGATGGCATGGCCCAGCGTCTTGCAGATTTCGGCTATGTGGTTCTTCTGCCGGATCTGTTCTATCGGTTCGGAGCCTATGGCCCTTTTACCGGAACATCCTTTTCCGACGAAACAGCCAAGGCACAGATCATGACCATGGTGCGCGGCACCACCCAGGAAATGACCAAGCGGGATACGGCGTCGTTTCTCAATACGCTGGCGGCAGCTGGCGCAACCGGTCCCGTTGGCGCCGTCGGTTATTGCATGGGCGGCGGACGAGCCGTTACCGCTGCAGGTGCCTTTCCGGACAGGGTCGCGGCAGCGGCGAGCTTTCATGGCGGCAATCTCGCCAGTGACGCTGAAGACAGCCCGCATCGTTTGGCAGGCGGCATCAAAGGCCGCGTCTATGTGGGCGTTGCAGGGGTTGATGGCAGCTTTCCACCTGAGCAATCAGCGCGCCTCGCCGAAGCGTTAAGGACCGCCGGAGTCGACCACATCATCGAGAATTATGTAGGCATGGCCCATGGCTGGGCGGTGCCGGATCACGGCGTTTACAACGCGGTCGGCGGTGAGAGGCACTGGAAGCGGCTGAAGACATTCTTCAATGAGGCGTTGAGCCATGGCAATTTGCGATAGTTCAGTGTTTGGAAGCGCCCTTTTGTCGGGCGCTCCCAAATTTTGGACTTACTTCTGGATGCAGGTCGAAACCGTATCCTTGGTGCATTCGTCGAGGCCGGTGAAGACCGGATCTTCAACGGGCTTGCCTTCGATCAGATTGATCATGACCGAAGGTGCCTTGTAGCCCATCTCGAAAGGCCGCTGGCCAACGAGTGCGGTAACCAGGCCTTCGCCGGCAATCGCCACTTCATCACCGATCGTATCGGCTGCGCCGATGACGAATTCATTGCTGGCGATCTTTTCCTTGTAGGGACCAAACAGGTCGCGGTAAGGCTGTGGTGCGCCGAACAGCGGCCAGCCGCCCATGATCCCGAAGGCGTCGAGCTTCGGATTGGCTGCAAGGATGTCGGTCATTGCCTGAACGCCCTTGGCGCCGTCGTCATTGGTGAAGACAGGGCAACCCGCAACTTCCGTCCAGCCGCCTTCGCCCTTGAGCGCTGCCAGGCCCTTTTGACCGGTCAGGGCATCGCGCATGCCTTGAGCCCGGCGAAGGATATTATCTGCGCCGGTATTGCCTTCGATCGTGCAGATCGTACCGCCCTTTGGCTTGCCCTTCTTGATATATTCGCCGATCTTGAAACCCATCAGATAGTTGTCTGTGCCGAGATAGGTCTTGCGCAAGGCAGCGTCTTCAGCGGCGAGATCAGCGTCGAGCGTCATCACCGGAACCGATGGATTGGCCGTCTTGATCGTCTGGGCAATCAGCTTGGCGTTCGACGGCGAGATCGCGATCGCCGCCGTGTCGGCCTTGCCGAGCATATCCTGGACGATCTGCGCTTCGCCGGCTTCATCCGATGTCGATGCGGGGCCGGTGTAGAAGCATTCATATTCCGAGCTCGCGTTCTCGCTGTTCCACTTCTGGCAACCTTGATTGATTGCCTCGAAAAACGGATTGTCGAGACCCTTAACGACGATGACGACCTGTTTTTTTGCCAGAGCAGGTCCCGCACCAAGTGCAAGAGCGGCCGCGGCGACTAACAATAGTGACTTTCTCATTTATTCCTCCCTTGGAAACAAACGGACATGAAATGCCCGCCATTCAGTCTTCTACCGTTGATAGGTGCGCAAGGGCCGGTGTTGAAACCTGCAGATTTTGGGTCCCCTCCGAACTTTATCCGCTGCGCCACGGACAAATACATTCCTCCGATCGCCAGCTAATATTGGCAAAGTTCACCCGTCAATGGGTATTTGTCATATAAAACGACTTTTCATCGTTATGGTGACCGGATTCGGCGGAAAGCCGATTGACGCCCCGCGCGGCGTTTGCGTAAATGCCCTTCACGGCTCTTCCTGGGAGGGAAGGGCGGGATCGCAAAAAAGCCTCGTGTCTCAATGAGAATGCGAGTAGCGCGAGCAAACATGCACGGGAGGCATACGGCTGGTGGCAGTTCTGGAACTCACCAACATTTCAAAACATTTCGGCGCCATCCAGGCTGTCAATGATGTTTCATTTTCCATCGAGGCGGGCGAAGTCGTTGGCCTCATGGGCGACAATGGCGCGGGTAAATCGACGCTCGTCAAAATGATTGCGGGCAATTTCAGTCCCAGCCATGGCACCATGCGCATGGATGGGGCCGAGCTTGTCCTCAACAAGCCGGTCGAGGCGCGCCGTCACGGCATCGAGATCGTTCACCAGGATCTGGCGCTCTGCGATAACCTCACGGCTGCGGCAAATGTGTTCCTTGGTCGCGAGATTCGCCGCGGCGTCGGGCCCTTCCGCATTCTCGACTACGCGTCGATGTATAAGCGTGCCGGCCAGATTTTCGCCGAGCTGAAATCCGAGACCCGCCCTCGTGACCTCGTCAAGCAGATGTCCGGCGGGCAGCGGCAGGCGGTGGCGATTGCGAGGACCAGGCTCTCCGAGGCCAAGATCGTGCTCATGGACGAACCGACGGCGGCGATTTCGGTGCGTCAGGTTGCCGAGGTGCTGAATTTGATTCGCCACCTGCGCGATCAGGGCATTGCCGTCGTGCTCATCAGCCACCGCATGCCGGATGTTTTCGATGTTGCCGACCGGGTCATTGTGATGCGCCGGGGGCGCAAGGTTGCAGACAAGCGGATTGCGGCGAGTTCCCCCGAAGAAGTCACCGGCCTCATCACCGGTGCCATCGAACAGGTTGCGTAGCCGGCATGTCGGCAAAGCTAAGAGATAGGTAGAAGGTCGACTATGGCAATTACACTTGACCAGACCATTGCGCACAAGCAGCAGAGCTGGCTTGCGGAAAAACTGAGCAGCCAGACTTTCTGGGTTCTGGTCGCCGTCATTCTTGCGTGCATCTTCTTGTCGTTCGCAACGGATTCCTTCGCGACCTCTAAAAACCTCTACAACATCACCCGCAACGTCACCTTCGTCGCGATCATTGCGCTCGGCATGACGCTCGTGATCATCACAGGCGGCATTGATCTGTCCGTTGGCTCGGTGCTTTGTCTTTGCAGCATGATTCTCGGCGTCGTCATGCATGCCGGTTACAGTATCGAAGTCGGTATAGCAGCGTCCATCGCCACAGCACTGGTCATCGGCGCGTGCCATGGTCTGCTTATAGCCTACATAGGCATGCCGCCATTCGTTGTGACACTCGCGACGCTGTCGATCGCACGCAGTTTGGCCATGGTTGCCTCCGGCAATACGGTTGTTTTCCAGTTCGGGCCGGACCACGACAAACTCTTGGCGCTTGGCGGCGGTGCATGGTTCTTCGGTATCGCCAACCCCGTGGTTTACATGGTCGTGCTGGCCTTGATTACTGGCTTTATCTTGCGTTGGACGCGATTCGGACGGTACATCTATGCCATTGGCGGCAATGAGCACGCGGCGATCCTTACCGGCGTGCCGGTTCGCCAGATCAAGGTGGCGGTCTATATGATCTCGTCGCTTTCGGCTGGCATCGCCGGTATCATCCAGACCGGCTGGCTCGGCGCGATCACCACCAATATCGGTACCGGCCTCGAGCTGCAGGTCATTGCCGCTGCCGTCATCGGTGGTGCGGCTCTTGCGGGCGGCGTGGGTACGGCCCTCGGGGCAATCGTCGGGGCGGCATTGATCGAAGTGATCCGCAACAGTCTTGGATTGCTTGGCATCAATGCCTTCTGGCAAGGCTGTTTCATTGGCGGCGCCATCCTGTTCGCGGTGCTGTTCGACCGGGTGCGCAAATTCCGCCAGAGTGAATGATTTCCTAAGGAGAATGCAAAAATGAAGAAGCGGATCGTATTCACAGGCGGTACCGGTAAAGCCGGCCGTCACGTGGTTCCTTATCTCGTCGACAAGGGTTACGAGGTCCTGAACGTCGATCTCGCCCCGCTCGACTATCCCGGCGTCAACACCATCAATGCCGATATCGCTGACAGCGGCCAGATGTTCGACGTACTCTCCAGCCACTTTGGTTTCGAGGGCTACGAGACCGGCATAGGTCCCGCCCCGATCGATGCAGTCGTGCATTTTGCAGCGGTGCCGCGCGTGTTGATCAAGCCAGACAACGAGACATTCCGCATCAATACGATCGGGACCTATAATGTCATCGAGGCCGCGGTCAAGCTCGGGATAAAGAAGATCATCGTTGCGTCGAGCGAGACCACCTATGGCGTGTGCTTTGCCGAAGGTGACAAAGACTTCCATCATTTCCCGCTTGAGGAAGACTACGATACCGACCCGATGGACAGCTATGGGCTCTCCAAAGTGTTGAACGAGAAGACCGCGCGCGCCTTTGCCATGCGTTATGGCGCCGATATCTACGCTCTGCGCATCGGCAATGTCATCGAACCGCACGAGTACGACCGGTTTCCAGCTTTCCTCGCCGACCCGATGTCGCGCAAGCGCAACGCCTGGAGCTATATCGATGCGCGCGACCTCGGACAGATCGTCGATCTTGCGATCCGCAAGGATGGCCTTGGCTTCCAGGTATTCAATGCCGTCAACGACACGATCACCGCGAAGCTTCCGACGCGGGAATTCCTCGAGAAATATTGTCCCGGCGTTCCGATCCGGCGCGAGCTCGGTGAATTTGAAGCGCCTCTTTCCAATCGCAAGACGCGCGAGGTGCTTGGTTTCCGCGAGGAGCACGACTGGCGCAAATATGTGCCGCAGAAGTGATCTAGCGCCAGTACTCGTGGAATAATCCGCCGAAATAGTAGGGACCAAAGCTCCAGACGGCCGCCCATAAAGCGGCCCCGAGGAGGTTTGCCAGAAAGAAACTGTGCCACGGCATCCCGACCGAGCCGGCAACCAGTCCATTCAATTGCCGCAGCACAACGACGAAGCGTGCGCCGACGACGATGATCGGTCCGCGGTGCCGGAAAAGGTCTTCCAGCTTCTCCAGACGTTCAGGGGTGAGTTTGACGAGCCAGCCATATCGCTTCAGCAGGGGCCGTCCACCGAAATGCCCGATAGCATAGCCGGTACCGTCGCCGAGCACTGCGGCAATCCAGACGGTGAAAAACAGGTCTGTTACGGAGAGATCACCACGCACCGCGAGGAGCGACGATGCGACAAGCGCACTTTCGCCCGGAAGCGGCGCGCCGAAGGATTCCAGGTATATGATGACGAAGATCGCATAGAGCCCATATTGCTGGATGTACGGTTCCAGGAATGTAATGCCGGTGTGCAGGAATTCCACGGCTTTGCTTTCTGTTGACGCGTTGCTGGACGCCATACCTATTGGCACGAAATTATTATGATTCTCACGTATGCAGGATATTTGGTCGTGCTGAACGTTCAAGTCATGGCATTTTTCGATGCCACCTCCTGCGCCACCCAATCGAGAAACACCCGAACGCGTGGTGAAAGTTGACGATTCCGGGGATAGAGCAGGGAGACTGGCATCGGGCGTGGCGGACAATCGCTCAGAAGCTGGATGAGCGTGCCTCGTGCAAGATCGTCAACGGCATGGAAGCGCGGCACCTGAACGAGACCGAGTCCCAGTCGTGCGGTTGCAAGATAGCTCTCTGTGCCAGTCACGGAAATCGTTGTCGGTAGCGTCACATTTTCCAGTCGCTCGCCGATCATGAAATCCAGTGGCCGCACGACACCCGTCGTCAGCGACCGGAGCCCGATCATGCGATGGCCGTCCAGCGCATCCCAGCTTGCCGGCGTGCCGAACCGGTCGAGATATATGGGCGCTGCACATGTCAATCGCTCCAGCGTCGCGACGCGCCGGGCAATCATGTCGCTGTCCGGCAGGATGCCGAACCGCAGCACGCAGTCTACGCCCTCGCGGATAAGGTCGATCCACCGCTCGCCTTCGCTCATGCTGATTTCAATATCGGGATATTTCTCGAAAAAAGTCGGCAGACCCGGTAACAGGAAGTGCCGCGCCAGCGTGCCCTGAACCTCGAGGCGCAGCAAACCCTTGGGCCTTGCCGCTCCGAACGCCCCTTCCGCATCCTCGAGATCGGCGATGATCGAGACGCATCGCCGGTGGTGAGCCTCGCCGTCAAGGGTCGGACTGACCTGCCGTGTGGTCCGTTCCAGCAGCCGCACACCGAGCCGCGCTTCCAGCTGTTTCACCGCATCGGTCACGGTCGAGCGCGGCAGGCCAAGATCGTTGGCGGCGAGCGTGAAACTGCGCCGTTCGACAACCCGGACGAAGACGCGCATCGCTTCAAATCTATCCATTCGGCAGTCCCGGTTACTGGAGTTCGGCTGGGATAGCATCATGAAACGCCAGCATAGCTTCCGCAAGACAATTGTTCGTATTTTCCGAATAGTGATGCCAAGAAATGGACGATTATCCGCGCTTCGCAATGATGCATTGTTTCGTCATTGAACAGCCCATGAAGAGGATCAAGACCATGACTCAACAGACAAACAAGGTTGCAATCGTCACCGGAGCATCTCGCGGTATTGGCGCAGCAATCGCAGAACGGCTGGCCAGCGATGGCTTTACCGTGGTCGTAAATTATGCGGGCAGCGCCAAAGAGGCTCAGGAGCTGGTTGACAAGATCGAAGCCAGCGGTGGCAAGGCGGTGACTGCACAGGCGAATGTCGCCGACGCTGCAGCAGTGCGGCGCATGTTCGATTCCGCTGAAGCGGCTTTCGGGGGTGTAGACGTCCTGATCAACAATGCCGGCGTTTTGAAGACGATCCCGCTGGCTGACACGAGCGATGAAGAATTCGATCGCCACTTCGCCATCAATACCAAGGGTACTTTCAACACGTTACGTGAAGCAGCCAAGCGTTTGAGGGATGGTGGACGGATCGTCAACTTCTCGTCGACGAGCGTAGCAATCAAATTGCCTGGCTATGCTCTCTATAATGGTACAAAGGCAGCGGTTGAAGCCTTCACCCATGTGCTCTCCAAGGAACTTCGTGGCAGGAACATTACGGTCAACGCGGTCGCTCCTGGACCTATCGCTACGGACCTCTTTCTCAAGGGCAAAACCGAGGAAGTGATTGCGACGTTTGCCAAAATGCCGCCGCTCGAACGCCTCGGTCAGCCCAATGATATCGTCGGTGTGGTCTCGTTCCTCGTCGGTCCTGACGGCGGCTGGGTCAATGGCCAGGTCCTGCGCGCCAATGGCGGCGTCGCCTGATTTCAGTGATCAGGCCGAGGGTTGATCTCTCGCTTGATCACACACCGGTACGGTCAATGCCGCAGAATCTTGCTCAGGAAGGCGCGGCTTCGATCGGTCTTGGGATCGGAGAAAAACTCTTCGGGCGTGCCGGTTTCAACGACGGCGCCGGCATCCATGAAGACGACCCGCTGCGCCACTTTGCGGGCAAAACCCATCTCATGCGTCACCACCATCATGGTCATGCCCTCTTCGGCGACGCCGACCATCACGTCCAGTACCTCGCTGATCATCTCGGGATCGAGAGCTGACGTGGGCTCGTCGAAAAGCATGATTTTCGGGCGCATGCACAGGCAACGCGCGATGGCAACACGTTGCTGCTGACCACCGGACAGCTCGGAAGGATAAGCATTGAACTTATCGCCGAGGCCGACTTTCGCCAGCATCTCGCGGCCCGACGCCTCGGCCTCACCGCGAGCGATTTTTCGCACATGGATCGGTGCAAGCGTGACGTTTTCGAGTGCCGTCTTGTGCGGATAGAGATTGAAAGCCTGAAAGACGAAGCCGATTTCGGTACGCAGTTCGGTCATGTTGGTGGCGCGGTCGCCGAGACGCTGCCCATCGACGACAAGATCGCCGTCCTTGATGGTCTCGAGGCCATTGATGCAGCGGATCAGCGTGCTCTTGCCCGAACCGCTGGGGCCGCACACAACGACGACTTCGCGTGGCTCTACACTGAGCGTGATATCTTTGAGAACATGAAGCGCGCCGAACCATTTGTTGACGCCGCGAAACTCGATCATATCTGGCTGCCTTCGTTGATGGGACGGAAATGCATCACAATTGCACCTCGCCATGGGCGGCGCTCATGCGTCTCTCCAGACGGCGGGCGAGCAGGATGAGCGGATAGCACACGACAAAATAACCGATGCCGACGATGGCGAACACGAGCAACCCATTGGGTACCCGCTGAACCACCAGCCAGCCGACCCGGGTAAGATCTGTCAGGCCGATAGCGGAGACGACCGACGAATCCTTGATGAGAAGCACATATTGGCCAACAAGCGGCGGCAGGGAGACACGCATCGCTTGCGGCAGCACCACCTGACGCATCCGCTGCCACTGCGACAAGCCGGACGCGAGCGCCGCCTCGACCTGCCCGGTCGGTACCGAACGGATGCCGGCTGCGACGATCTCGCAAATGAAGCAGGCTGCGAGGTTGGTCAACGCTATGATCCCTGCGGTGAAGGCGTCGAGCTCAACACCGAGTTCAGGAAGGATAAAAAAGATCAGGAATATCTGTACGAGGAATGGCGTTCCGCGAATGAGGTCGACCCACAATCCGATTATAGAATCCAGCAAGCGACTGCCACTCGTGCGCAAGACACCAAGCGCAAAGCCGAGGATGGTGCCGAGCACCAGGCTTATTCCAGACAGGGCAATGGTCATGCCGAGACCGCGCAATGCCAGTGGATAGCTGCCCATCAGGCTTTGGAGCTGAAACCAGATCATGTGCGGCTCCCGATCGGGCGCACACCGAGCCAGCGCGCCGACAAAACCGCCAGGGACTTCAGCCCGTAGTAGAGGACGAGATAGCACGCGGCAGTCGTAAGGAAACCTTCAGCTGGCATGAACCTGTCCGACGCCAGCAATTGGCCCGCCCGCGTCAGTTCGGCAACGGAAATCAACGACAGTAACGCCGAGTCCTTTACCAGAACGATGGCTTGCCCGAGCAGCGGTGGAATGGTTACCCGGATGGCCTGCGGCAGGATCACCAGGCGCATGCGCTGGGAATACGTCATCCCGGACGCAATGCCGGCCTCCACCTGTCCACGCGAAATCGAGAGAATGCCGGCGCGGATGATCTCGGCGATATAGGCGCCGCTATTCAAAGCCAAAGCGAGAATGCCGACGATGAGTTCTGGCAAGACGACTCCGAGCCGAGGCAGGCCAAAATATAGGAAATAGAGTTGTGCCAGCAGCGGTGTCGCGCGGATCGCGTCTATGTATATTTTTGCCGGAAGCTGTAAAAGCCGCGAGCGCTGCAGGTTCATCGCACACAGGATGATGCCAACGGCAAGCGCGCCGGCGAACGAAACAATCGACAGCCACAGCGTCGCAGCAAATCCCTGCCCGAAAAGGGGCAGATATTCGACGATGGTGCGAAAGCTGAAGTTTTCAAGCATGCCGGGAAGCTATCAAAAAGCGGCCGGACGGCATGCGTGGAGCAAATTTCGCTCCACGCGCGACGCCCAGAACATGCTATTGATGGTCTTTCTTCCAGGCTTCAGAATTGACCCAGTAATCCAGGTTCTTCTGCAGACGGCCGTCAAGCGCGACCTGATCGAGGAACAGGTTCATCCAGACGAGAAGGTCCTGCTCGTCATAGCGTGTGGCGAATGCCAGCGGCTCTTTCGACAGGACTTCCGGCATGATGGTGAAGCTTCCAGCCGGATAAGCGGCCTGCTGACCCTTGACCGCCGAGACATCGTTTACGCCGCAATCGGCCTGGCCGTTGTTGACAGCATCGAGCAGGAGCGGACCGCCGCCCTTGTAGCTCTTGATTTCGGCATCGGGGAAAGTCTCCTTTGCCACTTTTTCGCCCGTTGCTCCAAGGAGCACGGCGATCTTCGTGCCCTTGGCCTTGCAAGCATCCATGGTGCCGAATTTGCTGTCAGTCTTGGCAAAGACAGCGCTTCCCGTGTACATGAAAGGCTTGGTGAAAGCGACTTTCATCGCCCGTGCCAGCGTCGGCGTCATGTCTGCGACCAGCAGATCGGCCTTGCCGGAAAGCAGTGCCGGGATCAGACCATCCCAGTCATAATCCTGGAACGTGATTTTTACGCCCATTTCCTTCGCCATCAGTTCGGCAAGCTCGACCGAGCTTCCCGTGCGCTTGCCAGCCGCATCGACCATGGAGAAGGGCGGGCCCTGCGTCTGAACCGCGACGCGCAGTTCGCCGCGCTTGGTGATCTCGTCGAGTGTTCCGGCATTTGCTGCGACAGTCATGCCGAGCAGGGCAATCCCTGCGACGAATAGTCGAGTAACTTTCATTCTTGTGTCCTCCGTTGGTATTCCCCGCCCTTTATTGGGCTCTTTAATTCGTTTTTGGTGCCATTGCCGGATCAGTCCAGCATCCCTCCGGCAAGCTCACCCATTTGTTGCACGATGCCATGACCACAAAGGTCTCGCTTCGTACGATCTCTCCGAGGTCGCCGACCCCGGGTATCAACTCGCTGGTAACCCGGTAAAGATCGGCAATGTCGCCTGCGATGACCACATCGACGATGATGTCGAACCGTCCGGTTACGACACATGCCGACGTGACGAAGGGGAGCGCTGCAATCCGTTCCGCGATCTCGCGTACGCGGCCGCGCCCCTGTGTATTGACACCGACGATGGCCGAGATCAGCTCGGGACGTTCCGTCAGGTTGAGCAGTCCGACGATCTTCAGGAGGTTTCGATCCAGCAAGTTGCGAAGGCGGGTGCGTACCGTTGGCACGGACATCGCCATCGTTTCAGCAAGACGCGTCAACCCAGGCTGCGCATCCTGCGAAAGCTGTTTGACAAGCCGCCTATCCGTCTGATCCAGATGTTCCCGCAAGCGGCTAGACTTTCACAAAAGAGAAAATACAGCGATAATTTTTACCGATATGGAATATCCTATGCGGTACTTTTGCAGAACACAAGGGTTTTGAAACTCAAACAAATGGCTTTGCCGGGTCGAACTTGCGAGGAAGCAGTCTTTCCAGATAGGCTCGGCCTTGCGTTGAGATCTGGTTTGTATCGGGCAGCATGAAATCATCCGGCAGATGCTTCGTCTTTCCGGCGACATTGGCGAGCGGTATTAGTTGCGGACTGGTTTTTCCATTTTCATACTGCAAGGCAACTGATCCACCCCCGCGGGCCGCAGCTTCCACCGCAAAAACACCGGCTTCAAAAGCTTCGCGCGCGTCCGTCTCGTTGATGGTTGCGATATTGCCACGCGGCAAATAGCCGAATGTATCGACGCGAGCCCGAGCCCCGGGCAGCCCGGTTCGGATCAACTCCTCGATTGTCATTCCGAGATCGCCACCCGAAAGGCGCACGTTCCCATGTGCATCGCGCTCGAGCCGGTCGGGTAGAACGAGGTTTTCGACGACCGATCGTCCATCTTCGGCCGTCACACCCTCTGACATTGCCACGATGCAGCGTCCATGGCGCGAGGTGGCTTCGCGCACGTCGTCGATGAATCGTTCCGGCGAGAACGCCCGCTCGGGCACGTAGAGAAGATGCGGTCCACTCTCTTCGTCAAGCTGCCATGCGGCGGCTGCCGTGGTGAGAAAACCAGCATGACGGCCCATGACGATGCCGACATAGATTCCCGGCAAGGCGCGAAAATCGAGATCGACGCTCAAAAAGGCCCCTGCAACCAACTCGGCTGCGGAGATGAATCCGGGCGTATGGTCGTTTTCGACAAGGTCATTGTCTATCGTCTTCGGGGCGTGGACAAAAGCGATGTCCTTGCCGGCGGCGTCGGCCAGAATTTGCTGCGTACCGGCCGTATCATTACCGCCGATATAAATGAACGCGGTCGCGCCGGCCTTATGGAGGCCTTTGAGGATGACCTCGCAGTAGGCGGCGTCAGGTTTGTCGCGCGTACTTCCCAAGGCTGCGCTCGGCGTTGCGGCGATTCGGCGGAGGTCCTGTTCGCTCAAAGCGGAAAGATCGACGAAATTCCCGTCGCGTATACCGCGCACGCCATGTAGCGCGCCAAGAACGCGTGCATCCTTGTGACGCTTGCGGATCTCGATCGCGGCGCCTGCCAGTGTCTGGTTTATAACGGCAGTCGGCCCGCCGCCCTGCGCAATTACGAACGTCTCGGTCATATCAATTCTTTCGGTTTGCGTGTTTCCGGAAGCCAGATGGCCGGGTTGGACCGGATGATAACAATATTTGGCCGCATGCGTAAATTTTCTCACCTAAATTGTTTTGCGTGAAGCGAGTTGAAACAATTCGAATTCAATTCTATAAAAGCTGCGTTGAATTTTTGATTGTCGAAGTTTTTCGCGTGCAAGCGCTTCTACCTTCTCCTTCAAAACTCGATAGAAACGGTTATCGTGCATGTGTACGATATCCAGGTTGAAGTTGGCAGGGAGGGCTTAATATGGCCACAGGCACAGTTAAATGGTTCAATTCCACAAAAGGTTTTGGTTTTATTCAACCTGAGGACGGCGGCGCGGATGTGTTCGTGCATATCTCTGCTGTTGAGCGCGCCGGATTGCGCAGCCTCAATGATGGCCAGAAGATCAATTACGAGCTGGTGCGCGACAAGAAGTCGGGCAAGATGTCAGCCGATCAATTGAGCGCTGCCTGATCAGCGTTCAGTTTGTGGTCGCCAAGAGGGTGACCATGGCGTAAACTGAAATATATGACGGAGGCCAGGCCGATGCCTGGCCTTTTCAATGGAATTGACGTCGCGAGCGCAAGCAGCTCGCTCAATATACGAACAAGGATGACCACCGGTTGAAAAATCTCAAAGAATTGGCTGAGCGCCGCACTGCTGCAGCCGAGGCGAAGAAACTGCTTCTCAAGAAGTTCGATAGTGCACCCAAGCCGACTGATCCCGAGATGCAGGCAAAACGAGCCGAGCGGGAGGCAATCGCAGCGGCGCGTGAAGCGCGGCGTGCGGAAAAAGAGCGGTTGGCGCAAGAAGAACTGGCCCGCAAGCAGGCAGAAGCCGATGCGCTGGCCGAGGCCGCCTTGGCCGAAGCGGAAGCCGCCAAGGTCGAAGCAAACAGACATGTCGCACGTGTCCTTGCCGATGAAGCTGAGCGCAAGGCGGAACGCGACCGGCGTTATGCTGCCCGCAAGGCGAAGCAACGCTGAGACGCGACTACTTTTCACCAAGTTCCCTGGCCGTTTGCTCCCCAATTTCGCGCGATTGACAACAGCCGCCGGAAAACAGGATTATCTCGTATGCCGAGGACTTACAGCAGTGGCGGACGGGTTCCGCGAGGGGCACCCGGGCGAGCCCTGGGAGGGCCGCCCTTGCCAGAGGTCCATACCCTCCGGGAACGTTTCGGGGCTCTGAAGAACCTTTGGCCATTCCTGTTGATGGTATGGCGGACAAGTCCGCAGCTGACTGCGGCATCGCTCGTCCTGCGTCTGGGCCGGGCGCTCCTGCCCGTTATAACGCTGTTCGTCGGCAAGCTCATCATCGACGATGTGGTCTTGCTGGTGCAAACGCCGAACAAGCCGGAAACTCTGTCGCAGTGGCTGAACAGCGGCCTCCTGAACTGGCTGGGCCTGCTGCTTCTTGCCGAATTCGCGCTGGCGGTTCTGTCGGATATTCTTGGGCGGGTCGTATCCCTGATCGACAGCCTGCTATCGGAGCGCGTGTCCAATAGCTCAAGCGTTCGCCTGATGCAGCATGCGGCAACGCTTGATCTGGAGGATTTCGAGGACGCCGAGTTTCAGGATCAGCTCGAGCGAGCCCGTCGCCAGTCGAGCGGGCGCATGACGCTGATGGGGCAATTGCTCAGCCAGGCACAGGACATGGTGACGGTTGCGAGCTTTGCCGCCGGGCTGATCGTCTATGCACCCTGGCTCATCGTCCTGTTGTTTCTGGCTCTGGTTCCGGCCTTTCTGGGCGAGGCGCACTTCAACGCCCAAAGCTATTCGCTCGATTTTGTCCGCACGCCGGAGCGGCGCGAACTCGATTATGTGCGGCAGACCGCAGCCAGCGTCGAGACCGCCAAGGAAGTCAAGATCTTCGGGCTGCACAGTTTCCTGATAGACCGCTACGTGCGTCTCGCCACCGATTTCTATGCTGCCAATCGCATACTCGCGCTGCGCCGTGCCAGCTGGGGCGGTCTCTTCACCGCGATGGGTACTGTCGGCTACTATCTTGCCTACGCCTATATCGTCCTGCGCACGCTGGGCGGCGAGTTTTCCATCGGCGATCTGACCTTCCTCGCCGGCTCGTTCCGGCGCCTGCGCACCCTGCTCGAAGGGCTTCTGACAAGCTTTTCAAGTACGGCGGGACAAGCGCTCTATCTTGATGATCTGTTCGCCTTCTTCGAGGTCAAACCGGAAATCCTCTCGCCGGAAAATCCACGTCCTTTCCCGCATCCGATCCGTCAGGGCTTCGTGTTCGACGATGTCGGGTTCATCTATCCCGGCGCGGAGCGCTGGGCCGTCCGCCACCTCAGCTTCACCCTGCATGCGGGCGAAGTGGTGGCGCTTGTCGGTGAAAATGGCGCTGGCAAGACGACCCTGGTGAAGCTTCTGACCCGCCTCTACGACCCGGATGAAGGCCGGATCCTGCTCGATGGCCATGATCTGCGCGAATATGATCTTGAGGCGCTACGGGGCAATATGGGTGTGATCTTCCAGGATTTCGTGCGCTACAATCTCAGTGCTTCCGATAATATTGCGGTTGGCAGGATCGCTTACCGGGACGATCATCCCCGCATCGCGCAAGCGGCGTCGCGCAGCCAGGCTGATGGTGTCATCGCCAAGCTTCCCGGTCAGTACGAGCAGATGATCGGCAAGCGTTTCAAGAACGGCGTTGAGCTATCGGGCGGCGAGTGGCAGAAAATTGCCATCGCCAGAGCCTATATGCGCGAGGCCGAGGTACTGATCCTCGATGAGCCGACAGCAGCGCTCGACGCCCGCTCCGAGTTCGAGGTGTTCCGGCGTTTCAAGGAGCTCAGCGAAGGCAAGACGGCGATTCTCATCTCGCACCGTTTCTCCAGTGTGCGCATGGCCGACCGTATTCTCGTTCTCGCTGATGGCAAGGTCGAAGCTGCCGGCACGCATGAGGAACTTGTCGCGCAGGCCGGGCGCTATGCCGAGCTTTTCGAGTTGCAGGCCGCAGGGTACCGTTAGCCTCTAAACGCGCTGCAGCAAGCCTGCGCTGTTTTCCCTGGAGACCATGCTGTACCACCCTGGGACGTAGCTGTCCGTATGGGAGCACGCCCGGGCAATGCCTGGATGTTCTTTCGCCCATTTTCTCAAAGCGATCCAGGCGGGACTTTCCGTGAATGACCGCGGACGGATCCTTCCCGAAATCGGGATACCGAATTCCCGGGCGACAATTTCGATGTCTTCATCGGAAAAGCGCGGCAGCAGGATATGCGGTTCAGTATATTTGCAGATCGCATAATAGGTTCTGCCGGTACCTTTGGAGATCGAAAGCGCCGCGCCCAAGGGTACACCGCGACCATAGGTGCGGTTCTCAAGCATTTTCAGACACGGACCCTCAGCAGAAATGGATCCTGTGAAGATACGGCCGCAAATTTCCACTCTATGAAATTCATGTCTGTCGGGCATGCTGTTCCCCCATGATTAACCATGACGCAGGCACGCTTGACAACTTGGCGAATCATACACGAATCCGGGCATTTAACCAGCATGAGGTCGTCCTTCACGCAGTGTCGGGCACGTTTCGGCGGACGGTTGTCACATTTTTGAATCATACTGTGTTAAATATCTGGCCTTCAATCAGAACAAGGAGATCCCGCCGTGAATGATAAAGTCTTCCACGTCCTGTTTCTCTCGCATCGCAATTCTGCAAGGAGCATGATGGCCGAGGCGATTCTCAATCGCATCGGAAAGCCCCACTTCGTAGCCTATAGCGCCGGCACGGAGCCCGGGGAGGCGATTGATCCTGAAACGAAGGAATTGCTTGAGCAGACCGGCTTTACGGTGGATGGCCTGCATCCCAAGCATTATCGCGAGTTCGGCCTTGAAGGTGCGCGTGACCTCGATTTTGTCTTCACATTGAATGATCAAGCCGCAGGAGAGCCCATGCCTGAATGGCCGGGCGTCCCGGTCACGGCCCATTGGGAGTCGTCCGATCCTGTCCAGGCTACCGGTGAGCCGTGGGAGCGCAAGCAGGCATTTTCCCGCACGATGATGGAACTTGATCGCCGGTTGAAGATTTTCGTCAACCTTCCGCTCAAATCGCTCGATCGCATGAGCATCCAGCATCACGTCGATGAAATCGGCAAGTCGACATAACTAACCACAATGTGACTTGCGGAAAGCTGCCGCCGCTTTTGCGCCATGAATTTTTCATCCGTCTGACATGGCCGCCCATTATCTTTCGGGTACGCGAATCAAACCTGATCGGTAAAGCACATGAACACAGCAAATCGCTGGACGCCGCACTGGGCGATCCACCCTGGCGAGCATTTGCGTCAGTGCATCGAATGCAACGGTCTTTCGACCGAAGACTTTGCGCGGCGCGTCGAGATGCCCGTGGCAATCATCGACGCCATCATTGCCGGCCAGCATCCGATTACGCTGGACATTGCGACACGCATCGACAGAACGCTTGGCATCATGCCCGAGCTCTGGTTTGTGCTTCAGTCCAGATGGCTGCGCTATCAGGAAACATTTCAGGCTTCGGCGTAGCCTTGCTCCGTCACATCACGATATGCCAGGAGTGGTAGGCCTTTCCTGCCCAAAGCACGAGCGCAACCCACACTATCAGCAGGGTTATGTATGGCATTACCGGCGTTAGATAAGGCGCATAGTCGGCTGCGCAATTTTTTTCGTCATTCCTCATGAACAGTCCCCCGTGCAGATTCGCAAGGGATCCACGTTGGCTAAGGTTTCGTTATAAAAAAATTGTATGAAATTTGACGCAGTCCATGGGTTGGCTGCGGCAGCGCAAAGCGCCAGATTGATGCAATCAGTCTAGATGCAACGTGTTTAGCGCCCATTGGTTGCATCAGCACACGATTGGGTGGTGCTCTGGTGATTAAGCCCACTCCAAACTATTGAAGATCGCGTACCCATGTCTGCCCCACCAGATCCTGGCCGAAGGAATGATGCTTTTCCTCATCGATCAGGCGAAATCCGGCTGCCTCGTATATGCGGCGCGCCGAGACGAGGACGTCATTTGTCCATAGTTTGATCTGCCGGTAGCCGGCCTCCCTCGCACGCTCGATACAGGTTGCAACGAGCGTTCGACCGATACCAAGACCGCGCGCGCTCTGTTCGACATAGAGAAGGCGCAGCTTCGCGACTTCAGGATCCTCGCTCTGGACGAGGAATATGGACCCGGCGATCGAACCGGCATGTTCGGCAATCCACGCTGCTTCGCGTTCCGGATTGAAATTGGTGACGAATTTCGACAGGATTTCAGCGACCAGCGCTTCATAGGTCCAGTCCAGGCCATATTCCTGATAATAAAGCACTGCCTGCCGGTGGATGACCCAGCCGAGATCGCCGGGCTGGAGGCCACGATATTTCACCTCGTCCGGCACATGGTTTTCGGCATCGATAAGGTTTCTGATCTGACGCATGGACGATACCAGCTGCCTGCGGGCATCGTCATCCAGGGGTGCAAGGATTTGCTCCATCTGAAGCTGCGAGCGCAGATTGAGGCCGGAAAAGACCTCTTGGCCCGCCGGGGTCAGCGTTATGAGACGCTGCCGTCCATGTGTTGAGCTGGCACGAACGCGCACGAGCTTGCGCTTTTCGAAGCGTGAGACGATGCGGCTGAGATGGGCCTTGTCCATGTGCAGACTGCGGCCGATATCGGCGGCCGTCTGTTCGCCATTGTTGGCAAGTTCATATAATACGCGGCCCTCTGCCAAAGTGTAGTCGCTGGCAAGCAGGTGCTTGTCGAGCAGTCCGATTTCCCTTGTAAAAAAGCGATTGAAACTACGAAATTCGTCAACTGCGTTCATGTTATCCGCTCTATGTTGTCAGTGACAACATTATAGGCATTTCACTTGGGGTCGCAAGATGGAAATGTGATGACGACGACGAATGGGGAAGAGGACTACGTGGCCTTCGCCGCTGCCCTGCCGGCTGTCCGGCCCGAGAAGATAGAGCCGCCGAGGAAGGTTCCTTCGAGCGAATTATAACCATGCATGCCGCCGCCACCGAAGCCGGCTGCCTCGCCGGCTGCATAGACCCCGGCCATCGGTTCGCCGTCAGCCTTCAAGACACGCGCACTCAAATCCGTCTCGATGCCGCCAAGCGATTTCCGAGTAAGGATGCTCAGGCGCACCGCGATCAGGGGGCCATGTTTCGGGTCGAGTATCCTGTGCGGCGGCACCACGCGAACGAGGCGATCGCCGATATAGTTGCGGGCGCCGCGGATCGCCGTGATCTGCGCATCCTTGGTATAGGGATTGTCGACTTCGCGGTCGCGGGCCATGATCTGCGCCTGCAACTTGTCTTCATGGATCAGATTGTCACCAGTCAGCGCGTTCATGCGGCGGACAAGTGTGGAGAGGTCCCTTTCGACGATGAAGTCCTCGCCATTGTCGAGGAAGGCCTGCACGGGAGCGGGGACACCGCCTAGCGCGCGCTTCAGCACCTGCATCCAGCTCTTCGATGTGAAGTCCGGATTCTGTTCCGAGCCGGAAAGCGTTATTTCTTTCTTGGCGATCGTCTGGTTCAGCACGAACCAGGAATAATCATAGCCGCTTTTCATGATATGGCTGAGCGTGGACAGCGTATCGAAACCGGGCAGGCATGGCGCGGGCAGGCGGTCGCCGCGCGCGTCGAACCATAGCGAGGAGGGCCCGGGCAGAATGCGAATGGCGTGCTTGGACCAGATCGGATCCCAATTGTTGACGCCCTCGACATAGTGCCACATGCGGTCTTCATTGATGAGATGGGCTCCTGCTTTCTCGGCGACGCCCAGCATCAACCCGTCGACATGGTCCGGCACGCCGCTGATGAGGTGCTTCGGCGTTCCGAGCCGCGCCGGCCAGTTCTTGCGCACCAGATCGTGATTGCCGCCGATACCGCCGCTGCAGATAATAATCGCCTGTGCCTTCAGGGCGAACGATCCGGTGGCAATGCGGGAACTCGGTTCGCTACGCCTGACTTCGCTCGGCTGGAGGACTTCGCCTTCGACCCCGTCGAGGATCCCGGCGGTTTTGACCAGCGCCGTGACGCGGTGCCGGAAGCGAAAAGTGAGGAGACCTTTTTGCTCGGCTTCGCGAGCCCGGCGAATAAACGGCTCAACCACGCCAAGCCCTGTGCCCCAGGTGATATGAAAGCGCGGAACGGAATTGCCATGTCCTGTGGCCAGCGATCCGCCGCGTTCCGCCCAGCCGACGACCGGAAACCAGCGCATGCCCTGGGCGTACAGCCATGCGCGTTTTTCACCGGCCGCAAAATCGATATAGGCTTCCGCCCATTTGCGCGGCCAGTGATCTTCAGGCCGGTCGAAACCCGCCGAGCCCATCCAGTCCTGCAATGCGAGTTCACGCGAATCTTTGATACGCAGACGGCGCTGCTCGGGGGAGTTGATGAAGAACAATCCGCCGAAGGATCGCCAGGCCTGGCCCCCGAGTGTCTGTTCCGGTTCCTGATCGAGGATGATCACCTTCTTGCCGGCATCGATGAGTTCGGTTGCCGCAACGAGCCCGGCGAGACCCGCGCCAATGATGATCGCATCCGCATCGTAACCCATTGCCGACTTTCCTCCCGAGCGTATTCGCGTAGCAGAAAAAACGGGAAAGCTAAATTGTCATCGCGGAAGAGTTTTGGACAAAAAGAGGCCGATCTGGCGCAAGAACCTTCGATTCCTGCACAAGAGTCGTCGATTCCGGGATGGTTTTGTCTACTGTAGATTGAAAATTACGTGTAGCTGGTTGTTTTGGTTGGTCGAGCTATCGGACTTCCACCTTTTCCAAACTCTGTAACAGGGCTTGAAGCGGTTGGGGACGATGAAACAGAAAGCCTTGACCATAGCCGATACCAAGCGACTTAAGAATGTCGACCGCCTGCAGATCCTCGATATGTTCGGCAATAACATCGACACCAAGTTCGCGCGCGATACCGTTAATGGAAGCAACAACCGCTTGATCGAGCCGGCTTTTGGACAATTTCTCGATAAATGCCCCGTCTATCTTGATACTGTCCACCTTGAAATGATGTAAGTATCCGAATGAACTGAGGCCGGTGCCAAAATCATCGAGACTTATACGGCATCCGGCTGCGCGTGCCTCCCTAACGAAGTGTTCTGCCGCCTCGTAATTATTGACGGCAGTCGTTTCCGTAATCTCGAATATCAAGCGAGACGGAGAAACTTTGGTTTTTTCAATCGTTGACTGTAAAAATGGCCAGAGTGTGGGATCGCTTATTGTATTCGCCGACAGATTTATTGCGAGCGACACATTCTTCATCTGCATCAATTTTGGGCCGTAGGTCTCGAGCGTGTGCTGGATAATCCAGCGGTCGACTATACCCATGAGGCCGAAGCGTTCCGCAGCGGGAATGAACTCGGCGGGCGCAATGATTTCCCCGTTTATTCCGGTCATCCTCGATAGTATTTCGATGCAGATGCTGTGGTCGTCTGTATTGGAGATTGCTCTGATTTCCTGGCCGTAAACTTGAAGTCTTCCTTCGGACAATGCTTCCAGAATTCCAGAGGCGGCCTGAATACTTGCAAGATTCTGTCGGGCCGCGCCAGTATTGATATTGTAGATGGCGCTGCGATTGCGGCCTTCCGCCTTTGCGGCGTAACAGGCAGCATCGGCGCGGGCGATTGCCTCGGCGAGGGTGACGCCCGGTTCATCGAGTGCCGCTATTCCAACGCTGGCGCCAATGTTCTGGATTTTCCCGTCCCAAGGCAGCTGAATGGTTCTGATCTCGCTTATCAAGCGCTCGGCGGCCTCTTCTGCCTCCTCAAATTTGTCGATCGGAAGGAGAACGGCGAATTCATCGCCTCCCAGCCGTCCAATGATGGCGGATTCGGGCAAAGCATTGTTCATGCTGGACGTTGCCATTTTCAGCAAAGCATCGCCGGCCGCATGACCAAGCGTATCATTGACCATCTTGAAGCGGTCGAGGTCTATGTAAAGCAGCACATGCGGAGCTCTGTCGCCGCTTTTTTCGATCAGCGCCGACACCGCCGATTCGAATGCCGTCCGGTTCAAAAGGCCCGTCAATGCATCATGGGTTGCCGCGTGGGAAAGCTCTCTTTGAAGGTTTCGAGCGCTCGTGACATCCTGGATCACCAGCACAGATCCGGTTATCGCGCCTGTCAGATCGAAGAGCGGGGAGGCGATATCCCTCAGAGAACGCCGTCCTCCATCCGACCGGACAAAGAGCGCGTTTTCAGCGCTCTCCACTGTCTGGCCAATTTGCATTGCACGGCTGGTCGTAGAGAGAAGCGTCGTGCCGGTTCCTTCATCGATGAGATTGAGTACATCTTCCAGTCGTGAACCGATGAGTTCCTGAGTATTAAGCAACAGTAATCGTTCCGCCGCTGGATTGGCAAACGTAATATTGTTCTCAACATCAGTAGTAAGAACCGCATCACCAATGGATTGGAGTGTAATGCGATAGAGGTCCTTTTCCCGGGCAAGCGCCTCTGCGTTCAGGACCTCTTCTGTTATGTCCCAGATGCTGCCCATCAACATGTCGGGCATCGTTTCGTGACGGACACGCCGCGCCAGAGCGAACACATGGCGGATTTGACCATCAGGTTTGATGATGCGGTAGCTCGTCTTCATGGGCTCGCCGGTCTCAAACGTGGATTCTATCTCACGCTCGGCTCTCGCAGCATCGTCCGGGTGCAAAAGATTGTGCCACGTGGCGCGGGGTACTTCATCGGGACCTGGGCCTATACCGAAGATCTCGCGCATGCGGCGATCCCATAAGACGATCTCGGTCTCGCTGTTGAAATGCCATAGCCCAACCTGGCCAGCGTCGAGCGCGAGTTGAATGCGCTCGTTCAGCAATGTCAGTTCCAGTTCGGCGTTCTTCTGATCGGTTATGTCCGTCTGGACGCCGATCATTCTCGATGGGTGACCATTTTTGTCCCATTCGACAACACGGCCTCGGTCGAGAACCCACACCCAGTGACCATCCTTGTGGCGCAGTCTGAACTCGGTCTCAATCTGCGATGTTTCGCCGGAAATATGCCGTTCACCGCTTTCGATGGCACGCTGTTTGTCATCAGGATGTATGAGTGCCAGCCAAAGATCGCTGCTATCGCCGAGCTCGTCTTCACGATAGCCCAGCATTTTCTTCCATGTAGCCGAATAATAGCACTGTCCGGTGGTAAGATTGGAATCCCAAACACCGAGGCCGGCGGATTCAAGCGCGAAGCTCCACCGGTTGGCCTCGGCATCGGCGGGCGTTAAGGAAGGTCTTGAGTGCAGGCGCATATTCCGAACGTCTGTCATGCCTGAAGCTAACATGAAAAGCAGAAAAATACAGTTAATGTCTTCGCAGGAATACGGCTCGAAGTGTTCGTCATTGGAGACAATTATCGGCTTCAGCTCCAATATTATAGCCAGTAAAAAGATGTATCCACCAATAATGGGATCTTCGCGATCCGTGGCCTAAGGCAAGTGTCTCAGGTTGAGCTGGCATCGAAATTGCTTGCTTGTCATTGCAGACATCGAATGGAAAGATGACTGAATTGATGTTTCAAAGCCGGAAGGATCGCTGGTGTTATGACAAGCGCAGTTGAAAAAGGAAGCACAGTCGTCAATGGAGATGCAATTCTTTCCGTTGAAAATCTGACGGTGGATCTGCCGCTGGGCATGGAGCGGCGCTACGCTGTGGAAGATATTTCTTTTGAACTGCGACCTGGCGAAATTCTCTGCATCATCGGCGAGTCTGGATCGGGAAAGTCCGTCACCGCAAACGCAATCATGGGCCTGCTGCCATCGTCCATTCGAGCAAGCAAAGGCGCGATCCGCTTCAAAGGCGTCAATATCCTTGAGGCCAAGGACGAATATGTGCGCGGATTGCGCGGGCGTGCTGTTTCGATCATCTTCCAGGATCCTCTCTCTGCGCTCAATCCCTTGATGACGGTCGGCGCGCAGATCGCCGAGGTCATGGAAGTGCACAATATCGGCACTCCCGAAACGCGGGCAAAAGCGGTGCTGGATCTGCTCGATGAGGTAGGTCTGCCAGACCCACTGCTTATGCAGCACCAATATCCTTTTCGGCTGTCCGGCGGACAGCGACAGCGTGTGATGATCGCGATCGCCCTGGCTCTTGGTCCTGATGTATTGATTGCCGATGAACCGACGACGGCACTCGATGTGACAACGCAGGCGCAGATCCTGGAATTGATCCGCAAGATTCAGCGCGACAAGCACATGAGCGTCATGTTCATCACGCACGACTTCGGTGTCGTGGCAGAGATTGCCGATCGTGTCGTCGTCATGGAAAAGGGCAAGATAGTCGAGCAGGGCAAAGCCGACGACGTGCTCAACCATCCATCGCATCCCTATACGCAGCGCCTTACAGCAGCTGTGCCGCGAATGCGCGACAAGGACAGAGCGAGCAATACAGAAACCCCGGTCGTGCTCGACGTGCAAAAGCTGAACAAAATCTATACGAGCGGCGGGAGCTTCTTTACGAAGGGCCGCACGGTGCATGCGGTCAATGACGTAAGTTTTACGATCCGCAAGGGCCGTACGCTCGGCGTCGTCGGAGAGTCCGGTTCTGGAAAGTCCTCTCTTGGGCGGGTGCTGCTCAAGCTGATGGATGCCGATGGCGGCAAGATATTGTTCAACGGTCAGGATATCGCACCGCTCGACGCCAAGGAATTCCGGTCGATGCGCCCCTATATCCAGATGATTTTCCAGGATCCCTTTGCGTCGCTCAATCCCCGCCACACCATCGGACAAATATTGGTCGTCGGACCGATGGCGCACGGTGTCAGCGCCGCAGATGCAAGGGCGAAGGCGGTGCAACTCCTTGAACTTGTTGGCTTGGATGAAGGCGCGTACGATCGCTACCCGCATGAGTTTTCAGGCGGGCAGAGACAACGCATCGGCATCGCCCGCGCCCTGATGTTCGATCCAGTGCTTCTGGTCGCAGATGAGGCGGTGTCGGCGCTTGATGTTTCTATCCAGGCTCAAATCCTGGAACTACTGACGAAAATTCAAAAACTCCTCCACGTGGCGATGATCTTCATCACCCATGATTTGCGCGTAGCCAGCCAGATCTGCGATGACATCGCAGTCATGTATCGCGGCGAGATCGTAGAATTCGGACCGCCCTCGCAAATCTTCCGCAGTCCGGCGCACGCGTATACTCAACGACTGGTCTCGGCAATTCCAGGCAGCCAGTGGGAACCCGCTGCCTGATTTTTGGGCTTGGAGTGCTTTTTTGATGCCCGTTTGGCTCGTCAAACGGGCAATTTCTTTGTTTGCTCGGTATTCCTGCAATCTCACATAAAAAAATAGTTGCATTTGTCCACTATTTGCCGAAGCATGCAAAATTGAAAGCTGCATAACAAATTCAGAAGCCTTGGAACCCCGGCGCAATGCATCGTATCGGGGGCGGAAGGAATTTGCCCGAATGCCGAAGATGATGTCGAAGCCGACCACGATTGAACATGTCAATCTCGACGTGCTCGAAGACACGTTGAGCTTCTACATCCGCACCATGAACA
The DNA here is from genome assembly GCF_020164455.1 of Phyllobacterium chamaecytisi. Classification (GTDB taxonomy): domain Bacteria; phylum Pseudomonadota; class Alphaproteobacteria; order Rhizobiales; family Rhizobiaceae; genus Phyllobacterium; species Phyllobacterium chamaecytisi. The sequence goes on from NZ_JAIQWW010000002.1 coordinate 221,739, forward strand.
TTGCGGTTTCCCGCGATCTTGATGCTCGTCTCGACGGATGCGACGTGGCGCGTGGAACCGGCAAGATTACAACGCTGCTGCTCGTGGATAGTCACCCGGGAATCCGCCCGTCCGTAATCGCGCAGATCATCATGAAAGACCGCTCGGCAATGGGACGTCTCATAGAGCAGATGATTGAACATGATCTTCTCAGGCGGCAAACCTCTGCCAGTGAACGGCGGGCGCAGGAGCTCTACGTTACTCCGAAAGGTGCTGAGCTTGCTGCCGTGATCCGGCCAATTGTCACGAAGCAGTCTAAGGATTTTTTCTCGTTCATTGCGGAAGAAGAGCAGGCTCAGGTGATGGATATCTTGCGCCGGGCATACCGGAAGATGGTCGGCATGACCGGGGAGAAACGTTGTTGATATGACGGAAGAACGTGTCGTCCTGATATCGGGGGCAAACAGAGGAATAGGGGAGGCGATTGCGCGCTTTCTTGGTGCTGCTGGATGGCGGTTGTCACTGGGCATGCGCAGCCCGCAATTGCCCGACTGGGCTGATCCGGATCGTGTCCAGGTCGTTGCCTACGATGCAAGCGATCCATCGGCAGAAGCCGCATGGACAGAACAGGCATTGGCGAGGTTCGGCCGTATCGACGCGATCATCGCCAATGCCGGCATCATGATCCCGAAAAACGTGATTGAGGCTGATGATGCTGATCTCGATGCCATGCTTGCAATCAATGTGAAGGCGCCGCGCCGGCTCGCGGCCGCGACTTGGGACGCGCTTGGCAAAAGCGGGCGAGGACGCGTTATCATCCTTGGCTCGCTGTCCGGCAAGCGTGTGAAATCTTCGACCGCCAGCCTCTATTCAATCTCCAAGTTTGCGGCCGTGGCTCTGGCTCATGGCATTCGCCATACGGGTTGGGACCTCGGTATACGCGCAACCGCTCTTTGTCCCGGATTTGTCGCAACGGACATGGCGCGAGCTCTTACCAACCGTGCTGACAATCTCCTGACCGATCCCGACGACATCGCCCGTATCACGGCAATGCTTCTCGATCTTCCGAATGAGGCGAGCGTCGCCGAATTCACCATCAACTGCCAGTTAGAGGAATCCTATTAAATGCCCGGTCCCTATGTCGTGCGCGTGCACGGCGATGAAAATCTGCCTGAAAAAGTCGATGTGGTTGTCATCGGCGGCGGCATTATCGGAACGTCCACGGCGCTGGAACTTGCCGAGCGCGGTCATAAGGTTGCTTTGTGTGAAAAAGGAGGCATCGGTCAGGAACAGTCGAGCCGCAATTGGGGCTGGGTGCGCATCTCCCGCCGTGACCCGCGCGAAGTACCGCTCATGGCCGAGGCGCTGCGCATCTGGTCAGGCTTCGACAAAAGGCTCGGCCGTGACACAGGTTACAAACGCGCCGGCATCATATTCGCCTGCCCCGACGATAAGTCCTACGACGAGCATGAACGTTGGGGCCACAATCTCGAGGGCTATCAGCTGCCGAGCAGAATGGTGAGTGGCAAGGAACTCGAAGACCTTTTGCCGGGCGGTAGCATGAAACTCAAGGGCGCTTTGTACACGCCCGCTGATGGTCGCGCCGAACCGCAAAAGGCCGCGCCCGCAGTTGCTGAAGCCGCGCGCGACAAAGGCGCGGCAATCCTGACGGAATGTGCCGTGCGAGGCATCGAGACGACCGGCGGCAAGGTTTCGGGTGTTGTCACCGAGCGCGGACGCATCGCCTGCGACGCTGTCGTACTGGCGGGCGGCGCCTGGTCCAATCTCTTCTGCGGGCTTTACGGGATCGACCTGCCGCAGCTGAAGGTGATGAATACCGTCATGCGCACGAAGCCGCTGGAAGGCGGTCCGGAATCGGCGCTTTGGTCCAAGGATTTTGCCATACGGAAACGCCAGGATGGCGGTTATACGATTGCCTCCGGCCACGAAAACATTGTCGACATCGTGCCGAAATCTTTTCGCTATGCATTCAAATTCCTTCCGGCGCTCAAGATGGAATGGGGTTCGCTGTCGTTTCGCTTCGGTGGCCGTTTCTTCGACGAGGCGCGGCTCCCGACGCACTGGAAAATGGATGAGGCCAGCCCTTTCGAATACAATCGCGTGCTGGATCCGAAGCCTTCATTGGACATGTCCAACAAGGCTTTCAACAATCTGAAGGCGGCCTTTCCGGTCTTCAACAAGGCGGAGATTGCACAGCGTTGGGCGGGCTACATCGATGTTACGCCGGATGCAATTCCTGTGATTTCCGCAGTGGATGAGATACCGGGCTTTCACATCGCCACCGGGTTTTCGGGCCATGGTTTTGGCATTGGTCCGGCGGCAGGTCGACTGATGGCCGATATCGTGACCGGCTGCGCGCCGGTCGTCGATCCCACAGATTTTCGTTTTTCCCGCTTCAGCGATGGATCGAAGGTGCGGCCACTCAGTGGTTTCTAAGATCGGCGCGGTTGAGGAGCCACGCCGTAATGAGAATGCTCTGCCGACTGGCAGATAGAATGCAAACAGGAACATTGAACACAAACCAATAAAGAAGGGAAACGACAATGTCTGATAAGCATCGAAATGCAATTCTCCACCCCAACCGGCGTCAGGCACTCGCCATGATGGGCATGGTTGGTGCAACCGGCCTGGTCATGCCGGGGATCCTTGGAAGAGATAAAGCCTATGCCGCTCCGCCCTCAGCACCCAAGGGACAGGTGATCATCGGCTTCTCGCAGGAACCTACAGTATTCAATCCGCATATGCTGCATATCGAGGTCGATGAGGGTATCCATTTCAGCGTCTTCGATCCGCTATTCAACGTCGACCCGGAAGGGAAGTTTACGCCCGCCCTGGCGGTTGAAGTTCCGACAGTCGAGAATGGTGGCATCTCCGCCGACGGCCTCAACTGGAAGGTGAAACTCCGCGACGGCGTGAAGTGGCATGACGGCAAGCCCTTCACCGCCGACGATGTAAAATTCACGCTCGATCTCGTCGTCGACAAGGATTTCCGTAGCGCGCGGCGCGCCGGCCACGACCAGGTACGTGACATCAAGGTTGTTTCGCCAACAGAAATCACTTGGCGAATGGAAAAGCCTTACGCGCCTTATGCTTCCATCCTAGCGGCGACGTTTATCGTGCCGAAACACATCCTGGAGCCGGAAAAGGACAGGAACACCGCACTGTTCAACAACGCACCTGTTGGTACAGGACCATTCAAGTGGGTCGAACGCGTCGCAGGCGATCACATCGAGCTTGCGGCCAACACGGATTATTATGGCGACGGTCCTTATCTCGAACGGGTCATATACAAATATATTCCAGATCTCACCGTCCTCTACACTCAGTTCAAGACGGGCGATATTGATGTGACCGGCCTGCAATGGATCACGCCGGATCACTACGACGAGGCGAAAGCGCTGGAAGGCAAGGAGGTTCAGGTCGTTCCAGGCGCCACTGTGGAATCGGTCACGTTCAACATGGAGAAGCCACAGTTCAAGGATCCTGCCGTGCGTCAGGCGCTTTATTACGCGCTGGACAAGACCACTATCATCGATGCGCTCTACTATGGCTTGCCGGCTCCAACCGAAACCTACATGCCGCAGCAATCCTTCTACTTCAATACAGACTTGCCGAAGCACGAGTTTGATATCGAGAAGGCCAAAAAGCTCCTCGACGATGCCGGTTGGAAGCCGGGTGAGGACGGTATTCGCGCCAAGGATGGCGTGCGTCTCTCGTTCACCAATTCGACGACGGCTGGCAACCATATCCGCGAACAGGTCCAGCAGTTCATGCAGCAGTCCTTCAAGGATATCGGCGTCGAGATGACCATCTCAAATCTGCCGCCTGCGGTCATGTGGGGTGAATACTGGATGCAATCGAAATTCGATTCCGTGGTCGTCGGTATTAATTTCCTTACCGGAGCAGATCCAGATTCGTCGGATTATTTCCTTTCGACATCCATCAACGCCAAGGGTGGTGCAGGCCAGAACACCTCGCAATATTCCAGTCCGGAAGTCGACAAGCTGCTTGGTGAAGGCGGGCGCGTCTTCGTTCCAGAAGAACGCAAGAAGGCCTACCTCAAGATCCAGGAGATCATTCGCAATGATCTGCCTCTTTTGCCGATCTTCCAGTACGCCACGGTCCGAGGCCGCAAGAAGGGCATGACCGGTTTTGCGCCAAACGTGAACAATCGGATCGACTCCTGGAACGTCGGGACCTGGTACTGGGAGCAGGCATAGGATCTGCAGGGCCAGGGCGGCGACGCTGCCTGGCCCTGTCCTGCCTTCGAACCGCTATCGGAGATCGACGCAATGACACGCTACATATTGAACAGGCTCGGACAAAGCCTTGTGCTGCTCGTACTGGTATCCATGATCGGCTTCGCCGTACTGAATCTGGCACCGGGAGGTCCGTTGTCGCAATTTGCGCTGACGCCTGGCATGACGCAGGCAGACCTTGATCGAATCTCTGCGCAAATGGGCCTCGATCGGCCACTGGTCGTGCAATATGCGGACTGGTTCTGGCGCCTGTTACGCGGAGACTGGGGCAGGTCGTTCAGAGACAGCCGCCCTGTTCTTGATGTCATTGGTGGTCACTTCGGCGCTACTTTGCTGCTCATGGGCACAGCAACGGTGATTTCGGTCACTATCGGGACCTGGGTCGGTATCAAGGGAGCGACCAAGCGCTATTCCATTTTTGACTACGCGGCGACAGTCGGCGCCATGGTTGCACTGTCCATCCCGACGTTCTGGTTCGGTCTCGTCGCGATCTACATTTTCTCATTGAAGCTCGGTTGGCTGCCGGCGGGCAATATGTATACGATCGGCAACGGCTCCTTTCTGGATTATGCCATTCATCTGATCATGCCAGCCATGGTTCTGGCCTTGGTCGACGTGGCGGTATGGAGCCGCTACATGCGCACCGCGACGCTCGATGTGATCAATCAGGATTTCGTCCGTACGGCACGCGCCAAAGGCATGACGCCGCGGCGCGTATTGATGAAGCATGTCGTCGGCAACGCTCTGCTGCCGATGATAACCTTGGCGGGATTACAAGTTCCAACGCTCCTCGGCGGAGCGCTCGTCACAGAGACGGTTTTTACCTGGCCGGGCATGGGACGCCTTTTCCTCGATAGCCTCGGCTATCAGGATTACCCGGTGGTGATGGGGCTGCTGATGTTCTCGGCGATTCTCGTTCTTCTGAGCAACCTTGCGGCAGACTTGCTTACGGCATTCGTCGATCCGCGCATTCGGCTGACATAGGGAGATCGCGATGTCTGTTTCCTCAACACCCATCAATCGCCCCATAAAATCCGGCTGGTGGAACAGCCGGACCTTCCGGCGGTTCGTTCGGCACCGGCTCGCGGCACTTGGTGTCGTGATGGTGATCCTGTTGACGCTGGTCTGCGTCATCGGGCCATATCTCCTCCCATACAATGATCTTTATATCGATCTTCGCGCGCGCTTTTCTCCACCGCTTACCGGCTATCATTTTCTCGGCACGGACCCGCTGGGTCGTGACATTGCTGCGCGCCTTCTGATGGCGGGCAGGATCTCGATGCTTGTCGGTTTTGCCGCAATGATCCTGAGCACAATGATTGGCGCAACGATCGGTGTCGTCGCAGGATACTACGGTGGGCGGATCGGCACCGTCCTGATGCGGTTCGTTGATGCGGTCCTGTCTTTTCCCAGCATCTTTCTGCTTTTGGCGCTGGCTGCTTTCATCAAACCCAGTCCTATCATGATCACCGTGATCATCGCGATCACCAGCTGGATGGAAGTTGCCCGCATCGTCGAGGCGGAAGTGCGCTCGCTGCGTGAGCGCGATTTTATCATGGCCGCACGGATGCTTGGCCTCAGCAATCGGTGGATCATGTTTCGCGAGTTGCTGCCGAATGCGATGGGACCGATCATCGTCGCCGCTACGCTGACCGTAGCCAGAGCCATACTTCTTGAAGCCTATGTGAGTTTCCTCGGCTATGGCATTCAGCCGCCGCTTCCGAGCTGGGGCAATATGCTCAATGGAGCGCAGCAATATCTGCAGTCCGCTCCTTGGCTGGCCATCATCCCGGGTGTGGCGATAACGCTCGCGGTCACCAGTTTCAATTTCATCGGCGATGGCCTCCGCGACGCGCTCGATGCCCGCAGCGACTTGAACTAGGGGAAGACGGATAGTGCCGAAATTCTCTCCCTTCGAAGCGACGCTCTGGTATGCGACGGCGGCACCTGCGCCGGAGACATCGAAGTTGGGGGGCACAATCAAGGCTGATGTTTGCATCGTCGGCGGGGGTTACACGGGCTTGACGACCGCGCTGCAACTTGCGCGTTCGGGTGTGAAGGTTGTGCTCCTTGAGGCACAGGAGATCGGGTTTGGCGGCTCTGGCCGGAATGCGGGACACTGTACCCCGACGTTCACGCATTATAGCTTGCCGGAACTTCGCAAGATGCTGGGCGAGCCTTGGGCCGAACGGTTGATACAGCGTCAAACTCGCGCGAATGATCGCGTGGCGGATATGATCTCGCGTTATGGCATCGACTGCGAATGGCAGCAAAATGGCTACGTGATGGGCGCGCATACGCCGAGTGCCATGACAACCATCGAAGAAAAGGCGCGGGACTATAACACCGTGGGTGCGAAGACTCGCGTGCTCGACAAACGCGAGGTCGAAGCAGTCACTGGCAGCCCGCGGTTCCATGGCGGCTGGTTTCATTCCGAAGCCGGGCATCTCAATGCACTTGGATATGCACGTGGACTGGCACGCGCCGTGATCTCGGAAGGCGGTGCGATTTATACACATTCGGCTGTGGCAAAGGTTGAGCGCGAGGGTGGAGGATGGGCGGTTAAAACGCCCGGAGGCCGCGTCATTGCAGACAAGGTTATCTTTGGTACCGGCGCCTATACGGTCGATGGCTGGCCAGGCTTGGACAACACATTCAAGATTCAGCGGGTGTTCGTGGCCGCGACACAGCCCCTGAGTGAAGATACACGTAGAACCATCCTACCCCAGAACACGACCATCCACGATGGGCGCGGCGACATTTTCGTCTACAAATACAACGCCGAAGGCCGCATTGTTGCGTCGATGTTCCCGATGGGGCGACGGGGTAGGGACATGCCCTATACCAAGCAGGTGATGGCTGACCGGCTCAAATGGCTTCATCCACAAATCGATCAAGACATCCGCTGGGACTATTTCTGGTTTGGCGAACTCGATATGCAATACCGCACCATTCCGCGCCTCTACGATCTGGCTCCGGGTGTCGTCGCGCTGACCGGACTGTCCGGGCGCGGCGTGCCGACCGGGAGCATGCTAGGCGGCATTTTGTCGGAATGGGCCCTGGGTGTGCCTGACAGGGATTTGGCGCTCAAGCTTGAGCCGCTGACGGCGGCGCCGTTTTACATGAATTTTGGACCGCAACTGACGCTACGCTATTACCGCGTCAGGGATTGGCTCACCGCGAAGCGGGACCGCGCCGCACTGCCACCGCACGCCTGACGCAGGCCGCATCGGCATTCGGCCGGGCTTAATTGTCGACAATTTACAATGATTGTTGACAATTTACATTCTACATCCTAGTTTTCTGACGGCGCAATATCTCGCCAAACTTTGCATATTCATCAGGAGACAAGACGCGTGAATTTATCTTCCGACATCACGGCACAGGCCATACGTTTTATCGAACGCACGACCTATGAGGACCTGCCGGAAGAAGCGCTTGTCGTCGGCCGCCGCTGCATGGTTGACACCGTTGGCCTCTATCTCGCCGGCAGTCGAGAAGCATCGGTGCGCATTCTTATCGAAGACGCCCTTGCTCAGGGAGGGCGCGAAGATGCGCCTTTGCCGGGCAACGGATCGGCGAGGGTGCCTGCATCACTGGCCGCTCGCGTTTGGGGGACTGCCGGGCATGCTCACGATTGGGACGATACACAGGTCTCCCGTGATCCGGCTCATATCTATGGTCTGCTGACCCACCCCTCCGTTCCACCCCTTACCGCTGCGCTGATCATTGCCAGTGAAAAAGGCAATGTGGATGGTCGGGACCTCATGCTCGCCTTCCAGCTCGGATTTGAAGTCGAGTGCAAGATTGCCGAGTGGATGAAGCCGCGTCACTATCGCCGCGGACATCATACGAGCGGTACAGTCGGCACCTTTGGCGCGGCAGTTGCCGCTGCCAAGCTTCTAGGATTGGCCGGAGACAAGCTCGCCCACGCACTCGGATTGGCGGCAAGTTTTGCCGCCGGTATCCGTGTGAATTTTGGCACCATGACCAAGCCGCTCCATGTCGGACGTGCGTGCGAAAATGGTGTCACTGCAGCACGTCTCGCTGCAGCTGGTTTCGAAGCGGATCCGGCCGCACTCGACGGCCCCTGGGGCTTCTTTTCCGTCATGGGCGAGGGCTTTGATGAGGACAAAACCGTGGCCGGTTTCGGCGCTCCTTTGACCATTATCGAACCCGGCGTCAGCATCAAGCCATACCCGTCGGGTATTCTCACCCATCAATCAATGGACGCGATGCTGAAGCTGGTCCTGGATCACGATCTGAAACCACAAGAGGTCGAACGCATCCGCTTCTTTGCCGGCAAAAATATCATCGAGCCTATTCGCTATCCAATAGCGCAAAATCATCTCCAGGCTAAATTTTCGATGCCCGCTTTGCTCGCGATGATCGTGTTGTGCCGCCGCGCCAGTCACCATGAGTTCGAGGACGCGTTTGTAGCCGGAGACGCCATGCAGGACCTGCAAGCGCGTACGGATGTCATCAACGATCTTGAGATCGATGCGCTCGGTTATGACAAGATCCGCTCGCGTATCGAGGTGATCACCAAGGACGGGCGTACCTTGATACAATGGGCCGATGAGCGCTACCGCGGCGGGCCTTCCAACCCGATCAGCGATGCTGGACTTGAGGATAAGTTTCGCATGTGCGCGGAGGGCGTCATTGACACCCCTTGCCAGGATGAACTGCTGGAACTGGTGCAGAGTATCGATAAAGGTGCTGATGTCGGAAGACTTGTTACACTCGTCAGCGGCGAACGGGAACTCGTTACTGAATGACTTGAAGAGAGGGAAGCCGTTCTGAAGAAACGGTACTTGAAAGGGAGAGAGACAATGAATTTCATGAAATCGATCGGCGTGGCGGCGCTCGGCCTTGCCACTGCCGCTATCTTATCCAGCGCAGCGGCTAAGGCTGACCCGCTGCCCTATCCTAATAAAGTTGTGACGCTGGTGACCCATTCCAGCCCCGGCGGCGGTAGTGACGTATTCCTGCGCGAAATGACGAAGTACCTGGGCAAGTATATCGGCGCTACCTTCATCGTGGAAAACGTCCAGGGCGGCAGCGGCGCGAAGGCCATGGCACGCGTTGCGACAGCGCCAGCCGATGGTAGCGTGTTCTACGCGACGACACCGACTTACATTTATACTTCGCTGATGAGCAAACCGCAGAATACATACAAGGACATGGATCCGCTGGTGAACATTTTCGCCGATAGCGAGGTGATCTATACGCGGACTGATGGGCCTTTCAAGTCGCTGAAAGACGTCATCGACCATGCAAAGAAGGAACGCGGGCGTTGGGGCGCGGCCAATCCCGCATCGCTGGAACGTCAGGCGGCCGAGCAACTGAAGAAGGCAGCAGGCGTCACACCTGCAATCGTTACCCACGAGGGCGGCGGCGACATGATGCTGAATGTTCTCAATGGCACGCTCGATATCGGTATTGGCGAGATCCAGGAATTGCGCTCGCAGCTCGATGCCGGCAAAATCACTTTGCTTGCCACCTTCAATCCTGAACGCATTACCGAGAAGCCGGATGTGCCGACTGTGAAGGAATCGGGGTTTGACGTCAGTCTTGTCAAATTCCGCGGCCTCGCCGGTCCCAAAGGTATTCCGGAGGCCACGACTGCAATCTGGGACGAAGCTGTGAAGAAGCTGCTTGAAGATCCGGATTACAAGAAGGCATATACCGAAGAAGTGCTCGTCCCTCAGTTTATCGCGCACAAGGACTATCCGGCTTTCATAGATAATTTTGGATCGACAACTGAGGCGTTCCTGAAGTCGACAGGCGCCATCAAATAATGACGCCAGGAGATCGGCCGCGTGGGCCGATCTCCTACAGCGTATGAGGGCCACCCCATGAACAAAGATCTTATCAGCGGCGTTGTTCTTCTTGCCGTCTCCGGGACGTATTATGCTTGGTCCAGTCAAATCGCCGACAGCACCCTGTCCGATGAAGTGGGTGCCACAGGCTTGCCGCATGTGCTTTCCATCATCCTTGCCATTCTTGGTGTCCTTTTGATTGCACGTGCCATACTCCTCAGGCGGGCTAGGACGGCGACCGCAGCAGGTACCGATGATGACCAGGATGCCCACTTGCCCCGCGCCATCGGGTTTCTTCTTTTGGGCGCAGTCTATGTCTTTGTCCTTCCGTTTATCGGCTATGTCGCGGGTACCGCTCTCCTGATTGGCGCCGTCGCGCTTTATGAGGGCGCCCCGCGCAACTGGGTGGTATTGGCCGCGGCTGTCGGCGGTGCGGTGTTCTACTGGGCAATTTTCGTCAAACTGCTTGGCGTCCATCAGCCGGTAGGCTCGCTTTTTCAAGGAATGTTCTGATGACCACATTCTGGGACATCATCCACCTGCTGACCGAGACCCCACTCTTCTTCGTTGCCATTGGCGGGCTTACCTGGGGCATTCTTGGCGGTGCTCTGCCGGGCATATCCGCGTCCATCACCATGGCGCTCGTTCTTCCTTTCACTTACACGATGGACCCGGCTCAAGCGATTGCGCTCCTGGCATGCGTCTATATCGGTGCTGAATATGGCGGGTCGATCCCGGCTATTCTCATAAGAACGCCTGGAACCAACTCTTCCGCTGCTACGGTGATCGACGGCTATGAAATGAATCGCCAGGGGCGTGCCGGAGAGGCACTCGGCATTTCGCTGATGTCGGGCGTCGTTGGAAGTCTCTTTGGACTAGCGATGCTGATTTTGCTGACCGAGCCCTTATCCTGGCTGGCGCTGGCATTCACCCCGCCATCCTATTTCGGTCTCGGCATCCTCGGCCTCAGCGTCATCGCCTCCATGAGCGGAGGTTCATTGATCAAGGGCCTTGCAGCCGCGACCGTCGGATTGATGATCGCGACTGTCGGCACGGACCCGATCTCCGGCGTTACACGCTTCACCTTCGATATTCCCGATCTTCTTGGTGGTATTGAACCCGTACTTGTCATGGTTGGTCTGTTTGCACTTACCGAGCTCATGAGCCAATCCGGGTCGTCAACCGTCCTGCAATTGAATGAGACGATCAGGATCAAGCTGCCAAGCTGGTCGATGATGAACAAGCTCAAGCGTTCGCAAACCATCGGCTGTATTCTTGGGTTGTTCGAGGGCCTGACCCCAGGTGGCGGTGGGTCCATCGCCGCGTTCATGTCCTACAACGAAGCAAAGCGCTGGTCGAAAACGCCGCAGCTTTTCGGCAAAGGCTCGGAGGAAGGCGTCGCAGCGCCGGAGGCCGCCAATAATACGGTGGCAAGTACCGCGCTGATCCCGCTGCTCAGCTTCGGCATCCCGAGCTCCAATTCTACAGCCGTCCTGCTTGGCGGGTTGCTGATGCACGGGCTCATCCCTGGTCCGCGCCTGTTCGAGCAGAGCGCACAGGTCATCGACAGTATCTATGTCGGCTCGTTCATCGCTATTATTGCGCAGATTGGTGTTGGCATGATCATCCTGCCTGCCTGCATCTGGCTTGTTAACAGACCACGAGCCTATCGGGCGGGGTTCATTTTTGCCCTGATCCTGTCAGGCATCTTCACCCTGAATAACAGTCTGTTCGATCTCGGCATTGCACTTGCACTCGGCCTGGTTGGCTATCTTATGAGGATCGCGGGATTCCCCGTGCTACCGATGATTCTCGGCGTCGTGCTCGGCCACATGGTGGAATCGAGCTATCGCCGTTCGCTCGTTCTGTCAGGCGGCGATCACATGATATTCCTTCAGGATCCGATCGCCGTTTGCCTGCTGTCGATCGCTCTCATCTTCGTCGTCTTTTCGCTTAGCCGCGAATTCCGCGACGCCCGCAAGACCAAAATCGAGGAAGCGCATTCATGAACCATTCCGTCCCGACATCGACGCCTGTGGCGGTCAAACTGGCCGCCTTTGCCGAGGAGGCCGCGCCACCATCTGCGGTCGCTGATGTCTGCCGTCGCCTGATATTCGATATTATCGGTCTTTCCATCGCTGCAAGACACACGGACTATGTCCGCGCCGCGCTTGCCAGTGCAGTGGATGAAGGGTCGTGCACGGCCTATGGTCACGATCGCGGCCTTGGGCTTTACGATGCCGCGCTCGTCAATGGTACAGCCGCCCACGGAGAAGACTATGACGACACTTTTGAAGGCGGGCCCATCCACGCCGGCGCGGTAATCGTCTCGGCTGTTCTGGCGATCGCCGAAAAACGCGGTCTCGATGGCAAGGCAGTGATGCGCGGCATCGCGGTTGGTTCCGAATTGATGTGCCGGATGAGCCTCGTTGCACCGCAGGCGACCCACAAGGCCGGCTTCCACCCCACTGCAATATTTGGTGCTCCCGCCGCCGCCGCCGCCGTTGGTGCGGCACTCGGTCTCGACGCTGCAACGATCGGCAGAGCGCTCGGCATTTCCGGCAGTCTCGCGTCCGGCATCATCGAGTATCTCGCCGATGGCAGTTCGACCAAGCGCCTGCATGCCGGGGCTGCGGCACAGGCCGGGTTGCGCGCTGCCCTTCTTGCAGAAGGAGGGTTCACCGGACCTATCACGGTCTTCGATGGTTCGCACGGCTTCTACAAGGCCTTTGCTCCGTCGAAGACGCCAGATTTCGCACCGCTGCTTGATGGTCTGGGCAAAACCTGGATCCTGGAGACGCTGGCTTTCAAGCCTTACGCGTGCGGGACCATGACGCAGCCCTTTATCGACTGCGCGAGAAAGCTGGCAGCTGCTGGCGTGCTACCGGCGGATATTGTTTCCATCACTTGCAAGGTAGGTGAGGGCACTGTTCATCGCCTGTGGGAACCACTCGCTGAAAAGCACCGGCCACCCAATGGCTATGCCGGCAAATTCTCCACTCCCTTCTGCATGGCAGTCGGTTTCCTCGACGGTGAGGCGGGTCTCGGGCAGTTTACCAATGAACGTGTCAAGGACCCGGAGGTGCGGGCACTTGCCGCCAGGATCTCCTACGAAATCGATCCTAACGATCCTTATCCCAAAAACTTCACCGGCCACCTCAAGGCAACCCTAAAGGACGGAACCGTCCACGAGTTCAGGCAGCCGTACATGCGCGGCGGCGCACATGAACCATTGCCGGATGCCGAACTGGCTTCCAAGTTCGAGGCCAATTTGCGGTTCGGCGGCTTTGACAGCGGCAAGATCGCAGCATTGCGTGACACCCTCAATCAGATAGCAGAGGGTCGCAAAGTCGATTTGAGGGCGGCGCGGGCATGAGCAAGGACAATCGTGAACTCAAGGGCCGTGTAGCATTGGTAACGGGCGCATCGCGCAATATCGGACGCGCTATCGCGCTTGCGCTGGCCGAGGCAGGTGCTTCAATCGCCATCGTCGCAAGGTCTGATCAAGCAGCGGCCGAATCCGTGGCGCGTGAAGTAGAGACGCAGGGTAGCCGGGCAATTGTGCTTCTCGGCGACGTGGCGCAAGAGGCCGATGCGGAGCGGCTCGTCGGCAAGACTGTGGAAGTTCTGGGTCGTCTCGATCTTCTCGTCAACAATGCAGCCATCCGGCGGGAGGCTCCAGTCGAGAAGTTGTCTTTCACCGACTGGCGCGAAGTCATGGGTGTGACGCTGGACGGAGCGTTCCTGATGAGCCGCGCTGCAATCCCCCATCTGATCGCAGGCGAGGGGGGAGCAATCGTCAATATCGGTGGTCTTACCGCCTATACCGGGGCGACGAACCGCGCCCACGTCATTTCAGCCAAGGCCGGGCTCGATGGGTTCACCAAGGCCTTGGCGCATGAGCTTGGTCCGCGGGGCGTTACCGTGAACCTGGTCTCGCCCGGAATGATCGATACCAATCGCGCACATACCTCATCCGGAGGCGAGCCGGCGCACCATAATACGACGCGTACACTGGTCGGCCGGCGCGGCACACCTGAAGAAGTTGCGGCGGCCGTGCGCTATCTTGCCAGCCCGGCAGGCCGCTTCGTGACGGGACAAACAATGCATGTGAACGGTGGGGCTTTCCTGCCCTGAAGCGCGGTGCGGAGTGGTCACGACAATATGTGCTGAACACGTGAAATTGCCGGTTGACTAACGCCAGCAGGAGACCCAAGACGAGATCAGCGCGTATCAAGTTAGAGTCGTTCAGCCCAAGCAACGGACACAACCCTTGACTTCTCCAGTCCCTGCCTCTCCGCTAGAAACACCACGCCTTCGGTCTCTCTTTCTCCTCTGCTTCAAGATCGGTGTCTTGAGTTTCGGTGGAGGCCTCAGCGGCTGGCTCTACAGGGAGTTCGTCCTCAGCAAGCGCTGGATCGACGAAGAGGATTTCTCAAGCAGTCTGGCGATTTCGCAAATGCTGCCTGGTGCGAATGTGGTCAATCTGGTCATCTGCATGGGTGAACAGTTGCGCGGGCCTGTGGGCGCCTTAACCTGCGTTCTTGGTTTTCTTGTCGGTCCGTTCTTTGCGGTCGTGGGTCTTTGCCAGTTGTTCGATGCCCTTGCTGGCTATCCCTTGCTGCCGGTGATTTCGGACGGCGTGGCCTTCGCTGCAATGGGCCTCTTGATCATCATGTGTGTTCATGGCGTTCGCAGGGCGATGCGATTTCCTCCATCCATTGTTACCATTGCGGTGACGGCGATACTTGTCGGGATTTTCCGCTTTCCCCTCATCCCCGTTGCCTGCGTCATCGCCCCGATCAGTGTCGCTCTGGCCTGGCGGAGAATCTGAAGTGCGTTTCGATACCCTCGTTGCGATCGCTCTGGTGTTCATCCCTTTTTCGCTCACCTCGATCGGCGGCGGCGCAGCGATTGTCGCCGGTATCCAGCATGAAACAGTCACTGTTCATGCCTGGGTGAATTCTCGCGAATTTCTCGACCTGTTCGCAGTGTCGCGTGCCGCTCCCGGGCCTGGAATGATGCTAGCTACCGTGATTGGCTGGAAGGTCGCTGGCTGGCTCGGCGCGTTCGTGGCGACGCTGGCCCTCTTCGTTCCATCATCGCTGCTATGCTATTCCGTCTTCAAGTTGACAAACCATCATCGCGACAAGAAATGGCACCGCGCCATGCGGGAGGGTTTGGCGCCGGTCGGTATCGGCTTGATTATCGCCGGCGTGTTGTCCTTGTTCCGGCTGGCCGATGGAGGGGTCACAGCCTTTGTAATCGCCGGGCTTTCAGGCGTGATCCTATACTTTGCGCCAAGGTTTCCGGTCTTGGGCGTGCTGGCGCTTGGTGGCCTTGCGGCTATGTTGGCATCGACATTGAGTACCTGGGTTTCAAGCCTGTAACGCCTTGAGCCGTTTGAACTGGACCAGCCTGCTTGCCAGGTTGATGGCGTTTTCAAACGCGCCTGTATCTGCCACGCCTTTGCCGGCGATATCAAACGCTGTCCCGTGCGCGGGAGTTGTGAAAACGGTATCGAGGCCAGCAGTTACGGTCACACCCCGATTGAATCCGCGCATCTTCGTCGCGATCTGGCCCTGGTCATGATACATGGAAAGAACGCCGTCATAATCTCCGGCAAAAGCCTTGAGATAGACTGTATCGGACGGGAAGGGACCCTCGCAGTTGATGCCCTTCGCTGCCATGGCTTGAACAGCCGGGCGAATGATCTCGATTTCCTCGGTTCCGAACAGACCGCCTTCGCCGCCGTGTGGATTGAGCGCGGCGACGGCAAGCCGTGGAGACTCGATACCCGCCTTCTTCATCATCGTCGTCGCCAGAACAATTGCATCTTCGATTGCCGGGCGGTTGATCTGCTCGACCGCCTGTCTGAGCGAAACATGCGATGTGACGCGGGACATCCACTGATTGTCGAGCACATTCATCTCGCTGAAATAGCCCTTGTGGCCGAGCAGATGAGCGAACATCTTGTGCTCGTCGGGAAATTTCCATCCGCCATCATACATGGCGCGTTTGTTGAGCGGTGCGAAGGAAACCGCGTCGACCTCACCGGCCTTGGCGAAATCGATTGCCCGTGACAATGTCTCACCGGTTACGCGACCGGATTCCGCGCTGCCGACCCCGGGTGCATAAAGTGCGGGATCCGTATTGGCGAGATCGACGAGAGGAACAGCATCATCAGACCAGTCGATCGCAGCAGGGGATGTATAGCGCTTATAGACGACTGATACGCCTGCCTGTTGCATTCCGACATCGATGACCCGTGCATCGCCAACGACCACGATGCGGGCGGTGCCCGACATCCGCCGGTCGTGCAAAATTCGCGCGGTTTGCTCCGGACCAATCCCGGTGCAGTCGCCGGGTGTCAGGGCAATGATCGGCAGCTCTGATTTCATGATGCCCTCGACGCGTTGGAATTGGATGAGGAAAGCGCCTCCGCCACCGCCCTGCCACACGTGATCGTGTTGGCGGTGCCGCCGAGATCGCCGGTCCGTGAAGAGGGATCGGCGAGGACGGCCTCGATTGCGTCTATGATAGCTGCCGCCGCCTGCGGGTGACCGAGATGTTCCAGCATCATGGCTCCCGCCCAGATTTGCCCGATCGGGTTGGCGATGCCCTTGCCGGCGATATCGGGCGCCGAACCATGAACCGGCTCGAACAGCGACGGAAAATTGCGCTCCGGGTTAATGTTGCCGGAAGGCGCGATGCCGATGGTTCCCGTGCAGGCGGGGCCAAGGTCCGAGAGGATATCGCCGAAAAGATTGGATGCCACGACGACATCGAAACGATCGGGGTTGAGCACGAAGTGCGCGCAAAGAATATCGATGTGATACTTGTCCCAGCGCACGTTGGCGTAGGACTTCGCCATCTCTTCCACCCGCTCGTCCCAATAGGGCATGGTGATCGAAATGCCGTTGGATTTTGTCGCTGACGTCAGGTGTTTCTTGCCTCGGCTCTGAGCGAGATCGAAGGCAAAACGGAGAATCCGATCGACGCCGATGCGGCTCATCACCGTCTCCTGAACGACGATCTCCCGCTCCGTTCCAGGATACATCTTGCCGCCGATCGAAGAATATTCGCCCTCGGTGTTTTCCCGGACGACAAAGAAATCGATATCGCCCGGCTTGCGACCTGCCAATGGTGACGGCACTCCCGGCATAAGCCGCACGGGGCGCAGGTTCACATATTGGTCGAATTCGCGCCGAAACTGCAGGAGCGAACCCCATAGGGAAATATGGTCGGGCACAGTCTCCGGCCAGCCAACGGCGCCGAAGAAGATCGCGTCATGGCCGCCGATCTGCGCCTTCCAGTCCTCGGGCATCATGCGGCCGTGCTTCGCGTAATAGTCGCACGAGGCAAAGTCGAACGTGTCGAACTTCAGATCGAGGTCGAATTTGTCCGCGGCCGTTTCGAGGACGCGCAATCCTTCCGGGACTACCTCTTTTCCGATGCCGTCGCCGGCAATCACCGCAATCTTGAGACTGTTGGCTGGCATCTTGTTTCCTTCCTACTCGTTGTCGCCGAGGATGGCCGCACAGACCGCATCGGTGACCATGTCCGTCGTTGCATTGCCGCGAAGGTCCGGTGTGTGCAGTGCCGGGTCAGCAGTGACCCGTTCGATGGCGCGCATAAGCCTGGCCGCGGCCGTGGGCTCGCCGAGATGTTCGAGCATCATGACCGCCGACCAGAATGTCCCCACCGGGTTAGCGATCCCCTTGCCGGTGATATCAAACGCCGAGCCATGGATGGGTTCGAACATCGAAGGAAAACGTCCTTCGGGATTCAGGTTAGCGGTTGGCGCAATGCCGATCGATCCGGCGAGTGCGGCGGCTAGGTCAGAGAGAATATCGGCATGAAGGTTTGTAGCGACAATCGTATCGAGCGATCGCGGGTTGAGCGTCATGCGTACGGTCATTGCGTCGACCAGCATCTTGTCCCAGGTAACATCGGGAAAATCGCTTGCAACCTCTCGGGCGATCTCATCCCATAATACCATGCCATGGCGCTGGGCGTTCGATTTGGTGACGACGGTCAGGAGCTTGCGCGGCCGCGATTGCGCGAGCTGGAAAGCAAAGCGCATGATGCGGGAAACGCCAGCACGCGTGAAGATCGAGACTTCCGTCGCCACCTCTTCCGGCAAGCCCCGGTGCGAGCGGCCACCCTGGCCGGCATATTCCCCCTCGGAATTCTCGCGAACGATTACCCAATCGAGATCCTCGGCAGTAACACCCCGTAACGGGCTTTCGATGCCCGGCAGAATACGGGTCGGGCGTACATTGGCGTATTGGTCGAAAGGCTGGCAAATGGCGAGGCGCAGGCCCCATAGCGTCAAGTGGTCAGGAACATCGGGCGCACCCACTGCACCGAAATAGATAGCGTCGAAGGCTTTCAATTTGTCGATGCCGCCCTCGGGCATCAGGACACCATTCGCCTTGTAGAAATCCGATCCCCAAGGGAAATTATCGACATCGACAGTAAAATTGCCATCGCGGGTTGCGCAGGCATCAAGGACACGAAGCCCGGCGGCAACAACCTCCTTGCCAATACCGTCGCCCGGAATGGCTGCAATCTTGTGTGTCTTCATTGATTGACTCCTTGGCGGCGCATTTGGCAATTCCGTTTCCATATACTCGGATGACGATTTTTTTCATGATTGTCAATTATAAATTGTTGACAATTTACAGAAATGGGCATGACGTGATCTCCAGGATATCCTGCATGATTGATAGCAAGCGAGAAGGAGAAATGCGATGTCGCTGACAGAGTCGATGTCCAAGGTGCCCCCGTTCTTTGAAGAAAAGGGAAAGCTGATGCACGGTTTCCGCTATGAGCGGATACGAACTGCGGGCGCAGAGATCAATGTAGCGATCGGCGGTGAGGGGCCGCCGCTTCTGCTGTTGCACGGCAATCCGCTGACCCATGTCAGCTGGCATAGGATCGCGCCCGCGCTCGCCAAAAGTTTTACTGTTGTTGCCCCCGACCTGCGCGGCTATGGCGACAGTTCGAAGCCGGATGGAGGAGACGATCATTCGGCTTACTCATTCCGTGCCATGGCGCAGGACAACGCAGAAGTCATATCGCATTTTGGCTTCGAGAAGTTTCAGGTTGCGGGACATGATCGCGGTGCGCGCGCTGCTTTCCGTATGGCGCTCGATTTTCCCGATCGCGTTGAGCGGCTGGCTTCGCTCGATATCGTTCCGACATATCATGCCCTTACCAACGTTACACTTGGCTGGGGGCTCGAGGCCTATCATTGGTTTTTCATGGCGCAAAAGGCACCATTCCCTGAAAAGCTGCTGACAGCTGACCTTGATTACTACATCGACTACAAACTCAACAAGAAAGGCGTTGGCCTTGAAATCTTCAGCCCGGAAGCGATGGCTGAATACAAGCGCTGTACCACGCCTGAACAGATCCATGCGGTATGCGAAGACTACCGGGCGACTGTCAGCGTCGATCTCGCCATGGACACGGCAGACTTCGGCAATCGCAAGATCGACTGTCCGGTGCTGGTTCTGTGGGGTTCCAACAGCCATTGTGGGCGTCATTTCGCTCCGCTCGAGGCATGGAGGCCCTGGGCTCCCGACATGCGAGGCTGGGCGATGCCAACCGGCCATTATCCGGCTGAACAACGTCCCGATCTTGTCTATGACGCATTTTGGAAATTCTTCAACGGCCAGGAGCCGGAAGAGATCAAGGCTTAGTTCAAAGACTGCGCTGTAGGCCACAGAAATGGCGCTGTTACCCTCCCCCCTATGAGGAGGGAGGCTGCGAAGCAGCAGGGAGGGGTCTTTGAACGAACTTGGCGAACTAACCCAGCGCCGCAATAATTCCCCTTGTCATTCCGGCAGTGTCAGCAGTCCCCTTGATATCGCGTGTACGCGTGGCGGGATCGCCGAGTGCCGTAGCAATTGCTTTCTCCATGATGGACGCTGCCTCCACGGCCTGCGCTATCTTGCGGTTATGGCCCAGCCACTCGATCATCATCCGTGCGGATTCGATCATGGCGAATGGGTTGGCTATGCCCTTGCCGGCGATATCTGGAGCGGAGCCGTGTGTGGCCTGCGCCATCGCCAGATTGCCCTCACCGATGCACAAGCCGGGTGCCATGCCGAGACCGCCGACGAGCCCCGCAGCCTCGTCCGTCAATATATCGCCAAACATGTTGGTGGTAACGATGACGTCAAAACTCTGCGGATCGCGTATCAGACGCATTGCCATGGTGTCGACGATCACCTCGTCGACAGCCACCTCGGGGAATTCCTTGGCGACCCGATGGCACTCTTCAACGAACATGCCGCAACCAAGCTTGAACACGGTGTTTTTGTGGACAAGCGTCAGGCGTTTTTTGCGTTGCTGCGCGATTTCGAATGCCGCCCGTGCCACACGCGATGAGCCCACGCGCGTAATGACGCGAACAGAGATCGTCACATCTTCCGTCGGCCGGAATTCGCCAGAGCCGGCAACCACGTTGCGGTCGGGCTGGAACCCCTCATTATTCTCGCGCACGATGACGAGATCGATGCCCTCGTGAATCGCCCCAAGCCCAGGAAAGGACTTCGTCGGACGGACATTGGCGAAGAGGTTGAAGCCCTTGCGCATGATCGGGTGCGGATTGATCGCGCCGGGAACCTTTGGATAGGCCTGATGTCCGATTGGACCGAGAATGAAGCCATCCATCTTCGAAAGCGTTTCCATCGTGCCTTCAGGAAAAGTCGAGCCGTGCGTGTCAAGCGCCGACCGACCGATCGGCATCGGCCGCCAATCGATTTGCAGACCCGTCTTGGCAGCAGCCGCGCGCGTTACTTCGACGGCTGCTGGCACGATTTCATGGCCGATATCATCGCCGTTTAAAATGCCGATCACGAGATGGCTTGTCATGGAACAATCCTTTCAATCAGAGGATGCGTCGAGGCGACGCGAAAAGGTTTCAAATATTCGAAACGTGAAGAGGATCGTCGTCATCACCACAGCAATCCGGGTGATCTGGAATGCGGTGACGGTCGTCGCATCGAGATGCATCCCCGTAGCGGTGAGGGCCATTTCAGTGACCCCGGCCGGCGCTACGGCTAGTAAGCTGGTGACGAACGAAAGGCCCGTCGCCGCCGAAAGCGCCCAGGCTATTGCCATGGCAACAGCGAGCAGGAACGCCGTGGTGACAAGAGCCGAAGACGTCACACGCCACAGCCTGCCGAGGAGCGATCGTCTGAAGCGGCAGCCAAGCCAAACGCCTATGACCACCTGTGCGATCGTAAGCACGGTCGACGGAACCGCGAACGGCCCAAAGCCAAAGCCGGAAACGAGAGCGCCTATCGCCGCCGGGACAAGCAGCCAGGTATTGGGCAGCTTCAATCTCCGCACGAGAAATGCAGCGGCAGCTCCCACGACGAACAGGGCAACAAGCGGGATCGCTTCGCCCCGAAAAGGTATCGGCGTCAGATGAATACCGCCATCCTCGCCAAATATCGTTACCAGGAACGGAACGATCGTTACGATCGAAGTAACGCGGATCAAATGGACCACAGCGACAGTATCACTGTCCGCGTTTTTCTGATGGGCGACCACGGCCATTTCCGCAAGGCCGGCAGCAGCGGTAGCGAAGAAAGCGGTCTTGCGATCCGTTCCCGCAAGCTTTTGCAATAACAACGCGGCAATCATCGTTGCCGCGATCATCAAAATCGTTGCAAGGAGCATGAACGGAAGCAATTTAGCGATTGCAATGACCACGACTGGAACAAAGCGCAAACCAATGGCGAGCCCGACTGCCACCTGCCCGAGCTCCCGGCCATAAGGCAATGCTGCAAGGGGAGCCCCCATGATCGAGGCGCTCCCACAGGCCAGAAGCGGCCCCAGAAGATACGGTAGCGGCATCGATATACTTTTAGCAGCGACAGCCCCTGCAATGCCGATCAGTACTGCCAGACCCATTCTCGCGGGGGTGCGGTCGAAGACACGCGGACCGCCACCCAATGTTCCCGAGTCTGGCATGATGATTTTCGTCAGGCGACAGAGATGAGACGCGCTGACAGATCGTCCAGAGTGCTAAGGGTTTCCAGCCCGCGCACCAGTTCGACGATCTCATCCGCCTTGCTGCGGGACATCCCTGCGAACTCGGCGTTCTCACGGAACTTGTTTGCTACCTCGTCATAGCTCATGGGGAATGCCGGGCTGCCCTTGCCAAAATCGGCGCGCCCGGAAATCTTGCGGCCATCCTTGAGTTCGATATCGATCAGCGTTGTCATAAGGTGATAGCCTGCTGCTTCGGCCTCGTCGTCTATAACGAAATCGACCTTCTCGATCATCGCCTTGACGTCCTCGCGTTCGACCGCAGCGTCTGTAAACTCGTTGAGGCCGGCACGGCCTTCGAGCAGCAGGATCGCCATGCAGAATTCCATGGAGAATTTCGCCTGGAGTTCATCCTTCGGACGATGATGGATCAAGGCATTTGGCATATTGGAATTGGTGCCAACGCGTACATGCTTCACGTCCTCGGTGCGAATGCCATGCTCTTTGATCAATCGCAGCATTTCGGTCATTCCGGGATGGGTGAGGGAGCCCGACGGATGCGGTTTGATGGAGATGCCGGGATTGGCGAAAGTCCAGGGGGCGCCCAATTTGTCGAAGATGGCACTCTGATCGTAGCCGCCGCCCGCTGCAGCAAAGAACCCGCGCGGTGCCTCGAGTATCCGAGGCGTGGCGGTCCAGCCATAGGACGCGAACTGTGCCGCCGCAACGCCGCTTTCCGAGGACCGCCCCGCATGGAATGGTTTTGTCATCGTGCCGAAATTCTCGCGCAGACCAGCGGACTGGCTGCCCGCAATCGATAGCGCACGCTGCGTGGTCGCAACGTCGAAGCCCATTAGTCTGGCACTCGCTGCGGCGGCGGCGAAAGTTCCACATGTAGCTGTCGCGTGAAAGCCTGTCTGGTAGTGACGGGGCGCGATTGCTTCGGCGATCTTGCATTCGACCTCGACGCCGAGATGGTATGCCAGCATGAAGTCCTTGCCGGAAGACCTGACAAGTTCGCCGATCGCAAAGGCAGCTGGCAAGGCAGGCGCCGTCGGATGTGTGAGCAGGCCATAGACACGGTCTTTGGCGACGGCCAATTGTGTGTCGTCATAATCATCCGCGTGGATGCCAACACCGTTGGCAAATGCAGCGAACCGAGGTGCTACCTTGCGGCCACCGCCGATAACGGTCGCGGCGCCGTCAGCAAGCCCGAGATCTCCGAGATGCTGGCGAACGAGTTCGCCGCTTTTGGCGACCGAACCGGACAGTGCAAGACCGAAGCCGTCGAGTATCGATTTCTTGCCTAACTCGATAACTTCCGTCGAAAGATCGGCAAATGCTGTCTCGACCACGAATTCGGCCACGTATTTCGTCAGCTCGATATCGACTGCCTTGTTCTGATTCATCCCAAATCCTCTTATGTCACGTCTGTCTTGAGTAAATTCTCAAATCGACTGTGCTGGGAGGATTGTTAATTGTCAACAGTTTTGTGTTTGCAAAAACCTCGAGCCATCGTGGACTGGATCAAGTTTCGTCAGTGGACCTCTCGTCGCTCGTTTTGCGCGATTGTTTCTCAAGCTGTTCAACCGGGCCCGGCTGTCCAGCCTGACGGGTACGTACGATGCCATTGAGAATATGGGTGCGCGCAGCGATGAGACTGCGGACAGGGTCGCGCGCTTCGAGCGCATCGACAATTGCACGATGTTCCTCGTTGGAGATGTGGAGCACATCGTGGCTGGAAAGGGCGCGATAGCGCTGGATATGCAACTCGCGCACAAAGCTCTGATAGATGAGTTCGAGGCGATTGTTCCCGGCCATATGCGTGATCTGCTTATGGAACTCGAGATTGACTGGGTAGTAGATGTGGACGTCACCGAGCTCGACAATCTCATCCATGCGTTGCAACAGTGCTCGAAGGATTGCGATCTCGGCGTCAGTCACCCGCTCCGCCAGCATCATGGCCATGCATCCGAAGACACCGGCGCGGGCTTCCGAAAGGTCCTGGGCCTCGTCATTGGTAAGCGCCCGGATAAAGAAGCCGCGGTTGGGGATAATCTCGATAAGTCCCATGGCCGCCAACGCGCTGCAGGCCTCGCGGATTGGTCCGCGACTAACGCCGAGGCGCTGGGAAAGGCCGTTTTCATTCACCCGCTCATTGGGCTTGAGCTCGCCATCGATGATCATCCGCTCGATCTCGGCCTGTACAACATTCGCGAGCGAACGGGTGCGAAGGAAATCGATCGCGGATAAATTGTGCGGGGCGTTCGTTATCTCTGACATGCGCAAGCCATCGTGAAGGTTCCAGTATTTACGGAGCAAGAACCTTGCGGATTACTCCTCCAGCCCTCGTTTAGCAGCAATTCCAGCAATTGGCGACCCTGCCGAGAGGCAGGGCAACTTGCTCTAGCCTCGCGTATTCATTTGCGAACCACCAAGTACCGGAACCCGGTTGGCGACAAACACCACGGCAAAAGAAGCGGCAAGAAGAATGATACCGAGAACACAGATCGCTCCAAGATCGCCGCTCTCGTTAAGATCGTAGATAATGACCGAGACAAGCTTGGTGTTTGCGGTAGTCAGCAGGATTGTTGCTGAGAGTTCGCGGATTGTGCCGACGAAAACAAAACACCAGGCCGCGACGACGCTCGTCCGCAGCAACGGAGCTGTGATATCCCACAACGTTCTCAACCGCGATGCGCCGACGATGCGGCCGGCTTCCTCCAGTTCCGGATGGACACCGGAAAAGGCCGAGGACATCTGTTGATAACCCGCCGGGAGCTCGATTGTCATGAAAGCGATGAGGAGGATCCAGATCGTTCCATAAAGTTGGAATGTCGGATTGGCATAGCTGAGGAACAGGCCAACGCCGAGGACAATGCCAGGAATTGCAACCGGAGCGGTGGCAAGGACGCCGAGGAAACCAGAACCGGGAACCGAGCGGCGGATCACTAGATAAGATACGATCAGCGCGATGGCTGTGACGGCAGTCGCCGTCAGAAATCCAAGGAGAAACGTATTGCGAAGGGCGAGCTGTGTCGCCGAGAACTCAAAAAGCACGAACCGCCAATGGCTCAAAGTCAGCGTGCTGAGGTTAATTGGGTCGCCGACCGTGCCGGTGAAGGCCGTCTTGAGAATAGCCAGATACGGCAAGATGATCGTCAGGCTGAGCACACAGAAAACGAAGGCGATGGCCGGCCATTTCCATGGGCCGAGTTCGGTGATCCTTGGGGTACCGCTCTTGCCGCCGAGAACCGTGTAGCCCTTGCGTCCAAGGATCGATTTTTGCGCGCGCAGGAGAATGACGGTGATAATCAGCAAAGGCAGCGCGGCGGCAGCTGCGAGGCCGAGACGTGGCGGGAACTGAAAAAGGCTCCAGATCTTCGTGGTGATCACATGAAAGCCGGCAGGCAATGCGAGGATCGCCGGGGAGCCAAACATCGTCAGGGCTTGCAGAATGGCAATCAACGTTCCCGCTAGCATTGCCGGAAGTACCAGGGGAATCGTCACCTTCCGCAACGTGGTCATGGATTTGCCACCGAGAATTGAAGAAGCATCCTCGAGATCGGATGGAACCTTGTCGAGTGCGTTCGCCACAAGCGTGAAAACATAGGGGAAGGTGAAGCAGGCGATGGCAAAGACGAGGCCGCTGAACGTATAGATGTTCACCAGATATTCGGATGCTTCGAGCCCGAAGACACTCCTGTACATGATATTGACAATGCCGCTGTTTGGCGCAGCCAATATCTCGTAGGCGATAGCACCAAGGAAAGGTGGTGTGACGAACGACGCTGTTACCAGCATGCGGATTGTTCGTCTGCCGGGTAAGTCCGTCCGCGCTACAAGCCATGCCATCGGCGTTGCGATGATGCAGGCGAGGACGCCAACGGCCAAGGCCATTCCGATCGCAAGGCCGTAAGCGCGAAGAAGGGTCGGGTCGGCGACGAGGGCAATGTAATTGGCGAAGGTGGCGCCCGCGCCGGTATCGCTGCGAAAGCTATAGTAGACGAGCCAGAATAATGGCAGGAGAACCAGGACACTCAGGACAAGCGTCAACAGAGCGAAAGTCGGCCATGAAAAATCGATGCTGCGGCGCCGACCTTGAACCGGCAAAGCTTGAACCTGAATGTCACTGGTCATGATCAATTATGTCCCGAAATACTTTTCATAGTTGGCTTTGATGGTGGGAATCTCGGGCTCGAGTTTCTCAGGATCCGAATGCAGAATCTTGATCTTCGACAAAGGCGTGCGATCCGCCTTTTCCTTGACGTCCGGGTGGAATGATCTCAGCCCGCCGAAATCACTGTTGAGCTGCTGCGCATCGAGCGAAAAGAGGAATGCGTAGAACAACTTGGCGGCATTCGGATTGGGGGCCTGTTTCAGAACCGCTGCATTACCGACGGCAAGCGGTGTACCTTCGTCCGGGTAAACGATCTTGATGGGTTTTCCCTCGTCGATGAGACGGAAGACGTTGTATTCATTGCCATCGACTTCGAGTGCCCGTTCGCCTTGAGCGAGTTTCTTCGGAGGCTCGGTCGAAGATTGCACCTGCATTATGTTTTGCTTGCCGAGCTTTTCGAAATAGTCCCAGCCAAGAAGCTGACTCAGCACGAATGTCGAAGTCATCACCGTGCCGCTATAACCCGGATGCGCCTTGACCATCTTGTCCTTGAAACGCGGGTCGAGCAGATCTTCCCACGTCTTCGGAGCGTCGGCATCCTTCATCAAGTCTGTACGGTAGGCGATGACGGATAGATGTGCGCGGTAGGCGGCGAAGTTACCGTCGGGATCGCGCTCATCGGCAGGCCATTTGTCGGCCACTTCCTGCGGCACCATGGGTGCAAGCCAGCCCTGGCGCTTGAAATATTCGAAGTGCACTGCATCGGAAGTTTCGATCACGTCTGCATTATAGATGCCGGTCGAGTACTCCTGACCGATGCGCTGGAAGACGCGTTCGGATCCGGCGCGTTCTACTTGTACTGCTATGCCCGGGTACTTGGATTTGAAGAGTTCGGCGAGCTTTTCGGCGACCGCGACGTCGGTAGCGGTATAGAATACTACCTTGCCTTCAGCCTTGGCGGCTGCTTCGAGCTCGGGTGTAATCTGGTAGGGCGCCGGTGCTTCAGCCCAGGCGGCGGGTGAGGCCGCCAGTCCCGTGGCCAAGAGTGCGGCAGATAGAGCTTTCTTCCACATGCATAGTTCCTCCCTTATTGTGCGAGCGCCCGGCATTTCTCTGGTGGGAAATGCAGCCATACTTCTTGGCCAACCGGGATCGCAACGTTGACTGGCGCGACTGTGCGCACCGTTTCTCCACCAGCGATTGAAACGAGATAGTCCCGGTGCGAACCGAGATAGATTTGCCGCGTGACTGTGCCGACCGTCACATTCGTGTCGGCACTCTTGGGCTTGGCCGACGACAGTTCGATGTCATGATGCCGAACCGAAACTGCTGTTTTTCCGGAAGCCGCGGTGCTCCCGCTGCCGCATCGGAGCACAAGCCCGCCTTCGCCAATAACGCTATGTTTATCGCCGCGGGTGCCGCTGAGAATATTGGTACCGCCAATGAAGCGGGCGACAAATTCAGTCTCCGGACGTTCATAGATATCTTCCGGCGAACCTGCTTGCTCGATACGGCCGTCATTCATGACGACGATCATGTCGGCGGTGGTCATGGCCTCCGCCTGATCATGCGTCACATAGACCGTCGTGTAGCGAAATTCGTCGTGAAGCCGGCGGATCTCAAAGCGCATTTCCTCGCGCAGATTGGCGTCGAGGTTTGAAAGCGGCTCGTCAAGCAGCAGGATTTCAGGCTTGATGACCAGTGCTCGTGCCAGCGATACACGCTGCTGCTGACCGCCGGAGAGTTCGCCCGGATAGCGATTTTCCAGCGGAAGGAGTTGTGTGGCCGAGAGGATAGTCCGGACGCTCTTGGTCACTTCCGATTGTGGAAGACGCCGCAGCTTCAGGCCGTAAGCCACATTCTCGAAGACCGTCATGTGCGGCCATAGCGCGTAGCTTTGGAAGATCATCGACATGTTGCGCCCCTCGGGCGGTACGGTCGAATGAGCTGAAGATATGGTCTTTCCGCCGACGCGTATCTCGCCCGCATTGGCTGGAACGAAGCCTGCGATAAGCCTTAGCGTTGTTGTCTTGCCGCAGCCAGAGGGCCCAAGAAGGCAAACGAGTTTGCCTTTATCGACGGATAGGTTGACGCCTTTGACAACCGTAAGCGGACCGTAGCTCTTGGTCAGGCCGTCTAATTCCAGGAATGCCATTCCACCTCCCGAGTGTTCACGGAACCCGACAGGTCGGTTTTCCGCTGATATTGGCTTCATCGAAACGTACGGAGCAAATTGAAGACTGTCAACAGATTACTATTTTCAACTTCTTCACATTGAGTTGTAAGAGTGTTTAGAGGGACCAGCCCTGTCCTGTTGACAGATATCCTACAAGTGGCTATCTAGTCTAAACTGTACCATCACCGAGATTGGAATCCGCATAATGGCGTTCAAATCCCTCAAGCCTCTGCACCGCGCGCCCCTGCTGCATGTGTCAGTGCAAGAAAGCTTGCGGGCTTACATCAACGAAAATGGTCTGGAAGCAGGCGCGCCGATGCCGCCCGAAGGCGAACTCGCCAGCCAGCTCGGCGTCAGCCGGAACTCGTTGCGCGAAGGTATCAAGGCATTGGAGTCGGTGGGTGTTCTGGAGTCGCGGCGAGGTGTTGGCGTCTTCGTCAAGGCATTCTCCTTCGAGCCGCTTCTTGATAATCTTGCCTATGGCTTGGGCGGGGCGCTGCGACAGATCGAGGAAGTGCTGGAGATTCGCAGGACTCTCGAAGTCGGCTTGATCGCCAAAACGCTGCAGAAAATCACTGACGAAGATATCCGGGAGCTACGGCAGGTCGTGGCTCGCATGCGCATCCATGCCGAGCGCAATGAAGCGTTTGTCGACGAAGACAGGCTTTTTCACCGGCTGCTTTTCCGCTGTCAGGAAAATGAGACGCTCGTGCGGCTCATCGAGGTGTTCTGGCTCGCGTTCTACAAAGCGTCCGATTTCGTCAATCTGGAAAATACAGATCCGATGGCGACATGGCGTGATCATGAGGCGATCGTTGACGCTGTCGAGGCAAGAAATCTCGAAGACGCCCGCAACCGCCTCGACAGTCATTACGAGGGGATCGCTCGAGTGATTGCACATAACAAGACCAATACGACAAATGGGAGGATACCATGAAACTACGAATGATGGCTTCAGCGCTGGCACTGTCAGTGGCGCTGATTGGAGGCGTAACATTGGCGCCGGTTGCAGCGCAATCCGCAACCTTGTCGGGTGGATTCGATGTCGGGCCGGGAGGGTTCCAGGGAAACTTCAACCCGCTCGCGGCAACAGCCGGATTTACCTGGCTCAGTGTCTATTTCGAGCCGCTAGTCACCTATGACGACAAACTGCAGAAGGTCGTCGGTGTGCTGGCGGATAGCTATGAAGTCAGTCCGGATCAAATGACTTATACGTTCAAGCTTGCGGACGCCAAATGGCATGACGGCAAGCCGTTTACCTCCAAGGACGCGAAGTTCACCATGGGTCTGGCCATGGACGCGAAATCGGGGTCCGTCCTTGCTGCGAGATTGAAAGCAGTCTCATCAGTCGAAGCTCCGGACGATCATACCCTGATCGTCAAGCTGAGTGCGCCGAGCGCGAGTACTCTCGACACAATGACCAAGGTGATGATGCTGCCGGAACATGCATTGGCATCGATACCGGCAGATCAACTCGCCAAAAACGCATGGTGGTCGACCTCGCCAATCGGGACCGGGCCTTTCAAGTTCACCAAATACGTCACCGATCAATATGTGGAACTTGCCGCCAACACTGATTATCGCGGAGGAAAACCGGCACTCGAGCGGGTGATCAACCGATACTTCGCCAATCCGGCAGCCGCGATTGCTGCCCTTCGCGCCGGTGAAATCCAGTTCACATACGTCGATTCGAACGATGTCTCGACATTCAAGGGCGATGAAGCTTTCAAGGTCATCGAAGGCGACAGCTTCGTGGTCAACTATCTTGGCTTCAATCATGAGTCGCCGATCTGGAAAGATCCGCGGGTCCGCAAAGCGGTTATGTATGCCATCAACCGCGATGCCATCATCAAGAGCCTTTATGCGGGTGCTGCCAAGCCGGCCAATTGCGCCTATGTCGCGGACCAGCTGATGCCACAGGGCATTGACCCTTATGCCTACGATCCGGAAAAGGCGAAGCAACTTCTGGATGAAGCCGGATGGTCGCAGATCAATGGCGACAAGCCGATTACCCTTCTGACCTACTACACGACCCCTCTCGCGACCAATGTGCTCGCCGCCGTGCAAGCCATGCTTTCGCAGGTGGGGATCAATGTCGTGCCGCGCGCCGTCGATACACCGACCTACAACAGCATCGTCCTGAACCCGAAGCCGGACGTCGCGCAGTTCCAGCTGGTCTATGCCGGTCTTCAGAACGGGCCTGATGCGGGTAGTATCAATGTCGGTCTCAATGAAAAGCAGATCCCGCCAGCGGGCCCCAATGTGGTGCGTGCGCGTATGCCGGAACTCAACAAAGCGCTGGATACCGCTCTTGCCGAGCCCGACGCGTCCAAGCGCGATAGCCGCTATCAGGATGTTTGCAAGGTCATGAATACCGACTTGCCCTGGGCAACCCTGTGGGTGGCGAACCGTTATGGTGTTGTGTCGTCAAAGGTCAAGGATTTCATCTGGACACCGGCGCCGGGTGGCGGCCCCTATCAGGCTCATCCGGAAAAATGGTCACTCGGCGAATAATCGCTCGCGCCTGATCGTAGTTCGAGGGGTGGCGCTGGCCACCCCGGCAAAACGGAACGAAAATGCTTCAATACAGTCTTCGACGTCTGCTGATAGGAGTAGGCATGCTCCTTGCCTTGAGCGTGCTTATCTTCTTGCTGTTGCGTCTCACCCCCGGCGATCCGATCGATGCCTATATCGATCCGAACATCCCGATGTCGCCAGAGCAGCTTTCCGAACTGCGCAGCCAGCTTGGGCTCGACAGACCCTTGCCGGTTCAATATCTGGCGTGGCTGCAACAGGCCATTTCGGGGAACCTCGGCTTCTCGATCAAGCGCCAGGATCAGCCGGTGCTGGATCTGGTGTTGTCGCGCATCGGTCCCACAGTCCTGTTGATGGGATCGGCATTGGTCATCGCGATTATCGCGGGGATCGTCACTGGTGTTATCAGCGCGGTGCGGCGGAACTCGCCGGTGGACCTCTCATTCTCGGTCTTTGCACTTGTCGGCATTTCGAGCCCGGCATTTCTGAGCGCGCTGATAGGCCTCTATGTATTCGCCGTTCGCCTGAAATGGGCGCCATCGGGTGGCATGCTGACGCCTGGTGCGGAATTTTCCATGGTTGACCTGCTCCAT
Organism: Phyllobacterium chamaecytisi; assembly: GCF_020164455.1. Lineage (GTDB taxonomy): Bacteria > Pseudomonadota > Alphaproteobacteria > Rhizobiales > Rhizobiaceae > Phyllobacterium > Phyllobacterium chamaecytisi. The sequence goes on from NZ_JAIQWW010000002.1 coordinate 253,256, forward strand.
CATCTGATCTTGCCCGCAGCACTGCTCTCAATCGCGCAGGCTGCCCTGATCATGCGCTACATGCGCTCGTCACTGCTTGAAGTTCTCAATCAGGACTATGTGCGTACGGCGCGGGCGAAGGGCGTCAAGGAATTCTGGGTCATCGCCAAGCATGCGTTGCGCAATGCCTTGCTGCCCGTGGTGACGGTCATCGGCTCGACCATTGGCCTCGCGATCGGCGGCGCGATTTTCATCGAAAGCGTATTCAATTGGCCGGGCATGGGTCTGTTGTTGGTGAATGCCGTCGAGACGCGAGACTATCCGGTCATCATGGGCGCAACACTGATCATCGGGGCCTGTGTGATCGTGGTCAACCTTTTGACCGATATCACCTATGCGATCATCGATCCGCGTATCAAGGTCGGTTGAGATGCTTGCACGCACCCCTTCCCACAGTCCCGGTCCGATGGCGCGCGCATTCCACCGTTTTGGCCACAACAAGGCGGCGCTGTTCGGTGTTTGCATCATTCTGCCGATGCTCGCGATGATCCTGTCCTATCCTTTGTGGTGGACGTTCAAGCCGAACGACATCGATCTGCTCGCCATGAACAGCGGACCGACGGCTACCCATTGGTTCGGAACCGATGGTGTCGGCCGCGATGTTTTCGTGCGTGTTCTGGAGGGCGGCCGCATTTCCCTGCTGGTCGCTGTAGCCTCGACAATCATCTCGGCGATCATCGGGTTTCTGGTAGGCGCTATATCGGCGCTTGCCGGTCGCTGGGCCGACGCCGTCACCATGCGTTTCGTCGATCTGGTCATGACCCTCCCGCCGGTCATCTTCCTGCTGGTGCTGGCGTCGATTGCCGGTACGGGCATCTGGCCGACGGTGCTTGTCATCTCGCTGCTGTCATGGCCACTCCTGTCCCGCATGATCCGCTCGAGGCTGCTTGAACTCCGGGAACGGGATTTCGTTTTGGCTTCGCGCGGCATGGGAGCAGGGCTCGGGCATCTGCTGTTCCGGCATGGCCTGCCGAACTCCATCGATATCCTCGTCGTCTATGCGACACTCCAGATTGCCAATGCAATCCTTCTTGAGGCCGGACTGTCGTTCCTCGGTCTCGGTATTGCACCACCCGCCGCCAGCTGGGGCAACATGCTCAACGCAGCGCGCTCGACGGCCGTTCTCGAACAATTCCCCTGGCAATGGCTGTTCCCCGGTGGGGCTCTGGTCCTTGCCGTCCTTGCAATCAACTTTATTGGCGATGGTCTAAGGGATGCCTTCGATCCTCGCGCCGAACTGAACTGACAAAGAAAGAAAGCGAAAATGACCAAATTTCATGGGGTTGTTCCTCCCGTCGTAACACCTCTCAATCCGGATTTCACTGTAGACTACCCGTCCTACACGCGCGTGCTCGAACATCTGCTCGGCGCGGGCTGCCACGGCGTATTCGTTCTCGGATCGACCAGCGAAGTGGTGTTCCATAACGATAGAACCAGGCAGGAAATTCTCGAACACTCGGTCAAGATCGTCAATGGCCGCGTGCCGGTCATTGCAGGCGTTCTCGATGCAACGACCGACAATGTCATTGGCCATGCCAAGGTCGCCAAGGCAGCGGGTGCTGCCGCCGTTGTCGTGACAGCACCGTATTACACTGTCACCAGCCAGCCGGAGATCATCGACCATTTCCGCTATATCAAGGATGCCGTCGATGTTCCGCTCGTCGCCTATGACATCCCTGTCTGCGTTCACGCCAAGCTGGCTCGATCGACTGTGACGACGCTAGCTAAGGAAGGCACCATTATCGGCCTCAAGGATTCCAGTGGCGATGACGGCAATTTCCGCTACGCCTTGCTGGATCTCGCCGAGAACAAGGACATCTTCCTGATGACCGGCTCCGAGATCGTCGTCGACAATGCGCTGTCGATGGGCGCGCATGGTGTAGTCCCGGGTCTCGCCAATGTGGATCCGCATGGCTACGTCCGCCTGTGGGATGCGGCGCAACGCGGCGATTGGGCGGCCGCGCGCAAGGAGCAGGAACGGCTCTGCCGCCTCTTCGAGATCGTCTGGGTGGCCCAAAGCCGCGTCAGCGGCGGCGCGTCCGGCGTGGGCGGTTTCAAGACTGCCATGCGCAGCCTTGGCATCATTGATACGAACGTCATGCCAAGACCGAGACAGGCACTCGATGCTGCAGAATCCGCGAAGATCGACGCGATCCTGCGCTCTACCGGGCTGCTTGGCTGAGGCTGGATATGGACAAGCGCGCCGATCCCATTCTCGACATTCGCGGGCTGCGAACAATCTTCCGCACTCGCGGCGGCGAGATTACCGCTGTCGATGGTATCGATCTATCGGTCGCCGCCGGCGAAACGGTTGCGCTTGTCGGCGAATCCGGTTCCGGCAAATCCGTGACCAGCCTGTCGGTCATGGGCCTGTTGACCCGCAATGTCGGTGCGATTGCTGCCGGGAGTATCCACTTCAAAAGCAAGGATGGCGCTGTTCGTGACCTCGTCACGCTGGATGACGAACAGATGCGGAGAATCCGCGGCGACGACATCGGCATGGTGTTCCAGGAGCCAATGTCCAGTCTCAACCCGGTGTTCACGGTGGGTGATCAGATCGCTGAGCCGATCCGCATTCATCGCGATGCCGACCGGAAATCAGCAATGAATTCGGCGGTCGGGCTTCTCGATCAGGTAGGCATCCCCGATGCGAGACGCCGGGCAGGACAGTATCCGCACGAGCTTTCGGGCGGCATGCGGCAGCGCGCGACCATCGCCATGGCACTGGCCTGCGATCCGACACTGCTGATCGCCGACGAACCGACGACGGCTCTCGACGTGACTATCCAGGCGCAAATCCTCGATCTTCTGATCAAGCTGCAGCGTGAACGCGGTATGGGCATGCTTTTCGTCACGCATAACCTTGGCGTGGTGGCCGAGATCGCCCATCGCGTCGCGGTCATGTATGCCGGGCGCATCGTCGAGGAGGGGCCTGTTGCCGAGGTTTTCCGCAACCCGCGCCATCCCTATACGCTGGGACTTCTGGCGTCGATGCCCCGGCTCGGCGACGCAACACGTATGAAGCAGGCTGGGCAGAAATTGGCGGCTATTCCGGGCGTTGTCCCCAGTCTTGCTGACATGCCGGACGGATGCGCATTTTCACCGCGCTGCAGCTATGCAATCGATGCCTGTCGCGCAGCAGTGCCCGCACTCGCCGAGGTCAATACGATGCATCGGAGCCGCTGCATACGGTGGCAGGAGGTGGGCCGATGAGCGCTGCGCCATTCCTCACCATCCGCGATCTGGCCAAACACTATGTTTCCCGCGGCACGAAACTCAATATTCTGGAAGGCATCTCCTTCGATATCGCGAAGGGGGAAGTGGTTGGACTGGTCGGCGAATCCGGCAGCGGCAAGACAACAATCGGCCGTTCGGTCCTGCGTCTGGTCGAGCCTTCGTCGGGTAGTGTAGAATTCGATGGCACAGAACTGACAACACTTTCGGCCGCGCAGATGCGACGGACGCGGCCTCGCATGCAGTATATTTTCCAGGATCCCTTTGCCAGCCTGTCGCCCCGCATGACCATCGGCGAGATTTTGACCGAAGGCTTGAAGATCCAGGGCATCGGCACCCGCAAGGAACGCATGGACCGGGCACGAAACGCTCTCGTGCAGGTCGATCTTCCCGCCGAAGCGGTCAACCGCTATGCACATGAGTTTTCCGGCGGGCAGCGTCAGCGCATTGGTATCGCACGCGCGCTGACGCTCGCACCGGAATTCATTGTCGCGGACGAGCCTGTTTCTGCGCTGGATGTGTCGATCCAGGCGCAGGTCATCAATCTCCTGCGCGATCTGCAGCAACGGCTCGGCTTGACCATGCTGTTCATCTCGCATGATCTCGCGGTTGTCGAATATATTTGCGATCGGGTGATTGTCCTCTATCTCGGCCGCATCATGGAGATTGCATCAAGCGCTGATCTTTATGCGCGGCCGCAACATCCCTATACCCGTGCTTTGCTTTCCGCGATCCCGTCTCCGGATCCGAATGCGCCCCGCAACCGGCAAATCCTGAAGGGTGATATTCCAAGCCCGGCCAATCCGCCGAGCGGCTGTGTTTTCCGGACACGTTGCCCCGTGGCGCTGGAGGCCTGCGCCCATACGGTACCGGAATTGCGGGAAGTTTCGCCTGGTCAATTCAAGGCCTGCATCCGCGATGATTTGAACTAGGAGCTCAGTGTGAAATCAGCGGAACATGCGATCAAAGGGAATTGGGCCAGTCTACTCCTGCCCATCGAGGCGGACGACAGCATCGAATTCAGCAAGCTTGGCGCTGAAATCGACATCCTGATCGACGCGAAGGTCGATGGTATCTATTCCAACGGAACCGCTGGCGAATTCCACAACCAGACCGAAGACGAGTTCGATCGCATCCAGCTGATGCTGGCCGAGCGTTGCCGGAAAGCGGGCATGCCCTTCATCGTCGGTGCCTGTCAGCCCGATCCAACGATCATGCTGAATCGTGTACGACGCGCCGCTTCACTGGGTCCTGCGGCCATTCAGGTCATCTTGCCGGATTGGTGGCCGCTGACGGACGAAGAGGCAATCGACTACCTCAACAGGGCGTCCGGGATTGCCAACGGCATTCCACTTATCCTCTACAACCCACCGCATGCAAAACGCGTCCTTTCGCCAAAGGAACTTGGTGCGATATTGGCTGAAACGCCGGGCGTGATCGGCGTGAAGCTGGCAGACGGTGACTCAACTTGGTACGCCGAGTCGCGCGAGCATCTGCCTGGCGTCGCGCTTTTCGTACCGGGGCATCACCTCGCGACGGGCATCAGGGAAGGGGTGGCAGCGGGTGCGTTTTCCAACGTCGCCTGTCTTAGCCCACGCGGCGCGCAGCGTTGGACCGACCTCATGCAAACCGATATGGACGCTGCCGTCGAAATCGAACAGCGCATCTGCAAATTCATGGACGAGCACATCGTTCCATTCCGGCAAAAGTCCGGCTATTCAAATGCTGCGCTGGATAAATTGCTTTGCGCCATCGGCAATTGGGGACCCGTGGGCACGCGCTTGCGTTTCCCCTATCGCTGGATCGGCGAAGACGAGGCTGAACGCCTGCGGGCTGTCGCGAAACAGGAACTGGGCGACATCATGATTTGATGAATGAACGCCCGGTCTATTTCGGAGCGTGTGACTGGACGACTTTTTTACATTCGGGTGTGAGCTTGTCCAATTGCTTGGCCAGACATTCGATAACCCGCCCGCCACCAGGCATGACGCCGGGGCAGTATTTCTGAAAGTCCGCCATGCATGCCGCACGTTCTGCGGCAGTCTGCGCCATGGCCGAGCTGCAAAACATCCCAATTCCAATGACAGTCAAAATCATCCGCATCACAACCCCCTACAATTTTTTATGGAGAGCTATCTCTCAGATACGGAATAACGTAGCATCGATCATGCGTTTTCTGCAAAGGCCAATTGGGGGACATAATGGCCGGAATAAGTGGATTGCACACACGGCAATTTGAACGTTCTTTCGGCGCTCGCAGGAGGTTAGGCTTTGCCTGCATCACATTATTCGGGCTGGCATTAGCCGGCTGTAATCAAGAGAACACCTACGTTCCCCCACCGCCGCCTAAGGTCGATGTGGCGCTTCCGGTAAAACAGAACGTCACGCCCTATCTTGAGGTGACTGGTACTACCGCAGCAGTTAACCAGACTGCGCTGGTTGCACGGGTACAAGGCTTCATCGAGCAGATCGAGTATAATGACGGGGATGCGGTAAAAGCCGGTACCACGCTTTTCGTCATCGAGCCCGAGTCTTACCAGCTAGCGTTGGACCAGGCGAATGCTGCAAAGGCATCAGCCGACGCATCTGTAAAGCTATCGCAGGCCGAATACGAACGTCAGGCAGCGCTCGTGGCCAAAACTTTCGCTACACAGCAAGATCTGCAGAAGGCGGAGGCGCAACGTGAAGCCGACCTGGCCATTCAGCAACAGGCGGGATCCAACGTCAGACAGGCCCAGCTCAATTTAAGCTACACGCAGGTGAAAGCGCCGTTCGACGGTGTCGCCACCGCGCGGCTGGTGTCAATAGGCGAACTCGTTATCGCGTCCACCACGGCGCTTGCAACGATTGTCCAGCTCAATCCCATCTATGTCAATTTCAACGTCAGTGAGAAGGACGTGTTGCGTATCCGCGCTGCTATGGCGAAACGCGGGATGACCGCGCAGGATTTGAAAAAGGTTCCCGCTGAAGTCGGCACGCAAAGTGAAACCGGTTTCCCGCATGTGGGTACGCTGGACTACGTCGCACCCACCATCACAGCGTCGACCGGCATGCTGGCCGTCCGTGCCGTCCTGCCCAATGCCGATCGGCAATTGCTGCCTGGCTATTTCGTCCGCGTCCGCGTTCCCTTGTTCGAAGAGCCAGGGATGCTGCTGGTGCCGGATCGCGCCATTGGCAGTGATCAGAGCGGGCGCTATGTCCTCGTTGCCGGCAAGGATGATGTCGTCGAGCAGCGCAAGGTAGAGATCGGTCAGTTGGTTGGCGAATTGCGTGTCGTGACAACCGGCGTCAAGCCAGAAGATCGCATTGTCGTCTCGGGCTTGCTGTCGGCCATACCCGGCCAGAAGATAGAGCCACAGTTGAAGAATATTAGCGCCGTTGCGGCGAACGGCGCAGCGCAATGATCTCGAAGTTCTTCATAGAACGGCCTGTGCTGGCCAATGTGATCGCCATCCTCATGGTCGTCATCGGCTTTGTTTCCCTGTATTCGCTGCCGGTCGCGCAATATCCGAATGTCGTGCCGCCAACTGTACAAGTCACGACCCGCTATCCCGGAGCCAGCGCGCGCACGTTGATCGATACGGTCGCATTGCCCATCGAGCAGCAGGTGAACGGCGTTGAGGACATGCTCTACATGCAGTCTTACGCGGCCTCTGATGGCAGCTACGCGCTCACGGTCACATTCGCCATCGGCACCGATCTCGACGCGGCACAGGTCCTTGTACAGAACCGCGTTTCAGCTGCGCTGGCCTCGCTGCCGCAATCGGTGCAGGTGCAGGGTGTCAACGTTCAGAAGAAGTCGACGTCGATCCTCGAAATCGTCACGCTGACCTCGCCGGACAGCAGCCACGACAGCCTTTATCTCAGCAATTACGCCACCATAGCGCTCAAGGATGAAATCGCCCGAATTCCCGGCGTTGGCAATGTTACGGTATTTGGCGCGGGCCAATATTCGATGCGTATCTGGCTCGATCCCGACAAGATGCAGGCACGCGGCCTGACGGCGCAGGACGTCATCCAGTCGTTGCAGCAGCAGAGCGAGCAGGTGACTGCCGGTCAGGTGGGCATGCCGCCGGCGCCGGAGAACCAATCCTTCCAGTATACGATCAATGTCGAAAGCCGCCTTAATGATCCCGACGCGTTTGGTGCGGTCATCGTCAAGACCGACGCCAATGGCGGCATGACGCGCGTGCGCGATATCGGCCGCGTTGAGCTCGGTGCGCAAACCTATAGTCAGGTGTTCAGGCTCGATGGAGCGGATTCCGCGGGCCTCGCGATTTTCCTGTCTCCTGGTGCCAATGCACTTGACGTGGCCAAGAGCGTAAGCGCCAAAATGAAGACGCTTGCTGCCGGATTTCCGCAGGGCGTTGCTTATTCCATTCCATTCGACACGACGACCTTCGTCAGTCAGGCAATCGGCGAGGTCTACAAGACCTTGTTCGAGGCGGCGCTTCTGGTGCTGATCGTAATTCTCGTCTTCCTGCAGGACTGGCGCGCCATGCTGGTGCCCGCGACGACTGTTCCGGTGACCATCATCGGTGCTTTCGCAGCCATGGCTGCCATGGGATTTTCCGTCAATCTCTCGACCCTGTTCGCCATCGTGCTGGCAATCGGTATCGTCGTCGACGACGCGATCGTCGTCGTCGAGAGTGCCTCGCACAATATGGAGCGCGGCATGTCCGGCCATGATGCCGCCATCAGCGCCATGGATATGCTCTTCGGGCCGATCGTCGGCATCACGCTCGTTCTCATGGCTGTGTTTCTGCCCGCTGCGTTTCTGCCGGGTATCACCGGCCAGATATTTTCGCAGTTTGCTCTCGTTATTGCAGCCACGGCGTTCATAAGCGCGATCAACGCCGCAACGTTGAAGCCGACGCAGTGCGCCATGTGGTTGCGGCCCCCGGTGCCGCCGGAAAGGCGCAACTTCTTTTTTCGTGGCTTCAATGCAGTCTACCAGCGCTTGGAAAACGGTTATGTCCGTGTGATCGGTTCGATGGTAGCGCGCAGCGGCCTCATGGCGGTGATCGCTCTCGCCATCATCGCCGCTGCCGGTTATGGCATGTCGCGTGCGCCAACTGGCTTCCTGCCCATCGAGGATCAGGGCTATCTTCTGGCAGCGGTGCAACTGCCGGATGGCGCTGCCCTTGGCCGCACGGAAAAGTCGTTGGAGGAACTGGGGCGGGTCGCGAAGGAAACGTCGGGCGTCTCCCAGGTCATCACCATTGCCGGCATCTCTGCCCTCGACAATAATTCAGCGCTCGCCAATGCCGGCCTTGCCTACATCATGCTCGATGACTGGAGCAAGCGTGGTTCGGGCGAGGACCTGGCTTCGCTCTACAAAACGCTGAACGTGAAACTCAAAGGCGTAGGCGAGGGCAGGGTACTCGTCCTTCCGCCGCCACCTATCCAGGGCATCGGCAATGCGGGCGGGTTCACCATGCAGACGGAACTGCGCGACGGCAGTTTCGATCTCGCCAAACTGCAGAGCCTGACGAATACGATAGTGAAAGCGGCTGAATCCCAGTCCGGTATTCAAAGCATCAATGCACCTTTTCAGGCCAATGCGCCGCAATATACCGTGGAGATCGATCGGGAGAAGGTTGAATCACTCCAGCTGACGACCGATCTGGTTTTCGATACCCTCGCAAGCTATCTCGGCTCGAGCTATGTCGCTCAATTCAACAAGTTCGGCCGGGTGTTCCAGATCTATGTCCAGGGGGATGCACAATTCCGCCTGACGCCGGACAGCATCAACAACCTGACTGTGCGTAATAAGAATGGCGACATGATCTCGCTCGGAACGGTGTTGACCATCATACCGAGCGTCGGACCCTCTTTGATCAGTCTCTATAATCTCTATCCTTCGGCCTCGATCGTCGGCGTACCAGCGGCGACATTTTCGTCGGGCGAGGCGATGAACCTTATGGAAGAGATCGCGGCCGCCACTTTGCCGAATGGCACGAGCTACGAATGGACGGCGCTGTCGTATCAGGAGAAGCTGGTCGGCAACCAGATGATCCTGGTCTTCGCTCTTGCGCTGTTGCTGGTCTATCTGGTGCTGGCCGGGCAATATGAAAGCTGGATCGCTCCGGTATCGGTGCTGCTTGCCGCGCCGTTGTCATTGATCGGCCCCGTTTCCATTTTCCTGGGTCTGCATGTCGCGATCAATCTCTACGTGCAGATCGGCCTTATTCTGCTCCTCGCGCTTTCGGCAAAGAATGCCATTCTCATCGTCGAAATGGCGCGCGAATTGCGTGCCTCGGGAAAATCGATCATCGATTCTGCAACGGGCGCGGCACGGGCTCGTTTCCGGCCGATCCTGATGACCTCGTTTGCCTTCATCCTCGGCGTGGCACCGCTGGTATTTGCGACTGGAGCCGGCGCAAGTGCCCGCAAGTCTATCGGCATCACGGTTTTCAGTGGCATGATCGCCTCGACCTGCCTTGCTGTTCTCTTCGTTCCTTCTTTCTTTGTCGTCATGCAGCGCTTTGAAGAGTGGCGTGCCACGCGCAAGCGTCCGGCGGAAGCAAAGGCCTTGGACACTTGAGTTTACGACCTATGAGCAACCTAGCCGCGAACTTCCAACCATGAGTGCTCTTGCAATCGGCGGCGTCGCATTCGTCTGCCTGTCGTTTGCTGTGCTGGCAGGAATATTTCTTCGTGACCGCCTGCCGAAACATCACCTGAGTACGGACTCAAAAGAGGCAATCAAGCTTGCTACGGCAGTGGTCGGAACATTGTCAGCACTCGCGGTCGGGTTCTTGATCGCATCGGCAAAGACGGCATTCGATGACGCCGAGGCAGAGCTGAGAACATCGGTGGCGCGCGTGGTCCTTCTCGACCGGGTCATGGCGCATTACGGCCCCGAAACCAAGGAGGCGCGGCGTCTGCTTGCGGAGCTGGTCAGCTTGCGGCTGCAGGATGCCTGGGTCGACGAGGACCATGATGATACAACGCCGGACGCGCGCAAAAGCGACCTAGGGATCGAGCCTGTTCAGGATGAATTGCGAGCCCTTTCTCCCGAAACCGACGCCAAGCGCCAGCTCCAGTCGCGTGCCATTGCGATAAGCGGAGAAATTGCGGAGGCCCATTGGTTGCTCCTTGAGAAAGGAGGCGAAGGTTTGCCCCAGGCTTTCCTTGTAATCCTTGTCTTCTGGCTCGCGTTGCTCTTTTTCTCGTTCGGGCTTTTGGCACCGGCCAACGCCACGGTCATTGGCATGTTGTTCGTGTGCGCTCTCTCGGTCGGAGGAGCAATATTTCTGATTATCGACATGGCTCACCCATACCTCGGCATTATTCAGGTGTCCGATGCTCCGCTGCGGACCGCGCTTGCGCATCTAGGGAGATGAAAGCCGACCTCCCTCTGCAAGCAATGCACAATGGCGGATCAAATTTCCCCTGCCGCCGCGAGCTAAGACCTGTTTTGTGATAGGATGTTTGAAAACAACAGCGTAGCATGTGAGGGAAAAGCCACTCTCACTCGGGGACGATGATCGGGCAGGGAATTAAAACCATACCGCGCATATTGAAGCGCCGCATCGGGAGCAGGCGGTGAAAATCCTGCGTCGATCCGCGGATCGCTGGGGCATCGCAGCCATCCCGGCATTTTTGCGGCGTCTTGGCCTTATGCTTCCAGACGGAAAAGCGTTGTCGCCCGACGTGCCGATGAACGCCCCTGCACTCCCGCTTTTGCCTTATGGCCTCTTGTTGCTCATGAGTGTTGGCGTCATCATAACGGTGTTCGTCGTCGGTGTTGTCGAGAGCCGGGACCGGATGGTCTCGCAGTCGAAAATCCAGTTGCGCCAGAAGACCGCCCTGCTCGAAGCCTATGTCAGCAAGATACTCGAGGCGAACGACATGGTGCTTCAGGGTATTTCGTCCGAGGTTGAGCCGATGTCATGGCCGGAAATTGCTGCCTCGGAGCGTTTGGTCAGATTTTTGGCTACCCAGAAGCAATTTCTGAAGCACTCGGGCGTTATTGCCCTTGTAGACCGCGACGGCAAACTCGTTTCTACCAGCGAAGGCTATCGCAACAGTTCCCTTGACGTGAACGACCGGGATTATTTCCGCTATCATCGGGATCATCCATCGGATGTCACATTTATAGGCGACCCGTTGATTGGCCGCGTGTACGGGCAACCTTCCTTGACTATGAGCAAGGCTCTACGCCAACCAGACGGGAAGTTCGACGGCTTGATACTGATCACGATGCCGATCGAATATTTCACCAGACTGTTCGATGGAGCTGCTTCTCCCTCGGACGCTGCTCAATTCCTGCGCGGGAACGGGGAAGTCGTGGTGAACGTCCCGTTCTGGGAAGGCGGCGCAATCGTACCTGATTGGTTTCGACAGGCGACAGCCGAGAATCCAGTGTCGGGTGAGATGCACCACGTTTCTTCGTCGGAAGGCATCGACCGGCTGGTGGCCTACCGGAAGGTCGAAGGTTTCCCATTCTACGTAACCTACGGTATTGACGAGAATGCGCTGCTTGCTGGTTGGCGGCAGTCGGTACGCGTCTACGGTACCGTTCTGGCCATCGCCCTTGCAGCGTTTCTCGCCACAGCCTGGCTGGCACGGCGCCGTTCGATTGCGCTGATGTATTCGAACGAGTCGCTGCGCGAAGTCAGCGAACGCCTACTGGTTTCACAGGATGAGGAGCGCCGTTCCATTGCCAGGGATCTTCACGATTCCACGGGCCAACACCTGATCGGCGCGGCGATGGAATTGGCGAACGTAAAATCCCTCCTGCCCGATAATGACGGCGAAACCTCGCGGGCGCTGGCGCGCGCATCGAAACTCATTTCGCAAAGCAATCAGGAACTCAGGACACTATCCTACCTGCTGCATCCCCCGATGCTCGACGAATCCGGCCTTCCGAATGCTCTCGAGCTACTCGTCGTGGGTTTTGAGGAGCGCAGCGGACTGGAAATCGAACTGAGGGTCGATCCCGTATTGGCGGCAAAACGACCCCCACCGGGTGTCGAACTCACGATTTTTCGAATCGTGCAGGAAGCGCTGACCAATATCTACCGTCATTCCCACGCCGCCAAGGCAACGATCAGGCTGATCCGACAGGGGAGCGGGCCCGATACGATCCTGTCGCTCACCGTCAAGGATGATGGTGTCGGCATCGAAAGGCGAAAGCGCCGGAATGTCGGCGTTGGTCTTTCCGGCATGGAGGCACGGCTTCGCCCGCTCGACGGTACGATCGATATTTCGACCGGAAAAAAAGGCACCACGATTTCGGTGAAAGTGCGCGGCTAGTCGGGAATACGCTGAAGTTCCCCGATGTCGCGTTGATCGCGCTCTAAAAAGAAGTTGAGGAAAGTACGGACCACTGCGATCGCCGCAATGCGGCCGATGTCGTCCCAGGCCGGAGTGACCGAGGTTTCGAGGATGTCGGCTGCAAGCTGGAACGTCAGTCCCGCCACCAGCCAGCGCGAATAGCGCATCCACACGTGCCGGACCGCATGATGCCCTTCCGGGTGCGAAAACATCACCCTGGTGCCGTTGATAAATGCATCCACCGTGCCGATCGCGATGATGATCAATGCGAAGATGTCGATGATCGAGACGATTGGTTCCGTGAGCTGGATCAACAGGTCCCTGAGCATCGCGCGTCTTATCCTTCGCTACCGGGCCGGACGATACAGCGGAAACCGAGATGTGAGATCGAGGTATCGACGGGCTGCGACATGCGCGCCGCCGGTCTGTAGCGCCGGCAGTAGTTCGGTGCGCAAAGATGCGAGCCGCCCTTGGTCACCCTTCGCGCGACCTTTATAGAGGGTTGACGCGGATCGAAGCTTTCCTCAAGCGTGCCACCACGCGGATTGTCCGCTGTGCAACAGGGGCTCGTTATCTTGCCGTGCTCACGGTACCAGTCGGTGGTCCATTCCCAGACATTGCCGGCCATGTCGAACAGCCCGTAGCCATTGGCCGGAAATGACCCCACCGGAGACGTATACTCGTATCCATCGTCGAGCGTGTTCCGATAAGGAAAGTTGCCCTGCCAGGTATTGGCCATGTGCTTCCCGTCCGGGGTAAACTCATCACCCCAGACATATTCGGCCCCGTCCAGGCCACCGCAGGCGGCGAATTCCCATTCCGCTTCGGTGGGCGATTCCTTGCCGGCCCAGCGGCAATAGGCTTCGACATCCTCGTAGGCGACATGGACGACAGGATGATCGGAGAGTTTCTTGATTGTGCTGGCGGGACCCCGCGGGTTGCGCCAATTGGCGCCGCGTACATAGACCCACCAATTGAAATGATTGCTCATGTCGACTGGAGATGAGGGTTTCTTGAACATCGTCGAGGATGGCGCCAGCATTTCCGGCAAAGCGCCCGGATAGTCTTCTGGATTGGCCGGTCTTTCAGCCAGCGTCACATAACCGGTCGCCTCGACAAAACGGGCAAAGTCGCGGTTGGTTACCGTAAACTTGTCCATCCAGAAACCATTGACCCGGACCCTGTGCGCAGGGGCTTCCTCGGGGTAGTGATTGTCCGAACCCATGCGAAATTCGCCGCCTGGAATCCACACCATGTTGTCGAAAGGAGCGGTGTTGGTTTGGGTTCGTTCCGGTTGGTCGAGCATCATTTCATCTCCGGACGGAGCGCTGCATGAATGCGAGTGCGCCACCTGACATAAGGTATCGAGACGATAGCACCGATGGCAAGATGGTAAAGCACGACCGCCATAACAGCCTTCTCGTTGGGGAAATTCAAACTTGCTATGGCAATCGCAACACCAGGATGCCGCGTTCCTGTGGCGAGTGCGAGGACCGTGCGGTCATCCGGATCGGGACCACCGAGGAAGTGACCGACGGCTACGCCGATAAGCGTGAACAGCACGAGCATGATGACAATTCCGTTTCCGATTAACGCCCAGATGGCATGCCAGGCGATGAACAGGACCGGTACGACTGCGACGATCAAAAGCAGCGTTGCAAACCGGGAGATCAGGCGTTCGATGCGGTTTGCTAGGTCAGGCGCAAAATGGCGGACGACGACGCCAGCTACCAAGGGAATGATTATGGAAATCAGCACGACGGAAGCGATAGCGCTTTCGGGTTCGTGCATATCGATGTTGAACGAACTCCCGAGAAGACTGATGGAGAGGGGAACGAGCACGATCGAAACCAGCGCCGTCGCCACCAGCAGGCCGATCGTATAGGAGGCCGAGCCGCCGGCCTTCTCCTGCTTGCCCGGCAGCACCGGCGGAACCGGAGAAACGGCGAGCGTAACTAGCGCGATCTTGATGGCCGGGTGGAGATTGAACAGCAGCGACAACAGCACCACAATTGCGAGCATGATGATATTCATGGAGAGAATTGAACGGACGAAAAGACTTGGTCTGCGGAACAGGTACGTCACGTCATCGAAGGTCGCACGCAATCCGAGTGCGAAGACAATGAGAAACATGCTCGCATTGATCGCGAATCCGATGATCTGCGCCAGCGTCATGGCTCGTTCCCTTGTCAATTGACGGCAGCGGGCGGCTGTCTTGCGAAAGCCGCCCTTGGCGATATTTAGTTGAATTTGCCGCTGCTTGCTTCGGCCATCTTCGCGAGCGCGTCGTCTATGGTGAAGCTCGCCGCCTTCTGACTGGGTGGGAAATCCTTGAAGGTTGCTGCGAACCTGTCCGCGATCGTGTAAGCGCCAAACAGAATATAATAGTGATACAGCAGCCACTCATAGTAGCTGTTGGACGTGACGTCCGCCCGCTCGTAGGGATCGGTGCGCAGGTTGAACAGCTTCGGCAGCCGCAGCGGCGTAAATGGTTCCGCCCAAATCCGCATCGTACCCTGACAGCGTTGCTCCATGAAGACGACTTTCCAGTTGTCGTAGCGAATGCCCAGAACATCGCCGTCGTCGCTGAAATAGACGAAGAGCTTGCGCGGGCTGCTATCCACTTCGCCCGTCAGATAGGGCAAGAGATTATACCCGTCGATGTGGTTCTTGAAGGGCTTGCCGTTGGCAGTGTAACCCTTTTTCAGCTTGTCCATCACGTCGGGATCGCCCGCCATGGCGAGGAAGGTCGGCAGCCAGTCATGGTGCTGGACGATCTCGTTTGAAATCGAACCTGCCTTGATCTTTCCCGGCCAGCGCACAAGCATTGGAACACGGAAGGCACCTTCCCAGTTCGAGTTTTTCTCGCTTCGGAAAGGCGTCATACCTCCATCCGGCCACGAGTTCATGTGCGGACCGTTATCGGTGGAATACATCACGAACGTATCTTCAGTAATGCCGAGTTCGTCGAGATAGTCGAGCATATCGCCTACGTTCTTGTCGTGATCGATCATGGTATCGTGGTAGGGAGACTGCCAGCGCCCGGCCTGCCCGAGGCTCGATTTCTTCGTATGCGTGAACAGATGCATGTGCGTGGTATTGAGCCAGACAAAGAAGGGCTTGCCGGCGCTGTTCTGGCGCTTGATGAAATCCTTGGCCGCATCGACGAAGTCTTCGTCGCAGGTTTCCATACGCTTGGTGGTCAGCGGTCCGGTGTCCTTGATCTTCTGTTTGCCGACTTTGCCCCAGCGCTTTTCTTCCGTCGGGTCGTCCTTGTCTTGCGCCCAGGAGTGGATGACGCCACGCGGTCCGATGCTTGCACGCAAGCCCGGGAAATCTTTTTCGGGAAAGTAGTCGTACATCTCCGGCTCTTCCTCGGCATTGAGGTGATAAAGATTGCCGTAGAATTCATCGAAACCATGGACCGTCGGCAGGAACTTGTTGAGGTCGCCAAGGTGGTTCTTGCCAAACTGGCCAGTAGCATAACCCTGGTTTTTCAACAGGTCCGCGATTGTCACGATCTCGGGTTGAAGCCCGGCCGTTGCGCCAGGAATGCCCACCTTGGAAAGGCCGGTCCGGTAGGCGCTCTGGCCCGTGATGAAGGAAGACCTTCCGGCCGTGCACGACTGCTCACCATAGCTGTCGGTGAACATCATGCCTTCCTTGGCGAGGCGATCGATATTGGGCGTCTGATATCCCATCAAGCCGCGGCTGTAGCAGCTCAGATTGGAGATGCCGATATCGTCACCCCAAATAACGAGAATATTGGGTTGACCGCCACCCTTCTTTGGTTTGCTGCTCTTTTTATCTTTAGCCAACTTCATAACTCCTCTCTTTGAACGATTACTCCAGGAATCAGCTGCCCGTTCCATCCTGAAATGGGCCGATATCAAAGACCATGCTTGCGACAGCGAAGAGACCGATAAGAAGCAGGATTACTGCCGTCACAAGTGTGTACGAAACCGGATAACGGCTCTCCCCGTGAACGATGCCATCCGCCACCATTTCCTCCCGGGTACGTCGAAGTTCGAGCATGAACTGCGTGTGATAGATGATGCCGATCACAAGCATGCATATGCCGAGAAGCACAAGCGCCAGTCCGAAACTGCGGGGCGCCCCGGCATGGGTGAGTGTGCCGGCATCGCGCAACTTCTCGAAGAACTGGAATATTGTAAATCCAAAGCCGATCAGTGAAAGGGACGTGCGGATCACCGACATCAAGGTGCGGTCGGCGCTCATGCGGGTCCGCTGGAACGACATTCCAGTACGCCGTGCGGACAAGTCCACCGAAATCGCATCGGACGGGGATTTTGAATTCGCATGTTCCATGAAGGTCATTGGCCTTGTTCGTCGCGTACACGTTCTCCACTGGAGTGCCCGTTTGTAAGTACGTAACGGTAACAAAGGCGGGGCCAGAAGAGACGAGGTCATACCTCTACGTTGAACATGATCAGAATATTTTCCGCCCCTTAGGACCTGTCCCCGCGGTTTTTACCGTAACGTACTCCCGCGGCGAGCATCAATTATGCACTATCGTCCGACAGAAACCGGACGTTCTGCACAACTGCCGGTTCGCCTGCCTTTGGCGGCATATAGCTCGAATGGATTAGTTCACGACGGAAGCGGAGGTTCAGCATCGGCAATGTCAACGGCTTCATCCCAAAGGGGACTCTGGAAATTGATGCTCAAACTGCCGGCGATGCGCGGGCAGTTGCAGATGCTCAGCACCCGGAATTCTACTTTGGTAAGCCTCTGCGACGCCTTCGACGAAGCGAGTTCAACCCTTGACCGCTTGCGGAGAAATGGCTCCTCGGACGACAGACTGTTGGTGGAATACGAGACCTTGTGTTCCGATATCGAAAACGAAGTTATTGATATTTGCATTGCGGCGCGCAGCAAAAAGCCTTGACCAATCAATCTGGAGTAGCTCTTTGTTCCCTGATCAATCCTGCTTAAACTAAGTGTCTCAGTATAATTCCGGTGCAACCTGGGGTATTCACCCTATGGCTTCTTGGCCTGTTCCGTTCAATTCTGTTCCAGGCTGAAGCACGGGGGTCTGCCATGGAAGTTGACGTCAATATCGACGCAACGGAAACCGAAGAGGTCACCGAACAGGAGGCGAAGCAGGAATTGGACAGGCTCTTGTCCGATCCCCAGTTTCACTCGACCGATCGCAACAGGAATTTCCTGCGATTTGTAGCCAGCGAAATGTTCGAGGGTCGTGCTGCTGCGGTGAAGGCCTATACGATCGCGGTCGATGTGTTCGGTCGCCCCTGCAGCTTTGATCCCACCACGGATCCAATTGTCCGCATAGAGGCGACACGGCTTCGCGCCTCTCTTGCCCAATATTATGAGGCTCACGCCGAAGAAGGCAGCGTCCGCATCGAGCTGCCGCGCGGACGCTATATTCCTGTTTTTACCAAGGCCCCACCCCAGACTGAAACTCTCGACGAGGCCGACCTTCTTGATGCGCCCGAAATCGGGAGTACAAATTCCGGCTGGAAGAGCAGGGTCTTTGATCGACGGCTCGTTCTTGCAGGACTTGTAGCGGCCGCTTGTGGTTTCCTGTGGTTTCTTTCCGGAAGGGGCCCTGTTTATTCGGAAAAGCCAAATGTTGCCATCGAGATGAAATTGGCCGGTGACCAGACGGACATCGAGGCCGGACTTATCCGCGATTACCTGATGACTGCCCTGTCGCAGTATCAGACGCTCAAGCTTGCGGCAGGAGACATGGCGTCGCAAACGGGCGGGATCCGATCGGCAGCTGGATCTCTGTTCGGTTCCCAAAGTCAAATGGATACTCGCTATCATGTGATCCTCAAATATCACCCTGACGACCACGACCGTGCGGTGTGGTGGCAGGTTGTCAATCCTGCGACGGGAGAAGCCCTGCGTTCCGGAGTCGAGCGTGTCGAGGTGGGCAGGGGGCCGGGTATCGACGTTCGCTACGAACTGATTGCGGACCTGGCAAACCGGTTCGCCGGCACGCGCGGCGTGATCAACAGCCTGGAGTTGACGCGTGAATTGAGGTCGCCGACGTTTGGCAATGGCTGCGTCCTGCGGTCTGCCGTGGCTCTCGAACAGCTTGATACAAGCCTGTTACAAGAGGTGCAAACTTGCCTCGGTACATCGCTGCTGGACGCACCGAACAATCCAGACATCAACGCCGAACTCGCAATCGTCAATCTTGAGCTGGACGCGCCTGAAGTGCCGACCGAATTGACCGCGCAGGCACTGACGCTGGCAAATAAAGCCGTTTCGCTCGCCCCTATGTCCGACCGCGCCGGATATGCGCAAATGCTGGCACAATTCCGCAATGGTCAGACGGAAGCGGCGTTCGTGTCAGGGTATCGTGCAATGGGACTCAATCCCGGCAATAGCCTCATCCCGGCTCGGCTAGGAGCTATGCTGTTCGCCGTAGGCCGATGGGCGGAAGGTGCGGGAATGGCAGTCAAAGCCGGGATGGTCGATGGCGCCGCGCCCAGCGATGCCGGGCTCACGCTTGCGCTTGATGCTTACCGGCGCGGAGAATTTGCGGAAGCGCTGCTTCGCGTGCAGCAGATGGGCAGATCGGAAAACTATATTGCCAACATTCTCGAACTTGCGGCAGCGGGCCAGATGAAGAATGCCGGAGATATAAACGAAGCGGCAAAACAGCTGAACGCCAAGCGCAAGCACTTCCCCGCGTCGTTCCGCTCCGATATGGCTGCCCGCCACTATTCGCCGGAGATCGTCGACCAGCTTGGAGCCGGTTTGACGAAGGCAGGTTTTGTCCTGCCTGCTCCGGTGGCTGACGCATCCAACTAAAGTAACGTCTCTTGGCTACCAAACCCGGAGCGTTCACTTCCAAGGTTCGATTTTCGTTACCTTGCTGTTGGTAGCGTTCATGGTCAGACTGTATTGCGCGAACGTCGTTTTGTCATCGCAGGTCACCTGCACGATAGTGGGGCCGCCAGCGGATCGCGCCTTGTCGATTCTGGCATCGGTGATCCTGTCGCACCAGAACCCCGCATTGCGGATGGCGCGGGCCGTTTGCCGCTGGAGCATGCGCGATTGCAGCGGCTCGGCTGCGGCGATCTCGGAGGCGCAGAGCAGGATCAAAAGAGCTGGCAGAATGCGTTTCATGCGGTAAGCCTGTTTCAGTATTTTTGCTGGAATCGGCGCGAGAACGCCTTCAGCAATCAAAGATGCGTCGAGGCTGAATTTCTTGCAACGATGTTACTGTAACATCGTTGCTGCAGGCGCTATTTTGGACCAGCATCGCCAAGGGCACGGGGTTGCCTCCCTTCCCCTTGCCCCGCCCGGGCGGGACCGGCGATTGACGAATTCGCTCTCCCTTGCACCCACCGCGAAGTCGGGCAGTTACGGACACGCTCGGGCCCCCATATAGTCATTGGAACTGTGGACTTTCGCTGCCGGAACAGGAGTTTTGAGAGAATGCCCAAGTTATCTCTCGTTCGCGCGCTTTTCCGGCTCGTCGCGGGAGGCTAGAGCAAACTGCTCTAAAGCAGCAACAGACGCTTCAGAATCGGAGCCAGCTCCTTCATCGGCAGCTGCGTCAGACCGATCGCCACGAATGGGAGCAGGGCAGCGGCGGAGACGGGCACAAGCGTCGATCGCGTCACCAGCATCGGTGAGAGCTTTTTCGCCGCATCGTAGAGCTTGCCTGGATCGGGTATTTCATCGCCTTTGATGGTTTTTTCGCCATCGCCGACAACGTTCTTGCCAAGCGTGTTACGCTCGGATTGCCGCTGATAGTCGGTTGCCCGTGCGGATGCTGCGAGTAACGTTTGTCGCTTGAGCTTTCCGAGCACACGGGCAAAGCCGATCAGTGGTATGCCGAAATAGGCGAATATAACGGCGAGCCAAAGACCCATAATGGATCCAAATGCAGTTGCTGTAACTGTCCCGTGCAAGACTTGGTGCGTCAAAGTGCCAGCGACGACGCTACCTACCGCGACGGTGAACAGAATATAGCCGTTGGGATAACGGCCGACGAAACTCAGACCGGCATGGCTGTCCGGATGCGTTGCCACAAGCCTTGTCCGGAGCCTTGAAAAATCACGCAGCAATAGCGCCCACACGATGTGCCGCAATACCGCACGCAAGAGCAGAAACCAGAAAAGCGTGTTGCTGATGATGATAGACCACCACGCCGCAAGACTGAGGGATCGCCCCTCATCGTTGATTGTCATGGCCCAGGACGAGGATGCTTGTTCCTGCATGTTCGATATCAGGAATATCGATGCAAGGATGGCAAGCGTCAAACAGATAGTTTCTCCCAATCGTGCATCGAGACGCTCACTTGCTTTGCGAATTGCCGCCTTGGCGTTCACAAGTGACTTCTCGTCAAGAAGGTGGCCTGTAAAGAAGTATCTCACCGCGTCACTCAGATGGTTCTCTATCTGTGTTTCGGCAAAAATGAACAGCCCGATCGCCAGAAAGAAACGCGAGAAGGTGCCGGGATCGAGTAAGTATGGACGCGCTTCCAGCGTCCCGAAAGCCGTGCCCGCCACGAGGGTCAACAGAAGTGGTATGCCCCACGCAATGGCTGTTAATATCAACGCGCGAGGCAGGGGCTTGAGATCGGTTCCGTCGAGCAGATTTGTTTTCAGCTGCAAGTTGTAAAACGGCCCTCCGCGAAACACGAGGAAGGCCGGATCGTTGTCCTGGTCGAGCGCCATTGTCCGCCTAATAGCTAAGCTCGGGCGTGGGTGACTTGCTGTTCAGGGTCTCGTTCACCCTGTCGGATTTAGGGCGTCTATATTCGATCTTGTTGCCCTCGAGCACGGTGAGCGGCGCGGTCACGGTCGTGGCGGCAACTTTGCCCACGGTACCGACGCTTCCGGCCACGACCGCCGTCACGCCGTCAGCGAAGGAAACGTCTGAATCGGTAAGCGTCTGTCCCGTCACGAGCCGCTGTCCGATGAGCTGGACGATTTCCGGGCTTTCGGCGAATTTGCCGTGGCGCAGCCCGTCATCGGTTTTGACCTGGGTCAGATCCACGACGGTTATTCCGGCTGCTTCCAGCTTGGTCTTGTAAGGCTCTGCCGCCGGATTGATCGCGCCAAGACGATCGACATCGCCCGAGATCAACCGCGACACCTTCAAGGCCCTGTCGTCCTGTGACACGAAGATGGTGATTTTCGGCTTGTCCTTGCCAAGTTCGTTCCATTGCCTTGCGAAGACATCGACATCGATATCGGGCGAAGCAAGAATCACATTCTTTATCTTGGGCTGCACCCGGCCGTCGCGTATTGCCATCTGCCGCAGCGATTCCATGGCGAGCCATGTTCCCATCGAGTGAGCCATGACCGTGATTTCCTTGACGTCCTTGTCCTTGGCAAGCGTTTGCAGTCCCTGTTCAAGCGCAGTACGCGAGAAGTTGGTGCTCTCCTTGTCGTAATTGTAATCGAAGACGCGTGCCCTCGAGGGCCAGGTGAACAGGATTGGCGTTACCTGCGCCTTGGAATCGTGAATGATCTGGGCGAAGCGGAAAACCGAATCTTCGTACCGGTTGTTGAAACCATGGACGAAGACCATCGCATGCCCGTTAACGACATGCTGGCGGAACCAGGCGCGTCCCTCTTCGGGGGAATGCAGTTGCTGCACTTTTGTCACGGCAAAGTCCGTTTCCGGATTCGGCGGTACCTTTTTCGGCCACTGGACTGTTCCCGGTTTGCGCTTGGCATCGGAAGGGATGGATACGGTGATATCCGTCAAATAGGGCGTCGGGCTGCGCTCCCCCGTAAACAACGTCGCCGGATCGTGCGAGGGTACGCGGCTGGTCACCACGAGCATGTCGACCGTTGAACCACCCGTTGCACCCGTCACGGCCACCGGAGCCATTACGCCTTTGGCATGCCCGGCGCAACCAGCCAATGCGAACGTGAGCAAGAGCCCAAGCACCGGCAGTGCGGCCAGGCGACTGCGGGATGGCCGCGGCAGCTTAGCTGCTCCGGAGGTATGATCCATGTCGATGCTTTCACTCGAGGAAATTGCGGCGGCGGAATAGTGGTAATGCTTGAACATTTCGCGCGAAACCATCGTCAAGCCTCGATCAACCGGTTTCTTATGGCATATCGAACAAGGGCCGCGGTGGATTTGGCATCCAGTTTCCGCATTGCAGCCGCGCGGTGGCTTTCGACGGTCTTCTCGCTAAGGCCAAGCACCGCTGCCGTCTCCTTGTTGCTGTGACCCTCGGCGATCAGTTTGACCACTGCCGTTTCGCGCGAGGTGAGAATACTCGACGCAGCATCGGATTTAGCGAGATAGGATGACACGAGCATGTCAGACACCGTCTTGGTAAAGAACGGCTGGCGGTGCTCCAATGCTTCCACTGCCTGGATGAGATATTGCGTGGCATCGGATTTCAACAGATAGCCGCGCACGCCCGCTTCAAGAATATTGCGCAGCAGAGCTTCATTGTCGTGCTGGGTAAATATCAGGACCTCGGTCTTCGGACTGTGCAGCCGGATTTGTCGCGCCGCTTCCACACCATTGATGAAGGGCAAGGCGTAGTCGAGAATGGCGATTTCCGGTTCGGTCAGTCGTGCCTGTCCGATAGCGTCGCGCCCGTCGGCTGCTTCGCCAACGATTTCCCAGCGATCCCGCTTCGACAAGATCGCTTTCACGCCTTGCCGGACGATCTCATGGTCATCCGCGATCAGAATCCGTGTCATACCACCCCACGCGTCCGAATGGACCCTTTAAGTTCTACACCGGAAACGCTCTTCCGGCAAAAATTAACAGTTACGTACTTACGATAATGCAATCGATGCTTGCTAATGCCGATCATATCATGTGGGAGCGTGGCAGATGAGGCAACGATTAACGAGGCTCGGTCAATTTGCGGGATTGGTCCTGTCAGTCTGGATGACGTTTCCCGCGACTTCAATTGCAGCCGATCTGGTTGTCGCCATGCCGAATTGGCCGTCGGGCCAGGTTACCGCAAACATCATCAAGACAACTCTCGAAGCGAACATGCACAAAAGCGTCGACGTCGAGGAGATGGGGACGATGACCGCTTTCGCCGGGCTTGCTTCCGGGGAGGTTGACATACACCCGGAGGTCTGGCTGCCGAACCTCAATTCACTGGTGGAGAAATACGGCGATAAAGTCCAACTCGCGGATTTCGGCGTTCCCGCCTGGCAGGGCATTTGCACGACCAAGCAGACAGTCGATAAGACGGGCATCCATGCGGTCGCCGATCTTCTCGATCCGAAAAAGACCGCAGCCTTCGACACGGACGGCGATGGCCAGGGAGAGATGTGGATTGGCGCCGAGACATGGTCATCGACAGTCATCGAACGTATTCGGGCGAACAGTTATGGTTATGCCAAGACAATGCGGCTTCTCGAAATGCCGGAGGAAATGGGCATGGCGGCGGTCGATGCGGCCGAGGCGATAGATAAGCCGATCATATTTGCGTGCTACAGCCCCCATGTCGTCTTCAAGCTGCATGACATCGTCAAGCTTGATGAGCCCGCCCACGACGCGTCCAAGTGGCATGTAATCCTGCCTGCGGACGATCCCGATTGGCTGGCCAAATCGAGTGCACCCGTCGCCTGGGATGCCGCGCGCTTCCACATCGCCTATTCGAAGGCATTGGCGGCGAAGAGCCCGGAAGTGACCAAGTTCCTTGAAAACATCGATTTCACGCCCGACGAAATCACCGAGATGAGCTATGCGGTCGAAGTCGACCGTCAACCGCCAGCCGACTACGCCAAGGCATGGGTCGGAAAACATGCGGACCGGGTGCAAAAATGGTTGAAGGGGACGGCGAAATGAAAAGAAGTTCCGCATCGTTTCTTGGCATGAAATCAGCTGCTTTTCTGGCTGTAGCAGGATTACTCGTCGGCGGTATCGCGGCGGGATTGGCGCAGGTTCCGAAGACGCAGATCTACGATACGAAGACCCGGACCTGGATCGCCTATGACAGCAAGAAAGCCCGCAAATATTACGCGGCGAACGGTCAGGTGCCCGAGGCATTCCGCAAGCAGATGGTTCCGTTCCGGACCGCTGAAAAACCGGGAACCATCATCATCGATGGCAACCAGCATTTCCTTTATCTCGTCAAAGGTGGTGGTCAAGCCGTCCGATATGGCATCGGCGTCGGCCGCGACGGTTTCGGATGGGCGGGTATAGTGCGCGTCGGGCGCATAGCCGAATGGCCAACCTGGACGCCGCCCGCCGAGATGGTGGCGCGTGACCCGAATGCCGTGAAGTTCGCAGGGGGAATGCCCGGCGGTCCCGACAATCCGCTCGGAGCACGCGCGCTTTATCTCTATGAGGGCGATCAGGACACGATCTATCGCATCCACGGCACGCCGGAGCCCTGGTCTATCGGGCTCAATGTGTCGTCGGGCTGCATCAGAATGAACAATGAAGACATTGTCGATCTGGCTTCACAGATCCAGGTCGGAGCGAAAGTGATCGTGCTCATGCAGGGCGCGTCACTCTACAAAGGTGTTTGAGTAGCAAAGTCAGGGGGAAAACGATGCTTTGCAAATCAGGTCGAGGACATTTGAAAAATATCAACTTCATGATCGTTGCGAGTGGTATATTGGCGCTGGCAGGATGTGTGTCGGACAACAGCCCCACACCCGAAAACATGGCAAGAAACACGGCGCAGACGGCCCCAGCCGATTTGCAACTGGCCTGCGCCAGCGCTTCGGCGACAAAGTTTGGCGGCGATAGCGCGACGGTCCTTCCCGTGAGCTCGGCGGCGGTGGATGGCGGCAAATATCAGATCATCCTCGACTCCAAGGGCCAGCGTTCGACTTGCCTGATCGACTCCACCGGAGCCGTCCTGTCTGTGGAAAAGGTTTGATGCCCTAACGAACCGACTGCAAGCAATTACCGGGGTGCCGCACGTCGTCAGAACGTGGAATTTGAGGAGAGCCGCTATGTCATTGCACCAAAAAACGATTGCCATCGTGGCTTCGGCAGCGCTGCTGATGTGCGGGCCGGGCATGCAGGCTTGGACACAGACGCAGCCTGCGCCCGCCGCAACAGCGCCGGCCGCACCCGTGGCGCCGGCGCCGGCACTGCTGACTGCGGCAGAACTGCAAACGCTGACCGCGCGCATCGCGCTTTATCCCGACGACCTTGTGGCCCTTGTGCTTTCAGCCGCGCTCAATCCTCTTCAGATCGTCCAGGCAGCACGGTTTCAGGATCAAGCGAAAGCCAAGCCGGATGCGAAACCCGATCCATCATGGGACGGAAGCGTCATATCGCTTCTCAACTATCCAACAGTTCTGACGATGATGAACGACGATCTTGAATGGACACAGCAACTGGGCGAGGCGGTCGTCAATCAGCAGAAAGACTTGCTGATAGCGATACAGGAACTCCGCGACAAGGCAGTAGACAATGGTACAATCAAGTCAAATGACCAGGTTGTCGTGGAAACGAACAACGACAACAACGTCATCATCCGTCCTGCCAAAAAGGAAGTGACGTACGTTCCGACCTATGATCCCGTCATCTTGACCAGCCCGACCTATGTTGCGACGGCCCCGATCGTTTATGGCGATCCCTATCCTTCGTACTATTATCCCTACGCTCCCTATTGGAGCGGATTTATCACCGGAGCGGTCTTCGGTGCGGCGGTCGACTGGGATAATTGGCACTCGTGGGGAGGGGAGGACGTCGACATCGACATCGGTGAAATCAATCGCAACGATTTCAATTTTGACAAGAACAATATCAACAACCTCAATTTCGATAGCAGCAAATTCAATTTCGACCGGGATTCCATCACGAACAATATTCGCGAGAACAGGGGAAACCGGCTCGATCTAAGGGAAAGCGGCGGCCAGCTCGGCAACCTTGGCGGACTCGCGGGAGCCGCAGGTGCCGGTCTCGCGGGGGCTGCAATCGGATCGAGAATCCAGAGCAGCGATGTACGCCGCGATGTGCAGAACCAACTGAGGCAAAGGGACGGCGGCAATTTCGCCGGCAATCGTCCCGGTCAAGGTGCAAATCGTCCGGCCAATCGCGATATCGGGCAAGGTGCAGGCGCGGGTAACCGCAACATCGGACAAGGCGCAGGGGCTAACCGACCGAATCGGGACAGGCCCAATGCAAGCCGTCCCGACCGCCCTCGGCAACAGCCAGCCGGCGGCCGCGTCGATAACCGTCCGAGGCAGCCAAGCTCCCTCGGCAATTATGGCTCTGGTCGGGATGCTCGCGCTTCGTCCCAGCGAGGCAACGCCAGTTTGGGTGGCGGCGGCGGACGTCCCAGAGCCCAGGCTGGCGGTGGTTCCAGGGTCCAGGGAGGCGGCCAGCGCGCCAGGGGCGGTGGCGGCCCCAGGGTGCAACGCGGCGGCGGCGGCAGAGGCGGCGGAGGTCGAGGTGGCGGAGGCCGTGGCCGTCGGTGACCTGTCGAAGCCATCACCATTCCTTGTGAAGGGATTAGGAAAATGTATCGCTCAACTTTGAAAATACTTCTCGCTTCCGCATTCCTTTCGATAGCGGCAACGTCTCCTTTGATTGCGGCGGAGCCTTCGCTTCAACGTTTCGTTGGCGCAAAATCGGAAACTTTCAAGGAACCGGGGGAGGCACTTGATGCTTTGAAGAAGGATCTCGGTGCGAAGGACGTCGACGCTTTGGCCAAGGTTCTTGGTCTGAATGCCGAAGCGGCCAAGAAATCGGATGACTTCGATGATCGTTTGACCGACCTCCAGAAGGCCTCAGGGGAACGCGCCGAACTGAAAGACCGGAAAGATGGCAGCAAGGAAGTCATTCTCGGAAATCTTGCCTGGCCATTTCCGTTCCCCTTGGTCAAGCAGGACGCCGGCTGGCAGTTCGATACGAAAAAGGGGCTCGAGGAGATTCTGGCGCGGCGGATCGGCGAGAACGAAACCGCGGCCATCGAGACGTGCCGCAGCTACATCGCGGCGCAGACTGCCTACGCGCAGGAGGATCACGATGATGATGGCGTGCTCGAATTTGCTCAGAAGCTCATCAGTGAAGAAGGAAAGCACGACGGGCTCTACTGGAAATCGGACGGCGGCGAGGAAAGCCCTGCCGGAAGTTTCGGAGATGACGCCAAGATCGAAGCCAGCGCGAAGTCAGACCGCGGTTATTTCGGTTATCGCTACCGGATACTCAAAGGCCAGGGCAGCAACATTGCCGGCGGCAAGTATGATTTTGTCATCAATGGCAACATGATCGCCGGACATGCCTTGATCGCCTGGCCGGCAATATATGGCGAAACCGGAATCAAGACTTTCGTCGTCAGTCATCATGGGACCATTTACGAAAAGGATCTCGGACCGGCTACCGACAAGATGGTTATAGAGATAAGGTCATTCAATCCGGACCATACATGGGATTCGGTTGACGACTGATCGCGACGTTCAAAAGGGGGACAGCGATGAAACTTTTTAATACTTTGGCGTCGGCGCTTGCGGCCGGTTTGCTGTTTGCAAGCCCGGTCTCGGCGGCCGACATCACGTCGCCGATGGCGCCGGAACTCAAGCAAACCGAAAAGGATGGTTGGACCTTTGCGGTCGCCCCATATTTCTGGGCGGCGGGCATGTCCGGGGATACGGGTCTGTTCGGCCTGCCCACAGTGCACATGGACATGAAATTTGGCGACATCCTCAAAGAGCTCGATTTTGCCGCTATGGCCATTGGCGAGGCGCGCTATGATCGCTACAGCATTTTCACCGATATCATGTATACGAAGATCTCCAGTGGCCGGGGCACGCCGCGAGGGATTATCGCGGACAATGTCAGCGTGACCTCCGAAACCTTTGCCGGGCTCGTCGGCGCTGGGTATTCCGTGCTGCAGAGCGAAAGAGGCAACCTCGATCTTGTCGCCGGGTTGAGGGTCTGGAATGCCAGCACCGAGATTGCGTTTAGCGGCGGCATTCTCGATGGTGTGAAGCGTGAAGACAGCGCGACCTGGGTCGATGGCCTCGGCGGCATTCGTGCCAAATATTCGATCACCGACAAGGTCTATTTTACCGGCTGGGGTCTTGTTGGCGGCGGTGGTGCCGATGTCGACTGGGATGTTGCCGGTGGCATTGGCTACAGTTTCAACGAAAAGGTTTCAGCCGTAGCCGGCTATCGGGCGCTTGGCGTCGACTATAGCAATGACGGTTTTGTCATGAATGTCGTCGAGCAGGGACCGATCTTCGGCGTCGTTATGCATTTCTGACAGCCAAGCCAGCCCGCCGCGCGCGGGCGGCAAGGCTCGAACATCACATGTCGCACTTCTTGTAGGTGACATACATATTATCGCCGAAGGGGTCGAACCTCTGAAACGTGTTCGCGTCGACGATCTTGAACGTCTGGGTCATATCGCTTTCGATCATTGAATCGGTGCAGGACAACGTCGCCGACAGCCGGTCCTTCTGTTTCTTCACGCTCTTTGTTGTGCACACGGCGTTCGGCCCTGTGACCTTGCTGCCGCTGATCAGCAATCCCGTTGAAGTCGAAGCCGTCCGGTCCTTGAACTCGACCGTCTTGCCGACCTTCTTGAATGTGTCCTCGCACTTGGTTCCGTTCATGGTCCAGGCGCCCTGCAGATCCTTGATCGTTGCCGCCGTGACGCTCGTTGTCAGGCAGAGACCGAGGACACCGCCCGCCAATATGACTTTGCCGAATTTGCTTTTCATCGAATTTGCTCCGGGATCCGTTTCACCTCGACAACGATAGATGTTCGTCCCGGCGCTGGGAATGCAGCGGCGGCAAATATACGGCTACGATACGGTAAATGCGCCTCGTGTCTTAGGGAACTGCAAGCAAAAGCACGAAGGCGATGAAGACGACCAGATGCACCATGCCGGTGAGCACGTTGGTCCGCCCTGTTCCGAAGCTGTGGATGCTGATCGAAAGGATCAGCGCCAGAAGTACCGTATCGCCCGACGAAAGGCCGAGCGTGAGCTCTCGCCCGGTGATAAGGCTTGCCATGCCGACTGCTGGAATGGTCAGCCCGATTGTCGCCAGGGCCGAACCGAGCGCAATGTTGAGGCTGCGCTGCAATTCATTGTTAAGCGCGGCACGAATGGCGGCCAGACCTTCGGGCAGAAGCACCAGCGTCGCAATAAAGGCGCCGACGATCGCATCGCTCTGCGCGACGTTCAGCGCAGCAAGGCCATCCTCGATGCCGACGGCGACCTGTTCCGCGAGCAGGACAATGCCAACCAGTCCTATCACCAGGAAAAGCGCGTTGGCGTAAAGTGCTCGCCTGGATGTATTTCCCGCGTGGATCCCGACATAGGCAGCGCTTTCATCGAGGAAGTCGTCGCGATGGCGCACCGTCTGTGCGAACACGAAACTCGCATAAAGCAGTACCGAACAGAAGCTGACGAAGATGAGCTGGACAGGGGAAAAGCTGCCCGGATCCGTCGAAAGTGTGTAGTTGGGCAGAACGAGCGTCAGTACCGTCAAGGCGGTCAGAACCGAAAGAATGGCGCTTGTTCCCTGCCGTTTCAGATCCTGCTGGCGATGCAGCCATGCTCCAAGCGTAAGACACAGGCCGACGACACCTGCGCAGACGATCATCACCGTCGAGAAGACGGACTCGCGCGCCAATGTCGGGTTGTTTGTGCCATGCAGCATCATCGAAACGATGATTGAAACCTCTACGGTCGTGACGGCGAAGGTGAGCAGCAGCGTTCCGTAGGGCTGGCCAAGACGGAATGCCAAGGCTTCCGCATGCTCAAGGACGACGAACACGGTGACGAGCAAAATGGCGAGAGTGATAAGCGAAACGAGAACTGTTACCCATGCATGTCCAGGGCCTCCCGGAACACCAAAGAGCTGTACAGCAATGGCAAGCGCCAGCGCCCCCAGCGGTACCACATATGACGAAGCCGGCAGGTGACGCGAGATCATGGGCGCGAATCCAAATGAGCGACTTCCCAACACTAGCTCGGGGTGTCCGGTCCAGCCATAGACCGATCGAATTAAAAATCGCGTTCAGTAAGGCAGACCGACATAGTTTTCCGCCAGCACCGTAGAAGCGGCGCGGGAATGGGTGAGATAGTCGAGTTCGGTCTCCTGGATCTTCTGGTCGAATTCCCCCGTATCCGGAAAACGATGCATCATTGTTGTCATCCACCAGGAAAAGCGCACCGCTTTCCAGACGCGTGAAAGCGCCCGCGCCGAATACGCGTCGATGCCGCTATCCGAACCATCGCGATAATATTCGGCAAGTCCGGAGAAAAGATAATGGACGTCACTCGCCGCCAGATTAAGCCCCTTGGCTCCCGTCGGGGGCACAATATGCGCCGCATCGCCAACGAGGAAAAGACGCCCGAAACGCATGGGTTCCGCAACGAAGGAGCGCAGGGGCGCGATCGACTTTTCGAACGAAGGTCCGGT
The DNA here is from genome assembly GCF_020164455.1 of Phyllobacterium chamaecytisi. Lineage (GTDB taxonomy): Bacteria > Pseudomonadota > Alphaproteobacteria > Rhizobiales > Rhizobiaceae > Phyllobacterium > Phyllobacterium chamaecytisi. The sequence continues at coordinate 284,156 of NZ_JAIQWW010000002.1, forward strand.
TATCATCGCGTCCGCATGATGGGGAGGCAGGCGGCGCCGTAACTCGTCCCAGAAGCGATCGTCGCTCCAGTCCTCGATCTTCTGGTCGAGAGCGCACTGCACATAGTAGCGGCTGCGGGTCGCGGAGCGCATGGAGCACAGCGCAAAGCCGCGCGGATGATTGGCATAGATCAGTTCCTGATTGACCGGCGGCACATCGGCAAGGATGCCCAGCCAGCCGAAGGGATAGACTTTCTCGAAAACGCGCAGCGATTTCTCCGGGACGAATTTGCGGCTGACGCCATGAAAACCATCGCACCCGGCAATGAAATCGCAGTCGATACGATGGGTGATGCCAGCTTTTTCATAAGTGACGTAAGGCGAGTTGCCATCGAAATCATGCGGCTGAACGTTGCTTGCATCATAGATGCTCTCGCCGCCGCTCTTTTCGCGCCGTTCCATCAGGTCGCGGGTGAGCTCCGTCTGGCCGTAGACCATGACGCGCTTGCCGCCGGTAAGGCCAGTCAGGTCGATGCGATGATCGCGTCCGTCGAAGACAAGAGAAAAGCCATCATGCGGTAGCCCCTCGACGTGCATCCTCGTGCCGGATTTCGCCCTGTCGATCAGTTCGACTGTGCCTTCCTCGAGAACCCCCGCGCGGACGCGGCCGAGGATATATTCCTTGCCGACGCGATCGAGGACGATGTTGCCGATCCCGGCATCGCTCAAGAGCTGTCCGAGCAGCAGGCCGGATGGCCCCGAGCCGATGATAACGATCTGGGTACGCATGATCCCCCGCATTTTTGGCTCAAGTCTGTACCGGCGAGGCTCGGACAGCAAGGGAGATTTTGTGAACTACCTATCCCTTCACCGCACCTGCCGTCATGGAACCGCTGATTTGTCGGTACATGATGATGCCGATGAGCATCGGCGGCAACGCGCCGACGATCATGACGGCCGATGCCGCGCCCCATTGAATGCCGCCGCCGCTCGCCGCGAAGAAGAACGAAGCGCCGACTGTCATCGGAACAGCCCTGTTTGACGTCAACATCAGCCCGAACAGGAATTCGTTCCACGCTGTGATGAACCCGAATATGAAGACTGTTGCCAGTGCTGGACGGCAGACCGGCAACATCATCCCCTTCATTATTCCCCATTTGCTCATACCGTCCAGCTTTGCCGCCTCGTCGATTTCGATGGGAACTTCCGCAATCGCGTTGACGAAGACGATCAACGAAAGCGGCAGATTGACGATGGTCAGGATCAGTCCGAGGCCAAGCTGTGTATCGAGCAGGCCGGCAAACTGGAACATCATGTAGAGCGGGATCGCAAAGATGATCAGCGGCACCGCGCGCAGATTGACGATCAGCGGCATCAGGACCTTGCGGCCATATTTGCCGCGCGCAATGGTATAGGCTGCCGGAAAAGTAATGATCATGGCGAGCACCGTGCCGATCAGGGAGGCCGCCAGGCTGTTGAAGAGATAGGCGAAAATGTTCAACCGGTCGCTCACCTGCAGAACCGTCGCATAGTTTTCGAGGGTAGGGCTCGAAATCCAGAATCCCGGATTGATCGATATTTCCTTGCCGCTCTTGAAGGAGGTGAGCAGCGTGACGATAACCGGAAAATTCAGGGCAAGAGCAGCCACGGCATAGACGATCCAGCGCGCGAGTTTGATCATGACGCGGCGCCTTTCCCGCGGCGCGATAGCCATGTCAGCGCGTACAAACCAACGAACGACGCCAGGAACAGGATGACGGAGGCGGCGATGGCCTTGCCGATCGCGCCTTGCTTGAAGAAGGCCTCGTAGATGTAGATAGGCAGCGATGTGGTCGAGCCGCCGGGACCACTGCCGGTCAGCGTATAGACGTTGTCGAACACGCGGAATCCATCGATAAACCGGATGAAAAAAGTGAAGATGAGCGTCGGCCGCATCAGGGGCAATTCAATTGCAGTCAAGATTTGGCGAGCGGAAGCACCATCGATGGCCGAGGCTTCGCGCACATCATCCGGAATGGCCCGATAGGCGGTATAGAAGAGCAGCAGCGCGAAGGGTGTCCACTGCAATGTCTCGACGACGACAAGGGTCCAGAAGGCATTTTCCGCATTGAGGAATGACGGGCTGTCGCCAAACCATAGATATAAATAATACGGAACAGGGCCGACGAACTCGTGCAGCACGAGCCGGTACATCAGCCCGATCATCGCCGGTGCAACCATCAGCGGCAACATCAGCGGCGCCATGAGCCATGAGCGCTTCTCGATCAGAGGCGACAGGAACACGGCAAGCCCGAGACCGAGCACACATTCCAGAATTGCCGTGATCACGCCGAAGCGCAGCGAAAACCAGCTGGCACGCCAGAATTGTCCATCGCCGAGCACCTCGCCGTAGTTCCCGAAACCGACGATTTCCGGGCTGCGCAAATTTGTGAAACTGACGCGGGAAAGGCTGTAGACAAGATCGATCAGGATCGGAAGTCCGAGAAAAAGCAGCAGAAAGCCGACCAGCGGGCTCGCAAAAATTCTCCAGCCTTTGTGGTCCAAATCGACCATGTTTTTCCTTTGCAAATGGCTTGGGATAAGTTGCTCCGCTTATCTCCCCCCTTGTGGGGGAGAAAGGATTTTCTTGGATTTAGCCCTTGCTAAATCCTTAGAAAATCCAAGAGAGGGGATGTCAAAACTCACAACCCAATCCCCTCTCTGGCGATTTCTAGCACTTAGCAAGGGCTAAGATGCTGAAATCGCTTTCTCTCCCACAAGGGGAGAGATACCGCGGCGGGAGGCCTAAGGCTTCAGGAGTTTCTCCATCCCAGCCTTCGTGTTTGCAAGTGCATCGTCCAGGGTTTCCTGCCCCGACCAGTAGCCGGTGAATTCCTTCGCCTGCAGTTCGTAAACCGGGAAGGCATTGGCCGATGTAGCGCCGGTCATGACATAGCCATAGGCGCCGGCATATTGACCGAGCGTAACGAGATCCGGCCGCTCCTTGGCAATCTTTGCCGCAACATCGGGCAGGAGCGCAGGCGAACCACCGCTGCGGGCATAAAGCAGGGCAGCGTCCTCGGTCGCCAGCCATTGGAGGAACTTGGCGGCACCTGGCTTGTTCTTGGCGTTCTTGTTGATACCAAGCCCGAGACCATGGATATGGTCAGCCCGCCCGGCCGAACCGGCTGGGGGCGCAACGATACCGACATTCTCGGCAACCGCCGGAGATTTGGCGGGATCGGTGAGTTCACTGGCTGCAGCATTCCACTGCAGTGCCGTCGCCACCTGACCGGAGCCGAACGCAGCATTCGTTTCAGCGTATTCGTAGGACAGCGAATCTTTCGGCGAAGCACCCGCATCATAGAGCTTCTTGTAAAGTTCCAGCGCCGTCCGGTAAGCCGGAGAGTCGATGGTAATATTGCCCGAGGCATCCATCCAGTCGCCGCCATTGGCACGGGCCACAGACTGCCACACCATGATGTTGAAAAGCAGGTTCTTCATCTGCAGCACCGTGCCGTAGCGAACCGGGCTTTCGGGATTTACGGACTTGGCGAAATAAAGCGCGGTCGCCGCCCAGTCATCCCAGGTCCAGCTGTCGGGAGCCTTCGGCTCCAGGGCCTTGCCGAGATATTTCTCGCTGATCTCGGCATATTTGGCCTTGGCTGCCGGGTCGGCGAGCAAGGCGTCGACGAGATCCTTGCGATAATACATGAAATGCAAGGAGAGATCGGTTGGGACGCCATATTGCTTGCCATCGAACTGCATGGTCTTCAGCACCGACTCGCCAAATACCTTGGCGGCATCCGGGCCAAGGTCGACTGGCTCCATATAGGAGGCATAGCGGCCGATCGAATATGTCGCGAGAAGATTGATGTCGAAGGCGCTCGATCCCGCCGCCATGTCGGCCTGCAGTTTGTCGTAGAAGCCGTCGCGGCTATAGAAAAGCAGTTCAACTTTATCCGCGTCGGCAACGCCGCTTTGCGCGTTGTAAGCTTCGGCAACAGCGCGCAACGCGGTTTCTTCCGAACCGCCCGGCCAGCCTAGAACGGTAACCGCGGCGTTGGCGGCGCCCAAGGATGTCGTAATCAGTGCGAGAGCCGATAAAGTGATTTTTGTAAATTTAAGCATGTTCTAGCCTCCAATAATTGAGTTGGATTGTGCAATGGCGAGATCCGCCGCGCCGATTACCCCCGCGTGACGGCCGAGACCGGCACTCACAAGGGTTGGACGCAGCGATATTTTGGGAAATGTAAATGCGCCCCGAACCTGATCGATATAGCCTTCGGCAAGCCCGATACCGCCGCCAATGACGATACACTTCGGATCGAGCGCCAGCTGTATGTTCTGGCAGAGTATAGCGAGTCTGCGGGCAGAAATTGCGATAATATGCGATGCCCAGGGCGCGCCGGACCTCGCTGCGGCGAAGATGGCCGGTGCCTCCAGCTCATAGCCCGCCTTGCAGGCTTCCGCATTCATCCAGTGGCCGGAAATGCTGTCTTCGAGCGGTCGATGCGAGCATTCGAAGTAGCCCTGAAACAAGCCGAAATGACCGGCGGTTCCTTGCAAGAGCCGGCAGTTGATGACGATGCCGCCGCCAATGCCGGTCGAGATCGTGAGGAACACCATGTCCTTCTGCGCGCCGGCGCCAAACCGGTGCTCGCCCCAGGCGGCGCATTGCGCATCGTTGACTGCAATTGCATCAACGCCGAAAGTATCGCGCAACCTGTCGATGAGGGGATAGCCTTGCGGCAGGTTGAGCGTTGCCGGATTGAGCGCTTGCCAATGCCCGTCGACGACAATCCCTGTGACGGCAGCAGCAACCCTCCCGTAGGAGCCGCGCCAGTTGGCGACCTTTGTGGCGATAGCGTCGATCCAGCCGTCGGGACCGAGATTGTGGTCGGTAGAAAATTGGACCTCCTCGATGACTTTGCCTTCTTTCACCAGACACGCCATCGTCTTGGTCCCGCCGATATCGATCGCAAGTACGGCTTGGTTGGCTCTGCGTGAAAACCCGGCATCGATTGCCTGCTTGAACCACGAGGTGGCATGCTCGGTGCGGGTGATGGCGGAGCCGACGACAATGCTGAAGGCGCCCCGGCGAAGTGCCTCCGCTGCCTGCTCGGGAGTCCTGATACGGCCCTCCGCGATCACATAAGGGGTCAGTTTCCGCAGTCCGGCGATCAACTCGAAATCTGGCGCATCGGGGACCGGTCCGCCGGTATAGCCGGACAGCGTCGACCCAACACAATCGGCACCCGCGGCCAGCGCGGCGCGACCATCCTCGACCGACGAACAGTCCGCCATCGCCAAAGCGCCTTTGGCGTGAATGGCCGCAATGATATCTGCGACAGAATCGGGCCGCGGGCGCGATGTTGCGTCGAACGCGACAATCTGCGCGCCGGCATCGATCAGCGCCACCGCGTCGGCCACATCGGGCGTGATGCGGACGGGCGACGTTTCGAGATCTTTTTTAACGATACCGATGATCGGCGCATCCGTCACCTGGCGGACCGCTCGCACATATTCCACAGATTCAATCCTGAGTGCGCTTGCACCTCCGGCGATCGCCGCCAAGGCAAACGCCGTGACCATGTCGGCACGATCCATCGGGCCGTCCGGAACCGGCTGGCAGGAGACGATAAGGCTGCGTTCGAGATCCCCGATTTTCACTTCAAAATCCTCGCTTATGGCGAGAACGATATCCAGTTCATACCAGATTGCAACCAGTCAAAAACTGGTATTAGCGGCTTAACTCCGTAACGAAATCGTAGAGATCGCCGCGATACCTTGTTTCGGTAAATTCCACGGGCTGGTCGTCGGCAAGGAAACAACGCCGTTCAATGATAAGCAACGGTGAGCCAACCGCACATTTCAACAGCTCGCTGTCACGGACCGAAGCGGGCCGCGAACGCAGCCGTTGTATGGCTCGCTGCGGCAACGCACTGCGCTTTGCCAGTGCCTCGTATAGGGAGTCGCCAACGAGTTCGGGTGATGGCAGAAACTTTGCCGGAACGACTGCAGTCTCGTAGGCGGCGGGCTCCCCGTCAGCGGTTCGTATCCGTTTCAAGCGAATGATATCGGCATTTGGCGGCAAGGCGAGCGCCATCGCTTCCGCCGGGGATGGTCGGCTTATTTCCTTGGAAATCCAGATACATCCGGGTTCAAGCCCCCGTGCAACCATATCCTCGGAAAAGCTGGCAAGGGTCGAAAGCGATTTCTCGACAGGAACGCTTACTTCAGTCTTCGCGCCATGCCGCCGCCGCAAATGGCCATCCTGGATAAGAAGTTCCAGGGCCTTCCTGACGGTCACCCGCGAAAGCGAAAGAGCCTCCGCCACGGCCCGCTCGCCTGGAAGAGTAGACCCTCGTTTTATGCGATTGCTGATGATGAGATCCTGCAGCGCCATCTTCAATTTCTTGTGCAGGGGAATTCCCGTTTCGAACGCATCGATCCGCGACCGGATCTCCGCTAACAGCTGCTGGCGTTCCATGATTTCTCCTTGCCAGCGGTCTTCCCAAGGGCTGGATTTTCACCCTCGCATTATTTTTTTGGAAATCCAACTGGTATTATTGTATGGGCGGTTCCGGAGATGAAGAGGGCGGAGCAATTGATTTTGCGTAGCAGGTTCTCATTTCTGCGGAGCTCTTATATGAAATCGGGCCATTCTCGCACAGGAACATCCGATTCTTGCGCAAGAATTCTTGAATCCGGAACGGTTTTCGCTACGCAGGATTGAAATTTACGTGTGACCAGTTGTAACTGCGGGGGTTCAAACATAATCGAACGATCTATTGCAATTTCCTGCGGATCGACCTTTTGTGAAATCCTGCTTCGAGAGCCTGCAAAATTCATGGAAAGAGAGACGTGCATCAAGAGGTCTCACTCTTAGCGACGGTTGCTATCGGCTTTGTGTTTGCCGCGGTCTTCGGCTATCTGGCCGATCGCCTGCGCTTGCCGCCGCTCGTCGGCTATCTCGTCGCCGGCATCATGATGGGCCCGTATACACCAGGCATCGTCGCCGATGCCGGGCTTGCCTCGCAGCTCGCGGAAATGGGCGTTATCCTGCTAATGTTCGGTGTGGGCCTGCATTTTTCCGCCTCCGATCTGTTGGCGGTTCGAGGGGTCGCTGTCCCCGGAGCGCTGGGGCGTATCCTGCTTGCTACCCTGCTCGGCATTGGCCTTTGTTCGTTGTGGGGCTGGGGTCTTGGTGCGGGTATCGTCTTTGGCCTAAGTCTTTCCGTCGCCAGCACTGTGGTCCTGCTCAAGGCGCTTGAAGAGCACAATCAGGTGGACTCCGTAAATGGCCGCGTGACCGTCGGCTGGCTCATCGTCGAAGATCTGGCGATGGTTCTCGCCTTGGTGCTTTTGCCAGCATTTTCAGGTGTTTTGGGCGGTAATGCGGACGCAGCCGATGCCGCCACGGCGGGTGGTGGTCTTGCCATCACATTGACCATCGCCATAACCCTGCTCAAGGTCGGCGCTTTTACGGTGATGGCGATATACTTCGGCCCGAAGGTCGTTCCCTGGATTCTCACATTGGTCGCCCGAACCGGCTCACCCGAACTGTTCACACTTTCCGTTCTCGCCGTTGCCCTCGGCATCGCCTTTGGCTCGGCGGAGATTTTCGGCGTATCCTTTGCGCTTGGAGCGTTTGTCGCAGGCGTCGTCATGAGCGAGTCGCATCTCAGCCATCGCGCGGCCGCCGACTCCCTGCCTTTGCAGAATGCATTCGCAGTGCTGTTTTTCGTTTCGGTCGGGATGCTTTTCGACCCCTATGTCATCATCCGCGACCCGCTTGCGGTTGCTGCCGTGCTGGCGCTGATCATCTTTGGTAAATCGTTGATTGGGTTCCTGATCGTCATTCTCTTACGCTTTCCGATCTCGATGGGCCTGTCGGTCGCTGCCGGTCTGGCGCAGATCGGTGAGTTTTCTTTCATTTTGGCTAGTCTCGGTGTTTCGCTTGGCCTTTTGCCGCGTGAGGGACAGGATCTGATACTCGCCGGCGCCATCCTGTCGATCATCGTCAATCCACTCGTTCTGCTCGGTGGCGACTGGCTACAAAAGGCCGTTCATCGAAAGTGGCCATCCCTGTTTGAACAATACGGAAAGAGCAAGCATGACGCACTTTCTCGCGAGTTGGACCGTATCCGGAAGATCAGCGAAGATAGAAACAGGCAGCATCAGTTGGAAATGCAGCAGCTGATCGAAACTTTCCCTATGTTTGCCCAGGTTGACGAAAATTCTCAGGAAGAGCTTCTCCTGTTGTTTCGGCCAAAGGTGGCATCGCCGGGCGAACGCGTCATCCGCATCGGCGATCGCGGCGACGGCATGTATTTCATTTCATCGGGAGCGGTAGAGGTTCAACTGGAGGACGACCCGGTTCGTCTCCAGGCTGGCTCCTTCTTTGGCGAAATGGCACTTTTGAGCGGTGGGCGCAGGACCGCGGATGTCATCGCTGTCGATTTTTGCCAGTTCCTGGTTCTCGAACGCCGGGATTTTAATGTTTTCATGTCGAAGCATCCCGCACTTCGAGCCGCAGTCAGCGATATGGCCAAAGAGAGAAAAGCGATGAACGTTTCACGCAGGAAGCGCAAGAAGTCTCTCGATGCGACGTAATTGCTAATCCGACATCAGCGACAGCGTGGAAAATCCCCGCATCGCATCGGCCACGAGACACTTGTCAGTCAAGGTCAATCGATTGCCCGTCATGATATCCTGAAATTCCTTGCCATTGATTTCCGCTGGAATATGCACTGCGGTGTCGCCCCAAGCGGGTATCGGCATGAAGGGTTCGTGAAACCGTTTCACCGCATCGAACGGTTGGCGGGGCACGGCGACCAGACAATAGTCGGATTCGTGCTTGCGTAGAAAAGCGATGATGTTTTTCCGCTTCTTGCCGGTAACCTTCAGAGGAATGTATTGGCCGCCGATAAACAGTTCAGGCTTGCGCTTTCGCGCCCGAAGATGGGCGGAGACAAGCCGCTGTTTGACGGCACCCGTATGCCAATCCTCTAGGAGAATGTTCAAGGGGCACTGATCTGCATAGGAAAGCCGGGCAGTAAGCGCATCGAAATCTATGTCATTCGATGCCGGAATGTTCGACACGGCGAAATCCCAGGATTCCGCTCCATTGTAGATGACAGGAACGCCGGGAGCAGTTGCCTTGAGAACAGTTTGTGAAAAACTATTGAGCGCGCCGGCTATCCAGAAAGGCCGCATCGTCTTCGTGAAGTCCAGAAGGAAAGAACGGTCGGCGAAGAGCTGATCGATATAGTCCATCACGGCCAACTCATAGGGCTTGTTGATTTCCGTCCAGAAGGAATCTCTCTGAATTTCGCTGATCGCTTTCTGGATGAATGCGCAAAGATCGTTACGGACAGCCTGCAGACTGTTTTCATCGTCGATCTGCAGCGTCAAAGGCCAGATCGCAGCAAGGGTTTGATAGATCAGCCATTCAGTCTGAGGATCCGGCGCCAGCGTTTCCTCGATCGTTGCGACATTGCCCGCATGGAGCGTGCGCCACTGCGCCACCGCCTCGCCCCAGATTTCCGGCGCTTCGGACAGAGCGAGTAGCCGCATTCTCGCATCCTCGCCGAATTTGGTGGTGTAGGAAAACGTTGTCGCCAGCATGCCTTTAGGCGCGACCGTGGCTTTGCGCAGCATCTTTTCGTGGAAAAGCTGCACCGAATCCCCGGCATCACTCGAGCGTAATATGACTTCGTCAAGCGCGATCGGCCCACGGCCATATTGGTACGATTGCTCGATTGCCTGTGCCATGACAGCGGCAGTCAATTGCTGGAATCTCACAATGAATTGGCCGATTTTTCCGTCAGGATCATTCGCCGCTTCCAATATGCGCTGTATGAATTTCAGCGGAGCGGGATCGGCAGCGTCGGGGCGTGCCAAAATATCGGAAATGGTGGACTGAAGAATGGATCGATAGGATTCGAGAATTCCCGCCTCATTCGAATAGGTCCGGAAAACCGGGAGTTCGATGACGAGATCGCTTACCGCGCGCCCCAGCTCAAGCTCATCGGCGGCATTCGGTTCTATAACGATGAGCAGGTCGACCAGAGCCTGCAGTTCCGCGGCGAATCTGCTGTGCAGTACAGCTGACTTTGCCCCGCGATAGTGGAGCGTACTTTGCGCACCAATATTGCTGCTGTAGAGTTGTTCGAGCGCAGCCAGCTTTGCATGATCCACCATAAGGTTCGCGGTCACCGAAATGAACTCGTAGCCTGCGGTTCCATCGACATGCCATGAAGCAGGATAAGGTTCGCCGTCCAACAGGATCTTGTCGGCGACCAGATAGGCTTTTTCACCGGCGTGCCGGCGCAATTCCTGCGAATATGTTTCAGGATCGGCCAGACCGTCGATCTGGTTGACACGAAAACCGATGACTTGACTGATCTCGAGCAGATCAAGTGGAACCTCGTGAAAATCCTTGAATGGTTGTGTCTTTTCGACCTGAACACCGACAGAGTGCATGGATTCGAACGAGTGGCGGTAGTTCATCCGGCGGCGAGCCTTCTGACGTGTCACCAGACGCCACTTTTGCGCCGAAAGCACGTCTTCGAGCATCGAGATGTCCTGTGAGATATCTTTCAGTCGCGACGCAAGCACAAGACGATGAGCGAGTTCACTGGTGTCGTAAAGTTCCCGCAACCGGGCATGAAATTCGTCCGATCGGTGCGGGTCAGCCTCGTTTACTGCATCCAGGAAATCATTCGAGAGAGGGTTGTCGACGCCGCGAAGGATAGTTTCATAGGATTTTGGATACAGCGGATAAAACACCTCGCCGTAAGAGATGCCGAGGGCAAATTTATTCGCATCGAATTTGAGCTGCAGCGTCTCGGCCTGGACTTCTTCGATCAACGGGCGCTGCAGAACAGGCAGCGCCAGGCGCTTCTTCCAGTCGACGTCGAAATGATCGGCGTAGCGGCTCTTTGATCCCCATTCGAGAACATCAAACCACCAGGGATTATGGTGGGTAGCTGGCAGCTGGTTTGGATTGATATCGACGATGAGGCCCATACCGAACTTGCGAAGTGCAGAATCGAGGGCGACGAAGCCGTCTTCACCCCCGGCGTCCCTGTCCAGCTTCGTTGGGTTATAGGATTTCTTGCCGCGACCGACATCGATCGAGCTGAAAATTGGAGAAATGGTGAGCGTGTCGATGCCGAGATTATTCAGGTACGGCACTATTGCAGCGATGTCATTGAAGGACAGTCCGTTCCTCAATTGAATGCGATAGGCGGAATTGGGTAAGGCCATATTCTTCACGCAACCCGTTCATTGGCGGAGTGCTGATCGCCATGTTGCAGGGCATGGAGATATTCCCGCTGCCACCATTGCGCATCGTGATCGATGACACGCTTCAGAAGCTTGCGATGGCGCAGTTGCCGCTCTTCCAGCGGCATTGTGACAGCCGTCTTCAGAGCGTGCGCAACCTCGCTGATGTCGTAGGGATTGACAATGAGGGCCTCGCTCAGTTCCTCGGCTGCACCGGCGAACTTGGAGAGGATGAGGATGCCTGGATCCTTGTTGTCCTGAGCGGCGATGTATTCTTTGGCCACAAGGTTCATTCCGTCCCGCAACGGCGTTATCAGCCCGATCAGACTTGCCCGAAACAGAGGGGCCAGCTTTTCCCTTGGAATGTTCCGATTGATGTATTGGACAGGCGCCCAGTTGAAATCCGCGAATCTGCCATTGACCGCGCCGGCAAGCTGCTCGAGTTCGGCCTTGATATCGGAATAGGCGGTGACATCCTCCCTGGATGGCGAGGCAATCTGCAAGTAGTCCGCATGCCCCTGATATTCGGGACAAATCTCCAGAAATTTTCTAAAGGCTTTCATTCGGTGCGGCAGGCCTTTCGAATAGTCGAGGCGATCCGCAGAAATGACCTGGAAGCGCTTCAGAACAGTGCGGCGCATGCGTTCGAGTTCGATCGTATCGTCGGTTCTGGCCGACACTTTCGCAAACTGCTTCACATCGATGCCGATGGGGAAATGCCCGATATGGATTGTCCGATCGTTGACGCGAACCAGTTCGGGCGAAATGATTGCCGCATCGGAATGTTCTTTCAGATAGCGATGAAAATTATGGACGTCATTGATCGTCTGGAAGCCGATGAGATCAAACTGCAGCATGCAATATCGCAGCCATTCGTGGCGAGGGACGGCAGAGAAGATGTCGGCAGAGGGGAACGGAATGTGCAGGAAAAATCCGATCCTGTTCTTGTGTCCTCGTTTGCGGAGCTCAGCGGCCATAGGTATCAGATGGTAATCGTGCACCCAGATAACGTCGTCATCCCGCAGATGCGGACTGATCATCTCGGCGAACTTCGCATTGGTTGCAGAATAGCAATCCACGAACTCCATGCGATAGTCCATCAGGTCAAGGCGATAGTGAAAGGCTGGCCAAAGCACCTTGTTGGCGAAGCCGAGGTAATATTTTTCGTGTTCTTCGCTCGTCAGTGGGGTGGTCAGGCTCGTGACATTACCGTGTGCCTGAATTTTGGTTGTTGCGGTTTCTTCGGCGTCTACGACACTTCCGTCCCAGCCAGCCCAAAGGCCGCCTTGAGCTTTAAGCGCATCCACGATACCGACAGCGAGTCCGCCAATTTGAGTGTTCTTTCCCAAATTCGCCGTGCGATTTGAGATTACGACTAGCCGTCCCATAAAATGTCCCTTGCATGCAGTCAGGACTCTAACCAACGCCTCAAATAAATGATGGTTCCGGAAAAAAGTGGCAGCAAGTCAACTTTCATTGAACGATTTCGGGCCAGTTGAGTTCTCCCATGATGAGAGTTCGAGCAAAGGAAAGAGATATGCAGCCCAATACGGCGGTTGATGATGCGAGCCACCCACTGCCAGACGATCTGGATGGTTGGGCGCTTTTCATAGACATTGACGGCACGCTGATTGATCTTGCGGCAACGCCTGAAAGCATTGTCATTCCTCCAGAGTTACCCCTTCAACTCATGAAGCTGTCGCAAAAGGTGGATGGTGCCATGGCGCTCGTGACCGGCCGTTCCATTGCTGCTGTCGACGCGATGTTTGAACCCTATCACTTCACCGTCGCAGGACTTCATGGCGCGGAAATCCGCAGGGAAAATGCAGAAATTCTCCGGAAGGGGATGGAGGCGGGAGCGCTCGACCGCCCGCGCATGGTGTTGCAGAAATTTGCGAGCCGATGGCCGGGTATGGTGATCGAGGACAAGGGCTTGGGGCTCGCCGTGCACTACCGGCAGGTGCCGGAAGCAGCTATTGCCGCTACTCATGCGGTCGATGGACTGGTCAAGGATCTCGGTTATGGGTGGAAGCGCCAGGACGGCAAGATGGTCATCGAAATTGGACCTGCCGGAACCAACAAAGGCATGGCGGTCGCGCACTTCATGGAAACTGCACCCTATGCGGGGCGCAAGCTTCTCGTTATGGGCGATGATCTGACCGACGAGACCATGTTCCGCTTTGCCAACGAAACGGGAGGACGCTCGGTGAGGGTGGGCGATCCGCCTTTCGAGAGTGTTGCCGAATTCAAGCTGGACTCTGCAAATACTGTTCGATCATGGATCGCCACGATGGTGGCTCGGCAATGATTTTGCGCCGCCGAGTGACCACCCTGACGGGGCTATTGTCTCTGGCTTAATTTTTCCGATTCGCGTATGTTTTGTCTTGCAGGTTTAGGTCCATTGGTACCGCCTCTAGCATGGTACCCTTGGTGCCTTTCCCGCTCGAAACGAGATTGGGAGAATTGCTCATGGCACAATTTCATGTGATCGCTGGCGCAAATGATACCAGCGCCTATCCTGAGGTGCGTAAAATCAGCGTGGCCGATGTTTTTGCTGCGCTTCGTCAAGGGCTCGACGATTTTTGGGAGAAGCCCTCTCACTATGTTTTCCTATGCCTGATCTATCCTGTCGCCGGACTGGTATTGGCGCGCTGGTCGTCGGGAGCCAACGCGCTGCCGATACTGTTTCCGCTGATGTCGGGTTTCGCGTTGATCGGCCCGTTTGCAGCGCTCGGTCTCTATGAGATCAGCCGCAGGCGGGAACTTGGTCTGGATACATCATGGCAGCACGCACTTGAGGTCAGGCGATCGCCTGCCATGCCATCGATCTTTGCCGTCGGTATATTGCTCTTTGCGATCTTCATCGTATGGCTGCTTACCGCCCAGGCGCTTTACGTCAATCTTTTCGGTCCCGCAGCGCCGGAGTCGATCAGTGCTTTCCTGAACCAGGTATTCAACACATCCGAGGGCTGGCGGATGATCATCCTCGGCAACGCGATTGGATTTGTCTTTTCCGTTGTTGTTCTTTGCACCAGCGTCATCACCTTTCCGCTTCTCCTCGATCGGGACGTGGGCGCGTTGGCAGCCGTCGTAACATCGATCAAGGCCGTGCTCGCCAATCCGATACCGATGCTATTGTGGGGTCTGATAGTGGCCGCGCTGCTCTTCGTCGGCTTCTTGACGCTCTTTGTCGGCCTGGCAATCTTCATCCCGGTACTCGGCCATGCGACGTGGCACCTTTACCGCAAGGTTGTCGCACCGCTCCCTAGCGCAGAAGTCCAGAACCTCGCGAAGCCACGGTCTCGAACTCGTAAATAAATGGAATGCAAATGAAAAACGCGGCGCCTATGGGTGCCGCGTTTTTTGTGCCTGGAGCTTTTCAAGGCTCTACGGCCCGGTGCCGAAGAAGGTCATCCGGCTCAACAGGACGTAGTGGGATTCCGAAACCATCATCGCCACGAATACCAATACAAGGAGCGGCGGCAGTATGATGGCATAGATGAGCGCCAGCCTTTCCCATGCCATATGCATGAAAATCGCAACGATCAGCCCGGCCTTGAGTATCATGAACAGCAGGATAAGCGACCACCGCAGATAGCCATGAAGACCGACGTAGTCGACCAGATACGAGCATAGACTGAGAACAAAGAGCAGACCCCAAACGACGAGGTAAAGCTTAATCGGGTGCTCTTGATGTTCAGTATGTACTGCCGGTTGCGTTGCCGGTTGTGTCATGATTGGAGCCCTCACCACAAATAGAAGAAAGCGAAGATAAAAACCCAGACCAGATCGACGAAGTGCCAATAGAGGCCAGTGATTTCGACGATTTCATAATGACCCTTCCGACTGGTGAAGAAGCCGCGTTTCTCCGTGTCGAAATCGCCGCGCCAGACCTTCCGGGCTATGATGATCAGGAATATGACGCCGATCGTGACGTGTGTACCGTGAAAGCCGGTGATCATGAAAAAAGTCGAACCAAACTGAGGAGCGCCCCACGGATTTCCCCATGGACGAACACCTTCGGAGATCAACTTGGTCCATTCGAAAGCCTGCATTCCTACAAAAGTTGCGCCAAATAATGCGGTCAGCAGCATCAATAGCGCCGTCTTGCGGCGGTCGCGCCGGTAGCCGAAATTGACGGCCATAGCCATCGTACCGCTGCTGCTGATGAGAACGAACGTCATTATGGCGATCAGAATCAGGGGGACTTCCGTTCCGCCGATATTCAGCGCAAAAACCTCGCTCGGATTGGGCCAGGGAACAGTCGTCGACATGCGGGCGCTCATATAGGCCAGCAGGAAACAACCGAAGACGAACGTATCGCTGAGAAGGAAGATCCACATCATGGCCTTCCCCCAGGAGACGTTCTTGAATGTTCGCTGGTCGGAAGCCCAGTCGGAAGCGAAGCCACGCAGGCCGTCAGGCCGGGGCGGGGATACTCTGGTTTCGGTTTCCACGACGTCGGTCATTGTCACATCCTCAGGTCAACAGTTGCCGGCAGATATCGACGAAATCATTGGCCCAGCCTGCGAACAGCGCAAAAATGACCAGCCAGACGATGAGCATGAAATGCCAGTACATGGCGCACAGTTCGATGCTGAGCCGCGCCTCCTTTGGCGGTTCGCCCTGCCATACGTTGAACGTCGTCCGGCTGAGCACCAGAAGACCACCAAGAATGTGCAGTCCGTGCATTCCCGTGATCAGATAGAAAAAGCTGTTGGCAGGATTATCGGCGAGGACATAGCCCTCAGACACCAGCTCGTGCCAGGCGAACAACTGCCCGGCCAGGAAGCCGATCGCGGTCACGAAACTTGCAAGAAGCGCGATCTTCATGGCGTTGGCATCGTTTTGCTGCGCCGAGGATTTCGCCATCTCCAGAGCAATGCTGCTCACGACGAGCGCAGCCGTATTGACCCAGAGGACGCCGGGCAGGGGAATGGCCCACCAATCCTGCAGTCCCATGCGCATGAAGTAGGCACTGATGAAAAGTGTGAACAACGCGCCGACCACGGCGAGAAATACGCCGAGGCCAATTTTTACAGTCGGTATCTGTGACCGCGTAACCGGGAAAATGTCGCTGGCTCGTGCGGACTCTAGCCATGGTTTGGAGGTCAGACGCTGCTGTGCCATCCACCAGATGATGATGGACGCCAGCCCCGCCAGAAAGATCAGGATTGCACTCATGACGCGTGCTCTCGCGATCGGTTCTCGGGATCCGGCTCATTCTGTGGAATGAAATCCTCGGGAGCGCCGGGAACGCTGTAATCATAGGCCCAGCGATAGACGACCGGCAGTTCCTTGCCGAAATTGCCATGCGGCGGCGGCGTCGTTGGCGTCTGCCATTCGAGCGTCGTTGCCCGCCAAGGATTTCCCCCCGCGTCTTTTCCGTGTCGCAGACTCCAGGCGGCATTGAACAGGAACAGGACTTGTGCGGCACCGACAGTCAGCGCCATCATGGTGATGAAGATATTCAAATCATGCGCCGATGGCGGGTTGACCACGGATTCGCCGAGTTCGTAGTAGCGGCGCGGAGCCCCCAGCAGACCGAGATAGTGCATCGGGAAGAAGATCAGATAGGCGCCGAGGAACGTCACCCAGAAATGAATCCGCCCCATGGTTTCATTCAGCATTCGCCCGGTGATCTTCGGATACCAGTGGTAGATCGCCCCGAAGATCACCATGATTGGCGCAACGCCCATCACCATGTGAAAATGTGCAACGACGAACATCGTATCGGAAAGCGGAACGTCCACGACGACATTGCCGAGAAACAGTCCCGTCAATCCTCCATTGACGAATGTAACGATGAAGCCCAGCGCGAACAGCATTGGTATCGTCAGGTGGATATCGCCGCGCCATAGTGTGAGCACCCAGTTGTAGACCTTGATGGCGGTGGGAACCGCGATGATCAGGGTCGTCGTGGCGAAGAAGAACCCGAAATTGGGATTCATGCCGCTGACATACATGTGGTGTGCCCAGACAACGAAGCTCAGCGCACCGATGATCACGATCGCCCATACCATCATCCGGTACCCGAAGATATTCTTGCGGGCATGGACGCTAATGAGGTCGGATACGATACCAAAGGCAGGCAAAGCGACGATATAGACTTCGGGATGGCCGAAGAACCAGAACAGATGCTGGAAAAGGATCGGACTGCCGCCGCCATGTTGCAGCTGCGTGCCCATCTCGACGATTGCGGGCATGAAGAAGCTCGTGCCGAGGACGCGATCGAACAGCATCATGACGGAGGCGACGAAGAGGGCAGGGAAGGCGAGCAGCGCCATGACCGTCGCGGTGAAAATGCCCCAGATCGTCAAGGGCATGCGCATCAATGTCATGCCGCGCGCGCGTCCCTGCAGAACTGTGACGACATAATTCAATCCGCCCATGGTGAAGCCGATGATGAACAGGATCAGCGAACTCAGCATCAGTATGATGCCCCAATCCTGCCCGCCCGGCGTGCCGGAAAGCACCGCTTGCGGTGGATAGAGCGTCCAGCCGGCACCCGTTGGTCCGCCCGGTACGAAGAAGCCCGCGACAAGAACAAGCACGGCAAGAAGGTAAATCCAGTAGCTCAGCATATTTGCGTAGGGAAACACCATGTCCCGTGCTCCAAGCATCAGCGGGATCAGGTAATTGCCGAAACCACCCAGGAAGAGCGCAGTCAGGAGATAAATCACCATGATCATGCCGTGCATGGTGATGAACTGGTAGTAGCGGTCGGCATCGATGAAGGTGAAAACGCCGGGGAAAGCAAGTTGCAGCCGCATCAGCCAGGAAAGGACAAGCGCAACGAGGCCAATCGAAATGGCTGTCAACGAATACTGGATGGCGATGACTTTGGCGTCCTGGCTGAAGACGTAGGTCGTCCACCAGCTATGCGGGTGATAAAGCTCCACATCTTCGACTTCCGCTGCCGGAATGGGGTCGTTGATGCTGGATGGAATATTGACCATCTATTGCCCTCCCTGTGTTCGCTCTTTCTCCCGAAGAGCGGTGCCGTTTTCACTGTGCCGTCTGTGGTTCTCCGGATGCTGCCATCATCTGTGTGAATGTCTGCTGTTGCTGCAGCCAGGTTTGGTAGTCGGCCTCGTTGTCGACCACCACCGTTCCACGCATTTGCGGGTGCCCGACGCCACAAAGCTCGGCACAAAGGACTTCGAACGTGCCTGTTCGCGTCGGAGTGATCCAGAAATAGGTGACCATGCCGGGCACCATGTCCATTTTCGCCCGGAATTCCGGCACGTAGAAATCATGCAGGACATCGATCGAGCGCAGCACCATCTTCACAGGCTTTCCTATCGGAAGATGCAGTTCGCCGCCCTGAATGATGATGTCGTCGAGCCCCGCGCTGTCGTTCTTGTTCACGCCGAGCGGATTTTCCGCAGTGACATCACTGGTTTCCGACGTTCCGAGCTTGCCATTGGCTCCAGGCAACCGAAAGCTCCAGAGCCACTGTTGGCCCACGACTTCAACTTCGGTCGCATCGCTCGGCACATTGACGAAACGGTCCCACACGAACAAACCGGGCGCAAGCATGGCGACAACGCCAATGGTGGTCACCGTGGCGAGCCAGAATTCAAGCTTCCTGTTTTCCGGTTCATAGTGCGCCCGGTTTCCTGGTTTGTGGCGGAAACGCAAGACGCAATATGCGACGAACAAGACCACCGCGACGAACACGAAACCGGTGATCCAGAAAGTAATGATGATTGTATTATCGATGTATTGCCAATTGGACGCGATCGGCGTCCACCACCAGGGACTCAAAAGATGAAACAAGACTGACGCAACTGCAACAAAAGCAAGAATAAAGACTACAGCCATTCTATTGTCCCCTCCCTGCCGGAATCGGCTGTGGACATGAACTCGCAATCCGTAGAACCTCACCCTAGCATTTCAGAAACGAGAAATACAGGTAGTCGTCTCATCGAAAGTATCGGTGCACAGAATATCGGAAACGTCGCCGGAAATTACTCTCGTCTCACCGCCGCGCCGCCGGCGCGGCGCCGGAGTTGGAATATTGGTCCGGTAAGCGTTACTTACAGCTCCACGATAGGCGTAAATCCGCCGAAGATCATACGCTTGCCGTCGAAGGGCATGTTGGCCACGTCGCCTTTCAGGCGAGGGTCCGCCATCACCTTGGCATTGATGGCATCACGCTTTTCGCGCGATTCATAAACGATCCAGGAAAAGACGACGATCTCGTCGTCTTTTGCCTGCACAGCCCGCGGGAACGAAGTAACCTCACCGTAGGGGACATCGTCGGCGACGCACTCGACAAAGGCGAGCGCGCCGTGCTCTTTCCAGACCTCTCCCGCCGTACTGGCGAGTTCCTTGTAGGCTTCCAGCTTCGCTTTCGGAACGGCAAGTAAGAAACCATCGACATAGGACATAGAAAACCTCCACTTGATTGACACGACCACAGGACGTTGGCGCAAGCAGAAATCCTACATCGTCGTTCAAATTTTGTCGTCGCTGCGCCACAGCCAGATCGTAACCGAGCCGGAGCGACCGCGTATTTCCGTTTCGAGCGGCCCACTCAGAACGCCAGTCTTGTACGGTTCGCTGTCCGGGCCCGCGATGTGCAGGACATCGGTCGTAAGCGCGAGTTCCGCGTGATTTTTCTTGGCTACTTCCATAAGCCGGCTGGCGACGTTGACCGTATCCCCGGTCGCGGTGATCTGCTGGCGATCGCCGCCGCCGAGCCGCGAAGCAACCACTGTGCCGAAATGTGCACCCAGTTTGAACCCGATGCGCGAAGCGGTCGAAGCGGGAAGCGAGGCGAGCCACAGTTTCGTTCTGTTGGACAGCCGTACGCAGCAGAGTGTGGCATTGGCCGCGTCTTGCGGACTAGGTTCCGGCAGACCGAAAAGGATCATCGCGCCGTCACCCATGAAACTCGTAATGGTTCCGTTGCAGGCCGCGACTTCCTCATCGACCAGCTCGTAAAAGCCGTTCAATAATTCGCGCGTGGCATTAGGCCCAAGAACCTCGCTGAGGCCGGTAAATCCGGAAAGGTCGATGAAAACCACGGCGGCGTCCTGACGGACGGGCTCGGCCAGAAAATCGGGGTTTCTTGCCAGCCATTTTCCAAGTCCCGGCGCTTGCACGCTTTGCAGCATCGCGCTCTGCCGAGCAAAATGCTGCGCGCGGCGGCGATCGAGCAAAAGCTGGCTTGCTCCGAATAGAAGGAGCGGGGGGACTGCGGCCGCAATAGGAATTGCGGCGCTGAGCCAGATGCCGTTTGCGAACGCGACCATATTGATGACAAGCCATGCGCAGACCACCGCGACTATTGCGGCAAGGCCAATGATACTGCGCCGCCACGCAAGCAGTCCCACGAGAACGATCGGCAGACCGACAGCAAAGCCTGCATCGATAAGCCGGATATGACGATCGCGGACTGTGGCATCGCCCGCTATAAGTTGGGCTATTGCCGTTGAGATGACCTCCACGCCGGGAAGCACCTGATCGAATGGTGTCGGGAAAACGTCGCCGCCGCCGGTTACCGTCGTTCCCAGCACGACAATCTTGCCGGTAATGTCCTTGGCCTCAAGCTGACCATCCAGCACGGCAGTGGCGCTGATGGTTTTTATCGTACCCCTCGGGCCATAGAAGGTCAGAGGAAACGATTGGCCGATATCGGTGCGGATGTGGCGTTCACCCAGTGCGATGCCGCCGGGCTCGAATACAGGGTCGACTCCGGCGGCAAGCGCAACTGCACGCAATGGAAAAGAGGGCTGGACCTCGTCACCCTTCTTGAACAGCATCGGGATAAATCGCGGCGTTCCGGATTGATCGGTTGCGACGTTCACAATCCCCATCGGCGAGACATCGGCAAATTCCTGCTGCGGGAGTAACAAGCTGACAGCATCCGGAATGCGATCAAGTGCGTCGTCGTGTCCAGGCTCTATCAGTTGCTTGCCACTTGCGAACACGGCCGCTCCCGCCAGAAGTGTCGTAGCTTTCTTGAGCGACGCCGCGAGCTTCCGGTCACCATCTTCCTGACCGCGATCCACCAGAAGCAAATCCAGCGCAATGACTTTCGGTTTGAGCTCGGCAATTGCGTCGACGACAGCAGCGAGCGTCGAGCGGGGAACAGGATAACTCCCGACCAGCGTCACCGTCGGGTCGTCAATGGCTATGATTGTGACAGCATCCGGTGCCGGCTTTTTGCCACGGATATTGGTGCGCAGATCGGCGAAGGTAGCCTCGACGCGTTCCAGAAACCAGGTGTTTCCCCTGATGTGCATCAGGCCGAGCCCGCCGCCCCACATGCCCGCAAGGATCAGTGCGACCAGTATCTGCCGTGCACGACTGGACATGGGTGATTATTGACCGAGACGCGCCATCAATGCGTTGACGCGCGGTTGGGGCCACCGCTTCACAACAAGGGCGCTGCTGCTTTCGTCGACATCAACGCCTTCACCCGGTCCGAGCACTACCGCCGCGGGCGCAGCCTGCCGCCTGACGCTGACCGCACCTCTGACAACGAAAACTGCCGTCTTGCCCGCGCTGACATCGACAGCCCATTTCGTACCCCGGACCGCCGCAATAGCCTGCGGTGTGTCGACTACGAATCCGGATGGCGACTTCGGAGCATCGAGCAATATTGCCTTGCTCCGGGCCCGAACCGCATCGACGATACCGTCACGGCTGCGGTCCAACAACGTGTACCGTGCCCCGCGCTCAGCGGTAATGGTGAGGCCGCCACGGCATTTCAATATCTGCCTTCCGGTCCCGCCGACTTGCGTCAGCGCGCATCCAGAATTGGCGGATTGTGCCGAGGCAATTTCTGTGCCGAGCACAAAAACAAAACCAATGGCCACCGCCGCGCGAAAAATTCCCGCCATTGAGTCCATGGAGATTGCCCCTGTTCACCGGCACCAGAATAGGCGCGGTTTCACCTGTAATATAGAACCTCCGGAGGGCATTTCAAAGCGCTGATAAGGTTTTCTCTTCGGTATCGGCTTCGCTAAATCGGGTTAATTCTCCGTTGCTGGGTATAGCCGGTCGATTGCCGGCAGGCACTGCGCGCCTTTACGGCTGAGGAAATCCTGGAATGCGCGCATGGCCGGTGACATGGTCCGGTCGGTGCGTACGACGGAAAACCACTGGCGGCGGATTGGCATGCCGATCACGTCGAGCATTACGAGCCTGCCCACATCGAGCTCCAGTGCGATCGTGTGA
This sequence comes from Phyllobacterium chamaecytisi, assembly GCF_020164455.1. Classification (GTDB taxonomy): domain Bacteria; phylum Pseudomonadota; class Alphaproteobacteria; order Rhizobiales; family Rhizobiaceae; genus Phyllobacterium; species Phyllobacterium chamaecytisi. The sequence goes on from NZ_JAIQWW010000002.1 coordinate 306,602, forward strand.
GCGGAAATAAAGGCGATGCCGAGCCCGGCCATCACCGCCTGCTTGATCGTCTCGTTTGACGACATTTCCGTGCCGAGATCATCAAGCCGGCCCGGCAGTTCGCTCAGGAAAATCTCCAGCGATATACGCGTACCCGATCCCGGCTCGCGGATAAGGAAATGCTCCTGTGCGATGCGTTCCTTGGTGATATCGCGGCATTTGGCGAGCGGATGATCGGGGGCGGCGATCATCACCAGCGGATGATCGCCGAAAACCGCCGAACGCAACGGCACATCCTTCGGCGGTCGGCCCATCAAGGCGAGATCGACCGCATGGCTTTTCAGCCCGGCAATCGTCTCGGCGCGGTTGCCGATAGCGAGCTTTATGGCGATATCCGGGTGTTCCTTGCGAAAAATCGCCATCAGTTGCGGCGCGAAATACTTCGCCGTCGATACGACGCCCAGTGTCAGACTGCCGATGCGCAACCCCTTTATCGCATCGATCTCGTCTTCGAGCAGGCGCAGCCGTTCGTCGACCATTTGCGCAGCATCGAGAAAAGCTAGCCCGGCGGCGGTCGGCCGCAGGCCCTCATTTGTGCGGTCAAACAGGATGATATTGGCATCTTCTTCCAGCAATTTGAGCTGAATCGTTACCGCCGGAGGCGTCAGCCCCAGCGCATTGGCTGCGGCGGCGATCGTGCCGTGCTGCATGATCGCCTGTATCGCCCGCAGTTGTTTCAAATTCAAGTTGCGCATGCATAGCAGTTAATAGAATTTATCGAGTACGTAAATATAATAAATTTTACTAAGTGTGGTCTGCGTGGTTCCATACCCAAAGTCTGATGCGGAGATAATCGGACAGGGAGGACTACCATGACCACGGCAACACTAGATGCCTTTCTTGGATCCTATGCGGAGAGCGGCGATACGCAGCGCGCTTCCGTCTCGCTGGTCGTGCGCCAGCTCTCCCTGACTGCGGTCAAGATCCGCAACACGATCAATCAGGGTGCACTTGGCAAGGCCTTCGCCAGCAGCCAGGGCAGCAAAAATGCTGATGGCGATTCCCAGAAGGACCTCGATATCTTCGCAGACGACATGTTCCTCGAGGCCATGCGTCAGGCTCCTGTTGCTCTTTATGGCTCCGAGGAACTCGCCCATCCCGCTTTGCTCGACCCAAGCGCACCATTGGCGCTGGCGATCGATCCGCTGGATGGCTCATCCAACATCGACACCAATGTCTCCATAGGGACCATCTTCTCCATCCTCCCGGTGGCAGGCCAGCCGGACAGCGAGCCTGGCGCATCGTTTTTTCAGAAAGGCGATCGCCAGCTCGCTGCCGGTTTCTTCATTTATGGGCCGCAACTTGCCTTGGTGCTCACGCTTGGCAGCGGCACGCATGTATTCGTGTTTTCGGCACGGCTCGGAACCTTCGTTCAGGCCTATGCCAGTATCGTTATTCCTGACCGCGCCTATGAATTCGCCATCAATGCTGCCAATTACCGGCATTGGGACGAGGCGGTGCAGCTCTATGTCGATGACTGCCTGAAGGGTAGCGAAGGACCGCGCGAGCGTGATTTCAACATGCGCTGGATCGCATCCCTGGTTGCGGAAACCTACCGGATCCTCATGCGCAGCGGCGTGTTTCTCTATCCGGGAGACAGGCGCAAGGGCTATGGCGACGGCCGTATACGTCTCGTCTATGAAGCCAATCCCATTGCTTTTCTCATCGAGCAGGCGGGAGGCGCTGCGACCAACACGGCATGCCGCATACTCGATCTGACACCGAAGACCATGCATCAGCGTGTGCCGTTCATCTTTGGTTCGGCGAGGGAAGTAGCCCGTATCAGCCGGTATCACACCGAGCCCAGCAACATCGGCGAACGCGCGCCGCTGTTCAGCAAGCGTGGACTGTTCAGGGTTTGAGTGGAGGAAGAAATCATGTCGGCAAAGCACCCAATCATATCGATTACCGGCTCGTCAGGCGCGGGAACGACCTCCGTGAAGCGCATCTTCGAGCAGATTTTCCGCCGCGAACATATCGAGGCCGCTTTCATCGAGGGCGACGCATTCCACCGGTATGACCGCAATGCCATGAAGGCAAAGGTTGCGGAGGAAGAAGCCAAGGGTAACCCCAATTTCACGCATTTCCATGTCGATGCCAACGAGTTGAACAAGCTCGATGAAGTTTTCGAGGAATACGGCCGCCGGGGTACGGGCCAAACGCGTACCTATATCCACGACGAAGAGGAAGCCGCGCAATACGACGCGCCGGCGGGCACGTTCACCGAATGGCGCGATTTTCCGCCAAGCACCTTGCTCTTCTATGAGGGCTTGCATGGCTGCGCTGTAGCGGAGGGCGTCAACCTTGCCCGCCACGCGGATCTGAAAATCGGCGTCGTTCCGGTGATCAATCTCGAATGGATCCAGAAGATTCATCGTGATCGTTCGACCCGCGGATATTCCACCGAGGCGGTCATGGATGTGATCCTGCGCCGGATGCCGGATTATGTGCGCTACATCACGCCGCAATTCACGCTGACCGACATCAATTTCCAGCGCGTTCCCATTGTCGATACGTCGAACCCGTTCATTGCGCGGTGGATCCCGACACCGGACGAGTCGATGCTGGTGATCCGTTTTGCCCGGCCGCGCGGGATCGATTTCCCCTATCTGCTGTCGATGATCCACGATTCCTTCATGTCGCGGGCCAATTCGATCGTCGTCCCCGGCAACAAGCTGGATCTCGCCATGCAACTTATCCTGACGCCGCTGATCATGCAGTTGATCGAACGCAAAAACCGCGCCTCGTGAAGGAGATAGCGATGAATACGCAAGCTTTGCTTCAAGAAACGCCGGAAACCGAAACCGTTTCGGAACGCGATATGGCAAATGCCATCCGGGCGCTGGTTATGGACAGCGTCCAGAAGGCCAATTCCGGGCATCCCGGCATGCCGATGGGCATGGCCGACGTCGCAACGGTTCTCTTCAACCGCTTCATCAAACTCGATCCATTGCATCCGCAATGGCCGGACCGTGACCGGTTCGTTTTGTCGGCTGGGCACGGCTCGATGCTGCAATACGCACTGCATTATCTGATCGGCTATCCCGACATGCCGATCGAGGAACTGCAGCGTTTCCGCCAGCTGGGAGCAAAGACGGCAGGTCATCCGGAATATGGTCATGCGCAGGGCATCGAGATGACCACCGGCCCGCTCGGACAAGGTATCGCGACGGCCGTCGGCATGGCGCTTGCCGAGCGTTTGCTGGTGCAGCGGTTCGGCGAGGATATCGTCGATCACCATACTTATGTGATCGCAGGAGATGGTTGCCTGCAGGAGGGCATAAGTCACGAGGCGATTGATCTTGCCGGTCATTTGAGACTGTCGAAGCTCATCGTCTTCTGGGACAACAACTCCATCTCGATCGACGGGCCGACCTCTCTTTCGACATCGATGGATCAGTTGATGCGGTTCGAGGCGGCGGGTTTCGATGTCCAGGAGATCGACGGCCACGACTACGAAGAAATCGCCGACGCCATCGCCCGCGCCAGGTCTTCTGACCAGCCGTCGCTGATCTCGTGCCGAACCATCATTGGCAAGGGCGCGCCGAATCTGCAGGGAACCGAGAAGACCCATGGTGCGCCTCTGGGCGACAACGAAATCGCTGCAGTGCGTCAGGCAATCGACTGGCCGCATCAGCCATTCGAGGTTCCCGAAGAAATCATCGAGACCTGGCGCGACGTGGCCCGTCGTGGAGCCGACGAGCGGCGCGAATGGTGTGTACGAATGGGGGCATCACCGCATGGGGACGACCTCAGGCAGGCCGTTCAGAAGCAGTTGCCGGCGAGCCTGTTTGAAGAGCTTGGCGCTTTCCGCCGCGAACATGTCGAGAAGTCTACCAAGGTCGCGACACGCAAGGCTTCGGAAATGGTGCTTGGTGTGATCAACAATGCTACCGATCTGACGATTGGCGGTTCGGCTGACCTTACCCACTCAAACCTGACCGTTACGCCCGGAATGCGCGACGTCACACCGCAAAGCTTTTCCGGCCGCTATATCCATTATGGCATCCGCGAACATGGCATGGCGGCGGCGATGAACGGCCTTGCCCTGCATGGCGGCTTCATTCCCTATGGCGGCACGTTCCTGGCCTTCGCCGATTATGCGCGGGGTGCGATGCGTCTCTCGGCGCTGATGGGCCAGCAGGTCATCTACGTCATGACACACGACTCGATTGGTCTTGGTGAGGACGGTCCGACCCATCAGCCGATCGAACATCTGGCGATGCTACGGGCAACACCCGGCATAAACGTGTTCCGTCCTGCCGACATCATCGAAACCGCCGAGTGCTGGGAGCTCGCGCTGAAATATTCCGACCGGCCGAGTGTTATCGTCCTGTCACGCCAGAATCTCGCGATGCTGCGTCACGTTCATGCGGAAGAAAACCGGTCCAGCCGCGGCGCCTATGTCCTGCGCGAAACAGGGGAACCGCGCGCAATCACGCTGATGGCGACTGGTTCGGAAGTCGAAATTGCCTGCACCGCCGCCGACATGCTGCGCGGTCAGTACAAGATCCCGGCAGCCGTTGTCTCGATGCCGTCCTGGGAGTTGTTCGAAGCGCAAACCCCGGCCTATCGCCGCTCGGTTCTGGCGGCGGCGCCCCGCATCGGTATCGAAGCCGCCGCCCGCTTGGGCTGGGATCGCTGGATCGGTGAAAAGGGTGCCTTCATCGGCATGCAGGGCTTTGGCGCCAGTGCCCCGGCGCCGGATCTCTACCGTCACTTCAATATCACGCCTGAAAACATCGTCGCCACAGCGCGCAAGCTCATCAACTGAACTGAAAGGAGTATTGATCATGGCCCGGATTACCTTGCGACAATTGCTCGATCATGCTGCCGAGTATGGTTACGGCGTGCCCGCCTTCAACATCAACAATATGGAGCAGGGGCTTGCCGTGATGGAAGCTGCGGCAGCCTGCGATGCGCCGGTTATTCTGCAGGCGTCGCGCGGTGCCCGCTCCTATGCCAAGGATTTGATGCTGGCGCGGATGATCGATGCGTTGGCGGATATCTATCCATCCATTCCGATCTGCATGCATCAGGATCACGGCAATGACGAGGCGACTTGCCTGACCGCGGTTCGCCATGGCTTCACTTCGGTCATGATGGACGGCTCGCTCGAAGCCGATGCGGCAACGCCGGCCTCATACGAATACAATGTCGAGATCACGAAGCGGGTCGCCACCATCGCCCATTGGGTCGGCGTTTCGGTCGAAGGTGAGCTCGGCGTGCTTGGTTCGCTCGAAAGCGGTGAAGCCGAGGCTGAAGACGGTCATGGTGCGAGCGGAGTACTCAGTCATGACCAGCTCTTGACTGATCCGGATCAGGCAGTGGATTTCGTGCTGCGCACCAAGGTCGATGCGCTGGCCATCGCCTGCGGCACGTCGCACGGCGCCTACAAGTTCACCCGCGCACCCGATGGCGACATCCTGGCGATGGGAGTCATCGAGGAAATCCACCGCAAGCTGCCGGACACGCATCTCGTGATGCATGGCTCGTCGTCGGTGCCACAGCCCTTGCAGGACATCATCAACCGCTTCGGCGGCGAGATGCCACAAACCTATGGGGTGCCGGTCGAGGAGATCGAGCGCGGCATCCGCCACGGTGTGCGCAAGGTCAATATCGATACGGACTGCCGCATGGCCATGAGCGGTCAGTTTCGCCGGATCGCCACGGAAAACCCGGCGGAGTTCGATCCACGCAAATTCCTCAAACCGGCCATGGATGCCATGCGCGATCTTTGCCGTGACCGCTTCGAGCGGTTCGGTACGGCGGGCAATGCATCGCGGATCAAGGTCATCGGGCTTGATGAAATGGCCAAACGCTACGCCGCCGGCAAACTCGATCCGCAAATCGCTGCAGCCAAGGCTGCTTGAAATCAAAATTACCAAGGAAAGGACCTCATCATGTCGAACAAGTCAGAAACGGTCACAGGAAAGGACCGCTACAGGTCCGGTGTCATGGAATACAAGAAGATGGGCTACTGGGAGCCCGACTACGAACCAAAGGACACCGACATCATCGCGCTGTTTCGCATCACGCCGCAGGATGGCGTCGATCCGATCGAAGCGGCGGCTGCCGTTGCCGGTGAATCTTCGACGGCCACCTGGACTGTCGTGTGGACGGACCGGCTGACCGCAACGGAGAAGTACCGTGCCAAGGCGTACCGCGTCGATCCGGTTCCGAACGGTGAAGGCCAGTACTTCGCCTACATCGCCTACGATCTCGACCTGTTCGAGCCGGGCTCCATCTCGAACCTGACGGCATCGATCATAGGCAACGTTTTCGGCTTCAAGCCACTGAAGGCGCTGCGGCTTGAGGACATGCGCCTGCCGGTGGCCTATGTGAAGACCTTCCAGGGCCCGCCCACGGGTATCGTCGTCGAGCGCGAACGCCTCGACAAGTTTGGCCGACCGCTGCTCGGTGCAACGGTGAAGCCGAAGCTCGGTCTGTCTGGCCGCAACTATGGCCGCGTGGTCTATGAAGCGCTGAAGGGCGGCCTGGATTTTACCAAGGATGACGAGAACATCAACTCGCAGCCCTTCATGCACTGGCGTGAGCGCTTCCTCTACTGCATGGAGGCCGTCAATAAGGCACAGGCCGCAACAGGCGAGATCAAGGGCAGCTACCTCAACGTCACCGCGGCAACGATGGAAGACATGTACGAGCGCGCCGATTTCGCCAAGGAGCTCGGGTCAAACATCGTCATGATCGATCTGGTCATCGGTTACACGGCGATCCAGTCCATGGCCAAGTGGGCGCGGCGCAACGACATGATCCTGCATCTACATCGCGCCGGTCACTCGACCTACACGCGGCAGAAGTCGCATGGCGTGTCGTTCCGCGTCATCGCCAAGTGGATGCGGCTCGCCGGTGTGGATCATATCCACGCAGGTACTGTCGTCGGCAAGCTGGAGGGTGACCCGGCAACCACGCGCGGCTACTACGACATCTGCCGCGAGGACTTCAACCCGATGCGGCTCGAGAACGGCGTGTTCTTCGATCAGCATTGGGCCTCGCTCAACAAGATGATGCCAGTGGCTTCGGGCGGTATCCACGCCGGCCAGATGCACCAGTTGCTCGACCTTCTGGGCGAGGACGTTGTTCTGCAGTTCGGCGGCGGCACCATCGGTCACCCGCTCGGTATCGCAGCCGGTGCAACGGCCAACCGCGTCGCACTCGAATGCATGGTGCTCGCGCGTAACGAAGGCCGCGACATCGTCAATGAAGGACCGGAGATCCTGCGTATGGCAGCACGCACCTGCCAGCCTCTGCAGCAGGCGCTCGAAGTCTGGAAGGACGTTTCCTTCAACTACACCTCAACCGACTCGCCGGATTTCGTTCCGACGGCAACAGCAGCAGAATAGGAGAAACGACATGCGTATCACTCAAGGAGCATTCTCGTTCCTGCCTGATCTGACCGACGAGCAGATCGCCAAGCAGGTGCAATATTGCATCGACAATGGCTGGGCGGTCAGCCTCGAATTCACCGATGACCCGCACCCGCGCAACACTTATTGGGACATGTGGGGACATCCGATGTTCGACAACCCGGATGCGGCCGCCCTCATGATGGAGCTGAAGGAATGCCGCAAGGTCTATGGCGATTATTACATTCGCCTTGTCGCCTTCGACAACACCCACGGCTGGGAATCGGTCAAGCTGTCCTTCCTCGTCAACCGCCCGCCGGAAGAGCCAGGCTTCCACCTTGCTCGCCAGGAAGGCGAGGGCCGCGTGGTTCGCTACACGACGAGGTCCTACGCAACCGACAAGCCAGCGGGGCAGCGCTATGGCTGATGCCAGCATCACGCAACTCGAGGAGTCTCCCGTGGAGGTTCCGTCTGCCATCGACCTGCGCGCCGAATATGTCGAATCCGGCGTCAAGGAGGTGCTGGACGAACTCGACCGCGACTTGATCGGCCTGAAGCCGGTAAAGCAGCGGATCAAGGAGACTGCAGCATTGCTGCTGGTTGAGCGGGCGCGCCGCCGCATGGGTCTCGCGCATGAAACGCCGACGTTGCACATGAGTTTCAGCGGCAACCCCGGAACCGGCAAGACCACGGTTGCAATGCGCATGGCGGACCTGTTGCATCGCCTCGGCTATATCCGCAAGGGCCATCTCGTCTCTGTGACGCGTGATGATCTGGTCGGGCAATATATCGGGCATACCGCCCCGAAGACCAAGGAGATCCTGAAGAAAGCCATGGGCGGCGTATTGTTCATTGACGAGGCCTATTATCTGCACCGCCAGGAGAACGAGCGCGACTACGGACAGGAAGCGATCGAGATACTATTGCAGGTGATGGAAAACCAGCGCGACGACCTCGTGGTGATTCTCGCGGGCTACGCCGATCGCATGGACAAGTTCTTCGAGAGCAATCCCGGTTTCCGTTCGCGCATCGCCCATCACATCGATTTTCCGGATTACAGCTCGGACGAGTTGCTGAGCATTTCCGAGACGATGCTGTCGAAGCAGAACTATACGTTCGATGCGGAAGGCCGCGCCATCATGGCCGACTATATCGAACGGCGCCGCCAGCAGCCGCACTTTGCCAATGCCCGCTCCATTCGCAATGCGCTGGACAGGGCGAGACTGCGCCACGCCAACCGGCTGTTCGAGGCATCCAACGGGCCGACAGATGCGGCGGCGTTGTCAACGATTACTGCGGACGATATCAGGGTCAGCCGGGTGTTTTCCGCATCGTCAGGAGAGGAGAAAACGCCATGAACAGGAACGTACTCATTGCGCCGTCCGTGCTTTCCGCGGATTTTTCCCGGCTCGGCCAGGAAGTCGAAGACGTCATGGCAGCGGGTGCCGACTGGGTGCATCTCGACGTGATGGACGGGCATTTCGTTCCAAACATCACGTTCGGGCCACAGATCATTAAATCCATCCGCAACCGGACGTCCGCGATATTCGATTGTCATCTGATGATCGCACCGACGGATGCTTATCTTGGCGCCTTTGCCGAGGCTGGCTGCGATTTCATCACGGTGCATGCGGAAGCTGGTCCGCATCTTGATCGCTCGCTGCAGGCCATTCGCAGTCTCGGCAAGAAGGCGGGTGTGTCACTCAACCCTTCGACTTCGGAGAGCGTCATCGAATATGTGCTTGACCGGCTCGATCTGGTGCTCTTGATGACGGTCAATCCGGGTTTCGGCGGACAGGCTTTCATCCCCTCGGTCGTCGACAAGGTACGGCGCGTGAAGGCGATGATCGGCAACCGCCCGATTCATATCGAAATCGACGGCGGCGTGACGCCCGAAACGGCACCGCTCGTTGCAGCGGCAGGAGCAAATGTGCTTGTCGCGGGCTCAGCGGTCTTCAAGGGAAACGGCAAGGCGGCCTATGCTGACAATATCGCTGCAATCCGTCATGCTGCCGATCATGCGAGGCACCGGGCGGCAGCTTGAGCGGAGGAGAGGACAAATGGCGGCGATACCACCCCTTTGTGATTTTGGCTGGAAGGCCGTTGATGCGAACCTGATCGGCATCGATGGCCGGCAGCATTCCATTCTGGCACAGGCCGGCGACAAGGGGCTGGTCGTTGCTTTCATCTGCAACCATTGTCCCTATGTGAAAGCCGTTATCCAGCGCATCGTCCGCGACGCCCGCGATCTCAAGGAATTCGGCATCGGCTTCGTCGCCATCAATGCCAATGACGCAAGTGCCTATCCTGCCGATTCGTTTGAAAACATGAAGGTTTTTGCCCGCGAGAACGCGTTCCCGTTTCACTATCTGCATGATGCCGACCAGACGGTGGCGCGTACATACGGGGCCGTCTGCACGCCCGATTTCTTCGGGTTCAATGGCGCGGGTGGATTACAATATCGCGGACGCCTCGATGCATCGCGCAAGGAAGCGGCGGCGCCAGATATCCGCCGCGACCTGTTCGAAGCGATGAAGCAAGTTGCCGATACGGGGCAGGGGCCGCGCGAGCAGATCGCGTCGGTCGGCTGTTCAATCAAATGGCGTGAGATTGCCTGATAAAGGTAAGGCACCGCCGGCCAGATCGGCCGGCGGCGATCCGGTTATTTGTATTGATTCAGATAGGCTTCAAGATCAGTGATTTCCTTGTCGTCCTTCAGACCGGGAAAGGCCATTTTCGTGCCTTTGACCTTGGCCTTCGGATCGTGCAGATAATCACGAAGGCTGGCTGTGTCCCAGACAAGTCCGGCTGCGCCCGCCGCCTTCATTGCAGGTGAATAGCTAAAACCTGGATGGGTTCCCGCGGTTCTGCCCATCAATTTGTTCAACGATGGTCCGACCTTGTTCTTGTCGGTATCGGCCACATGACAGACTGCACATTTCTTGAAAACTGTTGCTCCTGCTGTGGCGTCGCCGGCGTCTTGGGCCCGGGCTCCGGCAACAGACAGAATCGCAACTGATAGTCCAATCAGAACGGTAGAATAACGCATGGCATCTCCTCATTTCGCCAAGGGTGCCCTGGACGAAGACCGGCGCCAATTTTCCATGCATTGGCGCCCCCTGTTTTTAGAACACTTCCAGAAGGTACCTTCAGCGCCTGATAAGTCAATTGCTTGACCAGGATATAACGCCGCATCTTCACGATCGTGTTTTCTCGGCCGGTTGCAATTGACGCCGAGAGATGACACCCGTAATTTGTGGCGAATATTTCTCATCGGGCACCTTGAGAAATCCGCACTACGACCTTCTGGCCCGTCAGGACTCCTGAGATTTCGGCGCAATGAGGGTAGGACGTGTCAGAGGATTGGGAGGTGCCTGTATGGATGTTGTTGATCTCGTTTTGACCATCTGTCTCATATCCAACCCGACGAGTTGTCGGGAGGAGCGCCTGCATTTTGAAAACAGGGGCGGCCTGAACAATTGCATGTTCCTCGCGCCGACAGAAATTGCAAAATGGTCCGGGGAACATCCAAAGCTCAAGGTCGTTCGGTGGAAATGCGATTATCCGTCAAAGGACCTCGAGCTCTAGGTCGATCCGTCTGGGAGGACATCGTGGCAGGACTACATCAACGCCTTTTCCGCTTCTGTATCTTGCTCGCGCTCGCTCTTGGTTTTGGCACGCAGGCAAGCCCGGCTGCTGAAACGGTCCGTGTTGGCGTCCTGAAATTCGGGACTGTCAATTGGGAGCTGGACACGATCAAGCAGCACAAGCTCGACGAAAAATATGGCGTGAATGTCGATGTCCGCTTCTTCGCCAGTGAAGATGCAACCAATGTCGCCATGATGGCCGGGGATGTTGATATCATTGTCACGGACTGGCTCTGGGTGTCGCGGCAGCGCGCGTCGGGCGAAGACCTGACCTTCGTGCCGTATTCCAGTTCAGTCGGCGCTTTGATGGTTCCCGATGGCTCGCCAATCAAAAGTCTGGCGGATCTCAAGGGCAAGAAGATCGGAGTGGCAGGCGGGCCGCTGGACAAGAGCTGGCTGCTCATACAGGGCTATGCCAAGCATAAGTTCTCACTCGATCTGCCGGCGCAAAGCGAAATTGTCTACGGCACGCCGCCGCTGCTTGCCGAAAAGGCGCAGCAAGGCGAACTGGATGCCGTGCTGAACTTCTGGAATTTTTGCGCAAGGCTTGAAGCAAACGGGTTCCATCGCCTGGTCAGTACCAGCGATGCTGCAAAGGCGCTCGGCGCCACAGGTGACGTGTCGGCTATCGGTTACATCTTTCACGACAAATGGGCCGATGCCCATCCGGACGCAATAGCAGGTTTCGTCAAGGCCAGTCGAGATGCGAAGGCTCTGCTCGGCAGTTCCGATGCGGAATGGCAACGTTTGGCGCCGGTGGTGAAAGCCGAAGGCCATGAACTGGATGTGCTGCGTGACCGGTATCGCGAAGGTGTTCCCGACCGGCCAATCGAGGACGAACAGGCCGATGCGACGAAGCTCTATGCTATCCTCGCCGATCTTGGCGGCGAACGGCTCGTCGGCCCCGGAAAAGCCTTGGCACCGGGCACATTCTGGAGGGCAGACTAATTGGCTCTTGCATCTAGCGAACAGCAGCAAACGGGCAAGCTTGTTTCCACCGCGGCTTCGAAGTGGCAGTGGAGCTCGCCACTTATGGTGTTGCTGTCGTTTGGCGCGTTGGTCGTTGCATGGCATGTCGGGGCGACGATCTGGCCCAGCCGCTCGTTCCCGGCGCCTTTGCTGGTTCTGCAAACCTTCATCAGCGAAACGGCAAGCGGCGATCTGCCCTATAATCTCGGCATCACTTTGTGCCGCGTCGCCGCCTCCTTCGTTCTGGCGATGCTTATCGGCTCGGTCATCGGGGTCCTGCTTGGCAGCCATCGACGCGCAGACCAGTTCTTCAATCCGTGGGTCATTCTCTTCCTCAACATACCGGCACTGGTCATCATCGTCCTCGCCTATATCTGGTTCGGACTCAATGAAGCCGCAGCGATCGGCGCCGTAGCGCTCAACAAGATCCCGAATGTGGTCGTCACCATGCGCGAAGGAACGAGGGCGCTCGATCCGCGCTACGCGGAAATGGCGAAGGTGTACCGCTTCAATGCACTCGATCGCTTGCGGCATATACTGATCCCCCAGCTGCAGCCCTATATTGCCGCCGCGTCGCGTTCCGGTATTTCGCTGATCTGGAAAATTGTGCTCGTGGTCGAGCTGCTCGGCCGCTCCAACGGTGTTGGTTTTCAGATCAATCTGTTTTTTCAACTCTTCGATGTCGCGGCGATACTGGCCTATACACTGGCCTTTGTTGCCGTCATGCTCTTCATCGAACTCGTCGTGGTGCAACCGCTTGAACACACATCAACTCGCTGGCGTCGCAGCGCGGCTTAGGGTCAATATCGAAGAAAAATCGTTCCGCTCATCCAACGGTGGAACGATTGAGGTCCTGTGCGATCTGCGCTTCGAGGTCGAGCAGAACGAGTTCGCCTGTATCCTTGGACCGTCAGGTTGCGGGAAGACCACCACACTGCGCATTTTGCTTGGTCTCGATAGCGACTACCATGGGTCGATCCAGTTGCCCGGATTGGCGGACGCGCGTATCGGGGCGGTGTTTCAGGAGCCGATGCTCCTGCCGTGGCGCACAGTCGAGCAGAATGTGCGGCTCGCCCTGCCCAAGCCCATGCGCGAGACGAACCTCGACATGCTGTTCAGCACGCTTGGCCTGTCGAAGATGCGCAATTTCTATCCGGCAGAGCTTTCGCTGGGGCTAGCACGCCGGGCGGCGATAGCGCGCGCGCTGGCGATCGAGCCGGATATACTTTTGCTTGATGAACCATTTGTCTCGCTGGATGAGTCCACAGCGCAGCAACTCCGGCATATGCTGCTCTCCGTGTGGTCCGAGCGCCCGACAACCGCGTTGATGGTGACGCATAATTTGCAGGAGGCGATCATGCTCGCCGACCGTATCATCGTGCTTTCCGAACGTCCCGCCCATGTGATCGGCACGTTCGATATCCGTCTGCCGCGCAATTATCGCAATCAGCAGGTGAAGGCTGATCTGTTGCGTTCGTTCAATGAAAAATTCGCTGGGGTGAGGAACCCACCATGAGCGAGCCGACTCGGCGCAGCGTTCTTAAAACTGGCGTCTTTTTCGCCTGTTGCGGCATTTCGCATGTCCGTCTGGCGCGGGCGCAATCGAGCTCGGTCGAGGCTTTGCCTGTCAAGGAGATTGCCGGCGGGATATTTGCCTTTGCGGGCAGGCCGGAGATGATGACCGCGAAGAACGAGGGCGAGATCTGCAATGTCAGCTTCATCATCGGCGACGAAGCGGTCGCCGTGATCGACAGCGGCGGCAGTGTTGCCGAGGGGAGGGAACTCCTCGCCGCCATTCGCGCCAGGACGGATAAGCCGATCCGCTATCTGATCAATACGCATATGCATCCCGATCATATTTTTGGCAACGCCGCGTTCGGAGATACAGGAGCGATTGTTGTCGGGCATCACAATCTGCCGCGCGCTCTGACCGCCCGCGGGGATTACTATCTGCAGAGCTATCGCGACGCCATGGGCAGTGAGCTGATGGCCGACATCAGGATTATCCCGCCGACGAAGCTCATCACCGGCGAGGAGCAGCTCGATCTCGGTAACCGCAAACTTACATTGAAAGCATGGAAACCTGCTCATACGGACAACGATCTTACAATTTTCGACGAACAGTCGGGCACATTCTTCACCGGGGATCTGTGTTTCATCGAGCATCTTCCGACGATGGATGGATCGTTGCTTGGCTGGATCGCACAGCTGGAGGAACTGAAAGGTATCCAGGCAAAATTCGCAGTACCGGGACATGGTCCCGTTCCGTCGGCGTGGCCGCAGGCGCTTGAGCAGGAGCAGCACTATTTCGATACGCTGGCCCGCGATATTCGCAAGGCGATCGCCGATGGCGTGCCTATGGCGGACGCGGTCAAGACAGCGGCGGAAAGCGAACGGAACAACTGGCGTCTCTTCGACGAATATAATGTGCGCAACGCCACGGCCGCCTTTGCCGAGCTCGAATGGGAATGAACCCGTTTGCAACTTCGTTGGACGAGGTGATATACTCAACCACGGCCGGGCACCGCCAATTTTCTTGGTGGAGGCAGAATATGACGATAAAGTCGATACGACTGCGCAGCCGGGTGGTTGCGTTTGTCTTTCTCGCGCTTGTTGGAGTGGCGATGCCATTCGCGGCTGGCGCGCAAAGCGCGAGCGTTCCGGATACCAAAACGTGGGATGGCTTGAAGGGCGATGTATTCGGCCAAAAGCCGATCGGAGATGCGGGCGGCATCATCACGATCGATGCGCCGAAACGCGCCGAGGACGCGGCAATCGTACCCATAGATCTGCATTTCAAAACCGATGCGGCAACTGGCCGGATCAAGGCTGTCACCCTCATCGTCGATGAAAATCCGTCGCCTGTCGCTGCGGTATTCCAGTTCGGCAAGGATGCAGGCGTCACCCATCTGGCGACGCGCCTTCGGGTCAATGCCTATTCCTATGTTCGCGCCATCGCGGAGACCGAAGATGGGAAACTTCATATGACGCAGACCTTCGTCAAGGCATCCGGCGGCTGCTCTGCACCGGCGATGAAAAATCAGGACGAATCGCTGGCTTCGCTCGGGAAGATGAAGCTTCGCGTCTTTACATCCAAGACGCCTGGCAACGAGCCGATGACCCGCGCAACCGAAATGCAGTTGATGATTCGTCACCCCAATAATTCAGGGCTGCAGATGGATCAGCTCACGCGCTATTATATTCCCGCGCACTTCATCCAGGGCCTGACGGTGTCGCAGGGTGACCGGCTTATCATGTCGATGGAAGGCGGTATTTCGATCTCGGAAGACCCGAATTTCCGCTTCGAGTTCGATGCGAAGCCCGGCGAGGATGTGAAGGTCGAGGCTGCCGATACCGAAGGCAAGAAATTCCAGGACGAATGGCCGCTGGAATCCTCCAGCCTGTGATCTGCTTCCTAGAGGGATTCAGGTTTTGACGAAAACAGGCCCACCAGTTTCCGAGCCGCTGACCCTTCCGTCATCCTCGGGCTTGACCCGAGGACCCATTGAGACGTTCGATACGGTGCTTGTTCTGATTTTCTCGGAATAATATGTGGGTCCTCGGGTCAAGCCCGAGGATGACGGAAGGGTGGAGAGACGCAGAGGTCAAGGGAGGAGCGATTCAGTCAGAACCTGAAATGTTCTAGAAGCAGCGGACATCGGCTTCGGCCTGCGCTCGCTTCAATTCGGTGATAGAAGCTTTCGCCGGAGCACTTTCGCGGAACAGGGCACCATTCTCTCCGGGCACCAGCCCCATCTGTTTGTAGGTCTCGGCGGCTTCGTAATGAGGGTAGGTCACGACGGACGCAATCACGTCGATCGAACAGGAACAGCGCTGCAGCATATCACGGTTCTCACCATTGGCTTTCATGCAGCCGTAAACATATTCGGCGAGGGTCGAGGTGGGGTAATCTGACGCAGCATTTGCCGGCAAGGAAAGGACAATTGCTGCACCTGCTAACAGGGCAATTTGGGTGATCTTCGACATCGTCATGGCATCCTCGCATTTTTCGGACGGTAAATATACATTTTCCAAGTAGATAGCAAATAACAATAACAAACCGCAATCAGAATCCCTTCTATAAGTATCAAATTATGTGACAGGGTCGTCTAGCAGAATACGATAACTAAATCTGCTACTTACTGCGATGCAGCAAAAGTACACTGCAGTGCAGCAAATATAATTTGATAATCCGGCTTGCCTAATGCAATTCTTTCTCCTATCGTCAACTTGTTTCCGGCTTCAAGGACGTTACCGTCAAGGGAGTGGTGACAGTCTTCGTAGGCCAAGCGAGGTGGGCAGTAACGGTGCCCTCTGCGCGCCTGGCTTTGTCGTGACACGCTGCCGGAAATACTTCCCCATTTGCGTGAGCTAATGGAGCGAACCCGCACTGAAAAACGGCTTCGTCCGATAGTTCATAAATGTGAACTTAGGGAGGACTCATAATGCGTGTACACAAGAATTTAATTGGAATTGCATTGGCTACAACGGCCATGACGTTCTCATTGGCGGGGGGAGCTCTGGCCAATGACGATCTTCAGGCTGTAATTTCTGATTCGAAGAACTGGGCTATCCAGACCGGTGATTACGCTAATACGCGATACTCGAAACTCAATAAGATTACTGCGGACAATGTCAAAAACCTTCAGGTCGCCTGGACGTTTTCGACTGGTGTGCTGCGCGGCCATGAAGGAGGCCCGCTCATCGTTGGCGATGTGATGTATGTCCATGCGCCTTATCCGAACACCGTCTTTGCGCTTGACCTGAACAATGATGGCAAAATCCTCTGGAAGTATGAACCCAAGCAGGACGCAAACGTCATTCCCATCATGTGCTGCGATACCGTTAATCGCGGCGTAGCCTATGGCGACGGCAAGATATTCCTTTATCAGGCCGATACAACACTCGTTGCCCTCGATGCAAAGACAGGCAAGCCCGAGTGGTCCGTGAAAAACGCCGAGGCGGTAGACGGCAGCAAGGGCGAGTCTGGAACGTCCGCACCAATGGTCGTGAAAGACAAGGTCATTGTCGGTATTTCCGGTGGTGAGTTCGGTGTTCGCGGTCATCTGACTGCCTACAATATCAAGGATGGCAAGGAGGCCTGGCGTGCCTATTCGATGGGTTCCGACAAGGAGACCTTGGTCGATCCGGAAAAGACTACGGAGCTCGGCAAGCCCATTGGAGCAGACTCCAGCACCAAGACCTGGGAAGGTGATCAGTGGAAAGTCGGTGGTGGAACGACCTGGGGTTGGTATTCGTACGATCCCAAGCTGAACCTGATCTATTACGGTACCGGCAATCCATCTACCTGGAACCCAAGTCAGCGCCCGGGTGACAACAAGTGGTCCATGACCATCATGGCGCGCGATGCCGATACAGGCATGGCGAAATGGCTCTACCAGATGACCCCGCATGACGAGTGGGATTATGACGGTATCAACGAAATGATCCTCGCGGATGGCATCGAAGTCGATGGCAAGCCGCGTGATGTCCTCGTGCACTTCGATCGTAACGGCTTTGCCTATACGCTGGATCGTGCAACCGGTGAACTCCTGGTCGCAAAGAAATACGATCCGGCAGTCAACTGGGCGTCCGAAATCGACATGGACAAGGACAGCAAGACCTATGGCCGTCCGAAGCTCGTAGCGAAGTATTCAACGGCAAAAGAGGACGTCAATGCGCAGGGCATCTGCCCGGCGGCTCTTGGTACGAAAGATCAACAGCCAGCTGCCTATTCGCCAAAGACCAAGCTTTTTTATGTTCCAACGAACCACGTCTGCATGGATTACGAGCCCTACAAGGTCAGTTACACCGCCGGTCAGCCTTACGTCGGCGCGACACTGTCCATGTATCCAGCTCCAAACAGCCATGGCGGCATGGGTAACTTCATCGCATGGGATGCGGCGAAGGGTGAGATCGTCTGGTCCAAGCCCGAGCAGTTCTCGGTCTGGTCAGGCGCTTTGGCCACTGATGGCGACGTTGTCTTCTACGGAACACTCGAAGGCTATCTGAAGGCGGTCGATAAGGACGGCAAGGAACTCTACAAGTTCAAGACACCGTCCGGCATCATCGGTAACGTCACCACATACGAACATAAGGGCAAACAGTATGTTGCCGTTCTGTCGGGTGTTGGCGGATGGGCTGGTATCGGTCTTGCCGCTGGCTTGACGAAGCCGAATGAAGGCCTTGGTGCGGTTGGCGGTTATGCTGCTCTTTCCGACTACACGGCCTTGGGCGGTCAGTTGACCGTTTTCGCTGTTCCTGAGTAATCGGGAACGAAGCTGACACAGTGAGCCCGCGGATGCAGGCTTTGAATAATGGGCGCCCGGTTTCAACCAGGCCGGGCTCCCCGTGTCACCTGATCCATATCGATGATTAAACCAACCGTCCAGGCGGCGCCGCAAGGTGCCGACCCAAATTGACGAGTTGAATGCGAGGTTCTTGTATGCCTATTCGAATGACATTGCTTGCCGTCACTGCCGGTCTTGCGCTTGTAGCGGGCCTCGGCAGCGCCTACGCCGATGACAAAGCCGCAGCAGCTGTTGCCTCCGACGAAAACGGCAAATATGCCGATAAGGATGGAACTCCAACATTCAAGATACAGCCGGATGGTACGGTCGATTGGTACACCTACAGCGGCTTTCGCCGGTTCAATTCGGATTGTTTTGTCTGTCATGGTGCTGATGGTGCCGGATCGTCCTTCGCACCGGCTTTGGCAAATTCGTTGAAGACAATGAGTTATTCTGATTTTCTTTCGATTGTCGCTGCGGGCCGCAAGAACCTCAGCGCTGGCAAGGAAAACGTCATGCCGGCTTTTGGCAATAACAAGAACGTCTACTGCTATATGGACGACCTCTATGTCTATCTGCGCGCACGCGCCGTGGGTGATTTGCCGCGCGGGCGGCCCGCGAAGCATGAGGACAAGCCACCTGCAGCCACTGAGGCAGAAGACTCCTGTATGGGTGGATAAATGATGCGAATTGCACGACCACTGATGAAATGGATAGCCGGTGGCGTTATGGCGGCGGCACTTGCCGTGCCGTCCGGTGCCTTTGCACAAGGCGCAGGTATCGGAGCCTCGGGCGAACTGGTCGATCCTGACGTCCTGCGTGTTTGTTCTGATCCGTCCAATATGCCGTTCTCCGACGAGAGCGGCAAGGGATTCGAAAACAAGCTGGCCGAACTTGTGGCGGCAAAGACCGGGCGTAAATCGGTAGCCTATACATGGTTCCCGATGGCGACGGGCTTCGTCCGCAGTACACTGCGGGCCAATCGCTGCGACATTATCATGGGATACGCGCAAGGCGACGAACTCGTCCAGAATACCAATGCCTATTACCGCTCGACCTATGTGATGATCTACAAGAAAGACAGCGGACTTGATGGTGTGGATACGATCGAGGACAGCAAATTGGCTGACAAGAAAATTGGCGTTGTTGCCGGAACTCCGCCGTCGGCAAACCTCGCCAAGGTCGGCTACATGCGCAATGTCCATCCCTATCCGTTGATGGTCGATACAAGGCTCGCGCCTTCGATGGCGGAGGTCATGATCAAGGAACTCAAAAGTGGCGTGATCGACGTTGCGATCCTTTGGGGGCCGATGGCAGGTTATTATGCCAAAGAGATCGATCCGAACCTGACGGTGGTTCCCCTGATCAAGGAAAAGACCGGGCATATGGCATACCGGATCACGATGGGTGTGCGCCCATCCGATCAGGAGTGGAAGCGCACATTGAACAAGGTCATCCGGGAGAACCAGAGTGAGATCAACAAGATCCTGCTCGATTTCCAGGTGCCCCTGATCGACGAGAATAACAAGCCGATCACGCACTAGTGGTCCGATACTGACATTCGCATCTCATTTTTGCAGGCCTCTTTTGCGAATGTCGGTATCAAAGGACCACTAGCAAGTTGTTGGATCTAGTGGAACTTTGAATTTGACATTTGAGCACGAGCGTTGCTGCCACCTAGGACTCAAATGTCAAATTCGTTCCACTAGCGTGATGGATGAAGCGAGGTGAAAAACCGGTGCGGAACTGTTCCTGTGCGTTGGCCGTTTTACTTACCGTACTGGTGACGACGGCTTTTGCGGGTGAAACGGCTCCGGAGCCGACAGACTACAGGACTGAAAATTACAGGGCGCCGGTTCCTGCCACCCTGAAGGGGGCAAAGGTGGTCACGACCGAGGAAACCATCGCCCTGTGGAAAGACAAATCGGCGGTGTTCGTCGATGTCCTTCCTCACGATCCCAAGCCGGCAAATCTTCCGGCCGGGACGATCTGGAGGGAAAAAGTCCGGGAGGATATCCCCGGGAGCATATGGCTCGCAAACGTGGGCTATGGAATCATAAACAAGGAGACGGAAGCCTATTTTCGCAAAGGGCTGAAATCTCGGTTGGGCGACGACACGAAACGAAAGGTGCTTTTTTACTGTATGGCGAACTGCTGGATGTCCTGGAATGCGGCCAAAAGAGCCGTCGAGTGGGGATACAAATCGGTGCTTTGGTATCCTCTCGGCACGGATGGCTGGACCGCGGCGAAGCAGCCAACACAGAAAAATGAGCCCTTTTAATTTCAATCTTGCGCCATAACGGCGTATGATAAAGAGAAAGATCAATCTTTGATCTTTGAGTAGAAGGAGGAAAGCATGAAGAAAACATGGACAAAGCCTACCATGTGTCAGGTTGCTGCCGGTATGGAACTTTCGCGTTACCTGCCTGCAGAACTCAAGGCAAAAAAGTAAGATCTGACCCATCGCCCTGCGCGATCTGATCGCGTAGGGCGGCACTCAGAGCAAGTTTTGTTTATTCGGAGCTCGTTCTGCGGGAGGGAATTTGTGGACAAGATCGAGGGATTGGGCGAGGCCGATGTTTATCCATCGGACGATGCCGAAGCCCGAAGGGATTGAGCCAAATTCACCCCGCCCTTCGGGTTTCCGGCTGACGGACACCCACTTTGTCAGGCGGCATCGTCCGATGGAAACACATCGGACTCGCCACCTTTCGCGTGGATTGTCTCGCCATCCGAGAAACAGAACGGGCTCTGAATAGACAAAACTTGCTCTAATGGTTGTTCGGCCGGAACTTAGGTTTCCGGAAGGAGAGGGTTTGTGCCCGCATGCGATTGACAGTCATCGGCTCCGCAGCAGGAGGCGGGTTTCCCCAGTGGAATTGCAATTATCGATTGAGCCGTGGAGCGCGGGATGGCGAAGCCAATTTCCGTGCGAGAACCCAGTCCAGCCTCGCCGCCAGCGCGAACGGGCACGATTGGGTTTTGTTCAACGCATCGCCCGACATTCGCCAGCAGATAGCGGTCACGCCTGAATTACAGCCGCGGGCCGATGAACCGTTGCGCTCGACGCCTATCCGCGCCGTCATCCTGACCAATGCCGATGTCGATCATATTGCCGGGCTGCTCAGCCTGCGTGAGCGCGAACCGTTCACGATTTATGCGACACGGCGGGTTCTCGACGTCCTTGAATCCAATTCAATCTTCAACGTTCTTGATCGTGAAATAGTCCGAAGGCGCGAGCTCGCCGTGGGTAAGAGCACGGATATTCTTGACGCACAGGGAAATCCTGTCGGCATTACTGTCGAAACTTTTCCTGTGCCGGGTAAGGTTGCGCTTTTTCTCGAAGACAAATCGAAGGCGAGTGAAGGGTTTGGCACAAAGGAAGGTGATACGATTGGCTTGCGCATCGCATCGGACGATGGTGCGACGGCCTTCTATATTCCGGGCTGCGCCGGTATCGATGCGCCCCTTAGAGCGCGGCTGTCAGGTGCCGATTGCCTGTTCTTCGATGGCACCGTCTATACCGATGACGAGATGATCACGGCAGGCGTAGGTACAAAAACCGGCGCACGCATGGGCCATATGTACATTTCGGGCGAGGGCGGTTCGCTGGCGGCTCTGGCGGATCTTGGCATCAGGAAGCGGATCTATGTGCACATCAACAATACCAACCCCATTCTCGACGCGGCATCGCCTGAACATGCGGCGGTTGTCGCAGCGGGCTGGAAAATAGCATTTGACGGCATGGAGGTCAGGCTTTGAGCAAATTCGGCAATGCGGCGCGAGACGGATTGTCACCGGCTGATCTGGAAAAAGTTCTGCGCCAGGTCGGTGCCGAGCGCTATCACAATCGTCACCCCTACCATCATCAGATGGTCAACGGCGCTTTGACCAAGGGTCAGATGCAGGCCTGGGCGCTCAATCGCTATTGCTATCAGTCGGTCATTCCGCGCAAGGATGCGATGATCATTGCTCGAGCCGAGGATCCCGAATTTCGTGCCGAATGGCGCAAGCGGATCGAAGATCATGATGGCGACGACGGCTGGAGCGGCGGCATCGCGCGCTGGCTCAAGCTTGCTACGGGTCTTGGCCTCGATGCAGATGATGTCAAAAGTGAAAAGCTGGCGCTGCCGGGCACGCGGTTTGCGGTCGGAGCCTATCTTTCCTTCTGTACCAACCGCACGCTGCTTGAGGCCGTTGCGTCGTCGCTGACCGAGCTATTCTCGCCCGTTATCATCAGCGAGCGTGTGCCGGCCATGCTGGCGAAATATGATTATGTGACGCCGGATATCCTCGCCTATTTTGACAAGCGGCCGACACAGGCGTCACGCGATTCCGATTTCGCCCTGGCCTATGTGATGAAACATGCCGATACGCCGGAAAAGCAGCAAGCCGTCATCGACGCGCTTATTTTCAAGTGCGATATCCTCTGGGCAATGCTCGATGCGTTAGCGCATGCCTACGGCGAAAAGGGCAACATCCCGCCCGGCGCTTTCGATCCGGAGGCGTCATGACTCACGCAAGTCGCGTCCGTGCGGTTGTTTCCATGCAATCGCGACCCATATTAAAGTCTCATGCGCGTCTGCAGTATGATACGGTGCGCGAAGCATGGGCGCTGCTGTCGCCAGAACGGGTGTTCTGGCCGAATGAAGTGAGCCTCGATATTTTGAGGCTGTGCGATGGCCGCCACAGCGTTGCGCAGATGATTTCATTGCTGGCGGACCAGTATGCAGCAGATGAAGCCGAGATCGCGCCGGATGTAACCGGCTTTCTGCAGGAATGGTCCGACAAGTTTCTGGTGACGTTATGAACGAACCTGTCCTACCCCCGATCGGCATGCTGGCGGAATTGACGCATCGCTGCCCGCTGCAGTGTGCCTATTGCTCCAATCCGGTCGAGCTGTTGAAAGCCAACCGGGAAATGGATACGGCAGGCTGGCTCTCGCTGTTCGAACAGGCCGCGGACCTCGGCGTTCTGCAGGTACATCTTTCCGGCGGCGAGCCAACGCTTCGTGCCGACCTCGGAGAACTTATTGCCTGTCTGGCGCGGCGTGGCGTCTATACCAATCTCATCACGGCGGGCGTTGGCATCGCCGATGGCCGGATTGAAGCCTGGGCCGACGCCGGGCTCGATCATATCCAGCTGAGTTTCCAGGGCGCGTTTGCTGCTACCACCGAGAAGATCGGCAATTCGCGCGGCGCCCATGAAAAGAAGCTCGAAACGGCACGCCGCGTCCGTGCGGCAGGTCTGCCCTTGACGATCAATGCGCCGATCCATCGCCACAACATGGAAGAAGTGCCGGATTTCATCGAACTCGCGCTCTCCCTCGGCGCCGAGCGGCTTGAAATCGCCAATGTGCAATATGCGGGCTGGGCTCTGCTCAATCGCAAGGCGCTGATGCCGGAACGCGAAGCGGTCGAGCGGCAGGTGCAGATCGTCGAGGAGGCGCAGGAACGTCTGCGCGGCATCATGACGATAGACTTCGTCACGCCCGATTATTTCGCCATCTATCCGAAACCCTGCATGGGCGGCTGGGCGCGCGATGCCTTCATGGTCGCGCCCGATGGAACCGTGCTTCCATGCCATGCTGCCGGCACGATCAAGTCTCTGCATTTCGAGCGTTTCGGCGACTGGAGCCTCAGCCGAATCTGGCATGAATCGTCAGCATTCAATGCGTTTCGCGGAACAAGCTGGATGCAGGAACCCTGCCGCAGATGCGAGCGCCAGGAGATCGATTGGGGCGGTTGCCGCTGTCAGGCCATGGCAATCGCCGGCGACGCGGCTGCTACGGACCCGGCCTGCATCAAATCTCCGCTGCATGCGCGCATGGGCGCGCTGATCAACGAGGCAATCAGCACAAAGACGGCCGACACAACGCCGGACGCCTTCACCTATCGCCGCATCGGCCGTGTCACCGAACCTATGGTTTGATGATCGATTTCTGGATCGTCTTCGACAGCCCGTACAGGCGTTGCTCGATGATCGTCGGCACTTCGCAGACATAGGTCAGCGATTGGACCCGTTCCTCGAATATGCGGGTTTCCCAGGTCAGCCTTTCATTCGCCCTGTCCAGTTCTTCTGGATCCGCATCAGGCTTGGCGCGCATCGCGTCCACTGTCGAGGCTTCCTTGCGCAGATCCTCCGCCATGTCACGTTGCTTGTCGGCGTAGCGTGAGATACCGGATATCACCTGCTCGCGCTCGCGGTTCAACGTGTCGAATACACCCTGAAACAGCATGAACATCTTGTCGTTCACCTGTTCTTTCGGCAGTCCTCCGGCGAACTCGACGATCTGCTTTTGTGCCCCGTCGAGCGGATTGCGCCGCGCCGCGACTTCGCCAACGAGATCATCGATTTTTGGATCGCTATCCCAATTTTTCGCCGCCTCTGGAATGTCCGGGCCATTCCACACCTGGCCGATCGAAAGTTCCGGTACCTTGCGCTGGACGCAAGGCCAGCTCGGATCATTGTTCGCAGCGGCAATAGCAGCATTGCCGGAGAGCAGCAGGACAAGGCCAGCCGACGCCGCGAAGAATACCTTTGACCGTTTCAATTATTGCCTCCCTCTTGTTTCTTGATGACGAGACCGCGCGAGGGGTCATAGGCGATGATTGCGCCCGCAATGAAAATGATGGTGAACCCGCAGACGACGGCAAGCGAGGTCCACTCGATCTGTCCGTAAAATGCGAAGCGCACCAGTTCGACCGCATAGGTAAACGGATTGAGCAGGCAGATCTTGTAGAGCAGGGGACTTGCCTCTTGTACGCGCCACAACGGGTAAAGCGCCGAAGAGGCAAAATACATCGGGAAGATCACGAAATTCATGATGCCGGCGAAGTTTTCCAGCTGCTTGATCAGGGACGACAAAAGCATTCCAAGCGCGCCCAGCATCATGCCCGACAGGAACAGTGCCGGCAGCGTCAGCAGATATCCGGATGGCGGCGCCTTGACGCCCCAGAACCAGGCGATGAACAGGAAGGCGTAGACCTGAATGATGGAAACGGCAACGCCGGCCAATAGCTTCGACACCAGCAGGAACCAGCGCGGAAACGGACTGACGAGCAGCGTGCGCATATTGCCCATTTCCCGGTCGTAGACCATGGAGAGGGACGATTGCATGCCGCTGAACAGGAGGATCATGCCGCACAGGCCGGGCGTGATGTAGACCTCGTAAAGCACATAGGTCTGATAAGGCGGGATAATCGAAACGCCGAGCACCTGCCGGAAGCCAGCCGCAAAGATGAACAGCCACAAGAGTGGCCGCACCAGCGACGAGATGAAGCGTTCGCGCTGGTTGAGATAGCGCAGGCCTTCGCGGATGAGGATACCTTTGAGGCAAACGAGATAATTCATCACGCCGAAGCGGCTGCGTCCGATGGGGACGCGGCTGGCAATGTCCGTCATAGCCGGTTCCCCGCATTCAATGCATATATCCCGGTAAGCCGAGAGAACGCCTCGTTGATCGTCTCCGCCCCGGCGTTCTTGACCACGTCATGCACCGGACCATTGGCGACGAGCTTGCCCTGGTTGAGGACAATGACCTGATCCGCATGGCTGACCTCGTCGATCAAATGCGTCGCCCACAGGACGCTGATGCCCTTCTCCTCGACCAGCTTGCGAATATCGGCGAGGATGGTGGCGCGCGATTTGATATCGAGGCCAACGGTCGCTTCATCGAGCAGCAACAGCGAGGGTTCGTGCAACAGCGCCCGCACAATCTCCACGCGCCGGATTTGCCCGCCGGAGAGGCTGCGGGCTTTTTCATGGAGCCGGTCGCTCATGTCGATGGATTGCATCAGATCGTGAATGCGTCGGTTGGCTTCGCGCGAGCGAATGCCATGCAGCGATGCATGGTAGGAGAGGTTCTGATGCACTGAAAGATCGAGATCGAGCGTGCGTGCCTGGAAAACAATGCCGAGCCGCCGCAACGCATCGCCCGGCCGCCGGTCGATGTCGTGACCGAACACATGGATGCGGCCATGCCTTGTTGCGAACAGATGACTTATGAGCGAGAACAACGTCGTCTTGCCGGCTCCGTTCAGGCCAAGCAGCACGGCAAAACGGCCTGGCGCTATGGAAAACGTGACGTTTTCCAGCGCCTGGCGTTTGCCATAGGCGTAACTCACCGATGCGAGATCAAGCGCCGGAAGATTTGCTTCCGGCATTGACTTGTCATTGATGTTCCTCAGTCCGGCATTTGTACCCATCAAGCTCCACCCTTGGTACCTTATGCGACGACGACCTTGCCGCAAACTGACGGCTATTTGATGGTAATCGTACCCTTCATTCCCTTGTCTGCAAGGTCTGGCACGGACCAGGTGTATTTACCGGGCCGCACCGCCGTAAACTGTACATTGATCGTCCCCGGCGAGTCGAATTCGAGCCAGGCCGGCCCGCCATCCATATGCACTTCAAGATCGTTGATGACGATCTGGTTCATCCAGACATTGCGGAAAAGATCGGTGACGAATTTGTATTCAAGTCCGGCCGCGGACGTGATCTTCCAGCGATAGCCCTGTCCGGCAACCAGTTCGAAATCCTTCTGATTGACCGTGAATTCATCCTCTTTCGAACCGAGAATAAGCTCTGGCACATTCTTGCTGCCGCGCGTGATCGCCGGCGGCTTTGCCTGCATCGCCGCTTTCGGCTCCTGTGCTGCCTTGGCGTCGTCATCGTCGTCAGCCTGAGCAAAGGCAAAGGATTGAGCCAGTCCGACGCTGAGAAATGCGGCCAGCGCGAGCGTTTTATATGTTGTCATGTAGTTCCTCCCTTTGGTCTTCAGAATTACTTCAATTCGGCGATATCGCGACGCCCCATGGCAACTGCCCCACGGTGACGGATTTGATCGGCTCATCGGTTTCCGTGTCGATAAATGTGATGTCGTTCGACAACCCGTTGGTGCTGATGATCTGTTTGCCATCCGGCATGAATGCGAGCTGCCATACCCGCTGTCCGACAAGCACGTATTTTTCGACCTCGTAGGTTTCCGTATTGACCACTGCGACCCGGTTCGCAGGCCCGAGCGCTACATAGGCTTTCTTGCCATCGGCGGCGATGCGGATACCCACAGGCTGGATCTGTTCGGAGCGCAATCCCTGGATTTCGAAGGTGATCTTGTGGGTCACCGCGCGGGTCTTGTTGTCGATGACCGATACAGTGCCGCCGATTTCAGCGGATACCCAAACCTCGGAACCGTCAGGCTTGAACTCGGCAAAGCGCGGGCGCGAATCCACGAGTACATTGTCGGTGATTTCATGGGTCGACGTATCGATGAAATGCGCCATGCTCGTCGTCTCGGAGGTATTGACGATGGTCTTGCCGTCCGGGCTCACACCCATGCCTTCCGGCTCGACGCCAACCGGTATCTCGGCAACCACACCCTTGGTATTGACGTCGATCACTGTGACGAGATTGTCGTCCTCATTGGCGACATAGAGCGTCTGGCCATCCGGCGACAGGACGAAAAGCTCGGGGTCGGGACCTGACGGCAGCGATCCCACGACCTCGTTCGTGGCGGTGTCGATCATTTCGACCGTGTCGTCATCGCTGGCGCAGACATAGATGATCTTCCCGTCGGGCGAGATGGTTATGCCGCGCGGCCGTTGTCCGACATTGATCGTCTTGACCACCTCCATGGTCTTCGAATCGACCACGGTTACGGTGTTGTCTTTCTCATTCGAGACATAGACCAGATTTGCCCAGGCGGGCTGTGCAAGAAATGGCAGCGCTATGGTCGCAGCGAGCAGGCACATGTGTCGTCGTCGCATTTTGGTCCTCCCAATCCATTGTTCTTAATTAAGCTTGCACTTGGTCTCCGGCCTGTCCACGCCCAGCGTATCGAGCTCCGAGAACTGATGCAGGAAACCTTCCTGCGGCGAGGTGGAAACGACGCCGTGGCCATCGCCGATCAGGATCGGCTGGCGCAACTGCCAGTTCCAGTTGCGGAAACTGAGTTTTTGTCCCTTGAAGGCCGCTATGGAAAAGTCATCCGCCTTGATGAAAGTTTCGACCTGTTTGGGGTCGTTTCCCTTTGACCGCGTGATTGCCTCTCCCAATATTCGCACTGCAGTCCAAGCCTGCATGTCTTTCGACAGCATCCGCCGTCCCGTCGCCTTGTCGAAACGGTTCTGAATCTGTGATCCGCCCCATTGTTCGCTGGCGGGGTGCCAGCTTGAGGGAACCAGTCCGGCCGTTCCTGCCACCGGCCGCGGCGTCCAGGTCCGGTAAGGGACGTAGCTGCCGAAAACCTCGCTCTCGTCGGCGACGATGACCACATCGTGTTCCGGCAGGTTCTGGGTGAATACCGGCATCTGCTTTTGCACCTGGATGACGCCGGTATCGGTCCTGCGCGCGGTGCCCTTGTCCTCGTAAAGCCGCTCTTCGACGATCGTTGCGCCGAACCGCGTGGCGGCACGGCGGATCGCATCGGCATAGAGCTTGTCGCGGTCGTGCGAGCCATAGAGCAGCACCCATTTGCGCCATTGTTTCCAGACGAGGTATTGCGCCAGTCCGTCGGCGAGCATGCTTCGCGTCGGCGCCGTGTGGAAGACGTTCGAGCGGCATTCCTCCTCGCGCAGACTGTCATCCGTAGCGCCTACATTGAACAAGAGGACGCCGCTATCCTTGGCAAGATCGGCAATCGACAGCAATTGCTTGGCGGAAATGTCGGTCAGGATGAACTTGTCGCCGCGGGCGAGCATTTCCTTGAACACGGGCACTACGTCGGCGTCGAACTTCGTCTCGGTCACATCCAGCGCAAAACTCTGGCCCAGAAACTTGCCGGTCGTATTGTTGTCGTTGATGGCGACATTGGCGCCGGCCACGCCCTCGTCCCGGGGCGGTATATCGAGTACGGATAGTGCCAGTTGCGGTTCATAGGCGCGAAGATAGCCAATGCGCGTTTCAACCACTGGTTTTGCAGGTTTATTCGTCGCAGCCTGCTGCGCCGATGCTCCGGACACGTTGACGAACAGCAAAAAAAAGCCGAATAAAACTGAGAGAGTGTTTGGCACCGTACTCTTCATGATCATACCATTCAGACTAGCCGCCATTCACGTAACGGCGGTCGCTTAAGAACAGAGGTGCCCGTAGTGTTTTTAAACAACCCCGCCATAATCTCAACCCTCGGTGTCAACTTTTCTTTGGCGCCAGGCAAGATTTCCAATCTGTTTCGGGGGCTATGCTGATGACACAAATGCTGGCGAGCGTTCAGGATGTTCTTGAGGCGGAAATCGTCTTCCAGAATGGTGCGGATATCATCGATCTGAAGGATCCGGCGAACGGTGCACTTGGCGCGGTTGCACTGTCCAAGCTTATGGAAGTTATCGATTTTATTGCGGGAAGGCGGCCCGTCAGTGCCGCTTGCGGCGATCTTCCCATGCAACCTGAAGTCGTTCGCACAAAGGTTGAGGAATTCGCCGCAACCGGCGTGGACTATATCAAGATCGGGCTCTTCGCGTCAGGCAATTTAGCCGGCTGTCTGGAAGCGCTGAAGCCGCTTGCGTCACACAAAAAATTGATCGCGGTGCTCTTTGCCGACTACCGCGATACGTACAGCGAAAATCTGTTTGCGGAGCTCTCTTCCGCTGGTTTTCACGGCGTGATGATCGATACGGCCGACAAGTCGAAAGGGCGGCTACTCGACCACATGACACCTGACCAGATCGGCAAATTCATCAAGGATGGCCAGTCGCACGAGTTGAAGGTTGGCGTTGCCGGATCGCTCGAAGCGCCGGATATCCCGCGTCTGTTGGCCTATGCCCCGGATTTTCTCGGTTTCCGCGGTGCGCTGTGTTCAGGTCTCGATCGCACTGCGCCGATCGATGCGCAGGCAACAGCGAAGATTCGCGGCCTGATCCCCGAGGCTCTTGAGGCGAGCGCCCCTCCTGGCGTCGACTACAAGCTGCTCGCCGCGCGCGGTTATTTCCCCGATCCTGCCGAAGCCGGACTTGGAACCGACAAGATATTCGTCCGTGATTTCGTTTTGCCCGTCCATATCGGCGCCTATAGTTTCGAGCATGGCAAGGCGCAGAAGGTGCGTTTCGATGTGTCAGCCGATGTCTTGCGGGTGACGCGCAACCCGGAAGACATGCGCCACGTCGTGTCCTACGATCTCATCATGGATGGCATTCGTGCCATCGTCGCGCGCGGCCATATCGAGCTTGCCGAAACGCTGGCCGAGCAGGTAGCGGCTTTCGTTCTGGAAAATCCGCGCGTGACCCGCGTCGTCGTACGGGCCGAAAAGCTGGAGCTTGGACCCGGCGGTGTCGGTGTAGAGATCGAGCGGAAAAACGATGTGAAGAATTCATCGGCCAAGCCCCGGCCGATCCATGCGCATGGAGGCCGGAAATCCTCATGAAGCCTCTCGTCGTCAAGCTTGGAGGCAGCACGGCGGGCCATGCGGAAATGCAGCGCTGGATCGACCTTCTGGCGAGCGCAAACTTTCCGCTGGTCATCGTTCCGGGCGGCGGTCCTTTCGCCGATCAGGTGCGAACTTCGCAGAAACGTCTCGGTTATTCCGACGACGCGGCGCATGCGATGGCCATCCTTGCCATGGACCAGTTCGGCATCGCCATCGCCGAGCGGCATCCGCAATTGCGGGTGGCGCGATCAATATCGCAGATCGGCGAGGTGCTGGACGCCGGCGCAACGCCGGTCTGGCTTCCTTCATCGATGACCTTGGATGCGGTGGATATACCGTGTTCTTGGCAGATCACGTCGGATAGTTTGAGTGCCTGGTTGGCCAGACAATTATCTGCCGATACTTTGCTGCTGGTGAAGCAGACCGACGAATATACCCACTATACAACTGTGCGGGAACTTGCCGCCGTTGGCATTGTCGACAGCATGCTGCCGGACATGCTGGGCGAGGGCACGAGCCTCCATGTTGCCGGTCCCAGGATGCTTGATACGCACGATTTACCCTTGGCATCCATCCCCGGACGCAGGATCATGCGCCACAGACAGACCGAAGCCATGGGTGCGCAATGACGAGACTGCATACGCCGCGCTGGGCCTGGGCATTGACCGGTTCGGGCCATTTCTTTGTGGAAAGTTTTGAGCTGATCCGCACGCTCGAGCATTGCGATGTTTTCGTCTCGAAGGCGGCGAACGAAGTCCTGCGCATGTACAAGCTCAAGCTGGATTTTCCGGAAACGACCCGTGTCCTGCACGACAAGACGGCAAGTTCCGTTCCCATTGGCGGGTTTTACACCGGCGTCTACCACACGGCTGTGATCGCACCGGCCACATCGAACACGGTGGCAAAGTGTGTCGCCGGCATTTCGGATTCGCTCCCCACCAATGTCTATGCGCAGGCGGGGAAGTGCCTCGTGCCGTCCATCGTTTTTGCCTGCGATACGGCGCCGGAGCTTGAAACCATGGCGCCGAGCGGCATGGTCAAGGTCTATCCGCGCCCGATCGACCTGGAAAACACCGCAAAGCTCAAGACCTATGAACGAACCAGGGTCGTCGAGTCGCTGGCCGAACTCATAGAAACGATCACCGCCCGCCAGAAGGTGATTTCAGGTGGCTGAGCATCTGCTCTTCTTGACCGGGCATCTTGCCCGTGCACGGCTGGAGCGGATCCTTGCCGATCTAGGTAAGACAGCGTTTACCTACGAGATTGTCGATATCGGCGTGAAGGTCGCAGCGCTGATGACCGAGGATATCATTGCCCGCCGCCTGAAGCCGCCTGTTTTGGCGGACCGTGTCATCCTGCCTGGGCGCTATCGCGGTGATCTCGACAGTTTGAGCCAGCGTTTCGGCATTCCATTCGTCCGCGGTCCTGATGAAGTCGCCGATCTTCCCGTCTTTCTTGGGCGTGTCGGCAAGCCCATCGACCTTTCCAGGCATGACATGCGAATCTTTGCCGAAATCGTCGATGCTTCGGCGCTGTCGCTCGATGCCCTCATGCTGCGTGCAATGCATCTTGCCGCTGCCGGTGCCGATGTCATCGACCTTGGCTGCCTGCCGGAAACCCCGTTTCCGCATCTGGCCGATGCCGTTCGCGCTCTGAAAAGTCAGGGGCTCGAAGTCAGTGTCGACTCGGCCAATCTCGAAGAGCTCGAAACTGGTGCCGCGGCCGGTGCGGACTATCTCCTGAGCCTCACCGAGCATACCATCGGTCTCGCCATCAAACATGGCGTCACGCCCATTCTCATTCCTTCGAACCCGGGCGATCTCGATTCGCTCGGCCGCGCCATCGCTGCAGCTCAAGCTGCGAACATCGCCTTCATCGCCGATCCGGTGCTTGACCCGATCCATTTCGGATTTTCCGTCTCGCTCGGACGCTTTCTTGAAGCGCGCCGCCGCTGGCCGGATATCCCGATGATGATGGGCACCGGCAATCTCACCGAACTCACCGACGCCGACAGTTCCGGTGTCACTGCCCTGCTTGCGGGCATCTGCTCCGAGCTGTCGATCGGCAATGTGCTTGTCGTCAATGTCAGCCCGCATACGATCCGCACGGTCGAGGAGCACGACAGCGCGCGGCGCACCATGTTTGCGGCCAAGCAGGATCATGCCCTGCCGCGTGGCTATGATCCCGGTCTGTTGCAGGTGCACGACCGTAAGCCTTACCCGAACAGCGTCGAGGATATTGCCGCGCTGGCCGCCGACGTGCGCGACGCCAATTTCCGCATCATGACTGCACCGGATGGCGTGCACATCTTCAATGCCAAGGGTCACAGGATCGCGCAGGACGCATTTGAACTTTTTCCAACTCTCGGCGTTGAGAGTGACGGCGCCCATGCGTTCTATCTCGGTGCTGAACTCACCAAGGCGGAAATCGCTTGGAAGCTGGGCAAGCGTTACACGCAGGATGAACCGCTTTCCTGGGGCGCGGCTGTTCCTGGCAAACAACAGGACCGACTGCGGTTGGCGGAAGCGGGGCATACCTTGCGCACGAAAAAGGATAAGGCGCCGTGACCTATATCAGGGAAACTATTGTTACTACAGTCGATAGCAAAGGCGTCGCGCACATTGCGCCGCTCGGTATCATCCAGCACGAGGATGGCTGGGTGATCGCGCCGTTCCGCCCGTCGAAGACGCTCGAAAATCTCGCCGCCATTCCGTTCGCGATCGCCAATTATACCGACGACATGCTGATCTTCGCCGGTTGCCTGACCGGCCGCAAGGATTGGCGCACGGTTGCAGTGAAGAACTGCCCGGTGCCCAGATTGGAGGCAGCGCTCAGTCATGCGGTGCTCAAGGTCGTCTCCGTCGACGAGGATGCCATACGCCCGCGCCATTTTTGCAAGGTGGTTTCCGAAGCCACGCACGCACCATTCACCGGGCTCAACCGTGCCAAGGCTGCCGTACTCGAACTTGCGATCCTCGTCAGCCGCCTTTCCATGCTGCCGCCAGAAAAGATCGAGGCGGAGATCGCCTATCTCAGTATCGCGATGGAAAAAACTGCCGGGCCGGATGAATTGCAGGCCTGGTCCTGGCTGATGGAAAAGGTCAAGGATCACCAGGATGCAGCGGATGCGAAAGGCAAGGAAGCCGTGCATCATCATGGCGGTCAGATTTAGGACGTTTCGGGTTCTGGCTGAAACGCACCTCCCTCTCCGTCATCCTCGGGCTTGACCCGAGGACCCATACTTTCTGAACAAATAAGAACTCAGCGCTCAGATTTGAGCATCCCAATAGGTCCTCGGGTCAAGCCCGAG
The DNA here is from genome assembly GCF_020164455.1 of Phyllobacterium chamaecytisi. GTDB lineage: Bacteria > Pseudomonadota > Alphaproteobacteria > Rhizobiales > Rhizobiaceae > Phyllobacterium > Phyllobacterium chamaecytisi. Next base: position 340,585 of record NZ_JAIQWW010000002.1, read on the forward strand.
GATGACGGAGAGGGCGCGATTCAAGACCCAGGCCGGGAGCGTCCTGAACGGATTCTGATACTTGACACCGAGCGGTCTGAAGTCTCTTTCGTTGAGCGGTGCAAAGCCTTCGCAGGCTTACGTTCCGGCAGATCGCCTCTCTCCAAAGGTGAGTTGGTAAACAGCCAGCCAAGCGAAGGGACTCGGCTCAACCGTTCATATTCGCTGTAGCTGATGATCACGGCCGCCCGCTTGCCGTTACGTGTAATGACGGCGGTTTCCCCGGCAACTGCATCGTCGATGACACGTGAGAACGTTGCCTTGGCATCCCTCAATTGAATCTCTTTCATCAGGATATGCTCCAATCTGACCCTAGTGGTCCTACATAAAATAGGCCGTGACAAGAGTGCCGCAGGTCTAAGCGCTAGTCTGATTAGTTACATAAATCGACCCAAGCAACGCGACGGCCGCCGCCGGCGCTGCCTTGCTGGCGTCGTCGCGAGCTTTTTCGGTTGCAGGAATCAACGAACCGAAATCGATGTAAGGGCGATCCATGCGTTTCGCCAATTGCCTGATTTGCGGCCGTCCGATGCCCGCTCCTATGACGGGCGCAGCATGACCCAGTTTGCGGGCCACCCGGAACGCGCCGTCATGGATCATGCGCAGCTGATATTCGCTGAACCAGCGCGCAATATCGATCCATTCGTGCTCTTCAAGATCGCCGCTGTCGCGCCCGACCATCCGCGCTATGCGTTGAATGGAACCCGCGACGGTCTTTGGCAGCCGGTCCGCCGAAGGATATTTGTCATCCGCCTCGTCCAGCGTGCCGAGAATGCGGCCGAGATCAGCAGTATTGGCGAAATATTCGTTCATCAACGGCGTCATGTGTCCGCGCACCGGTACCAGTGCGGCGATGCCGATAAGCGCGGAACGGGCAAACCCCGTATAGACCAGCTCGCCGGTCAAGAGCCGCTCGGCATCGGAATATCCGTCATTCACCAGCTCGCCATCCCTGAACGCTAGAATGTCGGTCGTCGTCGAACCCATGTCGACAAACAGGCCCGTGCCTGTCAGCTTCGCAGTCAGGCTTGCGGTGGCGTGCCAGTTGGCGGAAGCGATTTCGCTGCCAAGGCTGCGCGCTGCTGTGAGATCGCAAAAGCCCGACCGTCCGGCGTAGATCAGCGTGTCCCCGGCGCCGAATTCCGTTTCGATGAAGTCCAGCAGCCCGGCAATTCCCGCGTCGCGCGAGGCGAATGTATCGGACAACTCGCCAGTCATCGTGAAGACATTGATATTGCCTTCGCCCCGCAGCGGAGCGATCTCCCGCAATGCCTCACGCGTCTGCTCCAGCCCGAGCCAGAGCGATGTCTTGAAGATTTTTGCCGAGATGATCTCGCCATCCCGGCACTGCGCCATCTTGAGATGAGCGCCGCCGATATCCCAACCGGTAATTAGGGTCTTTCCTTCGTTGGCAAATCGGGATTTCATGAGTTCTCTTATCCTCAGGTGCGACTCGTGCATATCATTCCGGTACTCGACATAAAAGATGGTCTCGTGGTGCGCGCGCGCTTGGGCGATCGCGATTCCTACCGGCCCATCGAAACCCCGCTCAGCCCAACCGCCGATATACTCGATGTCGCTGCGGGCTTGCGCAAAATCTATCCCTTTTCGGCTTTCTATGTCGCCGATCTCGATGCGATAGAGCGCCGCCGGGTAAGTTCTCTGGACAAATTGCAGCCATTATTGTCGAACGCTGATATCTGGCTAGACGCCGGTTTTAATGATCGGGAGCAACTGGAAATCGCTCTCGCGACAGATGGCATCTGGCCCGTCCTAGGCTCCGAATCCCAAATTGATCCATCGTTGCTGGAGGCCTGCCACTCCAACCCGCGTCTCGTTCTCTCGCTGGATTTCCGGGGCGACGCGTTCCTTGGTCCCCGATCAATTCTTGAAAACGCCAGCAACTGGCCATCGCGCATCATCGTCATGACGCTTGGCCGCATCGGGGCCAATTCTGGTCCCGATTTCGAGCGGCTGACAGAGATCAAGCGCCGTGCCGGACATCGTGCGGTGATTGCCGCTGGTGGCGTACGCAACGTGCATGATCTCGAGCAGTTGCAAGCTATCGGCATCTCGGCTGCACTTGTGGCAACGGCGCTGCATAGCGGTGCGCTGGCACCCGAGGCGATCTCGTCTCTGATGCGGGATGAAAATCAGGGATGAGGCAGTGGAAGAAGGGGGTGTCCCCCTTCTTCATGTCTAGAAGCCCAGACTTTTTGCCAACCGGCGCAACAGACCCTCCGGTTCCACAGAGGGTTTGCTCTGTGCGGGGTTGTCTCGTGTCTAAGCGCTGAATGGATGCTTGACTGAATCGCGCTGCGCGGTTGCTTCGGCGGCAGTCGGCTTGCCCGTCACTGCGCGCTGAAGCGCTTCCTTGGTTGCACGATAATTGAAGTCCTGGATCTTCGCGTCGTCTTCAGCTTCCCAATGAATGAAGACGCCGACGCAGATGAACAGATCATCAGCCTCGTCCGCTGGAATGGTGCCATCGGCAACACTGTCCTGAACCGCTTTAGCCACTGCATGCTGCGCAGGTCCGAACATCTGGACCGCCTGTTTGGCGCCCTTGATCGTAACCTTGTTGAACAATATCGTATTCGGCTTGCACGCCATATTCGGCGCAATAACCGCAAGAAGGGAGGTGAACCCGTCCTTGTTGTTCGTCAGTGCATTGCAGAATGCCGTCTCGACAGCGCTGCCACGCGGTCCGATCAGAAGATCGATGTGCGCGACTTCATTTCCATCGCCAATCAGCGATTCGCCAACCATAACCTTATTGATTTTTGCCACGGCCAATTTCCTCCTAAACCGTTTTCCCAATGGTTTGTCCAAAGACGCCGTACCTCGAGACACGACTCTCGATGGACAGCTATCCTTGTTCACAGCACCCTTCGAGCGGGGTCGGTTGGCCAGATAGCAGCGGACGAAATCCGCTGGGGAAATTCAAGCATTTACCTCGCCATTATGCAAGAGAGAGTTGAGTCCAAATGCAAAAAGCGTCGCGACTGTCAGGTCTGCGGAGGTTCCGGGATTGATGTTGTCGGCTTTCAATTGGGCGTCGAAAGCAAGAAGCAATTTTTCGCGCTCTTTTCCATCGTCGAGGACTTCGACGCGCGTCAGAATTTGTTGCGCTTGCTTTTGCGTTTTTCCGGCAATTGCACTGCCGTGCTTGCGGACAATATGGCTGTCTGGAAATGCCGAAAGGAAAAACAGATAGGTAAAAACGGCTGGCCACATCTCGCGCTCGCCGCGTTTCGCCGCGGCTTCGTAAGCCTTGAGCCCGCCGTCAAAAATATCGGCAAATCCGGTGACATATTGCCGCGCAATCATGTCGCGGTCCGCGGCTTCCCCCATCGCTTCCAGCAGTGACACCTCCGGGACGGTCGATACATCATGTTTGGGCGCGGAGCCGAGGCCACCGGGCTGCGCCAGCATGATCGCCGAAAAGACATCGCGCGCATCCTCGACGTCCAGTTTTTGAAGGATCGTGACGAGGCCGCCTTGCAGGTCTTCCCCACCATTTGCCGCTGCTTTGGCCAAGGGAACACATAAAAGCAGGATGCCGAGATTGGTATTGGTTCCGACCTTGCGGCGCGTCTCCCTGACGGCCGCCAGAATGCGCTGTCCGGTGGAAAGGGCAGGGTCTGTCACCGCCTGCGATGAAGCCTGCGCGCTTTCGAAAAACTGCTCGGCACTCATGCGATGGCCGTCGGCAAAACGATGCACATTACCGGGTTTCAGTGCGTCGATCTCCTGATAACAGGCGTCGATATAGGCACGCCTTATCTGCTCGCGCGTCGCGGTCACGCCGCCGGTCTCTCGTCGAGTTCGTCCTCGATCCAAGCCGCCAGAGCATTGGCGATGCAATCGGCAATGCGCACGGGTACGACGGATTGCAAACCGGTCCAGGCCGGCATGCTGTTGACCTCGAGGACAAGCAGTTTGCCGTCAGCCGCCGGGATAATGTCTATACCGGCGAAATCGGCGCCGATGGCTGCGGAAGCCGCGAGCGCGAGACTTTCCAGCTTGGCACGCAACGGCCCCTCGACAGCCTCCGCCTTCGCTCCTTTGGCAATATTGGTGATCCAGCCTTCGGCGCGGCGCGCCATCATGCCCAACACTTCGCCATCACAGGTGAAAACGCGATAGTCGCAATAAGGGGGCCCGGGGCGCGCCACGAAACGCTGCAGATAATAGACATCATCGACTTCTTCCGGCTCCGGCAGGTCCTCGATGCTGCGGATCAGGCGAATGCCTTTCCCTTGAGAGCCGAACAACGGCTTCAGCACCAGTGGACCGTGCACGAGCTCACGTTCGGCAACCAGCCGGGCATTCGCAACGCTTTCCACCGCAAAGGTTTCCGGTGTCGGCAATCCTGCCTGTGCCAGCAGGAACGTGGTGGTGGATTTATCGACGCAGCGCTCGATGGCCTTGGCCGAGTTCCATACCGGAACACCAAGATGCGCAAAAGCATGCAGGATGCCGAGACGGCGCGTAATAGCCTCGAATGTGCCCGAGGAAATCGACCGCACGATCACTGCTGCGGGCAGGGCGCCGTTCATCCGCGGGATCGCAATGCCGGAGGGATAGCGGCTGTCGAAGCCGATATCCACCAGCGGCAGCGCCAGGACATTGAACCCGAGCCTTCGCAGCGAGGCGCGCAGCTGTTTCACCTGGCGGTCGGGCCGGTCCGAAAGGATCAGTATCGTATCTGTCATGTCTGCGTCTCAGTGTCCGTGGTGAAAGTCGTTGCGATGACTCAGCCCAGGGACTGTTCCAGCATCGCGTCGTGAATTCCGCCGTGACGGAACGTATCACCGGTTTCGATCGCTGTAACGATCACCTCGGCGGGGCTGAACAGACGCGGATCGATGGCATAGAAATCCCCTTTGAACTTCTTGAAAATATCGGCAAATGGCTGGCCATGGTCGCGAGACGTATGGCTCGGCAATTGCTCCGCCAGGTTGCGCGCCGCTTCGGCGCTGCCCTTCACGAAAAGCTGGACGGTTCCGCCGTAGATGATGGCATCATTGGTCCGGCCCATGGCCTGCAGGAAGTCAGGATGCGGCGCGGGGATCGGCGCGCGGCCTGCACCGTCGACAATGTCAGCCAGCGGGAATTTGAGGTCGTGTGCCTTGTGCAGCGCGACTTCGAGCACGCGCCCGACAATCTGCACTGCGCCCGTCAGGCTTTGCGTCGGAGCATAGATGAAAGTCAGCCTGTCAGGGGCAAGCCCTGTCGCCTTCGACACTTTCTCGATGATTGCAGCGGGCGGCGGTGTCGAGGTCTCAAGCACGATCACGGACGAGTCAGCCTTGGGTTCGCGGTAGGCGATTTCCTCGAACAGCGGCTCCACCCGTGCCAGCGCACGCACGGGACCGGAACCCATGGCGAAGTACTTTTCGTGCGAGAGATTCCACCCGGCATACTGACTGGCGAGGCAGGCGAGAACCGGTTGCGACGAGCGGACATCGACCGAATAGGGCCACTTGCCCGAACTCAGCCCTGCCGACACAGTCCCAAGCCCGCCGAGGCAGATTTCGACAATACGCAGGGCGGCTTCAATGCCGCCTGGACTGTTCGCGCCCGCATCGATCAAATGCTCGCCAAGGCTTCCGCGACTGTGACTGACACCGAGCCGGTCCGCATCCTCGATCATGCTGTCGGCTATGCGTTGCGCGTTTCTGTTCAGATAGGCATGACCGTCCCTCATGGAAAATCCCCCCTCCAGTTAACCGCGAGCTCCTTGACGCGGCTCTTCACGGCGCGCATCGCTGCTGCAGCGGAGGGAGCCGTGGCAAAAACCGTGCAGACAGGGTCGCCTGCTTCAAGTGTTGTTCCTGACATCTGATGATCCGCGGTCAGCGCCGGCCAATCGATTTTCGGAAAGGCGCTGATTGCTTTCGCCGTGTAGGCGATCGCCGAAGCGGTAGAGCCCTTATAGGCGGGCAAGGTTATGTTGGATCCCATGACGGCGCGTAAGTGTTCGCGCAGCAGCGGGGTCTGGTCGCTATCGAAAATATCAAGTGTCGCGCCGGGGCGCGGATTGATCTCGATCAGATGCAGGCCGGCATCACCATCGATGAAATCGGCGCTGTTGAGGCCGGCAAGGCCGGTGCGCTTGGTCAAAGCCGTCAGCCATTCCTCGATCCGGGCTGCCTTGTTCTTGTCGTAGCGCCGCAGTCGCACCGCACCGCCATAACGAAATGGCGTGTGTTCCGAAGGCGACGACCATTGCCGGCTGAAGCCCACAATGTGCGCCTCCTGCCTGTCGGCGAGAAAGAGCGCGGAAAGGTTCCTGCCCGGAATGAAGCGCTGGAAATAATGCTCGTGTCCGGACGCATTACCATTGGCGGGCTTCACATGCGACCCACCGGCACCGCCGGCGAGCTTGGTCAGCCAGTCTTGCGGATGTTCCGGCGCATCGAAGCGAATATCGGGATGCGGTATCGAGAGCTCGGAACATAGCCGCGCCAGAGCGGACGGATCCTTCACCAGGCGGACCGTTTCTGCAGTATTGCCGGCGATCTGGAACTGGCGTGAAATCGCCTCGATCATCTCCGGTCTGCGCTCGAAGCCTGAGCCATAGATCACAGCCACCGGCTGGTCGTCGCCTGCAAGTTCAGCCAGCGCCCGGGTGATCCGCTCCTCGTCGATCCCGCTCTGCAGGCTGCCGGAAAGTTTCAATGCGCGCTCCGCCAGTGCCAGCGTATCGGCATCGTTGAAAAGGTCGGCGACCAGTGGCCGGAAACCGGCGCGCCGCGCCGCCGCTGCGAGAGAGCGTCCGGAAATCGCGGCGATCAGGATCGCGGGATTATTTGGCGAGGTCGCGAGCAAGGGTGAATGCATCCCGAAAATCAAAGATAACCGGCTTTTTCGCCTTGATCATCTGTTCAAACAAACCGGCTTGCGTCTTGTATTTGACGTTGCCGATGGAGAGTGGACCAATGCCGACAGCCTGTGTCGCATCAAGCGGCTCGCCATTGGCATTGACTTTCAAGCCCTCGATACCCGCCGGCGGGACGGCATTCACATCAGCGGCGACGAGAAGCCCGCCCGCAGAGCCGAGCTGCGCCCGCGAAATCACCTGAATGCCGGCCTTTGCCGCCGCCAGCACGACTTCCGTATCCTCGACGATTGCAGCCTTTTTGGCTTCCGTCGAGCCGTCGGCAGGCTCGACTGTTACGCCGAACCGTTGCTTGATCGACGCCGCAATTTCCTGCACGCGCTCAATGCCATCGTGACCCACGATCGTCACCCGCGCACCCTGTTCGGCCGCGATGACCGCTGTGCAGTAACCGACGACACCCGTTGCGCCGAAGACTGCCACCGAGGTTCCGTTCAATTCGCGGTCATGGTGCTTTATCAGCGCCTTTTCGACCTTGGCGACCATCGCCGCCGCCGTGGTGAACGAGCCTGCCGGATCGGCGAAAACCGATATTTCAAAGGGCGGCACCATGGCTTTCTTCGCCGCATCGAGCATGTCGAGCGCCGTCGGCGCATCCTTGCCCGCAAGGAAGATGCCTGTCGCAACACCCGCATCCGGCGGGCGCGAAAAAATCGCGTCCTGGACGAGATTGCCGACATCCGCAAGGGTGACATCCGTATAGGGGACTACGGCGTCGTAGCCTGCATCGAGCGCCATATTGACGTCGAACGGGCTCATTTGCCGAAGTGGTGTCAGCATGTGAAGGATGGTTTTGCGGCTCACTGTTTCCGCTCCTTGTTGATAATTGGCCCTGAACTTAAGCTGTTGCGAAGTTTAATGTGGTGTGCGTGATATCCGCACCCGCGTTCCTGCCCGCAACGATCTGGATGGTGGTGCCGGGCGACCGCCCGCCGATCGCATCGACAATGCGCGTCGCCTCCGTCTGCGAGGCGGCAAAGGCGAAACCCGTCGGTCCCCATGAGCTCTGGCCGATGCCAACAGCACCCGCCTGTGCCAGCTGCCGTATGGCGGCTTCGACATGCTTGCTGGTGAAGACGCCGCCCTGCGCCGGTGCAAAATAGTTGCCGATCTCGGCCTGTATCGCTTCCACAGCGCGGCCGAATGATGGGAGATCCTGCTCGATCAGCGCCGGCATGATACCCATCAGCACATGGCGGCAGATCGAAGACGAGGTTTCGACCGGGAACGGCGGTAGTGTCCGGAAGGCTTCGATCTCGGCGTCGCCATGGATGCCTTGCGTAGAGGCATCGAAGACGAGGATGATGCGCCAGGCTTCAGGAAACGGTATGCGCGAAATAACAGTGGGCGCCGCGCTGCCAGCGCCTTTTCCCGCATCGATGATCACACCACCTTCTTCGAATGCAGCAATACCGATGCCGGAGCGGGAGCCGCGTCCGAGCAGGACGGCGTCGTTGACGGCGTCGAGCGGCAGACCATGCAGCGTGCGGATAGCAGCTGCGACAGCCAGCGCGATCTGAGTGCCCGAACCCAGGCCTACATGCCGCGGGATCGCTCGCTGCACATTGATCCGGTGTTGCGCCTTGATGCCGAGATGATTGCACAAAGTCGCCACATGCTGTTCGATGCGCGCCTGTTCGTCGCCATGAACCTGTGTCTCGGTCGAACGGGAAATCGTCAGGACTGTCGCGATATCCTGCACAGGCAAGCCGACGCTGCCGAAGCGGTCGGTGCCAGAACGCGGTATATCGAGAAAGCCGAGATGAAGGCGCGCCGGGACTTTAATGGTGACGGATTCCGACATTTGCTATTCTTTACACAATCTCAAAAATCGGGCCCTGCACTATGATATCGTCTTTCGACCGAGGTGCAAGCATCATCAATCAAGAAGTGGATTATCGGCCATGACCGACGAGAAGAAGCCCAAGGAAAAGGTATATTCCGAAAGCGAAATCAACGAAAAGCTCAAGGCGGATTTGCCGCACTGGCGCTATGAGAACGGCTGGATTCGCCGCAAGTACAAGACCCATGGCTGGAAGTCGACCCTGATGGTGATCAACACCGTTGGCCACCTCGCCGAAGCCGCCTGGCATCATCCGGATTTGAAGGCCTCCTACGCATGGGTCGAGGTCCTGTTGCAGAACCACGCCGCCAAGGGCATCACCGACAAGGATTTCGAGCTCGCCAAAAAAATCGAGAGTGTCGTTCACTGGCAACCGGGCAAGGAGGCGGGATCGCTGGAAGGAACGCCGCAAACCGACCAGCGCTTCGCCTACGTTAAGTACGACGATTGAGTTGTCGTTGATGCGGGACCTCTCCGCCTTACCCTCCCCCTTGTGGGGAGGGCGAGCGAAGCGACGGGAGGGGTCTTTCTTGCTTATGTCGAAAAGACCCCTCCCTGCTGCTCCGCAGCCTCCCTCCCCACAAGGGGGAGGGAAAGGCGTTGGCGATTAATCACGTTCTTGGAACGTGATTTTTAATGTGAATGGGTTGCGATAACAGGGTTCACATTCGAAAAAAAGGTAGCTAAGTTTAGGCAGGCACCAGAAAGTTGCGGAATATGTCGGTTGCATGGATTGGCAGCCAGCCGGTACCTTTGACGGATGCTGTTCGGAATGCTGCAAAGCTTCTGGCGTCCAGCCGCTGTCCAGTTTTCACCCTTGATGCGGATGTGCATGGTACGCGCAGTGCCATAGCGCTCGCCGAAAGGTTAGGCGGCGCTTACGATCATGCCGCGGGTGATGTCCTTGCCAAAGAGGTTGCGTTGTTCACCGATCACGGCGGCATGTTCACGACGCCGGGAGAAGCGCGCCGCCGTTCGAGCCTGATCGTCATCGTCGGCGAAATCCCTTCGGCCCATCACGAACTCCTGCAGGCCTGGGCGGATTCGCAGCCGGATCTTGGCGACAAGCACAAGCGCAGCTGGTTCCATATCGATGGAACCGAAACGGCCGAAGCTGGCAAGCTCGCCCGCAAGTTGAAAGCGATATCACTGCGCGGAGAGGTTCTGTCCCTTCCTGCCGCGCTTGGCGTGCTTCGCGCCGCGTTGCAGGGCCAGCGCATCGCTGCCTCCCTGACCAATATCGAACGTTTCAAGAAGGCCCTGACCACGGCACAATTCCCGGTTTTCGTCTTCTCGGGTAGGTCGGGCGAAACGGCCGGCCTCGTCATGCTGCAGGGCCTGATTGCCGACTTGAACAAGACCGGCCGCGCCAGCAGCGTGTTTCTGCCCGCCGATGACGACGCGTGGGGCACCGCGCTCACCTCGCTATGGATGACGGGCTTTCCACCCCGAACAGGTTTCTCGAATAGCCTCCCAAGCTATGACCCCGGGCGATGGGACATCCAGCGCATGATCCGCGACAAGGAAGCGGACCTTCATGTCTGGATGTCGACGAGGGGCGGTGAAACTCCCCCCCGTGGGGGAAAGATACCGCTGATATCGCTGAGCAAAACGAATGTCCCAACGGTGGGTGCCAAAATCACGATTTCGGTCGGCAAGGCAGGCATCGATCATGATGGCGTTTCCTACTCGAGCCGGACCGGCACATTCAGGGCGGTGCAGGCCGCCCAGCCTTCGCAACTGCCGAGCGTCTCGAGCATCATCAACCAGTTGGCCGAAGCATTGCCTGGTCGAAAGGCGCTGCCATGCTGATCCATCTTACCGGCGGAGAGGTCGTCGACCCCGTCAACGGCGCAACCACAAAGCGCGACGTCTGGATCAGGGACGGCCTGCTTGTCGATGCGCCGAAGGGCGCGACGGCGGATGAGACGCACGACGTCTCCGGCTGCATCGTCATGGCTGGAGCCATCGATATCCATTCGCATATTGGCGGCGGCAATGTGAATACGGCGCGCTTGCTCCTGCCCGAGCATCACCGCGCGCACCAGCCGCGCCCGGCCAATACGCCACTGTCGAACGCCGGCTGGTCGACCTTCCAGACCGGCACGCTCTACGCGCAGATGGGCTTCACAACCGTTGTCGAACCAGCGATGGCGCCGTACACGGCACTGCATACGCATCTCGAACTCGCCGACATCCCGATCATCGACAAGGCGACGCTCGCCATCCTCGGCAATGATGATTTTACCCTGTCGCTCCTTCGCAATGGCAAGTCCTCGGCGATGCTCGATGATTATGTCGCCTGGGTCATCGGCTCGACCCGCGCCCTCGGCGTAAAGGTCATCAATGCCGGCGCGGCGGCCGCCTTCAAGGAGAATGTCCGCTCGTTTTCGCTCGATGATACCGTGCCGGAATATGGCGTCAGCTCGCGCAAGATCGTCAAGTCGCTGCAGGCATCGGTGACGCGGCTCGGCGTTCCGCATCCCCTGCATGTGCACGCCAATAATCTCGGCATTGCCGGCAGCGCCGATACGGCTGCCGCGACAATCGCTGCCACGGAAGGTGTGCCGCTGCATCTCGCCCATCTCCAGTTCTATGGCTATGGCACCGAGGGCAAGCGCAAATTCTCGTCCGAGGCGGCGCGCCTGGCGGAAGCTGTCAATGCCAACCCTGATGTGACCATAGATATCGGCCAGGTGATGTTCGGCCAGACGGTCACCATCTCATCGGACGTGATGCGGCAGTTTTCCGCCATCGGCAATGCCAGCCCGAAAAAGACCGTCATTCTGGATGGCGACGGCAATGGCGGCGGCGGCATTGTGCCCTATCGCTATAAACAGGACTATTACGGCTCGCTGCAATGGGCCGTCGGCCTCGAGCTTTTCCTGCTCATCACCGACCCATGGCGCGTATACTTCACCACCGATCACCCGAACGGCGCGCCTTTCACCGCCTATCCGGAACTCTTCGAACTTTTGATGAGCAGCAATGCCCGCGATGCGAAATCCACGGAGCTCAATGCAACGGCGCTCGGGCTGACGACACTCGCCTCGGTGCGACGCGAATACACGTTGGAAGAGATCGCCATCATGACCCGTGCAGCACCCGCCAGGCTCCTCGGCCTCAAGGATCGCGGTCATCTCGGGGCAGGGGCCATCGCCGATGTCGCGGTCTATCGCAAGGGCAGGGACATCGCAAAAATGTTCCGCGAGGCGGCGCTGGTTTTCAAGAATGGCGATCTCGTCGTCAAGAACGGCAAGGTAACCCACTATCGCTGGGGCAAGACCCTGCGGCTCAATCCGCCGCCGGACAAGGCGATGGTCAAGCGCATGCAAGCCTACCACGAAGAGCGCTACGGGCTTTCGCTCGACTGGTTCACCTTCCCGGATTCCGCGATCCAGCGTCCGGACCCATTTGCGGAGGTGATTTGATGAACGGGATGCATCAGCTGAACCGCAATGGCGTCGTTATCGATGATACTTTTGCCGAAGCTTTCGGCATGCGCGCCACTGCGATCATCATCACGGCGCCGACGCTGAAATGGGCGCGGCAGGCCGCTATCACCATGACTGGCTATGCAACTTCGGTCATCGGTTGCGGCTGCGAGGCGGCCATCGACAGGGATCTGCCGGCATCGAAAACCCCGGATGGCCGGCCGGGTTGTCGTGTGATGATTTTCGCGATGGGCACGGACGAATTGCAGAAGCAGTTGAAGAACCGCCTCGGGCAATGTGTGCTGACATCGCCCGGCAGCGCCTGCTTTGCCGATCTTGAAGGAACGGCGCCGCTCGATCTCGGCAACGCGCTGCGTTACTTCGGCGATGGCTGGCAGATATCGAAGAAATTTGGCGGCAAGCACTATTGGCGCGTGCCGGTGATGGACGGCGAGTTCCTGTGCGAGGCGACGACGGGGCTGACCAAGCTTGCCGTCGGCGGTGGTAATCTTCTGCTCCTTGCTGCCGACAATGCCAAGGCCCTGCGCGCAGCGGAACGCGCGGTTGCCGCCATTGAAAAAGTTCCCGGCGCGATTATGCCGTTCCCGGGCGGCGTCGTCCGGTCGGGCTCGAAAGTCGGCGGCAAATACAAGGGCATGATGGCTTCGACCAATGATGCTTTTGCACCGACCCTGCGCGGCGTCGTCAACTCCGCGCTGACGCCGGAGGTCAATGCAGTGCTGGAGATCGTCATCGATGGCGAGAACAACGACGCTGTGACGGCTGCCATGCGCGCAGGTCTGAAGGCGGTCATCGAACTCGGGCCCAAGCGAGGTGCGGTTCGGATCAGCGCCGGCAATTATGGTGGCAAGCTCGGCAAGTTCCACTACCACCTGAAGGATCTGCTTCCATGAAAGCGCTGACCTTCTCGCTTCGTGCCGAACCGGAAGAACGCCTCGACCTGTCGGCTCTGACACCTGCCGGGCTGGCCGGTTTGACAGATGAACAGATAGAAAAGCTGCGCGTTGGAACCACCCGCAATCCCGCCTTGGTGGGCGATATCTTCAAGGTCACCGGCAAAGATCCACAGAGCATCATTTTCGAGGGCGGCAGCGCGCGCTTCGACAAGGTCGGTACCGGGTTGAGCGGTGGCGCCATTCGCGTCACCGGCAATGTCGGTCTTGAGGCGGGCAGGAAAATGTCCGGCGGTTCCCTGCTCATTGACGGTAGCGCCGGCGACCACGCGGGTTCGGGTATGGTTGATGGCCGGCTTGAGATCAAGGGCAATGCCGGAGACTATCTCGGCGGGCCGCTCGCTGGCGAAATCACCGGCATGGAAGGCGGCTTGCTGATTGTTCGCGGCAAGGCCGGAAATTATGCAGGTGAGAGACTGCGTCGCGGTATCATTGCCATCCTCAAAGGTTGTGGTGACTATGCCGGCTACCGCATGATCGCCGGGTCGATTGTCGTCGCCGGCCGCGTTGGTGCGATGCCCGGTTACCTGATGAAACGCGGCTCCCTGTTCCTCGACCGCCGCCCGGAAAATCTTGCCCCGACCTTTGTTGACTGCGGCGAAACCGACATCGCTTTTTCGGGCGTGTTCGACAGGTTTCTCGTCCAGGAGAAAATCATGGACAAGCCACTGCTCGGGGCGCGGCCGGGTAAATTTGGCGGCGACGTCGCCGTATCCGGCAAGGGCGAGATTCTGTTCCGGCGAGGAAGGTAAGTTTTCCGCGCCGCCGCAATCTCTATTGGCAGTGGAGCTGTGCGTGGTTCGACAAGCTCACCATGAGGGAGGTGGGTTGACAGCAATGATAATCGCCAACGTTTAGCTATCGACACGTTTGCGGTATCGCCACGTTTGAGCTATCGCCATCCTTTCAGGATACTTGCAATCAACCACCTCCCTCATGGTGAGCTTGTCGAACCACGCACATGGTGGTGTTGCCAAGCCTACCCGCCACGTAAAAATTGGCCTGCACACCCAACCAAAAAATTAAAGAAACGCTCGTTCAATTAATTTTCCGCCAAATTGCCGAAATCGGCCAATTTCGCCGGGTCGGATGCTGTTTCTGAGGCAGATATCGCGCGTCTTCTTGCGATTCTCATGCACGAATGCCGGATTCTGATGCAAGAAACCTCGAATCTGGCGCAAGAATTTCAACCGGCGCGTTTAATCTAATTGTATGAAGTTGTGAGAAACCCGCAAATTGGCGGGAGGGCGGAATTCGACGACTGGCAATCGGTGGAGTCTCGCTTATAACGGGATAGTAACGCTAGAGTAAGTTTTGTCTATTTAGAGTCGTTCTGCTGGAGGGAATTTGGTTCAAGGTCGAGGGGTTTGGCGAGGCCGATGCCTTTCCATCGGACGATGCCGAAGGCCGATGGATTTGGCCCGAATTCACCCGGCAGAACGACTCTAAATAGACAAAACTTGCTCTAAGGTCTTCCAAAGAAGAAAGTTGACGAGGTGACAGACCGGGCATCGCCACTCGCGCCATTCAGACACGATATCTTCAGAACTGTCTGGCTCGCGAGTCTTTCCTCCAATTTCGGTTCCCTGATCCAGTCAGTCGGCGCGGCCTGGATGATGACAACCATCTCCGATTCTGTCGATATGGTTGCGCTGGTTCAGGCTTCGACGGCACTGCCTATCATGTTGTTTTCGTTGATATCCGGCGCTCTTGCCGACAATTTCAACCGCCGCCGGGTGATGATAGTCGCGCAGTGTTTCATGCTGGGCGTATCGGTCTTACTGACCTTGTTTTCTCACTTCAACCTGATCACGCCATGGTTGCTACTTTGCTTCACATTCCTGATCGGTTGCGGGACGGCGCTGAACAACCCTTCATGGCAGGCTTCGGTGGGGGATATGGTACCGCGCGATGATTTGCCGAATGCGGTCGCATTGAACAGCATGGGCTTCAATATTACCCGCAGCGTTGGCCCTGCCATCGGCGGTGTGATTGTCGCTATAGCAGGCGCCGCGGCAGCGTTTGCAGTCAATACTGTAAGTTATTTGCCGTTGATTTATGCATTGTTCCGCTGGCAGCCGAAATACGACGCCAATCCTTTGCCGCGCGAGACGTTGGGGCGGGCGATTTCCGCCGGTTTGCGCTACGTAGCGATGTCGCCGAACATCGGAAAGGTGATTTTCCGCAGTTTCATTTTCGGCCTCTCGGCCAGTGCCGTTCTCGCTCTTTTACCGCTGGTGGCGCGTGATCTCGTCCATGGCGGCCCGCTGGTTTATGGCGTCATGCTCGGCTCCTTCGGCATCGGCGCGATCGCCGGTGCATTGATCAGCGCGCGTCTGCGGGAATATTTGTCGAGCGAAGCCATTGTTCGCATTGCCTTTATTGGCTTCGCAGTGAGTGCCGGCCTCACCGCAGTTAGCAGCAATGTCTGGCCGACCAATGTCGCATTGCTTCTTTCCGGTGCGTGCTGGGTGCTTGCGCTTTCGCTGTTCAACGTGACGGTGCAGCTCTCGACGCCGCGCTGGGTCGTCGGTCGCGCCTTGTCGCTTTATCAGACGACTACCTTTGGTGGCATCGCCGGCGGCAGCTGGTTATGGGGTGTTGCAGCGGGCGAGTATGGGGCAGACAGGGCACTGCTCGCTTCAAGTATAGTCATGTTGTTCGGCGCGGCAATTGGCCTGCGCTATGCTTTGCCAGAGTTTAAAACGCTCAATCTCGATCCGCTCAATCGCTTCAGTGAGCCACTGCTGAAACTCGACCTGAAACCGCGCAGCGGCCCCATCGTCATCATGATAGATTATGTTATCGCGGAGGACGATGTTCCTGATTTCCTTGTGGTTATGGCCGCCCGGCGGCGCGTCCGCATTCGCGACGGGGCAGGGCATTGGGCGCTGATGCGCGATCTGGAGAACCCTGAAATATGGACCGAAAGTTACCACACGCCGACCTGGGTCGAGTATGTGCGTCACAATCAGCGGCGAACCCAGGCTGACGCCGCCATCGGCGATCGGATTCGCGCGTTGCATCGCGGTCTGTCGGAACCGCGCGTGCATCGCATGATCGAGCGCCAAACCATCCTGCCGCACGATATTGCCGCACACAAAACACCGATTGATTTGTCCTGATAACGCGAAATTGCTCAATACATTCATATTGTTGTTGCATGCGGAGCTTAGAAAGCCGCCGAACGATTCATATGGTAACAAGAGGCGTTGAAATGAGCGAAAAGATGCTGGGGATTGCCCCGACAATTCACCCGACGGCAACGGTGCGGGATAGCACATTAGGGCAATATACAGAGGTTGGCGCGCGCACGGCCATCGCCGAAACAGAGTTCGGCGACTACAGCTATATCGTGCATGACGGCTCGATTATTTACGCAAAGATCGGCAAGTTTTGTTCGATCGCAGCCTTTACCCGCATCAATCCGGGAAATCATGCAACGTGGCGCGCCAGTCAGCATCATTACAGTTATCGCTCACGCCAGTTCGGTTTTGATCTTGGCGACGACGACGAATTCTTCCAATGGCGCCGTGATCACAAGGTAAACATTGGCAATGACGTCTGGATCGGTCATGGCGCCGTTATCATGCCGGGTATTACTATCGGGGACGGCGCTGTCGTTGGCTCTTCAGCAGTGGTGACCAAGGATGTCGAGCCATATACGATCGTTGCTGGCGTGCCGGCAAAATTCATCAAGCGCCGCCATCCGGAAATACTCGCGGAGAAGTTGATCTCTCTCGCTTGGTGGGACTGGAGTCACGAAAAGCTTGGAGAAACGCTTCCCGATATGCGTGCCCTGAGCGCCAAGGCCTTTGTCGAGAAGTATAGTACTTGAGAATACTGGCGCGTCAGGAGACGCGCCTTCCTTCCCGCCATACGCTCAGTATGACCGGAACGCCATCTATCAGCCGGACTCTGCTGAAATCGGCCCGCTTGCCTATCTCAATAACGCCACGGTCGTCCAGGCCGACCATCCGAGCCGGATTGGCTGAAACGAACGATACAGCCTTCGCAAGATCGATTCCTGCACTTTGGTTGAGTAAAAACACCGATTGCATCAGGCTGGAAGGCACATAGTCGGAAGAGAGCCCGTCAAGAAGATCCCGCTGCACCAGATCGATCGCCGAGACGTTGCCTGAATGCGACCCGCCACGAACCACATTCGGTGCACCCATGACGACTTTCATACCGCGCCGGTGCGCATGAGCTGCAGCGTCTATACTTGTCGGAAACTCCGATATGGAGATGCCGTCGTTCATGGCTTCGTCGACGTGCTCCGGCGTTGTGTCATCGTGGCTGGCCAACACAGTGCCATGCTGGCGAGCAAGGTCGATCACGGCGGTTCGATAGCGGTTAACATATTGAGATTGCGCCGCGATTCGATCTGCAACCATCTGGTCGAATTCAAGATCCGTCCATTTTTTGTCGCGATTGAATTGCCGCCATTTGGCGAGATCCGCCCATTGCCGCTGGCCGGGTGTATGATCCATCAACGAGACGAGCTTGACGTAAGGGTTGTCCGCAATCGGCTTGTAGATATCGAGCACAGCCGGATCTGCCAGCTCACAGCGCAGATGCAACAGATGCTCGCTGCGAAGTACTTCTCGAACACGCGGATTGGCAACAGTTTCCACTGTAGTTGTGATCATCTGGCGGCGGGCGCTTGCCGAAGAATATTCGCCGACTGCGACAGCATCGAATACTGTGGTAATTCCAGCGCCGGCAATCTGCACATCGTGCCCAACCACCGATGCGGCACTTGAGGGCCACATGACCCCGGGCCGCGGCTGCAGATGCTTTTCGAGGTTGTCGGTGTGGAGCTCGACGAAGCCAGGAATAAGAAAATCGCCTTCAAAATCAACCGCATCAGTAACGGAGCTTGGCCCTTCTCCGATGTCCTGGATCAGGCCATCTCGAACGCCCATGGACCCATCGAGGGTGCGATCCGCCAGGACCAGCCGGGCATTGGTGACGAGCATTTCGGTCATGATTTTTCCATTTAGTTGACGAGCCGTCCTTGCCGCCACACGGAGCGGATGACGGGGATGTTGTCCGCCAGATGTACCCGAATAAGGTCTGCACGCAAGCCCGGAAGGACTTCGCCGCGGTCGTCAAGACCGCAGACCCGCGCGGGAACGCTGGTCATCATGCGGACAGCCGAAGGCAGGTCAGTGTCGAATTCCGGCCGGTTTGCCAATAAAAACGCGCAATCCAGCATCGAACGCGGCACATAATCCGAAGTCAGGATGTCTACCAGCCCCTCGGCAAGCAGTTCGGTTACCGCCACATTGCCTGACTGTGATCCGCCACGTAGCACATTCGGTGCACCCGCCACAATCAACATGGATTGGGCCCGCGCCTCACGCGCAGCCTCGATGCTGACCGGGAACTCCGCCACACGCACGCCTTCGGCATGCGCCATGCGGATATGCTCGACAGTCAGATCGTCATGACTGAACATGGGCAAGCCGCGCGTCTTGGCAAATTCGACGACAAGGTGCCGCACTTCACTTGAACTTGCTTCGAGGCTTTCCAGCAACTCCCGTGTTTCTTCTTCGACAGCCGCCCGATCCTTGCCTGTTTCCTTCATTCGCCGATCGAGATAGTTCGACACATCATGACTTTGACGTTTTCCCGGAATGTGTTCCATGATCGAGATCACACGCACGATGTCCCGGTCGATGTTTTCCGCAATCAGTGCCGGCGTCATATTATCGGTGATCTCGCAACGTAGATGCACGAGATGCTCAGCCCGCATCATGCCCTTTGCTCCGGCATATTCGAGCGCGTCGATCATCGGCCCAAGTATCTCGCGGCGTTCAGGATTCTTGATGGTGGCGCCGACGCACAGCGAATCAAAAACCGTTGTGACACCGCCGCCGATGATTTGAGCATCATGTGCCATGACTGCCCGCAGCATATCCCATTTGACGTGAGCGCGCGGAAACACATGTTTTTCAAGGTGATCGGTGTGGGCATCGACGAGACCAGGCAGAATATAATCGCCGGCGACGTCAATCGAACCCGGCACTGCCGAACGTCCCATGTCTATGCTGGCTATCGTGCCGTCGACGATTTGCACCGAACCATTGATGATCGCATCGTCAAGAACGACGCGGGCGCCTGTAAGAATCAATTCGTTCATCATGTGCTTCCTTCGAAATGCGGTAGCCAGGAATAGCGGCAATGACGCCGCGCGCGCCAATCAAAGTTGGCGATCTAAAGATTGCGTCCTTGTGACAATGCGTCTTTGGGGGAATCCGAAGTGGTTCTTATCCCGCTTTTCATGACAGGGACGTGACAAAGTCACCGAAACTACCGACGAAGTATTGCTTAAGCACAAGTGAGTTCGCGCGGTTACAGGAATGGACTTCCTGTATCGCGCGAACTCCGGCGGTAAGACGGGTGGAATTATGGCTTCAGATCGATGGCAGCCCTGAAACTGCCATCCATGTAGAAAGGTACAGAGGCGTGTTCATGGGCGATCTTCCACGTGCCAGCTTGCTTGATCAGGCCAATCGTCTGACGAAACCAGATATCAGGCTTCTCGCCGTCGGTTTTCCGTCCCGTCATGCGGACGAGACTTGTTGCAAAAGCTATATCAGCGCCGGCCGAAATCGCCGTGTCGCGCGATTCAATGCCGATTGGTCCTTCCCACGTATCGAACCAGCCTTGCAGGTCTTCAGCGCTTTTGCCCTGATATCGCAGCGGTGGAGCGAGCGTGAACTGTACAACATCATCGGCAAGATGAGACAAGACTTGCGCGGCGTTCTTGTTGCTGATTGCTTTCGACCAGTCCTTTATTACAGTCGCGACTGCGGTTTTCTCGTCGTGGGTGGTCATTTTGTTCTCCTTCGTTACCTCTAAACAAAGGACGAATGAACAACCGCCGATCCGACACGGCTGCGAAGAATCAGTCTTGCGCAAGCCGATCAAGGTGCATGCGGATGTGGGCGGCTTCTGCAGCCGTGTTAGCGAGAGAGATTGCGCGATTGAACGCCTCCCGAGCTTCGCTGGTGCGGCCTATCTTCATCAGCAGGCCACCTTTGACGCCGAAGAAATGAAAATAACCGGAGAGCCTGTCCTCCAGAGGCTCGATCAGCGCCAGTGCTTCGGCGGGACCTCGCACCTTTGCAACGGCAACGGCACGATTGAGCGTGATGACGGGCGAGGGGGTCAGCCTTTCGAGTGCTGCGTAAAGCAGATCGATCTCGGCCCAATCCGTGTCCTCAGCGCGATTGGCCCGTGCATGCAACGCAGCGATTGCCGCCTGAATCTGATAGGGACCGGGTGCTCTGTGGCGCATTGCCTTGTCGATCAGCGCCAATCCTTCATTGATCATGCTCCGATTCCAGAGGTCGCGATCCTGGTTCTCCAGCAGTATCACCGAGCCGTCCGTATCGAAGCGGGCGCCAGAACGGGCACTTTGCAGCAGGAGAAGTGCAGTCAATCCCATAATCTCCGGCTGAGTCGGGAAGATTCGCAGGAGCAATCGCGAAAGGCGGATGGCTTCGTCGCATAGTGGTGATCTTGCTTGTGCCTCGGTGCTGCCGGTCGAATAACCTTCGTTGAAGATCAGGTAGACCATGGCTGCGACTGCTGCGAGCCGTTCGGCCCGTTCGACCGGCCCAGGCGTTTCGAATGGTATTTCGCCAGCTCCAATACGACTCTTTGCGCGTGTTATCCGCTGCTCCATTGCACTTTCGCCGACGAGAAAGGCGCGGGCGATCTGCCGGACAGACAGGCCTGACACGATCCGGAGCGCCAAGGGGATTTGCTGCGTGGCAGGAAGATCGGGATGACAGCAAATGAAGAGCAGGCGCAGAATATCGTCGCGATAGTCGGAACCGTCTATCTTCTCGACGATAGCGGTTTCCGCATCTTCCAAGTCCGACAAAAGCTCCTCGGGTGGCAGAGGCTGTTGCTTTACCTGCCGCCGAACGACGTCGATCGCACTATTGCGCCCAACAAAGATCAACCACGCAGTGGGATCTCGCGGCGGACCGTTCTTTCCCCAGCTTTTCAGCGCGCGAAGGCAGGCCTCCTGAAATGCCTCTTCCGCCGTATCGAGATTGCGGAAGTAGCGAAGCAATGCACCAACTGCCTGCGGGCGGGCCGCAACGAGGGCTGCATCGATCCAGTTCGTGTCGTTCATGGAAAACTCGATCCTGGCCTGAAGATACCGACCGGCCTTATCTCGTAGGAGCCGGTGCCCGGGTTTGCGCGCGCAAGGTCTCGCGCCGTTTCAAGTGCTTCGTCCAGCGATTTACAATCGACAATGTAAAACCCGAGAAGTTGCTCTTTTGTCTCGGCAAAGGGCCCGTCTATGACAACTGGATCTTCGCGACCTTTGCGAAGGGTGGTCGCAGCAGTCGTCGGAAGAAGCCTTGCGACAGGGCCAAGACGTCCCTGCTTGGTAAGCTTTTCCTGGACGACTGCGAGGCGCGCCATCACTGCGTCATCCTCTTCCTTGGTCCAGGAACTGACAACGTCTTCGGGGTTATAGCAAAGTATGGCGTAAAGCATGGATCGTTCCTTCTCATTTGAAGACGATCCACTATGGCCAATCCCGACATCGGGTCTAGAAAATTATGCATTCTCGGAAATGGTTGCAGCACCATGGCGGGAAAAGCACCAAGGGGCCATCCCGCCATTCCGTCACACAATTACCTGCAAGGGAATCCGGGTGCTATTTTGCAGTTGGGCCGCGGACGATTCGGTTTCGGACGAGGACGATAACCATGACCATAATGATATGCGGGTCTTACAACGACAGTAGGGCGAATGACCACTGGGCGTTGTACGATAACCCTTGTCCGCTGGACGTAGTTGGCAGAAAGCCATCCACGGACGCCTTGAGTTGCGACGTGGCACCAACTCGGCTGACACCCCAGAACATTGATGCGCGTCCCTTCAGACAGGGTCCCGACGCGAGCGTAACTGGTTCCTGGTCCGGTGCGTAGATTGACATTTCCGGTTGTATAACCAACGTCGGCCAAGGCCGAAGCTGGCCACGCAAACAGCCCGATACTAATCAAAATGGCTGATAACAGCTTGTTAGACATTGGATCACCTCCCGCTGTGCGTCATCTACATTCCATCAATATTAGTGGCAACAAATGCGATTCCTGAAGTGTTGTCGAGAGGCCTTGCAGATATGGTAAAGATTACTGTATATCAGAAACAATTATCTGAGAATTTCTCGTTACATCCAGAATGTAAGAGCCGCACGTGAATCATAGCCAGCTATCTATTACGCAATGGATTACAATTGCGCGGGCCTGCAGGAGTAGAATTCGGCGGTAAATTCGGAAAAGTGGGCTAATGGTTAGACAAGTTGCTGGAAAAAAAACTCCAGTAATTCACGAAATCGTCATTAATATTAATACGACAAATAAATAATTGGGATTACGTTGAATTTAAGAATGAGTTATTCTCAAACAGGAAGCTTCGCCAAATTCGGGAGTATTGCGATCTGGCAACTCCGCCAAGCATTCGTTTTTCCCGAGATTTAACGCGATCGAGCTTTCTTCAAAGTTGGCGGCATCTCGGAGGCTGCAGATGGCAACGCGGCTGTTTCCTTTCTTTCAACTTTTAGTTGTTACCGGGTTGATATCGGCGCTTGTTCCGACATCCCTCAAAACCGCCCACGCCGCCCCTGCGGCATGCGCGACCTTGCAGCGGCAATTGGTGGCCGCCTCAAGCGGCAGAAGTGTTTCACAGAAGAACAGCCCTCTGGTGCAGCGACAAGCGCTGCAGCTCCAACAAATGCGGGCAAAGGCAGGTAAGGCAGGTTGTGGAGGTTTCCTGTTTTCCCGTGGGGATCCTGCACTCTGCAAGCGTTATGCTCAAACCATTGACGCGATGTCCGCCAAACTCGCAAAGCTGCAAAATGCAAGCGACAGGTCTGGTTCGTCGCAGCCTTCACGCCAACAGATTCTGGCCTCAATGGAAGCTAGAGGCTGTAATGACAGGGTGGCTTCGATTGGCAGAAACAATGATTCATCCAGTGTCCGTCGCAAGACCTTGCTGGAAGTTCTGTTTGGCACGCAATCTGACGAGGAGCAAAAGCCTGCCTCCAGAATAATGGTCAAACGGCAATTGGATGAACGCGAGGCACATCGCAAGGTGTCTGCGGGACCGGAGACGCTTGCGGCGACCTATGAAGGGACAGAGCCAAGCGTTAACGGCGTCGTCAAAAAGGGTTATCGAACCATTTGTGTGCGGACATGCGATGGATACTATTTCCCGATCTCGTTCTCGACCAAGCCCAAATATTTTGCGCGTGATCAAAATGCCTGTAGTGCGATGTGTCCGGCCGGGAACGCGAAATTGTACTATCACGCGGTGCCCGAACAGGAATCGGATGCAATGATATCCGTCACCGACAAGAAGCCCTATAGCGAACTTCCCAACGCATTCAATTACCGCACGGCGGGTGTCAAAGCCGTGCCGGGTTGCACGTGCCATGCTCAAGCCGATATGATGGCTGCCGCACCGGAGACACCCGTTTCCCAATCCAAGCCTGCCACATCAGCGTTGCAAGCGGTGGGAGAGCCCGACGTTGATACCTTGTCGGAAGAACCTGCTCAGGGAGACATTGATGAAGACGAGGCGCCCCATGAAAATGTGAGGACCGTCGGCCCAGCGTTTTTCCCCAATGAAGCCAATCCCACAGATTTTACTGCTCAACCTCCCGAAACGGAGGTCCAGGAAAGCAAAGCCAGCATCCTCACGCCTGAGAATATCGTCAAGACGATAGCGTCCGACATTATGCGACGAATTCAATAGCCGATCTGTCCTCAACTAAAGCGGTGCAATATTTCAGCTTTGTTGGCGTGGTAGCCATGCTAAGCCTTGGCGAGTGACAGGGAGCATGAGTCGCATATGAGAAAAGCGGATTGGTCGCCTGACCAGTATCTGAAATTCGAGGACGAGCGCACCCGCCCGGCAAATGACCTGCTATCCGCCGTTCCCAATCAGAATGTGAAATTTGCAATGGACCTCGGCTGCGGCCCGGGCAATTCCACCGAACTGATTGTAAAGCGGTATCCACATGCTGAAGTCCTTGGGATCGATTCTTCTGCGGATATGACCGCCAAGGCAAAGGAGCGACTGCCGGGCTGCGAATTCGCGGTTGCCGACATTGATGTGTGGCAGCCGCACAGGAATGCCGATCTTATCTACGCCAATGCCGTTATGCAGTGGCTTCCGGACCACGACCGGCTTTTCCCGCGGCTGATGGGTTTTCTGAGTAAAGGAGGTTCCCTGGCGATACAGATGCCAGATAATCTGCAGGAGGCGACACATATCGCCATGCGGGAAGTGGCGGCTGACGAACGCTGGGCTGCAAGGGTAACGCAGGCGGATGCCACTCGCAGCGAAATAGGCACAGCGTCATTCTACTATCAATTGCTACGGCCCCATTGCCAACACATCGACATTTGGCGCACGACCTATCATCATCCGTTGCAAGGGCTGGATGGCATCATTGAATGGTTTAAGGGTTCAGGGTTACGCCCGTATCTTTCTCTGCTCAACGACGATGAACGCGCAGATTTTCTTGACAAGTACAGGCAACGTTTGGCTCAATCCTACAAGCCGATGGATGACGGGATAGTGCTGTTGCCATTCCCTCGCATATTCATCGTTGCGACGCGGTAAATCCATCATAAAGCTCAAGAAAATATTGAAGGTGTTTCGCAAATGAATGCGGAATAGGTGCCTAGCATCGCCGTGACGAAAATCGCACAATCCCATCCGCAGTGGCGACACTGAGGAGCGGCGGTATGCGGAGGAGTGTATGCCTGCCATCTCTTGATAGGAGAATTATCGAAAACTCAAAAGAGGCAGTCTGCATTGACGCGTAGCGCGCTTGTCAGGCAACCGGAGACTTAGGCTTTTGCCAAGGGGAGGAATTATGCTCGAAAAGCTTTTCAAGCTTAACGACCACGACACATCGGTACGCACGGAAGTGTTGGCAGGACTGACGACGTTCCTGACGATGTCGTATATCATTTTCGTCAATCCAGAGATCTTGTCCTCGACGGGGATGGATCGCAATGCTGTGTTTGTCGCGACCTGTATCGCCGCTGCACTCGGTTCGGGCGTGATGGCGCTGGTTGCCAATTGGCCGATCGGCATGGCACCCGGAATGGGCCTCAACGCCTTCTTCGCCTTTACGGTCGTAGCGGCGATGGGTTTCAGCTGGCAGCAGGCGCTCGGAGCCGTGTTCATCTCGGGCTGCATCTTTCTGCTTCTGACAGTAACCGGAATACGTCGCTGGCTTGTCGCAGGCATTCCCAAATCGTTGCGAAGTGCGATTGCGGCGGGTATCGGCCTCTTCCTCGCATTCATTGCGTTGAAAAATTCCGGCATCGTCGTCGCAAATCCTGCGACATTCGTTGGTTTGGGTCATCTTGGAAGTACAGGAGCCTTGCTCGCGATCCTGGGCTTCTTCGTCATCGCCGCGCTCGATGCGCTCAAAGTTCGCGGGGCAATTCTGATCGGCATTCTAGTTGTGACGGTCCTGTCGATGATCCTTGGCGTGAGTGAGTTCAAGGGCGTATTTTCAGCGCCGCCAAGTCTGGCGCCAACCTTCCTCCAACTTGATATCATGGGTGCGTTGCATACCGGGCTTCTTCAGGTCATCCTCGTATTCGTGCTTGTCGAGGTGTTTGATGCGACCGGAACCTTGATCGGCGTCAGCAAGCGTGCCGGGCTTATCGAAGAGGGAAAACCGAACAATCTTGGCCGCGCATTGTTTGCTGACAGCACGGCCATCGTCGCCGGCTCGTTGCTCGGGACCAGCAGCACGACCGCCTATGTCGAAAGTGCCTCGGGCGTTCAAGCTGGCGGTCGCACAGGTTTGACCGCGTTGACCATTGCGGTGCTGTTCCTGGCGGCGCTGTTCATCTCGCCACTCGCGGCTTCCGTGCCGGGTTATGCGACTGCTCCAGCGTTGCTCTATGTGGCGGGGCTCATGATGCATGAACTCGTCGATATCGAATGGGGTGATGTCACTGAGTCGACCCCGGCAGCGATTACCGCTTTGATGATCCCCTTCACATATTCGATAGCGAACGGTCTCGCCTTCGGGTTCATCAGCTATGTCGTGTTGAAGACATTCACCGGCAAGGCAAGTGTTGTGCACCCCGCGACATGGCTTGTGGCTGCGCTCTTTGTTATAAAGTTCGCGCTGTTTCCCGGCTGACTTTACAATCCGGCGCGGATGCGGCGATTGCGTCGCATCCGCGCCATTGCTATTTTCGATATTGGATAGTCTCTGATCAGAAAGTCACCGATGGAACAGCAGGCCATGAGCAACCTGATTGAGGTACTGCTTGATACGATCGACCGCCGGATTATTCCAAAAACCGAGAGCGGCGTAGCCGCCGGGAACAAGATCTTCGGCGCGGCGCTGCTGCGCAAATCGGATCTGTCGCTTGTCTTGGCAGAGACCAACAATGAGACGGAAAACCCGCTATGGCATGGCGAGGTTCATACGTTGAAGCGGTTCTTTGAGATGGAGAGGGATACCCGCCCAGATCCGCGCGAACTGATTTTCTTGTCGACCCACGAACCCTGTTCCATGTGCCTTTCGGCTATCACTTGGGCAGGTTTTGACAATTTCTACTACTTCTTCAGCCACGAAGATTCACGTGATGCATTCGCAATCCCGCATGATCTCAAAATCTTGAAGGAGGTTTTCACGCTGGAACCGGGCGGCTACAACAAGGAAAACGCGTTCTGGAACAGCTATTCCATCCACAAGATGATTGCGGAGCTTCCGGAACCGGATCGCGATAGGCTGCAAAAACGCGCTGCGGCAATCAGTGCGAAATATGCCGAACTCTCTGAGCAGTATCAGGCCAGCAAGGAAAAAAACTCAATTCCGCTGAACTGATCCTCGACATCTATGAAAAAGGCCGCCTTCCTGAGGAGGGCGGCCTTTTTTGCGTGTGTTGTTCGGCGTTAGCGAATAAGAAACGCCTCGGGATAGAAATGCTCCTGCAGATTGACGCCGTCGCCGCCCCTGTCGATCACAACAAAGTCTGACTGCCCCTGCAGCGGCGTCAGAATGCCGTGCCACACGTTGCGATGAATATTCACGCCCTGGCCCGGTTCCGTCAGAAAGGCGACAGGGTCGCTTGGGCCATCCGGCTGGTCGTGGGCTGCAACCACGAGAAACGGATTGCCTGACAGGGGCACGAAGGCCTGACTGCCGAGGGGATGCCGCTCGACCATTTCCAGCTTGAGGGGCAGTTCATAAGGCTTGCCGCGTAGCAGGCTTATCAAAGTATGTGCATTTTCTCCCGTCGTCTCGACCTTGGCCAGATCATGGTAGCGCATGCACATGCCATGATTGATGGGAAAGCTGCTTGCGCCTTCGATCTCAATGACATCGCCGAAAGGCGCAAACGCCTCCCGGGTCAACGGTTGAATGACGATCTCGCGCATAGAATTAACCGCGCGCGATTTTGCCGAACAGCCGCAACCGGCTCACGCCGCCATCCGGGTAGATGTTGAAGCGAGCGTGCGTCACTGCACCGTTTTGCTTGATATGGTTGCCGCCATATTCGTGAATGTTGTCCGCGGACAACTTCTGGACAGGCAGAATCTCTTCCCAGAACATGGACGAAGCGACAACCAGTTCGTCGAGGCTCTCGCCGGCATCGCCAAGATCGGCGACCTGAATCGAGCAGGCATCCGGATAGTTCCCCTTGAAGTGGGCCGTATCCACAATTGCACTTTCAATTGTTCCGCGCGCGGCAAGCTTGATGATGATCCAGTCATTGCCTGGCTCACGTCTGCGGCGTGTTTCCCAGCCGTCGCCCATGTTGATGCCGCGGCCCGGCGCGAGCAGGCGCTGATAGCCATAATGTGCATTAGACATGGCGACGACGCGGCCACCAAGTAACGACGACGCGAGATCGACGGCCTCACCATTGACGCTGTCAATGTCCAGCGACGGCTGACCGTAGACACGCAAGCGAGCAACGCCGCCGTCCGGATGTATGTGCAGGCGAACATGGGTCCACACTTGCTTGGAGCTGCAAGTAAAATAGTGGTGCGAACTGGCGCCGAGTTGACTCAATCCGAGCACCTCCGTCCACAAGGTGGCTTCGCCAGGTTTGCCCGTTGTATTACAAGCTTCGATACGGCAGGCAGGAGGGTAGTTCCCCGTGAAATGGGCTGTGTCGACATCGAAACCGGCGATGGTGCCCGGCGCGGCAAGCTGGACGACCGCATAATCATGTCCACTGCTGCGTCGCCGGCGCGTTTCCCAACCGTCCATCCACTTGCCGTTGTCGTCGAATTTTTCAGGATAGAAAATTGCAGGCTCGTCGCTCAGCATGCGTTCCAGCGGTGCAAAGAACTCATCGGTCGCGAACATCGGCTTTGCCCCGAGGCCAGCCGATGCAAGATTGATCGAGTTACGGGCGAATGCGGGGATATCTTCATTGGTGTTTGACATTTTCATTCCTCAGTTTGCCAGCATGTCTTGAAGGCGCAGAAGAGCAATCTTCTCCACCTCCCGGCACGCTGTGTTGAATTCTGTCTGGCGGTCATTGGCGATCCGCGTTTTAAAGGCGGAAAGGATTTCGTCTTTGCCTCGGCCTTTGACCGCGATGATGAATGGAAATCCGAAGGTTTCGACATAGCGCGCATTGAGAGCGGTGAACTTCTCTCGCTCGTTGTCTGTTAACTCATCCAGGCCTGCGGACGCCTGTTCCAGTGCAGAGCTTTCCGTCAGGCGTTTGGCTTGCGCCAGTTTTCCGGCAAGGTCTGGGTGAGCATTCAAGACGCCGAGACGTTCGTTGTCGGAAGAGTTGCGAAATGCCGTGCAAAGCGCTGCGTGCAGGCCAGTGACGTTATCGTGGGATGGTCCGAGCTCGGCAGCGTATGCCCGTTTTGCGATCCAGTCTGAGTGTTCGAACACCCCGCCAAAGCAATAGACGAATGCGTCCTCGGACATTGTCGATGGCTGCACTCGCTGCGTTTTATACGGGTGGTTCGTGGCCCAGTGCTGCGCGATGTCAATGCGACGAGCGAGCCAGACCTTCTCGTGGCTTTTTACGTAGTCGATGAACCGGGCCAGGGCCGCGACGCGTCCGGGCCTGCCGACCAGGCGGCAATGGAGACCAATGCTCATCATCTTGGGCGAACCCGCTTCACCTTCCGCGTACAAGGTATCGAAACTGTCCTTCAGATAGGAAAAGAACTGGTCGCCGGCATTGAACCCTTGCGGGGTTGCGAACCGCATATCGTTGGCATCGAGTGTATAGGGAATGACGAGTTGATGGTGGCCGCCGAACTCGTGCCAATACGGCAGGTCGTCGGCATAGGAATCGGAAACATAGTCGAAGCCGCCTTCTTCGGTCACCAGATCGACTGTGTTCGCCGAGCATCGACCCGTGTACCAGCCGCGGGGACGTTCACCGGTAACGGCAGTGTGGATGCGGATCGCTTCGAGCATGTGTTCATGCTCAGCCTCAGCGCTGCAATCCTTGTAGTCGATCCATTTCAGGCCGTGCGATGCGATCTCCCAGCCTGCATCGAGCATGGCTCGAACCTGCGAGGGCGACCGCTGCAGGGCCGTCGCCACGCCATAGACCGTTACCGGCACGTTCTTCGTTGTCAGCAAGCGATGCAGGCGCCAAAACCCGGCGCGTGCGCCATACTCGTAGATCGACTCCATGTTCCAGTGACGCTGATTTGGCCACGCCTGCGCCCCGACAATCTCTGACAGGAAAGCTTCAGAGGCGGCGTCGCCATGCAAGACACAGTTTTCGCCACCTTCCTCGTAGTTGACGACAAGCTGGACGGCGATGCGCGCATTATCTGGCCAGTTGGCCGACGGTGGATTTGCACCGTAGCCATGCATGTCGCGCGGATATCTCGCCAAGGTGGGTCCCTCCTCAAATCGCTATTCCACCCTGAATACCCAAATAATGGACGAAGCATTCCCCCAGAAAATTTTGAAAGTCCTGCAATCAGGCGCTGCCTACCCGGGACTGATGCCAAGGGGCACATTGAGCGATGGAAATTGAAAAGTACTCCGCGGGAGGGAGGAATACACATGAGCCTTCACGATGAAGCTGCCGGTCGCCTGACGACCCATGTGCTTGACACGGCCAGCGGCAAGCCTGCCGCCAGGTTGCGGATCGATCTCTTTCGCGTCGATGGCGAGCGCCTTCTTCCTCTGCACAGCACACGCACTAATGAAGATGGACGCTGCAACAAACCATTATTGACCGGCGCTGATATGCGCTCAGGTGCTTACGAACTCCGCTTTCATGTAGGCGAATATTTCGGCAGCCAACCTGCAAATGGCCAGACGCCGTTTCTCGATGTGGTCCCGATCCGCTTCGGCATCGATGACGAGAACGTTCACTATCACGTGCCGCTGCTCGTCGCGCCCTTCGGCTATTCAACCTATCGCGGGAGTTGACCTCAGATGGAAGTCCAGATCCGCAATAGCATCCGGTTTCTGCTCAACGACAAGGTTGTCGAGCGCACAGATGTTTCCCCGACCGAAACGCTTCTCGATTTTCTCCGGCTCGACCGCAAACTGAGGGGCACCAAGGAAGGGTGCGCCGAGGGCGACTGTGGAGCGTGCACAGTCCTCGTCGGACGCCTGTTCAATGGCCAGCTCAAATATGAATCGGTCAACGCCTGCATCCGTTTCGTTGGCTCTCTGGATGGTTGCCATGTCGTGACGGTCGAGGCACTCGCTGGATCGGATGGGACATTGCATCCGGTGCAGCAGGCGATGGTTGACACTCATGCGTCGCAGTGCGGTTTCTGCACACCCGGCTTCGTCATGTCGCTCTACGGTCTTTGGATGCAAAATCCGAAGCCGAATATCCAGGAAATCGAAAAGGCTCTGCAGGGCAATCTCTGCCGTTGCACTGGCTATGCCGCAATCATCCGGGCCGCGGAAAGCGTTACCGCCATTGGCGATCTGAACAGGGATCCACTTGTCACTGAGCGTGCACGCGTTACCGAACAACTGCTTACCTTGAAAGATGGCAAGCGCGTTGTGGTCGGGGAGGGCAGACAACAGCTTGTACTTCCCGCCAACGTTGATGATTTCGCCGATGCGCTGGAACACGATCCAGGCGCGACGATTGTCGCGGGCTCGACCGATGTCGGGCTCTGGGTGACGAAGTTCATGCGCGAGATCGGCCCGGTGGTCTTCCTGTCGCATCTCGATGACTTGCGGCTGATAACAGAGGGTGACGATGGTCTGACGCTTGGTGCAGGCGTAAGTTACACCGACGCATATCCCGTCATCATTCGCCATTTCCCGCAGTTGACAGAGCTCTGGAACCGCATTGGCGGTGAGCAGGTTCGCAACATGGGGACTGTCGGTGGCAACGTCGCCAACGGCTCGCCAATCGGCGATACGCCGCCGGCCTTGATAGGCCTTGGTGCGACAGTTCAATTGCGCAAGGGTAACAATCGCCGCTCCGTTCCAATTGAGAAATACTTTATCGAGTATGGCAAACAGGATCGTGCACTCGGCGAGTTCGTGGAAGCGATCCA
The DNA here is from genome assembly GCF_020164455.1 of Phyllobacterium chamaecytisi. Taxonomy (GTDB): domain Bacteria; phylum Pseudomonadota; class Alphaproteobacteria; order Rhizobiales; family Rhizobiaceae; genus Phyllobacterium; species Phyllobacterium chamaecytisi. The sequence continues at coordinate 372,337 of NZ_JAIQWW010000002.1, forward strand.
TATCCCTTATCTCGATGTCGAGGACCTTTACGGTGTGTACAAGATTTCCAAACGTTTGGACGAAGACATTTCGTCGGTCTGCGGCGCATTCCGGATTTCTCTCGACGAACGAGGCCGGGTGGAGAATGCAATCATCGCATTTGGCGGGATGGCCGGAACTCCCAAGCGTGCAAGTGCGGTCGAGGCATCGTTGACCGGCGCCGTTTGGGATGAGGGCGCTATTGAAAAGGCAGCAGCAGTTTTCGCCGATGATTTCACGCCGCTGACGGATTGGCGCGCTTCTGCTGACTATCGCCTCTTGGTCGCAAAGAACCTGTTGCGGCGCTTCTACCTTGAGACAGGCGGCGAGCATGTCCGGTTGAACCGCTACGAAGCGGCATTTGGGTGAGGAGCGCGCAATGAATGTGATTCAACCGATTGCCCGCATTCGCGGTGGCATCCATGAAAAGCAACCGCACGAATCCGGGCATAAGCACGTATCCGGTACGGCCGAGTACATCGACGATATGCCGGAACCATCGGACACGCTCCATGCCTACCTCGGCCTGTCGCAGCGTGCGCACGCGGAAATCCTGTCCATCGATTTCGAGGCGGTGAAAGCTAGCGCCGGCGTTATTGGCGTGCTGACGGTTGACGATATCCCGGGCCACAACGACGTGAGCCCCGCAGGTAAACATGACGATCCCGTCTTTGCAGTTGGCAAGGTTGAATTCCATGGCCAACCCATCTTCGCGGTGATTGCAGAAACGCGGCAAATTGCGCGTCAGGCGGCATCGAAGGTCAAAATCGAGTACCGTGATCTCGACCATGTCACCGACGTACTGGAAGCGGAAAAGGCCAACTATCCGCTGGTGATCGATCCACTGAAGCTGGAACGGGGCGACATTGCCGCTGGCCTCGCTGGTGCAAAGAACCGTTTGAGCGGGGAAATGCGCATTGGTGGACAGGATCATTTCTATTTGGAAGGTCACATTGCCTTCGCCATCCCTGGCGAGGATGACGAGGTGACGGTTTTTTCCTCAACGCAGCACCCGAGCGAAACGCAGCACATGGTTGGCCACGTCCTCGGCGTGCCCTCAAATGCCGTAACAGTCAACGTAAGACGCATGGGTGGCGGTTTTGGCGGTAAGGAAACGCAGGCCAATCTATTCGCGGCTGTGGCGGCAATCGCTGCAAAGAAATACCGGCGGGCCGTGAAGATCCGCCCCGATCGCGACGACGATATGGTTGCGACCGGCAAGCGCCACGACTTCCACGTTGCCTATGAACTCGGCTTCGACGACGAGGGCCGCATTGAAGCTGTCGATGCGACATTCTCGGCGCGCTGCGGTTTCTCGGCGGACCTTTCCGGTCCAGTGACGGACCGTGCTCTCTTCCACGCCGACAATTGCTATTTCTACCCGAATGTCCGGCTGCGTTCGCGACCGTTGAAAACCAATACCGTTTCCAACACGGCTTTTCGTGGGTTTGGTGGTCCGCAGGGTATGGTCGGCGGCGAGCGCATGATCGAAGAGATCGCCTATGCGCTTGGCAAGGATCCGCTGGAAATTCGCAAGGCCAATTTCTATGGCGGCGAGGGTCGCAATCTTACGCCGTATCATCAGACGGTCGAAGACAATATCATCCCGCAAATCATTGCGGAGCTTGAAGCAACATCTGATTACGCGGCTCGGCGCGAGGCGATTATCAACTTCAATCGCTACAGCCGGGTCATCAAGCGGGGTATAGCGCTGACGCCGGTGAAGTTCGGCATCTCCTTCACCAAAACGGAATACAATCAAGCTGGCGCTCTCGTCCATGTCTATACGGACGGTTCAATCCATCTCAACCATGGTGGTACCGAGATGGGACAGGGGCTGAACACCAAGGTAGCGCAGGTTGTGGCCGACGAATTCCAGGTCGATCTCGACCGCATCAGAATAACAGCAACAACAACCGCAAAGGTTCCAAATACCTCTGCGACAGCTGCTTCTTCCGGTTCGGATCTCAATGGCATGGCCGCAGCCAATGCCGCCCAACAGATCAAGGCACGCCTCGTTCAGTTTGCCGTCGAGCATTATGATGTCAAACAGGAACAGGTTTTCTTCGAGCCCAATACGGTGCGGGTAGGCGACCGGCTCATTCCATTCCCGGAATTTATCAGATCCGCCTATGGCGCTCGCGTTCAACTCTCGGCAGCGGGCTTTTACAAGACGCCAAAAATCCACTGGAGCCGGGCCGAGGGCAGGGGCCGCCCGTTCTACTATTTCGCCTACGGCGCTTCGGTATCCGAGGTGAGCGTCGACACGCTGACCGGCGAGTATCAGGTCGACCGGACCGATGTTCTTCATGATGTTGGCAAGTCGTTGAATCCTGCGCTCGATCTGGGCCAGGTGGAAGGCGCCTTCGTACAGGGCATGGGCTGGCTGACGACTGAAGAGTTGTGGTGGGATGCCAAGGGACGGCTGCGCACGCACGCGCCGTCGACATACAAGATCCCGCTGGCATCGGATCGTCCACGCACGTTCAACGTGCAGCTTGCCAGTTGGTCGGTCAACCGCGAAGAAACGATCCGCCGCTCCAAGGCCGTCGGCGAGCCGCCATTCATGCTGGCAATCTCCGTGCTGGAGGCAATCTCGATGGCAGTTGCCAGTGTAGCGGACTATCGAATTTCACCGCGCCTCGATGCCCCGGCCACACCAGAGCGTGTATTGATCGCGGTAGAACGTTTGCGGTCGGCGGGCAAGGAGCTGTGAAATCCCATGCCAACGAACCACGACGATATCAGGGATTTTCTGAATCGACGGAAGCAGGTCGTGCTGGTCGAGGTGAAGGCAGCAGATGGGTCTACGCCCCGCGAGGCCGGAGCCTGGATGCTGGTGGCAGCGGATTGCATTTTTGGCACCATAGGCGGTGGGCAGCTCGAATTCATGGCAATTGATCACGCGCGCAGGGCGCTCGAAAACGGCGTCCAAATGGATGAAATGACGATCCCGCTCGGACCGGAGATTGGCCAATGCTGCGGTGGCCGTGTCTCACTGGGCTTCAAACGGGTTGATCGAACTGTGGCCATGACATTGATCGAGAAGGTCGATCTCGAAATCGCTGGGCGGCCGCATGTTTATATCTTTGGTGCCGGTCATGTCGGCGATGCACTGGCCATGGCGCTTTCACTGGTCCCGCTGCGAACGATATTGGTCGACACACGCGAAGAGGAACTTTCCGCCACGCAGGTCCCCGGCATCGAAACTTGCCTGACGGCCATGCCTGAGGCGGTCGTTCGTGATGCGCCAGCGGGAAGTGCATTCGTCGTCCTCACCCACGACCATGCACTCGACTTCTTGATTACGGCCGAAGCACTTGCCAGGAATGATGCGTCCTACGTCGGAATGATCGGCTCCAAGACGAAACGGGCAACGTTCCGCAACTGGTTGACACGTGAGGTGGGTCGTCCTGAGTTTTTCGACAGGCTGGTTTGTCCGGTCGGCGGGACCGCCGTGAAGGACAAGCGCCCAACTGTCATTGCGGCTCTGGCGGCGGCTGAAATCATGGTTTCGGCGTTGAACTATCGCCTTACGCCAAATGTTGCACCCAAAGAACGTAGGCGCGTTCCAGCCTGAGGTGAGCTCTTATTCCAACATTGCACTGACCAGGCGCTGACAGCGCTCGGTCATGAAGTCGATCATCAGCCGGACCTTCGGATCCTGGAAACGCTTGTGCGGGTAGATTGCTGCGAGCTGAATACTGGCCGGAGGCGTGTCTTCGAGGATCGCTTTCAGCGTTCCGTCATTCAAATGGCTTTTCACTTCAAACAACGGTTTGTTGATGATGCCGCGACCCTCAAGCGCCCATTGTGTCAGGACATCGCCATCGTCGGAATCATAAGGACCACTGACTTCCAGCTTGCGAGTACCTTCGGGCATCTGCAGCGTCCAGAAATATTCTTTGGAGCCCGGATAGCGTAGCAGCAGGCAGTCATGATGTTCGGCTATCAAATCATCGGGCGTTAGAGGTGTACCGCGCCTTTCCAGATAATCCGGCGACGCGCAGATTACCCTTTCGCAATTCATGATGCCGCGCATGCGCAAATTGGAGTCTTCGAGTATGCCGAGCTTGAAGGCAACGTCGACACCCTCGCTCATGATATCGACGTTGTGATCCGACAATCGCAGCCGCACTTCGATATCCGGGTACTTGTCGTGGAACTCCGGAATGCCGGATGCAATCAGGCGCCGGCCGATCCCGAGCGGTGCGGTGATGCGAATTGCACCTTTGGGCTTTTTCGACAGATCGGCAATCGCCGCTTCGGCCTCATTGATTGCCTCGATGATCTTGACTGCGCCTTCGTAGAATACGCGGCCGTGCTCGGTAGGAGTCAGTTTGCGCGTCGTGCGATTGAAAAGACGGACGCCAAGATGACGCTCGAGTTCCTTGATCCGATTGCTGGCGACAGCCGGAGAAGCGCGCTGGTCGCGTCCGGCGGCAGAGAGGTTTCCAAGTTCGACGACTCGAACAAAAACACGAAGGTTATCAAGGTACGACATTATTTTCGCCCGAAGCCTTACACTGTCTGATGATCTAGCATTTTAAAGATTTTTTTGAAAGAGATGGGTCCATTACGGTGTTTCCCATGAGCATAGGCTTTGGCACATACTCTCCCACAATAAATGGGAGAGCCGCATGTACGAATACGCTATTGCCTGGGACTGGATGAACTTCGCCGTTCGCTGGTTGCATGTGATTACCGGCATCGCCTGGATCGGCTCATCCTTTTATTTCGTGGCGCTTGACCTCGGTCTGCGCCAGCGGCCGGACCTTCCCGCTGGTGCCCACGGCGAGGAGTGGCAAGTCCACGGCGGCGGGTTCTATCATATCCAGAAATATCTGGTGGCCCCGGAGCAGATGCCTGAACATCTGACATGGTTCAAATGGGAATCCTATGCGACGTGGCTTTCGGGCTTCGCCATGCTTTGCATCGTCTACTATGTAGGCGCCGATCTCTACCTGATCGATCCGCATGTACTCGACGTGTCGCGGCCAGTGGCTATCGCGATTTCCCTCGCTTCGATCTTTGGCGGCTGGATCGTCTACGACACGATCTGCAAGTCGCCGCTCGGCAGGAACGACACGCAGCTGATGGTGCTGCTGTATTTCGTGCTCGTCGGCATGGCCTGGGGCTATACGCAGCTCTTCACCGGGCGTGCAGCGTTTCTTCACCTAGGCGCGTTCACAGCGACGATCATGTCCGCCAACGTGTTCATGATCATCATCCCGAACCAGAAGAAAGTCGTTGCCGATCTGATCGCAGGAAAAGTTCCGGATCCCGCGCTGGGCAAGCAGGCCAAGCAGCGCTCGACCCACAACAATTATCTGACCCTGCCAGTGCTGTTCCTGATGTTGTCGAACCACTATCCGCTGGCATTCGGCACCAAATACAACTGGATCATCGCATCGCTGGTGTTCCTGATGGGCGTCACGATCCGCCATTGGTTCAACACCCGCCACGCGCGCAAGGGGGAACCGACATGGACGTGGCTGGTTACCGCGATCCTCTTCGTCATCATCATGTGGCTCTCGACTGTGCCGAAGATTCTTTCGGGCGAAAGCGGAGAGGAGAGAATCTCCGCTGTCCAGCAACCGTTCATTTCCGCGGAAGCCTTCCCCAAGGTGAAGGACACTATCCTCGGACGCTGCTCGATGTGCCACGCCAAGGAACCCGGCTGGGAGGGCATCATCGTGCCGCCCAAGGGTGTCGTGCTTGAGACCGATAGCGAGATCGCAGCGCATGCCCGTGAGATTTATCTGCAGGCCGGACGTTCACATGCAATGCCGCCGGCCAATGTCAGCGGCATTACCGACGAGGAACGCCGCCTGCTCGCCAGCTGGTATGAGACCACAGTTCAGGGAGGAACAGTCCAATGAGCAAATTGCTTTTACGTGGCCGCGTGCTGACATTCGTCGACGAGCCAAAGAGCATCGACGATCAGTCAGCCTACAACTATTTCGAAGATGGCGCGGTGCTGGTCGACAACGGCAAGATTGTCGAAGCTGGCGAATACGCGGCCTTGGCGTCGATTGCGGGTCCGCAGGCGCAGATCGTCGATCACCGTCCGCATTTGATCCTGCCTGGATTCATCGACACCCACCTGCATTTCCCGCAGACCCAGGCAATCGCCTCCTACGGCGCGCAGCTGCTAGAGTGGTTGAATACCTATATCTTCGTCGAGGAGCAGAAATTCTCGTCCACCGCGCACGCCGATTTCATCGCCGGGCGCTTCATGGACGAGTTGTTGCGCAACGGCACGACAACCGCCGCTGCCTATTGTTCGGTTCACCGGACAAGCGTTGACGCCTACTTTGCTGCCGCTGAGAAGCGCAATATGCTGATGATCGGCGGCAAGGTCATGATGGATCGCAACGCTCCCGACGCACTGCGCGATACGCCGCAGTCCGGTTATGACGATACCAAGGCTCTTATCGCCAAGTGGCATGGCCGCGGACGCGCGCACTACGCAATCAGTCCGCGCTTCGCCATCACTTCAACACCCGAGCAGATGGACATGAGCCGCGCTTTGGTGCGCGAACATCCGGAATGTTATGTCCAGACGCATCTATCTGAAAATAAAGACGAAATTTCCTATGCAACTTCGCTTTATCCTTCGGCGAAGGACTATACCGACATCTATGCGAACTATGATCTGCTAGGATCCAAGACGTTGCTGGGCCACTGCATCTTCCTTTCGGACCGGGAAATTTCGGCGCTCGCTGAGACAAAATCAGTCGCGGTTTTCTGTCCGACCTCCAATCTCTTCCTCGGCAGCGGCTTGTTTGACCAAGGTCGGTTCAAAGAGCTCGGTGCACGCACGTCCGTCGCGACCGATGTGGGCGGGGGGACCAGCTTCTCCATGCTGGAGACGATGAGCGAGGCCTACAAGGTTTTGCATGTACAGGGCCAGCGCCTCTCGCCATTCGCTTCCTACTACATGATGACGCTTGGCAATGCCCGGGCACTAGGTCTTGAGGATCGTATCGGTTCGCTGCGTGCGGGGGCAGATGCCGATATCACCATTCTCGACAGCCGTGCCAAGCCGGCGATGGAATTGCGCATGAGGACTGCCACGACCTTGGCAGAGGAGCTGTTTATTCTCCAGACCATGGGCGATGATCGTTCTGTTTCAGAGGTTTACGTCGCCGGCAAGCCCATGAAGAGCGGACTCGATAAAGCTGCCGCGTCTCATGGCGCTCGGTCCTTGCCTGAATTGCAGCCGGCTTGATCAGTCACGTGTAGTGGCGCGATTTTCGCGTCACTACACCAAAATTTAAATCTGCGATTGCAAAAACCATATGGGTTTCGGCATTTCTTGCATAGGAATCGGTCAGTCTTGTGCAGGAATCACGCCATCTTGCGCAAAAAACTGTTCGGCTTCTAAAAATTACCGGTCGTTTTCAATTGTGAGCACGATCTTGCCGATATTGGTATTGGCTTCCATCAATGTGTGGGCCTGACTTGCCTTGGTAAATGGAAAACACGCGTGGATAAGCGGCCGGCATTTACCCTCGGCGAGGAGCGGCCAGACATTGGCTTCAAGCTCGGCGGCGATGCGCGCCTTTGCCTCCAGAGGTTGCGCGCGCAGCGTTGAGCCGGTGTGCGTCAGGCGCTTCATCATCAGACGCATAAAATCGACATCGGCGCGCGAGCCTTGCAGGAATGCGATATTGACGATTCGTCCGCCGATCGCGGCCGCCTGGTAGTTTTTCTCGATATAGGGACCGCCGACCATGTCGAGGATGACGTTGGCGCCTTGCCGCCCGGTCACGTCCCTGACCTCTGCCAGCCAATCCGCCGTGCGGTAATTGATTGCCGTATCCGCACCGAGCTTAAGGCAAGCGGCGCATTTTTCGTCCGTCCCTGCGGTTACGATCACTGTCGCACCGAATGCCTTGGCAAGCATGATCGCAGTCGTTCCTATGCCCGATGCGCCGCCATGGATCAGCAGGGTTTCACCCTGCTTCAAGGCGCCAAGCTCGAAGACGTTATGCCAAACGGTAAAGAAGGTTTCCGGTATGGCGGCAGCTTCTACGAAAGAGAGCCCGTCGGGGATCGGTAGTGCGCTCAAGCTGTCGACGAGCGCGTATTCGGCATAGCCGCCCCCCGGTGTCAGGGCGCAGACCTTGTCTCCCGCCTTCCATCGCGACACACCCATTCCCACGGCCGCCACTTCGCCGGCAACTTCGAGACCGGGCAGGTCGGAGGAGCCTTTCGGCGGCGGATAGTTACCCGCGCGCTGGAAGAGATCGGGGCGGTTGACACCGGCGGCAGCAACACGAATGAGTATTTCGTTCTCCGCAGGGGCAGGAATAGGACGCTGCTCCGCTTTGAGAACATCAGGACCGCCCGGTTCGCTGATGGCGATCACAGTCATGGTTTCGGGAAGGCCGATCATTGCCGCATCTCCAAAGGTGGGATGGAAGGAGTGAGAGGTCCACACTGCTCGCTGCTTCAAGCGCGGCGAGCGGTCAGGTTTCTCAGTCGAAAATACCTTCGCTGTGCTTCTCCACGTAGGCGGCGAGGCCGAGCGTGTGATCGCGGCAGAGCTTTTCGGCCGTCTCGGTATCGCGCTTTTCCAAGGCCGCAATGATTGCCAGATGATCCTTGATCGACTGGGATGCGCGGTCGTCGCGCCCGATGGTGATCTTCCGGATGCCTCGAACGTGGAGGAGAATGTTCTCGGTTGTTTCCCGGAGAATTTTCGAATCCGTCATCTGGATCAGGGTCTGGTGAAACTGCAAATTGGCTTCGGAATACTCACCCAGATAATCGGCCGGCTTGTGGCCCTCATGGAACTTTTCGAAGAGCGTCCTCAAGCGTGCAATATCCTTGCCGCTGGCATTGAGCGAGACGAGGCGGGCAGCCATGGCTTCCAAAGCAGCCCAGACCTGGATCATTTCGATTACTTCGCGCTTTGTCTTGCGCAACACCATGATGCCGCGGCGAGGGATGGATTTCACAAACCCCTGTTGCTCCAGCATCGCGATCGCTTCGCGGATGGGTGTACGGCTAACACCAAGCCGATCGGCCAATTGCCGTTCGTCGAGCCAGGTATCTTCCGACGTGGCATAGATGTCCATATTGGCGATGGCCTGTTTCAATGTCGCATAGATTCGCGTTTTGAAGTTCGGCTCGGCCGCAAAGGGCTCAAGGACGAGGTCCGGGGTGACGTCATCGGCCAGCGGCCAACGCATGTGGGTTCTCGGGCTCACGTCGGATCATCTCCATTTATATTTGGAATGTATAATACCATATTTAAGTCATTGAAGTCATTTTGCGAGTTTTTGCAACCATTTACGTTAGCCATGAGCGCCGAAATCAAGAGCCAGCGCTGTGCCGGCTTCAAGAATAGCGGTGTACGTATCGGCAATCGGGTCGATCAACCGGGCGCTGAGATCGGCATAGTTCGAGGGACGTTCTCCCGGATAGGTGAATGGCTCGCTAAGGTGATAGTTCTTCATATCGACGGGGTCCCCGGGATACGCTCCGCGGAGCAATTCGACTGCTTCGGGTATGCGCAGGCTGAAGATCAGTTCCATGATGTCGTCGCGAGAAATATCGTTGCGCGTCGAAAATCGCGGAACGCGAGCGGCCATCAGAAAGATATGCTGCAATAGTGCCAGGCGTATGGCCTGCAGCATGTCGCTGCGCTCATGTTCTGACTCCCGTGGCTTGCCCGCAGGTAGTTCGACCGCATCCAGGATGCGGTGAAGCCAGATGGCATCGATCCTCAGCTTGACCGCCAGCGCGCTTATGGCCGTCGCCCTTTCATCGCCTTCAAGGAGTTGTGTTATCGAAAGACAAGGTGCGGCGAGGTGCGGCTCGGCGCCGGCATAGGGTCGCGACGACCAGAATGCGGGGTCGTAAATGGTCGCGAAAGCTGCAAGCGCCTTGATGCTCGACTTTTGTTTCGTGGCAAAAACGTGAGACGTAAGCCGGCGCAGGCGATCCGATCCCTTATAAACTTCCACGAAGCGATCCTCATCATCGCGCACTGCACTTCCGAAACCGGAGACAACAGTCAGCGGGTAGCCGAGTTGCTGCAGGATGGCATTATGGGGGATCGCGCGAATTTTCCTGACCTGATGGACTTCGGCGCCAGCGACATCGAACTGCCGGCGCGATTTGCGCGAACCGGTCTCGTTGAGAAGCCCTTGCGGAAACGAGCCGAGCGTTCTGTGATAGGCCCGGTCATTCAGAAGATGATCATGAAAATTCGCAATATGCCGATAAAAATCGAAGGAAAAGCTCGTCTTGGCATAGAGCATGTCATCTTCGGGCGCGCCGCGTGCCGGCACCTCACATTCGACAAGTCTCGTCAACGTGGCAAGAGCCAGCTCGGGCGTCTCGAAATAGAGATATCCGTCGCCGCCTTGAAAACTAACCTCATGTTTCAGGGCAATGCCGGCATCGCGGTATTGGTGGCGGATCCATGGGCTAAGCACGTAGAAGGCCCGGTCCATGAATGAGCGCTGGTGGGCGCCGCGGCCCGCAGATTCGCCATGCGTGTTGAAAATGAGGACTTCGACATCCGTGAGTTCGTGACGAGTACATGCACGCGCCAGTTGCCCCTGGACGCGTTCAATGGCGAGAGCCGCTGGAATCTGACCCATGAAACGACCGGAATCGGAAAAGCCGGTTTGTATCGCTATGCGACCGCGGGCACGCACGATGTCCCGGTATTCAGGAATGGCGAAAAGCACGTCGAAGAAGCGGGCTGCGTTCTCCAGTGCTGTGGGCGTTTCGAACAGCGGCGATATATCGAGCTTGTGGTCGACGCCGAACAGCCGGGCGAAGCACATTGCGGCAAGCACAGTTGCCGGGTTTTCGCATTCGGCAATCAACAGGCGAATGGAGGAATCGCTATCGACATGCTTGAGAATCTGGGCGGCAAGCAAGAACTGACGCAGCGCAGTTTTTTGCTCGATATCGAGGGAGGCGAAGTTGACCTGGTACTTATCGGCATCGCGGATGAGTTCGCCAAGCATTTCGAGAATGGATCGACTGCCGATCTGTTCTTCGGAATCAAGGTCCAAATACTGCATGATGGCGTTATGAAGCTGTGTCGCATTGATACGCAGGTGAACTTCACCCACGCCAAAGCTGAGCGCTGCCATCTCGCTGCGCAGAATGAGCAGGTCCAGCGCGATTTCGTCGGGGGCATCCGCAACGGCCGCGTCCAGGATGGAGAGCAAGGGATCGATGCTGACGATCCGGTCGGGATGATCGGTCGTCAATATCTCCGAAGCGGCCTCAAGGGCTGACGGATCGAGCGGTATTTGCGAAAAGGCTTCCAGCACAAGACCGCTCCATGCGTGGAGCCGCTCGAGTTTCAGGGCCATCTGCCCGAGCTTGTTTCCGGTCGCCGATCCGCATCCGGGCTTTGCGAGTATCCGGGCGATTGAAGCTTCATAGCGACGGATCTGCCGCGATTTTTCAGCAAGCCTGAAGCGAAACATGTCGATCCAGGCTATGTCCGTGCGTCCATCCAGGTCGTATCCGACCCAGGTACCGACGCCGACGAAACCGATCTGCGCCTCCCGCCACCTATCTCCATGGCGCTTGCGCAGGATCTCAATCGACAATCTCGAAAACTCGGCGATCGCGTCGCTGGCTCTATCGATCGCCATAAGCACCGCTTCATGCTCATCATTCAGCGCAATCGGGCGATCAGGACCCAAACCTGTTTCATCGTCTTCAATGATTTCGCCATTGGCGAGGCGGGCGAGCATGTTGCGCTGGCGGCGCGACAGGAGAAAGGTTGGATGTGCTGTAAATACCAGTCCAAGCTGGCAACGAAGGACGGCAAGATCTTCCTCGAATGTGCCGTCATCGCCGAGCAGGGATTCGATGGCGGACGTCAGACGCTTGCGATTCTCATCCATATCGAGCGGGCCGACATAACCCGCGAGGGCGAGGGCGCGAGCCTGAAAGCTGGCCTTGCCGAGAGTATGAATGAGGCCGGCCAAATCCTGTCTGCTGAGCGTGCCCGCTTCGAGATCACGCGACAGTTCGAAGGAGAGCTGTGCGACAGGATTATAGCGTGGTTCGTCGGTCAGCCGGCCGCGAAAGGCGGCAAGCCTTTCGCGGCAGTGATTTTCAAGCGACATGGCGGTTTGATCCGGCGCTCGATCCATCAACCGGTTGCCGACAGGCGTGGAGATATCGAACGCTCATTCAGAAGTTCGACCAGTGTTGTGCCAAGACGCGCCGGTGTAGAGGCGATCCGGACGCCAGCCGCTTCCATGGCACTGATTTTGTCTTCTGCGCCACCTTTGCCGCCGGATATGATGGCTCCAGCATGGCCCATGCGCCGTCCCGGAGGTGCCGTGCGACCCGCAATGAACCCGACCGTTGGCTTCGAACGTCCGTGTCTTGCCTCGTCGGCGAGGAATTGCGCGGCTTCTTCTTCAGCCGAACCGCCGATTTCGCCAATCATCACGATTGATTCTGTCGCCGGATCAGCGAGGAACATTTCCAGCACATCGATGAACTCGGTGCCTTTGATGGGATCGCCACCGATTCCGACCGCGGTTGTCTGGCCAAGACCCTGTTGCGAGGTCTGGAATACTGCCTCATAGGTCAGTGTGCCCGAACGCGACACGATGCCGACGGATCCTTTGCGGAAGATGGAGCCGGGCATAATCCCGATCTTGCATTCATCGACAGTCATGATGCCCGGACAGTTGGGGCCGATCAGTCGCGACTTCGAACCGCTCAATGCTCGTTTGACACGCTGCATGTCGAGAACCGGAATACCTTCGGTGATGCAGACGATCAGTGGAATTTCCGCCTGGATCGCCTCGCAGATAGCGTCTGCCGCGCCGAAAGGCGGCACGTAAATAACCGAGGCGTCAGCTCCGGTTGCTTCACGTGCTTCCGCTACCGTGTCGAAGACGGGCAGACCGAGATGTGACGTTCCGCCTTTGCCGGGAGAGGTGCCGCCGACCATGTGGGTGCCATATTTGATCGCCTGTTCGCTGTGGAAGGTGCCGGTCTTGCCGGTGAAGCCCTGACAGAGGAGATGGGTGTTCTTGTTGATCAGTATCGACATCAGTTTGAGCCTCCCACTGCATTGACGATCTTCTGGGCGGCATCGTCGAGATCGTCGGCGGGGATGACGTTCAAGCCTGATGCCGCGATGATCTTCTTGCCCTCGTTCACATTGGTGCCTTCGAGGCGAACGACGAGCGGTACCGTCAGCCCCACTTCCTTGACGGCCGTGATCACACCTTCCGCGATCACGTCGCAGCGCATGATGCCACCGAAGATGTTGATGAGAATGCCTTTTACATTCGGATCTGCAGTGATGATCTTGAATGCCGCCGCAACCTTCTCGGCAGTGGCGCCGCCGCCGACATCGAGAAAGTTGGCCGGTTCTGCACCGTAGAACTTGATGATGTCCATGGTCGCCATGGCAAGGCCGGCGCCGTTGACCATGCAGCCGATGCTGCCGTCGAGCGTGATGTAGGAGAGGTCGTATTTCGACGCTTCTATCTCCTTGGCATCCTCTTCGGTCTCATCACGCATTTCGAAAATGTCGAGATGACGTGCGAGTGCGTTGGAATCGAAGCTGACCTTGGCGTCGAGACATTTCAACTGGCCGTCCTTCGAGACGATCAGCGGATTGATCTCGAGCATCTCCATGTCTTTGGCAGTGAACGCGGTATAGAGTTTTGCAACGAGTGTATGCGCCTGTTTGGCGAGATCGCCGTCAAGTTCAAGCGCCTTGGCAACGGCGCGGCCATGATGGGGCAAGATGCCCGTTGCCGGATCGACCGAGAACGTCAGGATCTTTTCCGGTGTGTCGTGCGCAATGGTTTCGATGTCCATGCCGCCTTCGGTGGAGACAACGAACGAAACGCGGCTGGTTGCGCGGTCGACGAGAAGCGAGAGGTAGAATTCCTTCTCGATCTGCGATCCGTCCTCGACATAGAGACGGTTGACCTGCTTGCCTGAAGGGCCGGTCTGGATCGTCACCAATGTATTGCCGAGCATTTCAGCGGCATGTTCGCGAACTTCCGCAATCGAACGGGCAAGACGGACACCGCCCTTTGCACCTTCGCCCAGTTCCTTGAACGAACCTTTGCCGCGACCGCCGGCATGAATTTGCGATTTGACGACAAAGACCGGACCAGGGAGCCTTGCGGCCATTTCACCGGCCTCTTCGATGTCCACGGCCAGATAGCCTTCCGGGACGGGCACGCCAAAGGACTTCAGGACACCCTTGGCCTGATACTCATGAATATGCATTGAGGAAAACCTCCCCTTGAAATTTGCGGATTTTGTGAGAGCACCAGACCCTGGCTTGCGCCAGGGCCCAGCGGGGAGAACCTAGAGCAAACCTGCGCCTCTGGCCCATTTGTACTTCGCGCCCAGCACCTCGACTGGTAGCTCGGTCGAATAGGCATAGGCGGGGATGCCATGCTGGTAGAGATATTCGGCGGCCTCTTCGACCTCGACATCGCCGGCAAGCGACGCAACCATCGGCTTCTCGATACCCTTGGCCGCCATCTCCTCCTTCACCTCGACCATGAGCTTGGCAAAGACCATCGGCGGGGTCACGATCGTGTGCCAGTAACCGAGGATCAGCGCGTGGATACGATCATCCTCGAGGCCGAGTTTGACCGTGTTCTTGTAGGTGAGGGGTGGTTCGCCGCCTGTGATGTCGACGGGATTGCCCGCGGCACCGAAGGGTGGAATGAACTTGCGGAAGGCCGCATCAAGATCGTCCGGCATTCCCATGAGACTGAGGCCATTATCGACGCAGGCGTCGGAGAGAAGCACGCCCGAGCCGCCAGCGCCGGTGATGATGACGACATTCTCTCCCTTCGGCGTCGGCATGACCGGAATGCCGCGGGCGAATTCGAGGAGCTGCCGCAGCGAGCGGGCGCGGATGACGCCGACCTGCTTGAAAACGTCCTCGTAGATCTTGTCGTTACCGGCAAGCGCGCCCGTATGGGAGGAGGCCGCTTTGGCACCGGCGGAGGTGCGTCCCGCCTTGAGGACGACGATCGGCTTCTTCTTCGAGACGCGTTTTGCCACTTCGGCAAAGGCGCGCCCGTCTTTCAGATCCTCGAGATGCTGGGCGATGATCCGCGTATTGTCATCCTGCTCGAAGAAGGTGAGCAGATCGTCCTCATCGATATCCGACTTGTTGCCGAGACCGACAATCGCCGATACGCCCATCTTGGCCGAACGCGAAAAGCCGATGATCGCCATGCCGATACCGCCGGACTGTGACGACAAGGCCGCCGAGCCTTTGACGTCATAAGCCGTGCAGAATGTCGCGCAGAGATTTTCCGGCGTGTAGTAGAAGCCGTAAATGTTCGGGCCCATCAGGCGGATATTGTATTTGCGGCCGATCTTGACGATTTCGTCCTGCAGTTCCGGTTCGCCGGCTTCAGCAAAGCCCGAGGGAATGAGCACTGCGCCGGGAATTTTCTTCTCGCCGCATTCCGCAAGAGCGCCGGCAACCAATTTGGCGGGAATGGCAAAGACCGCCGTATCGATATCGCCCGGAACATCCCTGACGCTCTTGTAAGTCTTGTAGCCAAGGATCTCTTCGGCCTTCGGATGGATCGGATAGATCTGCCCTTTGTAGCCGCCGTTGATGAGGTTTTTCATCACCGAATTACCGATCTTGCCATCCTCTGCCGAAGCGCCGATCACTGCTACCGCCTTCGGGCGCATGATGCGGTTCATGGATTTGAGGATTTCGTCCTGGGTCGGGCGGTGGCGGGGCTTAGCCTGGTTGTAGTCGATGACGATGCGCACGTCGGCGGCAATCGCGCCTTCCCTGGTGGCGAAAACCGGGTTGAGATCGAGTTCGGAGATTTCCGGATAGTCGTCGACAAGCTTGGAAACCTGCACAATCATATCGGCAAGCGCGATACGATTGACTGGCTCACCGCCACGTACGCCCTTCAACATTTCTGCTGCCTGAATGCTGTCGAGCATCGACAGGGCCTCATCGTTCGTCACCGGTGCAAGACGGAAGGTGATGTCCTTCAGGACTTCGACGAGAACGCCGCCAAGGCCAAAGGCAACGAGCTTGCCGAAGCTGTCGTCGGTTACCGCGCCGATGATGACTTCGAGGCCGCCGGTCAGCATTTGCTGGACCTGCACGCCGATGATTTCCGCATCGGCCTTATAGGCTTGAGCGTTGGCGATGATCTTGTCGAAACTGGCCTTGGCTTCCTCGGCAGATTTGACGCCGACGATAACGCCGCCTGCTTCCGTCTTGTGCAGGATATCCGGAGAGACGATTTTCATGACCACCGGAAAGCCCATGGCCGACGCAAGCGAGGCGGCTTCTTCGGCGCTGCCTGCAACACCTTCCTGCGGAACTGCTATGCCATAAGCATCGCAAATAAGCTTGCCTTCGGGTGCGGTGAGTGCCTGGCGGCCCTCGGCCCGCGCCGCTTCCAGTACGTTACGGACAACGGTTTTGTCGAGCATGATTTCCTCCGTGATGGCCGCGTACACTCCCGGTGACGGCGGCATTGATGTGGCTTGGTTTGCCAGCGGCGCGAACTGGTGAAACTGCTTTTGGCGCCCCGTATTGGTATATTGTATGCCAGAAAAATTAGTGTCAAGTCCTGATGTCTGGCAGCAGTTGTTTGTATTCAATGCGATTGACTGTTTGAATGTTGAATGCCTGGGCTGGATCATTCAGCCCAGGCGACTGCTGTTGGGATATTATTGGGCAGGCTGCAGAACGTTCTCTTCCGTCCTGCGAATAATGCCTGCACGCCATGGCTTGAGTACGAACAGAGCCAGAAGGGCTGCACCTGCATTCAGAACGACGCCGATGATAAATACCGAGTTCCAGTTGCCATCCGCCGCCATCGCTGTGCCAAACGGCACGAGAAGCGCTGCAGTACCTTTGGCGGTGTAGAGCAGGCCGGCATTGGTGGCGGCATATTTCGAGCCGAACGTATCGGTGCAGGTTGACGGGAAGAGAGAATAGATCTCGCCCCAGGCAAAGAACACCAAGCCGCTGAGGATGACGAACATCACCGGATTGCCCGCGTAGAGATAGAGCAGATAGATACCGATCGCCTCAATTCCGAAGGCGATGAACATGGTGTTCTCGCGCCCGATCTTGTCCGACACCCAGCCGCAGAGCGGTCGCGTCACGCCATTAAGAAGACGGTCGAGGGTAGCAGCCAATGTGAGAGCCGGTATGCCCAGCCACATCGGAATGTCCGCAACACCGAAGTCCTTCGCCATTGGTGCAAGATTGGCGGTTACAACGAGGCCACCGGCGCCAACTGCAACAAACATGGCATACATGAGCCAGAAAATCGGATGCTTGACCACTTCAGAAGGCAAATACTGCTTGCGGCTCTGAAGGATCGGGCCCTTGTTTGTTGGTTCCGGCACCTGACCTGGCTTCGGAGCCAGCAGGAAGAACGCAAGAACCATAATGACAATGCCTTGTCCGATACCGAAAGAGAAGAAGGCGTTCTGGAAGCCGTAATTGGCGATTGTGGCCTGGATTGGCCAAACCGTCAGTGCCGAACCTGCACCGAAACCGGCAGCTGTGATACCCGCGGCAAGTCCGCGACGGTCCGGAAACCATTTCAGTGCGTTGCCCACGCAGGTGCCGTAAACTGCGCCCGCGCCGATACCGGCAACAGCCTGGCCGACGCAGAAGAGAAACATGGTATCGGCATATGAGTTAATGACCCAGCCGATTGCGCAAAGTATGCCGCCGAACAGGATAACGATCTTCGGGCCGTATTTATCGACAAACCAGCCCTCGATGGGAACGAGCCATGTTTCGAACAGGACGAAGAGTGTGAATGCCCATTGAATTTCTGCACGCCCCCAACCGAATTGTTTGGTAATTTCGGGAACAAAGAATGTCCAGCCATATTGCAGGTTGGCGATCATGACCATACAGATCACGCCAATTGCCAACTGTCCCCATCTGAATCCGTCGCTGACCTGGTGCGAGCGGAACTCCTCTTTTACCGCTTGAGTCATGTTCATCCCTTTCTACGCCTTTTATGTAGCTAAAATGCCATGCGCTGATTGGGACATACTGGTATCTGTTATACCAAAAGACAAGAGCCAAGCTGGTAATGCTATACAACTTTTGTGAAAATTGAATGTATTCAAAACGTTAAGCGGCCGCTGGAGGTGATCCGGCAGCCGCTTAAGGGGACGAAAAGTAACTTTTCAGCGATTAAAGACCGAAAGGTTCGTTATTTTTGTTGCGTGCATTTGTGCGTGCAACGCTGTCGAGGAAGGCAAGAATCGTCTCGATGATACCGCGGGGGACGGTACGATCGACTGTATTGGCTATTTCTGCACGTGCCGGCATGATTTGACGCTCCTGTTTACCGTTTAACTTGGCCCTTATCTGGCATACCATATCCCAGTTCACAACGGCGCCAGACGCATATCAGCATCCCATTTTTGCATAGGTTGTGCACTGCACACTCTTACAACGCTTCAGGCAGCCCTTTTGTTTCGATGTTTTTTACACCTCTCAACTGGTTTTCCCCAACCCGCGATTATCTTTATCAAGGGTGTTTGACTTATGGTATTTATTATGCCAGAAATTCCGCAAGAGCACTTTAGCTGACCCGGCATACGGGTGGGGAAGCGCTGCGGACTTTGTAAATCCGGCTTGGCTCTTTCGACTGTCTCCGCTGGTTGCGTCTTTGAGGCGGCAATCTGGAACAGGGGGAAGGCAGGCCATCGATCTCAACGAGCGTTATCGCATGCAAAATCTCGATGTAGTTGAGCCGGTTGGCTCCCTGAACAAGCCCTTGAAGTATTCGCTACTGGTGCGGCAGCCTCATTTAGAGCTGCAGACGGGGAACGGGTGGACGGCCAAGCGCCAACGATAAGAGACGACAAAATTCAATAGGAGGAAAGACGTTCATGACAATCGTCACAAAGGTTGAGAAGGCCACAACGGCCGAAGATACATTGAAGCGGAAGGTTCGCGACGGGAGCGTGGTGTCCGGTGGCCATCTGGTGGCACGGGCGCTGAAGAATGAGGGTGTCGACACCATCTTCACGCTTTGCGGCGGTCACATCATCGATATCTATGACGGCTGCATCGATGAAGGCATCCGCATTATCGATGTGCGCCACGAGCAGGTCGCTGCTCATGCGGCCGATGGTTATGCCCGCCAAACAGGCAAAATGGGCTGTGTTGTCACGACTGCCGGTCCAGGCTGTACCAATGCGGTAACCGGTATCGCTACGGCATTCCGCTCGGAAAGCCCGGTGCTTCATATTGGCGGGCAGGGCGCCTTGACCCAGCACAAGATGGGCTCGCTGCAGGATCTGCCGCATGTCGACATGATGACGCCGATCACCAAATTTGCTGCCTGCGTCTCTTCGACCGAACGTATTGCCGATATGATTTCCATGGCGGCGCGCGAGTGTTTCTCTGGTGCGTCTGGACCTTCCTATCTGGAAATTCCGCGTGACGTTCTGGATCGCGAAATCCCTATTGAAAAGGCCGTCATACCGCAGCCCGGTCATTACAGGGCATCGACATATTCAATCGGTGATCCAGCAGACATCGAAAAGCTTGCCGACGTTCTGGTCAACGCCGAACGCCCTGCCGTCCTCTTTGGACAACAGGTCTTCACGTCGGGCAGCACTCAGGCAGCAATCGAGCTGCTTCGCGGCCTGGATATTCCCGGCTATTTCAATGGCGCAAGCCGCGGCACATTGCCTATTGGCGATCCCCATCATTTTGACCGTACACGCGGCTTTGCCTTCAACAATGCCGATGTGATCGTGGTAATCGG
Source organism: Phyllobacterium chamaecytisi (assembly GCF_020164455.1). Classification (GTDB taxonomy): domain Bacteria; phylum Pseudomonadota; class Alphaproteobacteria; order Rhizobiales; family Rhizobiaceae; genus Phyllobacterium; species Phyllobacterium chamaecytisi. The sequence continues at coordinate 392,149 of NZ_JAIQWW010000002.1, forward strand.
CACGCCGTTCGATTTCCGCATGGGCTATGGCAAGCGGATTTCCAAAGACCTTACCCTGGTACAGATCGATCAGGACTACCGCACCGTCGGCAAAAACCGCGATATCGATCTGGGGCTCGTTGGCCATCCGGGCGCCATACTTTCGGCGGTCCTGCAGGCCGCATCCGCCCGGATCGACAAGGGCAAGCGGCAGGCACGCCGCGAGTGGATGAAGACTCTCGAGCAGCAGGAAGTTATCGCCTATGACAAGGTGCTGCCGCTTCTCAAGTCGGACCAAAGCCCGATCCACCCCTACCGTGTTGCATACGAGCTCAATGAGTTCCTCGGCGAGGATACGATCTACATCGGCGATGGTGGCGACGTGGTGACTATCTCGGCTCAGGCGGTGCGCCCGCGCAATCCGGGTCAATGGATGGATCCTGGCGCACTTGGTTCGCTGGGCGTCGGGACCGGCTTCGCGCTTGGAGCCAAGCTGGCTCATCCGCAGAAGGAAGTGCTTTGCTACTATGGTGACGGCGCATTCTCGATGACGGCCTTCGACATGGAAACCTGTGACCGGTTCAACGCGCCCTATCTTGCGGTTATCGGCAACAACTCCTCGATGAACCAGATCCGCTATGGCCAAGTTGCAAAATATGGCGAGGAACGCGGCAATGTCGGCAACAAGCTTGGCGACGTCGAGTTCTCCAAATTCGCCCACATGCTCGGCAATCATGGCGAGGAAGTTCGCGAAGCGTCCGAAATTCAGCCGGCGCTGCTGCGGGCCCGCGAGGCCATAGCAAAGACCGGCCGGTCGGCGGTCGTCAACATCTGGGTCGATCCGAATGAGTATGCGCCCGGGACCAAAAACCAGACGATGTACAAATAACGATAAAGCCCGGCGGTCATAAAGGCCGCCGGCCCAAAATCGACAGAGAGCAGAACGAAGGAACAAGTTCCGCGCCAGAAAAAGGGAAGAAGAGAATGACGAAAGCTTTGGAGGGTGTTCGCATCCTGGATTTCACCCATGTTCAATCTGGGCCCACATGCACACAGCTTCTTGCCTGGTTTGGTGCCGATGTCATCAAGGTCGAGCGCCCCGGGGTTGGAGATATTACGCGCGGCCAGCTGCGCGACGTCCCCGAGGTGGATAGCCTCTATTTCACCATGCTCAATCACAACAAACGTTCGATCACGCTCGATACCAAGAATCAGAGCGGGAAGGCGGTTCTGGAAGAACTGATCAAAAATTGCGATGTGCTGGTGGAGAATTTCGCTCCCGGTGCACTCGACCGCATGGGGTTTACGTGGGAGCGTGTCCAGGAACTCAATCCGGCAATGATCGTTGCCTCGATCAAGGGATTCGGCCCCGGCCCCTATCAGGACTGCAAGGTTTACGAAAACGTCGCGCAATGCACCGGCGGTGCGGCCTCGACCACCGGCTTTCGCGATGGTCTGCCGCTGGTTACCGGAGCGCAGATCGGTGATTCCGGCACAGGTCTGCATCTTTGCCTCGGCATCGTCACGGCGCTTTTCCAACGCACCAAAACAGGGCGCGGCCAGAAAGTCTCGGCAGCAATGCAGGATGGCGTGCTTAATCTGTGCCGCGTCAAGCTGCGGGACCAGCAACGTCTGGCGCACGGTCCGTTGAACGAATACAGCCAATATGGCGAGGGTATCGAGTTCGGCGAAAGCGTGCCGCGCGCCGGCAATGATTCTGGCGGCGGCCAGCCCGGGCGCATCCTGAAGTGCAAGGGCTGGGAGACAGATCCCAACGCCTATATCTACTTCATTACCCAGGCGCCGGTCTGGGAGGCGATTTGCGACGTGATCGGCGAGCCGGAATGGAAGACCCACCCCGACTATGCAAAACCCGTTGCTCGTCTGCCGCGCCTCAACGCGATTTTTGCCCGCATTGAGGAATGGACGATGACCAAGGACAAGTTCGAGGCGATGGCAATCCTCAACGACAGGGACATCCCGTGCGGTCCTATCCTGTCCATGAAAGAGATCGCCGAAGACCAATCGCTGAGAGCTACGGGCACGATCGTCGAGGTGGAGCATCCGGAACGCGGCAACTATCTTTCTGTCGGTAACCCCATCAAGCTTTCCGACAGTCCGACAGACGTTACGCGTTCCCCGCTCTTGGGAGAGCACACGGACGAAATTCTGCGCGACGTCTTGAGATTCGACGAGCGGACGATCGACGAACTGCAGAAAAGCGGTGCACTCGGAACCCCGCAGAAAATCGCTGCCGAGTAATCCGCATCGAGAAAACGGCGGCATAACCCCCCCCGGTGCCGCCGTTTTCTTTTCGACCGGGTTGCGGTTGTGGGCGCAGAAATCATAACCTGGCTACCGATTGACAGGTCTGATCTTTGTTGGCATTATGTATTCCACTGACTCGCGGGCGGTACTAAGCATCGCCACACCATAAGCCTATTCGCTTCAGGGAGGAGGCGGCTATGAAGCTTCATGAGTTCCAGTCGAAAGCACTCTTATCCGCCAGAGGCGTCAATGTCCCCGAAGGCCGGGTGGCGCTGACCCCCGGCGAAGCCCGCGAAGCAGCAGAGGCTTTGGGCGTGGACAGAATCGCCGTGAAATCACAGGTTCTGGCGGGGGGCCGCGGCCTCGCAGGCGGCGTCCGTCTGGTCTCATCTGCAGGCGACGTCGAAGCCGCTGCAGCCTCGATGCTTGGGCGCACTCTCATAACCGAACAGACAGGACCAGCCGGTTGCCGCGTCAACAGAGTGTTGATCGAAACGGCGGTTCGCCCTGTCCGCAGCCTCTATCTATCGTTGCTCGTTGATGCGGCAAGGGCTGAAATTGCCATCCTCGCCGGTGCTGAAGGGAGCGAGGATATCGAGCAGCGGCTTCAATCGGGCGAAACCCGTCTGGAACGGCTTTCCCTCGGTACCGGAGATGCACCGGAGAAAGCCGCCGTGACTGGCTTGGCCCAGCGGCTTGGCCTTGGTTCCGGCCTTCACTCTGCCTTTGCTTCGCTTGTCGATCAGTTGCGCCTGGCCTTTGTCGAACTCGATGCAACACTCATCGAGCTCAACCCATTGGTGGTGACAGAAGAGGGCAAGTTCGTCGCGGTCGACGTCAAGATGATCATCGACGACAACGCGCTGTTCAGGCATCCCGAGCTGGTGGCCCTGCGCGAAGAGCATGACGGCGATGAAACCGAGCTTGTCGCGCAGAATCGCCGGCTCAACTATCTGCGGATGGACGGCAATATCGGTCTGGCGGTCAACGGGGCCGGACTCGGCTTGGCAACACTCGATATGGTCCGTGCGGCCAATGGCAGCGCGGCGAACTTCATGGATATCCGCACGACGGCCACTAGCCTCGATGTCGCGCATGGGTTCACGCTTCTTCTCAACAATCCGGCCGTGCGCTCGATTCTCGTCAATGTGCATGGCGGCGGAATGCAGCCCTGCGATACCATAGCCGACGGTCTCGGCATCGCGATGCGGCGCACGGGCCGCACGTGCCCTGTCGTCGTTCGTCTGGCCGGCAACAATGCCGAATATGCCCGGTTCCGCTTCGCCAATTTCGGCTGCAAGGTGATCGACTGTCCCGACATGTGGACGGCAGTGAACCGTGCCGTTTCCGCTGCCCATGGAGAAAGATCATGACCATTCTCGTTGATCAGAACACCCGTGTGATCTGCCAGGGCATGACCGGTTGGGCGGGAACGCATTATTCGGCGGCCATGATGGAATACGGAACCCGGATTGTAGGCGGCGTCACCCCCGGCAAGGGCGGAACCTACCATTTGAACCTCCCGGTCTTTGACGAGGTTGCAGAAGCGATGAAGGAGACTGGCGCCAATGCCAGCATGATTTTCGTGCCGCCGGAAAACGCTGCCGCAGCAATGATCGAGGCGATCGAGGCAGGTATGCCGCTTGTGGTGGCTCTGACGGAGCGGGTGCCTGTACAGGACATGTTGCGCGTGCGCGCGGCGCTGAAGCAAAGCTCGACGGTTCTTGTCGGCCCGAACTCGCAGGGTATCCTATCGCCGGGGGTCTGCAAGATCGGCGTTATGGCGACGGGCAGCGAGCGAAAGGGCCACGTCGGCATCCTGTCGCGCTCGGCATCGCTGACCAGCGAAGTCATCGCTCAGGTGAGTGCGGCGGGACTGGGCCAGTCGACAACAGTCGGCATTGGCGGTGACGCCATTCACGGCCTGAGCATGCGCGATTGCATGGAGCTTTTCCTTGCCGACGACGATACGCGCGGTGTGATCGCCATCGGCGAGATCGGCGGATCGGAAGAGCAGGAACTGGCGGAGTTTCTCGCCGGGATCAAACCGGGCATTCCGGTCGTCGGGCTCGTTGTCGGCCGGTATGCTCCGACGGAACGCCGCATGGGCCATGCCGGTGCCTTTGCGCAAAGCGCTGCCAGTGATGCCGGAAACAAGATCAGTGCGCTGAAGGATGCCGGCGTGATCATCGCCCAGAGCCCGCATCTCGTCGGTGAGACGATCCGCGAAGCGATGGCCGCGGCCGCCTGAAAGAATATGACGTGTCTGGCCGGAGTTGGATTGAGCGCTGAAACATCCAATCCCGGTTTGATAGAAGAATACCCGGAACCTTGGCTTCCGGGTATTCTCTCATTTCAGCATCGATGCCTACTGAACAAATGTGGTCGACAAGGTGCCGATACCCTCGATGGTGACGGAGACGGTATTGGTCGGATCCTTTATCGACCCGACGCCGAGCGACGTACCGCAGCAGATCAGATCTCCAGGCTCGAGCGTCATATCCTTGGACAGTGCGCTGACAAGAATTGCCGGCGGAAAGATCATATCGCTTAAGGGATAGTCCTGGCGCAGGGCACCGTTGAGCTCCGTTTTGACACTGCATTCGGTCGGATCGATATCGGTGGCGATGACCGGACCGAACGGACAGAAACCGTCGAAGCTCTTGGCGCGAGCCCATTGTGCGAAGGTCTTGTCGCGGGCGATGATGTCGCTCGCCGTCAGGTCGTTGACACAGGTGTAGCCGAAAATGGCGGCTGCGGCTTCCGCTTCCGACGCATTGCTGCAGCGCTTGCCGATCACGATGCCAAGTTCGCCTTCATAGCCGACGCGTTCGGTGTAGGAAGGAGGGCGGCGGACCACAGCCTCCGGAGATGCGACACTCGACAGGGCCTTCAATAGATAGAGCGGCTCATCGGGTTTCGCGACATCGAGTTTGGCGGCAAGCTGATGGAAATTGTTCCACAGCGCGATGATCTTGGAAGGCTCGCAAGGCGCCAGCAAGCGAACCGAGGCAAGCGGAAGCCGCATGTCGGTGGCGATCGGTTGCTCGAACATATTGCCTTGATAAACGACAATATCCTTGCCTTGCAGAAGGCCGAAGCCCTCTATGCCCTCATCGTCGAATCGTACCCATTGAGCCATTTTGTCTATCCTCCATTTTGCAAAGTGCGGATCTCTTCTTCAGCCCTCCGCCGGTTGTCAGTGATCGAGTGCCTTGACGATGTTCTCGACCATTTTCTTGGCGTCGGCGAAGAGCATCATGGTGTTGTCGCGGAAGAACAGTTCGTTCTCGACGCCGGCATAACCCGAGCCCATGCCGCGCTTGATGAAGAGCACGGTGCCC
>NZ_JAIQWW010000020.1 GCF_020164455.1 Phyllobacterium chamaecytisi
AAGGTTGGCTGTTATTGCAGCCATGTCGAGCGTATCACTGCCGGCGTCACCGTAGTAGGTGTCGTCGCCATCGCCGGACCCGGCGACGAACATGTCGTTGCCTTCGCCGCCATGCGCGATGTCGTTGCCGGTACCGGCATCGATCAGGTCATTGCCGGCATCGCCGAAGATGCGGTCTGATCCAGCATCGCCGTAGAGCATGTCGTTGCCAGCACCGCCGAGGATATCGTCGCTGCCAGCACCGCCGAAAGCCATGTCATCCCCGTCCTGTGCACTGATGAAGTCGTCGCCTTCATCGCCGCGGATGACATCTGCGCCGCCGCCGCCAACAATCGTGTCATTGCCGCCGAATGCAATTATGTTCTCGCCATTGACAGTTCCGAGCAGGACATCGGCATTGGCCGTACCGATAACCGGTGCGCCAGTTGCGTTCGAGTTTGATCCCGGTGCCGGAGCATCGTCATCATCGTCGTCGCAAGAACCTCCGCCGCCATTGTGATGATCGTCACTGTCGTCGTCATCGTCCTCATCATCCTCGTCGTCACTGCCGCCGGGAAGTTCAGTTTCTTCTTCATCGTCCTCGTCATCCTCCAGCGGATCGTCGCCGATCTGTGGCATACCATCAGGAGCCGTGAATTTGATGGTGTGCTCACCGCTGGTCATGGTCGTGACACCGTCTTCGATTGTCACTTCGTAGTCAGCAATGGTGGCCCCATTTGGCAGCTCGACCACATCCTGCGGACGCAGGGTTCCGATGATGGTGTCATTGCCGCCATTGGACTTGAAGACAATGCGGTGAGCCGAGCTGAGTGACCTGATATCGATGTTGTCGTCTCCTGCATCACCATCGATGGTGATGGTGTTGAGCCGCAGGCTGGTACCCGAGAAGTCACCGATGATCTCGAAGTTATCCCCGCCGGCCGCTCCGTTCCCAGAAGGATCGGCGCCATTGACGCGGATTTCCTCGATCTCCGCCAATTCAGCGATGATGGCCGCCGCATTGGTACCGTTGCGAGTAACGACGATCTCTGTTGCCGCCGCCAGCGGAACCGCTCCGTTGCCGACCACCGCGAGGAAAGCCGCCCGGGTATAGATCCGGAACGTCTCGGCCGAAGCATTGCCGGTCATGACGAACGTATCGCCAAGTGCGCCTTCGGTGCCACCATTGACGATGTCACGGCCATCAGTCGGAGCCGCCGCATTGGCGTTCCAGATGATCGTGTCGTCGCCGGCATCGCCGTTGATGGTGTCGACGCCGCTGTTGGCACCCAAAGTTATGGTAACGTTGTCGATATTGAACGTCTCGCCGGCATCAAAACCGCTCGTGGTACGGAATCTTATGGCCGAGTGAGCAGGATCGAGTGCGGCCACGAATGCGCCGCTGGTTGCACCCCCCAGGTTTCCGAGAGACTGCCAAGTGCCTCCATTCAATGCTTCGACAGCGACGGTCTCACCATTGGCGGCACCCTGGTAGTTGAAAGAAAGGGTCGGTGCCGTGGCTCCTGCAAGATTGATCGAGCGCTGGATGAAATCGTTGGTGTCGATCGTTCCGGTAAACCTCAGTTGATTGTTGGTGATGAGGATATCGCCGGTAGTCGCTGAGTTGTTGTCGCCCGTCTCCGTCCAGTTGCCCCCAAAGTTGAGAGTACCGTTGTTGTTTGTATAAGCCACGGCGCTGAAAGTATCTGCGTAGGTGCCGTTGGCAATATTTGTTCCACCACTGAGCGTGTCGTTGCCATCGCCGCCGTTGAGGACATCCGCGCCCTCACCACCGTTGATGATATCGTTTCCGCCAAGGCCATTGAGAGTGTCGTTGCCCCCAAGGCCATCGATGGTGTTGGCGGCGGCTGTGCCGTTTATGGTATTATTTCCAGCCGTTGCTCCACCAACAGTTGGCGGCACTACAGTGGTCGCCAAGATGTAGTCTGTGGCATCGATGTTGGCATTGCTGATACCATTGATCTGGATTGTACCAATGGTCGCCAGCGCCGCATCGCGCACTGTCAGAATGGTATTGCCGCCCACTGTACTTTCTATAACTCGAGTGGCCAGGTTCGCCGAGGTTATGCCGAGCGCACTTAGGTCAATAAGATCTTGGGTTGCTGAGGTTCCACCGGTGGCATCGAAGTTGGTAATAATGTCAGCGCCAAAGCCGGAGGCGTTGTAGACAAGGACATCGTTGCCGCCCACGACATTGATATTGTCGTTGCCGACGCCGCCGATGATTGTGTCGTTGTCGTCGTTGGCAGTGCCGACGATGTTATCGTCGCCAGCGCCTGCATCGATCAGGTCATTGCCGTCGTCGCCGGTAATCGTGTCGTTGCCGCCACCGCCGAATAGCTGGTTTGCCCCGTCATTGCCGAGGATCGTGTTGGCGAGCGCGTTGCCGGTGCCGTTGATCGCGCCCGCACCGGTAAGAGTAAGGTTCTCGACTTCGGCGCCAAGGGTGTAAGTAACCGAGGAAGAGACTGTGTCAGTGCCGCCGGCGGCGAGTTCGGTGACAACGTCGCCGATGTCGTCAACAACGTAGGTGTCGTTGTCGGCGCCGCCTGCCATGACGTCAGCGCCTGCACCACCATTGAGGGTGTCAGTGCCTAGGCCACCGTCCAGCGTGTCGTTGTCGTCACCGCCGTTAAGCGTGTCGTTGCCGGCAAGGCCACTCAGCGTGTCGGCCAACTGGCCGCCGGCAATGATGTTGTTTCCCGCATTGCCGGTACCGACGAACTGGTCGGCATCGACGCCCATGTAAGTGAGGTTTTCAACGTTGGCCATGTTCTCGATGGACAGTGCAGCAAGGAAGGTTTGAACCTCATCGGTCCCCTCGCCAGCCACTTCCACCACGACATCGAGATCGTCGTCGACGCCGTAGGTGTCGTTGCCGGCGCCACCAATCATGGTGTCGGCACCGAGCGCGCCCTCGAAATCGTCGCCGGCGGCGTTAAGTCGAGAGTCGAGCTCATCGTTGCCCGCCCCGCCAACCAACAAGTCATCGCCAAGTCCCCCAACGAGATCGTCGTTGCCGGTACCGCCGAAGATCAGGTCGTTGAGACCGCCGCCGGTTATGACATCGTTGACCCCCTGCTCGCCAACAACGAAGTTGGCCTGGGCATTCGTCACCAGGTTCGTCGACATATTGACGCCGCCGCTATCCCGGTTGGCCGGATCAGACCGGCTTATGAAGTAGTCGTCGGCTCCGAGCAAATAGCCCGCATAGGTAGCGCCGTTGAAGTTGATGCGTTCGACGCCCGTCTCGGCATTGCCTCCAGTGAAATGGCCGGCCACCGTGATCGTCTGGGAATTGCCCGCAGCCAGTCCGTAATTGATCACCAGGTCGCCTGTGGCGGTCGCGGTGTTGCTGTCATTGGCGTTGAGCGACGTCAACGTCATAATCGGCAACAAGGTCACTGGATCGATGCCGGTGGTCGGCGCTAGGATCGAAATTCGATCCGCCGTACCGCCACTGGTCGCGTTCGCCGCTTCGTTGATGGTGTCGTTGCCGTCGCCCAGGTTGAACGAATAGGTGTCGTTACCCAATCCGCCGTTGAGAGTGTCCCCGGCGGGAGTGGTGGTGACGGTCACGACCGTGCGGTTGATGATGAGATCATCTACGTTGACTATGTCGTTGGCTTCATTCATTGAGCTCGCAACAAAGCGGATCGATGCATTGGGGAAAGGACCCGTAGCATTGTACGTATAATTTTGGTTCGCGCCGTTGCCAGTGATTGTGGCCATCGTCACCCAAGTGGTCCCGTTTGTCGTGAATTGGGCGAGAACAGACTCGCCGGCCTCAAGACTGTCCGGATTGGCAGAGAACGTGATGGTTGCAGTAGCCGCGTTGGCGAGGTCGATGGCGCGAGTGATGGTTGCACCGTCGGAAGCAGCGCCGCCCACGATGCGGAGAGTGTTGTTGCCGTCGTCGATGCGGATCTGGCCCGTAGTAACGCCACCACTGTCGCCGGTTTCAACCCAATCGGGTCCCCAGTTGATGGATCCGGTGGAATTACCGAAGTTGTTGGTGTTGAAGTTGTCGGCGTATGTTCCCGATGTCGATGTCGATGTCGATGTCGTGCCGTCGGCGCCGCCGACAAGTATGTCGTTACCAGCGTTGCCGTTGAGGACGTCGGAGCCGGCCAGGCCCACGATCAGGTCGTCTCCGGCCGTGCCGTTCAGCGCGGGCTGGTTGAGCGGGGGTGTGCCTTGCGGCGCCAACCCATTGTCGTTGTAAGGCGTGCCCACAATTATGTTGATTGCGGTGCCATCGCTGAACTGCAACCGTTCGATATTGCGCAGCATGTCGGTGCCATCCAGCGCCGTGCCCCCGGTATGGGAAACCACCAGCGTGCCGTCGGCATTGGCCGAGAAGCTGTAGCTGGCCCGCACGTCTGAATAGAGCGCGGTATCGACATCGTTGGCCGTATCCGCCCCGTCCATGGTGATATCGCGGACGATCTTGAGCTGGCCGGGATTGATAGTTCCGGCCATAACCTGCGAAACCAGCGTCTTCATTGAGTCATGGTAACTAAGCACCGTGTTGCCGGTCGGACCATTGGCGTCGAAGGTGGACATCACAGCGATGCGCACCCGCAGCCATTTGTCGCCATCGATGATGTCATCGCCTCCGCGGCCTTCGATGAGGTCGCTGCCGTCGCCGCCGAGCAAGATATTACCGCCGACGAAGCTACCCTGGGCATCGAACGAAGTCGCGCCCGCACCCACCAGCAGTTGCTGAAGGCCGCCGATCAGGGCGAGGCCCTCGGCGTCGAGTGCACTGCCACGGAAGCCTTCGGTCGGCACATCTGCAGCGGTCACGTCGGTGCCGCGGATCACGTCGGCGAATTTGGAGCCCGAGGCACCTTCCACCTGGGTAAAGGTATCCAGCGCCACGTTGGCTGGAAGCACCGGTACGCCGGGCAGGATCTGCCGGGCGAGATCGACGTCCACAGGGAAGTTCATGTCGGCATAAGTAGTCCAGTCATAGCCGGACATGCCGTCGAACTTGCCACGGCCGAGACTGCCGAACCAGATATCGTCGCCGCCTTCGCCGATGAACTCGTCAAAGCCGCCGTCGCCATGGAACACGTCATGCCCCTTGACCGCGTCGGCCTGGAACTGGTCGTCGAAATCGTCGCCGACCGCGCCGGTCCACGCTCCCACCTCGATCCAGTCATCGCCTTCGCCGCCCAACGTCTGCTCGGTGGTTTTGCTGCCGAGCACGAAGTCATTGCCGACGCCGCCAAAGGCTTCGTCGAGCAAGTCGGCGCCCAAGACGATGAAGTCCTGGCCCGCGTCACCGACGATCAGATCGACGCCGGCGCCGGCATTGATCGCATCGTGACCCGCGCCAGAGCGGATGATGTCGTCACCGAACAGATCGGTGATGATGTCGTCGCCGTCGCCGCCGAAGTAGGAGTCATTACCGGAGCCCCCTTCGAGCCGGTCATTGCCACCGTCGGCATAAAGCGTGTCGTCCCCCTCGCTGCCGATCAGGATATCATCCCCATCGGTGCCGCCCAGCAGGACGTGTTCAGCGCCGGTATATTTCAGGTAATTGTTGTCAGCGCCCGGGGTGGCGGGATTGTTGCGGATCACCAGCGGGGTCAGAATGCTGCCCCCAGTCGGATCGTTACCGAGATTGTCGGCAGATTCATCGACATCCGTGGTCGTCGGGTCATCGAGCAGGATGCCGTCCGCGCCGGCGGTTTCGCCGAGGCCGGGGTTCCATTGCTTGGTCCGGTCCACTTCCAGGATCAGGCCGGGGGTCGAGAACACGTCCGAGGGTAGGTGACCCGCGTCGGCATTGAGGCTGATGATCTTGGCGAAAGTGTTGTTTTCCATTTCAGACAGCAGATGGAGGCCGTCAAGACGCTGCAGGTAATAGAACCGGTCGCCGTCCTGAAGTTGCTCGAGCTGAACTTCGAACACGAAGTTGAAGGTAGAGCCGAGCATGCCGCCAAACGGCAGGATCTTTTCTGCGAGACCACCAATCCACAGGTCGATATTGTCAAGGCCGGTTGTGGTGATGCCGTTGACATTGGCCCAGGCGCCGGTGCCGTTGAGGAAATCCTGGCGGTCAGCGGGCGCAAGGTCGATAATGCCATCGCCGTCGATATCCATGTCGCCGAAGATCAGCAGCATGGCAGCATCGCGCTTGCCTTCGATCGTCGTTTCGCTGGTGATGGAAGAATGGAGGCCATAAGCCGCCATGAAGTTGATGACGGAGGCTTCATTCTTGAGGTTACCGGCAAACTCCACCCAACTATCGTAGGGCTTGAGTTCAGGCGCTTGCGAACTTGCCTCGAAGAACTCGCGGCGAGCGGCGTTCAGCGAGGGCACGCCGGTATCCCGGCCACGCGCCAGATTGATGGTTGCCAGGTCGAGCGGCAGTCCGAGCAGGTTGTTGCGCAGCGCACTGGTGACGAACTCGTCGATCTCGTTGCCGACCTGGCGCGTCATGCCGCGGATGATGTCGCCCGCAGCAATGCCATCGGCGATGGTGTGGCCTGAGTCGAACTCGATCGGATTGAGGAAGCCCTGAATAAGGCTGATCTGATCATTGGTGAACGAGGCGTCGAGCCTGTCGATCTGCTCGGTCAGCATGGAATGGCCGAAGCGGTAAACCACGTGAGCGAACTCGGCGACGATCGCAGGGTTGATGTCGGCGTGATAGCCGTCAGGCACTACGAAAAAATCGATATTGGGTTGAATCTTGCGGGCAAAATCCTCGAACACGGTATGCTGATATTGCATTTCCGTGCCGAACTTGGCGGCTTGGAACAAGCGTTCGCCATCCCAGGTCAGGGTGTCGGCATAAGCTGCAAGAGCAATCGGGTCCGTCGGGATGGCATCGACCTGCGTCTGCGTCAGGTCAACGTCGAGCCACTCATTGATGAAGGCCATGTCCTTGCTGGCCAGCACCACTTCCTTGGTATGCTGGGCCAGCCGGTTATGCTCGGAATGGAAAATGTGATGTACGGCGGTCAGGCCGATGTTTTCGTTAACGCGGCCGTCGCCGGCAATGAAGTGCGCATCGAGCAATTCGTTATCATAGACGGCCGGGTTGTTGCCGGGGTTCAGAAGGCCGATTTCGATGTCGCCGTCGGCAATGCCGTTCGGAACCGCGTCATGGGCGATATCGGCCAGGAATGCCGCATTGATGCGAATTGCACTCGTAAGCGCCACCGGCGCGGCGGGCGTGCCTGAGATAACGATGTCGTCTGCAGTATTGGGAATGCCATCGGCCCCGACGCCGGTAATGACTTGCGCAAAGCCCGCGGCATTCGGGATGAAGTTGCCATAGGCGTCGGTGCGCAGCAGAGGCACGGCGCCAACATCCTGGTCGGTCAGGAGGATGCCAAGCATCTTGGCTTGTTCCTTGACATCAGCCCAAGTCGCCATACCGCCCGGCTGCGCGCCACCACCTTCAATGAGGTTACCGGTAGCGTGCGGCTTGCCATCCGCACCCATCGCATATTGACGCAAGAAAACCTGATGCGAGGCGTGCGAGGTATATGTCTGGTTCTGATCGACGAAAGGCGTCGTGGTGTTGACTGGACGCGTGTCGTCGGCCGTTCCCATAATGCCATCAGCACCAGGGCCCACCGTAGCGCGCGTCAGCACCATGAAATTGGTGTGGCTGCCCTCAACATACAGTGGGTCATCGGGCTGTAGCGGAATGAACACGGTGCCACTGCCGCCTTTGTTTACAAGATCAAGGCCGTGATCGAAGAACTGGCCGAACAGGGTGAACCAGGAATTGAACGGTGCCGACAGGCCGACGTCGGGCGAGACATTGGTGATCTGGACGTTGTCGCCATCCATGGCGATGCCGAACGGCTCAAGTGCGGCATCGCGAACGACGCTGGCTGCTTCAAGATCGGTCACAGTGACATCGTGCGCGGCCGTAGCGGTCGCCAGCGCATCGAGAGCTGCCTGCTCGGCGGGCGTTGGGGGCGTGCTGTCAAGTCCGTCGCTAAGGGCATTTGCAGCCGATTTTGCGTTCTGCATGACAACGCGCGCCTGGTATTCCGCATCAGCAAAAGGCTTGTAGACGGCGTAAATATTCTGCACGAGAGCCACATTGGCAAGGTCCGCGGCGACGAGGCCGCCCACCTGCAAACCCTTGATGATAGCCGCGGGGTTGCCGAGCGTCTGATCAACGATCAGGTTCGAGATCGTGCGCAGACTGGAGTCGAACACCAGCGAATTGGGGTCGTTCGACGGATTGTAGTTGGGGGACGTCGGCATCGCCGGAGCCGGCCCGGGACCATCGGGATCGAACAGGGTGCCATCGGCATTGCGATATGCAGGATTCAGCAATTCGGGGAACGGCAGGTCTGCAGAGCCCCACGTTTCTTGTCCAGGCAACAGGTTATTGTAAGAACCGTCGACGGTCCGCAAGCCTAGGCTCAGTGTATAGGCGGGAACGGACCCAACCTGGCCGGCAGCGCCCACACCGAAAAGCGGCGCCGCGTTCGGATCGTTGGGATTGGCAACATATGCGGCGTGCTTCTCGGCAATCTTGATCTGCTCCAGAATAAAGTCCAGATCCGAACGGATATAGTTAACCATTTTGATATTCTCCCTTTAACCCCAATAGAATCGCCATACGGCTCATTCTGACCGCGCCGCTTATGCGGACGCTTATTGCGTGGTCCCATGATCTGGTTCTTTTTGACCGCCCCTGCTGTTCGCTTGGGAATTCTCAAAATGACCTAGCCACGAGTTTCGATGGTCGGATGATGTCGAGGAGAAGGCTAACTTGATAGTTCGGAAGGTCCTGCGAGTTTGGCAATACTTAGGTCCCAAGAGGATTAGGACTAAAGGCACGAGCTAGTGAGTCAATGCGGCGCTCTGAGCGGCGGAAACCTGGACCAGCGTAAGGTGGGAGATGTAATTCGGACCGGCTTGTTTATCCTGGAGGTCCGTCTTGTTGATTCCGAGCTGGTCATCATCCAGTGGCAAAAGGGCGAACCGATTCCGGTCTATCCGCCAGCTCTCGCAGTGAACACAGCCGAATGGGAATGATAGATTAGTTATGTATCTGAGTATGCACGGAAATGATAAGAAATATGCTTGACCGATGGCACTGTGATTACTTGGATCGAACTTCCTGAGATTTTGAAACCGATTCATTAAACCCTGTCCGGCAGGGGCATAGCAACTTTTCAATGTGTGGAGGAGCGTCGCGAGGAAAGCCGTTCTTCGCGACCGTGGGAAGCTGCGACAACGTGCACTGGGAAGATGCACTGGTGGCCTGAATGGTCTTCTATCACAAGTGGTTGGAAGGGGATAAGAGCGCCTATGAGTGCATCACCCTCATGAAGGCTGCTTCTGGCCATGACCGATTTGGTGTCTACGCCGGCCCTCAACAGAAACAAGAATGCATTCGCGTACGTGGGCCGGCAGGCTGTAGTTGCAGACTTGAGCACTCCCCGCCAAGCACTGGCGGACCACTCTCGAAGTGAAGGCCCGACGCCCACATTGATCCGGCGAACAGCGGAAAAGTGCTTTTACTCGGGATTCCAGCCCATTCCGTTCTTTCGCAACGCTTCTTCGAGCTTCGCCTTGATATACTCCTCACAGCGGTGTGGGAACTGCGTGTGAATGTCCTCCGCTTCTTTCGACATATGGCGGATATTGAGATGAGCAGCCTTGGCCCGTTCTGCCCGTCTGCCGATCTCTGCCAATAATTCTGCATTTTGGCTCATCGTTCGTTCCTCCCTTGGATGGAAACATAGCAGACTTCGCGTGGACTTCTTACCCGTTTTCGGATAACGATGCCCATGATGGAGCATCCAATCCTTATTGCCATTGCTGTGATCGTGATCTGCGTCGGAATTGTACTAGCGGTCTTCGCCCTCCGGGCAGACTGAGCCAACGCGAGCCATCAATTGCACTAATTGAGCTTGCTTCCCCGCTCGGCGCCGATCTCAGAAACATGTGTCTCTTGATGGACCGCCGTCACGATCTCCTTCGCATCGCGCTTGCCGTGGTCAAAAAGTTTCATCACCATCCCTTTCCGCCACAACTCGCCCATACGGCGTGGCCCCGGGTTGGAGTTGAGATCGAGCGCAACGCGATTGAACCCTTCGTGCTTACATACGAGAACTTGGCTTCCTGACCCCATGGCGCTTGGATTTGGAGAGAGCTGTGGCAGACGCAGCTTTCCCCAAACGATTACAGCCCCTAAGTGCCGTTTTACGATCCCATCCATTCGATAGCAGAGAGGACGCTACGCCGAGGGATGGCGTCCTGACGTCGAGGAACGGCAGCTGATCTGATAGAAGAGAATGGCATCCCGGGGTGGCTGCCCCATGCATGCCGTCGGTCGAGCCAAAAGTCAGCCGCGCACAGCGGCATCCCTGGACGATGACGCCCGACGTCGATTTCATCGTCGATCGCCACGGCTCGATCATTGGAGGTAAGGCGATTTGACCGATGGAGCCCTTAGCGCGGAATACTAAAATGTCCGCTTCCGCGTTGAGTATTCTAGAAGCGGACCGTCTGCGATCGGCCCCATCTCGGTCATTTGATGGCGTCGGTTCAGTGGCCGCTATGGCCGCTGTCACTTTGCCTTTAATTCCGAGATTTGTCGCGTTTGGCGTCGAAACACGTCATTCTTTGCCCTTAAATGTGAGATGATGATCAGGTTCGTTCGATGGATTTGATGTCGAGGCGCAACGTCGGTTCTCAATCTGGCGACCGATCCGGTCGACGGTTACAAGCAAGCGGTCGTCCTTTTGATAAGGCCGGAGCAAGGCGACTCTGGCGAAGTTATCGATACCAGTGGCAAACAACGCCACTTTGAGCAGCGGACGCTTCTGGACCAATCGCCCCCCGGCGTGGTCCCCTTCGGTATCCATAAGCCAGCCGCACGCCCCTGTGAACCCTATCTCACTTTCACCGGCGAGAATCTCGATTTTAAAGGCAAAATATCATGTTTAATGGCAAAGCATCGCCATTGATTTTGTTGAGTTGCTCATCTCGCCTATAAGAGCAAAGCGACACCAGCCGCACGAGCAAGGTTACCTGGTGCCAACGACCCAGAGACTGACGATATCATGGATGCGCTACTGGGCATGGACGGCAATCTCGATGCAGCTTGGTGGGAAACGCCGCAGTACGTTTAGCTGCAAAGGTATCCGCAACGCCTGTTCCCATGCCGATTCAGTTGGTAGTGAGCCTGCGCAACGCTGCGATCTGGACTCTGCGATCTATTGACAGTTCATTGAATTCGGCCTCATTTACGGCCACGCGCCGGGGGCGGCGCATTGGGGGCAAATTTCATGAAATTGAACATATGTGCCGCGGTCATCCTGACCGTTGGGTTGGTCGGCTGTGCAAAGCGTCCGGATGCAATCGTACCAGTCGATATTCCGATGGCTGCTTACACAAATCTCGGCTGCGCAGGATTGGCTCAAGAACTGGTGAAAGAGCGCACGACACTGGCCAGCCTTTCCAAACAACAGAACCAGGCTGCTACGGGCGACGCCGTTGGCGTGTTCCTTATTGGCGTTCCGGCATCCAGCACCTTTGGTGGCGACAAAGAAGGGCAAGTTGCCGTTTCCAAGGGCAAGGTGAACGCCATCGAATCTGCCAGTAAGAGCAATGGATGCAAGTAACAACGATAGCGACGCGATGGCAGCTGGCGAGCGTGCAATTGGTGCGCCGGCACGACTTTAACCTTGCTACTTCAGCATTTGTTTGATTAACAGGAATTTCGCGTGAGTGCAGAAGTCGATCTCGCCAAACAAGTAAAAAAGCGAGCACGGACTTGGGTGTGGATAGCGCTGTTCGGCATCTTGGTACCGCCTGTGGTGCTCTCCTTGACAACGCTCATTTTTCTGAGTGGCCTCAAATCGTTTCTCTTCCTATTCGCAGTATTCCTGGTCGTGGCAATCGTGGGCTTTTTGCTTGGCCCTGTCTCGGTTGTCTGGAGTTTCTATATCGCGGTGACGGAGGTTATCTTGGGTCTTTCCGAGGATCATAAGTACCTTCTCTGCTGCTCCGACAAGAACAGAGCGGAGGCAGAGTTCGGTTCCTACGTGCCCTTTCTGATGTTCCCTGCAGGGATAGCAAGCTGCCTGCTCCTCCTCAGATTGATTATCTGGAAGTCTCTCACTGTCAGGCAGATGCTTTTGACCGTCGCAATTTCGATTGGCGTCGCGCAAGCCGTGCTGTGGATCTACCAATGGCAAGAGGTGATCGTTCGTTGCTCATCCGTATGGTGTCATATCTAACCGCTGGGTCAGAAGTCCTCGAACTTGATGTATATCTTGCCGTATTCATCGCATGGATATGCGACCAGATTTTTCGGTCGCGTTCTGCAAAGCTTGGAGCTTTCCATGTGTTTGTAGATGTACCACCAATGAGACTCGCCTGCACTGACGATATCGCAGCAATCATGCTTGTAAGTGCCGACCTCGGTGCCATATAGGTTTACGAGGTATCGCCGATGTCCGCGCCGAATGGTGGCGGTGAAGTTCGGACCGATTTCAACGCTGCAATCCTGACTTGCATCGCATTGCGCTGTTCCCTCAAGGTGGGATTGATCCGGTTTCCCGATCCAGATTTTCACCGAGTACGGTTTTGGCACGGTGGCTGGGTCGGCACAGGCTATAGACGAAAACCACGCGATGAGTGGCAGCGCGACCAAAACGTTCTTCAACATGCGTGATTCCCCAATTGATCCCCGCTGGATTTTTTATCTCCCGCCATGTCGAAATTAGGGCTTAGGTTATCGGTCCGACGTTGCGACCGGATTTAACAATTGCAACCAGAAAATAGGTTAAACAAGCCAGGCTACCCTCTTGTGCCCAATGGGCCATCAAACCGGATTAAAACCTGTCGCTCCTGGTTTGGATCAGAAACCCAGCCGAGTTGCGAGAACAGTTCTCCAAGCATACTGACATGCTCCCATTTTTCACTTTGCTCGAAAGGAGGGCCATCATCTCCGTAGCATTGGATAGACAGGCACGTTTCGCCTTTGCCACGCAGCTTGGCGATAAACTCCCCAACGGAACCATTCGTGCCGATGTGGTGCGCTACAGTACCACCAGGCCTGACCCATTTATTCTGTATGAGCAGATTGTAGGCCGTCCACATCATGTGGTCGTTTTGTAAAGCTGCGATGAATTCCAGACTCCTGCTCAAATCTGCCTTGAGTTCAGGGCTGCCTTCGAGCGGGTCGATCTCCCCTGCTGTATTGTCTTGAGTCACTAGTTTCACCTCGATGTCAGCATGAACCTACCGCTGAGACTTACCATTTGGATTCATCGACAGCTCACCGAGTAATATCTTAGACTTGTGCAACCTATATTGGCCATCATCTAAACAGGTTCAACCTATTGGTGCTGATCAGCATTTTCGCGCCAACGGTACAAAAGTGCCCGCGCACCGTCGGCCATATGGGACCAATTGGAAATTTCCGATTGCGGAAAACGGATCGACAAACCAAGCCTGTCGTTGTGCCATAAAACCTCGCCATGACACGATGGATTTAGAAATTCTTGAGGTTCGCGCCAGCATCGAATAGAGACCTCAGGATCATCCCCGCTTGCTTCGGCTCCATAAAGTATGAACGGACCGCCGGTTGTTCTTCGTAATCCAAATTCGGCAGTCAACTTCACATGACCGTTCTGCCGAGCGATCCGCTTGTTGAAACTTTGCGCGGGGAACTGCAATCCAGGTGTATCCAGGGGCAGCCATGGAGAACTGAGCGAAGCTTCGACGATATACTCTCCATCTTGCGGTATTGTTCGCCCCTTTTCACAAGGCCGATACCAAGGCGTGTTAAATCTATCAAGTTCCGAATAGCGCAGATTCGGCATCCAGAAGGCAAAAGCAAGTCCAGGAATTTTGTGGGTCGCGTCCCCGTCCTTGGGGTTTGCGGCAATCTTTTCCAGATGGGTACTGGGCCAAGGATTTAGATAGCCAAATGGCACTTTTAACAAGGTTCCTCTTACGTTGAAGAAATGTTCCTCGGAAAGCAAATGCGCTGCCGAGTCTGTTAACACTGGCTTGCCAGCTCCTTTGCTGGAAACGGCACTGGTGTGTTCACATTTCGGGGCTGCCCTAGCTGACACAAAGCTCACAAATGTGATTGAACTGACAGCCAGAAATACTATTGCTGCACTAGACATGAAGCTCTCATCCGGATGAAACGAAAAGATTTAAAAGAGGTTTCTGCAGCCATTTGACGTTGCGGAATTCGGCGTCGAATGCGAAAGCCACCTAACCGATTGTATTACCATTATTTCCTTCTTGGCCTCTTAATTGACTGGATATCGACTCGTACTCCTGGGGTGTGAGGAGTTCCCCTATTTCAACGCCCGTCAAAGTCGATATATCCGATTCCGTGATGCCCGTTTCAGCGACCACGAGGTACGTAGCCAATATTTCTTCTGCTCCATCTATTGTCTTTCGGGGCACGGGAGCGTGCATAACACAACTTACCATCCTGTCGGGATCTCCCTTGATGCGAAGCTTTGCATGGTAGTATTTGCCAAAATGCAGGCTATTTACGCCAACTGGCCGCTTTATCTGGAAAACCTTCAATCCGTTAAGAAATTCCCATAATAGAAAGGCTTCGCGGCGCATTGTCATCGCCGAGGCTCTGCGCCCACGAGGGATAAGTAGAGCCAGTTGGCAGCTGAACTCTCATTTCTGACCAAGGTAGCGGAGGAATAGGTCCAACAAGGACGCTTACCGTTCGTTGAAGTCGGAATGATCGCGATTCTATCGCGGTCAAATACGAGGAAAAGCGAGTAGGTGAGCTCGCGTAAATTGATCAAGACGAGACCAGTTTCGCCATCAAAAAGTATGTCTCGGCTATTATTGCCCAGTTTGGAAAAGTGCAGATTGCTGTAGCCAGCCTGGGCCAGTACAAGGCTTGGCCTCGACGTTTCATCAATACCACAGACTACGTCCCAAGCTCCGGGTAGAATTTCACTAACTTTTCTTCGATCGAAATGTGTATTGTTTATTTTTGACGCGATAAGACTTCTCTCAACATAAAGCATCGAGGATACAAACAGGACTACCAGTGTTACAGCCAATAGAATGGTCACGTTGCGGAGCATTGTTAACTTCGAAACCTGCGAGTGCTCATCGGAGACCAAACATCCTTTTTCGGAACCGGCCTGATTGATCATATAATCATCGGCCTCAAACGTCACTGGTTTACGAAGTTCAAATATTCATCAGTCTACCAAATGTGGCATAGTTTCCACCCAGCTCCCATAGCGAAGTAGCTGGGGAATAATTATAATTCTCAGATAGTTAATCCGACATTGGTGTTTTTTGTTACCTAATTCAGCATAAATTCGGCCCCGGTACATGCTACGGACTCGCAAAAAGACTTCTCAAGATGGATGGGGATGGATTGTTGATGCGAAGCTTTTTTCGGTTTGTATGGGTGTCTATGGTGCTTGTAGCTGTGTTGCTTCCATTCGCTTACTGCACAAACTCAAATCGTCTGCAGAGAGGGGATTACGGCGCCGCCCGTCCAACGTCCTATGGACAACCTGTCGTATCCCGTACCACCGGTACAATGTATGCCTTGATGGGGAGGCCTTGGTTTGAAGAGGGATACGACCTTTTTGAGAGTAGCCGTACGTTTGGGTTTATCTGGAAAAAGGTTCCAGGGGTCTCAGTTGGATTCTCCTACGGCTTTCATCGAGGATATGACGTTCTCATCTCCCCAGACAGCAAAATGCTTTTTACCAGACGCAGCACGACGTTGAGCGACGGTCTTCACATTTTCCTGTCCGACGTTATCGACATCAGCGTCAATCCGCCCAAGGTTCTGGTTCCGGGGCGGATGTGTTGCATGGATGGTGAGGATACCGTGGAAGGTGTGGAACGAAACCACCAAAGAATATTGCCAATCGCTCGCGCTGCGGGTTTGGATCTTACGAATAAGCAATAGGTATCGTTTAGCCTGCCCAGGCAAGTTTCAAACTTCATATTTCAGAAGCGAGCCTAAGTGTTATACACTGTTGCAAAAGCCTAACTGTGCAAGGCCGAACTCAATCGATCGGAGACTCATAGAAATGGATGACCGTCAAAGGCGCGCACTGGGTGCCTTGGCATCCATGGTAAGGCAATATCTTGAAAAACGCCCCGACAATCTGCTCGATAGCGACGCAATGGGAGCAGGCGAGCGCGCAATCGATGCACTAGCAGAGCTCGGCTATATGGAAAAAGTAGCCGTTGGCCGTACATTTGGCCGCTGGACCGAAGCTGGTGAGGCGCTCCTACATTGGGCCTCCTACTCGCGGCATCAGCAAATAACCTTCCCTGATCCGCCGATTAACCTTGCAACACATGGCCCCGATTCTGTTAACGGATGAAGTCTGCCCAGAGCGTTCCAATCTCCCCTCGACTCTTTTCAGCATGAGAACAAATATGGAACGCACACGGTAGCGACGGCCGTTCAACCGACAATCTGAAAACTGGAAAACCCCTGTCTGAAATGGGAACGAACAGGCTTGTCTTAAAAGGAGAGGCCAATGAACGAACCGGCACTGAAACACGATGATGATGTCGAACGGCTGATCGCCGAGCACAATGGCGATGTCCAAACCGCGGTCGCGGTGCTCTATCGGAACGCAGGTTCCTGATCAGGGAACTCGGATATGCGTCACTGGCCACTGCAGCGTGTAAATTGAGGGATTAGCAATGACTTATCTCTAGAACTGCGATCTCTTCATTCAACGAGATACTCCATGCAGCGCATTCTAAGTCTAGTAGGCCGGATGGTATTTTTTATAGTCGGATTCGTGATCGCTTCACTCGTTGGAGGATTTGGCTTTGGCCTTTTCCTCGGCGACTGGACCACTGAGGCGATAATCAAAAATCCCAAGGAGCTCCTTGGCTTCACGGTCTTCATATCGAAGATGATCGGAGCCGTCGCGATCCTGCCGGCAATCTTGATCACGATAGTTGGCGCCAGACAGGCTCACAACACTTCTGGACCCTATGCGATACTGGGCTCCCTCACAGGCTTCGTGGGCTCCCTCATGTTTTTTGGAGTGTCAGTTCCCCTCAACATATTCTTGGCTATGTGGGGCGCCGTATCCGCCTACGTTTTTTATTTTGTGGCGATATATTGCAGCGAGAGGATCTGGAGTACGAAAAGTGTATAATCTTTATAACGCCGCAACCACCCATGAAGCGATGTGGCAAACGGCGGGGGCCACTTCAATAACTGACCTTCTATGCGGGAGTGACCAATGAGCCGGGTCACTTGGCTCGCTGTTGGTTTAGCTGTTGCGCTCGTCATTTTGTGGATACGGATTACTCCGGTTTCGATTATTCATTACGAACTGAAAGTGGTCTTGGACGTTGGAGGCAAGAGCATAGAAGGTTTGAGTGTCATAGAAGCTCGTTTCTCTGCTCGACCGACAATACTGCCCGATATCGGCAACATGACGGCGCAGTTTCGAGGAGAAGCTGTTTCTATTGCCATTCCTGGATATGGCAGACTTTATGCGCCTCTTACGGGCGCACAAGGAGGGCATCGTACGATGGAATGGCTCGTACCCAAGATTTTTGGAGAACTGGAGCGGGCAAATAAAAGTGGGATGGACGCAGCATCATTCGTCCGGAGTTTGCAGAACTTGTCAGGCTCACGAGAAGTTCCTCCGCAATATATGCCGCTGCTTGTCCGATTTGCCGACGACACAAAACCTGAGACGATACAACGAGTGGATCCTCTTAGGCTTGCAGAATTTTATGGTCCAAAGGTTCGCCTTCGTAGTGTGGATATCACAATTACAAACGCTCCCATCACTACCGGTATCCAAAAATATCTACCCTGGCTTGTACTGACCAAAGGCGAAGTCCCATACATTCGCGCGCCAACAAACGGTATGCGCGAGTTGCAGGGAATCGCTTTTTCCACGGAGCTCTTGCGTGACCGATGAAATGTTGCAAGCGTCGGTTGTAGCCGAACTCAAAAAGTGTCCAATAAGCCGACGGCATTGACCGAACCAGAACCTGTGATCTGGGAACCAGGTGACATCGACTACGATTCAGACTCTTACCACAATAGCAAACTGGCGCGCTTCCTCATCGTCATTGCAATCGCGGTGGCGGGTTACCTTGCCTACCAGCCGATCAAGTGGCTGCTTGTGGATTGGGATGGCATCGCAATACCTGGTGTGAAAAAAGTAGCGGACATCGAGATTGGCATTCGGGGAACACTCCTCAGAGACAGTTCTCTCCGGCTGGTCTGTGGGGCAGACCGCACTTTGCGGCTGGTTGATTTTACACAAATCCCGATCCCTAAGGATTTTCGTCCACGGGACCCGGACCCATCAACTGGCACGTTTTCTGTGTACCGGAGGGGCGAAAGCAGCTTAGTAAAGATCGAATTTCCGAAGACTGTTTGGTTTCCTCATGACCAGATTGATGTCGTCGTGACACACCCAATGTTGCCTGATCAAATGGAGGAGGTAGCACAAGCTTTCGACCGTCCTCCACCATTCAACGTTGCATTTCACATAGCCGAAACCGGAGCGACATTCGTGCCAACAGCTGACGGAAGCGCGATCCGGTCGCTGATCACGAAATGTCTATTGAAAAGCTGATGAGTGAAACACCTGAGAAGCCCTACCCTTGAAATAAGGCGACGCTGACGACTGGAGTACTACAGTCGTCGACGCGAAAGTGGAGGTAGCGGACGAAATCAAAAACGGGGAGCCGGACTTGAAGATTTTCAGCGACACTCGGAACAGAAATCTGGTTGTAAGAATCATGATCGGCGTGTCCATTGTCTATTTCTCGGTGATCTTCCTCTTGGGCAGCCTACGAATCGGCCTCTCTGGGTTACAGATTTCGAGAACTTTCGCTGGTCCTGAAGCGGATAAGCGCTTGGTGACCGCATTTCACGACACCAATAAACGTGGGGCCGCATTCCAGGAGGTAGGTTTACCTCCTACAAACCGGTTGCCCAGAAATCGCACAATTTATCAGAATGTGACGTTATCGGAGTGATACCTTGAAGCCTCACCAGATCGCGACGATTAGCCGAGTCGATGAGCGCTTGTGCGTAAGTACACTCCGTGCTGCCGCTATTTCGAAACTCTTACCAAGAACTTGATGCGTTCGTAGTCGCCTTTCAGAATGCCCGTAGCAACAACCTCGATGGTGTCAGTTCCAGAGAAGTGGGCTGTAGGGGTATAGAACACCCCAAGCTTTGGCACTTTTCCAGATGTGCAATGAGTCCTACCTACGGTCAGCTTGCCTTCGCCCTGTACGAAACTGACGACACCGTGCGAAGGCCTTGAAATCACCCTCACGGTGGGAAGCCTGCGGTTAGCGCAGTCGGGGAGGACCTGCGAGAAGGCTGTCAGTAATACCTCCTTCCCAGCTCGTGTCGAGACTGTTTCTGTGAAATAACGATCTGGATTTGTGACTGTTGTTTCGCATCCCACCACGACGAAGCCGGATAACAACAGTACGAACACTTGCACATAGTAACGCAATTCAACTCACTCCGCTGTAACCAGATCATTGTCTGATAGAGTGATGCGCAGCATGTAGCCACAAGTCTAAAGTCGAAATTCTGTGGAGAACCTCATTGTCGTTGGGCCGCGAGAATTAGCACTGTGACATGGCAAATCGTCGCGTAATTTTCCTTTGGGTAGACCATAAAGAATTTGATGGAGTGGAACCCTGAAAGCCGTTGCGCTGCAATAAGCCCATGGAAGGGCCTCTAGGCCGGTCACCGTCCTGGGTAGCAGACCCCGGCCAAATGATTAACATCGGCACTGCTTAAGATGCGGCGAACTTCTTGTTGGAGCAATGGCCCCCGGAAAGGGTCGAAACACCACAACGCGAGAGTCATCCTGCTATCATGCCTCGCTGGCGAGTGTTCGACGGCGGCGTGCCTAAGTTTGCATGTTAGGCCGCTTAACCATTTGCAGCGAATCCGTTGCAAAGGCGATAAGAGCAGAAAGATGCTCGAGGTTTGGGGAAGACAATGAAAAAATGCGCCAAAGCGACATTCGCAATAATGCTCGTCATATCGGCCGTACCCGGAACTGCATATGCCTGTCCCGGCTCCGTAAAACAGGATCTCGCGACGTACAACAAAGCGGACGTTGTACTCAGGGCTCGTGTCACGAGTTATGAATATCGAGAGGCACAACACGATGCGCGCATGGATTTCGAAGTTGTCGAGTATCTCGGACCTCGTTGGCCACGGACAGCCTGGCAAGCGACATGGCGGCACTCCACCTTCGGAATGAGAAGAGAATGGGGCGGACCCAAACAGGTAATCGTAGGGTTCAAGGCGGTGCTCGACGCAGAAGGTCAACCAGCTTTGGAGGTCGTCCAACAAGGCTGTTCATCTCCGACGATGGTTGAAGACACACCGGCTAACGTTCAGCTGGTAAAGAGCTATCTGCGGTGGTCGTTTGGAGCCGATCATAAACTGCAAAAGACTGCTCCGGACCCAAAATAGTCGCGTCAATCAGGATACAGCTTTGGCAAATTGGCTAGGGGTCCGGTGGCCAAGCCAGGTCAGGGCCAGTTTTGAAGAATGAGACGTTGTTGGTGAAAGTGCTAGTCAGAGCCTGATCATGCGGCCATCGGGATGATCTATCTGCGCCACGTTGTCGATGAACCACTGATTCCAACTTTCTTGAGGCCCGAGATACTTGTGCAGAAGCCGTTTGAAACGATCTGACGACATTGGTTCAATGGTAGCCGAACCGCGCAGTCCAAGATGCAGCAAGATACCAGCGTCGTTGTCGAAATGAACGATTTCCACCGCACAACGTGGGTCTCTCTCAAGATGTTTCACTGCGCTGCCGTCTGACGATCCGAGAAGCCAGAGTGTTCCTTCTTCCCATATGAACCATACGGGTGCATTGCGCGGTCCACTGTCCCTATTAACAGTCGCCAGATTTGCCATGAGTGGGCGACTTAGAAGATCGTCTGGGTTGAACTCTCGCGGCATAACGACTTGTATCACCAATTCCAGAGTTTCTGAAGCCGCCGCCCACGGCACGGCGCACCCACGTCGGGGTCTCACTTAATCTTAACCACATGGGAGCATGCTTTGGCCGCTGAGCCCCAATTGTCAGCAACCCGGCCTGCCTTTTGTATTGCGTTTTTAGGCAGGTCGGGACATAGGGAGCAAGCTCAAAATAAATATCACGCCAAACCAGATGTCAGCAGTTTTTGCCTCGACTGAAGACGACGAGTCTGCTTTTTTGCTGCAGATCCAAGGGGGAGTCGGGGCATGAAAGTCGCAGTTTTGACAATTGGGATGTTTGTCATTGCGGGTAGCGCTTCTTCAGAAGAATTCACTGATCCGGAGGCGAAGAAGATAATCAGTATCTGCAACGCAGATCAGCGCGCCGTGACTGCCGAAATCGCGCGTTGTATCAGACGCTACGATCCTGATGGAAATCTGATCGTCTTCTCGGCAGAGATAACATCTGGTCGGAACAAATCAAAAAAAGCCAAATAGAATTTTTGCTATGAATATCTAGGCCGCAGCCGGGGGTAAAGTGAGCGAAGTACCGACAGCATCCGAAATCATCGATTATAAAGCCCGATATCCTTCATTGTATCCTAAGCGAACCCGTTGGATCGTTTTGGGAATTCTTGCAGCGTGCCTGCTTGGGTATTGGCTTTTTTTCAACTCATTCGCGCGGGGCCAGAATGCTTTACTCGCAAAAAATTATACAGAAGCTCTGAGATTACTGGAGCCGTTGGCCAAAGGGGGTATGGCCCCCGCCCAGACATTGCTCGGAATAATGTACGATAGAGGCGAAGGCGTTCAGCAGGATAGAGCTATAGCGGCGGATTATTACAGAAAGGCTGCCGAGCAGGGAGTTGCACTAGCGCAAGTCAACCTTGGTGTCTTGTACAACAGCGGCAATGGGGTACCAAGAGATGACAAGTTGGCCGCCGATTTATTTCGCAAAGCGGCGATGCAAGGTAGCCCAGAGGGACAAAACAATCTTGGTTACATGTATGAAGTCGGATCGGGGGTGGCCCAGTATAATGACCTCGCCATTTACTGGTATCGCAAGGCTGCCGAGCAGGGATTTGCACCAGCTCAGGCAAGCCTCGGTATGTTCTATTGGGAAGGTAAAGGCGTTCCCAAGGACGACACGGTAGCTTTTGAATGGCTTAACAAGGCAGCCCTCCAGGACGTTGCCGGTGCGCAAACCACGGTCGGCTACCTCTACCTCATGGGAGAGGGCGTGAAGCAGGACGATGCATTGGCTTTGAGTTGGCTCAATAAGGCAGCAGCAGTCGGTGAACCCGTTGCGCAACGCAACCTCGGCCTCATGTACTATCGTGGTCGAGGTGTAGAGCAAAGCAATAGCAGAGCTGCGGAATGGCTCAGGAAGGCAGCCGACAATGGCGACGAGCCAGCAAAAAAAGCTATGGAAGAGATGGCGGGCATGGGCATTATTTCGGGTACATGAATTCCTGTCGGGTTGCCGGGTTTTATAGGACTGCAGTTGAGGTAGCAATTTGCCATGGACGATGAGATTCTCGCCGATGACCTTGAGCTGTTGGCGTTACAAGATGCTGTTGTTTCGCTCGGAGCGAGCCACCTACTTGTAATTGCCGCAGCCGCCATCCGGGCCCAATGTGAGGAAATTAAGACTCTAAGGCGTGAACGAGATCAGTTGCTTGCCGAACGTCAACGCTAACACAGTGGCATCGGGAAGTTCGGATTTGCATCAATTGAGCGACGAGGAAAATGAAAATGCTAGACAGTATAGCCTTCCCGTCTTCAAACGCATTTACATGCCCATTATCGCCATCCGCAACTATCGACTCGAACAAACGACTGCTCAGAGGGTATTTTGAAGGACCTTCGCGGATATCGTCTACAGGGTTGCCCGCTTATGCTTCCATTTCATTTGAAAATGCGGACGGAAAGATCTTTTAGAATGCCTCGAGCGTAGCAATTTCTATCGAAATTGCGATGTTGCAAGGCATTTGATCGAATGGATTAATGCCGCGTTTGGCGGGACGATTTTATAACCGTCTGATGAAACCCGCGACAACGATACTGTCCTCTCTCGAAGTCAGCTCGCACCGTAACGAAAGAATTGGCTTTGGCCCCTACCTGGTGCTGGAGACGCTGCCCTGGTTATTGCTGGCAACGGTGATCCGCCTGTATTCACTAACGTTGCCCGGCGGTCTTCCGCTGCTTGGTTTCTTTGTAGCGCACGTTCCCGTGTTCATCGCATTTCTGCTCGCAAGCCAGAAGATGGTAAGGTTGACTGGAGGATCAACCGCGCTTGAGCGGCTTTCGTTTCATCGTCAGCTGTCATTGAGCTGGGCAGTGCTTTGGCGGCTTTCGCTCCTATTCTTTTGCACCGTCATTTTGACCGTTTTGCTTGGAATGAACAAATACTCGGCGTCAAAGTTCTGGCTTGGTTTTGATGGTATCGTGTTTGTATGGGGTCGGGGTTTCTTGCCTTTTTGGAGTGCCCTGATTGCCGCAGTTGTATTCATAATGGTCGTTGAAAAGGGGCTTGATCGAAAGCCGACCTTCCTTGCGGTTCTTCGCCAGTTTGGGGCAAGATGGAAGCAACTGACGAAGGCTATCGCAGTTATCGGTTTGGTGTTCGTGGGATGCACCTTCGTTCAATTCTTCGTGGGTAGGCTTGTGTGGGCCGCTGGTGAACCATTGGCGCTTCCGTTTGGAAGAAACCTGCTTTACGTTGGTTTCCTCGCCGGCGTGTCCTACGTGCGGCTGTGGTTGGCGATCACCATTCTGACCTATGCTGTTAGGGCTTCTTATCGACAACAATCGCCGCAGGGTGACGATAAGACTTAGGTGGTCAACTGCCAGAGCGCGTGTATTCTGATTGAACACAAGTTCAGTGGAGAAATAAAGCGCGTTGCGTCACCAGTTTGAACAACGCTCTGGCGGCATGTCCGGCAGCGGCATCAAGTGTTTTAGCCGATCCAGGGCGACGCCATAATGTCCGATGCCTTCCATCATTTTATGCCGTATCTCAATAAAAGCGACGTTGCTTATCCGAAATCAAGATAATATAGGCCTCAATAGCCAAAACATATCCAACTATGCAACTTGTGGTGACTACATATGCAGTAAATACCGAGTTGTCGTTCGCAACAACTGCTCTTACTGAAACCAAAACCGCCGCCACGGCAATGCCAATGCATACTACAGTAAAAACCCCAAGGCTCTTCTCTCTATTTTCTTGAGGAAACTGAGCCCCCAGTTGGTGCTTTACGTCGAGCTTGCCCTGCCTATGTCGAAGTCTGACTTCATACAGGGAGCCAACTAGACTACAGACGTACATTACCGACACCCACAACACGTAGTTAGCGGAGGCATGTCTATATCCAACGTAGAATAACGAGTGATAGGTCGCGGAAAATAATATCCAACCCAAAAATATATAGAACACTATTCTAACATGATCCCACCTATTCAGTCCATAAATATACATTTTATTTGTCCAGATATTGAGTGCGGCGAGATACTTTTGTTTTGAACATTGAACGGTAATTTTTTGCGTGCACGCTGTTATTGGAGCAAGAGTTTGAGGGTTTTGCGGCAACATATGAACTAATGTCTCGATCGCCCACGAGAGTATCCGATTGCGAACATAATGCTGATCTGGGTGATCTTGGAACCTGCATAGAGAAGCGGCACGATAAGCAAGTAAAAAAGACTGGATGTTCAGCGGCCCTCAAAGTGGAATGTCTGAATGGGAATTCTCCTTTGAGCAGACACACAACATAGAAGCCCAGGAAGATCGGGCCGATCATAGTCATGCCAATAATTGCTGCCCAAGTTCGAATTCTGTCGATCATGCGGGGCGTGCTTCTTATGGCTGGCCGGCGGGTCGGTCGGTCAAAAGTCCAATCTTATCAGCTGACGCGTTAAGTTGCGGCGCCAGAGAACCTCGCGAAAATGGCTCTCCATCTGAACCCACTCCCCTCAAATAATAATGGTTAGGGTCCACACGTTGATAATAAAAATACACGGGCGTCGCTGTAGCTGTTGTGACACGCGGGTCAAGCATATAGACGCGTTCGACAGACTCTTGCCCCAGGGAAGCCGACAAAACGTCTAGCGATGCTGGGTAGTCGCCGTGTGTTGTCCGGTAGAATTCCAGCACTGTTACAAGTGAATTAATATTATTTTGAGCCATTTTTGTGCGCAGTTCATCATAGATACCACCGCGCTGCGCAAGTCCAAAGTAGAACAGAGAGCCATATACAACGACGGTAAAGCAGATTCCCAACATTCCCACGACAGCAAGTTTGTTGCCGCCGGTACGCTTGGTAAAAAGCCCCCAAACAACAGCTACAATTCCAAACGGCACACCGATCAGGGGTATAAAAGATAGCCCATCCAGAACAAACGGGAAGGCCCCGAGGTTTTCGTGTTTCCCCGGCATTACCGAATTGCTTGTCATAAATTTACCCGCCTACTCTACGACTCGTCGTGCAAGGCATAAAAACTGTCGCTTCGATAGGTTTAGAGGCAAAAGCCGATCAATTCTCTCATAATATTTTACTCTGCCCGTATAGATCCATAATTGGTAAACGTTCTCTTTTGGGACAGGCGAAAAATCTTTCTTTTTTGGTGATTCGTTCAGAACCGATCACCGTCGATAAACGTTCCTTTGAAAATGCCGATAACACGCGAATTTCGAGCAATTTGGATTGTAGCTTAATTGTCTACAATGCATGTCCAGCCCCACTTTACACCAATTCGCCTATGATAACGCCTCGACAAGATATGGGCTACAGAGTCGCTCACTTCCCAAGGTTGCACTTTCCGCTATGCGGTCCTTTCGGCAAAACGGTAATGGAGGGGCATGCCAAACGACGACGGCTCAGCGCCCGCATTCCGGCCGATCAAGCAGTCAATATAATTTCCCAAAAGCTGTCATTGCTAGCGGCCCGGCGCTTTGAGGCCTTCATCGAAATCTTTGAACTTACCAGGCTTGGTCCGGCCAAGGTTACCAATTGCCTTTGCGGCGTTGTCAATAGATTATGCGATAAATGTTGACGACGCAGACAGATTCGAGCTTCGTCGGACCGCTGGGAGCTCAGCATGTCGATGAACAGGAAGTCATGCATAGACGGCATCGTATATTACCTGTCGATCCTGAGGGTTTCGGTGGAGATACACAACAGCCTGAACCATCAGGACATCAACGTTGCCTCGGAGAATTTTTTCAGGGATTTCCTGAACCTCGCGTTTGGATACCATCTGAAGAACATCAATATCGTGCAGAGAAACGCCCAGGCGATCGACTTGGGCGACGATGATGCTAGGATCGCAATCCAGGTCACATCCAGCACCGGATTGGCGAAGGTCAAGCATACGCACTCCGGCTTCGTGAAGGGCGGTCTTGATAACACTTACGATCGGCTGATCATACTGATGATCGGGGAGAAGACTGGGTTTAAGCAGGATACCTTTGGCGAAGTGGGAGGCTTTCAGATCTCTTTGCGGGACGACGTCTGGGGGATTTCCGAAGTTCTCCGACACCTGGAAGACCTAACGTTGCAAAAGCTTGTGGAGTGCGAAAAATACCTCAAGGACGGCATTTCTGTGCGTCGCCCCCGCGAGGCGAACGAGGTCCAGACCTTGGTGCGCCTGATAGAGGTGCTCAGCGAAGCCGATGCCGAATTGGTCCGCGCGGACATCCTCACGGATCCCGACCCTGACAGGAAGATAAATGCTAGGTTCGCTGACCATGCCAATTTTCTTAAGCGGCAGTTCATCGAGCTTCACATGCTTTACGGCGCCACACTCGATGAAGTCACCAATCAATCCGACATTAGCCATGGCCGAATGCAAAAGCTCCAGATATACCTCACCAACTGGAGTGACCGCGTCTTGCAGCAATACGGGAACAACCCCAAGATGGCACTTGAAAGCATGGTGTCGCAAACGATGGAAAAGATGGGAGACAGCGATATCGGGTTCGACGAAGGCGCAGTCCGATTCTATCTTATCCAGCAGTTGATCGCATGTAACGTGTTTCCAAATACGATGGCCGAACATGCCTAGTCTCTTCCTCAAGGACGAAGCCGTCGAGAAGGCCCCGGTGATAGTTGGCTTTGAGGTGATCCGCTACATCAGATCGTCAAGCGAGGGACGCGTCAGCATTTTCGATTTGGTGGATCGCTTCAAGCGAGAGAAGTGGTTCACCTTCAATTCGTTGATGTACGGTCTGACATTCCTGTATGCGGTCGGACTGCTGGACTTCGAAGAGCCTTATCTGGTGGCCCTCGATGCGAATTGACCTGCTTTATACCGAGCCAAGCACGATCGAGCCGATCCGGTTCGCCGACGGCGTCAATGTAATCTTGGGCGAAAGCGACGAAACGAGTTCGAAGAACAATGGGGTCGGCAAGTCGCTCTGTGTCGAGTTCATCAACTTCGCGCTACTCAAGAAGAAGTCAGAGAGCCGGGTGTCGCGCATCCCAGAAGAGGTCTTCGATCCGGCCACCTTCATATGCGTCCAGTTCACCCTGCACGGGGTGAAATATGTGCTCAAGCGGTCGTTGGCAGAAGCGGAACAGCCGCGGCTGTTCACCGACGGACGCGAGATCATCTTCTCGAAACTCGAAGACGCCACCCACTTCCTCACCGAGGTCATGTTCCCCGCGAGTTGGCACAAGATCGTGAGCTTCCGGGAGATGCTCGGACCGCTGATCCGCGACGAGCGGTCGGAGTTCAAATCGATCGTATCGTGCTTTGATACTCGCCTCCGTGTTCCCGATAACTACGCACCACATCTGATGCTGCTCGGGATCGACATTGGCAACTATCGGGAGATCAGAGGCATCCTAAAGGAGATCGACCGGATAGCTGAGGAGGAAAATCGCATCAGGGAAAGCGTACGCCTCTTGCGCCAGAAGAAGATCGACGATGCTAGGTCGGATCTGAATGCGCTCGACGAGGAAGTCAAAGCCATAAACGACGCGATTGAGAAGCTTGAGACCACCCCGGCCTTCAACATCGTCCAAGAAGATATGCTGGCCATAGAAGAGGAAATGGCAGGTCTTCGCCGTCGCAAGGAAACCCTGAGCCAGCGTTCGGCCAGGCTAGCGCCGATGGCATCGGCCCAGACGATTGACAGCGGCGAGATTCGAGAGTTTTTTGACGAGCTTCGTTCCGGCCTCGGGACGGTGGTCGCACGTGACCTAGACGAGGTCTTGTCCTTCAAGGAGAAGATCGACCGCTTCCAACGTCAACTGCTTGATGAGAAGGCGAAGGTCATCGATGTTGAGATCAAGGAACTTAACAAGCTGATTGCCGATCTCGACCGCCGGTATTCCAAGTTCCTGGCCGTCCTCAATCAACAGGGCCAACTAAAGAGTCTCCGCCAGACCTACGCATCCTATCAGGTCAAGAACGATGAGCTCAGCCAACTCAAGGCGTTCATTGACCGGTACGACCAACTTGCCATCGACAAGCAGCAGAAGCGCTCGGACAAGGAAACGCAGTTGTTGCGCCTCCAGGGGAGCATTGCTGCCGCCAAGGATCGCCTGAAATCCATAGAGCGGACAATCCTCGACATACACCAGTTCATCCAGGGCAACAGGGCGGCGTCCTTCGATATCCGGACCACAACGACTAAGCAGGTTGTCGATATCGTTCTGCGCATAGACGATGACGGCAGCCACAGCGTCGAGCGGGAGAAAGTCTTCATCTACGACATTTCGTTGCTGTTAAACGATTTCACCAAGTTTCGTCACCCCGGCATGTTGATTCACGACAACATCTTCGACGTGGACGAGGACACGCTCAACAAGAGCCTCGAATTCTTGTTCACGCGCGCCGACTTTGAGGACGAACAGCAGTATATCCTGACCCTCAACGTGGACCGCATTACTCACGCCACCGAAGAAATCTGGTACGATGATCTGAAGCGTGCGGTTGTAGCATCGTTTACAAAGTCCGACCGATTCCTCAAAACCACATACCAAGAAGCGCGGTGAACGTGAGCAGGACCGTGCGATGACCGAAATCACATTCAGACGCGACACCAACCTAGCATCCGCCTTACACATATTGCGCAACCGCCATCTGACCTTCCTCATTCCCGAAACGGGCCGATGGAAACGAGGCATTCTTCATGTTCGAGTACAAGCGGTTGAGAAGAGTCAAGACTGTGCTCGCTATCTATCTTGCGGGCAGGGAGAGGACCTACCACCACTGGCAGGTCTTCTCCTGCGGAGCAGACGGCGTGTGCATTGAGTTCGACCGCGACAAACTATTGGCTGGATTCGACCGTGCGGATGGGGTGACCCATCGCCATGTCGAGTACGAACTGGTCTCTAATGCGAACTGATGAACGATGTGGATTTGGAAATCCTCCCGTGGACGCTGTCAAGGAAACGCTTAAATCACTTCCGGAGTGCGATGGCTTAGGCGTGCCAAGAGCCGCAGTCGACGGGACTCGGTAAGAGGCAGGCGAGGGCTGGATTCTGCTAGTTCTGGCTCGTCCTTGTGTTATGCGGAAGAAAAAGAAACAAGGCTGGACGGGAAACCGGTGAGTACAAGCGCAGACCATAAGCAAGGAGAAGGGGACAGCGGGTCCGGCGGACACTCCATTGCGGGCTACGAATATCAGATCGACGTCTCGGTTTGGTTGGCGCTCGATTTGGTTTTGGCAAACCGTCTGGCGCAGGAGCTGATCCTTGAGCCAGCCTCCGAAGAAGACATCGAGGCTGATCTCGCCGAGAATGAGCCTGGCCGCCTGACGAGCACGGCGGCCTTGGATGGCTATCGGCTGATCGTGCAAGCCAAGTTGCGTGGTGGAGACGCCTGGACCGTCCCCGGCGTGAAAGCGCTGCTCAAGCACGGCGAGACCCGGCCTTCGGCTGCCAAGCGGCTGGAAAATGGCAAAGCCCGATACCTGCTGATCACCTCGGCAGGCCTGAACGGCGGCACGCGGAGAGTCCGTGTTCGACGGGCGGGAAGTTGGCCGAAGTCGGGCGACATGCCGGCGACAATCAAGAGCGCTCTGCCTGCGGACTCAGGGGGGCGGGTCGCGATCATCGGCAACGAGGACGAGGAGCGTCTCGCGACTGATATCAAGACGCTGCTGACGGAGAGCTTCCGCGTTCCCAATGCCAAGCTTGAAGATTGTCGCAAGGCCCTGCGCGAGCAGGCGCGGGTCCGCATTGGTGGCGCGGGCGGCGGTCGTTGGACGCGCGCGCAGCTCGAGCAAGTAATCCGCCGCCATGAAGGCTACATCGCCAGCTCGCCGGAGCTGGACCACTACGTCCATCCCACGAACTGGGCCGACTTGCATGCGGCGATGGGCGAGCGGCACGCCGTGCTGATCATTGGGCAGTCTGGGACGGGCAAGACCATGGCGACGCGCAAGCTCTATGACGAGCTGCGCAAGGAAGTGCCCGGCCTCGCGCGGGTGCCGATCACGCTTGGGCCCGACCAGCTCCGCGACGACGTGACGGACCCGCCCGTCCTCTACGACATCGAGGATCCGTGGGGGCGCTTTGACTTCGATCCCAAGAGCCGGCCCTGGAACGATCAGCTCGCGCAATTCCTCGCGAAGGCTCGCCCAGACCGGATGATCGTTGCCACCACGCGGCTGGACGTCGCGCAGAGCGCGGGTGCGCTCGAAACCGTCAAGCCGTGGCGCGTCGGGTTGGAGGCGGAACATTACGGCCAGGCGGAGCGCCGGCGTCTGTACCGGACGCGGATCGACGCGCTGCCGCGCAACCTGCAGCCGCTCGCCAAGGAAAGTGAGGGCGCAGTACTCGCCGAGCTGGCGACACCGCTCGAGATCCAGAAGTTCTTCGATGCCCTGCCAACCCTCGACGACAAGGATCGGCGTAATCCGGCCGGACTTGTGGCCGAGGCGATCCGGCGGGCGCATCAGGACTCGATCGAGCGGACTGTGGTCGATCAGATCGAGGAACGCGGAGACGTTCGGGCGGCCGCGGTCCTGTGGGGGTTGCTCAAGGCCAACGACAAGCTCTCGCTCCGGCTGCTGCGCGAGATTGAAGAGCTGCTCGCCGAGATTGGGCCTCAGTTCGAAAAGGGCGTTTCGCCGCTCGTCACGTTTCTCGTCGCCGCTCGAAACCTTCGTCAGGCTGAGAGCACCATCACCTACTATCATCCGCGGGTTGAAGCCGGCATCGAGCAGGCGCTGGACCGGGACCGCCTCGTTGCGCGGCGGACCTTGCGGCTCCTGATCGACACTCTGGTGGCGCCCGACGGGCCGGGCGAGGCCTGGGGTATCGCCGCCTCAACGCGCCTGCTTCTCGCCGCCGATCGCACGCCCGAGCTAAAGCCGGCGCCCTCGGCGACGGCTCAGGCCAAGATCGACGCCTGGCTGGCAAGCGTACTGACAAAGGGTGGCAAGGAGTTCGAGGACAACCTCAATCTGGCCGAGGCGGCAGGGTCGACGGACAGCAACGTTTCCGAGATCGCGCGCTTCCTCCTGCACCGGCCGGTTCTCACCTTCGGGTGGATGCATATCTGGGGGCCGCCGGCGCACGATGAGGCGTGGTACGCCCGCATGCGGGCTGATCCGGCGGTCAAGGCTGTCGTTGAGACCTTCATTCGCGACGTGCTGCCGCACGCCCGCGACGACTTCCGGGTGAGCTTCGTCACGGAGGCCGAGCGGGTCGCGCCAGGACTGACGCCGGCGTTCCTGGCCGCGGCATCAACGGCGGTATACTACGGTGTCTCGCACACCTACGACGCCATTGTGGAAGGCGCGCTCGGCGACCTCGCCGGGTTTGAGGCGATTGTCGACACCGCTGTCGCAGTGCGCACCCCGAGCGTCGCCGATCTCGAACGCTACGCTGAGATCCAACTCGCTATTGTCAACGGCGAGTACAGTGAAGACTATGCCGAGCACCTTAGCGACAACGAGGATGGCTGGACCGCAGGCGAATTCCTTGAAGCCTATGTCCAGCGGGTCCGCGCGACGGTCGGCTGGCGTCATCTGACCGAGCATCGTCATCGGGATCGGCTGCTCTACTACTGGCTCCGCGAGCTGGCGAAAGACGAGGCTCCAGAACCGGGCGAAATAGCCGGAGCCTTCGCGGTGGGCCGCGAAAGCAAGGACGAGGACGGTCTCTGGCACGTCCTAACCAAGGCCTGGGACGCCAGCTTCGAATCGACGCTTGTGGAGCGTATCGTCGAGGGCCACGCCGAGCCCCAGGTACGTCTTGCCGCGCTGACGTGCCTTGCTGAGCGGGCGGCCGAGCGGCTGCCGCCAATCTGCCAGGATATCGCCGCCCGCGGACAGGAAGGCCGGTTGGTCGAGATCGCGATCGACCTTGGTCAGATGCGCCGCAAGCGGTCGGACTTCGACGGCAGCCGCCACGGCGAGGCCGCCGAGCGGGCGGCAGTGCTCCTACCGCCGCTTCTCAAGGAGATTTGCGACGCCGCCTTCGAGCTTGAGACGAAGGCGGCGCCCGTCCTCTCGGATCAAGCGCGCGAGCTGCTGGCGCGCGCCAGGTCGCCGAGCGCGGAGGTACGACTGTTCCGCGTCACCTTGGACGAGCACGTTCCAATGTTCGTCCCGGAAGACGTGCGGTGGCTGCTCGCCAACACGGACGAGGCGAACAGTGCGGCCAAAGCGATTGAGGCCGCGGTCCGGCACGGTATGACGGCCGAGGTCGAGGCGGGTCTGGCGCACCGTTTCGCGGCGGTGGTCGCACGCGCGCTCAATGCGGTAGCAACACCCATGACCGCGCCGTTGCCCGAGGCTCTGCTGGCCTTCGCTGACAATAGGGGCAGCCCAGTACGGAAAGCGCTGGTCGCGCTGCTCGGCGCCAAGCCCCATCCTGAGCATCTCCCCGCCCTGCTCGTTCTGGCGAAGGACGATTGGTCGCCTCGATCCTCCTATCGGGGCGAGGAGGACGACTACCCCATCGCGCAGGCGGCGATCGGCGCGATGGGGAAGCTCGGGCCGCTGGAGGACAGTGTGGCCGACGATCTCTACCGGCTGGCGATCGACACGCGTGATTCTGACGTCCGCTCTGAGATCCTCGCTTTGCTAGTGCGTGCTGCCGATGCTCGCTTTCAGGGGTTGCTGTTCGATCTTGCCGTCAACCCTGGGCGGCGGGCCGTTCGGCTGGCCGCGGCCTGGGCGCTCATGGCCGGCCATGAGCATGTCGCGGCCGAGTTCGTCAGCCGGATTACGCACCAGCTGCTGGCGACACGGATCGAAGGGGTCGCGTCTCGGCTGCTGCTGCTCGTCGCGTTGCGCGCTGAGATGGATCAGGTGCTCAAAGCCGCCGAGGAGCTGTCGACGATGGAGAAGCGTCGGGTCCTGCTGCTTCTCGCGATATGGATCGTTCGTGAGCGGGACGCGAGCGCGGCGGAGCGGATCGCGCTGATGCTGCCTGCTAACCACGTCGGGGTGAAATGGGCGTTGGCCGGCGCTAAGGGCAAGCTCGGCGACACGGCTCTGGACGATCTGGGCGACCCGACCAGCGTCGAGCAGGTGCTGTTGTTCATGGGGCCGAAGAAAAAGAAGAAGCGGTGAACGGGGCTGGGAATGCCGCCAAGGTGGTGAAAAGGGCCGTCGCGGAGTTGTGGCGCGTGCCGCCTCCGGGGCCCGACAACATGTTCTCCTCGCCCGAATTCGTCCGCTACCCGGCTCCATCACCTGAAAGCCGACAGGCCGGTAACGGCCCCATCTACGACAATAAAGGATCAAGCTTGGACCAAATGGTGGCTCGTGAGAAACTACCTTTGCCACTCGCCCTGATGGAATTCGAACCCAAACCCCGGACCAGATCGCTCAACCGATTGAATACGATAACCGCAATCGCAGTGGTTAACAGAGGGATCAAATCCCAAGGCTTCCCAAGATTGTAAGGTCGCGGCGTTTGTACAAACACCCTCGTTGTTGCGGCTCTCGCTGTAACCGAACCCGTGCTAAATGCATGATCCGATGAACTCGTTTTGGACACACTTGAAGTGTTCACCTCGTAGAACCGTCAAGCTCCGCACTACGGCCCCGAGTCTTCGTCTTTGATTATTTCTCTCACTAGATCAGCCGCCATCATAATGCGGTCCTTTCTGTCGAACACGATACCAGCGATGGTGGATTGATGAGTGTGCACTCTTCCGCCGCTGTCAGCGCAACGTTCGTCCAAGATCGCCTGAATCCTCAACTTACGGCCGGATTTGATCTCGAAGCCCACTTGTGTAACCCGCATGAAATGCCGATTGTTGGACGAATAAAGACTCCAGCGACTACCCGCTTCATACCCGGAATAGCCGTAATGCCAGACTGAAAAGTGTTTGTCTTGCGGCACTCCCGCCAGCTCCAGCACCGCGCGCACATAGGGGTCGGAGTAGTAACTGCTCAGCCGCGTTTGCTCCATCATGCAGAGATCGAAGCCCATCTCGTGGCTCGACGAAATGAAGATGCCGCTCTTTCCCGAGCGCATGGCCGGATATTTCGCCATGTAGTAGCGCCACTCGTATTTCTTCAACGCTACAGTTTCCCGCAGATAGTCTTCCGAGATCTTGCGGAGGGTCGGTTCGATGTCGGCGAGGCCCTCCTCGGGGACTGCGTCTAGCAGCTTCGTAAGCGTGGCCTTCGTGCTATCTACTCCTGGTCTACTGCGCGCGACGAAGAGGTCGCGCCAGACGCTCGGAAGCGATGGACTTCCAAATTGGAAACGGTCGCCAGCAATCTTTTGCGAATAATCACCGAATGCCAGAAGCGCTTGCGATATCTCATCGTACGACGCTGTTCCGGCAAAAAGAGCGTCGAACACGCGGGCACGTCGAATGAAAACCCGGTCATCTACATTCAAGTCGAACATCGCGAGATTGCCACGAAGAAGATCGTGATCCTCGAGCCTGTACATTGCCTCGGCCAGTTCCACCGATCGATGCGCCGACAGAAAGGACGCTTTTGCGACTTCTTCCTCGACCTGTGCTCGATTGAAGCTTTTGAGCGCCGCCAGATCTCCGCTGACAATGTAGGCGGAGACTTCATCGATAAGCGCGCGGAAAATCTCTACGCGGATTTCGTTTTGGGACGCGAAGATTACGTTTCGTAGGCAACGCATCCTTACCGTTATTTCGTCCCGCGAAGGCCGGGGATCGGCGACGATGTATTCAATGACCGCATGAAGTAGGAGAGTTTTCGGCAAGCTGAAGGCGCGATTGCGCCCCTGGCTTAGCCCGTAACTTCGGCAACAATCGTCGAGGAGATTGATGTCGCCGAAGATAGTGACGCTGCCCACCTTGTGTTGGTCGTTCGCGAACAGCCTTAGAAACCATTGATTGATATCCGCCATCGTCACAGCGAAAGCAAACTCCGCACGGAGGCCGTCCAGTACCGAGAACAGGCAATTCTGGGCCGCAAGCGCAACTTCCGTTTCGGGGCCCCCGTAGATCGCCTTGACAGTGGCTTCCAGATCCTCGTCGGCGGGACGGGAATCAAGGCCGTGACGCCAGATCGTGATGTCGGTCATAAACCTGAAAAGGCGGAGGAATTCTTCGTCGGCATTGTCGTTCGCACCTCGAAAAGGCCAGATCAGATCCGCCCAGTCCTGATCGATCTTCCTCGTGAATTCCGCATAGCGGCCGCTTTGCTTGCCAGCCGCAGGCAACGCTTCCTCGAATTCTTTCAGCATCTGCTCGAACTGCGCCTTGAAGTGCTCGAATTCCGTGAGCGGCTTCCCGCGCGAATTCATTTTGATGTAGAGCTCGTCGGTAAGTCCCATATCCTCGAGCGAGAGGATTTCGAATGTAATGCTAGGGTTTGCCTCGGACGTCAGACGGTTCCATGCGACATGGCAGGCTTCGTCAGCGACTTCGGCGAATAATGCCCGGAAGTCGTCAAGTACCACTAGCATGGACTGGATCGTGGGATCTTTTCTCCACGAACCGGCGAACCAATGCTGGTCCTGAAGCCATTCGGAGATCGGATGGTCGTTCAATACGGGTCTTATCGTTGCGAGCTTCGCGCAAAAGTCGCGTGACGAAAAGCGTGTGTGATAGGTAAAACCCTTGATGAAATCCCGCTCTTCATCGGAGACACGGCAGCGGACTGCCAAATACCAATGTAACAGGTACAGCGACGTCAGACGCTGTTGCCCGTCAAGCGGAATGAAGCGACCGTCTTTGGTGTCTCCGTACACGAAGTCTAGGCTGATTTCTTCATCACCCGTCAGCGCCTGCTTGAGGAATTCAAGAAAGGATCGTCGTATCCGCTTGACCTCGATGTTCTGCCGTCCCTGAGCGAAGTCTCGCTGGATTATCGGGATTTCGATCGCCGCGACATCCGAAGAACGAAGCATATTGCGGAAGGAAGTTTTCGTCATTGTGCACCAACCAGATACTGTCCAACGCCCCGATCCTTGGAGATCAATGCCTCCAAGTAGCTTTGCCGATCCTCACGGCTCCACAAGTGCATTTGTTCGCTTCCCGCGTCGACGTAATACTTCAGAAAAACCTGCCTTGTGCAGATCGGTATGAACGCTCCTTTGCGGTCATGCTCGACAACTCTTAATCTTTTCACGGCGAATGCTTGGTTGCCAAGACTGCTGTTGATGGGTCTGGAAAGAAGAGCAAGGTTGGCGATCCCGTGAATCGAGTCGTCATCACTCTCCGAGCTGAGCAGAGCGGTCACCCTCCGCGAAAGCCTCGTGAATCTGCTTTCGGTCAGTTGAGTGGACAGAACTTTTTCCACTTCCAAGATTACGTCTTTTCTTTCCAAATCCAGGACCAGTTCATCCAGGCGCACCTTCTCCAACGCCGCCTTACCATCCACCAGCCAGTGCCGCCATTCTTCGGCGGTAGTCAGCAATTCGGCATTCTGAGCGTGAATGTGTTCCAGAGACCACTTCTCGCTTTTATGCGCGTGGAAAGGATATCGCTCCGTCGAATGCTTGAGCCGCCTTACGGTCTCCACGTTGAACAGGAGCAGCACATTCTCGCATTTCCGGGAACCAG
Organism: Phyllobacterium chamaecytisi; assembly: GCF_020164455.1. Taxonomy (GTDB): domain Bacteria; phylum Pseudomonadota; class Alphaproteobacteria; order Rhizobiales; family Rhizobiaceae; genus Phyllobacterium; species Phyllobacterium chamaecytisi. Next base: position 36,959 of record NZ_JAIQWW010000020.1, read on the forward strand.
TCTCATAGTTCAACTCCATGACGCCTGCCGGGGGCAGCCCGATCGAACGGATTATCAACTGATCGACGGCGCGGCCGAAAGCCGACTTCGTCCTCTCCAGCTCCGAAAGATCCAGCAGCTCACGCAGGGAAATCCCAGTCGTTATCAGATAGCCCAGCTTGTGGTAGAGATCGCGGTCCTCGTACCATCCTCGAAGCACCTGATAACACTGGACGATCGCCGCCCATACGCTCGATGAGTTTGTCTTGACTCGTCCGTCCAATGCGTTCTTGAAATGCAGAAACGTAAAGAAGCGGTCTTTTTCATCGACGCGGCGCTTCGCCATGAGATCGAACAAGAGTTCAATACGAGTCGGATAATCCGCTCCATCATTATTGCTTAGAAAAGCCCAGAACTCCGGCTGCTGAAGGTCCTGCTCAACAGCGTCCCATTGCGACCCGATTTCTACACGACGCTGAAAATTGTGGGCGTCGAGATCCTTCGAAAGCAGCAGCGCCTTAACCAGTTCGGCATTGGTAAGAGGAATACGTCCGACGTTCAGACGAATGAAGAGAGTGGTCGCATCGATATTATCGGGTTCATACCAAATGACGTAAACCAGGTTTTCGAGATAATCCAGGACCTTGAACGCTATGAGTTTAGAAGGTGTCCCTAGGCGAGTCGCCGTCACCGCGAACCAGCTCCTGATGCACTCGTAGGCTTCATGCATATGGTAGAAATCAATGTTGTCGCTCATGCGCTCCGCATCTAGACACCGCAGATACGCCTGACTGGCTGGCCGCGTTTCGTACACGAGGGAAAACCGGTGACCGGATTCCATCCCCACTTCGGTGTTGAGATAACGGTAGATCAGATAAAGCGTCGTGAGACGCTGCTGCCCGTCGATCAGCTCGTAGGCTTCCTTTCCGGCACGCCGTTTGACTACAATAGGCTGCAGGCAGTAGTTGTCGGTCGGGGCGCGGCTGCCGTCCGCGTAAATGTCGCTCAGCAGAGCTTCTACTTCGTGCTTCCCCCAGCGGTAACCTCGCTGATAGGCAGGAACGAAAAATTCGCCCGCGATCCCGCCCTTTCCTCCCACCTTCTGAAGCCGCGGACTTTTTACGGTGACTTGAGTAACTTCGTATGAATCGGCTGGCATTGAAAACCTCGGGGGGAACGCTCGAATCGAGCGACCGGGCAACCATACGAGTTCGAAACCTTTTTTCAATGTTAGGTTAAACGTTCACGTCCAAAAAGCATTGCGGATGCGCTCAATTGCAACTGCGGAACAGCGAAATCCAACCGCCTCAAGGCGACATAACGAAATCTCTCTGGTACACCTTCCAACCCAAGGACGAGATACGGGTTTTTTTGCCCCCGGACCCAATTCCAGGATCGTGGTGGGATGGCGAATAGGAAATCCGCCATCCACGACGCAAGCAAGCTTGTCTTCCATGTGAGTTACTTAGGTAGCCACAGAAACATGGATGAAGCTGCAGCGAGGTACCTCTTGGCAATGGTCTTGCAAAAGCTGCCCACTGGGGCTTAATTCTTCTGAATAATTTCGGCGATGAGCTTATTCATAGCCGAGCCATTCTTAAAGTATTCAAGAAGATAATTTCGCGCTGACTTCTTCATACCTCGCGACCCCACCGCAGAAGCCCACGATAGCCAATCCGATCTACCTTCGCGCAAAAAGGCTTCACGCATTTCTGGGAGACCATAGCGCAAATCGGGAATTTCAAGAATCTTAGCTTTAGAAATATCTGTGGCGTTATGATGCCTGTATAGGACATTTATCAAGTCGGGCGCTAGGCTCGTATCAATGAGATAATGCTCCAGCATGACACCAAACCAAAATAGTTGATATTCACCGACGTATTCACCACCGCTGGCAACGCCGAGCACTATCGTAGCAATGGCTTCCTTATCCTTGGCATCGCCGCAGAGGCCATAGAAATTTTTTGCAAGGTGCGGGAATCCGTGCGCAAAGAGTGCGAGATGCGGCTCAATGCGGTCTACATTATCGCGCATGACAATTAGAATCAGTTCCGCATCTTCCTCGCTAAGCTTTCCATCATTGAGGAGCGAGATCACATACTGTATTTCATCTTCTGATATTGCCTCATTGGCATTGCTTTTCCCCAATGTTTCCGGCTGATAATCAAACTCATCGTCATAACGCGAGACTATTAGATGGCGCCGTCGCTTCAGCAGCCGCTTTTTAAGTTCGCTGATTTCGTCGTCGGCCTTGTCTGTAGCCGGTGTTCCACCGGACTGCGTCTTGGAGCCATTGATGGAAAGGCCTTTTAAACCAAGCAAGCGCTGAACCTCTGCGAAATCGGCGTGCAGCACACCTAAATTGTCGTCAAATAGATAGATGTCATCCATGAACCGGACGACTTTTTTTGCGCGAATTGCCGAGGACTCCTCGACAAAACGCAAGAAGTCGTTTCCAATCATTTTAGCCGGGTAAAGACCTTGCGGTAAACAATCAAGTGAACGTCCTGCATTGATCTCTCGCAGGAACTTACCAAATGCCTCCACGTCGGAACTCGAGGCACCGATACGCCCAAACCAAGCATGCAAATCGTGGTGGTAGACACCGTTAAAGTAAGCGGCGATATCGCAGGCGATGAACTCCTCAGTTTCGAAAGTCCCATTCCATACTTCGGTTTTGAATTCCGCGTAACTGCGTGAAGGAGGAATAGGATGCCCATTGTCGAAACGATAGCCAAAGTGCTGCCGGCGTGCGGTGTGTGGTTTCCTGAAGTGCGTGCGGTTTTCATAAATAAGGTTATAGAGAAAGAACTCTGCAACGGGATCAAGCTTGACGGTACGGCGCGAGTGCAAGGCGTCTTTGTTGGCAAAGACCCGGCGCTGGGGCAAAAAAGACCCATTTCCTGCTACGATCTCATTAGCGAAGGCCAGTAATTCCGCTGCCCCTTGCTCGACCAAGAATTTGTTCGTGTCGAGCGGAAAAAGCGTGCGGGGGAAATCTTCCAAGAAGAATTGTGTTGAAGTGTAAGGCGCCACAACAACTTTCGGTACTACCGCAGGATGATTCTTTTTCGTCGGCCACGGTTTGCTAGGCTTTACAGTTTCGTTCACGACAGCGCCCAGTTACATTGTGTTATTAAATAATTTGGACAACTGCCCTTTAGCGTTAAAGAGATTTGCATTTGTCGTCGTTGACCATATTTGATTTTCCCGTCAATAACGACTGAAAACAGTTGGGTGCCCGCGCACAATCAATTTGTAAAATATTGTGGTTTATGGTGGCTTATGGATCAGCTGCGATTATTCGGATGCCTCCGATCGCTGGGCTGTCACTGTCTCAAAATTTTGCTTAGAGCCTAGTTGAAGACGCTAGATTGAAATTGGAGGATCGAAATAGCGTGCAAAACTTGAATAACATTACATGAAACGTGTGGCCGTCATTGTTGAAGGACCTCTTGCTGTTCGCACTCGTCGTCTTGCGACCGCAAGATCCGGCGATATCGGCTGCGACGTGCTAACTCTGTCTCAGCTGGCTGCACGGCTCGCGGGCGGATTTGTCCGCTCTGCTGGACCGGAACTTGTATACCCGGCAATTCGCGATGCGCTCGCCGAGGGCGGTTTCGCCGAACTCGAAACGGTTCGCGAACTCCCAGGAATGACCAGAGCGGTCGCCCATTCTCTTGCATCAGTTTGGCGAGCAGACCTTGCTCTGGAGGACTTGGCAACCGAGTCGTCCCGACTCGCCGACCTGCATCTCATCGAGTTGCGCATTCGCGCTGCGTTGCCACCTGGTGTCCTTATCCCGCGCGACTTGAGAGATGTGGCAATTGATCGACTCGCTTTCGCCCGGACTCTCTTTCCTTCGATAGTCTTGGAGGGTCTTATCGAGATTGATCCTATCTGGCGCCCGCTCGTTGTGGGCCTCGCAGGCGAGACGGATGTGACATGGACCTCCCCCATCGCCACCCCCAGCCCCTGGTTTCCCGGTAAGATTGCGGTTTTGCCTATGCAGCCCGCGGCCATGCGGTCGCAGGTATGCGCCGATCCACGATCCGAAGTGGTTGAGGCACTGCGATGGGCACGAGAACTTCTCAGCCAAGGCAATGTAGTTGCCTCCGGTATTGCCATTACGGCGCCCTCACCTTTCACATGGGACGACCATTTCCTTGCACTTTCGAAGGATGCAGGGTTGCCCCTACATTTTTCTCACGGGATCCCTGCCCTCGGGACTAGCGAAGGACAGGCTTGCGCCGCTTTGGCGGATATTTTGTCAAAGGGGCTCAGCCAGCTGCGAGTAAGACGCCTGATCCGCAGGCTCCCGGTTTCCCACACAAGAAGCCTAATCCCTGCCGACTGGGCAGTAGCATTGCCAAGAGGTGCGGGGCTTTTCACTGTAGAACATTGGCGCGCAGCGCTTGCAGGCACGCGGATGAAGCGTGCAGGTGGAGAAGCCGCTGAAAATGTCCTGCTCCCCATACTTCAGGTTCTTGCGCGCGGCACAGCCGCGGCGGTTGAGGCCGGAGAGTTGTTGCTCACGGATGCCAGTCGACTCTTGTGGGACGAGGCACTTAGGATCGCTCCCCCCGACGCCATTACGCTATCTTTAAAAGACTTGCGAGTGCCAGACGGCCGGGATCCAGGAAACAGCATCGTCTGGTGCCCTGCCTCTCACTTGGCGGGTAGTCCAAGGCGGTCAGTGCGTCTATTAGGGATGACTAGCAAATCATGGCCCAGGGCAGAGCGTGATGATCCCCTCATTCCTAATCATATTCTGCCTCGTCGCCTGCTTCAGCCGGTTTCACTACCTGATCGTGACCGCGAGAACTTCAACGTGATCGTAGGGCAGGCAAGTTGCGTAGTCATCCTGTCCCGCAGCAGACGCAGTGGTCAGGGTGCTCTCCAATCGCCCAGTGCTCTTTGGAATGATACGAATGAAGAGTCCCTCGGCCGTTCACGTATCCCAGAGCACGCTTTCAGCGAATCTGACCGCTTGTTGGCCCGGCCAAAGGAGGCTGTCAAAACCGCACGCGTGAATGCTAGCCGCGAATGCTGGCAAGACTGGGGTCGTGAAATGCTCACCGCTCATGACGGTGCTGTACGGTCGCCACACCCTGTCATCGAACGCTCTTTGGATGGTGTCCAGTCCACAACATCAATCAGACGTTTACTACGTGATCCGCTGGGCTTTGTCTGGCGGTATGGGCTGGGATGGCAATCACCTGAATTTGAGCAACAGCCGCTCGCACTACCGCCACGCGCCTTTGGCGAACTTGTGCATGAACTCATTCGCCGGACAATCGAGACACTTGAGCCTGAACCAGGATTCGCAAGATCGAGCGAAGCCGACATCGAAAATGCGATGAATAAGGCCGTAGCGGCAGTGGCGGAAGCGTGGCCCCTGGCGCGAGCCGTCCCACCCAATATCCTTTGGCGACACACCTTGAACGAGGCCGCACGCCTCACCCGGCGCGGCCTCACTGTTGATGACCATATCCTGGGAGGTACTCGCAGTTGGGTTGAAGTTCCCTTCGGCGAAACAGAACCTTCGGCCAACGACGCCCTGCCGTGGGACCCGTGCCGAGAAGTGCGGATCGTCGGGACCAACGTTCGCTTTGGAGGCCGAATCGACCGGCTCGACCTACGCGAAACCGCAGATGCGGTCAGAATTTCTGACTACAAGAGCGGTGAGGCGCCGAAAAATGCAAAAAACATTATAATTGAGCATGGAAATGAGTTGCAGCGGGTTCTCTATGCGATGGCCACACGCCAGCTCCTCCCCGAAACCCGGACTATTGTCTCACGTTTGGTATATCTTAGCGGCAATACCGCTCCCTTCGCGCTGACCGGCAACGTACTAGATGAAGCTATTGAGGATGTGGCTGGTTTCATCGCGATTGCCTGCAATGCCCTGCGAAATAGGGGAGCAGTATCTGGTCCCGATGGCCTTGATAAATACAACGATCTGCGGTTAGCCCTTCCATCCGATCGCGAGGCTTATTTTCAGCGCAAACAAAGCGCGTTCAGTGACGTGAATAAGGACCTCTCGCGGTTATGGGATCGTCGATGACGTTGGTCGATGAGGATCGGCGCCGCCGGATATTGACTGACCTCAATGCAACTTTGCTTGTTGAAGCGGCGGCCGGCACGGGGAAGACGTCCTTAATGGCCGGCCGTGTGGCTATGTTGTTGGCCAGTGGACGAGAGCCCGGCCACATTGCAGCGATTACGTTCACAGAACTTGCGGCCAGTGAGCTCGCTCATCGAATTCGCTTAACCGTCGAGGAGCTACTTCGCGGTGATATTCCGAAAGTTCTCAGTTCTGCGTTGCCGAACGGACTAAATCAGCAGCAACGGCTGGCTCTTGTCGGCGCCGCCCATCGTCTCGATCAACTTACCACAGCGACCATCCATGGGTTTTGCCAAGCCATGATCGGCAGTTACGCGGTCGAGGCCAATCTTGACCCAGGCGCACGCATCATCGATGCGCCATCGGCCGATGCCATGTTCAATGAAGTTTTCTCCCAATGGCTAATCAATCGTCTGTCTGGGGAGGAGGAACCAGATGACCCTGTGAATGTGCTATCCAAGGACGATCCGCTGAAAGTGGTTGCCTTGATCAAAGAACTTGCTGAACTCAGGCGAAAACATCCTACGGCGCGCGCAGTCCCGGTTAGGTTTGATGGGCGGCCCGACATTGACTTTGTACAAGCCGTCGACGAGTTGGCCCGCTGGTTCGCCTCGAGCCCCGGGGACGGCCGAACAGGCGAGTTGGTGGAGGACCTGCGGACACTTTCAGCATTCTATACCGGGGTGTTTAAAAGCCGCCCGAGTTTCGCAAACCTCTGGACGTTTGCGCACCCGCCCCGCGTGGCTGCTATGAAATGGCAAAGTAATGAACTTCAGCCCTATCATCGCAAAACCGCGTGGAAAAACGCCTTTGGTGCAGAAAGAGGCGAGCATCTCAACGCCGAGGCAGAAGCTCGTTTCGACCGGGTGGACCTGACGTATCGGAACTTGCTCGGATACATATCGCGCGCGCTCATTGCTTCGATGTCTGACACGCTTGACACGATCCTTGCGGAATATGGCGCTCGGAAACGCGCCGCGGCGGCACTGGATTTCGACGATCTGCTCCTGCTCGCACGCGATCTGGTGACCGGCCACGAGGCTGTGCGTCAAGAGTTGGGTCAACATTACCAGTATATTTGCGTCGATGAATTTCAGGACACAGATCAAGTACAAGCAGAAATCCTTTTCTTCGTAGCGGCGGAGAAACGGCCCGAGCGGTGGCAAGAGGCGCGGCTCAAACCTAGCGCGCTGTTTCTTGTTGGTGACCCGAAACAGGCGATCTATCGCTTTCGCGGTGCGGACATCGAAGCTTATAACCAGGCTCGCGCGATTGTCGCCAACCAGGACCGGGGTGAAATTGTACAGGTGACGGCAAACTTCCGCTCCAAGCGAAAAATCGTCGATCATGTCAATGCCTGGTTCGAGCCAATATTCTCAAGAACGGACCAGCCAGAATATGTTGCCCTTTCTCATACGATAGAAAGTAGCGACCAAGATCTACCTTCAACGATGAAGTTAACAGTTGATGTTCCTCCTCGATCTTCATCAAATACGCAGCGCGATGCGGAGGCAAAGGCTGTAGCGCAGGTCTGTCGCCGATTGGTTGGAGCCGTGCAGGTTGTTCGTTCCCGCGGATCGGCGTCAGCACTTCGTCCTGGCGACATCGCTCTTCTCGCTCCAACCGGGACAGACCTTTGGCGCTACGAACGCGCACTTGAGGATGAGGGTCTATCGGTAGCGTCTCAAGCAGGCAAAGCACTCCTGCGACGCCAAGAGGCTCAGGATGTTCTCGCATTGCTTAGGTTACTTGCTGATCCCTTTGATACGCTGGCTTTCGGTGCATTCATGCGGGGACCTTTGGTAGGACTGACCGATGACGAGTTGCTAGACATAACAGAGGCTATTCCGGCAAGTGAGGGAGTTGACCGCCGGGCTTTTACCTCCCTGACTGACCCAAACCACGTCACGCACAGCATGGCCAGGACTGTGCTTGAAAACCTGCAATACCTCCGGCGGCGCGCAGCCGTGACAACCCCTACGCTGCTCCTTTCAGAGGCGGTCGAGCGGCTCCATATTCGCATGCTCCTCGCAGCGCGGTACACCAATCGAAATGCGCGAGCACTCACCAATGTTGACACTTTGATCGAGATGGCTCGTCCTTACGCAGTCGCGGGATTGCAAGCTTTCGTTTCGGACCTTCAGCGGGACTGGGAAAAGCAGACTCCACTGACCGAAGGCAGATCCGATACTTCTGATGATGCGATCGAAATTATCACAGTGCACAGCTCCAAGGGTTTGGAATGGCCAGTCGTGATCCCCATTAACACGGCAACGTTATTTCGCTCACCACCCCAGTTCGTGCATCGGCGATCCGATGACACCCTCCACTGGATCCTAGCGGGAGTCCCGCCTCCCGACCTGGAGGCTGCTCGACTTGAAGAGAGTGTAAGTGAAGCCCGCGAGCGCGAGCGAATGTGGTACGTCGCATGTACGCGTGCTCGGGATATTCTGATCGTCCCGAACCTCCCTTCAGCGGAAAGCCGGTCATGGTCACGTATTCTAGGATCAGACCATAAGGATCTCCCAGAATTCGATCTCGGGCTCCTTTCTTCGGTTGCCTCCGAACAGACAACTGCGACCATCAATCTGCAAACGGCGGAGCGCTTCGCAGACGAGCACGCCAATGTCCTTTTGTCTTCATCACCTATATTATGGCACAGACCTAGCGACCACGATCCAGACCGGGCAGCGACCCCAGCAGAAATTGCCATCGCAACTGATGACCCGGAGGAACGGGTCGAGCCGGTAGGCGCTGGGCGCCTACGCGGCATTGTCCTGCATAAACTGATGGAAGAATTTCTCACGCGGGAACTCTCCGATGACATCTCCGCCGCGCAGGAACGAGCCAAACTCCTTCTCAATCAGCTCGTGGCTCTGGACACTAAATCCGAGAGTGATCTTCCTGATCCAACTGAGATGGCGTCCGCGGCCATTCGTACATTGAGGCATCCTGAGATTGCCGCGTTGCGGTCCCTTCTTGTACCTGAAGTTGCGGTCTGGTCAGCTGAAGGCGATACCTATCTCTCCGGACGCGCAGACGCGCTGGCCGTCGAAGACGGGCAGATTACAGTAGTACTCGATTGGAAATCCGATGTCAGTCCAACGCCCAGCGAGCACGCCGGCTATCTCGGCCAAATCGCAGAGTACGTTTCAGTCACCGGGGCCAGGCGCGGCGCCATCGTGTATATGACACAGGGCCAAGTTGTTTGGCTGAACAACGGCACAGAATAATGTACCTGTTAGGCAAGACCTGTCGTTTCGGGTTCCGCCGCGAGGGAACCGCAGCAAATCATCCCCGAAACCACTCTATATACTTAAATCCTTAATGGAACCGATGAATAGCTCAAGGGACACCGGGTCCACTTCTTTTCACCTAGCACCGTGTATCTACTGACAATGGCAGTAGTCTGTAGTCTCGATGCTACACAAAATCGTCGCTTTCCAGTTCAAAGGAAGGCGACAACGCTATTGTGGCGAAGATTGCAGGTCAAATAATCTGGGGATTGCTCAACATAGATTGATTGCGCAATTTTGACATTTATTATAGTGCTTTCTGGGGGGCGGCATGACAACAAGGTTTAAGGCGCGAGTCGCGTCAGCTGATTTCAGAACTACTTGCTTCGTGTGGGATGTCGCTCCTTTTTTAGCTAGCAGCTAATGGAGTACTGGCACGACCTTAGCCGTCTTGAATCGCGAGAACAACTCATCACGGCCCTTGGGATTCCCGCAGCTTTATTTGACGCCATTCTTGCTTTCGAACCCCCTATCATCGGCTGTCCGGTATCGGATCCTACGATCACAACCGAAATCGGCATACCGTTGTTCATCAGGCACGATATTCCCAAGAAGAACAAAACGCGCGGCAATCGAACGGTTTGGGAGCCTCTCCTCAATAAGTCCCACTACAAGGCTCTGGCTCGAAGACTTGGCTCCTTTTTCCGACTTAAATTAGACCAGTATCCGCACGACAGCGTATATGGATACATGTCGGGCCGGAATATCCGGGAGAATGCCAAAGCACATACGGGGCATAGGGTGCTCCTCTCAATTGACATACAAGACTTCTTCCCGTCCATTACCACCGAGAGCGTATGCCGTCTCTTTCAATCATTAGGTGTTAACGCTACGGTTTCGGGCCTTCTCAGCCGTTTCCTTACAATCGGCACAACTCTGCCGCTCGGTTTTCCCACTAGCCCAATCATATCCAATGCTATTGCTCTTCCAATAGATCTCGAACTGAAGGCATTGGCCGACCTGATCGACGCTACGTACACCCGCTACGCAGACGATCTTAGTTTCTCGAGTAACGGCAAGATACCCGATGTAGAAGAAGTGCGCGCCATTCTCGGATCGAACGGATTCAAAATCGCCGATGCAAAGACGCGGCAATCGAAGATAGGGCAAGCGCACTATGTAACAGGTCTAAGCATCAGTGATCCATTACGGCCTCACGTACCACGAGAAAGGAAACATTCGCTGCGAAGGGAATTGTACTTTGCACGTAAGTTTGGGTTGGCCGATCATTTGCGACACCGCGGAGTTAACGACGACAGTGTGATCCAGCAGGAGATTAATCGGATCGACGGGTTTGTGAAGTTTGTCGCCCACCACGAACCGCGCATGGCTGCCGACCTGAAGACCGGCTGGAGAGAGATACTACTTGCCAACGGGGCCAAGCCAAGCTTCACCCCTAGAGGGCAATACCGCGCGCCCTTCTATATTTTTATCGATGAGGCTGAGTACGTGAAAACCGGACATAAAATTCTCGCCCTTGGCATGACGGTGACGCAGCACGCCCAAGAACTGATAAGCCAAACTTCGGAGGTACTCAGCTCGGCACGCGCCGATCTTTGGGCCGCTGGAAACACTGAAATACTACTAAAGAAAGGCCTGCATTTTTCGGACGCCACCGAGGATCTACGTCTTGAATACGTCAAGCGTTTAGCGGCAATGCCATTCGAAGGTTACGTCGCGTTCGCTCCGTGCAAAAGTCCTGCAGACTATGAAGCCACATATCTACGCCTTCTGAGTGCTTTGATTCCACGTCGACTTATGGCGGCCGAAAGCCAATTCGTGTTCATATACTGTGAGGAGAACAGCAAGATCTCTCGTGACGAGGCCAAAGCCAAAATACAGCGCGCCTTTGATGACCTTAAAGCTAGCAACAATCGTCATCCCAAAGGGTTTGCAGTGGAATTTGTATCAAAGCCAAATCTTGGGATCAGCGCCCCTGACTTTCTTCTGGGTGTGTTAGGTACGTATCTTCGATCTGAGCCGAGTCCCCTTGGTAAACCCGAGCCACGCGAGCGCCTGATGTTTGAACGCTTAAGAGACAAGTATCGATTGATACTGGATGTCGAAACGTGGACCGAATACTCAAGGCGGCGACCCATTGAGCCCTGGTAGTGATGTGATTTTGGCGCGGCACTTCCATCATCCGACCGTGAGGTCAACAATTGGCGTTGGATAAGGCGGGTAACGGGCAAGAATTTCGGGATTCATAAAACTATTCTGTCTTGGGACCGAGTTGCGTAATGTTTATATTATCGCTGCTGAATAAATGCGGAACATCTTAAAAAACTTGGTGCCTCTATCACAGTTTTCAACGATGATGGAGCGCCGACGAGGAGCGACAGAGTCATGGAAAACCCGTACCTGGCGGCCGACGCATTCGTCAAAGATTTCCGGCAGATGGAATACGCAATGAAGCGCTCGGGCTTCGGGCGACAGGATAAGACAATAGCGGAGGCAGACTGGGACTCGTTCGCACAGCATCTCGGGTCCAAATTCTTCGAATACGTCATCGCTTCCGGTCTTGCCAAGACACTGATCGGGCAACCGCCTAGACGGCTGCTGAACGACATGACGTGGGCTCCACCTAATCCCTCTCCGCTTGCCAATGTTGCCCAGCTCATCGTGAACGGCGTCTGCAGAGTGCGCAACAGCTACATTCACGGAGAGAAGTTCACCGGTGGACCGGACGGGCAATGGGAGCGCGACGTCACTCTCGTTTTGGAGGCGCATGCCGTGCTGCAGGAAGCAATGCGCTACCCAGGCAGCCCATTGCCGATAACCGCTGGACAGCCAGACGGCCGAAAGAAGTCTGAGAAGACATCGCAGCCGCGCCATTAGTGCCAATACCCCATTGGCAGAAAGCCACTGGTTAGACACTTCAAGAACGATTCCGCAGGGGATTATCGCTAAGTAGTAACAGGGCCGAGAAGCTCATCCAATTGATCGCGTGAAGGGTCGTGACGATGAAAAAAATCCTCTCTCAAGAACCCTTCGCCCTGAAGCCGATAGATCGAGGTAAACGAACGTGTTCCGCCGTAACCCCGGCCATGAGAGCGGCCACCATGCACGCTCTTCTCACCGGAAATTACCCAAATTGGCACCAGGTTCTCTCGTTTGATAAAATCTAAAAAAATATCCTCATCCACCAACGCGGCGCTGGGTCCTGGCTCCTTCGTCGACGGATCGAAAAAGCAGAGCTTACCGTATCGATCAGCATATGTGAGTTCTCTGCCGTTGGACAAGCCAAGGCCCAGACCACGCATGAGGCCGGGAGCAGGGATGTAAAAACTCAGATTGTCTGCGAGGGAGAAATCGTAGCCGCCACGCTCGGCGCTATATCTTGATACCGTCGGTTGGGTTGGGAGGGGCAAACCATACTGTCTGTCCGCAGGAACCCAATGATCTATGCCCACATAAACCGGGTGCCAGGGATACTCCCCAAGATAGCCGCGCCACGGAATTTCCAGTTGCGGCAAGTCTCTGCTGTTCAAGCCGCGGCCCGACAGGTGCTGAAGAATGGTGTCTGCATCAGTGGAGCGCACAAGAAAGCTACTTATCGAAAACCAGGTCTTGCGCTCCATTTCCTTGTCGCCGCGATGAACGCCCCACTGATACCAGGCAGCAAATTCATCTAAGACCAGCCAGCGCCGGCCTGTCCTCGGGTGCTCAACCCAGATCAGCGCTTCGTCGTTGACAAAGTCGTCGTTGCTATTGAGCCATGCGAGCCTCGTGGCGGGAGGCACTGATTTCATTCGCACTTGTGCCGGCATCCACCATGTTGCATCCCATGAGCGCCACCCGTCCCCATTTGAACGTTCGACCAGAAGAGAAGGATCAATATCGCGTCCGCGCGGTTCCCATGGCCCGTCAAACACTTGGAGCGTATCTTGGAAAGATTCCCTATAAGTAAGGTGGTCAGCCAGGCGAGAGGTTAGCTCGTGCAGGGCGATCCATTGGTATTTCTTGCCAATCCGCTCAATCCGGTGCTCCATCCTGCCCGACGAGGCAAGATTTCTCTCCAGCGCGGCAAATCGTTCCGATGTCCATCCGAGATCGTGCGCCCGCTTGCATACCCACCGGCGCATGGCAGGAAAGTCCAGTCGTGGCGGCCATGAATGACTCCGACGGGAGTAGGTATCCGCGTAAATGTACGATTGCCCGTACAGCTGATAATCCGTCCATTCATCCTCCGACATTGTGCCATGCAGCTTCTTCTCGGCAATTACCACCTTGCGTTCAAGTTTCTCCCATTCACCCTCGGCCGGTGTTTTGGCGGATTTTGGCACCTTCTTTGCGCCTGGTTCAACTAAAACGAATTCAATACGCAAGGGCCGATCTTTTTGTGAAAGCCGCAGTGCTGCGGCTGCGTCCAGCACCTTGCTAAGCTGCTTTGCGGCCTTGGGATTATCGGAGGTCAATCGTTCCCGCCACGAGTTGAACAGTGATTTGCGATCACTGCCGGCCCACTCGATGCCGAAGGGCGTCCAGCCGCCAACAGACGAGTCGATCACGTACCTTGCAAAATCCCCATCATTGACCGTCGAACTGACGATGCTGTCTGTATAGCTCCCGCTGGGGTAATCTTGCTTGTATGCTTCGACCGTCTCGACAGAGACCTCCTCTAGCGGCCAGTCGCTCTGATAGGGAGGGCGCACTTTAGAAAGGTCCACATCTTCGGGCAACACGCCATAATGTGCTGCCAATTCGATAATGCCGCGTGCGTGATCTCGAATAAGGATGTGAACCGGCGGTGTGCGGCCCGCGAAAATAGTCTTCCAAATGCTCGCGGCAAGCTCGGGTAGCGCCGTTCTGTCAATCCCTTGCAGGGCTGCGCCGTACGCAGCAGCAAGCACGCGGTCTACAACATATGGATCGTTGACGGAAGCGAACTCGCGAACAAGCCGGGCTGCTAATCCAAGCCTCGGTGCTAGCAAAGTTGACAATGCCTTGGTAGCGCGGTCCCGGACGGCGCGGTGGCTGGTCGAGAAAAGCCAGCTCAGCGCGAACGCTGCCAATTCTGCCCGTTGTTCTTCAATCGGGTGGAAACCGTTCCGCAGTGTCCAGACGACGAGAGTCTCTAGGGGACTGTCATCCTTTTCGCCTTCATCAATTACTCGCACGGACCAGAAGCTATCGCGTTCGGGCATCGACATTTTTCTAAGGCGGCTGTCGAGGAACCGTGCATTGAACTGATTATCGGGTTCTGTAGCGATAGCGATCAACGTCCGCAGCAACTCGTTCTCGCCGCTATACTCCGATGCCGCCTCCAGCAGTTCAAGAGTCCGCTTTGTGAAATACTGCTGTTTGCGCCAAAGCAGACTGCCCAGAAATGCCTTGTTAACTAGCCAAACGTCGCCATGTTTGGCCGACGGTATAAGATCGGGCAGCTCGTGCTGGCAGCGTTCCGGAAGCTGGGTCGCCAGAGCTTCGATGATACCTGCCCGCTCGTAGGCGCGATCGCCAGTTACGACTTCCGCGAGCGGCGTACCTGTCGCAAAGGACGCCGATGGATTGGATGGATCGAGGTGCCGATCGATCAACAGTGTCGCGATGCGATGGTCACTGTAACGCTCGAAAGTGAACCGGACCGTCTCCGTTAGTTTCCCGTCCTCATCCATGACTGGTTCAACCGCAATCACGCCCTCGCTTTCGAGCTGTGCCAGCAGGCTCTTTTCTACCGTGCCGTCCGGAGGGAGTAGTTTGTCGAGTATCTCATTTGCGCTCGCTATGTCCGTGTAGCCCCTGTATCCGTCGTCGAAGGCGGCCGCGAGACCCGTCAACGACTGGGAAACGATGTTGCGCCGCCGGTCGAGTTTTAAGCGGGTCTCGATGATCCTTGCGATCGCGTTGCTATAGAACTCGAATATCTCGGTGATACCGGTTAGTCCCCGCGGCAATTCCCTACGGCCTTCCTTTTCGAGAAAGTCGCAGCAGGTTTTAAGAAACAGGGGATTGTAAAACTCCGGAATAAGATTGGGTGCCGCCATCCTAATGATGCCGCGCCGATCGAGATACTCATTCGCAGCATCAGGTCGGCCAGAAAAGCCGCGGTGCTCAATATGTTGCAGATCACCAAAAGCCTGGACGTCAGGGACGATGTAAGGCAAATATGTTGTCCTGCAGGACAATGCGATTCCTATATTCGGAAATCCTTCAATGGATTGAAGAAAGGCAGCTATCCGGGGTGCCCAGAGATCAATGCCGTGACGCTCATTGATAGCATCAATAAACAAGACAGCGCGCATACCGGCCGCCTGCGCGGCAGAGTCAAGCGCTCCCAAAAACTCATCAGTTGTCCTGCCCTGAAGACCTAATGCTGCTATGATTTGAGTCCATGGATCTGCCTCAACTAACGAACTTCCCAAAACGAGAATGGCGGGCCATTCGCGTTCTATCTGATATTGGACGACATCACCAAACAAGTGAGATTTTCCGACGCCAGCCTCTCCGGACACGAGAAGGCGCCGGCTATTGACGACGGTCCAGCGGTCACTCTTTATGGCATCAACCACTTCATCGAGCGCATCGCTCAGTTGGTAAAACGTATGCTCCGTATATCGTTCACGGTCGCGTTTTCCGTCCGCCTTCCGTTCCCATTCCCAGAATGCGCGTGCTGCTGCACTCCCGGCACGCCGTAGATTGTTGACCCTTTCTAGGAGCTGCTCAAGCGGAAATATATAGTCAGGTTCGGCGGGAAACGTGCCAAACATTTCATTCAGCGATCGCAGTGCCGTCGAAATACCTTCGACCTCCTTTTCCAACTCCTTTGCACCATCGTAGCCCGCGAGCTGATCGACGGCACGATATCCGCGCTCGTTTACCTTGAGTGACCATTCTTCGATCTCGGCCATTAACGAAGGATCACGACAAAACTGCTGGATTGCCCGCCTTATCGGCAAGTCGATGTTGGTTTCAGGCGTGTAGCGGGCCCCGAGTGTCGCCCGTGCCGCATTAAAACGCTGACGAAACCAGGGTGGCGTCAGAATGGTTTCATCGAACCAAAATACCGTTCGTCCGCGATAGAGAGGAAGATCCCGGCTGAGACGCTCTGTCAGGTTGGTGGCACCCCATAGTTCGAATTCAAGGGATCGCCCTGTCTCAGCCGCTTTCGCCTTCCAACGCGCGGACCACGCCTCCCACCGCTCAAGTTCCGTCTGTTGCCTCCCCATCCGAGCATCTTTCAGATCGAACGGCAGCGCTACCACGAAGCGGCTCAACCGGGGATGTTTTTCCAGCGCCTGCTCGATTGATTTGTTGAGTTGATTGATCTGGACGGCGCCGAGCACGAAAAAATACTTGGCTTGCCAGCCCGTCTCGGAGCCGTCAGGCTGACGAATGAAGCACTCGACACCGCCATCCGCACCTATACCCTTGCGATGGAAGAACGCAGTCGCCTCGCGGGGCTCCAGCGACGCCAGCTGGCACACGAGCTCCTCAAATCCTTTGTCCCGGCTCCCACCATGTGGACGGATGCGCGTGTAGTCAATTTCAGTTTTCAGCATAATAAAATCATCTATTTCGCGGCTGGATCCATGGGGGACTTGCAATTGATCGCTAACTACAAGGATATTCTCGGGTGGTTAATTTTGCACGATTCGGTAACCCCTTTTGTCCCCGATTGTTAGGAGCAGAGCGTCGATTGCTTTCAGTTCCGCACTCGAGCCGTCCAAGCAGGTCGCATAGATTAGGATCCCTGACTGGTGATCTCTGAGAAATAGGGACTGCTGTTAGCATCATCTTCTCGCAAGAGTATAGTTAATGCATTATTATTACTGGATTATTTTCGTAAACCGAAGCTAATTCCCACTTACCTTCCTTGCGGCAGACCGCGATTTCAACCTTATGCTAATGACGGATATTTTTCATGAACCGTGCTACCGTGAAACCATTGTGCCGTCTCAACGCAGCTTAAGGTATTGGTTTGTTTAGCTTACTATGTCCGATATCCGTCCCACAGAACATTTATCGGCATTTCCAACTGACCCTTTATCCATAACCTCCGATATTGTACAAAACGGCGTAAGGCCGCTCGAAGATGAAACGAAACTCAAACCCACGTCTCGTTGGGTATCCCGTGTTTCAACTGAGGAGCAGCCAAATGAAGCGCAGCTTATCGGGTTGAAAGCCGCTGGTTGTCACACAATTTTCGAGGAGCAGGGCTCCGGCGCGTCCCGGGCGCGACCTGTGCTGGCGAAGCTGTTGCGGGATTAAAGCCGACGATGTGCTGCTCGATCGTCTGGCACGGTCTGTCAGGCATCTGCTGCAGGTGATCGAGCACTTGGAGCAGGTGGCGCTCGCTTTCGATCCTCGACGCCACAAGGCATGTTTTCTTTACAGGTTCTGGGCGCTGTCGCCCAATTGGAGCGCTCGTTGATTCCCGAACGCACGAAGGCTGGGATCAAGGCTGCCAAAGCGCGGGGTAAACTGCCAGGCAACCCCGGCTTCCGTGAACTGCGGCCAGATGCGCTCGCCAAGGCGTCGCGGGCACGACGACGCAGCCATCTCGCAGATTTGACCACAAACATGTCATCCTGGTTGCCAATCGTGCAACGCATGCGTCCGGATCATCCTGGGAAGACGTGACCCGGAGCCTCAACCGCGAGACAGGACAGACATGGTCGGTTGATCGTCTGCGCCGTTCGGTCAACGGCTGGTGTGCGAGGGACTGGCTGACCCAGGATTGATTGTCCCCTCCCCTCGGCGCGCCGCAAGACCGATTGATGTCGCTAATCACCGGGATTGCCAACGCCAATCCGGATCTAACGTTCCGTGATATTGCCAGCCAACTTGAGGCCATGCATGAGCGCACACCGCGCGGATCATCAACATGGGCAGCTTCGTCGGTAAACACCTGCTCGACTGAGTCAAGAAACTGGGATTGGTATCACAATAGCCGTCGCAGCCCTCACGACCCGACAAATTGGAGGGCCGCTGCATCCGTCAGACCAAAAGTGAATTCGCGTCTCGCCTAGGTGACTGCGTCAAGTACCAGGTGTGATCAGCGTTAGCGATGGAAAATAAGTTCGATATCGACCGACATCGCGGGTCAGCAGGGTCAGTTGGCTAACGGCTGCTTGGGCGCCAATGAAGAAGTCAGGCAGAACGCCGGTGCGCGACCCTCCCAATTTACGGTATTGCGTGAAGACTTTTCCCGCCAGGAAAAGCGCAGCGCGCGGTATGGGAGCAATTTCAAGGCCAGCTTCATCAACAAACGCCTCAAGCTTTTCAATGCGACCGTAACGAACCGCAAGCTCGGCATAGACCACATCATTGATCAGCAATGGACCGCGCAAGGATGCCGCCTCAAGCTGCGCGATCGACCAGTCGGCCCAATTGGGATCGTCGGTGACTGGATCGAGCAGAACATTCGTGTCGATTAGAATCACTTTCCACCGCGCGTCAGTGCCATGATCGCGTCAGTATCAAGCCCGTCGCCGGCATGGCCGCGCAGCTTATCAAAGCGTCTTGTGGGCGGCTTTCTATCGACGCGCGTGATAACCACGCTGCCATCGGTCGCTCGGTGAAAATCGACCTTGCTGCCCGGTACTATTCCCAGAAAATCGCGCACCGGCTTGGGAATGGTCACTTGCCCTTTCGTCGTAACGGTTGTAGTCATGTCATCCTCGGTAATGATTTCTGCCCACAAGGTATTACCTCTGTCGAAGCGTTTTCAACCCCAACGTTGCGAGCGACAGTCTACCTCACCCGAGACGCACTCCGAGCATTCAATCCGCTGCGGTACATGTCTTACCCTATCTAGGCACTGGGCCGAAACTTGAAGCGGATTTGATTTCCAAAGCCGTGCCACAAGTGCGCCATCACAGTTTGTCCCGAACAGAGTTTCAGAGCCATGGATAACATCGCTTGGCAAAAAACGCTATCTCGAAACACAGGGCTGCGTTGGCCGGGGGGTCAAAGCCGGACAGCGTTCGAAAAGCAATCAAATCTGGACCCAGCAGTTTGAGATACTGGCGCTCTTTGAGCCATTCGGGTTATGTTCTGGGCGGCAAGGATGCACTTCGGATTGTGCGCAAGTGGTGGAGACAGATGAGGAAACAGCACCTCTTTTTCCTCGCGCCGGTCATGGGATTTGCCCTGCTGGCTGCACTCGCTTTTTGTTCGACCGAAGATGCGCCACCCAACCTCGGTCCCACGACTCCGCTGCAACTGCCAGGAACCGGCGGATAACCAGTCCACTGGACCCACAATCGCGTCACGGCCACCTACTGCGGATGCGCGCGCCACTTGCTTCAACGCCGCCATCAGCATTGGCCCGACGGAAAACTTCCCTGCCCTCGCCTTTTCCGTCAAAGCTCTCAGGCAACCGCTAGCCGAATTGATGTTCAGGGTTCGCTGCAGGATACCCGAAGACATCGAGCGCGGCCTCATAGACCGAGGGGGAAATCCTGGATAGCCCCTTACCTGGGTCGGCGTAGTGATCAGATCCCACCCAGTTGCAGGTTGTTCGAAAAAGCGTCCTCAAAGACCGCCCAGATGACATCTCTTACTTTCCGCCCTTAAAAACCCTGACAGCCGTCAGGGTTTTGCACACACCTTTGTCGACTATCAGGCAACGCTCTCGCCCTGCCCGCGCATTCTGAGCAGCTCCATAAAATTGGCCCCAAGGGAAAATTCGCCGCGATCCGCCTGCGACGTTAGATCTCGCGAACGGTCACCAGAGGGATTGCATCCCTTCCGCTTGAGAACTGTGGATCACAACCCTCCTGATATAAATCGCGGCCGTCAACGCGGCCAAGACAATGGAGTTCTCAGCTGAGAACTTTTAGGGAACTGGCGGCCTCTCAGTCGGTAAACGAAAGCGCCACCACGAAAGTTCTCAGCTGAGAACTCTCGTGGCGTCATGGACCCGCCGAAGCGTTTCTCAATCCGGTTTTGCGCCGGCCTCATCTTGTTCCATACAAAGCAAAACTCAATATCATTTATGGGAATTTACATTCCTTTCTAATCATTCTTGTAAAAGAATTGACTGAAGTTTTCTCTGAAGTCCGGCTAAACGTGAAGGGCAGGGGGCTCCGCACTTCCGAAAACGTTGACAGACGCGGCCCTTTCGTGACATCGTCGTTCGCAAGTCAGCTGCTTGCGCGCTCGTCCCGATTTCAATCTCCCACACACTATAGCCCCTATCCTGCAGTCCACCAGATGGAAGGTATTCCGACATTGGCTTCCGTTGCGAAATAAAGTTGACGAATTATCAATGCATTAGGTTTCAAGCTTTTTCCTGTGGTGGAGACAGCGATGGCACGGCAACATAATCCCGCACCACTTCCTAGTTTGCCGCCAATCGACCAGCGGCAATGAGTAACAACGCGCCCGCTGTCCCTTCAATCCATTTGCGGCGACAATCGCAGAAGCCGCCATTTCTTCCAACTGCGGCGATCCCGAGACTCAAGCTCGTGTAGAGGATCCCACAAAGGCCGATGAAGATCGCAGACAGGATCAGCGCCCGCAGAGCTATGCCGCTGCCATGCTGCATGAATTGCGGCAGGATCGCAAAATAGATCAGCATGCCTTTGGGATTGAGGAACGCAGTCAGAAATCCGCGCCGAAGCTGGCCATTGGCCGGGACGACCGAAAGGTTGATCTGCCCTGCCTTCATCGCAGATCGGACAAGCTGGAAAGCCAGACCGATCAGATACATGACACCCAGCCAACGCAACGCCTCGAACAGCATTGGGGATGCGGCGATGATCGCAGCGACCCCGAGGGCGGCGAGGGCGGAATGAACCATATAACCAAGGCAAATGCCTGCGGTCGAACGCAAGCCAGCGGATGCTCCACCGGACAAAGCTTGGGATGCCACAAAGAGCATGTCGGGGCCGGGCGTGCAGATCAACGGCAGCACGGTTGCGGCGAAAAAGAGCATCGTTCCTGTTTCCATGGATGGAATCATAGGGCAGTGGTTTCGCAATTTGGTTGCGAAGATGCCATTCTAGGACCTAGATTTGGCATTGAAATCTCCATGGGGCAGAAAGTTAGCATCACATGCCAATAAAATTGGATGACATAGATCGGCGTATCCTCCGTGCCCTGCAACGCGATGGGCGGCTGCAGAATGTAGAGCTTGCCAAAGAAGTGGGCTTGTCACCCTCTCCCTGCTTGCGCCGGGTCAAGCTACTGGAGGAGGCCGGGATTATCGATCGCTACGTGGCGGTTCTCAATGCAGCGAAGATCGGCCTCGGTCTGTCGATGTTCGCGCGGGTCTGGTTGACGGCACAGGATGCCGAAACCATAGATCATTTCATGGATGCCATGAAGCAACTTCCCCAAGTGATGGAGTGCTACATCATGCTCGGAGAGAGTGACGCCCTGCTGCGCGTGGTCGTAGCCGATCTGGATGACTACCGCCGCTTCCAGGCTGCGCACCTGACGCGGAAAAATGGAATTCAGAATGTCAAAACCGACGTGCCAAGCCAGATCGTGAAGCAGACCTACACTCTGCCACTATGATATTCCGGCATCCAACCCGCGCAGCCTGATACTTACGGTAGCGTTATATCCGTGCTTGCAATCAAAAGATGAACGCGGCATTCTAATCTTGGCAATGCCGTCGATCGCTGACACGGGTTAACCTGATGCGTCATTCACCTGCAGAATTGCTAAACCCAAGACATTTTCACAGGGGTACAACTTTCGAAGCGATGGCTTCGGAGGAATGCCTCAACTCGACATTTTATCCAAGGGACGGACGCATCGCGGCAGGGCCAACCGGAACGCATGGTGCGTCCCCGGGGGAAACGCCTACACTATCGCAAGGAAGATCACGATGAACCAGTTTCGTTTCAACATATTCGCCGCGACGGTGATTGCCGGCGCTGGCCTGGCATTTCTCACGCTCCCGGCATCGGCACAATCCGTTACCAAGACGTGCAGCACACAATATCAAGCTGCCAAGGAGGCTGGTACGCTCAAAGGCCAGAAATGGCCGGACTTTCTGTCAGCTTGCAGCGCGAAGCTGAAGACCGACGATGGCGCAGCGGCAGCCGCGCCCGCCGAAAAGACCCCGGCCAAAAAGACGGCAAAGGATACGGCAACAAAACCGGCCAAGACGACGCAAACGGCGCCTTCAACCACCAGCGGCGGGATGTCGGCAAAAGCCGTCACCAAGGAATGCAGCACACAGTATCAGGCTGCCAAAACGGCGGGCACGCTCAATGGCCAGAAGTGGCCGCAGTTCCTTTCTGCCTGCAGCGACAGCCTGAAATCGGACAATTCGGATGCGACCGTGCCTGACGAACCCGCACCCACCAAGGCTGCCACTACCAAAACGACGAAGACACAGGTGGCCAAGGCACAGACTTCCGCCGATGGCAAGCCTCTGTCTCCCGCTCAGGTCGCATTCCGGGCACGCATCAGCGAATGCGGCGATCAGTGGCAGCAGGCCAAGGCAAGCAACAAAACCCGCGGCCTGACCTGGCCACAATACTGGAGTGCCTGCAACACGCGCCTCAAGTCCGAATAATCCTGATTGAAATTGGGGATGTAAGAAAAACGCCCGGGCACCCAGTCCGGGCGTTTTCACTAGAACCGTCACTGTTCATCGGCATCATCAAATCAACATCAGGAGATAGCCATGCCTATACAGGATCTCGTCGATTCAATTGCCACGCAAGCCAATCTCGATCCACAAGCGGCGGAGAAGGCCGCAGGAACGGTACTATCCCTGCTCCAGCACGAGGCTCCCGAACAAGCAGCAACAATATTCGCGAAGATCCCTGGTGCTACCGAACTTGCCCAAAACTTCGATGTCATGGCAAGCGGGGCTCAATCGGGTGGCTTTCTGTCAAGCGTGACCAGCATGCTTGGGGGTGTGGCGGGTGAAAAGGTTGGCGCGCTGGTCAATGGTGTCGCCGCACTGAAAGAGAGCGGGCTGACCGTCGAACAGATCCAGGAAGCTGGAGCTGCGGTGCTTGCCCATGCCAAGGAATACGCCGACCCAAAACTTGTCGATCAGCTTCTGGATTCGGTGCCCGGCCTGAAAGGTCATCTAGGCCTTTGAATGCAATGGGCTGACATTCTGCATCCGGCCATGTAAACCGTTCCAAGGTTATCAGGAATCGAGCGGGATGAACGGCACCAAACGGACATTTTATTTCGTGCTCGGATGGGTGATGGTGGTGCTCGGCTTCATTGGCGCGCTTCTGCCCGTCATGCCGACAACGATCTTTCTCATCATCGCCGCCTGGTGTTTCAGCCGCTCGTCGCCGCGATTTGAAAAGTGGCTGCTTAAACATCCGGTGTTCGGGCCGACACTCGTGCAATGGCGCGAGCACGGAGCAGTGCCGAAACGCGTAAAATGGATTGCTTGCGGTGGCATGGCATTGGGCTACGCCACTTTCATGTATTTTGCCCGGCCGTCACCTCTGCTCGGAGGGGTGGTGGCGATCTTTTTCATTGCCTGCGCCGCTTACGTTTTGACCCGTCCGAGTCTGGCGGCGTAACGAGCGGGTTCCAGGTTTTGACTGGACCATTCCCCATCTGCCACTCACTTCATCCAATTCCAAATCTCTTCCGTCATCCTCGGGCTTGACCTGAGGACCCACACTTTCTTGAAGAAATGACAGCCCAACGCCTGGATTGAGCATCCCAATGGGTCCTCGGGTCAAGCCCGAGGCGCAATTCAACCGCGACCTGAAACGCTCTAGACGCGCTTGCCGGTCGCCTTGTCGAAGATGTGCAAAGCGCTCGGATCGATATTGAAGCGCTGCGACGCGCCCACTGCGATTTGCGACCGTGGGGGCAAACTTGCTGTCAGGCGCTGGCTGCCGATTGTCGAGGTAACGACCAGTTCCGGGCCGGTCAGTTCGACCACTTCGACCTTTGCCTCGATGGCAAGGCCTGCGTCTTCCGATGACGCCAGTGTCAGACTTTCCGGACGAATGCCTATGATCACATCGCGAGCGCTCGCGGCATTTTCCCGTAATGCTTGGGGGAGGGGGATGCCACTGAGCGAGCCATCAATGTGCGCGATGCCGTCGGCGACCGTCGCATCCAGCATGTTCATCGGCGGCGAACCAACAAAGCCTGCAACATAGCGCGTGGCCGGGCGATTATAGATCTCATCCGGAGTGGCAAGCTGCTCGATCTGACCATCGCGCATGACGGCGATGCGGGTTGCGAGCGTCATCGCCTCGATCTGGTCATGCGTCACATAAACAATCGTGGTGCCAAGCATCTGGTGCAGGCGCTTGAGCTCAGTTCGCATCTCCATGCGCAGTTTCGCATCGAGATTGGACAAGGGCTCGTCGAAAAGAAATATTTGCGGATCGCGCACCAGTGCCCGGCCGATGGCAACACGCTGTCGCTGACCTCCGGAAAGCTCGGATGGCTTGCGGCCAAGCAGATTTTCGATCTGCAGGATTTTTGCCGCCTTTTGCACGGCCTCGGTGCGTTCGGCCGCAGGTACATTGCGCATCTCAAGGCCAAAGCCGATGTTTCGCGCCACGGACATGTTCGGATAAAGCGCATAGGACTGGAACACCATGGCGATGTCGCGGTCCTTGGGATGCACACCGGTGACCGAGCGATCACCGATGCGCACGTCACCGTCTGTCGCTTCGGCGAGCCCTGCAATGATGTTGAGAAGCGTGGACTTGCCGCAGCCGGAGGGACCGAGGAGGACGAGGAATTCGCCGCTGGCGAGCGACAGGTCGATGCCCTTCAGCGTTTCGACGGCGCCATAGCGCTTGCGAACATTAATGAGCTCGAGCGCACTCATAGAGCTTCCTCCGGTGGTGTTTGCGGATCTTCGCCATCATAGCGGCGCGGAATGGTGGCGATGGCTTTGGACGCAACGCGAACTCCAGCAGCAAGGCTTGCCCCGAGCGTTTGGCCGCTTGCCAGCGCGGCGACGAAGGCGGCATTGAACACGTCACCGGCACCAATCGTATCGGCAACCTGAACAAGGGGCGCCGTTACCGAGACAAGCCTGTCATCGGAGCCGACGGCCAGTGCCCCATCGGGTCCTCGCTTGACGACAACGATGGCATCCCTCGGCATCAACGCCTTGAGCCTGTGCGCGGCCTCGGCAGGCTCGACGCTGTTGGCGAGGCGCGTCGTTTCGACCTCATTGAACAGGGCGATGTGGCAGCGTGCCAGCCACCCGCACGCCTTGATGCGGTTGGTCTCGGTCCAGCCATCGATCGGCCAGCCGGTATCGAGCGCAATGCGGATATCATTGGCATCGGCCCAATCGAACAATTCGTCATATTGTGCAACGAGGGCGTCGGTCAGGAAGGAGCCGCAAAGGATGGCGGTGCCGCCCTTCAGCCGCCCGGTGTCGAGCGTCGTAATGACGTCGAGCCAGGACAATGCCGCTATGTGACCGCGCGTCGTAAAGAAAGTACGCTCGCCATTCGGGTGGGTAATGCCGACGGAAAGTGTCGTCCCCATGGGTGCAACCGGCCAGCGCGCTGAATGCTTGCCGAAACCCTGGCGCAGCCATTCGCCGAACTGGTCATTGCCGACATTGGCGGCGATCTGGAAATCGACACCGAGCCCATCCCAGGTCAGCGCGGCATTGCCGGCCGAGCCGCCGACGCGCAGTTCGTCGTAATCCACCATGATCTCGGTTCCGGGCGTCGGCCATGGATCGGCCGGGCCGAGGATCAAATCGACATTGACGTTTCCGATGACGGCGAGTGGCTGCATCGCTCTCACTCGTCCCGCGTGATCTTGGTAGAGCGCACCGGCGTGCCGAGATCGGCAACGCGCGCGCCGGCAAAACCAAGCATGAAGTGCTGGGCGGCGGGCAGGAGTGCAAAAACGGCCGCTATGCCGCTGGCTACGCCCGCATCAATCGTCGTGATGCCTTTGAGCGGCGCTTCCCCAGATGCATCGAACACCACAACCGGCGACCCGGCTTCCAGTGCCGAGGCAGCCATGCGCGCGACCAATTCCGATGTTGCATCCTTGGCACGGAAGAGGACAACGCCGACTTTGGGTCCGAGCATTTCCATCGGACCATGGCGCAATTGTCCGCCTTCAAGCGAGAAGCACGGGATGCGGGAAAGTTCGGTGAGGCCGAGCGCAATCGCCTCCGCGATACCCTGCATGCGGCGACCGGAGGTTACGACAGCCGATACGTCCGACAATGCGGCGACCGCAGCATCGACATTCGGCTTGCTCTCGGCATTCAAGATGGCGAGCGCTTCAGCCGGATCCTCGCCAAGCGCACCGAGCACCGCCAGATGCAGGGCAAAACTGACAGTCAGACTGCGCGTTGCCGCAAAGGCATTCTCCGTACCGCCGGAACCGACCAGCGACGGCACGGTGCGGGCAAGGGTGGAACCGCCTTCGAGCGTCAAGCCGAAAGCATCGGCCCGCACGCCAGCATCGTCGAACC
Organism: Phyllobacterium chamaecytisi; assembly: GCF_020164455.1. GTDB lineage: Bacteria > Pseudomonadota > Alphaproteobacteria > Rhizobiales > Rhizobiaceae > Phyllobacterium > Phyllobacterium chamaecytisi. The sequence goes on from NZ_JAIQWW010000020.1 coordinate 63,723, forward strand.
AGCGCAGGACTTCGGCGCTTTCACCCGACTGCGAGGTCACGAGAATTGTTTTGCCGACTAATGGTAGCGGCTGGCCAAGCTGTTCCGACAGCGGCAGTGCCACGGCATCGATACCAAGGCTGCGATACAGCGGCTCGACCGCACGGCCAACCGCATGCGAACCACCCATACCGAGCAGCAGCAGACGCCCGTTCATACGCAAGGATTGGGCGATGGTCACCGCAAGTGGCGCGGCCGCCTCGAACGAGGAAATCGCATCGGCATTCTGCCGCGCCATTTCTTTCAAGATGGCGATCAGACCGATAGGTTTATTCTTTTGCGAAGACATGCTCATCCTTTGACGCCGCCGCTTGTCAGGCCCGCGATCAGCGCGCGCTGCATGAAGAGACCAACGATGAGCGGGGGGAGGGCGGCAAGCACACCCGCTGTGGCAATCAATCCGTAGTCCGAAACGCGTCCGCCAGCGAGATCGGCGATCGCAACGGTCAAGGTTTTGGCCCGCTGGTCCGAAGTGAACAGCAGGGCATAGAAGAATTCGTCCCAGGCAAGCAGGAACGCGAAGAGTGCAGCGGTCGCCATCACGGGCGCGGCGAGCGGCAAGGTGATCAGCCGCAGGATCTGATCCAGCCGGGCCCCATCCATGGTCGCGGCGCTTTCAATCTCGCGCGGGATCGAATCGAAGCCCGATTTCATCAGCCATGTGGTGAATGGCGCTAGGATGGTGAGGTAAACCAGTGCCAGACCAAAGACATTGTTGAGGAGGCCTGCCCAGGCAAGGGTCATGTAGAGCGGCACGGCCAAGGCGACCGGCGGCAACATGTAGGTGGCAATGACTGCATAAAGTGACCAGCCAACGGAAGGTGTGCGCGATACGGCCCAGGCGGAGGGGACGGCTACCATGAGCGCCGCCACAGTTGCCATGCCGGCAACCTTGATGCTGTTGAACAGCGAGGCAACGAAGGCTTCCCCGGCGCTGTTCGCCACCGAGGAAAGCAGGACACCGTAGCGGGACAGATCGACGGTACCGGGCCACCAGTGCAAGGGCTTGGCAATAAGATCCGGCGTCGAGGAAATGCTCATGACGAAGAGCCAGACCACGGGGGCGAGGATCACGACGAGAAGAAGCAAAGCGGCGAGATGGACGAGTACCGATGCGGTGAGGCTGCGACGTTCCATTATGACACTCCCGCGCTTTTGCGGATCAGGGCGGCATAGGCGACGGCAAGCACAGTCACCAGCAGGGTGACAATCAGGGCCAGTGATGCGCCCGATCCCGCTCGCTGGAAGGAAAACGCCTCCTGGTAGACGAGGATCGACAATGTGCGTGTGCTGTTGGCCGGACCGCCGCGCGTCATGACCCAGATAATGTCGAAGACCTTGAACGCCTCGATGGTGCGCAGGACAAGCGCCACCATCAAGGGCCCGGCGAGGTAGGGCATGATGACGAAGCGGAAGCGCGACCAGGCACCGGCTCCGTCGACCATGGATGCGGCGGTAATATCGCGCGGCACGGCCTGAAGGGCGGCGAGCGCAATCAGCGCCACAAGTGGAAAATTCTTCCAGCAATCGGCCACGATAAGCGAGGCGAGGGCAGTGCCAGGCTCGCCCAGCCAGGAACGATAGGCATCGATAAGGCCGAACTGCATCAGCATTGCGTTGAGTGCGCCATATTCGGGATTATAGATCAGCCGCCACAGCGTGGCATTGACCACGGTCGGCAGCGCCCAGGGCAGGATCATCAGCGCGCGCAGGATGGAACGGCCGTAAAACTGCTGGTTGAGAAGCAGGGCGGCAAGAACGCCGATGACCATCTCCGCCGATACGGACAGGACGGCAAACCAGAAAGTGGTGATCAGCGTGCGCTGAAAATTCGAACCGGAAAGTATCTTCACATAATTATCGAGGCCAACGAAACTGCCTTCGGTACCGACGAGCTTGGCATCGGTGAAGGAGAGCCGCACCGTATCGACGAGCGGCCAACCGATAATCGCAACCATGACGATCAGAAGCGGCAGCATCAGGAGCCATGCGCGGGTGGTGATCCAGGTGCTCGTCATGAAATGAAGCCTGCCACGAAATCAATCATTGGGAAAAATGAAGGCGGAAGGACTGCCCGCCGCCTTCATTATCGCTATCAGAGGCCGCTGTTCTCGACGGCAGTCTTCAATGCATCCTCAGGGGCGGCCTGCCCGAGAAGAGCTTCCTGAATTGCCTGTTGCAGTCCTGTCGAAAGTTCCTGATATTTCGGTGTCGTCGGCCGCGGATACATCGCAGCAAGGCTGACTTTGGCCGCCGCAATCAATTCTTCCTGGTTCTTGGAAACGGCTGGATCATCATAGGAGGAGGACCAGATCGGCAGGCTGAGCTTGGCGTACTGGTTCTGCGTTGCCTGAGACGTCATGAACGTAATGTATTTCCAAGCCTCGTCCGGATGCTTGCTGGTCGTAGTGATGCCGAGGCCCATGGAACCGTTGACTGCAGAGACGGTGCTTTTGCCTTCAACACCGGGGGCCGGGACGACACCGACCTTGCCGGCAACCTTGCTGTCCTTCGGGTCATTGGCCATGTTGTACATGTAGGTCCAGTTAAGGGCGAAGGCAGCTTCGCCATTCTGGAACACACGGCGCACGTCCTCTTCAAGGAACTCCTTGGAGTTTGGATTGGTGAGACCGGATTTGTAGCTGTCCACCATGTAGTTGAGTGCGTCGAGACCGCCGCCCGTCGCGAATACCGGCTTGCCGTCCTTGAGGAAACTGCCGCCATAGGCACTGACCAGCGTGGTGTAATCGCAGATCGCCGCTTCAGCCTGTGACCAGCTCCAGGCGATGGGCGTTGCAAGCAAGCCCTTGTCCTTGATGATCTTGGCCTGTTCGGCAAGTTCGGTCCAGGTCTTTGGCGGGGTTTTGATGCCGGCCTTTTCCAGGATTTCCTTGTTGTAGAACAGATATTTCGTGTCGAGAATCCAGGGCATGCCATAGCGCTTGCCGTCATACTCAACCGTGGTCCAGGCACCCGGAAGCACGCCCGCTTTCATTTCCGGCGTGATCTTGTCGGTTACATCCGCAAGCACCTTGTTGGTTGCATATTCGGCCGGCCAGATCACATCGAAGAGCACGACATCATAGCCACCGCCGGATCCTTGGGCGAGGACGGTCTTGTCGTGCAAGCCTTCATAGGGAACGAATTCGAGATTGACCGTCACGTCTGGATTTGCCTTGGTGAAGGCTTCCGTCATGGCACGGACATCGGCCTCGCTATAGGCCGCCTGCGCCATGAACAGCGCGTTGATCTTGGTCTCTGCATGGGCAGGCGAAGACAACGCCGCTCCCAGAAGTGTGGCGCCCAGAAGCGCACTCGTCACGGATTTCAACATCATTACCTCCTGTTTGACAGCGCTGGCCTCATGGACAGACGCCTGGTCGTTGCAATCGAGAGCCTTTCGTGACGCGTTTTCGCCAAACCCGTGCTCACATTCCCCTGATCGATTTTTATTAAATCAATTCGCTTGACTTATTAGTTGATGAATATTCTTCTGGTGTCAAGAGGGATGACGGATGGACGGCATACGATCGATACGGGCAAAGAGCGGAACCAACCTCGGCGGTGCGAGTGCGCATAACCGCCGCATCATGATCGACGCATTGCGCGTCAATGGTGCGCTGTCGCGGGCCGACCTTGCACGGGCCACCGGACTGACCCCGCAGGCGGTTTCCAATATCATCGAGGAGCTTGCCCGAGACGGTCTGGTGCGCTCACAGGCAAGCGTGCGCAAGGGCAGGGGCCAGCCTGCTACGCCCTATCAGCTTGTGCCGGAAGGCGCCTTTGCCATCGGCCTGCAGATCGACCGCCACGTAACGCGCACCGTCATCGTCAACCTCGTCGGCGATGTTCTGGTTCAGATGGAAGCCAAGCTGCCTCCCGGCGGGCCGGCGCAAGGTGTTGTGGTTATTCTCGACTTGATCAGGAAGGCGCGTAACGCGCTGGCGGCACAGGCGCCAGAGGCCGAAAAACGGCTCGTTGGTCTCGGCGTTGCCATGCCGGGGCCATTTGGCATCAACACGCTTTACGACGACCCCTGGATGATGACGGCGTGGCAGAACTTCCCACTCATGGACAGGATCGCCGAAGGTACAGGACTCGAAGTTGCGTTGCAGAACGACGCGGCAGCCGCAGCAACTGCCGAACGATTGCTTGGCGCAGCACACGGGCTCGACCACGCAATCTGCATCTACTTCGGCTACGGTCTCGGGGCGGGCTTGATCCTCAATGGAGAACTCTATGGCGGCGCGCACGCCAATGCCGGCGAGATCGGTATGATGCTTGCGCTGGTGCCGGGTGACGGTCCCGACGTCGAGCCCCTGGAGCATTACGCCTCCATGGCGGCACTTTGTAAACTGCTCGATTTCGATCCATCCGAACCGGAGCTTTTCGCCATGGTCACCGATGCCATCCTGCGCGGCGGCCCAAAGCTGGAACAGTGGATGGACAGTGTCGCCGAACGCTTGCGCCGGACCGTGCAAATTCTCGAATCAATCTTCGATCCGCAGACGATCATTCTCTGTGGTGGCGCGCCAAGAGCGCTGATCGATCGCCTTGTCGAGAAGATCGAGCCGTTGCTGCCCTCGATCGCCGAGCGCTCCCGCCGTTACCCGGAAGCGCGATTGCAGGCAGGGCTTGCCGATCCGTGGTCCGCCGCACTCGGCGCCGCTGCCGAGCCCATTGCGCGGACTTTCGATCCAAGATTCTCGGCAATACTCAAAACGGTATGAGGCACAGAAAGGCTTGCTATAGCTCATAATCTACGTCAGAGTGAGCTATAGAAAGGCGCCCTATCCCTCATGATCTGGAACTGGCAGCAGGCCGATTGGCCGAATTTCACCTATGACGCGACTGCGCTTGAACCACTGGAGCGCCAGTTCCTGCTGCATTCCGGCGAGTTTTTCGGTGCTTTTCGCCATGTGAATACCGACGACCGGGACACGTTGCGGATCGAGCTGATCAGCGACGAAGCGTTGAAGACTTCGGAGATCGAGGGAGAATTCCTCAACCGCGACAGCTTGCAAACGTCACTTCGGCAGCAATTCGGTTTGGCGACCGGCAATCACCGTGTTCCCGCTGCAGAGCGCGGCATCTCCGAGATGATGGTCGACTTGTACCGGACTTTTGCCGATCCCCTCCAACACGATACATTGTTCAACTGGCACAGGATGTTAATGGCTGGCGAAAGCGATGCCATCCAGATTGGAGGTTACCGCACGCACGAGGAGCCGATGCGGGTCGTGTCAGGCCGTGCCGACAAGCCGACAATCCATTTCGAGGCACCGCCATCCACACGCATTGTGCGAGAGATGAACGCATTTGCAAGCTGGTTCAACGCGACCGCGCCTAAGGGAAGAAGGGCTTTGCCTGCGCTGACCCGAGCCGGGCTGGCGCATCTGTACTTCGTCAGCATTCATCCATTTGAAGACGGCAATGGCCGTATTGGTCGGGCAATCTCTGAAAAGTCTCTCGCCCAGAATCTCGGGCAGCCTAGCCTCATCGCTTTGGCCTATACCATTCAACGTGCACGCAAAGCCTATTACGACATGCTCGAACGCAGCAACAAAACCAACGAGATTACCGCGTGGCTTGTCTATTTTGCCAAGACTGTGCTGGAAGCGCAGCGTACGACACTGGAGCGGGTGGAATTCTACATCGTCAAGGCCAAGTTTTACGACCGGGTGCGCGGGCAACTCAACCCGCGTCAGGAGAAAGTCATCGCCCGTATGTTTCGCGCGGGGCTGGACGGGTTCAAGGGCGGTCTCAGCGCCGAAAACTACATCAGCATCACCGGAACCTCCCGCGCAACAGCAACGAGAGATTTGGCCGATCTGGTTGTCAAAGGAACGTTGACCCGGACCGGAGAGCGAAGGCACACACGCTACCGTCTTGAACTCGATGGTATCTGACTAACGCAGCGACGAAAACCAGGCGATCAGCTCGGCACTGTTGCGCAGGCCATAGGCGCGCATGATGCGGGCGCGGTGTGCCTCAATGGTCCGCTTCGACAGGCCGATCTCCTGGGCAATCTGCGCATTGGTCTTGCCTTGCGATACCAGTGTCAGCACCTGTTTCTGCCGGTCGGAAATGAGGCTGGCGTTGCCGGCGACCGCTCGATGCATTGGCTCGAAGCAATAGAGCGCTTCGGCAAAGGGATCCGCCAGATTACGGCTACGCCCGCGCACCTGGCACCAGAAGCTCGAACCGTCACGCCGCCGCATGATGCGCTCGTCGTGATATACTTTGCCGCCGGCAAAGTTCGTCCGCCACATTTCGCCGGTGCGGACGAAATCCCTTATTTTCGGATACAGTCTTGAAAAGCTCTGGTCGATCAGTTCGTGACGCTCATAGCCGAAAGTCCCGGCGAATTCGAAATTGCAATCACGTATGATACGGTGCGTGGCATAGACCATCGGCACCGGCAGGTCAGTCAGCCGGAAGTGTTTTGCGCTTCCAGGATTCAGGATGTCGGAACTGGATAACTGCGGTGCTGTCATGCAGTATTAATACGACTATCTGCAGCGCCGGTACAAGCCATACGGTTCATGCAGAGGACAGAGAAATGGGAGATTTTTCTTGAAAAAAGTTCAATCAAACGTCAGCGATGCGCTGGACGGCGTGCTGTTCGACGGCATGACCATCATGGCCGGCGGGTTCGGCCTGTGCGGCATACCCGAGGCACTGATCTACGCGATCCGCGATTCCGGCGTCAAGGATTTGACCGTCATCTCCAACAATGCCGGCGTCGATGGCATCGGGCTTGGCGTGCTGCTCGAGACCAAGCAGATCCGCAAGATGATCTCGTCCTATGTCGGCGAGAACAAACTGTTTGCCCAGCAATATCTGTCGGGCGAACTCGAACTGGAATTCAATCCGCAAGGAACGCTCGCCGAACGCATTCGCGCCGGGGGAGCGGGTATTCCGGCCTTCTTCACCAAGACCGGCGTCGGCACCATCATTGCCGAAGGCAAGGACGTGCGCGAATTCGACGGTGAATCCTACGTGATGGAGCGCGGTCTGTTTGCTGACCTTTCCATCGTCCACGCCTATAAGGGCGACACGGAAGGCAACCTTGTCTACCGCAAGACGGCGCGGAATTTCAATCCGATCATGGCGACCGCATCGAGGTTCACCGTGGCCGAAGTCGAGCATCTGGTCGACGCGGGCAAGATCGATGGCGACCAGGTGCATACGCCCGGTATTTTCGTCAAGCGGATCGTGCATGTGCCCAACCCCGTCAAACATATCGAACAACGGACGACCCGTCCGCGCCTTGTCGCTAAAAGTGAGGTGAACTGAGATGGCCTGGACACGCGATCAGATGGCCGAACGGGCCGCACAGGAACTCGAAGACGGATTTTACGTCAATCTCGGCATCGGCATACCGACGCTGGTTGCCAACTATATCCCGACGGGAATGAGCGTGCAGCTGCAGAGCGAGAACGGCATGCTCGGCATGGGCCCTTTCCCCTATGAGGGCGAGGAAGACGCCGATTTGATCAATGCCGGCAAGCAGACCATCACCCAGCTGCCGACGACCAGCTATTTCAACGGTGCAGACAGTTTCGGCATGATCCGCGGCGGGCACATCGATCTTTCAATTCTCGGCGCAATGCAGGTCGCGCGCAATGGCGATCTCGCAAACTGGATGGTCCCGGGCAAGATGGTGAAGGGAATGGGCGGCGCGATGGATCTTGTCGCCGGCGTCAAGAAGGTCGTCGTCGTCATGGAACACGAGGCCAAGGGCGAAGCAAAGCTCCTGGAGCAGTGCACCTTGCCGCTGACCGGGCAGCGCGTCACCGATCTGGTGATCACCGACCTCGGCGTTTTCACCGTGGAGCGACGCGGCGAGCCCAAGATGACACTCGTCGAGATTGCGCCCGGCGTAACAGTCGAGGAAATCAAGGCGAAAACCCAGGCGGTGTTCGACGTCGCGGTTTGATTGACGAATTCAGAGCTGGCGGACATAATATCCGCCAGCGTCTACCTCGTCTTCTTGACCACGCAAACTGGGCCCTCGCCCGGATAGCGGGGATCATGATCGACACACGTAGCGTCATAGCGGAAGCTGCCATAATAGACGCGGGCGCAGCCGGAGAGTACGGGAGCGAATGTTACAAGCAGCAGAAACAGGGCTGTGGAATATTTTCGATAAAGAGGGTTCATTTTTCCTCGCGTCGCTCCTATATATAGCCAGTTACGAGTGACACAGTAGCGTAACAATCCACTGATATTCTTCAGTAATTGGTCGAGTTTACGGTCGGCATCTTTGACATCTTACGGAAATCTGGTGCCACAATAAGGCAGGCTCCTGCTCCGTTTCCTGATCACGTTTTATGTGAAGTGACATAAAGGGGTTGATCCGCGACGATGGACGTATAAGTTCTGCCTTCCGATTTGTTAACTAAACCTTTCACGTTAGGAGCAAAGCGATGAACAAACCCGCCGGCGACTATTCATTGCCAGAAACGATTTCCACGGCGCTTGCCAATGGTACAAATATTGTCAGAGCATTTCGCGAACAATTCGGGTATTCCATCGAGGATTTGGCCGTTGCGTGCGGTCTGACGTCCCTCGAAATCGAAACGATCGAAAGCGGCCAGAATACGGATCCGCACAAACTGGAACGCATTGCGCATGCGCTTGGTCTCCCGAGCAACGCAATGATTCTTGAAGATTCCAAGCGCCTCAGCGCCTGAAACTCTACCACCACTAATAAATCGGCACCCAAAAAGCTGTCAGAGTGATATCCCAACTCTGACAGCTTTTTGATTCTTGGCACTTATAATTGAGGTCTGTTACAGACCCAGTAATGTGCGTGTTAGCGGGTGATCCGGCTCGGTCAATCCTTCGATGACATTGGCGTGGTGCTTGCCAGGTTCTTCGACAGCATCCACCTGGCAGTCAAACCCCGACCAGACATTGGCAAGCAAAGCATTCTGCCGCAGAAATTCGGGCCGCTCCGCTGCGCCAACCCATGCGGTTACGTCGATGCCTTCCTGCGGCTCGAGCAGGGCAGGGCTCTCCAGTCGTGCTTCCACTGCATCGAGATGCAGCGTACTGTTCATCTCGGTCTTCATCAGCGGACGCATATCGGCTATCGCCGAAATGGGCACCGTCTTGCGGATGCGATGCCGGACCGCCTGGTTCAGCGGTGACGTCACCGTCACCATGCGGGCAACGAGGTGTCCGCCTGCGGAATGTCCTGTCAGGTGGATCGGGCCCGAAACCTCATTGGCCGCGCGGGTGATAGCGCGCCCGACCTGTACGGTGATATCGCTGACACGAACCTCCGGACACAGAGCGTAGGACGGCACGGCGACGGCGAAACCGTGGGTGAGAGCACCTTTTGCCAGATGCGACCACGCGGACTTGTCGAAATCTTCCATCCAGTACCCGCCGTGCACGAAGACGGCGAGGCCCTTCAGGTCGCCCCAGGGCACGAACAGATCGAGCCGGTTACGCGAATGCGGGCCGTAGCCGAGGTCGGCTTTGAACAGGCCTTTTTCCTGCATTTCCTCGCGAAAGTGTGCAGCCTCCGCCAGCCATCTGGCCGGATATTCGAAGCCGTCGGGAATATACGCGAAGTTCGAATAGGCGTCGTCCCAGTCGGTAGCTGCAGTCGTACCCATGTCTTCCTATTCCCTGATCTTTTCCCTTATCTGAACGCCACCGCCGGACCTGCGCAGGTTCGGCAGAGCCAACATCAAGAGCACGAACGCGCCGGTGGCAAATTTCAGATCCGCAGGCGCAAGACCAAGCGTCAGACAGAACGAGATCAGCTGGTAGTACACCAGCGAGCCGACAACCGGGGCCAGAACCTGCCGAAGGATCGTCTGGCGGCCTGTAATGGCCTCGCCGATGATCAGCGCGGCAAGACCGTTGATAAGTATGCCGAAGCCCATGTTGACGTCGGCGAAACCTTGCGTCTGCACCATGATACTGCCACCCGTCGCGGAAAGTGCACTCGCAACACCGACGCCGATAATTGTTGCCGTGCCGACGTCGATGCCCTGTGCCTCGGCCATATCGGGGCTGGCCCCGACTGCACGCATCGCCGTACCCTTTTCGGACATGAAGAAATACAGCATGGCGCCGAGAACCAGCGCAACCAGCAAACCGACAATCAGGATCTTGGTCCACGGGAAATTGGCGGAAGGGCCGGCAAGGATGGTGAAGACGGTATCATAGGTGAAGAGCGGAATATTGGTGCGGCCCATGATGCGCAAATTGATGCTGTAGAGCATCGTCATGACCAGGATACCGGCGAGCAGCGTGTTGATCCTGAAACGCAGGTGGATGAACGCGGTGGTGCAGCCGGCGGCAAAACCGCAAAGCAGCGCAACGAAGCAGGCGAGAAATGGATTGGCGCCGGCGGTGATCAGCGTGCCGCAGACACACCCGCCAAGTGGAAAGGCGCCTTCCGAGGTCAGATCGGGAAAGTTCAGGATGCGGAAAGGCAGCATGACGCCCAGCACCACGAAGGAGACGATCAGGCTTTGGGCGATGGTGACAGGGATCAGGCCATAGAAACTGTTGAATACGTCCACGGCCTCAACCTCCCTGCAACGCGATAGCGTCGGATTTGGTGTGGAACCGCTCGACAAGATCCGCAACGGTAATACCGTTTTTCTCTTCCTGACCGATTTCCACGAGAACCTTGCCCGCGTCCATCATGATGATCCTGTTACCGTATTTGATTGCATGCTCCATGTTGTGCGTGACCATCAGTGTCGTCAGTTGCAACGCTTCCACAGCCCGCACAGTCGTATCCATCACCAGCTTTGCCGTGCGCGGATCGAGCGCGGCCGTGTGCTCGTCCAGAAGCAGGAGTTTCGGCCGCGTCGACACCGCCATGACCAGAGACAGCGATTGGCGCTGGCCACCGGAGAGGAGGCCGACCTGCATGTCGAGACGCTTTTCCAGCCCGAGATTGAGTTCCGCCAGTTGCTCGCTGTATTTGGCCCGGCGGGCGGCAGTGAGCCCATAGGAAAAGCTGCGAGGCTTGCCGCGCAATTCGGCCAGCAGCATGTTTTCGCCGATGGTCATGGTCGGGGCGGTGCCGATCATCGGATCCTGGAACACGCGGGCAATGAACTGGGCACGGCGGTGGGCGTTCAGCCGGGTGACGTCCCGCCCGTCAATCGTGATCTGGCCGGAATCCAGCGGCAGCTTGCCGGAGACAGCATTGAGAAAACTCGACTTGCCGGCGCCATTGCTGCCAATGACGATGCAAAAATCTCCGGGCTTCAGCGCGACATCAAGGCCATCGAGCGCCCGGCGCTCGTCGAGGGTGCCGCGATAGAAAATCTTGGTGCCGCCCTTCACGGACAGCATGTCGGTTGTCATGTGTAAGCCCTCAAACCAATGCACAACCTGCGTTTAATAGTTCCCGCGCTGGCTGCGCAGGACCTATATGTTTGCAGGCGAAAGGAGAAGGCTTATTTCACGAAGCATTCACAATCTTTGAGGCTATCGGGTACCTTTTGGCCTGTTTTTGCCAGAACAGCCTCGTTGATCAGCGCCGTGTGGTCCTCATAGGTCGGTTTGATCGGTGCAAGGCTTGCCGGTGACTTGCCAGCGATAATCTCCGATGCGAGCTTGGCCGCATTCTGGCCGACCTTGGTGTAGGAGACTTCGAAAGCCGCAGCAACGAGACCATCGCGTACCGCCTGCGCCGAGGCATTGACGATAGGGATATTGATGTTGAGCGCCGCAGCAGCCACAGCCGGAACCGCAGGCTGGACCAGATTGGAGCCCGGAACATAGATCACATCGGTCTTGCCGGCGAGCGAGCTGACCCGGATCGGAATGTCATTGGTGTTGTCGAGACCGACCTCCACAAGTTCCAGGCCTTCGGCTTTGGCGGCTTCCGTGATCAGCTTCAGCACCGCAACGTCATTGTCTTCGCCGGGATTGTAGAGATAAGCGAGACGCTTGGCGTCCGGCAGCAGCTTCTTGATGAACTTGACCACCGAGCTGACGTCCTGCAGGTCGGAAGCGCCGGTCATGCCGGTATCGCCTGCATCCCACGAGGGTGTGAGCTTGGCCGCAACCGGATCGGTGACGGCGGCGAAGACCACCGGCGTGCCGGAATTACCGACGATCTGCCGTGCGCCCTGGGCAACCGGCGTCGTGATGGCGAGGATAAGCTTCGGATTGCTGGAAACGAGTTTGGTGACCATTTGCGGGATCAGCGTCGCATCGAAATTCACCTGCAATTCGTCATAGACGGCATCTGTGACACCAAGCTTGGTCAGTTCTGCCTTGAATGCGGTGACCGTTTCATCGAGCTGCGGGTGCTTGCCGAATTGTGCGATGCCGATTTTGGTTTCGGCCGAGGCGGCTCCAAGCCCAAGCCCAAGACCAAGTGCTGCAGCCAGCGCTGTTCGCACTGCATATTTTGCGCCGATCATTTTGTTATTCTCCCTTTTATACCCCACTATCGAGCAGGGTCTGGTTATATTGACAAGTTCATACCAAAGTAAATTGTAGCCGTTAAGCGACTTGTGCAAAGCCGTGAACTGACGCCACCACATTCATTATCAAGAAAGAAGAAATGGACAGCACCACCATCAAGATCGATGCCACACAAGCTGACCTGGCCGATCCGCTGCGCGCCTACCGCGACAGATTCGAACTGCCGGAGGGCGTGATCTATCTCGATGGCAATTCGCTTGGCGCCTTGCCGAAGTCCGTCAGGCAGCGGGTGGCGAAGACAATCGCCGAGGAATGGGGTGAGCAGCTGATCCGCAGCTGGAATACTGCTGACTGGGTGCACCTGCCGCAGCGCGTCGGCGAGAAAATCGCACGGCTGATCGGCGCCGACGCGCGAACGGTCGTCGCGGCCGACAGCACCTCGATCAACCTGTTCAAGGTATTGTCGGCGGCCCTCGAGCTCAATCAGGAACGCCGCAAGATCGTTTCGGAGCGCGATAACTTTCCGACTGATCTTTATATCGCAGAAGGTGTGGCCAAGCAGATTGGCAAGGGTCACCGGCTGGTTCTTGCCGATACCCCCAAAGATATGCCGGACTTGCTGGATGAAGATGTGGCTGTGCTGATGCTGACCCATGTCAATTACCGCAACGGCTATCGTCACGACATGGCGGCGCTGACCAAAGCGGCGCATGACAAGGGTATCCTCGTCATCTGGGATCTCGCGCATACGGCTGGCGCAATGCCGGTTGACCTGACTGGCGCGCAGGCCGATTTCGCCATCGGTTGCGGCTACAAATATCTCAATGGCGGGCCCGGCGCTCCGGCATTTCTTTATGTCAATCCACGCCATCACGGCGGGTTCCGCCAGCCGCTTTCCGGCTGGTTCGGACATCGCGCACCGTTCGATTTCGATTCCGTCTATGCGCCGTCTAGCAGCATCGAACAATATCTGTGCGGGACACCGCCAGTGCTGGCGATGGTCGCCATGGACGAGGCCATGTCGCTGTGGGACGATGTCGACATGGAGGCCGTGCGCGCGAAATCCATCGGGCTCTGCGATTTCTTCATTCAGGAAGTAGGCGAATTTGCCGAGGAACTTGGGCTGACACTGGTAACGCCGCAAGACTCTGACCAGCGCGGTAGCCAGGTGTCCTACGCCTGCGGCAATGGCTATGCCATCATGCAGGCGTTGATTGCGCGTGGCGTGATCGGCGATTTCCGTGCGCCGGATATCATCCGCTTCGGCATGACGCCGCTCTACCTGAGCTTCACGGAAGTGGCGCAAGCCGCAGCCATTCTCAAGGACATCCTCGCGACGCGCGCCTGGGACCAACCCGAATATCAGGTGAGGGGAGCGGTCACGTGATACGCACACCCTACGATCCGGAAACTGAAGGCGCGCAGATGCGCTTCGAAGGACGTATGTCCTATGGCGATTATCTGCGGCTCGACAGGATACTGACGGCGCAGACGCCGCTTTCCGCTGCCCATGACGAGATGTTGTTCATCGTACAGCATCAGGCGTCCGAAATCTGGATGCGGCTTGTTATCCACGAACTGACTTCGGTTTGCGAGCACATCGCAAGGGATGATCTCGCGCCCTCCTTCAAGATGCTGGCGCGGGTCTCGCGCATTCTCGACCAGTTGAACTCGGCATGGGACGTCTTGAGGACGATGACGCCCAGCGAATATACGACCTTTCGCGAAGCGCTCGGCATGTCATCCGGGTTCCAGTCATTCCAGTACCGGGCGATCGAGTTCCTCGCCGGCAACAAAAATGCGGCGATGATGCGCCCCCACGAGCACAAGCCGGATATTCATGCCTGGCTCGAGCAATTCCTGCATGCGCCGAGCATCTACGACCAGTCTATCCGGCTTTTGGCGCGCAAGGGCTTCGTCATCGACCAGCCGGTGCTGGAGCGCGACTGTTCACTGCCCTACCAGCCGAACAACAGCGTGCGCGACGCGTGGCTGGTGATCTACCGCGACCCGGAAGGCCACTGGCCGCTCTATGAACTGGCGGAAAAGCTGGTGGACTTCGAAGATTATTTCCGCCGCTGGCGCTTCAACCACGTGACGACCGTCGAGCGTATCATCGGCTTCAAGACCGGCACCGGCGGAACATCCGGCGTCAACTACTTGCGCAAGATGCTGGAAGTGGTGCTGTTCCCGGAATTGTGGAGCGTGAGAACGAACCTTTAGGCCGCCCGTTTGTCGATAGCCACGCAATCCACCGCAGATTTGGCGTGGATATGGTTGCTGTGGGCAAAACCATGCCTGGCGATTGCGGCAAGATCATCATCGGGCTTGATGGGACGAGACCACCAATTGTCGTTGAGCGTCCAACCTTGCGCAGTGGCGCTTTCCACCTCGGAACTGTCCGGACGCAGCACGCATGATTCGTGCACGATACGCGCATTGGGAGAGCGCTTGTTCATCATCTGGCGGCCGCGTGCCAGTGCACTTGCCTCGTCATCGGCGATGACAAGCTGGTGAAACAGATGACGTGTCTGTTTATACTTTGTCAGATAAGCGAATTTGACCTGATATGCTGGCACTACATGCTCCTAGCAAAGACTCAAGCGTTAACCATTTATTAATATTGTTGGCGAACCGGTCTTTTTCAAGGAGCGGGAAGTTTTGCACAGATAAATTTGCGGTTTAACAAAAAAGTGAGATTCGGATAAAGGCTTGTTTTTACAACAGAATAGACAACTCGTTACGAAGGCGAAATAAAAGCCGTCCGAGATTAGATCCGAGTGGCTGAGTAACTCATAGATTCTGATTCTCACCCGTAAACCAGTTTGTCCTGGCGGGCGCGGAGTTCAACGATCTTGGAGCCTGGCGCGGGGGCGGCGTTGGCGCTGGTGATGAGTTCGCCCTTCCTGATGGCTTTCGTGACGCTGCCGCCCTGCAACAGGCCGCAGGGGATGGCACCGGCGACGCGCGCTTCGCCCGCCGCCATGATCCACGCGCGGTAGCAATATTCGCCAATCGCATCGAGCCTGTCGCCGGGTTTCAAATCCTTCTTGGCCACGGCGCAGACCTCGGCAACCGGTTTGGCCAGCGGCACCATGTCGGCCTTGCCGTAGAGGACGACGCGGGCGCAAGTCAGCGGCACCTCCAGCGAAGTCAGGTGATAGGGCCGGTGGAAGGTGAAATACGGACCCTTGCCCATCTTCAGGTCTTCCATGCGCTCCGATATGCGCGGATGCGACATGTCGGCAACGACGAACACGCCCGGGGCCACACCCTTGCCGATCGAATAGTCGACGACACCAACCCTTGAGAGCACGCCGCCGTCCTTTTCCGGCACGAGCACCTTCGACAGCTGGTCGAGCGTTGCCGCCGGGCCATGCATGCCCGGCTTGTCGGGCACGAGCCCGGTGGCATTGGCGATCGCCGCCATCTCCACCATGGTCTTCGAGCCATCGACGAATTCGACCAGCATGCGCACATTCATGTGGCGGCGCCTGGCCTCTTCCTCGTAATCGTCGGGTATCGCATCGATGTTGAGCGGGTTGTTCTTGCCCTTGCCCGCGGCAACGATCGGATGGCCCATGGCCGAGACGAACTCGATCAGCTCCATGCACGAGGAAGGCTCATCGCCGGCGCCGAGCGAATAGGTGACGCCGAGCCGGTCGGCCTCGCTCTTGAGGTACGCGCCGATGGTCACGTCCGCCTCGACATTCATCATGACGAGATGCTTGCCGTGTTCCATTGCTTTCAAGCCGATCTCGGCCCCGACCGCCGGCACCCCGGTCGCATCGATGACCACATCGATCAGGTCATTCTCAAGGATCAGATCGGCATCATTGGTGACGGCGATCTTGCCGGCTTCCATCGCTTCCGTGAGCGCCGCAGCATTCGAGACTTCGCGCGAATGGCCCTGTTCCTGGTAGGCGATGTCGACGGCCTTGACCGCGTTGGGCAAATTGAGTTCGGAAATCGCCCCGATCTCGATGCCGGGCATATGCGCAACCCGCGTGACGATATCGGTGCCCATCTCGCCCGAACCGATCAGGCCGATGCGGATCGGACGGCCCGTATCCGCCCGCGCCTGCATATCCCGCGCCAATCCCGTCAATGCAACATTCGTAGCCATCAATGCCTCCACTTTCTGCTGACCGGCATAGGACGGGAATTTGCGATTGGCAAGTTAGACGTTATGGAAGCGGAATTCGGTGCGCTGGCGATAGATCTCGCCCGGGCGAAGGATCGTACCCGGAAACTGCGGCTGGTTCGGACTGTCGGGAAAATGCTGCGCTTCCAGGCAGAGGCCGGCATGTGAACCATAATGCATGCCCCCGATCCCGGTAACGGCAGGTATTTTTGCTCCGTCATAGAATTGCAGGCCGGGCTCGCTCGTGTGCACCTGCATGGCAAGGCCATTACCCGCCACGAGCGAGGCTGCAAAACGCATACCATCGCTCATTGGCTCGCTCAGGACGAAGTTATGATCGTAGAGGGTTGAGCCACTCGTGCCGATCCGGCGCGGCAGGCGAAAATCATAGGCCGTCTCATCAATTCCGGTGATTTCGCCAGTGGGAATCAGGCTCCCGTCAACGGGCGTGTAGGCATCGGCAAGTATCCGCAAGCGATGATCGCGAATATCGCTGGACCCATCGAGATTGAAATAGGAATGCTGGGCAAAATTGGCGACGGTTGGCGCGTCAGTGACCGCCTCGACTTCAACGCAAAGCGTGAGGTCATCGAGGCTGTAGGTGCAGTGCACATCCATGTTGCCGGGGAAGCCCTGATCGCCATCGGGCAGATTGATTGAAAGGGTGACGGAAGACTGGCTCCAGCCGGCAATGGTCCACAGGCGTTGCGAAACCCCGCCGCTGCCTCCATGCAGGGTCTGGATACCATGTTCATTAAGGTCGAGCTGAACAGTCTTTTCATCGAGCGGGAAACGCCCGTGGGCTATACGGTTGGCGTAGCGGCCGACAAGTGCGCCGAAATAGGGTGAAAGGGCCGGGTAGTCGTCAAAACCATCGAAACCCAGAACGACGCGCTGGAGGATCCCATCGCCCAAGGGAATTTGCAAATCCCTGATGACGGCGCCCCAGTTCAAAATTCTGGCGACGGCCCCGGCAGGCGAGCGAAGCGTTACCTGGAATACAGGTTCACCTTGAAACGTGCCGAATAGCTCTGGTTGCGCATTGTCACGCATCAATAATCCCTGACAGCGACGCTGCCGCGCGAGGAAAGTTTCGCCTGCAAGATCACGACGACCAGCAGGAACAGGCCGCGTATGACCGATTGCCAGTAGGCGGAGAGCGAGATCCAGCCCTTGCCGTTTTCGAAGTTCAGTACATTGAAGAGGATGCCAAGCAGCAGCACGCCCGCAAGCGTGGCCCCGACAGAACCGACACCGCCGGTCAAAAGGGTTCCGCCGACGACCACCGCGGCGATCGCAAAGAGTTCCCAGCCGACACCCTCGATCGGCTGCCCCGCGCCGAACTGCGACGCGAGGATGACGCCTGCGAGCCCGGCAAGGCCGCCACTCGCTAGATAGACCAGAAACTTGATGCGGTCAGCGGGGAGGCCCATCAGCCGCGTGGCATCTTCGTTGCCACCGACGGCAAGCACACCACGGCCGGTGCTGGTGAAATTCAGAACAACCCAGCCGACCACATAGGCCATGATCGCAATCCAGGCGGGAATTGGAAAGCCGATGAAATTGTCCTGGCCGATCGACGTGAACCCGCTTTCATAGGATACCGACACGGACTGGTTATCGGCGAGGAGAAGCGCGGTACCGCTTGCCGCCAGCATCATTGCAAGGGTCGCAACGAACGGCATGATCTTCAACCGCGTGACGAGAATTGCATTGATCAGGCCGACGCAAAGCCCGGCGCCGACCCCGGCTCCAAGGCCGATCCAGGCGCCTTGCGGACTGGCAAGTGCCGCGACGACGCTGCCAAGCGCAGCGGTCGAACCGACAGACAGATCAATACCGCCGGTCATGATGACGAAGCACATGCCGAGAGCCACAAGCGCGAACATCGAATTGTAACGCAGGACGCTGGTGATGTTGAAGAGGCCAAGGAAATAGTCGTAGCGCGCCCATCCGAAGAGGATGAGCAGAAGCAGTGCCAGAACGACACCGTAGCTGCCAAGCAAAGAGATCAAACGAGGTCTGGTCATGCGCGCCTGCCCTGTTGCTGTATCCAGACGGCGAGCACGATGATGCCCGCCTTGACCACAAGGGCGGCAGCATCAGGCACGCCATTGGCAAGGAGCGTGTAGCGCACGAGCTGGATCGTCATGGCACCGAGCAGCGTGCCGATTATGGTCGCCTTACCGCCGCTCAATAGCGTGCCGCCAACAGCAACCGCCGCGATGGCATCGAGCTCCATGCCCATACCGACCAGATTGGCGTCGCTGGAGGAATTGATGGCGATCACCACGAGACCGGCTATCCCGGCACAAAGGCCGCTGATCGCATAAACGACGAGCTTCACCCGGGAGACCGCGATACCGGAAAGCTCGGCCGCGCGTTCGTTGCCACCAACGGCGATGATCTGACGGCCGAAAACCGTACGCTTCAGCATCCATGCGGCAGCGATCACCAGGAGCACCATAAGCACAACCTGCACGGGAATGCCGAAGAGGCGGCCGAGACCGATCCACTGGAATTGCGGAACGCGGAATGTCTGGAGATTGCCGTTGGTCAGTACCTGGGCAATGCCGCGCCCGGCAATGAACAAAACCAGCGTCGCCACGATCGGCTGGATGCGAAACCTGGCGATGAGCCAGCCATTGAACAGGCCAAACAAACCCGCAACACCAACCGCGATGATCATGGCCGCCGCCACGGCAAGAGCAACATTGTCGATGGGAACAATCTTGCCGAGGAAGATCATCGGCGCAAGCGCGCCGGAAATCGCCATGAGCGATCCGACGGAAAGATCGATGCCGCCGGTCGCGATGACCAGCGTCATGCCGACGGCAACGATGACAATCGTGCAAACCTGCGTGAGATTGACGTTAAGCGTCTGCATCGTGGCGAAGTTGCGGGTAAAAGCAAAATTGAACAGGATGAGCAGAGCCAGCGCAATCAAGGTGCCGTAGCGCGCCATGAAATCAAATGGGTCGAACGGCCGCGATATAAGTTGTTGCCGCGCCGTGTCTGTCATGGCGCGGCCTCCGCGACAGTCGGCGCGCTGCCGTGAGCCATCGCCGACATGACGGCGTCTTCGGTTGCCTCATCGCGATCGAATTCAGCAACGCTGATGCCTTCGCGCAGGACGAACACACGATCGGCGCCCTCAATCACCTCTTCGAGTTCCGAGGAGATCATCAGAACCGCAAGCCCTTGGTCGGCCAGCGTCTTGATGAGGGCCTGGATCTCGGCCTTGGCTCCGACATCGATGCCGCGCGTCGGCTCGTCGAGAATGAGCAGACGCGGGTTCATGGCCAGCCAGCGGCCGAGAAGGACCTTCTGCTGATTGCCACCGGAAAGTTCGCGCACCTTCTGGTCGGAACCGGAGCATTTGATACCGAGTTGCCTGATGAAACGCTCGACGATGTCACGCTGCGCCTTCTCATCGATGACACCGGATTTGCTGAGCTTCGGCATCAGTGCCAGCATCATGTTTTCTGCAACACTCATGTCGGGGACGATGCCCTCGCTCTTGCGGTCTTCGGTACAGAAGCCCATGCCAGCAGCAATGGCATCGGAAGGCTTATGCGGATCGAACGTCTGCCCGTTGAATATCATGCTGCCGGCGTGCGGACGATCAATGCCGAAGACCAGCCGGGCCGTTTCCGTCCGCCCTGCGCCGAGAAGTCCGGCAAACCCGGCGATCTCTCCGCTGCGCACGTTAAACGAGACGTCCTGCACGATCTGGTTGATGGCAAGGTTCTCGGCTGACAAAAGCACCTTGCCGATTTTCTTTTCGTCGCGATCGCTGAACGCCGTGGCGTGGCCCTCGGCGCGTTCGATGGCACGCCCGAGCATTGCGGAAACAAGGCCGATCTTGTCGATCTCGTTCATGGCCGCAGTCTTTACGGTCCGGCCATCACGCATGATGGTGACGCGGTCGCAAACCTCATAGAGCTCATCCAGCTTGTGGCTGACGAAAACAACTGAAACGCCCTCCTGCTTCAACTGCCGGATAACATTGAACAGCACAGCGACTTCACGCTCGTCGAGCGAGGAGGTCGGCTCATCCATGATAACGAGCTTTGCCGAAAAACCGATGGCACGCGCAATCGCAACCATCTGCTGCGTGGCGGTGTTGAATTCCATTAATGGGCGGCGCACATCGGCGCGCACATTGAATCGCTGCAGCAGCGCTTCAGCCTCCTGGTGCATGCGCTTCCAATCAAGCAGGCCGCAGCGGCGAGCCTCGCGGCCAAGGCATATATTCTCGGTGATGGAGCGATAGGGGACGAGGTTGATTTCCTGGTAGATGGTGCTGATGCCGCTTGCCTGCGCCTGTTGCGGCGAGGAGACCTCGAATGGCTTGCCATCGAACACGACTTCACCAGCGTCGCGCTTATAATAGCCGGTCAGCACCTTGATCAGCGTCGATTTGCCGGCACCGTTCTGGCCGATCAGCGCATGAACTTCGCCGCGTCCAACAGCAAAAGAGGCGCCGGACAGGGCAGGGATCCCGGCAAAGCGCTTGTCGATTGCCGTCATCGATAAAAGGTTATCGGTGTTCATTGCAAAGCCAATTCTGAACGCATCGGAAGGCTCCGGCATAGCAATAGAAATGCCGAAAAAAAGCCAGCGCCCTATAAGAGCGCTGGCAAGCCGCAAAATCAATAGGCGGTGCTCAGCAGGTCCTTGGCATTGCTGGCATCGTAGAACTGATCGGGGTTGATGAGTTTGGCTGGAATTTTGTCGCCGTTGGCGTAGGCAACGGCCGTGTCGAACGCCTTCGGTCCAAAGCGCGGATTGCATTCGACGACCGCTGCGATCTTGCCATCGACAACCGCCTGAACGGCTTCCTTGCCACCGTCGATCGACAGGACGAGAATATCCTTGCCCGGCACCTTTCCGGCTGCCTCGATCGCGGAGATAGCACCAATGGCCATCTCGTCATTATGGGCATAGACAACGTTGGCGTCCGGATGCGCCTGCAGCAGCGTTTCGGCAACCTGGCGTCCCTTGTCGCGGGCGAAATCGCCGGTCTGCGAGGCGACAATCTTGAAGTCCGAGTTCTTGGCGATCACGTCGTCGAAGCCCTTCTTGCGATCATTGGCCGGAGAAGAACCGGTCGTTCCTTCAAGCTCGATGATCGTGGTCTTGCCATTGGCGTTCTTGACGAGCCAATCGGCTACACGCTGGCCTTCCTCGATGAAATTGGAACCAATGAACGTTACATAATCCTCGCCGGGCTTGGCCAGCGAGGCGTCGACGTTGCGATCAAGCAGGATAACCGGAATGCCGGCATTCTTGGCGGCCTTGATTGCAGGAATCAGCGGCTTTTCCTCTCGTGGTGCGAGGAAAATCAGGTCAACGCCCTGGGCGATCATCGAGTTGACGTCGGCGACCTGCTTGGCGGCGGAGCTGGCGGCATCCGTATAAACCAGTTGCCATCCGCGTTTCTTGGCTTCTTCCTGCATGCTGGCAGTCTGGGCCAGGCGCCACGGATTGTTGCTTTCGGTCTGGGCAAAGCCGACCTTGTAGGTGTCTTTCTTCTTGAGCGGCGGCGCATCAGCCAATGCGCTGCCAGCCACCATGGAGGCAGCCAGTCCAATGGCTGAAGTAAACAGCAGAGTGCGACGGGTGATATTCATTGAAAATTTCCTCCCAGAAATTAGTTCGTGGCGATCCCACTACGGCGATCATCGCCACTTATAAAAATTAGTCAATAATTATTTATGTTGATTAGTGAGGCAAACTGTTCGTAATATTCCCCATAACTTCATCGATTCCGGCCAGTCTTCGGGCCGCTGGAAACATCGTTTCGGGTGGGTGATACGGTGGATAATTCGACCACTGGGAAGGTTAAGACCACACGCTTGGCTGTGCGGCGCAAGCGTGTCAGCAAGCGTGTGACAATGACCGACATCGCCCGGGTTGCAGGGTGTTCGCAGGCCACCGTCTCGTTCGTGCTCAACAAGACGCCGGGCATAAAGCTTGCCGCTGAAACGCGCGAGCGGGTGATAGAGGCGGCGCGTTCGCTCGGCTATGCCGCACCGAGTTTCGCCCATCTCGACACCGCGAATATCCTGACGCCGGCGATCGACGGCAAGATCGGCTTTGTCGTCGATCAGCTTGCGACCAGTCCGGAAGCGGTCGTCGCTATCGAAGGCGCACGCCAGGCCTCGTGGAATGCCGGCAACATCATACTGGTCGCCCAGACGCTCAACGACCCCGAGATGGAGCCCCGCACGATCCGCGCCCTGCGCGAGCACGGCATTTCGGCACTGATCTATATGGCGATCTTTACGCGCGAGGTGGTCTTGCCGGCGGCGGTTTACGAACTCGACATCCCGGTCGTTCTCATCAACTGCTACACGACGGACCATGCCTTTCCTGCTGTCGTGCCAAGCGAGATCGCCGGCGGCCAGCATTCGACCCGTCATCTGATCCAGCATGGCCATCGGCGCATCGGCACGATTACCGGCGAACCATGGATGGAAGCCGCGAAGGACCGGCTCAAGGGCTATCGTCGCGCCTTGGCGACGGCCGATATCCCTTTCGATCCGGAGCTGGTAATCGAGGGCGACTGGTCGGCAAGTGCGGGCTATGCGGCGACGAAGGAATTGCTGGCGCTGGACGACCCACCCACTGCCATTTTCTGCCAGAACGACCGCACCGCGATTGGCTGCTATGAGGCGCTGAAGGAGACCGGGATGCGCATTCCCGAAGATATCTCCGTCATCGGGTATGACGACGAAGAAATCTCGCGCCATCTCCATCCGCAATTGACAACTTCCGTCTTGCCGCACCGGGCCATGGGACGCTGGGCAATCGAGCAACTGGACAGCTTCGCGCAGTCATCGGGCACGCGCTATCCGATCACCAAGCTCGAATGCCCGCTAGTCGAGCGGCTGTCCGTGGCGGAGTGCGCCGCAAAGCTGGCGTTCTTCGCCTAGTCCCCTGGCTTTTGTTTCGCATAGTCGGCACGATCGATACCGTGACGTTGCAACTTGTCGTAGAAGGTCTTGCGCGGGATCCCAAGGGTTTCAAGGGTCGCACGCACATCGCCATGGTTTGCGTTCAGCGCATCACGGATCAGTTTCGCCTCGTGCTGCTCCATCGCTTCGGGCAGGTTCACGATGTTAGTCGTCTGACTGAGTCTCTCACTCTCCAGCCCGCCCAGCCCGAGCGCAACCCGTTCGGCAAAATGCGAAAGCTCGCGCACATTGCCTGGCCAGTCATTTTCCATCAGGCGCGATCGTAACGCTCCGGTCATCTCCGGCGGCTCGCTTTTGAAGCGTGCTGAGGCGCGCTGCAGGAAATGCGTGAACAGGAGCGGAATATCCTCCCGACGCTCGCGCAGAGGCGGGATTGAAATCGTAACGACGTTCAAGCGATAAAAAAGATCTTCGCGGAAATTCGCACGTTGATCCGGACTGCCGAGATCTACCTTTGCCGCTGCAACGACACGCAGATCGACCGGGCGATGTTCATTGGTGCCGAGCGGCGCGATCTCGCGGGTTTCAAGCACGCGCAGCAATTTGACCTGCGTCGACAGCGGCATGCTTTCGA
Source organism: Phyllobacterium chamaecytisi (assembly GCF_020164455.1). Lineage (GTDB taxonomy): Bacteria > Pseudomonadota > Alphaproteobacteria > Rhizobiales > Rhizobiaceae > Phyllobacterium > Phyllobacterium chamaecytisi. Next base: position 87,883 of record NZ_JAIQWW010000020.1, read on the forward strand.
TTTCATCGAGAAACAGTGTACCGCCACTGGCATGTTCAATGCGGCCGATACGCTTTTTCTGCGCTCCGGTAAATGCACCAGCCTCATGACCGAACAGCTCGCTTTCGATCACGGTCTCCGGCAGCGCACCGCAATTGAGCGCGACGAAATTGCCTTGCTTGCGACGACTCCATTCATGCAACAGGCTTGCCGCTACTTCCTTGCCGGTACCGGTTTCACCGGCAATCAAAACGTCGACATCTGCGTTGGCCACGTGGCGCAATGTCTTGCGCAGGTTCTGCATGACAGGGGTCTGGCCAATGAGCGGCAGATTGTCATCGGAAGTCTCGAGCGCGAGGCGCAGCTGGCGGTTTTCCATGACCAGCCGTCGCTTTTCAACCGCTCGCAGGATGCTCTGGACGAGGCGATCAGCCGGATAAGGCTTGGCAATGAAATCATAGGCGCCTTCCTGTATCGCCTCGACCGCCATATCGATGTCGCCGTGGCCGGTGATGAGGATGACGGGCAGATCGGTGTCCATGGCGTGTAGGCGGCGAAACAATTCCAGACCGTCGATATTCGGCATGCGCACGTCAGTGACGACAACGCCGGCAAAATCCGGTGTCAAAAAGCGCAAGGCGCTCAATGCATCCGCAAAAGGCATCACCGTAAAACCTGCAAGCTCCAGGGTCTGGCGATTGGCATTACGCAGATCATCATCATCGTCAACGAAAGCGACACTGGGCTGAAAATCCATAATCAGGCGACCCTTGGAAGGTGAACCGTAAACTCTGTTCCGGCGCTGCTGCTTTTGACGTCGATGCGCCCGCCATAGTCCGCGACGATGTCGTGGCAGATGACCAGACCGAGCCCGAGACCACGATCCTTGGACGTATTGAAAGGTGTGAACAGCGCTTGCATGATTGCTTCAGGAATACCTGGCCCATTGTCGGAAACAATCAGCTGGACCTCGCCGTCGGTCACCCGGGATTCCACGCTGATCTTGCTGGCCGGACCGCCTTCCGTTGCCTCCACTGCATTCTGCATGAGATTGATCAGCACCTGTTCGAGACGCATACGATTGCCATGCACCTTGATATCCGGCGGTGGCGTCTGCGTGATGATCTGACCGGCTCTCTGCCGGAACCGGGTGCCAAGCAGCAGCAACGCACCCTCGATCACATCGCTGACGCTGATGGGACCCGCGTCGCCCGTTCCCTTGCGCGCGAAGGTGCGCAGCTCATCGGTGATGCCACCAATGCGCTCTGTCAGCCCGGCAATGGCTTTCAGATTGTCCTTGGCTGAATCGATCTGGTTGCGGCCAAGAAAAGTCTTGGCATTGTCCGCATAGGAGCGAATGGCAGCGACAGGCTGGTTGATCTCATGGGCGACGCCGGCCGTGACCTGTCCGAGAATGGCAAGACGGTTCGCTTGCACCAAGTCCTGCTGCACCGTCTGCAGCTTGGCCTCGGTCTTCTGACGCTCCTCGACCTGCATTACGAGTTCCGAGTGAGCGGTACTGAGATCTGCCGTGCGCTCGGCAACGCGCCGCTCAAGCTCAAGCCGTGCTGCTTCTTGCTCGCGGGCACGGCGCAGAGCAAGTCCACGACGGCGCAACAAGAAGGCGGTGAACCCCAAAAGCGGCGCAAGAACGATGAGCGCCAGTAACTGAGCTGTCCGCGTTGCCTCAGCTACTGCCGGCGCTGCCGGGGTCAGGAGTTGCAGGTTCCAGGTCGTGGTGGGGACCGGCGTCTGTACGCGCACGAATTCTTCCGCCTTCGCCGCACCGGGCAAGCGCGCCTGGACAATATCAGGCTGGCCTTGCGGCAAGGCAGGCGTGATGTCGAGCGGTGCGAGAGGTGCGTCACCGAATTGCAAACTCTCGCGGATCGGCCCCATCTGGTCAGGTACGATTGGCCCCTCGGTCATGAACCGCCATCCCGGCAGGCTCGTGATCAGTACAATACCGCGTTGGTCAACAACCAGAGAAGGATCGCTGTTGCGGCGCCAATCGGCCTCGAGGTCATCGAACTCGACCTTGACGACGATAACGCCGAGCGTTCCCGAAGGTCCATCGATGCGTCTTGAAATATAGAGACCCGGACGTTTACTGACGGTACCGAACGCATAATGCTCGGCGCTGCCGGCGGCGATAGCGCGGGTATAATAGGGCCGAAAGCTGTAGTTGGTACCGACGAAACTCGTCGGTTCGCGCCAATTGCTGGAAGCCAGTGCCAACCCATCAGCGTTAAGAAGATAAATTACCGACGAGCGGGTACCGCTGATCAGGCTTTCAAGCTTGCGGTTGACAAGTTGCAACAGGCTGTCGCTGCGCGTCGTCAACGCGCTGATCACATCGCGGTCCTGCGACAGGACGAACGGCAGCGACCGCTGTTTCTCAAGCACCGTCCGTAGCAGGACAGCATTGAGTTCGGCCGCGCTCTGCGCCCGGATGTGGAGCGATTCATAGGCGCGCTTGCGTCCGTAATCATTGGCGATCAAAAGTGCGCCTGCCACAAGAAGTGCAGCAAGGAGCCCATAAACAATCTTCACGAGCAGACTTGTCGTCCCCGCGTGCAGAATGCTTTCCGAGCGCACCGCCAACCGATTTTCCATGACAGCAGTGTGCAGATATTCGCACAAATCTCAAGAGGCCCGTGCGGATATCCGCACAAACAGCTGCCAATAAAACAGAGGCTCAATTTTATACTGTTAATTTTCAATGACTTAACCTTATTCGGCAAATTGGCACGGTGCTTGCAATGCCAACTCGCGAGGGGACGGTCTATCCGCCCTGTAACGAGAGCCCAGGAGGCTGGCAGGCTTTATTGCGCCAGACGCGGCTCGCACCATGGAGGAAGTTATGAGTCCTGTGACGATAACCGCAGCACCGCAGCCACGCGGCAAAACACCGATCTACGCCCATCTTTATTTTCAGGTAGTTGTTGCCATCACCATCGGCATTCTGCTCGGCCACTACTACCCCGATATTGGCACCAGCATGAAGCCGCTCGGCGATGCCTTCATCAAACTGGTGAAGATGATCATTGCCCCGGTCATTTTCCTGACGGTCACCACCGGCATCGCCGGCATGAGTGATCTGAAAAAAGTCGGCCGCGTTGCCGGCAAGGCGATGCTTTATTTCCTGACGTTCTCGACACTTGCCTTGATCGTCGGTCTGATCGTCGCCAATGTCGTTCAGCCGGGCGCCGGCATGAATATCGATCCCGCATCGCTCGATCCCGCCGCCGTCGCGACCTATACACAACAGGCACATGAGCAGAGCGTCGTCGGCTTCCTGACGAACATCATCCCGACAACGATCGTTGGCGCCTTTGCTTCGGGCGATATCCTGCAGGTACTGTTCTTCTCGGTACTGTTCGGCCTTTCACTCGCCATGGTGGGCGAAAGGGCGGAACCGGTTACGAATTTCCTGCAAGTGCTTTCAGCGCCTGTTTTCAAGCTCGTCGCGATCCTGATGAAAGCCGCACCGATCGGTGCCTTCGGCGCCATGGCCTTCACCATCGGCAAATACGGCATCGGGTCAGTTGCCAATCTCATCTTCCTGATCGGTACCTTCTATCTGACGTCTGTACTTTTCGTACTCGTCGTACTTGGCGCCGTCGCCTGGTACAATGGCTTCTCCATCCTGGCACTGATCCGCTACATCAAGGAAGAGCTGCTGCTGGTCCTTGGAACGAGTTCATCCGAAGCCGCCCTGCCGACACTGATGGCCAAGATGGAAAAGGCAGGCTGCAAGAAGTCCGTGGTCGGCCTTGTCATTCCAACGGGCTATTCGTTCAATCTTGACGGTACCAATATCTATATGACCCTCGCTGCCCTGTTCATCGCGCAAGCGACGAACACGCATCTGACGCTAACGGATCAGGTATTGCTGCTGCTCGTCGCCATGCTGAGTTCCAAGGGCGCAGCAGGAATCACCGGTGCAGGCTTTATCACGCTCGCAGCAACCCTGTCGGTCGTTCCCGCAGTTCCAGTCGCAGGCATGGCGCTGATTCTCGGCATCGATCGTTTCATGTCTGAATGCCGCGCGCTTACCAATCTCGTCGGCAATGCGGTAGCGACAATCGTTGTTGCCCGCTGGGAAGGCGAGCTTGATACCAACAAGCTCGCACAAGCGCTCAAAGGCGATTTCGCCGACGAGGACGCGCTGGCGCTTGCAAGCTAGAGAATAAGGTTGATACGAGAAAAAGGCGGGCTAGCAAGCCCGCCTTTTTCATTTGCGTGGAAGGTTATCCCGCCAGTTCCGTGCATAAATATCGAAGGCTTCGCCTAACGGCGCGACATCGTCCGAGACTGGTTTGAACGGACACCTGGCGCCGGCTAGGAGTGCAGCGCCAAGACTGGTACCAGTTGAGCCGGGAGAAGCGATGATTTCGCGCGCCGTCAACGACCGCATTGCTGACAGATAGGTTCGGTTGCGGGAAAACGGTCCTTCGACAATCGTCGGGCCAGCTGCACCAATCAGCTCGAGACAGGTATTGGTCATGAGTGCTGTATATAGCGAGGCAGCAGCGTTCAGTTCGGCGGCCGATCGCGACTCATCGTTCAGCCGGACTGGATCGTGCGCAGGATAGGGGCCCGATCCCTGCACGATGCCCGGCAGGATCATGAACTGCTCGCGGATCACCTGGTCCAACGTATCCGCGTCGGGTTCGAGGGGACTGCCGCCGGTCAAAAGATCGAACTCGCGTCCGCCCATGAACCGCGCCGACGGCACCGCCTTCCCGTAGGCATCGACATTGGCGAGTGTATCCCGCGCCGGGTCGAGCTGATCCAACCTTCCGCCGACCGCAAAGGACACCACCCAGGTTCCGGTCGATACAACCGAGAACGGCGACGTACGGGTGATCAGATGTGGCAGAAGCGAGGCATTGGAATCGTGGATGCCGCAATGAACCGGCGTGGGTTTGGTTACGCCGATCTGCCTGGTGAGCGGCTCGCGCAGATCACCAATCCGGTCGAACGCAGAGCGGATCGGCGCCATCAAGGAACGAAGCTCCAGCGTGTCGACAAGGCTGGAATATTCGCCCCCCTGCGGGTTCCACAGATCCGTATGGCAGCCAAGCGAGGTGACTTCGTTCACGGCAATGCCAGTCAGGCGCCAGACCCAGTATTGTGCGTAGGTGACGATGGTCTTGGCTGCGGAGAATTCAGCCGGAAACTGCGTCTTCTGGTAATGAATTTGCGCACCGACATTGAGGCCGCCGGAGAGAAGCGGCGAGCGGGTCTCGGCGAAATCCGGCCGCAAGGCCGCATAGGCTGTGCGCACATTGTCAGGATAGACATGCTCGTAGTCGATGACCGGCATCGCCAGATCATTATCGCCCAGCAATGCGGCTGCCGCGCCATGTGCGGTGACAGAAATTGCATCGAAGCCCGGCGATTGGGCAAAGATTGCCAGTGTATCGACAAAAAATGCCCACAGCGCTTCGATGTCATAATGCGGATAGAGACCATCCTTGGCGACGCGGTTCTGCGTGCTGCGCGAGGCGATTTCTTGTCCTGTCGCAGCGTCAACGATAACAACCTTGGCGTTGGTCTTGCCAACATCCATAACGGCTATACGGCTCTCGCTCATGGCAGATGGAAAAGACATACGAGGTCTGTCTGGACCGGCGAGCTGTCCGGATTGGTGGCCATGATGTCTGCCATATGGGTCCACCATTTCTTCATCACCGGATGGTCGGGCAGGCTTTGCATGGTGTGACCAACGGGGCGGGTCAACACGCCAAAGAGCGTGTTTGTGGCGCGGTCAAGATGGATCGAATAATCGGCGATACCCGCCTCATGCAGGAGATCCACGAGTTCCGGCCAGATTTCGTTATGACGGCGCCTGTACTCAGCCTCCATACCTGGGTTGAGTGCCATCGTGAACGCATATTTCTCCATCGCACTCATGCGGGCTTCCTGTGCCGGAACTGGCGGATAATGACAGGCAGCGTAATGGTCACGATCAGAAGCAGACCGATGAAGATCGACATCACAATGCCGGGAACATTCAGCAGGCCAAGGCCGAAGGTGACCAGTCCCATGACGAAGGCAGCGATGACCACGCCGCCGATCGTTCCGGCACCGCCAAGGATCGAAACGCCGCCAAGGACGACCATGGTGACGATCTCGAGCTCCCAGCCCTGTGCGATCGACGGCCGGGTGGAGCCGAGGCGTGAGGTGAGGCAGACGGCTGCGATGCCGGACATCAGACCGGTCAGGAGGAAGAGTGTGAACTTGATGCGCTCGACACGAATACCGGAAAAGCGTGCGGCAAATTCATTGTTGCCGATGGCGTGGACCCGGCGACCGAAATTCGTCGCATGCAGCAGGACCGCGAAGAGGATCGCCAGCACGGCGAAAAGAACGAACTCGAAGGAAAACACCCAGAAGACATAGCCTTGGCCGAAATAGGCGAAAGAGGCCGGGTAGCCGCCATAGGCCTTGTCGCCAAGGACGATATAGGCGATGCCGCGGAAGAGACTCATCGTACCGATCGTGACGACGATGGAAGGCAGGCGAAGTCCTGCAACGAGAATGCCGTTAACCACGCCGCAACCGACACCAACGCCAATCCCGATGGCAACGAGGCCAGGTGTACCGATCCCCGCCTGCGCTGCAGCGCCCATGGCAGTCGAAGCAAGCGCTATGATCGCAGCAACCGAGAGGTCGATCTCCCCGGAGATGATCAGGAGCGCCATGGCAAACGCTACCATGGCCTTTTCAGTAAAATTGAACGTGGCATCGGAGAGATTCCACGCATTCAGGAAGTAGGGCGAGGCGAGGGAATTGGCGATGAAGATCAGCACGGCGACAGCAAAAAGGAGTGCTTCCCAGCTCCCAAACAGACGCGTTGCCGATGTGCCAAGCCGGTCCGGGATAAGCCGCTTTTCAGGTATCGCACTCATGCTGCCACCTCGATCTGTTCCGACGCGCCGCGATCACGCAGGATGATACGACCACGCCGCCGTTCCTGACGGGCATTGAAGATCACGGCGGCAATGATAACCGAGCCGGAAATCGCCATTTGTGCAAAGGGCGAAATGTTGATGACCGGCAGCGCGTTCTTGATGACGCCGAGGAACAGCGCTCCGAGTACGGCGCCAGCAACCGAACCAATCCCTCCAAGCGTCGAGATACCGCCAATGACGCAGGCGGCGACAGTATCAAGCTCGAAGCCTGCTGCGATATCAACATAGGCAACCGCGTAGCGCGACACCCAGAGATAGCCGCAGAGACCCGCGAGGGTTCCGGAGATGACGAACGCGAAAAAGCGGGTGCGCCCGACATCGATGCCGGCATAGACCGCCGCTGTCGGATTGCCGCCGGAGGCATAGATCGCCCGGCCAAGAAACGTGCGTGACATGACGAGATACATGACGGCAACTATGACGATGGCCGTCCAGCCTAGGATGGGCAGACCGAGGAAGAGCTGGCGGGGTGTCTGCAGGAACGGCGCTGTCATCTGGTGCGCGTTCACCCAAGCACCGCCGGAGAGAACGAAGGCCATGCCACGGTAGATCGTCAGCGTTCCGAGTGTGACAACAATGGAAGGAATGTTGAGCTTCCAGACGAAAATTCCATTGATTGCGCCGAGAACGGCACCGATACAAAGAGCGACAATGACGATCAGCACGAGGGGCAGTTCCGGGTGAGCGGCATTCAACATGCCGACCGCCATGCCGGTAAAAGCCACATTGGCTGCGACGGAAAGGTCAATGGATTTCGTCAGGATCACCGTCATCTGGCCCAACGCAAGAATGATCAGGATCGACGTATCATTGAAGATATTCGCCAGGTTGCCCGGCGCGGCAAAGCCCGGTGAGCGCGCGGAAAACACCGCAAGCAGAATGGCGATGATGATCACCAGCAGCATTTCGCGGAATTTGAACAATTGCCTGATCATACTCAACCTTTACGCATTGCCTGTCGCGGCGCGGACCAGAGTTTCGGCATTGAGGTGCGAACGTTCAAAGATGCCGGCCGACAATCCTTCACGCATCACCAGCACGCGATCCGACATGCCGAGAATTTCCGGCAATTCCGACGAGACCATGATGATGCTGAGGCCATCGCTGGCAAGTTCGCTGATGAAGGCATGGACCGCAGCCTTGGATCCAATGTCGATGCCCTTGGTCGGTTCATCGAGGATAAGAATCGTCGGTTGGGTTGCCAGCCATTTGCCGATGACGACCTTTTGTTGATTGCCCCCGGACAAGGTACCTACCGGCACGGAAAGAGCCGCAGCGCGCAAGTCGAAACGCTCGGCATATTTGCGTGCAAGGGCGAACTCTTCCGCCGCGCGCAAAAAACCCGAGCGAGACGTGCGTGTCAGCGACGGCAGCGAAATGTTCTGATAGATCGGAAGCTGCAATACCGCGCCATGGCGGCCGCGTTCCTCAGGCACGTAGACGATACCGGCTTTGATGGCATCGCTCGGCGAGCCGATTATGATCTCCTTGCCGGCCAGCTTAAGAGTACCACCGGAGGGTTTTGTGACGCCAAAGAGCGACTGGCAAATCTCCGAGCGGCCTGCGCCAACAAGACCGTAGATTCCGAAAATCTCGCCCTTCCTAAGGGCAAAGCTGATGTCGCGAAACTCGGTCGGATGCGTGTAGTTTTCGACCGAAAGCACCGTCTCACCGAGCGGAATGTCGACTTTCGGGAAGGCATGTTCGATGGAACGGCCGACCATGAGCTTGACGATCTCATCCTGCCCGACACCGGCCAGCACGCCACTGCCAACCGCCTTGCCATCGCGGAAAACCACATAATGATCGGCGATCTCGTAGACTTCATCGAATTTGTGGCTAATGAACAAAATGGCCTTGCCCTGGGCTTTCAGGCGCTTGACGATCTGGAACAAATCGTCGACCTCCTTGCGTGAAAGCGCGGCGGTTGGTTCATCCATGATGACAATGCGCGCATCGACGGAGAGCGCCCGGGCAATGGCCACGAGATGGCGCTGGGCGATCGAGAGATCCTTGAGACGCACACGCGGATCGATATTGCTTTCCAGGGAATGGAGCAAAGCCAAAGCGCGCGCGTTGACCGCTTTCCAGTCGACCAAGCCGAGCCTGGTTTTTGGCGCATGGCCGAGAAAGATATTCTCGGCCACCGACAATTCGTCGAAAAGCACGGTCTCCTGATGGATTGCGGTGACACCGAAATCGATCGCATCCTGCGCATTTGCAAAGACTACCGGCTTGCCATCGACCTGGATTTCACCCTCGTCGGACTCGTAAATGCCGGTGAGGATCTTGACGAGCGTCGACTTTCCCGCACCATTTTCGCCGATCAGCGCCGTCACCCGGCCCGGGAACAGGGCGATGTTGACATCGTTCAACGCCTTCACCCCGGGAAACGACTTCGAGATGCCACGCATCTCGAGGAGAGGCGTCTCTGACATTGGCTCTGGCAGGGTAATCTTGTTCATCAAATATACCGGAAGGGAAAAAATGCCCGGCAGAAAATCTGCCGGGCTGGTCACGAGACGTATGGATCAGAATATCTTGGAGAACTGATCGATGTTCTTGGCGTCGTAAACGAATGGATCAGCCATGGCTGCTTCGCCATTGTCGCCGACCTTGATCTTGCCCATGCGTCCGGCTGCAATTTCGCTGCCGGGAGCACCATCCGTCTCACCCTTGACGAGGCGATAGGCGATCTGGGTTGCCGAATAGCCGAGGTCGATCGGGTTCCAGATGGCGAATTCCTTGGTCGCTCCAGACTTGATCGCGCCGGCCATTTCAGAAGGAAGGCCAAGACCGGTTACATAGACGTCGCCGATCTTCTTGGCATCGGCGACGGCTTGCGATGCGGCAAGGACACCGACCGTTGTCGGAGCGACGATGACTTTCACATTCGGCTGCGAGGTCAGCAGGCCCTGTGCTTCGCGGTAACTCTTGTCGGACAGGTCGTCACCATAGACCGTCGTCACAAGATTGAGGCCCGGGAAATTCGGCAGTTGCTTCTTCATCTCCTCGATCCAGGTATTCTGGTTGGTCGAGGTCGTCGTTGCGGAAAGAATGGCAAAATCGCCCTTCCCGTCCTTGAGATGATCGGCGGCCAGCTGCAGGCACATCTTGCCGATCAACTCGTTCGACGATGGATTGAGGTGCATGATGCGGCCATCCTTGGCAACCGCGGAATCCCAGGAAATGACCTTGATGCCGCGCGCCATGGCCTTCTTCAGTGCCGGGATGACAGCGTCGGGATCATTGGCGGAAATCGCAATTGCATTGACGTTCTGCGCGATCAGCGCGTTGATGACCTCGATCTGGCCTTCCGCCGTCGTCGATGTCGGACCGGTATAGATGACCTCAACGTCACCGAGCTCTTTCGCAGCTTCCTGCGCGCCCTTGTTGGCCGCTTCGAAGAAGCCGTTGCCAAGCGATTTGACGACAAGACCGATCTTGACCGTATCGGCGGCGTAGGCCTGCGATGTGAGCATGGCAAAGGCGAATGCCGATCCCAATGCGAGTTTCTTCAAAAGTTTCATTGTCTGTCCTCCCAGAGATTGAACCGTATTGTTGGTCGACACCGTTTCGGTCACGCGACGGAAACGGAATTCCTTGATTTTTCCTGATTGACGTTTGCGATGATCAACCTGACGCCTGCGTCTTCCACCATTTTCCGGTCCGTATCCGAAATGCCGTCATCGGTGATGATGGTGGCAACGCGTTGCAACGGACAGAGGATGAGGCTCGAGCGGCGTGCAAACTTGGTCGAATCGACGAGCAGGACGAGCTCATCGGCCTGATTGATCAGTTTCTGCTCGCCCTGGATAATGAGCGCGTCGGACTCCATGACCCCGAACGGTCCAACGCCCTGCGAGCCCATGAACATGCGCTTTCCGTAGAAATTACGCGTCACATCATTATCGAAGGGCGAGAGGATGATGCTTTGCTCGCGGTAGATCGCTCCGCCCGGCACAGTGACCGAACTCTTGGAATTCTTCACCAGATGCTCGGCAATGGCGAATGAATTGGTCATCACCTGCAACCGCCGAGAGGCGAGGAAATGAACCATCTGGAATGTTGTCGTGCCACCATTGATGATGATGGCGTCGCCTTCTTCACACAGCGCAACGGCCTCGCGGGCGATGGCACGCTTTTTGTCGGCGTTTTCCGACTCCGAAACATGAAAGTGCCGGCCAGCGAGGGGCGTCAGTTGCGGTGGATGCACAGCTTCGGCGCCCCCACGCACCCGGCGCAGCTTGCCTTTGACATGGAGCGAGGCAATGTCACGACGGATCGTTGCTTCCGACGCTTCCGTCAGTTCGGCAATGTCCTGAATGGTGATGACCGGCTTTTCCTGAACAGCGCTCAGGATGATGCGGTGGCGCTCACGCTCGTGCATGCTTGTTCTCCTCTTGTGACAATCTATGGCGCAAAAATATCGCGAATGTCAATCAACTTCAGTCAAATAGTTTCATATTGCACTGCACAATGGTAAGTTTATGACTGAACTTGACCGTTTGTGATTGACAACAAAATGCGATCTGCTCCATAGCTAGACGCAAATAGCAGCGGCGGGACGATCTGTCCTGGGCTGGCAATTGACTTTTCGGGAGGCAAATAATGGCAGACAAGGTCCAACTTCTGGATAATCGTTGGGACGATCAAAAGGCCGCTGATCTGGATGAGCCGGGCAAGCTGCTTTACCGTTCCAATTTGCTGGGCGCCGACAAGCGCATCACCAATTATGGTGGTGGCAATACGTCCGCGAAAGTGATCGAAACCGACCCGCTGACCGGAAAGCCAGTCGAGGTGCTGTGGGTCAAGGGGTCGGGCGGCGATGTCGGTACGATCAAGCTCGACGGTTTTGCCACGCTCTATATGGAAAAGCTGGAATCGTTGAAGTCCATCTACAAGGGCGTCGAGGACGAGGACCGCATGGTCGGCTTCCTGCCGCACTGCACTTTCAACCTCAATGGCCGCGCTGCCTCCATCGATACGCCCCTGCACGGATTTGTGCCGTTTAAACACGTCGATCACATGCATCCCGATGCGATCATCGCCATTGCTGCGTCGAGAAACTCCCGCGAATTGACGCGGGAAATCTTCGGCGACGGGATCGGCTGGCTGCCGTGGCGCCGTCCAGGTTTCCAGCTCGGTCTCGACCTTGGTGCCTATGTGGCTGCGCATCCAAACTCCAAAGGTGTCGTGCTCGAAAGCCATGGTCTCTTCACCTGGGCCAATGACGCCAAGGAATGCTATGAACTGACGCTGGACATCATCAACAAGGCGATCGTCTGGTTCGATCAGAAGACGGCCGGAAAAGCCGCCTTCGGCGGAGAGATTGCCACTGGTCTGGGCGCCGCCGAACGACGTGCTATTGCGGCAAAATTGATGCCGGAAATTCGTGGGAAAATCGGCGTGTCGGAACGCAAGCTTGGTCATTTCGATGATCAACCGGCAGTGCTCGAATTCGTCAACTCAAACAATCTGCGCCCTCTCGCGGCCCTCGGCACCAGTTGTCCGGACCATTTCCTGCGCACGAAAATTCGCGCACTCGTGCTCGACTTCGATCCCGCGAAACCGGACGTGGATGCGGTAGTCGCATCGCTCGACAGCGCGCTGGAAGCATATCGCGCCGGCTACGCTCGCTATTACAACGACTGCAAGCACGACAATTCGCCGGCAATGCGCGATCCCAATCCGGTGATTTTCCTCATTCCCGGTGTTGGTATGCTGTCCTTCGCCAAGGACAAGGCGACCGCGCGCATCGCGGGCGAGTTTTACGTCAACGCGATCAACGTCATGCGCGGCGCTTCATCGGTCTCCGAATATCAGGGCCTGCCCGAACAGGAAGCCTTCGACATCGAATACTGGCTCCTCGAAGAAGCCAAGCTTCAGCGCATGCCAAAACCCAAGTCATTGGCAGGCCGGGTGGCGTTTGTCACCGGTGGCGCCGGCGGTATCGGCCGGGCGACGGCGGAAAGGCTTTTGGGCGAGGGCGCCTGCGTGGTGCTTGCCGACATCGATGCTGAAGCACTGAAGACGGCGCATGACGATTTCGCCAAACGCTATACGGCGGATGGCGTACGCAGCGTACAGTTGAACGTGACGGATGAGGCAGGGGTGATCGCCAGCTACGCCGAAGCTTCCGTGGAGTTTGGCGGCGTCGACATTCTCGTTTCCAACGCGGGCATCGCATCCTCGGCGCCAATCGAGACAACAGAGCTTTCGATGTGGACGCGCAATATCGATATTCTTGCAACCGGCTATTTTCTCGTCTCGCGCGAGGCGTTCCGGCTGTTCCGCAGGCAGAAGATTGGCGGCAACGTCGTCTTCGTCGCTTCCAAGAATGGTCTGGCCGCATCGCCAAATGCGAGCGCCTATTGTGCTGCCAAGGCGGCGGAAATCCATCTTGCCCGCTGTCTGGCGCTGGAAGGCGCGGAGGGGGGCATTCGCGTCAATACGGTCAATCCTGACGCGGTACTGCGCGGTTCGAAAATCTGGAACGGCGAATGGCGGGAGCAGCGCGCCGCCTCGTCCAATCTGCAGGTTGACGAGCTCGAGGAACACTATCGCAAACGTTCACTGCTGAAGCTCAATGTGCTGCCGGAAGACATCGCCGAAGCGATATATTTTCTTGCCTCGGATGCATCTGCCAAATCAACTGGTAATATTATCAATGTCGATGCGGGCAACGCGCAGAGCTTTACGCGTTAGTACTGTCCAGTCTCGGGAGGACATCATGGCTGAGCTACATATTTCCGGTGAACTGATTGCGGCCGAAAACGACCGGCTGCTCGCTGCACACAAGAGCGACTACGAGGCGCTGGGCGCTCATCTCGCGCGACGCAACATCGACATCGATGCAATCACCAACAAGGTCGCGGAATTTTTCGTCGCCGTGCCCTCATGGGGTGTTGGCACGGGCGGAACACGGTTTGCGCGCTTTCCATGCATAGGCCAGCCGCGCGGCATCTTTGACAAGCTCGACGATTGCGCGGTGATCCAGCAATTGACGCGGACAACACCCAATGTGTCGTTGCATATCCCCTGGGACAAGGCGGATCCGAAACATCTGAAGGCCCATGCCGATGCGCACGGCCTTGGTTTCGATGCAATGAATTCCAACACCTTCTCCGATGGGCCCGACCAGGCACATTCCTACAAGTATGGATCGCTTAGCCATGTGAATGCGGCGACGCGGGCGCAAGCGATCGAGCACAACATCGAATGTATCGAGATCGGTGCAGCGATTGGCTCGAAAGCCCTGACCGTGTGGATAGGCGATGGTTCCAATTTTCCGGGACAGAGCAACTTTGCCAAAGCCTTCGAGCGCTATCTCGCATCAATGTCGGAGATAGTTAAAGCGTTGCCGGATGATTGGCGTATCTTCTCCGAGCATAAGATGTATGAGCCGGCTTTCTATTCGACGGTGGTGCAGGATTGGGGAACAAACTATCTGATCGCGCAGACATTGGGGCCGAAAGCCTATTGTCTCGTCGATCTCGGCCACCATGCCCCGAATACCAATATCGAGATGATCGTTTCGCGGTTGATCCAGTGCAAGAAACTTGGCGGTTTCCATTTCAACGATTCCAAATATGGCGATGACGATCTCGATGCCGGGTCGATAGATCCTTACCGACTGTTTCTCGTCTTCAATGAACTTGTCGATGCGGAGGATCGCGGCGTAGAAAACTTCCATCCCGCCCACATGATCGATCAGTCGCACAATGTCACCGATCCGATCGAAAGCCTGATCTCGAGCGCCAATGAAATTCGCCGGGCTTACGCTCAAGCTCTACTGGTGGATCGAAAGGCATTGAGCGCCTATCAGGATGAAAACGACGCGCTAATGGCTTCAGACGCATTGAAGCGCGCCTACCGCACCGATGTCGAACCAATTCTCGCCGAGGCGCGTCGACGTTCAGCTGGAGCAATCGACCCTATCGCCACCTATCGCAAGAGTGGTTACCGCGAATTGATTGGCAAGGAACGGCCGGTAAGTGCCGCGGGCGGCGGGGGAATAATTTAATCGACCTACCCTCTGTTAAAACAAAAGGGCTGCGCTTCATTGCGCGGCCCTTTTGTTTTTTGAATTGACAGGCCCATCAGCATTTGTTCTTATTCTACTATAAAACACTATAATCCATTATTGTGGAATAACAAGGGAACCCGTCATGAAATCACTGAAGCTCGCACTCCTTCTTGGTTCGGCGCTGATTGCTCTTAGCCCCTCCGCTTTCGCTCAGGCAAAAGGCGGGGTCATCAACGTCGCCACAATCGGCGAACCGCCCACGCTCGATGCCATGGCCTCGACAGCGGACCTCGTTGGCATCGTCTCGCAACACATTTTTGAGACGCTCTATACGTTCGACAAAAACTGGAACGTCACACCACTTCTCGCCGCCAGTCTCCCTGACGTTTCGACTGACGGCAAAGTCTACACCATAAAGCTGCGCACCGGCGTCAAGTTCCATGACGGCACGGATATGGATTCGACCGACGTCGTCGCGTCGTTAAAGCGCTGGACAGAAGTTGCCTCGCGCGGCAAGCAGACAGCCTCGATGATCGCTTCGATCGAAGCTGTCGATCCCGCCACTGTCAAAATCACCCTTAACGCGCCCTATGCCCCGCTCGTTTCGCTGCTGGCTTTCAACAATGCCGCCGCGATCATTCTCCCCAGCGAGAAGCAGCAAAACCCGATGACCGATCCGGTTGGTACGGGCCCGTACATGCTGAAAGAGCGCAAGGCCGACCAGTATATCCAGCTGGCACGTTTCGACGGCTACAAATCACCCGAAGGCGACGAAAACGGCTATGGCGGTGCCCGTCATCAATATCTCGATGAAATCCGCTTTGTTCCTGTACCGGATGCCAATACACGTGTCGAAGGCGCAGTTTCGGGTCAGTTCGATTACGTTGATAGCCTGCCGGTCGAAGCCTATGACCGGCTGAAGGACCAGAAAACGACTGAAGCCGTATTGCTCAAGCCATTCGGCTGGCCGGTCTTCGTCATGAACACCAGCATGGGCATCACCAAGAACCAGGATATCAGACTGGCCATTCGCGATTCGCTCAGCATGGAAGACATGATGGCAGCCGCCTTCGGCAGTACGGATTTCTATTCGCTCAACCCGTCAATGTATCCCGACGGCTATAGCTGGAAGACCGACGCGGGCACCCAAGGCGCCTACAACGTCGCCGATCCGGAAAAGGCTGCCGAACTGATGAAGAAGGCCGGCTACAATGGCGAGCCAATCCGCATCCTGACGAGCCGCCAATATGAATTTCACTACAAGATGGCTCAGGTTGCGGCCGAGTATCTGAAGGCTGCAGGCTTCAAGGTAGATATGCAAGTGGTGGACTGGGCAACGCTGACCCAGCGCCGCGCCGACCCGAAACTCTGGGATATTTATATCAGCCACAGTCCCTTCCTGCCGGAACCGGCTCTGATCGGTGCCATGTCGACCAGTGCGCCCGGCAATTGGGATACGCCCGCACGCAAGGCGGCTGTCGATGCGTTCAACGCTGAAGTCGATCCAAAGAAGCGCGTCGCACTTTGGGCCGAAGTACAGAAGGTGATCTATGCCGAAGTCCCGATCATCAAGATAGGTGATTTCAATGCGCTTTCGGCCAAATCACCAAAGCTGGAAGGTTTCACGCCAGCGCCATGGCCCTATTTCTGGAACGTATCGCTGAAGCAATAGCGCAGGCGCAATAGTCGCGGGCAGGGGCTTGCCAGCCTGCGACCATTCTTCAGTAAAAACTGCAAGAGAGAACGATCCGACCATATGCTTCGCTACATACTCCAACGCTTTATCGGCATGATCATCGTGATGTTCCTGGTGGTGACGATCGTTTTCATCATCGTGCGCGTCACGCCGGGTGATCCCGCTGCCGTAATGCTCGGGCCGGAGGCAACTGCGGCAGATATCGCAGCGCTGCGTCAGCAACTCGGGCTCGATCAATCCATTCTGCTGCAATATGTCTATTTCATCGGCAATCTGTTCAAGGGCGATCTCGGCCAGTCCATCTTTCTCAACCAGCCCGTGCTGCAGGCGCTTGCCCAGCGCGCCGAACCGACCTTCTTTCTGACAATTTTCTCGCTGCTGATCGCCAGCGTCATCGCCATTCCAATCGGCATCTATGCCGCATACCGGCGCGGGTCATTTTTCGATCAGGCAGCAACGGCAGTAGCCATGCTTGCCGCAAGCATCCCGAGCTTCTGGCTGGGCCTCATCTTGATGCAGATATTCGCCGTACGCTTCGGCCTGTTTCCAGTATCCGGCTATGGCGGGCCAGGAACATCGTTGATGGAACGGCTGGGATATCTGGTGCTGCCGGCGTTCGCGCTCGGCATCGTCTCTTCCGCGCTCATTATGCGTTTCACCCGCGCCTCCATGCTCGATGTGCTGGGCGACGATTATATTCGCACAGCGCGCGCCAAGGGCGTGGATGAGCGCCGGGTCGTGTTGAAACATGCCTTCAAAAACGCGCTGATTCCGATCCTCACCGTGCTGGGTTTAACGGCAGCAGTGCTGATCTCGGGTGCTGTTGTCACAGAGACGGTGTTTGGTCTTCCCGGTGTCGGCAGTCTTGTGGTGTCAGCGGTGCTGCGGCGCGACTATCCTGTTATCCAGGGCGCGCTGCTGATCATCGCTGCACTCTACGTCCTCATCAACTTCGCTATCGATATGCTCTACCTCGTCGTCGATCCAAGGGTGCGCTACTGATGGCCGATATTGCAACCAACGTCCCGACAAGCGAGCCCTCAAAGTTTTTCCGGATATTGATCCGGCGCAAGACCGTACTGTTCGGGCTGATCGTTCTCGCCATTTTCGTGCTCCTTGCGGTCTTCGCACCCCTGATCACACCCTATTCGCCGAGCAAATTATCCATCGTCAACCGTCTGAAGCCGCCAAGCATGAAGTGGTTCTTCGGCACGGATGAATTCGGCCGCGACGTGTTCTCGCGGACGATCTTTTCGGCACGGTTGTCGCTACTGGTCGGTTTCGCCGTGGTTGTGCTTGCATCACTGATCGGTGTGACCCTCGGCATCCTTGCTGGATTTTTCCAAAAGCTCGATGCGCCGATTACCCGCCTTATCGACGCGATGATGGCTTTTCCGGATATTCTGTTGGCGATTGCGCTCGTTGCAGCACTCGGGCCATCGCTGACCACGGTCATTGTCGCGCTCAGTATCGTCTATGCGCCGCGCCTCGCCCGTATCGTTCGCGCCTCGACATTGGTCATTCGTGAACTGCCCTATGTGGAGGCGGCGACATCGCTTGGAATCTCAACGCCGCATATCATGACGCGGCATATCCTGCGCAATCTGCTATCGCCGATTCTCGTGCAAGGCACATTCCTCTTCGCCAATGCCATGCTGGCGGAAGCGGGTCTTTCATTCCTCGGGCTTGGCGTCAGTCCGGAAGTGCCGACCTGGGGCACGATGATCGCGTCCGGCCGGCAATATATCGGCAAGGCGGACTGGATGACGCTGTTCCCCGGTATCGCCATCGTGCTCGCCGTTCTTTCCCTGCAGATGGTCGGCGACGGTTTCCGCGACCTTCTCGACCCCCGCCTCAGAAAGGATCTTTGATCATGCCTGCATCTTCCGCAACCGCCGGTTCTCCAATGGAAGGGCGCTTGCTGCTGACCAATGTCAAACCGGTTTCGTTCGGACCGACTGCGCCTTCGTCCAGCATCGACATCCTGATCGATGCTGACGGCAAGATCGCCGAGTTTGGCCCTTCGCTGAAGGTTCACGGCGATGTGCGCCGTGTCGACGGCAAGGGCGCATGGATTTCCCCGGGCTGGGTCGATCTACACACGCATATCTGGCATGGCGGCACGGATATTTCGGTGCGTCCGCAACTATGCGGCGCCGAACGGGGCGTCACCACCATCGTTGATGCGGGCTCGGCGGGCGAAGCCAATTTCCATGGATTTCGCGAATACATCATTGATCCGGCACGTGAACGTATCAAGGCGTTTCTGAACCTCGGCTCCATCGGGCTCGTAGCCTGCAACCGGGTCAGCGAACTCAGCGATATCAAGTCGATCGATATCGATCGTACCGTTGCCTGCGTTAATGAAAACCGTGATCACATCGTCGGACTGAAGGTGCGTGCCAGCCATGTGATCACCGGCTCCTGGGGTGTCACTCCGGTTAAAGTCGGCAAGAAGCTCGCCAAGATATTGAAAATCCCGATGATGGTGCATGTTGGCGAACCGCCGGCGCTCTATGACGAGGTGCTGGAAATCCTCGGCCCGGGAGACATCATCACCCACTGCTTCAACGGCAAGGTCGGCAGCAGCATCATCGAGGACGACGAGTTGTTCGAACTGGCGGCGCGTTGTGCAGGGGAGGGGATACGCCTCGACATCGGTCACGGCGGCGCATCATTCTCCTTCCGCGTGGCGGAAGTCGCGATCCAGCGCGGACTTCTGCCGTTTTCGATCTCGACCGATATTCATCTGCGCAGCCTGAACTTCGCAGTGTGGGACCTCGGCACCACGATGTCTAAACTCCTGAGCGTCGGGATGCCGTTCGACAAGGTGGTGGAAGCGGTGACGCTCTCTCCGGCGTCTGCGATCAACCTGCCGACCGAGAACCTCCTGTCGGTTGGAACGCGTGCGGATTTCACCATCTTCGAGCTCGCCGATTCCGATCTCACAGTCATCGACTCGATGGGTTACGAAGCAAGGCTCGACAAGCTGTTCGAACCACACTGGGCGGTGCTCGGCAATGAACCGATCGCCGCCAGCCGCTACCAGCCCGTCAAGCCTGAAACATCCGGCGCCATTGCGCCCTATTCATACCGTTGAGGAATTCGCCTTGAGTGACCTATCAAGCCCGGCAATCGATGCCGACGTTTCCCCTTATGATCGCCTCAAGGCGCTGGGCATAATTCTTCCCCCAGCGCCGAGCCCGATCGCGAATTTCGTCACCCACATTCAGGAAGGCAATATGCTGTATCTGTCCGGGCAGGGGCCGCGCGAAGATGACGGTTACATGCATACCGGCAAGGTCGGAGGTTATGTGAGCGTTGACGAAGCTTACAAGCACGCGCGTCTGACCGGCATCAACCTGCTTGCGGTCATGCATTCGGCGCTCGGAGATTTGCGGCGGGTGAAACGTGTGGTGAAGCTTCTGGGCATGGTCAATGCAGTGCCGGATTTTGCCGATCATCCCTCGGTCATCAACGGATGCTCGGACTTGCTGATCAATGTTTTTGGTGAAGCTGGCAATCATGCGCGTTCAGCCGTTGGTTTCAGCTCGCTGCCCGGCAATATCACCGTGGAAATCGAGGCAATCATCTCGTTGAAGGACTAGGTCAGGAATGACTGCGCCAGCCCATTACCGTTTCGATCCGCTCCGCCGAGGCCTTGACCTCGGCCGTGTAGCGATCGGGATTGTCGGTGATCTTCTGTTCAGGCAGAACGATGGAAATGGTGGCAATACAGGCGCCATTGTCATCGCAGATGGGCGAGGCGACGCAGGCCACGGCATAGTCGGATTCGCCCGCCTGTATGGAAATGCGTGCCTGCAAGGCTTGTTTGGCCGACTCGGACAAAACCGATGGATCGATCACAGCACGTCCTGTCGGAGAAGATTTCGCACAATGCTCGAACACGTCCAGCCGTTCCTGTTCCGGGAGATGACCAACAAGCAGGCGGCCGGATGCAGTCCAGTTGAGCGGGACGCGGGTGCCGACGCGGGACGTTACCTGAAAATGCCCCGGCCCGTCAGCCATCGCCAGCACCATCATGTGATCGCCGTCGCGGCCGCAGACCTGCACCGTTTCGCCCGAAACACGGCTGAGGTTGTGCATCTCATGGTTGGCGACATTGAGAAAATCCAGCGAGCGCGCATAGGCAAGACCGTAGTGATAGAGCCGCGCGCCCAGCCAGACAGTGTTATCGCCATTGCGCGACAGAAGGTTCTTCTCGACGAGGTCGTCGATGATCACATAGACGGTGGAAAGGGGGGCGCCAATGGCCTTGGCTATTGCGTAAACGCCAGCCGGACTTCCCGTTTCATACAGATAGTCAAGAACCTGCAGGGCGCGATCGATACCGCTGACACGCGAACGCCGGGCGGTTGTGTCCTCGCGGGCAAGATTCCCGGATGCGTCCATGTCTGATGTCTTCGCGTCCACTTTCAGGCTCCTGCAAATCGCTCAGGTCTCTCGACTCTTTATTACATTATAACGGCATACATGCCAAGCAAACGGAATACTCTACAAGGAGAATACCATGACCGACTCTCATATGCCGCCCGATATACGCCAGTCGCTTGGATTGAGACCCGTGATCAACGTTTCCGGGACAATGACATCACTGGGCGCGTCGATTGTGGTACCGGAGGCGGTCGCCGCTATGAGTGCCATACTCCCGCAATTTGTGGAAATCAACGATCTGCACAAGATGGCGAGCCCGGTAATCGCACGTCTGACGGGCGGCGATGCGGGCTTTGTCACTGCTTCCTGTTCGGCCGGGATCAGCCTCGCCGTGGCGGCGACCATGACCGGAAGCGATCTCGCTGCAATCGAGCGGCTGCCGGACACCACCGGTCTGAAGGACGAAGTGATCATACAGACTGGCCATGTCGTCAGCTATGGCGCGCCGGTTGACCAAGGCATCAGGCTTGCGGGCGCGAAGGCGGTACTCATCGGCCAGGCCACATCCTGCTATCCGTACCATCTCGACGGTGCCATCAATGAGCGCACGGCTGCCGCTGTTTTCGTGGTGTCGCACCACACTGTCCAGTATGGACTGATCGCCCTGAAGAAGTTTGCCGAGGTTTGCCACGCGCGCGGCGTTCCGGTCATCGTCGACGCCGCTTCCGAATACGATCTGAAAATCTTTCTCGCGGAGGGTGCCGACATCGCGCTCTATTCCTCGCACAAGTTCCTCGGCGGACCAACGGGCGGTATTGTTGCCGGGCGCAAGGATCTGGTTCGCAATGCGTTCCTGCAGAATATGGGCATTGGCCGCGGCATGAAGCTTGGCAAGGAAAGCATCCTTGGCACTATCGCAGCACTCGAAGCCTGGGAGAAGCGCGACCATGCCGGTATCCGCGAAAAGGAAACCGGTTATCTCGATCTGTGGAAGCAGACGCTGTCGGGCAAGCCCGGCGTCACCGCCGAGATCGAACCGGATCCAACCCACAATCCGCTCGACCGTTTGCGGGTGACCGTCAACCCGCAGGAAGCGCATATCACAGCGTGGGATCTTGCCGATGCGCTGGCGCGAGGTGCGCACCCGATCATCGTCCGCGATCACGAAGCCGAGCACGGATTTTTCTATATGGATCCATGCAATCTGCATCCGGGCGAGGAGAAAATCGTGGCGAGCCGTCTCGACGAGGAGCTGAGCAAGGCACGAGCCTCGAACGAGATCATCGCAAGCCCGTTCGAAGAACGTTACGCCCGTCGTATGGCTGGTCTGATGCGTTGGCCAGATTGACTGGAGGATAGCTCATGGAAAAGTCCATCGCTCCCGTTCTCTCGGTTTCGAACTTGACCACATCGTTCTTGGCCGATGGTCAATGGCGGCCGGTCGTGCGCAACGTCTCCTTCGACGTTGCGCCCGGCGAAACTGTGGCAATTGTCGGCGAGTCCGGGTCCGGCAAGAGCGTCACATCGCTTTCTGTCATGCGACTTCTGCAAAAGGACAAGAGCCGTATCGAGGGGAAAATCATGCTGGGCGGAAAGGACATTCTCGCCCTGCCGGAGAACCAGATGCGCGGTGTCCGCGGCAATGATGTCGCGATGATCTTCCAAGAACCAATGACCAGCCTCAATCCGCTGTTTACGGTGGGTCAGCAGATCAGCGAGGCATTGCTTTGTCATCACAACATGTCGCGTGCCGAGGCAAAGGCGGAAACCATCCGGCTTCTTGAAAAGGTGCGGATACCTGCTGCGAAATCGCGATTCAATGAATATCCCCATCGCTTCTCGGGCGGGATGCGACAGCGCGTGATGATTGCGATGGCGCTGGCGAGCAAACCAAAACTGCTTATCGCGGATGAACCGACGACAGCTCTGGACGTGACCATTCAAGGCCAGATACTTGATCTTATAAAACTGCTGCAAGACGAGGAGGGCACCTCTGTTCTCTTTATCACCCACGATATGGGTGTCGTGGCAGAGATCGCCGACCGGACCGTGGTCATGTACAATGGCGAGGCGGTCGAAACCGGCAAGACCGAGGATATCTTCGCACGGCCGCAGCATCCCTACACACGTTCGCTGCTGTCAGCAGTTCCGGTTCTGGGCTCGATGAAAGGACGTGAGCGGCCTTTGCGATTTCCGGTAGTCGATCGCGCTACAGGCACATCCGATACACCGGTCGAAGCGGCCGATACGGTGCAGGCGGGGGTCCAGCCGCTTCTCGACGTGCGCAATCTTACGACGCGTTTCAACATCCATTCCGGCATGTTCGGCCAGCTTGAGGGACGGGTGCACGCCGTCGAAAATCTGTCCTTCACCTTGCAGCCCGGCGAAACCCTTTCGCTCGTTGGCGAATCCGGCTGCGGAAAATCAACGACGGGACGCTCGATCATGCGCCTCGTCCAAGCGCAAGCCGGCGAAGTGCTGCTCAATGGCCAGGACGTGCTGACCATGGACCAGAAGCAGTTGCGCGACATGCGCCAGACCATGCAGATGATTTTCCAGGACCCGTTCGCCAGCCTCAATCCTCGTATGACGGTCGGCGCGGCCATTGCCGAGCCGTATCTGGAACACAAGCTTGGAACCCGTGCCGAAGCACGTGAGCGTGTGGCGGATCTACTGGAGCGTGTGGGCCTCACGCCAGCAATGGCAAGTCGCTATCCGCATGAATTCTCCGGCGGCCAGCGTCAGCGCGTCTGCATTGCCCGCGCATTGGCACTCGACCCGAAGATTATCGTTGCTGACGAATCCGTATCGGCACTCGACGTCTCGATAAAGGCGCAGGTCATCAACCTTCTGCTCGACCTGCAGGCTAGCCTGAACCTCGCCTATCTGTTTATCTCGCACGATATCGCCGTGGTCGAACGGGTCAGCCACCGCATCGCGGTAATGTATCTTGGCGAAATCGTCGAAATCGGGCCCCGCGCGGCGATCTTCGAAAATCCGCAGCATCCCTATACGAAAAAGCTGATTTCAGCAGTGCCTGTTCCGGATCCTTCGCGGCGAGGTGTAAAGCGGCCTGTGTCCAATGACGAGATCAAAAGCCCCGTTCGAGCGCCGGATTTCGCAGTTCCGATCCGTCAATATGCCGAGGTTTCGTCGGGACATCTGGTTCAGCTCTGATCAAGCCGGGGCTTGAGACATTGGCCTGATCGTGACATGACATTGCGAGAGCTGCCCCATCATCAGGCGCAGAGCAGGAAAAGCCATGTCCAAGCCCTTTATCGATCACCTGTCTTCCGAACTCGAGGGGCTGAAACAGTCCGGGCTTTATAAGACCGAACGCGTCATCACCTCCAAACAAGCCGGACAGATCGTTGTCGATTCCGGTGAAAAGGTGCTCAACTTCTGCGCCAATAATTATCTCGGACTTGCCGACAACGAAGAACTTGCCGCAGCGGGCAAGGCCGCACTCGACCGCTACGGCTACGGCATGGCTTCGGTACGCTTCATCTGCGGTACGCAAGAGGAACACAAGCAGCTTGAAGCCCGCATCTCCAGCTTCCTCGGTTTGGAGGACACAATCCTTTATTCCAGCTGTTTCGACGCCAATGGCGGCCTATTTGAAACTTTGCTCGGTGAGGAAGACGCAATTATCTCCGACGCTCTCAACCATGCCTCGATTATCGATGGCGTGCGTCTGTCCAAGGCCAAACGTTTCCGCTACGCCAACAATGACATGGCGGCGCTGGAAGAAGAATTGAAGAAAGCTGAAGGCAGTCGCTTCAAGATGATTGCGACCGACGGCGTATTCTCGATGGACGGCATCATCGCCAATCTGCAGGGCGTCTGCGACCTCGCCGACAAATATGGTGCCATGGTCATGGTGGACGACAGCCATGCCGTCGGCTTTGTTGGCAAAAACGGTCGCGGCTCAGCCGAACATTGCGGTGTCGAGGGCCGTGTCGATATCATAACTGGCACCCTGGGTAAGGCACTGGGTGGGGCTTCAGGCGGCTATACATCCGGCAAGAGCGAGGTGGTCGACTGGCTGCGTCAGCGCTCGCGGCCCTATCTTTTTTCAAACACGCTCGCGCCTGTCATTGCGGCAGCATCGCTGAAAGTGTTCGATCTGATTGACCAGGGCGCGGACCTGCGCGCGCGCCTCGCCGCCAATGCCGCGCATTTTCGCCGCGATATGACAAAGCTTGGCTTTAATCTGGCCGGCGCCGATCATCCTATCATTCCGGTGATGCTTGGCGAAGCGACGCTGGCGCAGAAAATGGCGTCGCGCATGCTCGAAAAGGGCGTTTATGTCATCGGTTTCGCCTTCCCTGTGGTGCCAAAAGGCCAAGCTCGTATCCGCACCCAAATGTCCGCCGCCCACACCACGGAAGACGTTGCTCGGGTGATCGAGGTTTTTGCTGAAGTCGGGCGTGATCTTGGCATCATCGGAGCGAAATAGCATGTCGAACATGATGAAGGCACTGGTCAAAGCGAAGGCGGAACCCGGGATCTGGATGGAGCGCGTTCCGGTACCGGAACTTGGTGCAAACGACGTACTGATCCGGGTCAAAAAGTCAGCTATTTGCGGCACTGATGTGCACATCTACAACTGGGACAAGTGGGCTGAGGCCACGATCCCGGTGCCGATGGTCGTGGGTCATGAGTTCAGCGGCGAGATCGCCGAAATTGGTTCTGCCGTGACCAAATACAAGGTCGGGCAGCGCGTCTCCGGTGAAGGCCATATTGTCTGTGGCATTTGCCGCAATTGCCGCGCAGGCAGGGGCCATCTCTGCCGTAACACGCTCGGTGTCGGCGTACACCGGCCCGGTTCCTTTGGCGAATATGTCTGCATTCCGGAAGACAACGTCGTACCGATCCCGGACGATGTTTCCGATGAAATCGCTGCGATCTTCGATCCCTTTGGCAACGCCGTGCATACGGCCCTGAGCTTCGATCTCGTTGGCGAAGATGTGCTGGTTACCGGCGCAGGCCCCATCGGCATCATGGGTGCCCTGGTTGCAAAGCGCTCAGGAGCCCGCAAGGTCGTCATTACCGATATCAATCCGGCGCGCCTCGCGCTCGCCCGCAAACTCGGGATAGATCATGTGGTTGATGCTTCGGCGCAAAACCTCGCCGACGTCATGAAAGACATCGGCATGACCGAGGGTTTCGACGTCGGTCTGGAGATGTCCGGTGCGGCACCAGCTTTTCGCGACATGATTGACAAGATGAACAACGGTGGGAAGATCGCCATTCTCGGCATTGCGCCGACAGGTTTCGAGATCGACTGGAACAAGGTGATCTTCAAGATGCTCAATCTGAAGGGCATCTATGGCCGCGAGATGTTCGAGACCTGGTACAAGATGATCGCCTTCGTGCAAGGGGGTCTCGATCTGTCGCCGATTATAACGCACCGGCTGCCCATCGATGATTTCCAGTCTGGCTTCGATGCGATGCGGTCTGGCAGTTCAGGCAAGGTCGTTTTGAGCTGGTAAGTAAGGGCGTCGTTCCGACAGGACAATGTTTCGGTGAAGTAGCCACCCTCCACCCGAAAGGATCTTGAAGAGCCAACATTTCGGGTTTAACAAGCGGGGGGCGCGATGATACCCGGTGGCCGGCCGAAACGGGAAACAGCAGTATCAAGCAAGACGACAAACCTCGAACGGGGGGCGGGTGCTTTTACTTTGGTGCGGATGCTCCCCTTTACTTATGTAAACGGCGTTACCCATCTTTGCCTACAACGCGGTACCCATGCTGAAGAACTCCCGATTGCGATCGAGACCATCTTCGCTGTCCTCGTGCACCGCGCGCGGACAGGAAATCTCTCCGCGTTGATCCGCATGCACGCGCGAGGCGAGGGGCAGGTTGTTTTGGTACTGGCAGCCCCCGGACAGCGCCGTCCCTCCTCAAATACACTGGCCCGGACATCCGACCCACGCGCATCTTCAGCAACTGAAAGATAACGTCGAAAATTTACTTCATAGACGGTTTTTCGTGCGCGCGCTTCGCGCCGCGGGGCTTCCTGGTCCCGACAGGAACTAAACGCGGGTTAATGTGTAAAGGGATGTGCATTTTTCAGCGAACCGAACCAAGTCGGAAATGCAGGCACTTAATCAGTGACGGACACGGCTATTGAAATCTACTCATTGGATACCCAACTACCTCATCCACCCGTCGATGAGAAATCGAGTTGCCAGCAATGACGCTTGCTTTCTCCGGGAAAAAAGGGCGCTCCCCTCGAACGGGTCGAGCGCCCTTTTTGTAGCCCTATTCATGAGGCAGTTTAGTTCCATCGAGCAGCTAATGTTTTCTGACCTCCTGCAGAAATGCCTGGACGCAGAATTCGACGATACGTATCCCGAAAATGGATCGTTCTTGCTCCAAACGCGGCGCGGCCGACAATATTGGTATTACAGGGGATTTTCCGCAGACCCTCAGGGAGGAGCAGGACAGCAATATCTCAAATATGTGGGTCCAAAAGGCAATGAGGAATTGGACAAACGTGTTCAACATTTTCTCGCTTCAAAACTCAGGCAAGCAGGGATGCCATCGCCCATCGCAATTGAAGGCCAAGTTGTTCAAGCGTTGTCGAAGGCGGGAATGTTTAAGCTTCGTTCGGTGTTGGTTGGTTCCGTGGCGTTCCAAACTTATGGAGGCCTTCTCGGAGTCCGGTTGCCCGACCTTACAATGCGCACAGATGACATTGATGTTGCCCAGTATTTCAGCGTCTCCCAGCAAATCGACGACAAAATCGAAAACCTGGAGCAAGCGTTGAACTCGGTCGATGATAGTTTCTCGCCCGTTTTCCATCCTAATGAACCCAAACTGGATTCGGCAGCCAATGAAACAGTCGAAATTGCAGTTGCGGCAAATGCGATCAACGCGCTTCACAACTGGTGCCTGCTCTCGGGTAGACGTCAGTCAGCGTATTCTCAAGGCCTGTATTACTCATTTCCTGTCACACTTATTACTCATTTTACCTGACGTCTAATACACATTCCCCCACGTTTACCAAGGGCGAGGTGAAGAATTGATCTCAAGCAGAAGAAGGTTACCATCAACCATGAGGAACTCAAAAGTTTGGACATGCCAGCAATGAGGATGGTGTTAGTTGTCAGCGACAATGCTCTGCTTGCCAAGGCAAAACAGGGCCAAAGCGCCCGAATTTCGCCGAGAAGGTCAACGGCAAGCTCACGGTAACTCAGATTAAATAATTCCCGGCAACCGATTGTTATCAGCGGCTCGGCAAGACGCCAGCGGCTGTACATAGTCGCTGGCGTTATTTTTTTGGAAAGACTGAAGCGCTTATACCCTTGTTGATCTCGATTTTGAACCGAAACACCGCAGATAAGTGTTCCGCGCGGCAAGCCCGATCGAAGGGCGGGTGGGTCCAGCGGACAGAACTCGAAAACGTCCTTCTTCACAATCTAACCCGCAGGCCCGGTGTAACCAATCGCATTCGGCCCCCCATTCATCTCTCGAAGCTTGGTTATGTACTGCTGCGGACGCAGCAAGTGGCCGGGCACTTTATAGCCCATGGACCGCGCAATGTCGCCCACGAAGGCATTGCAGTTATACGTGGTCGCTTGCCAAAAGTGCGAACTGGCCTTCAGTTTGCGTATGTAGGCAACGACTTTATTGTATTCGGCTTCGCTCAACATGACCCGCCAGCTCGCCGACCTGTACCTGTCGTCCAGATCACCGTCGCTTTCCCCGGTCTCAGCCGGCACGGGTATGTAATGACCAAGAATGTAGGGAACGACACTATCTGTAGCTGGGGCAAGGCCGGAGACTTCGGGATTGATCATTTGGCCCGCCTCGTCCAGACGGCCAAAAATCACGAAAGTGTGGCCGTAGGTGAGGGCATACCGGGAGCGGAACTCAATGAAGTATTGCCCTTCCTTCTGTTGAAGTGACGAAGTGGGTGAGGGAGCGCCGACTGCCATCGAGCCTTGATTGTTGTAGGTCACGACATTCGGCTTGATTCCAGTATTCGACACACATCCCTCTACCGCCAGGGCAAGCAAGGCTACAAAGACTAGACGACCATTTGCATTCATCATTCATTCCCGAACTCGAGGAGCGAACACCGTCTCAGCGACTGAGCCGTCGTTGTCGCTCGCCACGCATGTGCCTGGACTGAAAACCGCTAGTACGACAACTACCGCGATCAGAAATTCACCGGACGATCTCGTTCCCCAACAAGAGTAGGCGAACACCTGCAAATTACCACAGAAAGCGGTGAAGGCTAACGGCCGATGCAAGGCACAGTTAGTTTCACACAGGAACCAACGGTTCCAACATTGCTGCTCGCGCCCTGATCGCTTGTGCATCCAGCCAAGCGGGAAAACCCCGATCGATATGGGCTTCATAGGCGGATTTTGGTTTGAGCCTACTAACTCAACCTGTTCGTGCCACAAGTACGATGGCGGTATAAGCTGATGGGTTCAGCTAGTGCTCAACGTGAACGCATTTTCCGTGATCAGCCAAGACCTCAATGACCCCGGCATTCGGAGACTTGGCCATGTTTGCACCCTTCGACCATTATTTCGGATACGCAGCCTTAACGCGCTCAAGGGTGGCCCCGCGTCTCGCGCCTGCCGAGAGCCCTGCCGCGATGGCAGCAGGTGTGGAAATGACGAGTGCGCAAGGGCAACCGATCAATAGGGTCGCGAGTCCTTTGTAGACCCACTCGCTCCATAACCCACCCAACAGCAGTGGTGGCAACACGGCAACGAGTGCTGCCACCATCTTGGCCGCCCTGTCTGTCAAAATCCCGAATTAGCTCGCCCAATAGCCAATGAACTGACCGCACGAACTGCAGTGAATGGGTGTCACATTGCGCACGTCGTCGGGAATATCCAGATAGATAGTCCCACAGGCTTTGCAGTCCAGCTTGTGATTCAGGCGCTCCATTTCAAATGCCCCTTGAAACAGAAATGCAGAGTATCGGTCTGTGAGGCGATCTTGGTGTCGCGGCGCTGTGCAATTCCGGACACCGTCAATTCCTGTTCTCAGCTTTGGCAACGAGAACATCTTCGTCTCGTATGCCTTGATCGAATAGCTTCATTACTGTTTGTGCCAGCCGTTCAGCATTCACATGCTCTCTCGGACACCGAATTTGAGTGACGATGAAAAGCCCAAGGGTGCTCGAATTATTGACTGGCAACTCAAGCGGCCGGAGTACAGGGAAGCATTGCGCTCCCGGTTCCTGACGCCTCCGGATAACAAGATACTCGATCAGCTGTTGAAGCGGTTGGAGGAAGCCGAACGCAATCAGGCCAAAAAATGATTGTTCGCACCTAAGCTTGAATTGGGAACGATCAATTTGGCTGCGAGTTGTTGAGGTGCTAAATTGAAACCGGAGCATAAATATGAAAACACTTGCCGAGCTATTCGAACACACCCTCAAAGATGTTTATTACGCCGAGAATGCCATCGCAAAAGCACTTCCAAAAGTATCCAGCGCGGTAAAAAACGTAGAGCTTAAAAAGACCTTGGATGAGCACCTTGCAGAAACAAAGGGCCAGATCAAAACCTTGGAAAAGGTTTTTAAGACCATTGGCGTAAAGGCAGCAGGCGAGAAATGCGATGCGACAGACGGGCTTCTAAAAGAGACCGACGGTATTCTTGCGGAAGCCCAGGGTGTTGCCTTGGAAGCTGGTGCATTGGCAGCCTGTCAAGCCGTGGAGCATTATGAAATCGCCCGTTATGGCTCGCTGCGCGAATGGGCTAAAGTGCTCGGTAATGAGGAGGCCCATGTTCTCTTAAGTGAGATTCTCGACCAGGAAAAAGCCGCAAACAACAAGCTCACAAACTTGGCTGTAACCACTATCAACAAATAGCTTCAGAGCTGGCGCCGGGCTTTCCCAAGGTTGTTAGTCCGGTTCCGCACGACGTCTCCTCACACGCTGACGTACTATGAAAAACAGAAGAACCATTGCACAGCCATGGCGGCCATTGCATAGACACCAAAAGTTCCAACGAATATATCTGCAGTACACACGGTAACAACAAGGACGGGGCGAGTTATGAGCGTTCAGGTCTGCCGAGGTAGGCAGGTTCGGCCCCAAGCTATGTATATCCGTGTTTATAGCAGCCATGGCGAAGACGAATCTTGTCATGGCAGCGTCAGGATGGCTGGCGCTTTACGCCATCTTCACCAGCGTCATTGCAATAGCATTCAGGGAGAGTTTTCCAGCTAATTACTTAAGCCACTGGGATGAGCGCTATTGTTGATTTACCGTGTCGGGGAATGCAACTCACTCGCCAAGTGCTGGCCGCCTGATGTCCATTTCCCCACTCTGAAAAGCCGATCTACATCTTCTGGGCAATCGTTGTCGTCGCTACCCGAATGCTGGTGATAGCCCCCGCCGACAGCATCGGCCGGACGGGATATGCCTCGCCTGCCGTTTCGTCGGCCAAGACCGGAAACCAGAAAAACTGTCCTGTCCGCCTGCCGTCACGTCGGGTTAACGCGACCGACGCTGTCTATGGACAAAACGTATCCAGCTTGATCAG
This sequence comes from Phyllobacterium chamaecytisi, assembly GCF_020164455.1. Lineage (GTDB taxonomy): Bacteria > Pseudomonadota > Alphaproteobacteria > Rhizobiales > Rhizobiaceae > Phyllobacterium > Phyllobacterium chamaecytisi. Next base: position 119,486 of record NZ_JAIQWW010000020.1, read on the forward strand.
TTCCGCAAAGGCGTTTCAGGCTCGTTTGATGAAACCTGACAATAGGGGGAACGAACCTTTTTCATGGCGGTTATGCTAAATTGCCCGATGGCAATCGAGGAATTGAAATGAAACGGATCGCATTCGCGCTTTACACGTTGGCGTTGTTAGCGGCAGTACGTGCCATCCAACACCGGACAGCAGCAATGGCGATCACGTCCCGAAGACATACGGGAGGGTCTTACTCGGTTGACAAAGCGGCGGCACAGCAGGCGGAAACTCTGGAGCCCGGGCGGGGCCGCAACGCGAAGTCCCCCGCCGAAATTCCGGCATTGGGCTGGAAGGATGTTCTCTTCAGAGTCTACTATTCGTTGCAACAAGATCGGGTCATGCTGATAGCTGCTGGTTCGACCTTCTATTTGCTGTTGGCCCTATTTCCTGCGCTTACGGCCTTCGTTTCTCTTTATGGTTTTCTGGCGGATCGCGCCACAGTTGCCGGCAACATATCGCTGCTTGCTGGAGTTGTGCCGAACGATGCTGTTGCCCTGATCCAAGCTCAGCTTGAGGCCTTGGCAACCCAGGATGTGAAAGCGCTCGGCGTCGGATTTTTTCTGGGCCTGTCGGTGGCGCTTTGGAGCGCGAACAATGGTTTTAAATCCATATTCGAAGCTTTGAACGTCGCGTATGGGGAGAAGGAAAACCGCAGCTTCGTAAGATTGAACCTGATTTCATTCCTTTTTACGTTGGGTGGCCTGTTCTTCGCAATTGTCCTAATCACCGTTCTGGGAGCTATCCCCGCGCTGTTGGCGTCACTCGGATTCGCCGGCTGGAGCGAGGCCCTGATTAACATAGCCAGGTGGCCACTCATGGCGGTAATTGCCGCTCTCGCTGTCTCTGTCCTTTATCGGTTCGGCCCCGACCGCGAATACGCAAAGTGGCGCTGGCTCTCGTTCGGAGCTGTCTTTTCCGCTTTGGTCTGGATCATTGCCTCTGCCGCGTTTACGTTCTATCTCGCCAACTTTGCAGATTACAACGCGACCTACGGGACCTTGGGCGCGGTCGTCGGCCTGATGATGTGGACCTGGATCTCGTTGATAATCCTGATCCTCGGAGCGGAACTCAATGCAGAACTCGAGCAACAAACTGCAATGGACAGCACCACCGGGGCACCGCGCCCCATGGGAGAGCGGGGAGCGGTGGCTGCAGACACTATAGGCGAGGCGACAAGGTAACAAAAACATACGTTTTATAGCTTTAGATATTTGGATTAGTGGGAGATTAATTGGAATGACTATCGAAGAATCCAACAGCAAATTGAACATGGATAAGCTCGTCCACCTGGCAGCCAGATTGGTGGCGGCTTACGTCAGCAATAATGCGGTGCGTGCCGCGGATTTACCGATGTTGCTCAATACCGTGCATGCTGCATTGTCAGGAGCAACTCCCGGAAACGAAGAGACGGCGATTGCCTCGCCTATCCCAGTACCTGCAGTGAACCCCAAAAAGTCGGTGACACCCGATTACCTCATTTGTCTCGAAGACGGCAAGAAGTTCAAATCGTTGAAGCGGCACTTGAAGACTTCCTTTGATCTCACACCCGAAGAATACCGCAAGAGATGGAATCTTGATCCTTCCTATCCGATGGTCGCGCCGAATTACGCCGAGAGTCGATCTCGCCTTGCCAAAACCATGGGGCTCGGTCGAAAGTCGGGGAGGGCGCGTTGATCAGCGGTCAGTCCGTTCCTGGCCGCACGGTTTCCACGGTTAGCGACTCCTCTGGCAGTTGGCTGCAGCAATTCTGTTTCGGACTTTGTCAGGTAAAGCCATACCGCCCAATTCTCCGGGCGAAGCACGACCACTTGGTGATTGTGATACGGTTCCACATCCGGTCCCGGCATCGTTGTTAGCATCGTAAAGGCGCGGGATGATTGCCTTGTCTCTCGCGCCGCCGGCAATCGCCAGGAAAGGTTCGCTATTCAAGGTGAACCGATGCTTCGCCTTTGGATATTTCGTACGCATGAATTCGAAGAAGGCGCTCGCCGGGATAAGGCAACGTTTGCTGTCAGCAAAGTGACGGCGGCCCTCCGATCGAAAGTTGAACACGGGTCCGCCGCGTCCGCTAAGTGGGAAACTGAAATTCATCCGCGAGAGTTCAATATAGTCTCCGGCGGCCCGCATTACGGGAGCCATATCGTTAATCTTAACGTCATCGGCCTGCGGAAGGTCGAGCTCGCTCTGATGGGCAGGCATGTTAAGCTCGAGGCTTTGCATCATGTCGCAATCTTCGGACCAACGGATATGCTGCTCATAATCGTTGCACATAACGGCTAACCTAGTTCAACTTTGCCGTCATTTCGGGGGAGGGCATAGGTTAGAGTCAACATAAACATGGGGGGCTGCAGAACTGGACAGGTGTCTTTTGCCGAGCTTATGCGCTTCGACGAGTTCCGCCCAACCCATCGTTCTTAATTCGAACAGACTGCACTCGCCCCTTGCGCAATGAATCCGCTTGCAATTCGGTCGATGTGCGCAAGTATCCAAGGCATTCAGAAGTGCGGAAAATCTGTTCATGTCCACTCAGCGTTTTACGCTTAAACGCCTCACGACGTCTGCCTTCTTCGTAGGTTGAATGCCTTGTTGGGAAACGCATTTTCCGATTGCGAGACATACGGAGACGACCCGCCAACTGAGGCCTATATGAAGGACTTCCTGGCCAAGGATCACGTGGTTGCCTTGGTCGCGATGGCACACGGAGTTGTGACGGGTGGACTTGTCTCCTATGAACTTGACAAGTTTGAGCAGGCGCGACGTGAGTTCTATATTTATGACCTCGCAGTAGATGAAAAGTATCGTCGGCAAGGAATAGCGATATCCCTTATCAACCACTTAAGAGATATCGCCAAGCGCCGCGGCGCGTGGGTCATATACGTTCAAGCGGATTACGGTGATGACCCGGCGATTGCACTGTACGAAAAGCTCGGCATTCGCGAGGATGTTCTTCATTTTGACATAGTGATTGACCCGTAGCCCAGAAATAGAAATAGAAACCAACTTCGCGAGCCCGCAATGGACGTGTGGTTCACCGTCCGGCCCAGGTGAATTGGAAGCAGCGTTTGACGGCAAACACGGTTGGTTCTGACGCAATCGCACGGGGAGCGATGTCACAATCAAGCTCAACACATCGGGTGCTTATTCAAACATCGAAAAGATGATGTAGCCCTATAGTCGCTCGGCAGCCGATAGTGAGCCTTCTATACTAACGGACCGCAGGAGTGTCTTGCGGTCCACTCGCGCCAGCCGAATGAATTGCTTCGCTTATTCAGGAATGTGCTTCCTGTTCGCGTGCTCGGTAGAGGGCGTCGATAGCCGTCTGGATTTCCACCAGATTCTTGAGCGGTCCAGGGTTTGCGCCGTTTTGTGCAATCTGCAGAATTTCCTGGCGACGCGAGGAAATCAATTCCTTTATCGCCGCGTCGATTTCCTTGACGTGCTGTGCTGCCATGTGAGTCCTCCAAGACGGCTGAAGTCGTGATGTGCCGTTTGGACAGGCCGAAGTCAATCAACGAAGTCGAGGCGCGATTTTTGCCGTCTCGCTGGCACGCCATGTAGGAAGCAGTCAACCGGGTCATTCCACCGTCTGCCATTAACCTGCTCGACTCATGTCGGCTATCCCGAGGCCATAGTCGGAGCATCCGACCACCGTTTCCCGCAAAGCTTGAGCAACGCAGTTCCTAAAACGTGCCTTCTGCGGATCTTTACTGGAAATACTGAAAGCGCAAAATCAAAACGGGGCTTGCAATGACTATCGCTGTCACCAGAAACAATCCTATGAGGGCTACCGTTGCCATCTGTCCCGAGAATCGATAGCCAAAAAGATAAAGTTCGCGATTTCTTGACCGAATCATATCCCACCTCCATTAGTTCGGTTGCCACTTGACTAGCTTCCATGCTTGGCTGAAACGAGCGATTACCTACTTGGTTGCAGCAGCTGGGCATTTGACAAATCCGGCTGCAAAAGTTTCGTCTTGGGGTTAATCCAAATCTTATGTTTGAATTGCTGATCGTCGGTTTTCTTATTCTCCTGAACGGAGTTTTCGCACTATCTGAGCTTGCGGTGGTCTCGGCACGTAAAGCCCGACTGGAGATGTTGCTTGATCGCGGTGTCGCGGGAGCAAGCGCGGCCATTGCGCTTTCGGAGAATCCCGGGAAGTTCTTATCAACAGTTCAAATCGGCATCACACTCGTCGGTATCATCGCGGGTGCGTTTTCCGGTGCAACACTTGGATCGCGCATGAGCGTATTCCTTGCTGGTGTAGGCGTGCGTGCCGATATCGCCGATGTCGCAGGGTATGCTCTCGTTATCGGTATCATCACCTATCTTTCGGTAATCATCGGTGAACTCGTTCCCAAACATCTGGCATTGAAGAACCCGGAGCGCATTGCCTGCTTCATCGCCCGCCCCATGAACGTCCTGTCGCTTGTCGCTGCGCCGGCGGTCTGGGCGTTGGATGCGTCGACGCGCGGTGTGTTTAGGCTCCTTGGTATATCGACTGCTTCCGAAAGCGCCATAACCGACGAAGAGATCCTGACGATTGTTGCCGAGGCGGGCAGCACAGGCGTGATCGAGGAAGCAGAGCGCTCAATGATATCGGGTGTCATCAGGCTCGGCGATCGCAGCGTTCGGGCTGTGATGACCCCGCGGACCGAGGTCGAAATGGTCGACGTCGGCGAAGATGCGGTGTCATTGAAACGCAAACTCATCGCAGCCAACCATTCCTGTCTCCCGGCGTTTGACGGTGACCGCGACAACGTTGTCGGCGTCATCATGCTTCGGGATATGATCGAGCCGATGCTTGCATCCTCGGCGGTGGTCATCCGCGACCACGTGCGTCATGCTCCGATCATTCCCGACACGATGGATGCCTTGGCGGCGCTCAAGGTCCTGCGAAATGCCGATGTGCCAATGGCGCTCGTTCATGACGAATATGGTCACTTTGAGGGACTTTTGACGCCCGGCGACATTCTTGATGCCATCGCGGGTGCGTTCCGCTCGGATGAGGATCAGTCAGAGAATGAGGCGGTGCGGCGGGAGGACGGATCCTGGCTTCTTGCGGGTTGGATGCCAGTCGATGAAATGGCGGAGTTGCTCGGTCTCGACCTACCTGAACACCGCCACTACGAGACGGTAGCGGGCTTTGTGATCGATCACTTGGAAAGGATTCCCGTAACCGGAGAGGCCATAGAAGTCGACAATTGGCGATTCGAGGTCGTCGACCTTGATCACCGCCGCGTCGACAAAGTCTTGGCGTCCCGCTTGTAGCAGATCGGGTCTAAAGTTAGGGGAGGTCCTGTCCAGTTCTGGTCGGTCCAGAACGTGGCTCCCGGCGATAGATGTCATCTTAAATGATAGTCAATGTAACGCCATCGAACGCACAGAGTTCGAAGATGCCAACAATCAATCCAGCCGGTTCGAAAGGTTACCGGAGTAAACGGCGGTTATGGACGCAAAAGCAACAGCTACAAAACCGCACGGACGTTCCATAATATTGATTATGCCACATTGGATGTGTAGGA
>NZ_JAIQWW010000021.1 GCF_020164455.1 Phyllobacterium chamaecytisi
CGGCACCGTGCTCTTCATCAAGCGCGGCATGGGTTCGGGTTATGCCGGCGTCGAGAACGAACTGTTCTTCCGCGACAACACCATGATGCTCTTCGCCGACGCCAAGAAAATGGTCGAAAATATCGTCAAGGCACTCGATCACTGAAGCGGATCATTCGAGTTAAAAAAGGCCCGCCAGACTTGGCGGGCCTTTTTTTTTGATCAGATCAGTATTTGCAGTTTCTGTGTAAGCAGCCTCTCGAAGGTAGCCAGTCTACCCGCGGCAATCTTCTCTGCATTGTAAAGCGACACCATCGAAAAACGGGCCTTTGGAGCACATGTACCAATGATGGCGCGGGACAGGATTCTCCGAACGGGGCGGAACATGATGAACCAGTCGATCCACCAGGGCGAGCCAAGAGTTGTGATCGCAAAGCAGGACTGCAGCTGTGTGAGCTTCGGGATCATGCGGCCGAAATCAGGCGTGTGATCATAGGCAACGCCGGGCACGAATACCCGATCGATCCAGCCCTTTAGAATGGCGGGAAGCCCGAACCACCATGTGGGGAAGATGAGGACAAGCACATCGGCAGTTCGAAGCGCCTCGGCGTCCTCGGCAACCGCACTCGCATCATGCTCGGCATAATAGCTCCGCCGTTCGCTTGACGTGAGGCGAGGATCGAAATCACGCTCGTACAAATCGACGATCCGTAGATCGTGTCCTGCGTCAGCAATCAAAGAAGCAGTGAGAGATGCAAGATGCGCACAAAGACTATTCTTAAGCGGATGAGCCAGGACAACGACAAAGCGTTTGCCCTTGGCGTGCATCAAGAAGTCTTGCGTGTGCGAGCCAGACCGTCGCGTGCGGGCTTGTAATTGGGATCCAATTGCACGGCCCTGGCGTAGGATTTTGCAGCGCGGGCTTTGTCGCCGCGATGTTCATAGATCAGCGCCTGATTGGCCCAACCCTCTGCGATGTCACCATCAAGTTTGATTGCGGTATTAAAATCATCGAAGGCGTTGTCATCGTCGCCAAGCGCGACGTAGGAGATTCCGCGACCGTTATAGGGCTCGGCGGCATCGGGCTGCAGTGAGATTGCCGTCGAGAAATCCTCGATCGCCTGCTTGTGCTGGTTGCGCGCCTGATAGATCAGGCCGCGGTTGTGATAGGCGCGTGCGTCCGTCGTGCTCAACTGGATGGCTTGGTTGAAGTCATTCAGGGCCTGATCCAGTTGTCCTTGCTGGCGATAAAGGTTGCCCCGGCCAATATAGGCCGCATCATATTGCGGATTGATCTGGATTGCCTTGCTGTAGTCCGCCGCTGCCTGTGCCGTGTTACCCATGTTGCGATAGACGAGCGCGCGATTGGCGTAAGCTTGGTAGAAGTTGGGGTTGAGCTGCAGCGCCGTATTGAAATCCTTGATTGCGTCGCTGTTCTTACCGGCACGACCATAGGCCGATCCGCGGACATTATAGGCTTCCGGGTCTTTCGGATTGTTGCGGATAACGTCGTTGAGCGAGCTGATATTCTCGGTAGAACCCTGCGCCTTGTCGATACCAGTCATGTCGGTAGTCGAGGTGCTCTGGCATCCGGCGATCATGAGCGTGAGAACAGAGGCAATGACGAGTCCCGTGACACGCACTGTTTTAGGGGCCGCCCAGATTGCGCGATGTGAGGCCAGTTCAACCGGATGTGTCATGTCTTATGTGTCCCGTTCAATGAAAAGCCGTAGAGGCTTTATTGTTCCGATGGCACCAAACGAAAAAGGGCGGTGTGACGCGAGCCACTCCACCCCGTAATCGGGTCAAGGCGTCGATGAAACGAAGATCAACGAGCCGCTGAAGCGCGAACCGGTGTCTTTTTCACAGGCATCGGAAGAAGGCCTTCGCGCTGAGCCTGCTTGCGAGCAAGCTTGCGGGCACGGCTGATTGCCTCTGCCTTCTGGCGGGCGCGCTTGATCGAAGGCTTTTCGTAATGATCATGCATCTTCATTTCGCGGAACATGCCTTCGCGCTGCATCTTCTTCTTGAGAACGCGGAGAGCCTGATCAACATTATTTTCGCGTACGAGTACCTGCACGTTTTATCCTGTATCTCTTAGAATTTCGTTGAGCCTGACCTCAATCCCCAATCCTTGATTATGGGACAACAAACCAGACTTCGCGACGGTCATCCATCGCAAACTAGGGTGGCCATTATCAGAAAGCTCGGGGTATGTCCATGGTTCTGTTGCGGGCAATGGCGGATATTCGGATAGAAATGTCCTCGTCCCTCGTAATTTTAGATTAACCGGCATGCAGCGCCAATCTCCGTCGCAAAATGGCAAAAGAGCTTTAAGCGGATACGATACTGATGCATAAAAGCATGATCCTCGCTTTCAAAATCGATGTCGATTTCTGAACAGGCCATGCAAGTAAACTGGTTTGAACAATAGCTGTGCGATGGCTCAATTGCTGGGCCAAGTTGCTGGGAACGAATGATGCGGAAATATTCGGTGTTTGCCTTGGCCCGCGAGGCCATGCGTGCCCATAAAGGCTGGGATCAGCAATGGAGTTCGCCCGAACCCAAGCCGGAATATGACGTCATCATAGTTGGCGCGGGCGGACATGGGCTGGCCACCGCATACTATCTTGCCAAGGAGCACGGCATTACCAATGTCGCCGTTCTTGAAAAGGGATGGCTTGGCGGTGGTAACACCGGCCGCAATACGACAATTATCCGGTCCAACTATCTCTATGACGAATCCGCCGGTATCTACGAGCACGCTGTAAAGCTTTGGGAAGGTCTCAGCCAGGACCTCAATTACAATGTGATGTATTCGGCGCGCGGTGTAATGATGCTGGCCCACAACATCCACGACGTGCAGGTGTTCAAACGCCATATCCACGCCAACCGGCTCAACGGCATAGACAATGAGTGGCTGACCCCGGAACAGGTCAAAGAGTTCTGCCCGCCAATCAATCTTTCATCGGATGCCCGATATCCGATAATCGGCGCAGCGCTGCAACGGCGTGGTGGCACCGCCCGGCACGATGCCGTTGCCTGGGGTTACGCCCGTGCAGCAGCCGATCGCGGCGTGCATATCATCCAGAATTGCGAAGTGACGGGAATTCGCCGCGCACCCAACGGAGCAGTTGTGGGGGTCGATACCAATCGCGGCCCGATCAATGCCAAGAAAGTCGGCGTTGTGGCAGCTGGTCATACCTCCGTCATTATGAACATGGCCGGCGTGCGTATGCCGCTCGAGAGCTATCCGTTGCAGGCGCTGGTATCCGAGCCGGTGAAGCCGCTTATTCCCTGCGTGATCATGTCTAACACGGTTCACGCGTATATTTCGCAGTCAGACAAGGGTGAGATGGTCATCGGTGCGGGAACCGACCAGTACACGTCCTATTCGCAGACCGGTGGTCTCCACATCATCAACCACACGCTCGATGCGATCTGCGAGATGTTCCCGGTTCTTACACGATTGAAAATGCTGCGCTCCTGGGGCGGCATTGTCGATGTGACGCCGGATCGCTCGCCGATCCTGGCCAAGACCCCTGTGTCCGGGCTCTATGTGAATTGCGGCTGGGGCACCGGAGGTTTCAAGGCGACGCCGGGCTCGGGCAACGTGTTTGCCCATACGATCGCTCGCGATGAGCCGCACCGCATCAACGCGCCGTTCACGATCGAGCGGTTTACCACCGGGCGCCTGATCGACGAGGCCGCCGCCGCTGCCGTCGCGCACTGATTTGAGGCCGTGAACTTATGGATATGATCGAAATGGCGCCTGAAACGGCAAGAAGATGCGAGGAGAAGCGTGAGGGGCGGGGTCTTTCCCCCGGCCGAGCGGTTCGACACTGCAGCTTGCAGCCGTTTCGGCGTCTGGAGGATATGGTCTTTTCGGCCGGCTACTTTGTCGCAAAGGCTCGAAAATGGATAAACATTTCCATCGCCTTCGCTCCTCGTATCCGAACGAAAAGCCTCATACCATTTCGACCCTATCCATAAGTTTACGGCCTAAGAAACGAGATAGAACCATGCTTCTCATCAAATGCCCTTATTGCGAAGAAGAGCGCCCGGAACTCGAATTCCGCAATGCCGGGGAAGCGCATCTCGTGCGCGCCAACCCAATCATAGAGCAGTCGGACGACGATTTTGCCGGTTTTCTCTATTTTCGCCAGAATCCCAAGGGACTGCAATTCGAGCGCTGGCGTCATATTCATGGCTGCGGCCGGTTCTTCAATGCGGTGCGCGATTCTGTCTCGGACAAATTCTTGACGGTCTACAAGGCCGGCGAGCCACGCCCGGATCTCAACACCTTGCTGTCACCGGTTGCTGCCGAACCCGAACCGCCTGCGACGAAACGTACCCGTGCCAAGAAAGTGGAGGTTTAGGACCATGAGCACCGCCAACCACTCCGGCAGCAACCGTATCCCGGGCGCAGGCCGTTTGACCCCGGCGAAGACCGTTCGCTTTACATTTGACGGGCAGAGCCTGACCGGCCTCGAAGGCGACACGCTGGCTTCAGCGCTGCTCGCCAACGGTATTCATCTTGTTGGTCGCTCGTTCAAATACCACCGGCCGCGCGGCATTCTTTCTGCCGGCAGCGAGGAGCCGAACGCGCTGGTCGATATCGAGCGCGACAAATCGCGCAAGCAGCCGAACGTGCGTGCAACCGTGCAGGAGATTTACGACGGTCTTAAGGTCAAATCACAGAATCGCTGGCCGTCGCTGACCTTCGATATCGGCGCGATCAACGATGTTTTCTCTCCGATGTTGCCCGCAGGATTTTACTACAAGACCTTCATGTGGCCGAAGTTCGCGTGGAAGACGATCTATGAGCCGAAGATTCGCGCCGCTGCGGGGCTCGGCGTCGTTCCGGGCGAGCCAGACACCGATCGCTATTCCAATCGGTTTGCCCATTGCGACCTGCTGGTCGTCGGTGCGGGTGCCGCTGGTCTGACTGCAGCGCTCAGCGCAGCGTCGACTGGAGCAAACGTGATCATCTGCGACGAGCAAGCCGAGCCAGGCGGTGCACTGCGTTATGAAAGCGATGTGATCATCGACGGTGTCCAGGGCTACGAATGGGCAGCCGCAGCGATTGCGAAATTGCGCGCGATGAACAATGTCACCGTCCTGACCCGTACGACGGCGTTTGGCTACTATGCCCAGAATTTCGTCGGTCTGGTAGAGCGCATCAGCGACCATCTGAGCAATCCGGCGTCCGATATGCCGCGTGAGCGGCTCTGGCAGATTCGGGCGAAGAAGGTCGTGCTGGCCACGGGCGCCATCGAGCGTCAAATGGTCTTTGCCAACAATGATCGGCCGGGTGTCATGCTGGCGTCGGCAGCGCGAATATTCCTCAATCAGTATGGCGTTGCCATCGGCCGGAAGGTCGGTGTCTACACCTCCAACGACTCGGCCTATGCGGCGGCGATCGACCTCAAGCGCGCCGGTATCGACGTCCCCGTTATCGTGGATACGCGCGACAATCCAACACCGGCCGTCGTGGACGCTGCCCGCTCGCTCGATATCGAAGTCCTGACGGGCCACGCCGTTTTCAGTGCCGGTGGCAAGCGGCGCGTGTCATCGATATCCATCCAGCGGACGAGGGGCGGTAGCGAACGCAAGGTCGCCGTCGATGCATTGATCATGTCCGGCGGCTGGACACCATCGGTGCATCTGTTTTCGCAGTCCCGTGGCAAGGTCGCCTGGGATGCGGCAAACGAGCGCTTCCTGCCGGGCACCTACGCGCAGGAATGCGTTTCGATAGGAGCCTGCAATGGAACCGACGGTTTGCAGGCAACGTTAGACGAGGCTTTTGCAGCGGGCGGAGGCAAGGGCAAGGCTATCGTTGCGACTGGTGGCACCAATTGGATTGGCGGCATGATTGGCTCGGCGCCCGGCGCCGGCGCTGACACAACTGTCAAGGCTTTCGTCGATTTCCAGAACGACGTTACGGCCAAGGATGTGCGGCTTGCAGTGCGTGAGGGCATGCACTCGATCGAGCATGTCAAACGCTTTACCACCAATGGCATGGCAACCGATCAGGGCAAAACGTCGAACCTGCACGGCCTCGCGATCGCTGCCGAGGCTCTGAACCGGCCGATCCCCGCAGTTGGCCTGACGACATTCCGCGCTCCGTTCACGCCGGTTACCTTTGGCGCGATTGTCAATCATGCGCGGCATGATCTGTTCGATCCGACCCGCCGCACGCCTGTGCACGGCTGGCACCAGACGCAGGGTGCTGCCTTCGAGGACGTCGGCCAATGGAAACGTGCCTGGTACTACCCGCAGGCGGGCGAAGACATGCACACTGCGGTCAATCGTGAGTGCGTTGCCGTGCGCAATCAGGCTGGCATCTTCGATGCATCAACGCTCGGCAAGATCGAAGTGGTCGGCCCGGATTCTGCGAAATTCCTTGGGCTGCTTTATACCAATCCTTGGGAAAAGCTTGGCGTCGGACGCCTTCGCTATGGAATCATGCTGCGCGAGGACGGCTTCATCTACGATGACGGTGTTGTCGGGCGGCTGGCAGAAGACCGTTTTCATGTGACAACGACGACCGGCGGCGCACCGCGCGTCATGCATCATATGGAAGACTATCTCCAGACCGAATTTCCGCATCTTGATGTCTGGCTGACCTCGACGACCGAGCAATGGGCGGTGATTGCCGTGCAGGGCCCGAAGGCCCGCGAGATCATCGCACCACTGGTCGAAGGCATCGATATGTCGAACGAGGCCATGCCGCATATGAGCGTTCGGGAAGGCAAGATCTGCGGTGTGCCGACACGGTTGTTCCGCATGTCGTTTACCGGCGAAACGGGCTATGAAATCAACGTGCCGTCCGACTATGGCCGGGCCGTCTGGGAGGCCGTCTACGAACGGGGCAAGCCTTTGGGCCTGACGCCCTATGGCACCGAAGCGATGCATATCCTGCGCGCCGAAAAGGGCTACATCATCGTTGGCCAGGATACGGACGGAACCGTTACACCGCAGGATGCGGGGCTGACCTGGGCCATCGGCAAGAACAAGACGGACTATGTTGGCATTCGCGGCCTTTTGCGGCGGGACCTGGTAGCCAATGGCCGCAAACAGCTTGTCGGTCTGAAGACGGTTGATCCGACTACAATTCTGGAAGAGGGGGCGCAGATTGTCGCCAACCCGCACCAGCCGGTACCAATGACCATGATCGGTCACGTAACGTCGTCCTATTGGTCGGAAAATTGCGGCCGCTCCATCGCTTTGGCCCTGGTTATCGACGGATCAAAGCGGCTTGGCGAAACGCTTTACGTACCGATGCCGAATGGCGTGATCGAAGTTGAAGTCACCGGCACCGTATTTTTCGATGAGAAGGGGGAGCGCTTGAATGGTTGAGATCGTCCAGGCAACACGACGTCATCCGCTGCAGGCGGGCCAGCTGGATGTCGCTTCCGTCTCGGTCACCTTGGCGGATAACGCGACCCGTGTTTCGCTTCGCGCCAAGGATAATGCCGTTAGCGCGCTGTCCAAGGCTCTGGGTGTGACACTACCCATGAAGCCGAAGACTACCGCGACCAATGGCGGGCGTGCAGCACTCTGGATTGGCCCGGACGAATGGCTGATCATCGACAATGCCGAGAGTGGTGTTATTGCCGATCTTGCCAAGGCGAAAGTGCTGCATTCGGCGGTCGACATTTCACATCGCAACGTCGGGATCATCGTGAACGGCAGAGGAGCCGCCGCGGTCGTCAACGGCGGTTGCCCGCAGGACTTGTCGCTGAAGGCTTTCCCCATGGGTGCCGCGTCGCGGACAGTACTCGGCAAGATCGAGATTGTCTTGTGGCGGACAGGTGAAGACGCTTTCCGTGTTGAATGCTGGCGGTCATTCTCGAATTACGCCTATGCATTTCTGCAGGAATCCGCGCGAGACGTTGCTATCTAGCGCCTTCTGATTTTTCCTATGTCAAAGAACAGGGTGTGCTTCCCCCTTGCCACGCCCGCTTTCGCGTCTGGCCATTGTTTGGATGTTGGGAAGACGGGCGGTCGTCGAAGCGCGTCTTTGTAGATAAATAATGCGATCCGAAGACCGCCCGCTAACGTTTTCCCCCTGCCGGCCAGCTTCTGCTTGTTCCGCGGGGCGAGTGGATGAACGCCTGGAGTCCGGGCCCATCGTCGCCGTCGGTGCAGTGTCCGCACGATTGGCGTTGGCGTCAACAATGGAGGCAATATCTGCCTGTGGGCGCAGATTGACCTCCGAAGACGAACAGGTCGGCCAGCGCTTGGGTCCGTTGCCCGCCCGCTGACACGCCGTCCTTCCCCACTTTCGAACGGCTCCGGAAGCAGCTCCCCATGGAAAGGACACGGATAGAAGAATAACCGAGGTTTGGAGAGCGTGGATAAATGGCCATGGACTTTCAGCGAACGAAGCGCAGACAGCCGATGCCGATTATCTCTCCCCTTGCGGGAGAGAAAGCGATTTCAGCATCTTAGCCCTTGCTAAGTGCTAGAAATCGCAAGTGAGGGGATTTGCGATAGCGGGCAAACTTATCCCCTCTCTTGGATTTTCTAAGGGTTAGCTGCGCTAACACCAAGAAAATCCTTTCTCCCCCACAGAGGGGGAGATAAGGGAGTACAAACCGTAGCGATTATATGCTAGTGGCGCTCAACTTTGGACGGTCCACCACAATTGCGCCGCCGTTCGCCCCAATGAGATGCCCGGTGGCTGCAGTCTTACGCGGTCTCTTCGCACAGAGAATCGTGATGGCTGTTAGAAAGCGTCTGGTTATCAATTTTACCGGCTATGAAGGGTTGCATCCTGACAGGGTGCGCGGCCGGTATTTGAACAGCTCCGCCGACTTCAGCCGCCTCTGGAATGCGAAGACGAAGACCGGACCGATGCTGGCCGAGGGGTTGAACATCGCTTCGATGCATATCGAGACCACCGGCGCAAATTGGCAGACCGAAACGGAATTCTGCCAATATGGCAGCGCCGATATTTTCGACGCCTACGCTGCGAGAAACGTGGCGACGCGTTTTGCCACGGGGCTCATGGCATTCCTCGATATCATCTTGAGTGGTACGTTCTTTCGCTATCTCTGGACGAGTTGGCGGTTCTGCATCTTCTTCCTGTGGCCGTTTGCCTTCGCCTGCTTCGTCACGCTGGTGACAATCTGCCTTGGCCTGTTGCCATTGTTGGGCGGGTTCAACGCACTACATCTGATCTGGACAATACCACTGGCATTGCTGTTCGGCCGGCTGCTGGTCCGTTGGCCAGGCGACAAGGTGTTCTTCTCCTATCTGCTAGATGATTGGACCGCCGCCTCCGATCGTATTCACCACCGCAATCCGAGACTGTTGCAACGCAGACGCGAGTTTGCGGAGCATCTCGTGCATAAATTGCAAACGAGTGATGCCAATGAGGTTGTAATCGTCGCGCATAGCCTTGGGACGGTTCCTGCCGTGGAGGCCATAGCCGATGTCTGGCGCAGCAACCCGCAACTTCTAAAACAAAAGCCTGTATCTCTGCTGGCCGCAGGCTCATGCCTGCTGATGATCGCCTTTCATCCGCGCGCGACGAGCTTGCGCGAAGATACAAGGGTCGTCTTCGAGGAGACGCCGGTGCTCTGGGCCGAATTTCAGACCATCACCGATATCATTCATTTCTATAAGTCGGATCCCGCAGCTGCTCTTGGAATAACCCCGCTCGACCAGCCGATTATCCGGCAAGTTCGTTTCAAGAATATTCACAGTGCTACGCGTTATGCGCGTGCGAAGGCCAATTTCTTCAAGATGCATTTGTTGTTTCTGAAGGGCGCACAAATCCGCAATCCTTACGATATGGGGATGTTCGTGCAGGGCCCGTTCGCATTCAGGGATCTTGTGACGACCTATCGGGAAAGTGGTGTGCCGCTTGATGCAGCCGGCGCCTTCATTTGACGCCGGTTCAATCCATTTCCGGTGGATGCTCGAGCACCGCGATAGTCAGCCAATTGGCGACGAGCGCGGGCTTGAGCGAGTTTTCGATCTCGAGCGTTACTTCATAATTGTTGAGAACACGGCCCGAAGGGCGGATATCGGCATCCACGAGCTTGAAGCGGGCACGTACGCGCTTGCCGGATTTTACCGGCGCCATGAAGCGCACTTTGTCGAAACCGTAATTGATGCCCATAGTCGCGCCTTCGATCATCGGGAGCGCCTCATAGGCCAATGTCGACAGCAGCGAGATCGTCAGAAAACCATGGGCGATAGTGCCGCCAAAGGGCGTTTCCGCGGCGCGTTCCGGATCGGTGTGAATAAACTGATGATCATCGGTTGCGTCAGCGAACAGATTGATCATCTCCTGGCTGACGACGCGCCACTCCGAGCAGCCGATTTCGGTTCCGATGGCCGCCGTCAGTTGCTTGAGCGTAACCGCTTCTTTCATAATCCCGTTTCCAACTGCATTCTCGAAACTGTTCGATAGACCGTTGCGGCCAGATTGTCATCCCTCAAGAATTTGAGACTAAGCGGTCCACTGCTTGATGTCGTCGCGCTCGCCGATCAGTGCAAGGCCGTGAGCAATCGACAGAAGTTCGCCGCCGCTCTCGATTCGATCGTGGTCGAACCGCTCTGTAAAAATGCGACGGACCGCCGGAACGAAGGATGTACCTCCGGTCAGGAATATCTTGTCGATATGGGCAGGAGAGGTCTTCGTCTTTTCGAGCACATCATCAAGCGCGCCTTCGATACGTGCCAGATCGCTGGCGATCCAGCCTTCGAAGTCGGAGCGGCGGATAGTCTTGTGGCCCCCGCGCCCGAGAGGTGCAAATTCGAACGCCGCTTCGTCTGCCGATGAAAGCGCTATCTTGGTGGCAGACACGGCCTGATAGAGCGGATACCCTTCGTCGTGGTCGACCAGATCAACAAAAATCTCCAGCTTTTCCGGCTCAAGGCTGTCACGCACGAGTTTTTTCAAAGCGGCAAACTCGCGCGAGGTCTTGAAGATAGAAAGCTGGTTCCAGCGGCCGAAATTCGCATACCACGAGGCGGGGACTTCGAGGGTCTTGTCGAAGCTTCGAAACAAGCTGCCTTTGCCTATCTGCGGCGCGACGATCTGGTCGATCATGCGATAATCGAAATGGTCGCCGGCAACGCCTACGCCAGAATGGCCGATCGGTGTCGCGCTGAGCTTTCCGGCCGATGTTTCGAAGCGAATGATCGAATAGTCGGTCGTGCCACCGCCGAAATCGGCGACGAGCACCGTCGCGTCGGATTTGAGATTTTGGGCGAAATAGAATGCTGCTGCAACTGGCTCATAGACGAAGTGGATTTCTGGAAATCCAAAGCGCGTCAAGGCTTCGTTGTAGCGCTCGGTCGCCAGCGTCGGATCTGGATTTGCGCCGGCGAAATGTACGGGGCGTCCGGTGACCACACGCGTGATGTCCGAAGGCCAGTTGTCGTCTGCATAGACTTTGAGGCGCCGCAGGAATATCTCCATCAGGTCCTCGAAAGTCTGGCGCTTGGCGAAGATCAAAGTGCCCTGGAACAGCGCACTTGCGGCAAAAGTCTTGATGGATTGCAGGAAGCGGCATTCGCCGGGATGGTCGATAAACTGCCGGATGGCTGCATGTCCGGCCTCGACTTTCAAAGCGGATGCGCCTGCGAGGGGATCCTTCATAAAGGACAAGGCGGTTCGCATGCTGTCGGCGGTGCCGGCCGCACTGGTGAAGGCCAGCGAGCGGGTCGACGATCCATCGGCCAAGGCCATAACCGTATTTGTCGTGCCAAAGTCGAAACCCAGCGCCTGAGCCATGGCAGCGCTCCTTTTGTACCGGAAATTGAGTGGTCGAGAATCTATGAAGGGCCGCGCAAAACACCGCCTCGAATGGGAGCGCGCGTCATGGCATAGCGGGGCGGTGGATGCAAGAGACCTAGGCTTGAACGTGCGGATGTTCGGTATTTTTGATGAAATCCACAAAAGCCCGAAGCGGTGCAGGCATATGTCTGCGGCTCGGATAGTAGAGACGCGGGCCCGTAAAACTCTGCCACCAAGGGTCAAGCACAGGGACAAGCTCGCCGCTGGCGATGGCCGGGCTCAAATATTCCTCAAATGTATAGATCAGCCCGATACCGGCAATGGCAGCGCCAATGCCGATGTCCGCAGTCGAGGCAATAAGCGGACCTTTGGGCGTGATTTTTAACAGCTTGCCGTTTCGCTCGAATTCCCAGTTTAGAACCACGCCACTGGCAAAGCGGTGACGTATGCAAGCGTGATGGATGAGATCGCGTGGATGCTCGAGCTTGCCGTTGTTTGCGAGGTACGATGGTGCTGCCGCAACCATGAAGCGCTGGGTGCGGGGGCCTATCGGGATTGCGATCATATCGCGCTCGATGCTTTCGTCATAGCGTATCCCCGCATCAAAGCCTGCCGCCAGCACATCGATGAAAGTGTCGATGGCTGAAATCTCCAGCGTGATTCCGGGATGTGAGGCAAGGAAGCGGTTGATGATTGGCGGCAGGATCTTCTGCGCCACGACGATCGGCACATTGAGCTTGAGCGTGCCGGTGGGGCTGTCGCGAAAATTATTGAGAGCATCGAGCGCTCCGGCAATCTCTCCCAGCGCCGGGTCAAGACGTTCGAGCAGCTGCGTTCCGGCCTCGGTTGGTGTGACGCTGCGCGTTGTGCGGTTGAGCAATCGCACGCCAACACGCGCTTCCAGCCGGCGAATGGCTTCGCTCAAAGAGGACGGCGACACACCGCGGATCGCGGCCGCCGCGCGGAAACTGCGCGTATGCGCGACCGCTACCAAAGCACCAAGGTCGGATAGGTCAGGCTCATTCATTGTGCATTTTTCCAAACAACCCGTACACAATAGACGGGATTATCGCACAAACATAGTTGTTTTATATTGATCGGCAACGTTGAAAAACCGGAGTTAGAATATGCAATATCGTCAACTTGGAAAAACCGGACCGCGCGTTTCCGAAATCGGTCTCGGCTGCATGGGCATGTCGGGTATTTATGGACCCTCCGATCGCGCCGAAAGCATCGCGACCATTCATGCCTCGCTTGATGCAGGAATCAATCTTCTCGATACGGGGGATTTCTACGGCCAAGGCCACAATGAGCTGTTGATTGCCGAGGCCTTGAAGGGCAAGAAGCGCGAAGACGTGGTCATCAGCGTCAAATATGGCGGTCTTCGCGATCCCGCGGGCGGTTGGTCCGGCTTTGATGCGAGGCCGCAAGCGACCAAGAATTTCCTCGCTTATTCGTTGCAACGCCTGGATGTCGACTATATCGACATATATCGGCCGGCAAGACTCGATCCCAATGTGCCGATCGAAGATACGATTGGTGCGATCGCCGACATGGTCAAGGCCGGTTATATCAAGCATATTGGCCTGTCCGAGGTTGGTTCGGCAACCATCCGGAAGGCCGCGGCCGTGCATCCGATCGTCGACCTGCAGATCGAGTATTCGCTGATTTCGCGCGGCATCGAGAATGGTATTCTCCAGACCTGCCGCGAACTCGGGATCGGGATCACCGCCTACGGGGTGCTTTCACGCGGTCTGATCAGCGGGCATTGGAAAAAGGGTAACACGAATCCGGGCGATTTCCGCACGCATAGCCCGCGGTTTCAAGGGGACAATGTCGACAAGAACCTGGCGCTGGTCGAGGCCCTGCAGAAAATTGCAGCCAGCAAGGGTGTGACGGTGGCGCAGATCGCCATCGCCTGGGTCGCGGCGCAGGGCGAGGACATCATACCGGTGATCGGTGCGCGACGGCGCGACCGGTTGAGTGAAGCGCTGGGCGCACTCGACATCAAGCTTACGAGAGATGACCTAGGCGCTATCGAGAATGCCGTGCCCAAAGGCGCCGCCGCCGGGACGCGCTACGCCGAAGTGCAGATGGCACATCTCGACAGCGAAGTTGGCGCTCACCATTGAGTGCATATCCCGGAAGCAGCACTGTTTCCGGGATATTTTCTTGTGACTACATGGGTGGAACGACGCCGTTCGTGCCGACGACGACGCGTTTTGAGGTGAGGGTGCCATCGCTGTCCTTCTCGGCAGCGACGAAGACGGTAGCACCGGGCTTCAGATCGTCCTTTGTGGCCTGTGCAAGGGTAACGATCGGCGTGCCGTCAGGAACGGCGATCTTCTTTTCGCCGCCACGATAGGTGACCGTAAGGGTGCGGCCATCGACGTCCTTGACAGCATCTGCGACTGTGGCGTTTGTCATGCTGCTATTCGGCTTCAGATCCCATGGACGGTCGCCTTCACCTGTGCCCTTGAGTGCAGCAGGAAAGATCACCACCTCAAGCGCGCTGTTGCCCCCTTCACTTTTAGGCACGTTGGTTATCCCGACGAAATCGCCCTTCTTGATGTCATCAAGCGACGCCTTGGCGACGCCGCCGACAACCCAGCCATCACTCAAGGTGACGGTTGCATCCGGTCCCTCGCGCGTTTTCACGACAATGGATGTGTCGTCAAAGCTCTCGATTGTTCCACGGACATTGGCCCTGTTGGACGCCTTCGTCGTCATGGTTGACTGACCCTTCTTCATCATGCTTTGAGCGCTGGCCTCCAGCGGCAGCGCCATCGCCACGCCAGCGGCCAGAGCCAGTATCGGAAGGGTCGATCTCAGCATTTTCATATCCATGACTTTGTACTCCTGTATGCACAGGCGTCCGGCGGGCGGGATTACCCAGCCGGTTTCGGCGCCTGTTTTTCCACGTGTCCGCCAAACTCACGTCGCATGGCGGACAGGATCTTGTTGGCGAAGTCGGCATTGCCGCGCGAAGAGAAGCGTTCTTGCAGGGCAGCGCTGAGAACGGGTGTCGGTACGGCCTCGTCGATCGCGGCCATGACGGTCCAGCGGCCTTCACCCGAATCCGAGACGCGCCCCTCATAGCTCGCGAGCGCGGGATCGCCATGCAAGGCATCGGCTGTGAGGTCGAGAAGCCACGAACTGACGACGCTGCCGCGACGCCATACTTCGGCAATGTCGGGCAGGTTGAACTCGTACTGGTAATGCTCGGGGTTCTGCAACGGCGTTGTTTCGGCATCGACCTCATGCGAGCGCAGGCCGATATCCGCATTGCGCAGAATGTTGAGGCCTTCCGCATAGGCAGCCATCAATCCGTATTCGATGCCATTATGGACCATCTTGACGAAATGTCCGGCACCATGCGGCCCGCAATGCAAGTAACCCTGATCGGCCGTGCTGCCGGCGACCGGGTTCTCCAGACGGCTTGGGGTTTCGGGTACATTGCCTTTGCCAGGAGCAAGGGCGGCAAAGATCGGGGAGAGGTGTTGAACGATATCCTTTTCGCCGCCGATCATCAGGCAATAGCCGCGTTCGAAGCCAAATATACCGCCGCTCGTACCAACATCGACATAGTGGATGCCGCTCGCTTTCAACTCGCCGCTGCGGCGGATGTCATCGTGATAGTAGGAATTGCCGCCATCGATGACGATATCGTCCTTGTCGAGCAGCGGCACCAGTTGCGCCAGAACCTTGTCAACGACTGCAGCGGGCAACATCAGCCATACGGCGCGGGGCTTTGTCAGCGTCGAGACAAATTCCTGCAGCGACGTGCTGCCCTTGGCGCCGAGGCTCTGCAACTCCACCATGCTCTCGGCACGCGTATCGTAAACCACACAGTCGTGACCATGCTTCATCAGGCGTTGCGCCATGTTGCTGCCCATACGCCCCAGTCCAATCATACCAAGCTGCATCTCGAATCTCCGCCGAAGGGTTGGAATTGTTCAGGAGGCTACACCTAAACGGCGACAGGGCAATGCCACCGACAACGTAGGTCGGCGTATCTGGCGGCACAAGCGACGCACGTGGTCATAAGATCGTGATGGAAGACCATGGCCGGGGGACAGTGCCCTACGCGGCGCCGGCCTATCTGGACAGGCAGCTGTGGCGCGGGCTGGCATGGGTGTTGCGGCGCTACCCTGCTATCTCGCCGACCCTGATCCGGAACTTCGGCGCGTCGGTTCCCCACTCCCCGACATGGAGGTTTCCTTGTGGCTGCTTACACATCCGGACCTCAGGCGCGTCGCCCGGACCCGAACCGTTCTCGACTTTCTCGCATATCATCTCGGTAAACGGCGCGCGCTGATTGAGGGGCGCGAGCAGAGCAAGTGAAACAGTGTCCAGCGGCCCGATGCAGTGTCTGGGGTTCAGATGGTGGGCGTGACAGGGATTGAACCTGTGACCCCTACGATGTCAACGTAGTGCTCTCCCGCTGAGCTACACGCCCATCTGACGGGCGCATACACCATATTGAATTGGCTCCGTCAATAGCTGTAGGGAGAACTTATCAGGCTTTCTTCACAAGAAGGAACGAATGCCGCAGCCTATCAGGCTGCGACAAGCATTTTCTCGATTTCATTGACAAGATCGCGCAGGTGGAACGGCTTGGAAAGCACCTTGGCGTCTTTCGGAGCCTTCGAATCGGCATTGAGCGCCACGGCAGCAAAGCCAGTAATGAACATGATCTTCAGGTCGGGATCGATTTCCGAAGCGCGGCGCGCCAACTCGATACCGTCCATTTCCGGCATGACGATATCGGTTAAAAGCAGTGAAAACGGCTCTTCGCGCAATCGATCATAGGCGCTGGCGCCATTGTCAAAATGCGTGACGTGATACCCCGCTTTCTCCAGCGCCTTGACCAGAAAGCGCCGCATATCGTTGTCATCTTCCGCAAGAAGGATTCTCTTCATCAGTCCGTCCGAATTGGTTAGCACCCGATCATCCCCAGATCAGCGTCCATCACGATTCAAGAAACGCTTTTTTGGTAAAGATCGCGTGAATGATTTGCTAGAAATAAGCGTGAACGCTGCAAAAGTCGAGGTGCCGTTTCGCGGGAAAAGCACCCCAACAGGTGTAACTTGCATACGTCAGAAAGTTGGTCATGGTGGACCGTTGGTCAATTCCATCTGAAGGAAACTTGATCTAGAGTGGTACCATAAACAGTAGTGAACCTTCGAAGTGAGCGATGACGGCCGAGCGTGATTTTCCTGACAGCCTGCCTTACGAATTGCGGCAACCGTCCGATCAACGCATTCCGTTCGTTTTCAATTCACCCCATAGCGGACGATATTATCCGGCCGCCTTCCTGCAGCAATCGCAACTCGATCCGCACACGATCCGGCGTTCGGAAGATTGCTTTGTCGATCAGCTGTTTGCCTCAGCGGTTATGATCGGCGCACCCTTGGTGGTGGCGCATTTTCCACGGGCCTATCTCGATGTGAACCGCGAGCCTTACGAGCTCGATGCTAAAATGTTTTTTGAACCGCTGCCCTCGTACGCCAATGGGCATTCCGCCCGGGTTGCGGGTGGTCTGGGCACAATTCCGCGCCTTGTCGGCGAAGGGCAGGAAATTTATGCGCATAAGCTCCACATCGATGAGGCGCTGAGCCGTATAGAAACAATCTACAGGCCATATCACGCGCTCCTTGGAGATATTCTCGTTAAAACGCGCGAACGCTTTGGCTATGGCGTCCTTGTCGATTGTCATTCGATGCCGACAGGCATTCGTTTTCCAGAAAGCGGTATGCGCCCGGATTTCATTATCGGCGACCGGTTTGGCACAAGCTGTGCGCCAGAGCTTGCAAACGCAGCGATCCAGCTGCTTCGGGAGATGGGCTATGTGGTCGCCCACAACAAACCTTACGCGGGCGGTTATATCACCGAGCACTACGGGCGGCCACTCAAGCAGTTTCATGCCCTGCAGATCGAGGTCAATCGCGGTCTTTACCTCAACGAACACAGTTACGAAAAAAAGGCAGGCTTCGATCAGCTGCAGCGGGATATTGCACTTTTTCTACGGGATCTCGTGTCGCTACCGGATTTCTACTTCCTGGATACGCCGCTTGCTGCCGAATAGCGTCTTACCAGCAGCAGATTTTTAAACAAAAAAAGACCGCGCGTAAGCGCGGCCCAAGTCTAGGGAGGAAACGCCCAAGGAGGGCATAGACAGGTCGCCCTGTCCGTGTATCAATCTATGCTGCGCCGCACAAATGTCAAGTGTTTTGTATGTTTTTTTGGGCACCATTATTAATTGCCTAAAAAAAATGCAATAAACTGGCCGACACGGCAGGAAAATGAGGATATTTTAATCGTGAGGAGCTATTTTGGTCATTGAGCTTTCCTTTTTGAAGCAAATCGCCGGTGTCGCAGCAGAGCAGACGTTGCCGCGATTCCGCACGATTTCGCTCATCGACAACAAATATCAGACAGGCTTCGACCCTGTTACAGAGGCGGACCGAGAGGCTGAAAAGGCGATTCGCAAACTGATCAACGCCAGTTTCCCGGATCACGGCATTCTCGGCGAAGAGTTCGGCGGCGAGAACCTCGATCATTCGCATGTCTGGGTGATCGACCCGATCGATGGTACCCGCGCGTTCATTTCCGGTATTCCTGTATGGGGAACATTGGCTGGTCTTACCATCGATGGGGATGCAGTGGCGGGGCTCATGGCCCAACCGTTTACCAATGAGCTGTTCATGTGTGACGGTGACGCTTCATGGTACGAGGGTCCGGGCGGTATTCGCCGTCTCGAAACGCGGAAAACGACCGAACTTTCCGAGGCCACACTGTTTACGACCACGCCGGCAATGTTCAAGGATGAGAAGCGCGCTGCCTATGATCGGGTCGAACAAAGCGTGCGGCTCGCGCGCTATGGCACGGATTGTTATGCCTATTCGATGCTGGCTGCGGGGTTCGTCGATCTCGTTGTCGAAACCGGCCTGCATCCCTATGACATCGTGGCGCTTGTTCCGATCATCGAAAAGGCTGGTGGTGTGATCACCACGTGGGATGGAGGTCCGGCGGAGAAGGCCGGCAATATCGTTGCTGCTGCGACGCCCGAACTGCACGCCAAGGCTCTGGAATTGCTCAACCGTTGACGTTCTATTCCGTCTCGCTGCCGGTGCCGGGAATGAAGGCGTCGAACGCGGCAAAGAATTGCTCGCGATAGAAATCCTTCTCCTGAAGGATTTCATGCTTGGCGCCATCTATTGTCAGCAATGTGGAATTGCGCAGTTGCAAGGCATAACGCTCGATCGCCGGAGTGGAGACGACGCTGTCGGCTCCCGCTGCAACCATCAGCATGGGAATCCGGATCGTTTCGATGAATTCCGGCCGACTGATCTTTTTGATCGCTTTGGCGGCTGCGACGATCCAGCTTGCCGTGGGCCCACCGATAGCGAGTTCTGGCGCTTTTTCGAGAATCTCGCAATTGCGCAGGTAACGCGCCGCATCGGACGTTACTTCATTGAAGTCAAAGGGCTTTATCTGATGCGGACCGCCAAGCATATAAGCCCGGCCAAGTCCTGCATAACGAAGTGTGCTCGCGCCAACCCGCGCAATCGTCTTTCTGGCGCGGCTGCCATTGATATCCAATAGCGGCGCGATCAGTACCATCCGGCGGATGCGGTTCGAAAGGGCTGGGGCGGCCAAGAGGGCCGCAAGCGCTCCGGTGGAATGAGCCAGGATGTAGAATGGCCCGCGGCAATCGGGCAAGAGAACGCCTTCGAACAATTGTTCGAAATCGACCGCGTAGTCGTCAAAGCTTTTTACATAGCCTTTTGCGGCATTTTGCAGGAGCCGGCTGGATGCACCTTGGCCGCGCCAGTCGAATGTCGCAACTGTAAAGCGACGGTTAGCGACGTCGCGGACCGTCTCGAAATATTTCTCGATGCACTCATTACGGCCGTGCAGGATGATGACTGTGCCCTGCGCAGGCTGGGCACTGGCCGGGGTGATGGTATAGCGGAGTTCCTTGCCGTCGCGAAGACTCAGCGAATCAACGCGTGTACCGGACGGGATAGGATTGGATGAAGTTTCGACAAGCGGTCTGATCATTTGGTCTGGTCAATTCCTCGCCGCCAATAGTCTCTGCCTGTGATAAAATGTGGCGCTGCAAAGGTCAAACCGCAGTTGGAGCATTTCCGTTTTTCTTCGAATCGCGGAATTGCTCTAACTCTTTGTTTTACGCAATCCCGGACGGTAAATCGGTTCCCACTTTTTCTTGGGATTGCACTAGAAAAAAGAATGACCGGAAACTCTGCCTGAGAGCTTCCGGTCAGTTCATTCCGGATGGAAGGGACGTTACACCCGGAACGAATTCGGCTTTTATACTCAGTAAGCCGGGTTTATCTCGATGCTGAAACCGCTTTCGCGACGATCGCGATAACGATCACCGCCCATCCGGCGGGTTTCCAGAATATCTCCATCGCGCGAAACGACGACAAGGACCGGATCGCCACGACGTGCAGCGCGTACGAAATAGCGCCCACGCTCGAAGTTCACGTCACGGACCCGAAAACCACGGCGTTCAAGCATGCGCGCGACGTCGCGGGGACCAAACCGTTCGCGACGATCATCGCGATAGTAGCGGCGGCTCTCGCCATCATAGTAGCGGCGTTCCTGAACGAAATAGCCATCGGCGCCACCGCTGTCGTCAAGATATTCGGCGGCTGCGTCAGCGCGGTAATAGCGGCTGTCGGCCATTGCCGAAGCAGCAAACCCGGTAACGAGAAGTGCTGCAGCGGTAAGTGCGAGGACGGTTTTCTTCATTATCGTATCCTTTGTAGTATCGGTTCGTTTCCAACCTTGGTGCATTTATAGTCACATCCACGTGAACGTATTCCGAAGATGATGTTCATTTTGCGTTCATCCACAGCCACACTTTGTAACCTCTTGAAATCCGCCGCCGGGCTAACCAGATAATTTCCGTGACCGCCATATCGGGGTCGCTGGTTCGACGGAACTTGCCACAAAGGGAGTTCTACCGAGAGCCAAAACACGCAAACATTGTCGCTCTAAAGGAGGGCTTAAACATGCGTCACGTTGATTTTTCCCCACTCTACCGTTCAACCGTCGGTTTTGACCGGCTTTTCACCATTCTCGACAGTCTGGCCCAGCCAGAAGGTGCCCAGACCTATCCGCCCTATAATATCGAGCGGACTGGCGATAACACCTATCTCATCACCATCGCTGTTGCCGGGTTCTCGGAGGACGAGATCCAGATCGAGGCACATCGCAACCAGCTCAAGGTGACCGGCGAGAAGGCTGTAGAGAAGTCCGATGAAAAGGCCGAAACGCTTTACCGCGGTATCGCCTCGCGCGCTTTCGAGCGCCGCTTCCATCTTGCCGATTTCGTCGAAGTTAGTGGTGCGAGCCTGAAAAACGGCCTTTTGCACATTGAACTCAAGCGCGAAATTCCGGAGGAGATGAAGCCGCGCAAGATCGCCGTCACTTCCTTGTCCGACAAGGAAGCCAAGCAGATCGAGGCTAAAGCCACGCATTAAGCGGTTACTGTAACGTGTGAGAAGAAGCGGCGCAGCAATGCGCCGCTTTTTTCATGCAATCAGGTCGCCAAAGCGATCTATTTCTTCTGTTGAGGTGGCGAAACTGGTCACCAATCGGACGAGCGTTTCATTTTCGCCGATCAGATGTTTTTCGGAGTGGGGCGGGTTTTGGTCGTAGAAGAGTGCACCGTTATCGCGCAACCTCGCTGCAGTCGCCTTTTCCATGACCGCGAAAATCTCGTTGCCGCGGGGCTCCCAGGCTAGTCGAACATTGCCTGATGTAGCAATGTGGTCAGCCATGCGCCGGGCCATGCTGTTGGAATGCCTTGCCAGATCCAACCAGAGGTTGTCTTCGAAATAGGCTTCGAACTGGGCGGCGATGAAGCGTGACTTTGAAAAGAGTTGCGCGGCCCGCTGGCGAATGTAGGGAAAAGCCTCAGCGCGTGCCGGATCCATGAAAATGAGTGCTTCGGCGCACCAGCAGCCATTCTTCGTTCCACCAAACGACAGCATGTCGACGCCCTGCCGCCAGGTCATGTCCGCAGGGGAACAGCCGAGCGAAACCAGCGCGTTGGCAAAACGGGCGCCATCCATATGCATTGGCAGACCGTTTTCGCGGCAAACCGCGGATATCCCAGCGATTTCATTTGATTCGTAAAGCGTGCCGCTCTCGGTGAGTTGCGTGATGGAAACCGCCATTGGCTGACCGGCGCGGACATTGTTATACCCGGTGATCGCCTTTTTGAGATTGTCAACATCGATGCGTCCGAGCGGCCCGTCGACCGGGTGCAGCCGGGCACCGCCGGTCAGATATTCAGGCGCTCCGCCTTCGTCCGCGATCGTGTGTGCTTCGCGATGAGCGAACGTCACACCACCCGGCTTCGCAATAGCTGCCTGCGCCAGTGAATTTGCGGCGGTGCCGGTGGCAACGAAAAAAACCGCAACCTCTCGCTCGAATATCTCGTTGAACGTCTGTGCGACCGCTTTGTCGAGAGCACTTGTGCCATAGGCGGCGGCAAAGCCATCCGTATGTTTGCTCAAACTCTCGGCAATCTTCGGGTGGGCTCCGGCCCAATTATCGGAAGCAAAATGCATAGTCGACCTTACGATTTTCCACTGACGCGGACACGCATACGCCTTTCATCTGCTGGTGAAAAGGGAGCAGCGGGTGCTATCCATGTGGAAGTGGCTATTTCCCCTTTCACTTTTAGGGGAAATCGCATGTTTTGAAACTAATGGCATACTTTTGAAGCATTTTGCGCAATGATATTTCGTTGGACGCAGATATTTTTTGCTTTTCCATCTTGTTTGTTTGGAATAATTCTGGCATACAATAATAAGACAGCATTGCTGTCCTATATGTGCGAACTAAGAACGAGGATGGTGAGCAGGTGCTTCCGTCCTTATAATGGTGACCGCAATCCGCACCGGAAGATATGCCGCATGAAGCGGGACTGGAATTATGGTATTCCGTCTCCTGCGGATAATCCCAAAAACCGAAACGGTTTTTGAAAAGGATTATCCACAAAATTAAAATGCTGCTGCGTCCTTTACGCGTCTAAGAGACGCGTGGCGCAGCAGGAGATATTACCGCCCGCCGAGGGCGCCAAACGGAGGAATTGACGATGTCGGATTTGACGCCATCTGTAACGACTGAACTCGCTCAGGCCGTACAGAATCGTGCGGTCAAAACCAATAAATCGTCAGGCTTTCCTGTCCGGCAAGGCCTATATGATCCGCGCAACGAACATGATGCCTGCGGCGTCGGCTTCATCGCGCATATGAAGGGCGTGAAGTCGCACAAGGTCATCGAGGACGGGCTGTTCATGCTCGAGAACCTCACACATCGCGGTGCTGTGGGCGCGGATCCTCTGATGGGCGATGGTGCCGGGCTGCTCGTACAGATTCCTGATGCGTTCTTCCGTGCCGACTGGGCCGAAAAAGGCGTCGAGCTTCCTCCTGTCAACCACTATGCCGTCGGTTACCTGTTCATGCCGCAGGACCCTGAAGAGCGCGCGCATATCGAGGCGGTGATCACCGAAGTTATCGCGTCCGAAGGACAATTGCTTATCGGCTTCCGCGATGTTCCCGTCGACAACTCGTCCTTATCCAAAGCACCCCACATTGCCGCGACAGAGCCGTTCCACCGGCAGGTCTTCATCGGCCGCAACCCCAACATCGAAACCAACGAGGATTTCGAGGGTCGCCTCTATGTTCTGCGCAAGGTGATTTCGAACCGCATCTATCAGGAGAATGGCGGCAGGGAGAGCGATTTCTACGTCGTTTCCATGTCGGCGCGCACGATCGTCTATAAGGGCATGTTCCTCGCTTATCAGGTCGGCGCCTATTACAAGGACCTGAAGGATCCGCGTTTCGAGAGCGCGGTGGCGCTGGTGCATCAGCGGTTTTCCACGAACACGTTTCCGTCATGGAAGCTCGCGCACCCTTATCGCATGGTGGCGCATAACGGCGAAATCAACACGCTGCGCGGCAACGTCAACTGGATGGCAGCGCGGCAGGCTTCAGTCGACAGCGAGTACTTTGGCAACGATATTTCCAAGCTCTGGCCCATCTCCTATGAAGGCCAGTCGGATACGGCATGCTTCGATAACGCATTGGAGTTCCTGTTCCAGGGCGGGTACTCGCTTGCTCATTCAATGATGATGCTGATTCCGGAAGCATGGTCCGGCAACAAGCTTATGGCCGATGACCGCAAGGCGTTCTACGAGTATCACGCGGCACTCATGGAGCCATGGGATGGTCCTGCAGCGGTTGCCTTCACTGATGGCCGCCAGATCGGCGCAACCCTCGACCGCAACGGACTGCGCCCGGCTCGCTATCTCGTTACCGATGATGATTTTGTGATCATGGCATCGGAAGCCGGGGTTCTGCCCGTACCGGAAGAAAAGATCGTCAAGAAGTGGCGGCTGCAGCCAGGCCGCATGCTGCTGATCGACATGGAAAAGGGCGAGATCGTTTCAGATGATACGATCAAGTCGGAGATCGCCAACCGCCATCCTTACAAGCAGTGGCTGAAGAACACGCAGCTCATTCTGGAAGAACTGAGCCCGGTGGAACCACGCGCGCTGCGCAAGGATGTCAGTCTTCTCGATCGTCAACAGGCTTTCGGCTACACTCAGGAAGACACGCGCATCCTGATGGCGCCCATGGCGACTACGGGCCAGGAAGCCATTGGTTCGATGGGTACGGACACACCGATCTCGGCGATGTCTGACAAGTCGAAGATGCTTTACACCTACTTCAAGCAGAACTTTGCACAGGTCACCAACCCGCCGATAGATCCTATCCGTGAAGAGCTGGTGATGAGCCTTGTGTCCTTCATCGGACCGCGTCCAAACATCTTCGATCTGGTGGGCACATCGCGCCGCAAGCGGCTTGAGGTGCGCCAGCCGATCCTGACCAATGGTGACCTGGAAAAGATTCGTTCGATCGGTCACACGGAAGATCGTTTCGACACAAAGACACTGGATACCGCTTATAACGTGGAAGAGGGCGCGGCCGGCATGGCCGGTGCGGTCGAGCGGCTTTGCGACCGCGCCGAGGCAGCGGTGCATGGCGGTTATAACATCATCATCCTTTCGGATCGTCAGGTGGGACCGGATCGCATCCCGATCCCTGCGCTACTCGCGGTGGCGGCGGTTCATCATCACCTGATCCGCAAAGGCTTGCGCACATCGGTAGGCCTTGTGGTCGAATCCGGTGAGCCGCGCGAAGTGCATCATTTTTGCTGCCTTGCCGGCTATGGTGCGGAAGCGATCAATCCCTATCTGGCATTCGACACGTTGCTCGACATGCACAAGCGCGGCGAGTTCCCGCCGGAAGTCGACTCGCGCGAAATCGTCTCGCGCTACATCAAGTCGATTGGCAAAGGCATTTTGAAGGTTATGTCCAAGATGGGCATTTCCACATACCAGTCCTATTGCGGTGCGCAGATCTTCGATGCGGTGGGCCTTAAATCGGAATTTGTTGACCGGTACTTCTTCGGGACCGCAACCATGATCGAAGGTGTGGGCCTGGAAGAGGTCGCGGAGGAAACTGTTCGCCGGCACCGCGACGCGTTTGGCAATGATCCTGTGCTGATGACCACGCTTGAGGTCGGCGGCGAATATGCCTATCGCATCCGAGGCGAGGCGCATCTGTGGTCGCCCGACGCAGTTGCAAAGCTGCAGCACGCCGTGCGGACTGAGTCGCCGGCGACGTTCAAGGAATATTCCGACATGGTGAACAGCCAGTCGGCGCAGGCACAGACGATCCGCGGCCTGTTCAAGATCAAAATGGCGTCGGATAGCGGCCGCAAGCCCATCCCGATCGATCAGGTTGAGCCTGCCAAAGACATCGTCAAGCGGTTCTCGACAGGGGCCATGTCCTTCGGTTCAATCAGCCGCGAGGCGCATACGACGCTGGCCATTGCCATGAACCGGATCGGCGGCAAGTCGAACACCGGCGAGGGCGGCGAGGAGCCGGATCGCTTCTATCCGCTCCCCGATGGCAAGCCAAATCCCGAGCGCTCGGCGATCAAGCAGGTAGCATCCGGCCGTTTTGGTGTGACGACGGAATATCTCGTCAATTCCGACATGATGCAGATCAAGGTCGCGCAGGGTGCCAAGCCCGGCGAGGGCGGTCAGCTGCCTGGTCACAAGGTCGATGCGACTGTCGCCAAGACCCGGCATTCCACCCCTGGTGTCGGTCTGATTTCGCCGCCGCCTCACCATGACATCTATTCCATCGAGGATCTGGCGCAGCTCATCTACGATCTGAAAAATGTCAATCCGGAAGCGGATGTCTCGGTCAAGCTCGTCTCGGAAGTCGGCGTCGGAACTGTCGCGGCCGGTGTTGCCAAGGCGCGTGCCGATCACATCACGATTTCCGGTTACGACGGCGGAACGGGCGCTTCGCCGCTAACATCGCTCAAGCATGCGGGCAGCCCATGGGAAATGGGGCTGGCCGAAACACAGCAAACGCTGGTGCTCAATGGTCTTCGCTCGCGGATCGCCCTTCAGGTGGACGGTGGTTTGCGGACTGGCCGCGACGTCATCATCGGTGCGCTGCTTGGCGCCGACGAGTTCGGCTTCTCCACGGCTCCTTTGATTGCGACGGGTTGTATCCTTATGCGCAAGTGCCATCTCAACACCTGTCCGGTCGGCGTGGCGACGCAGGATCCGGTTTTGCGCAAGCGTTTCAAGGGCACGCCGGAACATGTCATCAATTTCTTCTTCTATATGGCGGAAGAGGTGCGGCAGTTCCTTGCAGAGATGGGCTACACCAAGCTTGAAGAGATTGTCGGCAAGGCCGAACTTCTCGAAAAGCGCGAGATGATCGACCACTGGAAGGCCAAGGGTCTTGATTTCACACGCATTTTCCACAAGCCGGAGGCGCCCGAGGAGAAGACACGCTGGACCGAACGGCAGAACCACCCGATCGTCGATATTCTCGACCGCAAGCTGATCGAGCAGGCGAAGACCGCGCTCGAAACCAAGATTCCGGTCAAGATCGAGATGGGTATCAAGAACGTCGATCGTTCCGCCGGCGCGATGCTGTCGGGTGAAGTCGCCAAGCGTTATCGCCATAAGGGTCTGAAAGAAGATACGATCTCCGTCAAGTTCACCGGCACTGCTGGGCAATCCTTCGGGGCGTTCCTCGCGCGCGGCATTTCGTTCGAACTGATCGGCGACGGCAACGACTATGTCGGCAAGGGCCTTTGCGGCGGCCGCATCGTCATCCGTCCGCCGGAGAACACGAAAATCGTGCCGGAAGACTCGATCATTGTCGGCAATACCGTGCTTTACGGCGCTATCGAGGGCGAGGCCTATTTCCGCGGCGTGGCCGGCGAGCGTTTTGCTGTCCGCAACTCCGGCGCTATCGCAGTCGTCGAAGGTACAGGCGATCATGGCTGCGAGTACATGACCGGCGGCGTCGTGGTGGTTATCGGCCAGACTGGGCGCAACTTTGCGGCAGGCATGTCGGGCGGTGTCGCCTATGTGCTTGATGAAGCAGGCGATTTCGCCCAGCGCTGCAATATGGCGATGGTCGAACTGGAGCCGGTTCCAGAGGAGGACGACATCCTCGAGAAGCTGCATCATCACGGCGGTGATCTTATGCACAAGGGGCGCGTCGACGTTTCGGGCAATATGACCCGTCACGATGAAGAGCGTCTGGTGCAGCTGATCTCGAACCACATGCATTATACGGGTTCGGGCCGCGCCAAGGAAATTCTCGACAATTGGGAAACCTTCCGGCCGAAATTCGTGAAAGTCATGCCGGTCGAATATCGCCGCGCGCTCGAAGACATGGAGCGCATGCGGATGGGTGTCGCAGCCGAATAATATCAATGCTTTACGCTTGGAGCGTTGCCGCGGCGACGCTCAGCATGGGAACAGTTTTATGGGTAAGGTTACAGGTTTTCTCGAGATCGACCGGCAGGTCGGCAAGTATCAGCCCGCGTCGGATCGTATACGGCACTTCAGGGAATTCACCATTCCCATGTCGGACGGCGAGGTCAAAAAGCAGGCTGCACGCTGCATGGATTGCGGAATTCCGTTTTGCCATGGCCCGACGGGCTGCCCGATCCACAACCAGATTCCTGACTGGAATGATCTCGTTTACAACGACAATTGGGATGAGGCGATCAGAAACCTGCATTCCACCAACAATTTCCCGGAATTTACCGGAAGAATCTGTCCGGCGCCGTGTGAGGAGGCCTGCACGCTCAACCTTGAAGATGTGCCGGTCTCGATCAAGACGATAGAACAGGCGATCGCCGACAAGGCCTATGAAAAGGGCTTTATCATTCCGCAGCCGGCTGTTTCGAAGACCGGAAGGACCGTCGCGGTTATCGGTTCGGGGCCGGCTGGGTTAGCGGCGGCGCAGCAGCTTGGGCGGGCAGGACACGAGGTTCATGTCTATGAACGCGAGAGCCGGCCGGGCGGTTTGCTTCGCTACGGGATCCCTGATTTCAAGATGGAGAAGCACTTCATCGATCGCCGTGTCACCCAGATGGAGGGCGAAGGCGTTACGTTCTTCTGCGGGGTCAATGTCGGAATAGACAAGCCAATTCAAGAGCTTATAGACACCTATGACGCGGTGCTCTATTGCGGCGGAGCGGAAACACCGCGTCCTGCGGGTATCCCTGGCGGCGAGTTCGAAGGCGTTCATGACGCCATGCATTATCTCGTCCAGCAGAACCGCCGCATTGGCCGCGAGAACATTGAATCTGTCGCCTGGCCGAGCGACCCGATCGTTGCCTCCGGAAAGCACGTGGTGGTTGTCGGCGGTGGCGATACGGCATCCGACTGCGTCGGCACAGCGTTCCGTCAGGGTGCGGTGAAGGTCACGCAGCTCGACATTCGTCCACAGCCTCCGGAGAAGGAAGACAAGCTCAGCGTCTGGCCGTATTGGGCGACAAAGATGCGCACATCTTCCTCTCAGGCCGAAGGCGCCGACCGCGAATTCCAGGTGGCAACGCTTGAATTCATCGGCGAAAATGGCACGTTAACCCACGTCAAGTGCTGCGAAGTCGACGAAGCGCGCAAGCCGATCGCCGGCACAGACTTTTTCATCAAGGCCGACCTGGCGTTCATCGCCATCGGTTTTTCCGGTCCGTTCGAGGATGGGATCGTCAAGGAGCTGGCAGGTTCGCTCGACATGCGAGCCGATCGCCGTGGTAACCGTTCGGTTGCAGCGGATGACAAGAATTACCGCACCAGCGTCGACAAGCTCTACACGGCTGGCGACGTGCGTCGCGGGCAATCACTGGTGGTCTGGGCGATCCGCGAGGGCCGTCAGGCGGCGCAATCCATTGATGCGGCATTGATGGGCGCTTCGGTGCTGCCGCGATAAGAGTTTTCAACCCGGAACAACGAAAATTCACGTTCCGGTTGAAATTCTTGCGCCAGATTCGATGATTCTTGCATCAGTTTCGACGATTCATGCGTAGGAATCGCACCGTTCCACGCAAGAACTCTGCAGGAAACGATGGGCACTGTCGAACTCGTCGCACGAGGCTCTAATCAACGTACGGCACCGGTGGTCGGAGTTGCATCCGGTTGCTTCGGCCAGGAAAAATCATTGACCCGACCCGGCTGACTTTCCGGTGCTACTCCATCAATGACCAGCCGGTCTCGCGCGGATTTTTCCGGCACTGGCGCACGCGGCGCGGCGCCGAGAAGTTCGGTGCCGCCATCGAGTTCGGGATCGTTAAGGCTGATCGGGGCAAGCCGGTCGACCTTCACAGGAGCCTGCGGCGTCCCTGGAAGCGCCTGCACCGGTGCACCCGGTTTGATTGCAGCGATGTTGGGTGAGGTTGCATTGCCCAGCATCTGCCGCAAGGGCTTCTCCACGTAGAAAGCGAGCTTGCGTTTGCCGGCGGGCGTCAGGCCGATACCGTCATTATTGCGCAGCCGCGCCGTCTGGCCGGACATGTCAAAACCCGACAGGGTGAAACTGCCGCTCTGGTCAACGAATCCGTCCCAGACATCGACAAATGTGCCATCGGCCTTCTCGGC
Source organism: Phyllobacterium chamaecytisi (assembly GCF_020164455.1). GTDB lineage: Bacteria > Pseudomonadota > Alphaproteobacteria > Rhizobiales > Rhizobiaceae > Phyllobacterium > Phyllobacterium chamaecytisi. Next base: position 29,778 of record NZ_JAIQWW010000021.1, read on the forward strand.
CGCATTGCGATAGATTTCGTTGAAGGCCAGCACATCATTGGTCATGCTCTTGGTCTTGTAGGAGGGTTGGCCGACCCACACGACCGGACGGCCTGTCTTCTTGACGGCTTCGAGAAAGGCGTTGATCCTCGCCTGATATTCCTTGTCCCACTCATCGCTCAACAGGGTCTGGCCGTCGGCAAATTGCTGGCGATCATTTGCACCCGCCATCATGATAACGACCGAGGGCTTCTCCGCTTCGATCATTGCGCCGATCGTCGCCGGCCAATCGCGATGATCATCGCGGACAAAGCCAGAGGAACCATCGCTTTTATCAACGACGCGAACGCCGGGCGAATCGATGAATGCTTCATCGAGACCCTCCGCAAGGCCCTTTGCCATGAAGTCGCCGACAATGAGGACTGTCTTGGCGTCCGGCAATTTCTCCGGGATACCGGCTTCTTTCACTGTGGTGCTCGGCCGGGCAGAGGCTTGCGGGGCCGCGGAACGCGGGCGTGCGCGCTTGATCGGGCGGTTCCGGGCGGGCGGGCGAACCCTCCTGCCGTTGCCATCTTCAATGAGCCGGTCCGTATTTTCGCGATATATCTGGCGCGGTCCGAACAGCATGTCGAGGATTGTGCGGGCAGAGGCGGTTTCGGTGAAGACGAGGGTGGCCGCAAGGGCGAGAACCAATGAAAGCAACAGGGGTGCGCGGCGGATCGGCCTAAAACGCTCCCCTCTGTCCTGCCGGACACCGAATTGATTGCAATCCATAAGTCTATCCTGCGGCCTTCGAGATTTGCACCGACCACGCCGGAGCTTATCTCCCTCCTTGTGGGGGAGAAAGGATTTTCTTGGATTTAGCCTCTTTGCTAAATCCTTAGAAAATCCAAGAGAGGGGATAATGTTCTGAGTTAAAAATCCCCTCTCTTGCGATTTCTAGCACTTAGCAAGGGCTAAGATGCTGAAATCGCTTTCTCTCCCACAAGGGGAGAGATAATCTGCACGCGCTGTTGCTACTTCTTCCTTATCACCGTCAGCACTTCCATGCTCGGGTGGCCGTCGGGATCCAGGCCCATCTGCTTCTGGAACGCCTGGATCGCATTGCGCGAGCCGTCACCGATCTTGCCGTCGACCTTTCCGTCATAATAGCCGAGTTCGCGCAGATGGTTTTGCAATTCTTCGCGCTCCTTCATGGTAATGGGCGTGAAGGGACGATTCCATTCTTGACGCAACCCCGAAGAGCCACCGATCTGATCGGCCAGAAGGCCGACACCAAGCGCATATTTATCTGCGTTGTTGTAGTTCTTCAGAACGTAGAAATTGCGTGTCATCAGGAACGCAGGGCCTCCGCGCCCATCCGGCACCTTCAACGTTGCCTTTTCGCCACCACGCGGAAAGGCCTTGCCGTTGGCGCGAACGACACCAATGCTTTGCCATTCCGCAATGGTGCGTGAACCGGCCGGGAATTTGCGGCCAGCCGGCAGAACAACTTCATAACCCCACGTCTGACCTGGCTGCCAGCCATTCTTGTGCAAGAGATTGGCGGCGGTGGCCAAGGCGTCAGGCACAGAGTTCCAGATGTCGCGCTTGCCATTACCATCCATATCGACGGCATAAGCCAGATAGCTTGTCGGAATGAACTGGGTGTGCCCGAGCGCGCCCGCCCATGAACCGGTCAGATGGCTGCGATCGATATCGCCTTTCTGCAGGATCTTCATCGCGGCGATCAACTGCGTACGGGCATATTTGGCCCGGCGCGGATCGGCATAGGCAAGGGTGGCGAGCGAGCGGACGGCGTCCCGCATCACATCGTCGCGCTTCATGATCTCGCCGAAATTGGTTTCCATCGACCAGATCGCAAGAAGGATATTGCGATCGACGCCAAACGACTTTTCGATAGCGCCGAGCCAGCGGCTGTATTTGCGCGACATCTCGCGACCGGTCGCGATGGATTGTTCGTTGACGCGATTGTCGAGATAGCCCCACACAGGCTCGGTGAATTCCGGTTGGGACTGGGCTTTCTGCAGGACTTCCGGATCGATTTCGGTGACGCCGGCAAAGGCACGGTTAAACGTGGACGCCGAAACGCCGCTGTTCAGTGCAGTGCCGCGGAAATCCGCGATCCAGCTCTGGAACTTTGCATCGGCAGCCGCATTATTGATCGCACCTGCAAAAGCGATGCCTGCTGCGGCGGCAACGATCAGCGCGTTTTTCGAAAACGTTGCTAAACCTCCAATCATGTCTTTCCTCATTTCCGTCATTTTGGGTCAAAGGATAAATTACGCACGTCAAAGTTAGGAATTGGTTTACCATGCATGGGCAAACGCACCGCCATTGCCTACATTAACACCGGCAACGATTATTTATTTTACAGACCTGTGCATTTTGGGTCTTTGGGACAAAAAAGTCTATCGAGGAAATTCCCGCAATATCAATCGTAATCAGTAACGAGGTAATGATGTCCGAAGCCAAGAAGATACGTAAGGCCGTCTTTCCAGTTGCGGGCTTTGGCACCCGTGTTCTTCCAGCAACAAAATCCATTCCGAAAGAAATGCTGACGGTCGTCGACAAGCCGGTCATTCAGTATGTGGTGGACGAAGCACGTGAGGCCGGTATCGAGCATTTCATTTTCGTAACCGGCCGCAACAAGGCGGTCATCGAAGATTATTTCGATGTTCAGTACGAGCTCTATCAAACCCTGTCGGAACGCGGCAAGACCGCTCTGCTGGATGAGTTGCAGGGAATCCAGCCTGGTCCCGGAACGACGAGTTTTACCCGCCAGCAGGTGCCGATGGGTCTCGGCCACGCGGTCTGGTGCGCGCGTGACATTGTCGGTGACGAACCTTTCGCGCTGCTTTTGCCGGACATGATCATGCAGCCGGAAAAAAATGGCTGTCTCGCGGATATGGTGGAGCTCTATAATCAATCGGGCGGCAATATCGTCGCGGTGCAGGAATGCGATCCGGCAGAGACGCACAAATATGGCATCGTTGGTCAGGGCAAACCTGTCGGCAACGGCTTTGAGCTGACTCAGATGGTGGAAAAGCCCGCCAAAGGCACAGCTCCCTCCAATCTCTATATCAATGGCCGCTATATCCTGCAGCCGGAGATTTTCAGCATCCTCGAAAATCAGGAACGCGGCGCCGGCAATGAAATCCAGCTGACCGACGCCATGCTGAAGCTGACCAAAGAGCAGGATTTCTTCGGCTATCATTTCAAAGGCCGCACTTATGATACCGGCTCCAAGGAAGGCTTTGTCGAGGCCAACGTCGCATTTGCACTGTGGCGGGAGGATATCCGCAATGGTGTCATCGACAATATCGGCAATATGCTGAAGACGATCCAGCCAAAGAAGGGCTGATCGAGGCCCGAGGGGAGGGATATCAAATATCGCTCCCCTGACGGCTTGCTGAGGCGCCTACCCGCGTCTATTCTGCACAGCGCATCGTATTGCAAGGGCTTGGGGGAGCATGGCAATGAATGGGGCAGATGCGCTTTGCGACACACTTCTGGCCAATGATGTAAGGGTGTGTTTCGCCAATCCTGGCACGTCGGAAATGCATTTCGTCGCTGCGCTCGATCGCAAGCCCGAGATGCGTTGTGTACTTGGCCTGTTCGAGGGTGTGGTCACGGGGGCGGCCGATGGCTACGCCCGAATGACTGGCCGTCCTGCCGCAACATTGCTCCACACCGGACCAGGTCTGGCGAACGGACTTGCCAATCTCCACAACGCCCGCCGCGCCCGTGTACCGATGATAAATGTCGTGGGCGATCATGCCTCCTATCATCTTCCATTCGATGCACCGCTCACCACGGACATCGACGGCCTGGCGGCGCCAATGTCAAACTGGGTTTATCGCATCAGTGGTCCAGCCGATGTTGGTCCTGCGACCGAGGCAGCCTACCGCGCCTCGCTCGTGCCACCAGGCATTGCAACGTTGATCCTGCCCGCCGATGCCGCGTGGGGTGACGCTGAAGCTGTGCCACGGAACAAGGTCGTGCTTCCGGCCCTGTCTGGCGTTCCGACTGACAGGGTGCGGGGAATTGCGGATGCCATCCGAAGTGCACCCGGCCGAGTCGGGATTCTGGTCGGCGGTACCGCTGCACAGCCCGACGCCCTCGAGATTGCCGGGCAGATCGCTGCGGCGAGAAATGTTCGCCTTTTCGGGGAGGTTGGCATCGCGCGAATGGCGCGCGGCGCCGGCCGTGTCGCTCCGACCCGTATCCCTTATCCGATCGATGCAGCAATCGAAACTCTGAGCGATATTGAGGTGCTGATCCTTGTTGGAGCCGTGGAACCGGTGGCCTTTTTCGCCTATCCCGGCAAGCCCAGCCGCCTTGTACACAACGATTGCCAAGTTCTTGCTCTGGCGAAGCACGGTGAGGATTTAGAAGGCGCGCTGGAAGCTCTTCGTGATGAACTGGGCGTGAAACGGACGCAGTCACCGCTGCGGTCAAGCGCGATGCCGGACGAGTCCGTTCCAAACGGACAACTGACCGACGATGCAATCGCTGTGATGGTGGCGCGAAAGCTGCCCGAGAATGCGATCGTTTGTGATGAAGCAATCACGTCTGCACGGCGTTTGTTTGCGCTGTCTGAATTTGCGGCGCCGCATGATTTCCTCATGACGACAGGCGGGGCGATTGGCAACGGTATTCCCATGGCGACTGGCGCCGCAATAGCGTGTCCGGACAGGAAGGTCTTCAACCTGCAGGCGGATGGAAGCGCCATGTACACCTTGCAGGGACTTTGGACACAGGCCCGTGAAAATCTTGACGTCGTCACGATCATTTTTTCCAATCGCACATATGCCGTCCTGCATATGGAAATGCAGAAGGTGGGAGTTGCAAAAATTGAGGAGAATGCGCGGCGGATGCTTGATCTCGATCAACCGTCGCTGGATTGGGTATCGATCGCAAAAGGGATGGGGGTAGAGGCCGCTCGCGTCGATACCTGCGAACAGTTTGACGACCTTCTGGATGGCGTCTTGAAGCGCCGCGGCCCGTTTCTCATCGAAGCCGTTATCTAGAGCAGATTTTGTCTATTCAGTGGTCCCAATAAACTCTTGGACAGTTTCCCCTGTGCGTGGTTCGACAAGCTCACCATGAGGGAGGTGGGTTGATTGTTGGGAGCCAAGAGACGCAACGTTGGCGACTATCGTCGCAATCCTCAACCTCCCTCATGGTGAGCTTGTCGAACCGCGCACAGCGCCTTCCTAAACTTAATTTCAAGAGCGGATCGATCCTACCGCTGCAGCGTCACACCCATGAAAATGCTGGTTTCATCGGTCTGGCGCGATTCAACTTCGCTGCGGGTGAATTCATGCCGGGCGCTGATATCAAAGCCGAAGAAACGATTGAACCAGTAGGTCGCGCCGATTTCAGCGCCAAAGCCCTTGTCCCAGCCCGATCCGTCCTTGTTGTCGCGCAGCGATGCAATCAGCGTTGCCTTGAGATCGAGATTGGCGCGCGCCTGCCGCTTGATGCCGACCGTGCCCTCGTAGAAAATCGAGCCGCTGTCGCCGGGTGCCGTGGCTCCTTCGACGCGGGTGAGCAGACCTATATCCACATCGGTTCCACGCTGCGGTGACCATTTGAGGGCGCCGTCGATGCTGAGCCCATCCACCGGCGAAAGCCGGTCGTCGTCTATGCCTTGGCGCAGGTAGCCAAGCGCGAACTCCCCCGCCAGCTTTTCGGCAAAATCGACCTCGACACCGCCGCGCAGGCCCGTGCGAACGCCGGAACGCTGGAAGCCATTCGAATCTTCCTTCTCGTCATACATCAACTTGCCGATTTCAACCTCGGCGAAAGGCTTGATGGCCGGAGACATTTCGAAGCCACCCCGCAGTGCAATGCTGGCAAAGGTGTTGTTGCGGTCCTTCTGGCTGACGACGGAGCCATCGGAGAATTCCGCATTGCCATAGACGGTGCGATCGACATTGCCCTTCACATCCGCGAAGAATTTGCCGAATTCCTTGCGCACACCGAGACTGCCATCGAGCTCCTGGACGGCGGGCCGGTTCGACGTTCCGATAATGGTTGTCGGTGCGCTCGGGTCTTCCTGCCGGTACCGATAGCCCATCTCGCCCTCTACGGTGGTGCGTTCGCCAAGGTCGAGCTGCATCCCGCCGCGCAGGCCGACATTCGGGGCGGAATACTCCTCGCCTGAAATCGTCCTGTCATAGGTGCCATCGAAATCGAGCCAGGCCGAGTGGCGCGCCCAATCCGTGGTGGCGCGGGCGCGCAGGCGCGTCTCCGACAAGAGTGCGGCGCTGCCGTCCGAGCTGCCATCGGCATTGGTGGTGGCGCGCAGTCCGGTGCTGATGGAGGGGCGGAGCGTCACGATACCCGCCCTGATACCGAGCGGCGCGAAGGGCTCCGGATCTGGCCGGATGATGCGGCGTTCGAGCGCTGGTTCCGGAAGATTGTCGCGATCGGTGCGACTTGCGGGCGGGTTGGCTTCCCTGTTTTGCTCGATCGGGCCGTTATCGAATGTGTCGGCGCGTTCTTCGTCCAGCAGCGATCGCTCACCGGGACGCAAGCGGAGCGGGCGCGCGGCGGGTACAGGTGCGGTCTCGGCGCCGGGCAGGGCGGCAGAGTCCGGGTTCAGGCCGCCGCTATTGTCGGTGGGACCGGCGGGCGGCGAACCATCATCCAGCGGAACGCCCAGCAGGCCGAGATTGCCATTGTCATCATCAGGCGGCAGCGCACCCGGACTGACGGGCTCGTAGCGTCGTGACGGTATGCCGCTATCCGTTGGCGAAGGAGGGGCATTTGGTGGATTGGTCGTTGGCGAGCCGTTGGAATCATTGTTATTTTGCGCCTGAACCTGCACAGAATTGTCCTGCAGGGTGCCGCGTAGCGGCGTTGCTTGCTGGGCATGAGCCAGGGGGAGAAAAGCAAACACGCTGCTGCTGAGCAACGCTGCCATCAGGCAGACATTGATTGCAGTCCTGAAGTCGCCGCCTGATGGCGGTGCTTCCAAGCGTGGTTGAGAAATGTGCGTCAATAGGTTTGCCAACGGGTTCGAACGTTAAGGATGGTAAAGAGCCATGGTTAACGACTGGCTAACTGATGCAGCTGTATGGTGCTGCGGCGAACAAATATTGGACAGCGGCGAGCAGAGGCGCTAACGGTTGCGGCCATGCAGGCAATAAACGATACCGAACTGGACAAAACCGCAGCCGTCGATTCGGCCAGGCGGACAATTTCAACCGAGAAAGACGGACTGGCCGCGCTGAGCAGTGCGCTGGAAGGTCCTCTGGCCGAGGCGTTTTGCAAGGCGATCGAAATGATTGCCGGAGTGCGCGGACGCATCATCGTCACCGGCGTCGGCAAGAGCGGCCATATCGGCTCGAAAATAGCAGCGACCTTCGCTTCAACGGGTACGCCGGCTTTCTTCGTGCATCCCTCCGAGGCCAATCACGGTGATCTCGGCATGATTGCCGTCGACGATGCCATTCTCGCCATTTCCTGGTCTGGAGACACGGCGGAGCTCAAGGGTATCGTCAGCTATTCGAGGCGCTTTCGTATTCCCCTGATCGCCGTGACCGCGGGCGAGAATTCGGCGCTGGCAACGGCCGCCGACGTGGTGCTTTTGATGCCGCGGGTGACGGAAGCCTGTCCACACGGCCTGGCGCCTACGACTTCGACGCTGATGCAGCTCGCCATGGGTGATGCGGTTGCAGTGGCGCTGCTGGAAGCGCGGGGCTTCACCGCGGGCGATTTCAAGACCTTCCACCCGGGCGGATCGCTCGGCGCAAGTCTCACCCATGTGCGCGAGATCATGCATCGCGGCGACCAGCTTCCGCTGGTGCCGCTCGGCATGCCGATGCCCGAGGCGATGAAGGTGCTGGCAGACAAGCGCTTTGGCTGCGTGGCCGTGCTCGATGACGAGGGGACACTCGCCGGGATCATCACCGATGGCGACCTTTCACGCAATCTGCATCGCAATCTGGCGACGATGACCGTCGATGAGATCATGACGCGGCAACCCAAGACCGTGCCTCCGACGATGCTGGCAAGCGCGGCGCTGGCGCTGCTCAACGATCACAATATCGGCGCGCTGATCGTGACCGAAAAGAATGTCCCGGTCGGGATCGTGCATTTCCATGATTTGCTCAGGATAGGGGCAGCGTGACTCTGTTAGTGCTCAGAATGCTTTAGGTAGGCCAGCTTGTTTTAAAACAGCGTTGGCTGTGTGGCGTTTTTCGATGTTTGAGGGAACGACAAAGAACCGGTTTGTGATCGGACTGCTCCAGTATTCGTGGCTACCCTTAGCCTGGCGTACGAATTTGCATCCGGATTTGCTCAGTAGATCGGTGAGTTCCCGATAAAGACTTGCACCCACGTATTAGAGTGCCTTTGCTATGGGATTATCCTTTTCAATATAAAAGCGGAGGCGAAGCTTCTTTGGATCGCTCACCCAGCCATTCAGAACGGCTATCTCCGGCGCGATCTCCCAGACCCTTTCGAGCAGCTCACCATAGCTTGGTGCTTCCGTGGCTATTGGCAGGTCATCGTTGACGCCGATCCAGACGCCATCTTCCTCGAAAACAGAGACAACAAAGCTTGGTGTTTTGTTCTTCATTGCTTGAGCATATCACAGGCGCGAGCGGTGCAGCAAACAAGACAATAGTCTTATAGCGAGCCTAGACCGCCTCAACCACGAGCGTTCCACGATCGATACCGGTGATACGCACGCGCGTTCCCGCTGCAAGATCGGGTCCCGTCACGCGCCACAGACTATCGCCGACGCGGGCCCGGCCACGGCCGTTGACCGTTGCCTCTTCCAGCGTCACCACCTGTCCAATCAGCTGTTCGCCACGCCTGTTGAGCAGCGGTTCGTCCGATTCGACATCCGTTGCGCCGATCAGCCTGCGGCCGATAAAGACGGCGATGACGGAGAGGATCAGGAACAGGATGACCTGAATCTGCCAATGCATCCAGGAGGTATCGCCAAACAGGATGGCGATTCCGCCAACGATGAGCGCTGCGATACCGAACCACAGGAAGAATATCCCCGGCGCTGCTACTTCAAGGATCATCAGGACCAGCCCGAGAACCACCCAGTTCCAGGGTCCAAGCTCGGAAAACAGGCGTTCCAGCATCTAAGCGCCTCCTCTCGCCAGGATCATGAATTTGACCCGGTGCCCGGAACGCTGCGGCCGCGTGCGGGTGGTGTCGACGGGGTGGTGGGGCTTGTCGCAGCATTGTCGCCAAACACCTCACGGGCAATCGCGCCGATACCGCCGAGCGAGCCGATGAGAGCGGACGCTTCCATCGGCATCAGGATGACCTTCTGGTTGGGGCTGGTGGCAAACTTGCCAAATGCCTCGGTGTATTTCTGTGCCACGAAATAGTTGAGCGCCTGCACGTTGCCGCCGCTGATTGCGGCAGAAACAAATTCCGTCGCCTTGGCTTCGGCCTCGGCCAGACGCTCACGGCCTTCGGCTTCGCGGAAGGCGGCCTCGCGCCTGCCCTCGGCTTCGAGGATCTGCGCCTGCTTGAGACCTTCGGCACGCAGGATCTGCGCTGCCCTTGTGCCTTCCGCTTCAAGCACGACGGCGCGTTTATCGCGCTCCGCCTTCATCTGGCGTCCCATCGAGTCGAGGAGGTCCTGCGGTGGATTGATATCCTTGATCTCGACGCGCGTCATCTTGATGCCCCATGAATGCGCAGCTTCGTCGACGACCCGTAACAGGCGATCATTGATCGTATCGCGATTGGACAGGAGCTCGTCGAGAACCATGGAGCCCATGACGGTACGAATATTGGTCATAGTCAGGTTGAGTATGGCATTCTGCAGCCCGCTGACTTGATAGGCCGCCTGTGGCGCATTGAGGATCTGGTAGAAGGCGATGCCATCGACGGCGATGTTGGCATTGTCCTTGGTGATGACTTCCTGGGTCGGAACGTTCAGCACCTGCTCCATCATGTTCAGCTTGGCGCCGATACGATCGAAGAACGGCACGATGAGGTTGAGGCCGGGCGCAAGGGTGCGCGTGTATTTGCCGAAGCGTTCGATCGTATAGTTGTAGCCTTGCGGCACTGTCTTGACGCCCGCAAACAGAACCACAAGTACGAGAACGACAAGTACTGGTATCGTGAAGTCAAAACCGCTCATTTATGGCCTCCCCTGGCTGACCTCATGGGCAGCGTCAATAAGATATGGATCGTTATGCCGGTAGCTCACAACTACGCTGCAGATTTATGCGGCGCGATCACCTCGATGTCCTGCTCGAGCCGCTCCTTGGCGATGTCGAGATCGTATTTCATCTGGAGGTTCAGCCACAACTCTGCGGAGGTTCCGAAATAACGGGCGAGTCTTAGTGCTGTTTCCGGTGTGATGGCCCGCTTGCCATGCACAATTTCGTTGATGCGCGGGCGGGTAACGCCGATAGCCTTGGCCAATGCATAAACGGAAAGATTCATGGGAATCAGAAAATCCTCGCGCAGAATCTCACCGGGGTGGGGAAGTGTAAGGTCAAATCGTTCTTTCGCCATCATAATTGCCTCCTCCATTCATGATGGCCGCATAGTCACGGCCCCCCGCGAAGACATTTACGATCCATACCGTATCATTTTCTACGCGATAGAGAATGACAGCGCTCCTTTCGAATGGCACGAGCCTTATGCCGACAGACAGATCGTCTCGCTTAACGCCACCCAATGGAGCATTCCCTACTTTTTCGCATCGATTGTAGATGCGGTCAGTGAACCGAATTGCGGTTACTACGTCGCCACTTTTATGGAGAACATATTCGAATATTCCGTCAAGATCAGCTATCGCTTCTGGGCGATACTCGACCGGAAAACGCCTCACGTGCTATTTGACTGTCTGATGTTTTGCGTAAAGATCGTCAAGATGATGTCGAGCTTGTTTGCTCGACAGATTTGGTCGCGGATCGTTCAATGATCGTTGAATCCTTGCGCGAATCGCAGCCATGCGCTCGGAATGTTCTTCCTCTTGCCGCAACAACAAGCGCATGGCCTCCCGCAATACCTCACTTGTAGACGCATAGGAGCCTGCCTCAACGCGGCTCTTAATAGCGTTCACCATTTCCGACGGTAATGTAATGCTGAGTTTTTCGACCATAGCCAATGTCCGATGCGTTTCCTCTTTATGGTAGGATGAAATCCCACCAATGCCAAGGCAAACTTTCGTATCAGACCCAGCCCTGCAATTCGCGGCGGACAAGCGTCTCGATGACCTTCATGCCTTCGTCACTATCGTTGAGGCAGGGGATATGGGTGAAGTTGACGCCGCCATTGTGATGGAAGATTTCGGCGCCTGCGACCGCGATTTCCTCTAGCGTTTCGAGACAATCCGAAACGAAACCCGGGTTGAAGACAGCAACGGATTTGACGCCTTCCCTGGCGAGTTTCTCCAATGTCTTGTCCGCGTAGGGTTGCATCCATTCTTCAGGGCCGAAACGCGACTGGAAACAGGTGATCAGCTTGTCCTCGCTCCAGCCGAGCCGCTCGCGCAGTAGCCGCGTCGTCTTCCAGCAATGGCAGGGGTAGGGGTCGCCGCGCTTGAAATAGCTCTGCGGTATGCCGTGATAGGAGGCGATCAGCACCTCCGGTTCGAAATCAAGCGTCGCGTAGTGCTTTTCAATGGAAGTCGCGAGGGCATCGATATAGACGGCTTCGTCCTGATAGGAGGGAACAGTGCGCGTTGCGGGCATGAAGCGCATCTTGATCAGCGCTTCGAAAAACTTGTCGTTGACCGTCGCGGTCGTCGTTGCCGAATATTGCGGATAGAGCGGAAACATCAGGATGCGCTTGCAACCCTGCTTGTCCAGCCGCTCCAGCGCCTGCTCAATCGACGGCTGACCATAGCGCATACCCCAATCGACGACGATCTCAGAATGCGAGGCAAGCGCCGCGCCGAGCTTTTCACTCTGCGAACGCGTGTAGGTGCGCAAGGGAGATTCGTTGCGCTCGCGGTTCCAGATCTTGTCATAAAGTGCGCCGGATTTCTTCGGGCGGGTGTTGAGCACAATGCCGTAGAGAACCGGCAGCCAGATGGCACGAGGCCACTCGATGACGCGCTTGTCCGAAAGAAATTCCTTCAGATAGCGCCGCATTGACGTTTTGTCGGTGCCGTCCGGCGTGCCCAGATTGACGAGGAGAACGCCGATCTTCGATGTTTCGATGTGCGGATGGTCTTCCGGCTTTTTTACCGCCGACAGATCACCTCCCGAAATTGCCATATGCAACACTCCACTTCTGGGCGTGGAACCCAGGTTCTGTTGATATTCGCGCCATGACGGCCTGCAAATGGCGCTTTTCTACGATCCGGTGCTTATGAACCCAAAAGTTCACTCCGCTCCGGTTCTCGAAAATCACCATTTTCGGCGCGTCCTGACCTCGAATCTCAACAGAACCTAATCAGGACGAGGCTGATTGCAAGAGTGCGAAAGGCCACATGTCGAGTAGTCTTTTTCAAGAATAAGTCATCAAAACAGCAACATGCTGATTTCGCAGGCACAAGGACAGCATTTTTGCCTTCTTTGCCGGCTCACGGACAGCGCTTTCAACTGGCACAGAACTTGCGTTGAATTATTCGTTCTTGTTCATCAGACGAAGGAAGCGATTTCCATGGCCAGCAATTCGCATGCGACACCCCCCACCCTCGTCATTACAGGCGCTCACCCGCAGCTCTACAGCCTGGATCTGGCACCCACAGCACCGGAAGGGCGCACCTGGGGCGCGTTCAGCCTGTTCGCGATGTGGATGTCGGACGTCCATTCCGTTGGTGGTTACACGTTTGCAGCAAGCTTGTTCTTCCTCGGCTTGACTGGTTGGGAAGTGCTCATCTCCATGATTGTCGGCATTACCGCAGTTTATTTCCTGATGAACCTCATAGGACGGCCATCGCTGAAATACGGAATCCCGTTCCCGGTCGCCGCGCGCATGTCCTTTGGCGTCATGGGTGCAAATCTTGCTGCCGTCTTGCGCGGCATCGTCGGGATCGTCTGGTACGGTGTACAGACCTATTTTGCCTCCAAGGCGGTCCAGGCGTTGGCGATAACGCTTTACCCCGCGGCTGCGGATTATACGCACAACGACATATTCGGCCTATCAACACTCGGTTGGCTCAGCTTCCTTTTCATGTGGATATTCCAGCTTCTGATCTTTCTGCGAGGCATGGAATCAATTCGCAGATTCATCGATTTCTGCGGACCTGTCGTCTATGTTGTGATGTTCGCGCTCGCACTCTGGATCCTCTCACAAACCGGTTTTTCCAGTCTTTCGCTGCAGCTCGCGCCTCCAGCCGAGGGCTCATCGCTGACCCATATGGCGAATGCGTCGATGCTGATCGTGGCATATTTTGCGGCACTCTTGCTTAACTTCGGTGACTTTTCGCGGTTCTCGCGGGACGAAAGAGCCATGAAGGTCGGCAATTTCCTTGGACTTCCGGTCAACTTTATCGTGTTCGCCATCATCGTCGTGATTGTCACTGCAGGAACGGTGCAGGTCTTCGGCGAAGCGATCCTCGATCCAGTGGCGATTGTCGAGCGAATCAACAATCCGTGGGTTGTCATTCTTGGCTCGATTACCTTCATCGTGGCAACAATGGGCATCAATATCGTCGCCAATTTTGTCTCGCCTGCCTATGATATCGCCAATCTCTTTCCCGAGAAGATCAACTTTCGTCTCGGAGGACTGATCACATCGATCCTTTCGGTGCTGGTCTGCCCCTGGTTGTTCGTATCCAGTCCCCACGCGATCACCATTTTCGTCAGCATTTTCGGCGCGGTGCTTGGCCCGATCTTCGGCATCATGATTGCCGATTATTACCTGGTGAAGCGGCAGCAGGTCGTGCTCGAGGACCTCTATACCATGTCTCCGGAAGGCTCGCTCTATTTCGACGGCGGCTGGAACAGCAGGGCGCTGATCGCTTTGGCGATCTCCAGTGTATTCTCGATCGGGCTTTCGGTGCTTGGTGCGACCGGCATGATTCCCAATGGTGGCGATTGGGGCTGGCTGCTCGGTGCTGTGGCGGGTGGTGCCGTGCACTATGTGCTGATGCGCAAGGTGCTTGGCGCGGTGCCGGTCGCAGCCAACGCCTGAGCAAAGGGTGAGGGGGCGAGCCACGGGTCTCGCCCGCCTTCGGCCCCCCACAAGGGGGAGATAGGCGGCATGGCTGTGCGAACTTCTGGCTCTAAATGGCCGGGACTTTCATTTGGGCGCCGATCGGCAGCTTCATTACCTTCATGTCCGGATTGGCTTCGGCGAGCTTCTTCCATTCGTTACCTTTGCCGTAGACCTCTTCGGCAATATCCCAGAAATTGTCCCCGCGCTTGATCGTATAGGAATCAGGATGGTGGTTGGCTGCTGAAGCAGCAGCCGCTGTTTCAGCAGGCTTGGTGACTTCTGGAGTCTTTGGAACCGTTGCGGGTTCCGAAGATTTGGCTTCAGCGGAAGCGCCGGGAGCCAGAACGGAAATGCGACCGTCCGTGTATGGCTTGTACGGTGTATGCTTTGCCAGATAATCGGCGAGAACCAACTCGAGTCCGGGACCGTAGTCATAGGCGTTGACGGCGTTCGTCGAGAAGATCTTGTAGCCGTCGCCGCCAGCACGCATGTAATTGTTGGAGACCACGCCATAGGTGGCCTCGACGTCGATCGGCCGCCAGTTTTCACCCTGCTTCACCTGAACATCGGATATGCGGCTGCCCACCGGTTTCGATACGTCGAAGGCATATTTCAACCCTGCAACCTGCGGGAAGCGCCCGGCGCCCTGATCGATCTGGCTCACGCCATTTTCCAGCGCCGCGACGACATCGGAACCGCGCAGCTGGAAGGTCGCGAGTGTGTTCTGGAACGGCAGTACCGTCAGCACTTCGCCCATGGTGACGTCGCCCGCATCGATGGAAGCGCGCAGACCGCCGCCATTGATGATGGCGATGGTGACGCCCTGTCCCCTGACGCGGTCCAGCATGGCATCGGCCACAGCGTCGCCCATGCTGCACTCCTTGAAGCGGCAAACCTCACGCGCCGCTTCGATGACGCCGGTGGATTCGCCTACTTTGCGTGACTTCAGTTCTTCGAGAGGCTTGGCAAGTTCCTTGACGCGGGCAACAAAGGCCGGGTCCGGTGTGACGGAGGAATCGAGCAGGATCGGCGCGCCCTCGCTCTTCGTCACATTGCCATCATCGTCGAAGGTCACTTTGAGTTCGCCGAGGTATTTCGAATAGGATTTCGCCTGGACGATAGATACATCGCGGCCGGAAGGATTTTTGACAAGTGTCGGGTAGGGGCCAAGCGCTTCCGGATCCGTGTTGGACAACAGGGTATGGCTGTGGCCGCCGACGATCACATCGATGCCGTCGACCTTGGCTGCGATTTCCTTGTCCTTCAGATAGCCATCATGGTTGAGCGCGATGATCTTGTTGACGCCTTCGGCCTTCAGTGTCTCAACGAGCTTTTTCAACGTCTCGACTTCGTCGGCAAATTTGACATCGGGCCCCGGGCTGGAGATTTCTGCCGTGTCGGTGGTGAGGGCGGAGATGATGCCGATCTTCTGGCCGCCGATTTCCTTGATGATATAGGGCTTGAATTTGCCGGCGATGGGCGAATCCGGCGCAGCTTCGGTGTTACTGGAAATGACCGGGAATTTCACCTTGTCGAGGAACTTGGCCAGCGTGACCGGCGTATCGTCGAACTCGTGATTGCCGAGTGCCATGACATCGAAGCCGATGCCGTTCATAAACTCGGCCGTGTCATCACCCTTGTAGGTCGTATAGAACAGCGAACCCTGGAACTCGTCGCCCGCATCGAGCACGATGACATTGCCGCCATCCTTGGACAGGGCGGCGCGACGCTCATCGATCTTGGCCCTGACGCGGGCAATGCCGCCGAAGCACTCGTTCTTGCTCTCTTCTTCGGCCGAGCAGGTGGAATCATATTTGTTGATCGACTCGATGCGCGAATGCTGATCGTTGATGTGCAGGATATTCAGCGTGTAATCCGCCATCGCCACGCCCGCTGTCATGCCAAGGGCTGAGGTGGCTAGCAGAATTGTGGATATTATTCTTGGCATGGAGAGCTCCGTCGTTTTGAGCGTGATGCTGTCATGGCTACTTGGCGCCATTGTGACAAGGCAATGGGTTCATCACTTCACGGAGTGCTGCCTTCCGAGTCAAGCCTAAGGCTGTCGAAGAAGGAGGCACTCGACATGTGGAGACTGCGACTGCCTGGATTTAACCCACTTGCGGGGAGCGGCGCGTCAGCGAGAATTGCTGGCCCGATGACGACGTGCAATTCAGCTGGGCGGCGTTGACAAGGGCGCAATTGACCTTGGACTGGGTTCCACGGGCGAGCGAACGCAGGTTGATCTCGATCAGGTTTGCAGAGGCGAAACGATAATTGCCCTCGGCCAGCTTTTCCTTGGTATCGTTGGCGCGCGTTTCGAACGCCCCGTTATTGAAATTGGAGAAAGCAACCCCCGACGTGTCGAACCATTGACCCTGCACGGCGTCAGTTGGACGCGTCGTCTGCGCAGGACCACCCTCCTGAACGCCGCCGCTCATGCAGCCGGAGAGGATCAGGGCCAGTGTTGCTGTGCCGGTGGCAACCGAAAAGCGTTTCATCCAGACAATCTCCCAATGGATCTCGTTCTTTAAATGCC
Source organism: Phyllobacterium chamaecytisi (assembly GCF_020164455.1). Lineage (GTDB taxonomy): Bacteria > Pseudomonadota > Alphaproteobacteria > Rhizobiales > Rhizobiaceae > Phyllobacterium > Phyllobacterium chamaecytisi. The sequence goes on from NZ_JAIQWW010000021.1 coordinate 46,402, forward strand.
GTGAAAATCAAGCAAAAACAAGACCTAAGTTTAATTGTAAATTCGAAGGATCGGTGGTTTTTCGTGATTGCGGGTGGCGAGATACGCGGGGGCCAGTATGAATGATGAGTTCAATGACCATGAACTGGTCGAGCAACTGCGGAAAATGTCGGAAGAGCGGATCAAGGACGAGATTAGTCTGGAAAAGATGCACGCCAACGAACTGGCCAAATATAAAGCAGCCGCTGCCGATCGTATGTCCACTGCAGCAATCGCCGTCGGTTTTTTGGTCCAAGTGCCGCGATCGTCCTCAACCCGGATATAATGATAAAGATCGACATTGGTCGCAGCCTATTGCTGGTGTTTGCCACGTGCATTTGGTTCGTGCTATTTTCGGCACTGCATAATTTGGGCAGATTGATATTGAGGAAGGAGTTGGAGTAATGCTGACCTACGCCATTTTCTCCTTTGTCATATGCTTGACTGTCGGCGTAGGATCATGGGCTTACAGTGAGTGGGATTATAAAAGATCATTGCCACGCCGTGCCAAATTGAAGCTCATGCAGGCGGAACTGGAAAAACGGCGTACCGCACGTCCTACGCCCGCTGAATAACTTCCAAACATTGTTCTGTTTTCGGCCGAAGTCCCTCCCGCAAGAAGGAGGGACTTGATCAACTTACCGCACCAGGATGTTGCGGAACTGCCAGGGGTCCTCAAGATCGAGGTTTTCCTTGAACAGGCCCGGCCGGTTCTCCAGGGGAGTCCAGTCTGTGTAGTGACCCTTGAGCGGACCGAGATAGGGTGTCTGGACTTGAAGGCAGCGGCGGAAATCCATCTCGTCGGTTTCGACGATACCGGCGTCGGGATTTTCCAACGCCCAGACCATGCCGGCCATGACCGCAGACGAGACCTGGAGACCTGTCGCGTTCTGATAGGGAGCAAGCTTGCGTGCTTCCTCGATCGTCAGCTGCGAACCATACCAGTAGGCATTCTTGTCGTGGCCATAGAGCAGCACGCCTAGTTCATCGGCACCGTCGACGATCTCGGATTCGTCGAGCACGTGCTGGATCGCCTGCGGTTGACCGGCTGCGCCGAACATTTCGTCGAGCGATAGTGTCGCGACATTGGCAGGGTGGTAGGCGTAGTGGCATGTGGGCCGGTAGGCGGCCTTGCCCTTCTTGTCCAACACCGTGAAGAAATCCGCGATCGAGATCGCCTCATTGTGCGTGACCAGCAGGCCAAATTGTGCGCCTTCTGTCGGGCACCAGGTGCGGATGCGGGTATCGGCGCCGGGCTGTTCAAGGAAGATCGCGGCCTTGCTGCCTTTCTTCTGCTTGCGGGCATTCTTCGGCATCCACTTTTCGTGAGTGCCCCAGCCAAGCTCGGCCGGTTGCAGGCCTTCGGAGATAAAGCCTTCGACCGACCACGTGTTCCAGAAGGCACCGAAAGGCTTCGGCTCGCCTGCGCGCTGCGTATCGCGCTCGGCAATATGGATACCCTTGACGCCGACCTTGTCCATCAGGCGGGCCCAGCTCTCGCGATCCGTGCGGGCGGGCTCGTTGTGGTCGACGTTCAGGTCTCTGGCAAGGTCAAGCACAGCCTGCTTGACAAACCACGAGACCATGCCCGGATTGGCGCCGCAGCACGAAACCGCAGTCGGACCACCGGGCTTCTTCTTCTTTTCTGCGAGCAGCGTCTGGCGCAGCGCATAATTGGTGCGGTCGGCATTGTCGAGGTCGTTTGCATAATAGAAGCCCGGCCAAGGCTCTATAACCGTATCGATATAGAGCGCGCCGACTTTGCGGCACTGGCGCAGAATATCAACCGACGATGTATCGACAGAAAGATTGACGCAGAAGCCTTGTCCGCCGCCTTCGGTGAGAAGCGGCTTGAGCAGCGTCTTGTAATTTTCTTTTGTGACGGCTTCCTGAATGAAGCGTATGCCGCGCTCGTCGAGCAGTTTCTTGTTGGCATCGCTGGGATCGACAACGATCAGGCGGGATTTATCGTATTTGAAGTGGCGTTCGATGAGGGGCAGGGTACCCCGTCCGATGGACCCGAAACCAATCATCACGATCGGACCGGTAATTTCTCCATGTACAGGCCATTGAGCCTTCGCCATTTTTTTGTTGCTCCTAATTTTGATCTCCATCAATGAGGGCGGCGGACTAAATACCCGCCTCAAAGAAACCATAGAGCATAGACGTGACAAAGAGCAAACAACCAGTTGCTCTTTTATGGTGAAATTCCGAACTACTGTTAATTAAAACGCGGCTATAGGCGTTTCAGCGCGTCGATAAGCCGGTCGCGGATTGTCATAATACCTTTGTAGTGCAATTGCGCAGGATTTAGCGCTTCGAGCTGGCGCGCAAAAGCTTCCGCTAAATTACGGCATTCGGGGTGTTTCTTAAGGGCACTTATAGGATCGAGATAAATGCGGATAGTGAAAAGAATATCGCCCGATACGGGCAGTTTGCGCAGCGTCTGCCGCTCGACGCGAACATAGCTTTGGGCTGCAATATCCTCGTCGGCGTAGCGCGCGCCCTTCTGGTGGCTGGCGAGCGGATGATAGAGATTGCCGTCGGGCTGCAGCGACCAGTTCATCCGCTGAACCGAGCGATCCGGACGCAGATTATCGAACATGCGGGTGATCAGCCCGGCATTGCGGGTGCCTGCGCCAAAATCGGGTACGGGGGCATGGATATCTTCCATCGAGCGGCCGAACTTTTCCAGAAGCGTCCAGGAGGACGGAAACGATAGCGAGGCGGCGGCGAGATGCCAGCCGCGTGTCTCGTCCTTGCGCATCAACACAAGGTCTTCCTGAACAAGGCTGGCGGCGCGATGCAGGCGGGGGATATCCGTTTCGCCGAGCGATACGGGTTCGTTCCAACCCGCAATTTTGATGTTCCCGCCGTCGCTGTAATAGACTTCAGGATAGTGCTCGACGAGATGGGTGCCGAGGAGTTCCAGCACTTCCTGCTGGGCAGCTTCTGTTCCGGACTCCTCGACTAAAATCCTGTCGCCGTAGAGCGCAAAAAGCCGTTTTTTCTCAGAGAGATAGGCGAGAAGATTGTCATCGATCTCGATCCAGTCTTTCAGATCGAGCTGCTGCAACCCTATGGTGAAGGGTTGCACCGAGCCATCATAGGGCGTGTGCACGGGAGCTGGGGTCGTCATTATGCGGCGTCCATCGCCTCCAGCTCGTCAATGATCCCCTCGATAACGGAAAGGCCCTTTTGCCAGAAGGCGGGGTCCGTCGCATCGAGGCCGAAAGGCGCAAGCAATTCGGAATGATGCTTGGTGCCGCCGGCTTTCAGCATGTCGAAGTATTTCTCCTGGAATCCAGCTTCGGCGTTTTGATAGACCGCGTAGAGCGAGTTCACCAGGCAATCGCCGAAGGCATAGGCGTAGACATAGAAGGGCGAGTGGATGAAATGCGGGATATAGGTCCAGAAGGTCTCGTATCCCGCACCGAAATGCACCGCCGGTCCGAGGCTTTCCTTCTGCACATCCAGCCATATCTCGCCGATACGGTCCGAGGTTAGTTCGCCGTTGTTGCGCTCGGCGTGAACCCGGCGCTCGAACTGGTAGAATGCGATCTGCCGTACGACCGTGTTGATCATGTCTTCGGCCTTTTGCGCCAGCATGGCCTTGCGTTCGCGCTTGTCGCGGGTCTTTTCAAGCAGCGAGCGGAAAGTGAGCATTTCGCCGAAGACGGAAGCAGTTTCGGCGAGAGTCAGTGGCGTTGAAGCCATGAGTGCGCCCTGATCGCCGGCAAGCACCTGATGCACGCCGTGGCCAAGTTCGTGCGCGAGGGTCATCACATCGCGCGGCTTGCCCATGTAGTTCAGGAGCACATAGGGATGCACCGAGGGAACCGTCGGATGGGCGAAGGCGCCGGGCGATTTGCCAGGGCGGGTCGGCGCATCGATCCAGTTTTTGTCGAAGAAAGCCTTGGCGATTTCGGCCATTTCCGGCGCAAAGCCACTATAGGCGGAAAGCACGGTTTCGCGCGCGTCCGTCCATGAAATGATCGCCTGCGGCGTTTCCGGCAACGGAGCATTGCGGTCCCAATTGTTCAGGTATTCAAGGCCGAGCCATTTGGCCTTGAGCGCATAATATCGATGCGACAGGCGCGGATAGGCGGCCTGCACGGCTTCGGAGAGTGCGTCGACCACCTCACGCTCGACCCGGTTGGCCAAGTGGCGGCTGTCGGCGATGTCCTCAAAGCCACGCCAGCGATCGGAGATTTCCTTGTCCTTGGCCAGCGTATTGGTGATCAGCGTGAAAACACGGAGGTTTTCCTTGAAGGTCTTGGCCAGTGCTTCAAAACCGGCTTTGCGCAGGGAGGCATCTGCATCCTGCAAGAGGTTCAAGGTCGGTTCGAGCGGCAATTCCTCGCCATTCACTTCAAAGCGCAGCGCCGTCATGGTTTCGTCGAACAGGCGGTTCCAGGCGCCGCGCCCGGTAATCGACTTTTCGTGGAAAAGCTGCTCGATCTTGTCGTCGAGCTGGTAGGGCTTGTCCTTGCGCAGGTCTACCAGCCATGGGCGATAGTGGGCGATGGCCGGGTTTTCAGCCATGGCTTTTTCAATGATCGCATCATCGATGCGGTTGAGTTCGAGGCTGTAGAAGATCAAATGCGTGCTCGCATCGGTCATCTTCTGCTGGATATCGCCGTAAAGCTTAGCGCGCTTCGGATCGGACGTATCGCCGGCATAGACCAGCCCGGCGAAGGAGACAATCTTGCCGATAAGTTCTTCCAGGGCTTCGAATTCCTGGATCGATTGGGCAAACTCTCCGCCTTTCGGTTTGGCCGCCTCGGCGGCGAGTCTACCCTTCCAGCGGTTCTCGAATTCGACGGCGAGTTCGTCAGCCTTTTTGAGATCGGCCTTGAGCTCGCTGCTTTCCGTGGATGGGTAGAGATCGGCAAGGTTCCATTCAGGCAGCAGACCAAGTGATGCCTGATCAGCTTTCACGGCAGCAGTGCTGCCCGATTTGGAGGGAGCCGTGACCACGGTATCAAGCGAGTATTTATTGATTTTTGAACACATTTTGGCACCAGAATATTGAAGTTTGGAGGGCGAATCAGAGGCCCTCGATAAAGGAGCTAAACCTTAAGAGTCGGTTGGCAATTGATCCAGTTCCGTCTTGCTTGTCCCACTTTGTAGCAACTTTTAGACTTTTGAGGGGTGGATTCATTTGAAAAAAAGCCTTAATCCTGCTGTTAACAACCCGTTGACCATGTCACAAAACACTGGATTCGATATGCGTTTTCGCCATGCTCTCAACGTATTTGTTGTTCAGTAAAGCGACCATTAACCATTAAATCGGACAATCCAGCTATTCGGGGGTTGGAAAAGACGGTCAAGGTTGGGGACGAAATTGTCAAACATGATTCATGCACAGAACAACAGATCGTGGGCGAGTTCTCTTATGCGCGCCGGCTGGTTTGTGTTCCTCATGGTCTTTGTGCCGATGTTGTTCGCATCCGCACAGGCTTCCGCCGAGACGAGGACTCTCAAGCTTTATTTCATCCATACCAAGGAACGTGCCGAGATCACCTTCAAGAGAAATGGCCGTTATCAGCAGGATGGGCTGAACAAGCTCAACAAGTTTCTGCGTGACTGGCGCCGCAACGAGCCGACGAAGATGGACCCCCGCCTCTTCGATCTGGTCTGGCAGATTTATCAGAATGTCGGCGGCAGGGACTACATCAATGTGGTATCTGCCTATCGCTCTCCTACCACAAATTCCATGCTGCGTTCCCGTTCGCGCGGTGTGGCGAAGACAAGCCAGCACATGCTGGGCAAGGCCATGGACTGGTATCTGCCGGGTGTAAAGCTTTCCACACTTCGCGTTACAGCAATGAAATTCCAGGCTGGCGGCGTTGGCTACTATCCGACCTCCGGCTCTCCTTTCGTCCATACGGATGTCGGCAATGTCCGTCACTGGCCGCGCATGAGCCGCAGGGAACTGCTGGCCGTGTTCCCGGATGGCAAGACCATGCATATTCCTTCCGATGGCAAGCCATTACCCGGCTATGACCAGGCAGTCGCCGCCTACGAATCGCGCAAGCGCAATGGTGGCAGCGCAATTCAGGTCGCGAGTGCTTCGGGTTCGAGCCGCAGTGGCAAGACGCTGTTTGGCATGATCTTTGGCGGTGGCGCCGATGAGGAAGAGGATACCAGTGAGAGCACAACTGCTGTCGCTACTGCTTCCAAGCCTTCGAAGACGCTTTCGACCAAGCCAGCCGCGATAGCCGAAGACGCGGATGGAGGAGAGACCGCTGCACCGGCCGCGCCGGCTGTCGCAACGCGTGCCCAGCCTCAACCCGCAGAGCAGCAGATCGCTCCGGACCTGCCAGTGCGCGGTGCACCTGCGCCTTTGACCGCGCCGCGACCTGATGCGCCACTTGCGACATCGCCGGAAGACAACCGGGCCTTGGCCTTTGCGATTCCCGTACCGCTGCGTCGTCCTGACTATTCGCCGACACCGGCGCCAGAAGAACCGTCAACGCTCAATGCGCTCGCTGAAGATCAGTCGACTGTCATCGCCGCCCTGCCGATGCCACGACCGCAGCCGCAGGATAGCGCCAGCGCTATTCGTGAGATGATTGCGGCCAATCCCAACAACGCGAGCGCAGATACGGCGCAGCCCGAAATGGCCAATGCGCTCGTTCCGGTACCCTTCGACAAGCCCAAGCGCAATGACATGATGGTTGCGTCGCTTGTGCCTGATCAGCGTCCCGTCACCGAAGCAATTCAGGCCACTGCGGCGGCCGAAGAAGAGGTTATTCCGGCTCCGGAGGATGATCTGCAGGCGCTTATCAAGCAGGCCGACAGCGAGCATGGAAATGTCGTTTCCGCTTCGCAGCCGACGCCAGAGATGCCGACATTGCCGGGAACAACTGGTGGTCGTGTGAAACCGGCTGCACAGCAGAATACACAAATGGCGTCGATTGAAACGCAGCCATCACTGCGCCGGACGATGCTCGATGCTCAAGGCTCCGGTGATCCGGTTGCCGCGCTCAACAATGGCGTGATCACGACGGCCAAGGGCGCCAAGCCGCGCAAGCAGGCCGCACAGAATCAGACTCCGAAAGCGATCCAGGTTTCCTCGGACGTTCCTGACCGCGCCCTTTCGACCGAGCAGGTCGCGCAGACGGCACCGGCAGTGACACCGGCAGTCCTGCGCAATGCAGAAATGCGAACGGCGCCGACAACGGTCTATACGGCCGGGTTCCAGCAGAGCCTGCCCGTCGCCAACGCCAACAAGTTTACGGGCAAGGCGGTTACATTCCTGCAGATCGCCAAGTTCAACCCGACGCACGGATCGTAACGGCGGCAAGAAAAACCCCTCCCTGCTGCTACGCAGCCTCCCTCCCCACAAGGGGGAGGGCAAGACCGTCGCGCCTGTCGTTACGCTAAAGTCCTATATTCCGGCGTTTGAAAATACTGCAGAATTGAGCGCCTGACCCTCCCCTTGTGGGGAGGGACGGAGCGAAGCGACGGGGAGGGGTCTCTTCATGCCACATAGCAACGTTCAGCCAAAAACCAGGATGCGGGCGAAAACGCTCCGCCGCGAGTTGACCATGGCGGAACGGCGTATGTGGGACATACTGCGGTGTTTCCGCGGCCGCGGGGCCCGATTTCGCCGGGAGACACCAATCGGGCCATATATCGCTGATTTTGCCTGGTTATCCGCACGCATCATCATTGAGGTGGACGGCGATACGCATGCAACCGCCAGTGGTATCCGGCACGATCAGGACCGTGATACATTTTTGCGCGGTCAGGGCTTCCACGTAATTCGCTTCGATAACAGCGATGTCATTTTTTCTGAAGAGGCAGTCTACCTCGAAATCGAGGCAGCGCTGCAAACGCGCCTCATACCGGCACTCTCATAACCAGGGTCAGCCTGCGAGCTTGACTGCCTCGGCTGCGAGCTTGGTGATCTCGTCCCACTTTCCGGCCTTTACCAATTCTTCCGGGGCAACCCACGATCCACCCACGCAGACGACATTCGGCAGGTTGAGATAAGTTTTGGCGTTGGCGATGCTGACGCCGCCGGTTGGGCAGAACAGCGTGCCGGCCAGTGGCGACGACAAGGATTTCAGAAAGGCCGCGCCGCCAGCCTGTTCGGCGGGGAAAAACTTCAGCATCGTGTAGCCTTCTTCGCGCAAGGACATGATCTCGCCTGGCGTGATGGCGCCCGGAAGCAGCGGTACCTTGCTGTCGCGCGCGGCTTCGATGAGCTGCGGTGTCGCTCCGGGGCTGACGATGAAACGGGAACCTGCGTTGACGGCCTCGACATACTGACGGGCATTGAGAATGGTTCCGGCGCCGACGATGGCCTCCGGCACCTCATTGGCGACGGCACGGATGGCGTCGAGTGCGGCAGCAGTGCGCAGCGTGATCTCGATTGCCGGCAAGCCGCCCTTGGCAAGCGCCCGCGCCAACGGAACGGCATCGGCGAGATTCTGGATGAGAATGACCGGAATAACCGGCTGGCCCTTGAGGACGGGTAAGAGCAAATCGGTCTTCTGTGTCATCTCAATTCTCCGCTGACTGGAACTTCAATCGATTTAGTAGTGTGCATCCGGTTTGTCTACCTTGGATTTCCTGGATCGGGCATAATGGAGGTGCCACTTACTGTCTCCTCGCAAAACCCTTGAATTTGACGCTTTAGCGCAGTAGTTGGATGCGATCATGACAGACCATACCTCAAATATGCCCTTTACGGTGGCAGCACTCTATCGCTTTGCCCGGCTGGATCACTACCAGTCGCTGCAGGAGCCGCTGGCGAAGCTTTGCTGCGGGAAGGGGATCAAGGGTACACTGCTTTTGGCCGCGGAGGGTATCAACGGGACTGTCGCCGGAACGCCTGCGGCGATCAAGAAGCTCATTGATTTCCTTGAGGCCGAGCCGGCCATTGCCGGGATGGAGCTGAAGTATTCATACGCGAGCGAGATGCCTTTCAAACGCATGAAGGTGCGGCTGAAAAAGGAAATCGTCACCATGGGTGTCGATGATATCGACCCGCTGCAAAGCGTTGGGACCTATGTGCCCGCGACCGACTGGAACGCGCTGATCTCCGATCCGGGCACGATCGTCATCGACACGCGTAACGATTACGAGACGGCTATCGGGACGTTTCAAGGCGCCGTCGATCCGCAGACCAAGACGTTTCGCGAGTTTCCGCAGTGGGTGGAAAGCCACCGCGAGGAACTGGAAGGCAAGAAGATCGCCATGTTCTGCACTGGCGGTATTCGTTGCGAGAAGGCGACGGCCTATGTCAAAGGCCTCGGCTTCGATGACGTGTTTCATCTGAAGGGCGGGATTCTCAAATATCTCGAGGACGTACCAGCGGAGGAAAGCCGTTGGGAAGGCGAATGCTTCGTCTTCGACGAGCGGGTATCTGTCGGGCACGGTCTCATCGAGGGTGAGGCGGAACTTTGCCACGCCTGTCGCAATCCGATTGCGCCGGAGGACAAACTCTCGCCGTTGTTTCAGGAGGGTGTCTCTTGTCCGAATTGCTGCCACGAGCGCACGGACGAAGATCGTGCCCGTTTTGCCGAGCGGCAGAAGCAGGTGAGGCTGGCCAGGGAGCGGGGCGAGAAGAGCCACATCGGTTCCTAAAGAATCCACCCTGACGGACATCTGATGCGGCTTTCTGCGCTTCCGGTGCTCACGTACTTTATGTACGCTGCGCTCCGGTTCTCGAAACCCACACCAGCTGCCTCGTCAGGCTGAATTCTCAAGCCGCGATTGCCTCCAAATTTGCTACAATCGCCCCGCTGTCATTGCAATGCCATGAACCGGGTCCTAACTAAGCGGAGCCAATTCATGCAGCCATGAGGAGAGACGCATGCTTGATCCGAAGAAGATTCTCGATGATTTCCTGGGAAGCAATGTTCCCGGAGTTGGAACATCGGTTCGCGACACGGCCGGCAAGGCGACGCAACTTGCCAAGGACAATCCGCTCGCTACTGGCGCGCTCGCTGCGATTCTTCTCGGCACCGGCACTGGCCGTGAGGTGGCTGGCAGTGCCCTGAAACTTGGCGGTCTCGCCGCCGTCGCCGGGCTCGCCTACAAGGCTTATCAGAACTACCAGTCGGGCAAGGCTCCCGCTGAAGCAACACAAGCTTCCACTGGCGAACTTGCTCCGCCGCCGGACGATTCCAGCTTCCGTCCCGAAACCGCGCCGCAGGGTGAACATGAGTTTGCACTGGTGCTGGTGCGCGCCATGATCGCAGCTGCCCGTGCCGATGGCATGGTGGACGAGACCGAAAAGGCGCGCATCATCGAAAAACTGTCACTCTCCGGCATCAACAGCGATACGCAGGAGTTTCTCAAAAACGAGCTGTCCTCGCCTGTCGATGTGGACGGACTGGTCGCGGCTGCGGTTACCGACGCGCAGAAGGTCGAACTCTATACCGCTTCGCGTCTGGCTATCGATCCGCAAACGCGGGCCGAGCGAGGCTATCTCGACCTGCTTGCCGGGCGTCTGAAACTGCCGGACAATCTCATCGATCATATCGAAGCGACTGTGGCTGACGTGAAGGTTACATCGCCCGCCTGAGACCTTTCGGAAGCGGTTCCGGGCGATTGTGGAGGCCATTTCTGGCCGACCACACGTCCGGGGTCGGTCCGCGCTGCGGCTAAAGGATTGCCAGTGCGCTGGCGTAATTAGGCTCCATCGCCAGGATATGTGCTTGAAGCAGCTCGCGTAAAGTCGAGATATCCTGCCGTTTGACCGCCGCCGCCATCTGCTGATGCTCTTCGAAGGTTTTCTGCCGATGCAGTCCAAGCTGCTCGGAGAGATGGGCGCGAAGTGCCGCGATGCGACCAGCGGCGATTTCGAAAGCTTCGGCGAACAGGGGGTTGCCGCAGTGTTCGAATATGGCGTCGTGGAAGCGGGTATCGGCTTCAGCATAGGCCAACGCATCGTCGGCTGCGCGGGCTTTCCCCATCACGGCGATCGCATCCATCATTGCGCCGTACAGCGCCTTGGGTGCCCGTTCAACGGCCAGGCCGGCCGCCAACATCTCGAGATGGAGGCGATATTCCACGAGTGAATGAAGTTCATCGCGGTTCGGCTTGAAGACGAAGCTGCCGCGGCGGGCCAGGATGACAATCAGTCCTTGCAATTGCAGAATCGTCAACGCTTCGCGTACAGGCGTCCGGCTGACATCCATGGCGGCGGCAATCTTTTCCTCCGAAAGGGCCTCACCGAGAGACAGTTCGCGATTGAGAATTGATGCTTTGAGCCGATCGGCGACGATAGCTGCAAGCGACTGCTGCCGGCTGATAGGGCTCTTCTTCATCGGATTGATGTTCTTGTTGGCCTTGATGCCTGCGTGTTCCTGTTCGCTCATGGTTTTGTTGTACCCTAAATACCGCGGGCGTCCAGTGGCGGCACGACGCCTTGGATTCGGAAAGAATCGTGAAGCCAGACCGTCAATTGGTCAGTATGGGTTTCGCCACATCGACCTCTCCAAGGTCGATGCCGGGGCGATAGTCCATGCTTCCCTTTCCCGGAAACACCAGCGCCTTCATTGAATTGTCCTCCAAACCTGTTGCATGGATTGCTTGTCAAATGAGGTACTGTATGTCAACAGTATCGCGAGATGCGGTGGCGTGAGGGCAGCATGTTCAACCGCTGGAACCGTTCGTAGACGGCAATCAAGGGATTAAATGCATGGGCAGGCTGTATTCGCTTTCGTACATGACGCTCGAGACCAGCCCGCCAAAGATGATCGAATTCGCTGCCAAGGCAGGATACGATCTGGCCGGCATCCGCATGATGCCTACTCTGCCGGGCGGTCAAGCCTTTCCGTTGATGAACGATCCTGCCATGCTTCGCGAAACGCTGCTGCGCATCGACGATACCGGCGTCAAGGTCCTCGATGTCGAGATTGCCCGCATTGATGGAGTGTCGGGGGTCGAGCTTTGGCTTCCCATGCTGGAAGCATCGGCAAGGGTCGGTACCCGCACAATCGTTGTGGCTGGCGACGATCCTGATGAAGCACGGATGACCGAAACTTACGGCTTGCTTTGCGACGCAGCGGCGCCATTCGGCTTGACCGTCAATCTCGAATTCACACCCTGGACGACGCTAAACAATGCGGCCACGGCGAGCCGCATCGTCACAGAGGCCGCGCGCGCAAACGGCGAGATATTGATCGACCTCATCCATGTGGCGCGGTCCAAGACAACACTCGCCGACATCCGCGCAATCGATCCTGCCCGCATGAGCTATTTCCAGATTTGTGATGCGCCACCCGGGATTCCCGCGAGCCGGGAAGAACTGCTGTTCACCGCAAGGCAGGAGCGGCTTTTGCCGGGCGAGGGCGGCGTCGATGTTGCTGGCATCATAGGCGCGCTGCCCGACAATCTGATCGTCAGTGTCGAGGTGCCGAGTCATTCCAGGCTTGCGGCCATGGGACCATCGGAGTGGAGCAGGCAGACGCTGGAAACCTGCCGGGCATACATGGACGAATTTGACGCTGCACGAACGACCCGGCCCACACGCGCTGCAGGTTGAAGCCGCCATATTGCGGGTCGCCCAGGCGGGAAGAATGGAGGGAATGATGACTGCTTCACGGGCGGCGGCGATGCCGCCTTTCGACACGGCGTTGCTTGATCGGTTGATGCAGGAGCGAGGGCTCGACCTGCTCCTGGTTTCGTCGAAGCACAATGTCCAGTATCTGCTCGGTGGCTATCGCTTTTTCATGTTCGACTACATGGATGCGACCGGCCTCAGCCGCTATCTACCAATCCTGATCTATCCCAAAGGTCGTCCCGATCTTGCCGCCTATATCGGCAATCCCAACGAAGGTTACGAGCGTGATCTCGGTCGTTTCTGGCCGGGAACCCTTGACCTGAAGGCACGGGGATCGATCGATTCGATGCAATATTGCCTCGAACGTATAGAGGCTTCCGGAATTCCGGTTTCGACTATCGGCGTGGAACTTGGTTTCCTGCCGGCTGACGCATTTCAGGTCCTTCGCTCGGGTTTGCCGCATGCTGCCATTTCGGATTGCGTCGAAACTCTGGAATCGCTGCGGGCGGTGAAGACCTCGGCGGAACTCGATGATCTCAGGCAGGCATCGGAGCGCGTGGTCGACGCCATCGTGGCGACTTTTTCCCTTATAGAGCCGGGCCAGACCAAACAGAACATCGTCGAGATTCTGCGCAGGGAGGAGGTGCAACGCGACCTGGTGTTCGAATATTGCCTGATCACCGCCGGGACGAGCCTGAATCGTGCCCCCTCGGATCAACGCTTGCAGGAAGGCGATATCATATCGCTCGATTCGGGCGGAAACTATCGCGGCTACATTGGCGATCTTTGCCGCATGGGCATCCTCGGCCGGCCTTCGCCGGAACTAGAAGATGCGCTGGCAGTCATCGAAGAAATACAGCAAGCAGCCAGACGGCCGATACGCAGTGGGGCCATCGGCCAGGATACCTTCGCGGCAACCGCGCCGCTCCTGTCAGTAAAGCGGGACGGAAGGATGAGTTTCGTTGCACATGGGATGGGGCTGGTTTCCCATGAGGCACCGCGGCTTCTCGATGACGGGCCGATCCCGTATCCAGCGACGCATCGTGGTCTGGCACTCGAGACGGGAATGGTGTTGTCGATCGAAACGACCTGGCAGCACCCACGGCTCGGTTTCATAAAGCTGGAGGACACGGTTGCGGTAACGGCGGATGGTTGCGAAGCCTTCGGCGATGCGGGGCGTGGCTGGAACCGCTGCGGCGGTCGATGAAACGTAGTGGCCGCTCAGTCGAGAAGCGGCCCGATATGGTCCAGTGTCGGGCTACGGGCAGCCCGGCTTCCCGAGCTTCGCGCAGGCTCTGTCCCTATGCCGTATCGCTTCGACATCATCAGAATATGCGTGCTGAGCAATTCGAGTGCCTTTACCATATCTCCGGCCTCCAGCATTGCGACGATGGCAAGATGTTCGCCACTCGCCTGTTTGCGCGTTGGGAGCGTCGAGCGGTGTGAGCGTAGTGCGGCTACTTTGCTCGATACGAGCCGGTAGGCATTGATGAGGTAGGGATTTCCGCAATGCTCGAGCGAAGCGTCGTGGAAGCGCCCGTCGGCGCGCGCGCTGTTCAGGTTGTCGCCGGCTTCACAGGCGGCATTCATGTCGTCCGCTGCGGTACGCATGGCCGCCAGGGTTTCGTCGCGCCGGCTCTGCATTGCAAGGCGCAGCGCCTCGATTTCAATCATCTTGCGGAATTCGCAGAGGTTCACCGTGTCCTCGTGCGTCGGCAGGAAGACGAAGCTGCCTCTTTGCGGGCGAACGTCGAGCAACCCCTCCTGTTCGAGCGTCGCAAAGGCCTCCTTGACCGGGCTCCTGCTGACGCCGAGTGTCGTAGCCAGCTTGTCTTCCGACAAAGCGTCGCCCAGTTCGATTTCACCATCGAGGATAGCCCGCCGCAATCTCTCGGTTACCCGAACGCCCAGCGAGGATCGTGGCCTTTGATCCATTCCTATGGTCCTCCTAATGGTCGCCGGTACCCATCCATCGTGCAGGGCAATGCTAGTCCTCTATGACGCAGGCTGCGACGAAAGCAATAGTCTTCAATAACTCCGTTGCCATCAGCTCTCGAGCGCGTCAAGAAAACGGCGTGTAGCCGCCATTCCCTTTTCGGCCCGCTCGGCGAAACTCAATGTCGAATCGCCCTTGTGGGGCGTCTCGACACTGATGGTAATGTCGCGCGGCAGGACGGACATCAGCTCGTTCAGCCACAGTCCGCCGTCGCCTGGAAACATTCGCTCGGTTCTTGCTTCCGCAATACAGGCGGCATTGTCCAGCGGCTGCCTCGCAGGAGCATCGCAGAGCTGAAGGTACAGAACCAGACCCGCTGGCAAAGCTGCAACATCGGCAGGACTTCCACCGGACCGCGACAGATGCAAGGCATCGAGGAGAATCCCCACATTGTCGCGTCCCGATGCTGCCACAAGGCGGCCAGCATCCTGGATCGTTGCAGTGGAGCGCCAACGCATGAATTCGATGGCCATCTTCATGCCGTGCTGTGCTGCGGCGTCGGCAATCCGGCCAAGCCTGTCGCCCGCCCGGGAAAGGTCATGGTCTTCGCAGGTGATCTGCATCACCGGCATGCCGAATTCAGCCGCCGCCTCGATCACTGGCAACCAGCTTTCGACATCGGTCTCTGGAAGCAGCGTGAACACTTCGCCGTCGTAGAAGGATATCCCGAGATCGACGGCCGTTGTTTTGATTTCCCGGATCAGGGGCGTGTTTCCGACGATAGGATGGGCGAGTTCCAGGCCATGCGGAGCGATCAAGCGCAGCCCGGCCATATCGTAGCCGGACTGGGCGGCTGCCTTCACGTGCTCGAGTGGCGGGCAGGCCTGTACGGTCAGGAAGGCGAGTGAAAGTGGATATTGCTTGTACATGTCAGGCCTCAGTAAGTTGCGCGGCCGCCGGAGACGTCGAAGACTGCCCCCGTCGAGAACGAGCATTCTTCCGAAGCCAGCCACGAGACGAGCGCTGCAACCTCATCGGCCTGGCCCAGCCGGCCGACTGGAATTTTCGCGGTCACATAGGCCCGGAACTCCGGCGTTAGCTGGTTCATCATTTCGGTTTCGATTGCCGCAGGCGTGACGCAGTTCACCCGGATCTCGGTAGTTGCGAGCTCCTTGCCGACCGATTTGGTCAGGGCGATGACGCCTCCCTTGGATGCGGAATAGGCTACCGCATTGGGATTGCCCTCCTTGCCGGCAATCGAGGCAATGTTGACGATTCGGCCATAGCCGGTCTTCAACATTTCGCGGACCGCTGCCTGACAGCAGATAAAAACCGCGTCGAGGTTGAGTGACATGACAAACCGCCAGCCGTCCAATGGGTATTTCGCGAAGCTTTCGACTGGGCCGTTATGGCCTGCACCAGTGACGAGAATGCCAAGCGGCCCCATGTCGGCCACGACTTCTTTCATTGCCGCATCGACGGCCGCTGCGTCCGTCACGTCGACGACGTAACCTTTCGCGCCCGGCAGTTTCGCCGCCGCTTCCTCGACGCTCTCGCGATTGATATCCCAGAGGGCGACCTTGTGGCCCTTGGCTGCCAGACGTGCTGCGATCGGAAATCCGAGACCGCCTGCTCCTCCCGTTACGATTGCAACGCGTGGTGTTTCTTTTTCCGTCATTTGGTCTCCCAATCTTGTCCCTGCACGTCCGTTTGCCAAAAAGTGGCGCTTGACATTTGCAACATACTAACATTCTAGTAGCCTACATGGGTCGGAAACGGCTTGCTTGTCAAGCGGGAGCAGCAACGGACAAGGCGAATGGGAGGAGAAAAAGAATGGGACTGAAGGGCTCTGCCTTTCTCGTGATGTGGCATGACATCGCCGAGGGCGCTGTCATGGACTACATTGAATGGCATACGCGCGAACATATGCCGGAACGCTTGTCCATTCCTGGTTTCACCACGGGCAAGCGCTTGCACGCGCCCAATGCGTCCCGCTACGCCTTCGGTACGATCTATGCTGGCGAAAGCCTCGAAACCTTCCGATCACCCGACTATATCGAGCGCCTCAACAACCCGACGCCCTGGACGACCGCAGTCGCGCCAAGCTTCCAGAATTTCCTGCGCGTTGCCTGCGAGACGATCGCGACAGCGGGCAATGGCGATGGTGGCAGCATGACGACGATCCGCTTCGACCTCGCAGGCGATGATGCCGAAAAGCAGTTGAGGGAAAAGGCGCAGTTGCTGGCAGAAGCCATTCTCGCCGTGCGAGGTATTTCCAGCGTTCACATCGGTGTTTCCCGCAACGAGGTTTCCAGCGTGCGCACACGCGAAACCGAGTTGCGCGAGGAAATGCGCGAGTCGGGATTCGATGTCGTGATCCTGATCGAGGGCTCGTCCAGCCCAGGTTTGCACTCCGCCTTGCCCGAGGCCGAGCGGCTGGCGCTGGCCAGCGGGGTTTTGGCCGGCCCTGTCAGCAATATCTATGAAACCGCATTTTCCCTCACGGCTGAAGACATGAGGGCTCGCTCATGACGCGGATATTGGTCACCGGCGGTGCGGGTTTCCTGAGCGGCTGGATCCTTAAAGCGCTGACCGCGCAGGGTCATGCGGTCCGCATCTTCGACCGCGCGGTCGACCGCCGGATCCTGCGGGAGATCGCCGGCGAGCAGGCGGATCGCGTCGAGTGGTTCCAGGGCGACATCACCGACGGAGATGCCCTGAACGAGGCGGCGCGTGATTGTTCGTCCATCATTCATCTGGCGGCACTGCTTACCCCGGCTTGCAAGAACGATCCCGTTCTTGGCGCCAAGGTCAATCTGATCGGGACGCTGAACGTCTTCGAAGCAGCGAAGACCAATGGAATCCGGCGTGTTGCGTATGCCAGCAGCGCGGCGGTGTTCGGTCCCGATGACGGCGCCGCGCCTTATCCAGTTACGCAATATGGAGCTTTCAAGCTCGCCTGTGAAGGCAGCGCGCGCGCCTATTGGCATGATGCCGGCATTGCTAGCATCGGTCTACGCCCTACAGTCGTTTATGGCCCCGGCCGTGAGGTTGGGCTTACAGCCGGCCCGACAATCGCCTGCCGCGAAGCAGTTGCGGGCAATGCCTATACGATCGGCTATTCGGGTCCGCAGGATCTGGTTTTTGTCGCAGACGTGGCGGCCGCCTTTGCCGCAGCGGCAACCCGGTCATTTGAAGGCGCCCACGCGGTTTCACTGGGCGGAGCTACGGAAGATGTGTCGGATGTAATCGCCGCGATCGTGGCGGAGGTTCCAGAAGCAAGGATCGATTTCGCCGGACCGGCCGTTCCGATGGCGTCAAACATCGCTCCGACCGACAATCGCACGCTGCTTGGAGCGATGCCTTTTACGCCGCTCCGCGAAGGCATTTCGCATACTGTTTCCCATTACCGGTCGATGGCAGCGAGGTCCTGATGCCCATCCGGAGCAAGAAATCGCAGTATCATTTCGGTCATCGTCTTGAGGCGGCTGGACACATAGGTGAACCCGAGGGCCGAAATAGAAATATAGAGATCGAGCGGGTCGACGCTTCGAAAGACACCTTTGGCGACGCCAAATGGCTAAAGAGGAGTTTTGCCGCTCCAAAAAATTTGACCAACGGCAACAAGAGGAGGACTTTTCATGTTGGGTAATTTTTCATTTCGGACCACAGCACTTGCGATGGTGGCAGGGGTCACCATGGCGCTCGCCGCATCCAACGCCCATGCGCAGGCGCTGGAGAAGATCAAGGAAGCCGGTGTCATCCGCGTCGGCGTCATGGGTGAACAGGCGCCCTGGGGCTCCATCGATGCCGGCGGCAAAAACATCGGCTACGATGTCGACGTGGCAAATCTCATCGGGGAAGAAATGGGCGTAAAGGTCGAATTCGTACCGAACGCCGTTGCTGCCCGTATTCCAAACCTTCTGACCGGCAAGGTCGACCTGCAGATGGCCGTCATGGGCATGTATCCCGATCGCGCCAAGGCGGTACAGTTCACAAAGCCCTATGCCGGGTTGAAGATCATTCTTTTGTCCAGTGCAAAGAACAAGATCACGACCATCGAGGACGCCAAGGACCTTCGTATAGGCGTGCCGCGCGGCGCAGCGCAGGACAAGGCGATTACAGCGGCGCTCGGTGACGTTCCGAACATCCGCCGGTTTGACGATGATAGCTCCAATATGCAGGCGCTTGTATCCGGTCAGGTCGATGCCATCGGCGGCAACACCACCTACAAGATCAACCTGGACAAAGCTGCTCCCGGCAATGATTTCGAGCAGAAGGTCGTTTTTAACGAGCAGTGGATGGGCGTCACGACAAAGCTCGGCGACAAGGAAATCAATGACTGGCTCAACCAGTTCATCGACAAGATCCGCGCTGACGGCCGCCTGAAGGCGATCAATGAGAAGTGGCTCGGTGAGGCTTTGCCGAACTTCCCTGAAAAGCTCGAGGGTGTTCCGTTCAGCGTGCAATAACGGCTGCAACGATTTTCATTGAAGCCAGGACGCAAATGGGTGCGCGGTCGCTCTACGCAGCCGCGCTCCCGATCAGCCGCAGGGAACTTTGATATGCGTAATATTTTCATTCTGAATGGGCCGAATCTCAACCTTCTCGGTGAGCGCGAGCCCGATATATATGGCCATACCACGCTGGACGATATCCGCAGCTGGTGCATGGCGGATGCGGCCGAACTCGGACTGACCATCGACTTTCGCCAGTCGAACTTTGAAGGCGAAATCATCGAGTCGATCCATTCGGCCCGTCATGAGGCCGCCGGGATCATCATCAACCCTGCCGGTTTTAGCTTTTCGTCGATTGCTATCCTCGATGCATTGAAGACCTTCACCGGTCCAAAGATCGAGCTGCATATTTCTAACATACATCAGCGCGAAACGATCTATCACAAGTCGCTCGTATCGACGACTGCGACGGCTGTGATGGCCGGCTTCGGTGCCTACGGTTACCGGCTCGCTTTGCGCGCCATAGCGGAGATGACAACATGACACGCATTGCCCTGATGGGTGCCGGCCTCATCGGCCGCGAGCATGCCGAACTGCTGGTATCGAATTCGACCGCGCAGATTGCAGCGATCTGCGATCCGTCGCCGGAAGCGGCGCAGCTGGCCGCTCGCCTGTCCGTTCCCCACTGGGTCGACTACAACACTATGCTGGACGAAGCCAAACCTGACGGCGCGATCATAGCGCTGCCGAACCACCTCCATGCGCCGGCGGCACTGGCTTGCATCGAGCGCGGAGTGCCCAGCTTGATCGAGAAGCCGATTGCGGAAAGCCTTGCGGCCGCTGCCCGCATCGTCGAGGCTTCCGAACGGTCAGGCGTCCCGGTTCTGGTTGGCCATCAGCGTCGCCACAGCCCCGACATCCGCGCCGCGAAACGCGCGATCGACGCGGGTGAACTCGGACCGCTCGTTGCCGTCAACGGCATGACGCTGTTCGACAAGCCCGACGATTATTTCAACACGGAATGGCGAAGGAAGATTGGTGGCGGAGTGCTTCTCATCAACCTGATTCACGACATCGATGTTCTGCGGTATCTCGTCGGCGAGATCGAAAGCATCCGCGCTTTCACCTCGTCCGCGCGGCGCGGCTTCGAGGTTGAGGATACCGCCAGTATCTCGATCCACTTCGTCAACGGCGTCCTTGGCACATTCCTGATTTCGGACGGTGCGGTCAGCCCCTGGGCCTGGGAATATACATCGGGCCAGGCGCTATATCATCCGACGCAGCCCGGCCCTTGCCTGTTCCTGGCAGGACGCAAGGCAGCTCTTTCGGTCTCTGACATGTATCTCTGGCGTCATGCCAACGAGAACGATCACTGGCAGCATCCGCTGGTTCGCGAACATCGCCCGGGCGATGGATCGCTGACCTATATGAACCAGCTCGACCATTTCGTCGCTGTCATTCGCGGCGAGGCGCAACCGCTTATCACCGCCCGCGATGGCATGTCGACGCTTGCCGCGACACTCGCGGTCGATGTGGCGGCACGCGAGGACCGAACGGTGACACTGTCGGAAATGCTGGCTGAGGGCAGGGCTGCGGCATGACGAGGAAGCTGTCACCAGTCGGCCGGATTGTCGCCGGCGTTTGGGCGGAACGGGCGAAGCAGGCCTCGCGGAATGACTTGAAACCCGTATTTGCCGAGAGTGCCCGATGAGCGATCTGACGACCAAAACAATTCAAGGCGAAGCGGTACCGGTGCTCGGCTTCGGCACATTCGAGCTGAAGGGCCCGGAAGGTGAGGCCGCGATCCGCACAGCGATCGAACTCGGCTATCGCCAGATCGATACAGCGATCCGCTACGGCAACGAGGTAGAAGTCGGCCGCGCCGTGCGGGCCAGTGGCGTGCCAAGAAAGGAACTCTTCGTCACGACCAAGATCTGGTTCGACGACCTGGCGCCGGAAACCGTTGCGCGTCGTGTCGATGAAAGCCTCGACAGGCTCGGCTTCGGCCAGGTCGATCTGCTTCTGATTCACTGGCCCGCCAAGGACATTCCGCTTGGCGAGACACTTGCCGCATTTGCCGACGCGAAGGCAAAAGGAAAGACCCGGCTGATCGGTGTCAGCAATTTTACCGTCGCGCTTTTGGACGAAGCACTTGACGTGCACAAGGCAGAGCTGTTCTGCAATCAGGTCGAGTATCATCCGTTTCTGTCGCAGGAGAAACTGCTCGCACGCATGCGCCGGGCCGACATGCTGCTGAATGCCTATCAGCCAATAGCCCGGGGCAAAGTCTTTGCGTCGGATCTCCTCAATGATCTTGGCCGTAGATACGGCAAGTCGGCGAGCCAGATCACGCTGCGCTGGCATATCCAGCAGAAAAATGTCGGGGCGATTCCGCGCTCTTCCAAGCTTGAGAACATTATCGCGAATCGGGACATTTTCGATTTCGAACTATCGCCGGAGGATATGGCCGCCATCCACGGCCTTGCTCGTGGTGAACGCTATACCCGCTTCGATTGGGAACCCGATTGGGACTGAGGCGCGCAACGCAGGGAGGTAGAGAATGACACTTGATTTCAGCGTGGTCACCGATGCGTGGCAAAGTTTGGCGTTCGGGGCGTTAGGAACCCTGTTCCTCGCCATTGCCGGCATGTCCATTGCTACAGTCATCGGTGTGCTGGGCGTTGCGATCCTCAGAGCCCAGATGCGTGTGCCGTCCTTTCTGGTCACGGCGTTTGTCGAGGTCATTCGCAATACCCCGTTCCTGGTCCAGATTTACTTCATCTTCTTCGCCCTGCCTCTCGCTGGCGTCAGGCTCAACCCTACCATCACCGCCATTCTCGCCCTCGGCTTGAACGGCGGTGCCTACGCCATAGAAATCATTCGTGGCGGCGTCGAAAGCATTCCCACGGGACAAACGGAAGCTGGACTTGCACTCGGCCTGCACAAACATGAAGTCTTCCGCTTCATCGTTCTGAAGCCCGCAATTCGCGCGATCTATCCGTCGCTGTCCAGCCAGTTCATCCTTCTGACGTTGACAACCTCGATTTGCACTTCGATCTCCGCCTATGAGCTGACGTCCGTCGGACAGCGTATCGAGGCGGAGACCTTCCGCAGTTTTGAAACCTATTTCACGCTGACCGGAATCTATCTGGTGATCTCGCTGGCTACGATGTGGCTACTGGCTGAAATAGGCCGCCGCGCCTTCAATTACCCGCAACGTTAAGGAGGACACGAAATGGGACCGCAAGAGTTTGCCTACCTGTTACAAGGCCTCGCCTGGACGCTCGTCCTGACAGCCATGGGATTTGTTGGCGGGATCGCATTCGGCGTCATTGTAGCACTTATGCGTGTGTCGTCGGTGACGTGGATCCGCCTGATCGCGATCGGCTGGATCGGACTTTTTCAGGGCACGCCGCTGCTGATGCAGCTGTTCGTCGCCTATTTCGGTCTGCCCTTGCTCGGCTTCAACCTCCCGGCCTGGGCCGCCGTCGGTATCGCGCTTACCGCCCATGCCTCGGCCTTCCTCGGTGATATCTGGCGCGGCGCGATACAGGCCGTTCCAAGGGGCCAGACGGAGGCAGCCATGGCACTCGGCCTTCATACCCGCAGCCTCATGATCGACGTGATCATGCCGCAGGCGTTCAAACTCTCTCTCCCGGCGACGGTCGGATTCCTGGTGCAACTCCTGAAGGGGACTTCGCTTGCGGCGATTGTCGGCTTCATCGAGTTGACCCGTGCCGGATCGATTGTCTCCAATCAGATTTACAGGCCGCTTCTCGTCTTTGGAGTTGTGGGTGCGATGTATTTCGCGATGTGCTGGCCCCTCTCGTTGTGGGGTAGAAACATCGAGCGGCGCATGTCAGCCGGCGCCTCCAGGTAGAAAGGAAAAGAACCGTGACACATCCGAACGAGACCATCACGTCCCGCCAACAGAACGACGCCCAGCCCATGGTTATGATGCGCGACGTGGAAAAATACTACGGCACTTTTCATGCGCTCAAGAACATCAATCTGACGGTTGCAAAGGGTGAAAAGATCGTGCTTTGCGGGCCATCCGGGTCAGGAAAGTCGACGTTGATCCGCTGCATCAATGCGCTGGAAGTCAGTCACGGGGGTGAGATCGTCGTGGCAGGGCACAGCCTGCATAACGATCAAAAAGCCATCGACGCCGTGCGTCGCGTGGTCGGTATGGTGTTTCAGCAATTCAACCTGTTTCCGCACAAGACGGTTTTGGAAAACTGCATTCTCGCCCCGATGCGTGTGCGCAAGTTGTCCCGTGCCGAAGCTGAAGCCACGGCCCGCAAATATCTCGAGCGGGTTCGCATCGGCGATCAGGCCGCCAAATACCCGGCGCAGCTTTCCGGCGGCCAGCAGCAGCGCGTGGCGATCGCCCGGGCACTCTGCATGGAGCCAAAGGCCATGCTTTTCGATGAGCCGACCTCGGCGCTTGATCCGGAAATGGTCAAGGAAGTTCTCGACACCATGGTATCGCTCGCCCGCGACGGAATGACGATGATCTGCGTGACCCATGAAATGGGCTTTGCGCGACAGGTCGCCGATCGTGTGATCTTCATGGCCGACGGGGAGATTGTCGAAGAGAACGATCCCGAGAACTTCTTCCGCGCTCCCAAGCATCAGCGCACACGGGCGTTTCTAGGTGAAATTCTGGCCCATCACTGAGTATCCGCCGCCTGAGAACGCGGGAGGCAATGGCATGCACCGGACATTGAGCGAATCCAGTCGGACCTATGACGTGGCTGTCCTCGGTGCGGGCGCAGGTGGGTTGTCGGCAGCGATTTTCGCGGCGCTTGAAGGCGCGCGGGTGCTCCTGGTCGAAAGGTGCGCGCATCTTGGAGGCACGTCTGCCTTTTCCGCGGGAACGACATGGATACCTCTGACACGCCATTCGCTTTCGCTCGGAGCAGACGACAGTTATGAAAAAGCGTCGCGGTTTCTGGACCGTGCCGTCGGCAGTCAAAGTTCGGCCGCGCTTCGCAATGCATTTCTTGCCGCCGGACCTGGCGTTATTGATACTCTCGAAGACAAGACGGACGTAAAGTTTCGTGCTCGCCCCTTTCACCCGGACTACATGTACGAGTTGGAAGGCGCTTCGAGTTTCGGACGGGCGCTGGAGCCATTGCCATTCGAGGCGGCATCGCTTGGCGACGACCTGAAGCTGATCCGCCCGCCGATACCGGAATTCACTGTGCTTGGCGGCATGATGGTTGATCGTGACGACATCTCCCATCTGATGAAGCTTGGGAAATCCGTAACGTCGGCCGCCTATTCGGCGAAGCTGATTGCCCGCTATTACCTCGGAAAGATGCGCCACGGTCGCGGCACCAGGCTCGTCATGGGCAATGCGTTGATCGGGCGAATGTTGATGGCGGCCCTGAAACTCGACGTGACCATCCTGACGGAAACCGAAACGACTTCGCTTGTGTTGAGTGGCACGGGTGTGACCAGTGTGAGGCTGCGCCAGAAGGGCATCGAGCGGCAGATTGACGTGACGGGCGGCGTCATTCTGGCATCCGGCGGCTTTGCCCAGCACAAGCGGCTGAGGATGGAAAAGCTACCGCATCCAGTGCCGGAATTCTCCCCATCCGCTCCTGGCAGTAACGGTGCCTTGCATGATCTGGCCTTCGCGGCCGGAGCTTTTCATGGCGAGACCGCGTCGCAGCCGTGCTTCTGGGCTCCAGTTTCGCGCCGCCGCCGCAAGGATGGTTCAATGGCTGTCTTCCCGCATTTCGTCTTCGATCGCGCAAAGCCCGGCATCATTTCGGTCGGGCGTGACGGCCGCCGGTTCGTCAATGAAAGCACGAGCTATCACCGCTTTGTCTCGGCGATGTATGCCGTCAACAGGGACGACAGCCACATGCCGGTCTATCTGGTTGCGGATGCGCGTGCGCTGAAGACATATGGATTGGGGATGATCCGGCCGGGCGGCGCAGATAAACGGCCTTTCCTGGCGGACGGATATCTCACCGAAGGAAAAACGCCGGAGGAACTGGCCGGTAAGCTGGGCATCGATGCCGAAGGTCTCAAAGACAGCCTGGCGCGTATGAGTTCCTATGGGAAAACGGGTGTCGACATCGATTTCGCGCGCGGCACGACGGTCTATGAAAGAGCCAATGGCGATCCGGCGCATGGCCCGAATCCGAGCCTTGGTTCGCTGGATACGCCTCCCTTCTACGCCATCCGGCTTTGGCCGGGCGACATCGGCTCGGCAACCGGTTTGGTGGGGGATGAGTATGGGCGTCTTCTGCGCCGAGACGGGTCGGTCATCGAAGGCCTCTATGCCTGTGGCAACGACCTGCAGTCGATCATGGGTGGCGCCTATCCCGGACCTGGGATCACCATCGGCCCGGCCATCGTGTTCGGCGCGTTGAGCGGGCGCCATTCGGCACAGCGCAAGATTGCATCAGGTGCTACCAGCCAAGGTTTTTCGCCCGAACGTAAAATCGGGGTCCGGGCACACAGATAAGGAGGTTCGTGATGAAGACATCCATTGCAACAGTGTCACTCAGCGGAGACTTGAAACAAAAGCTTGAGGCGATCGCGACCGCCGGATTCGACGGAGTGGAAATTTTCGAAAACGATTTCCTGGCATTCGATGAAAGTCCGGCCCAGGTTGGCCAGATGATCCGAGAACACGGGTTGGAAATCACCCTCTTTCAGCCATTTCGCGATTTCGAAGGCATGCCTGAACCGCTTCGGTCGCGCACATTCGATCGAGCCGAGCGCAAATTCGATGTCATGCAGGAAATGGGCACCGATCTCGTGCTTGTTTGTTCGAATGTTTCATCGGTTGCAATTGGTGGACTGGATCGCGCTGCTGCCGATTTTCATGAGTTGGGCGAGAGAGCAGCAAAACGCGGGCTGCGTGTTGGCTATGAAGCGCTTGCCTGGGGCCGCCATATCAACGATCACCGTGATGCTTGGGAAATCGTGCGCCGGACAGATCACCCAAACATCGGACTTATCCTCGACAGCTTCCATACGCTGTCACGCAAAATCGATGTCAATTCGATCCGTTCTATCCCCAAGGAGAAGATTTTCATCGTTCAGCTGGCCGATGCGCCGCTGATAGACATGGATTTGCTTTATTGGAGCCGGCATTTCCGCAATATGCCAGGCGAGGGCGATCTACCCGTGCTCGAATTCATGAAAGCAGTCGCCGCCACTGGATATGACGGGTATCTGTCGCTCGAGATTTTCAACGATCAATTTCGCGGTGGTTCTCCAAGAGCAATTGCTGTCGATGGCCGCCGGTCCCTTGTCTATCTGGAAGACCAGGTGAAACGTGCTGAACCAGAAAAGAAATCGCCCATCCCTATGATGCCACCACGTGGCGCAGTGGAACGCGTGGCCTTTGTGGAATTCACGATCGACAGTGCCGAAGCACCGCAGCTTCAGGCATTGATTGCATGTCTCGGCTTCAAGGAAGTTGCAAAACACAAGACCAAACAGGTGTCGGTTTTTCGGCAGGGGGATATCAACCTTGTCATCAACACCGAGAAGAAGGGCTTTGCCAGCTCTTCTTACGCAGTCCACGGCACATCGGCCTACGCCATGGGACTGATGGTCGACGACGCACATGCGGTTGTCGAACGTGCCGTAGCGCTGGGAGCCGAGCGATTCGAACAGCCGCTTGATACCGGCGAGATCGAGATGCCGGCCGTACGTGGAATCGGTGGTGGTATTGTGTATTTTCTCGATCACAAGTCACCGCTCGATCGCATATGGGAAATCGAGTTCAACCCGGTTGAAGGTGATCCCACCCAGTGGGCAGGCCTTCGAACTTTCGATCATATAGCGCAGACAATGAGGTATGAAGAACTGCCTACATGGCTCCTTTTCTATACGTCAATATTGCAGGCCCACAAGACGCCCATGGTCGACATTATCGATCCCGCTGGCATCGTGCGCAGCCAGGTCGTGGAAAACGATGCGGGATCTCTTCGGATCACTCTCAACGGAGCTGAGAACAAAAATACCCTGGCCGGACATTTCATAACGGAGACGTTGGGGTCCGGCATTCAGCATCTGGCTTTCACCACCGACGATATTTTTGCCACCGCGGAAGCTCTCAAGGCAAATGGCTTCGTACCACTTAGTATCTCGCCCAATTATTACGATGATCTGGAGGCGCGTTTCGGTCTCGACCCGGACATGACGGACCGGCTTAAGGGCCATAATATTCTCTATGACCGCGATGAAAATGACGAGTATTTCCAGCTCTACAGCCCGACCTATGGGGAAGGGTTCTTCTTTGAGATTGTGCAGCGAACGGGCTATCGAGGCTATGGAGCCGCAAATGCCATTTTCCGGATTGCCGCACTTCGAAAGTATTTGCGTCCGGCAGGAATGCCTCACGCATAGCCCCGATTTGTTGGCCCAAGGAGATCTCCGTGAAAACCATCTACATCATCAATGGACCTAACTTGAATTTGCTCGGAAAGCGTCAACCGGAGATTTATGGGTTCGAAACGCTTTCAGATGTTGAAACACAATGCGTGGAACTCGCTACCGAATTGGGTGGGTCAATCCGTTTTCTCCAGAGCAACCGTGAATATGAAATTATTGACTGGATTCATGAAGCGCGTGGCAAGGCAGCCGGTATTATAATCAATGCTGGAGCATTCACGCATACTTCGATCGCAATTCTGGACGCCTTGAACACCTTCGAGGGTACCGTCATGGAAGTTCACATTTCAAACATCCACAAACGCGAAAGTTTCCGGCACCATTCTTACATTTCCACGCGTGCGGATGGTGTGATCGTGGGATGTGGAACGGAAGGCTACCAGCTTGCCTTACGCAGGGTAATGTCACTGGCGAAAACAGTCCCCACGGCATAGCATGGGAACCGGAGCCCCAAGCCGCGCCGGCGGCAGTTCATGCTTCCTGGGTCTCCCGATGCACTTGGGGACGTGGCACAAGCAGGCAGGCTGGTACGATCAACAGGGCGATGAGAAGCATCGCAATGAAGGTCGCGTGCAGCGCGTGCTGCAGGGCAAGTCGGATCTCTTCTGCATCGCTGATGACGGCACTCGTGCCATTCAAAAGGCCCCGTAACTGCTCCGGCGTTATGGAATGGGCGCTGGCGGTATTGGCCAGCCCGTAAGACAGTACCGCACCAAGCAATGCTGCACCGAGCGTGCTGCCCAAATTGCGCGAAAATACATTCGAGGCGGTGGCACTGCCGCGCTCATGCGCGCTTACACTTTCCTGTGTCAGGATCAATGCGCCGATATTGAGCAGGCCCATGCCGAAGCCCATGACAAGGGAACCGGCACCGGCCAATACGGCTGAACTTGAGGGGTTAAGCAGGACGAAAAGACATGTCCCGACCGGAATGCATAGGCTGCCGGCGACCATGAGGGGCCGCAGACCGAGGCGTGCAAACTGCCGGGAGGCGATTGTCGCGCCCAGGGGCCAGCCCAACAACAGCATCGTCAAGGCGAATCCCGCAACGAGCGGCGAGCGGTTGAGGACCGTTTGTACATACATTGGCAGGAAGGTCGTCAGGCCCATTATCGACATGCTGGCGAAAAAGACCGCCAGGTTTGCGAACGCAATCGGCCGTTTCAGCCACAGGTCGGGGGCAACCATAGGTGCTTCGGCCCGCCGCTCCTGCCAGATGAAGGCCACAAGAGTGACAATGAAGACCAACAGCGCGGCGATTGCCTCACCGGATACTGCACTTTCCATTTCGGTCAAGGCAATCATCAGCGAGGAAATGGAAATGGCAAAAAGTGCTGCGCCAAGTACATCGATGGAGACGACCCGGGCCCGCCTTTCCTCGTGGAGATAAAGGATGAACCCCAGTGCTGCGAAAAGCCCAACCGGAACGTTGATCCAGAATATCCATGCCCAGGGAAGGTTGTGGATGATGATGCTGCCGAGCAGCGGTCCAACGACGGCCGACAAAGCCCATACGCTTGCCAGATAGCCCTGCACCTTGCCACGCTGGTTCCCGGGAAAAAGATCGGCAACCACTGTCATGGCGACGGGTTGAATTGCCCCAGCACCGATACCCTGCAGCAGCCTGAAAGCGATCATCGACGGCATCGACCATGCGAAACCGGCAAGCACCGAGGCGAACAAAAACAGTGCAATGCCGACGAGTATCACAGGCTTGCGACCATAAACATCAGCCAGCTTTCCGAACACCACGGTTGTCGCGGTCAGGGTCAGCAAGAACGAGGAAAAAACCCAGGAATAGAGATTGATTTGCCCCAGCTGGGCGGCGATTTGCGGCATCGCCGTTGAAACGATCGTCGCTTCGATGGCGATCATCGCCATGCTTGCCATGATCGCGACTACAACGGGCGCGCGACGGGTAGTTTGCTCTGTCATGGATGGCTTTCAGACCAAACGGCGCGACTCAAGGATCGGCGTTCGGCGCAGATGGGAATAATGATAAGGACCTATCTAATCCTCGACGCTCGCGCGTCAAGCAGCAATTTATCCCGCGGAAATCAAATCTTCGGCAGAATTCTATCCATGGCTTTTCCCCGGGCCACCTCGTCGATGAGCTTATCCAAGTAACGGATTTCTCGCATCGTCGGCTCTTCGACATCCTCCACCCGAACGCCGCAAACCACGCCTTTGATCAGGGTTCTCAAGGGGTTGAGTTTGGGAGCCTCGGCAAAAAACGTCTCAAAATCAGTTTTTTGTTCAAGCTGGGTTTGTAACCCTTTCTCATCGTAGCCTGTCAGCCAACAAATAATCTGATCGACCTCTGTTTTTGTGCGCCCCTTTTTCTCTGCTTTCGCAACGTAATGTGGATAAACGCTTGCGAAGCTGGTCGTATAGATCCTGTGTTTTGCCATAGACTTCTGCTCCTCGGCTCCTCATCTGGCGATCAATCGATCGCCTCGATGCCTTGCCTTCAGCCGCCACGTCCGGCCGACTACTTCGTCAGGAACTTACCCATGCGCTCGATGGCGCGGAGGATGTTTTCCTCTGAATTCGCGTAGGACAACCGGATATAGCCTTCGCCAAGAATGCCGAAATCGGGTCCGCCGATCAGTGCAACACCCGCTTCGTCCAGTAACGCCGTAGCGAGTTGCTTTGCCGCCCAGCCAGTCTCCTTGACGTTGGGAAAGGCATAGAACGCGCCCTTTGGCGTGGCGCAGCTGATACCGGGCAGGCTGTTGAGGCCATCGACGACGACCTTGCGGCGGTTGTCGAAAGCCTTGCACATTTTGATCACATCATCCTGCGGCCCATCGATGGCGGCGATGCCGGCAAACTGGCTCGGCGCGTTGACGCAGGACCAGCAATTGACCGCGAGCTTGCGCACCTTGTCATAGAGCTGATTTGGCCAAATCGACCAGCCCATGCGCCAGCCGGTCATCGCCCAGGTCTTCGACCAACCGTTGAGGATGATCAACCGGTCGCGAATTTCCGGGAAGGTGAGCAGCGAGCAATGCTCTTCGCCATCATAGGTCATGACGTCGTATATCTCGTCGGACATGATCGCCACATGCGGATGGGCTTCGAGACCTTTCACCAGCTTCTCGACCTCGGATTTCGGCGTGACGCCGCCGGTCGGATTGGCCGGCGAATTGAGGATCAGAAGCCGTGTCTGAGGCGTGATCAACGCAAGGGTCTCTTCGGCCGAAAATGCAAAGCCATTTTCTTCCCGGATGGGTACAGGGATTGGCTTGGCACCCGTAAATTCGATCATCGAGCGGTAGATCGGAAAGCCGGGATCCGGATAGAGGATTTCGGCGCCCGGTTCACCGAAGATCAGGATCGCGGCGAACATCGTGACCTTGCCGCCGGGAACGATCATGATGTTTTCCGGTGAGACCTCGACGCCTGTCGTCGTGAGTGTGCGGCGCGCCACAGCCTCGCGGGCGGCAAGCAGACCGTTGGCCGGCGTATAGCCATGATGGCCGTCCTTAAGGGCCTTGATGGCCGCCTCGACGATGTGGCCGGGTGTTTTGAAATCCGGCTGGCCGATGCCGAGATTGATGATGTCCTTGCCCTCGGCGGCGAGAGCGGTAGCCCGGGCGAGGACGGCAAAGGCATTTTCTTCGCCGATACGGTCGAAACCAGCAATGGTACGCAGCATTTTCTTGTCTCACATACAATTTTCAACTTCTGCTTTGTGTGCGGAGTGGCATAACAAGTCAAATACTCTCAATTTCAGCGAGCAGATTTCACCATGACCGATCTGAAAGACTGGACGCCACGCCCACTCCCGGCCCGCGAACCGCTCGAGGGCCGCTACGTGCGGCTGGAGCCACTCGATGCCGCGAAACATGGCGACGGGCTCTACGAGGCATCGTCGGTTGCAGACGCGGGCGACCGGTTCAGGTTCCTGTTTGAAAATCCGGCGGAGGACCGCGAAGCATTCGGGGCGTGGCTGGAAAAGGTCGAAGCGAGCAAGGACCCGCTGTTCTTCGCCGTGATCGACAAGGCGAGCGGCAAGGTGGCGGGACGTCAGACATTGATGCGTATCGACCCGGCATTCGGCGTGATCGAGATCGGCAATATCTATTGGGGACCGCTGATTTCGCGAAAAGCAGCAGCGACGGAAGCGCAGTTCCTGTTCATGAAATATGCCTTTGAGCTCGGATACCGGCGCTACGAATGGAAATGCAACAATGCCAACGAGCCGTCGAAACGGGCGGCGGAGCGGTTCGGCTTCAAGTTCGAGGGCGTATTCCGCCAGCACATGGTGCAGAAGGGCAAGAACCGCGACACGGCGTGGTATTCGGTCATCGACAGTGAATGGCCGGCGCTGAAGGCTGCTTACGAAGCCTGGCTTTCGCCGGATAATTTCGATGCCAATGGCAAGCAGATCAAGCGGCTGGAAGAGTTTCGTATTGGGTGATGTTTTGGCGGCGCGGGTGATCTCTCCCCTTGTGGGAGAGAAAGCGATTTCAGCATCTTAGCCCTTGCTAAGTGCTAGAAATCGCAAGAGAGGGGATTTTGCTTTGCGTGCTCCAAATCCCCTCTCTTGGGTTTTCCAAGGATTTAGCGAAGAGGCTAAATCCAAGAAAACCCTTTCTCCCCCACAAGGGGGGAGATAAACGTGGTGCACTTGCATAAAACCGCCACGCGGCTACAACGTGCTGAGATGCATTGAACACAAGGCCAATCAAGCGTGACCGATCCGAAAACCCGTAATGCGGCCATTGCCGCCGCTTGTATCATGCTTGGCTTTGGCTTCGTCGCCTATTGGATGCCGACGCTGATGTTGGCGCTCGGCGAGCGATCGACACTCGCGGCAGGGATTTTTGCCGTGGTCTTTGTCGCGGGATTCTTTTTCGTCTTCTGGTTGCGTGCCAGAAAACAGCATGAAAATGATTGAACTAATATTGCAGCGAGGCGGTCAGCAGCAGGACGCCGAAAAGCACGATGAACAGTGCGCCGCCAATCTCGATGATGTTTTGAACGCGGCCTGAAAGCGCGGACGCGCCGGAAACGCGCAGTGCGACATTCTTTGCGGTCACAGCCAGCGTTGCCAGTATGGCGACGGTAATGAACGTGCCGAGCGCCATGGCGAAGACCGAGAGAACGCCGCCGAGGACGAGGCCATTCAGTAGCGAGAAGGTCAGGACGATCAGTGCGCCGGAGCAGGGGCGAAGGCCAACGGCGATGATTGCCGACCATGCGGTTTTCCAGTTGAAATCACCGGCGATCATCGCAGGATCCGGCGCATGCGAATGGCCGCAGGTTTCGCAGACCTCACCCGCCGCGTGATTGTGATGATGGCCGTGATCATGGCTGTGGGCGCCGTGCGAATGACCGTGATCGTGATGGTCGTGGTCGTGGTCATGATGGTGATCGTGACCCGCCACAATCTTTTCGGGCATCAGGTGCGCGACACGCGGGCGGAAAAGCACCGGCACCTTGCGCCATAGCAGCGACAGGCCAAAGGCGATGATCAGAATGAAGCTCGCCATTTCCATATAATGCGTGGCATCGTCCATCGATACAGTCGTGCCGCGTAGCACGAGGAATGTGAGGCCGATGACGAAGATCGCGGTGAAAGCCTGCAGCATCGACGAGGCGAAAGAGAGGACGATGCCGCGCTTCAGCGTCGTTTCATTGGCCAGCATGTAGGACGAAATCACCGCCTTGCCGTGGCCGGGGCCGACAGCATGCAGAATACCGTAAAGGAATGACAGGCCAACGAGGATCGACGCCTGCCATGGGTCTTCGCGCATGCCTTTGAGTGCATGCGTCATGGCAAGATAGAAACTGCGCTGCTGCATGTTGATCCAGAGGATGATTTCCGCGAACGGGCCCGTCGGTTGCATGGCAACCTCGTTCATACCGATGCCAAGCGAAGTTTTCTGCGCCAGCGCATGGCCACTGAAAAACAATGCGAGGGCGAGTGCGCCGAACAGGGTTCTTTTCCGCATGTTGTCTTCGTCCTAACTCTTCGCCGGGCATTCGATTTCAAGCCGCGTCGCGAATATCTTCGACATGTTGGTGCCGGTGGGATCATTGAAAAAACTATCGGTCAGTGTTGCCTGGTTTTGGGCTATCGCCTGATCTGGATCGGGGCGCACAACCTTCTGGGTGCAGCCTTCCGGGACGCCGGTAACGTGGATGTCGCTATCATTCACATAATCGATGGCGGTGTAGAATGTCGGGTCATAGACGCCGAAACTTGTCTTCTTGCCGAGCTTCAGCGGCTGTTTCGGCGTGCTTTCGAAGATGATCAGCAATTGGTTGTTCTGGAAATCGGCGATCAGACGATCGGGCGCTGCCATGACGATCGTCTTGCCATTGAGCTGCACGGTCTGGAAATAATCGAACTCGGAAACGGATTCGTTGATGGTGCTGGCCAGATCGGCGAGTTCCTTGTCATCCAGTTTCAGATCGCCGTTCTTGTCGAATTCGACGAGGACAGTGCTGGAGAACAAATCGTCGAACCGCCAGACATGACCGAGCTTCTCGACGGTGCCGTCCGGCTTGATGGTGATATCCAGACGAGCTTCGGCAAAGACATGCGGGTGCACGTAGGCCGGCGTAGCGAAGGTCAATCCCGCCGCCAGTGCGCCGATGAAAACCCCGAATCGTTGGTGCATGGATTTGCCCTTAATGGTTAGTGCAGAGGACTATGCGAAATTGGCAAAATTGGGACGATATAATATTACAGTATGATTGCGCTTAGACGCGGCGGTTGTCCTTGAACCATTTTGTAAGGTAATCGACCAGAACCCTTACCTTTGCCGGCAGGTAACGACGGTGGGGATAGACCGCATAAATTCCGGCGTCATGCATGACAAATTCTTCAAGAACCGCGACAAGTCTGCCGCTTTCAATATCCGGTTGGGCGATGAAATCGGGCAGCAGGGTAAAGCCCAATCCGGCGAGCGCCGCGCGCCGGGTTGCGAGTGGGCTGTTGATTTCCAATGGACCGGATAGCTGAACGGAAATCGGCGGCCCATTCTCTTTCTGGAAATGCCAGGTATTGCGGGAGCGATTGTTGGTATCCACGATACACGGCAGGGAGGACAACTGCTCTGGCCGTTCAGGTTTTCCAACGCGTTCGATCAATTCGCGCGTGCCGCAGGCGATGACCCGGAAGGGGGCGAGGCGCTTGGCAATGAGGGACGAGTCCTGCATGCGGGTGATGCGTATGGCGAGATCGAAACCTTCCTCGACAAGATCGACAAAGCGGTCGTCCAGCCGCACATCGAGAATGATATCGGGCTGCTCGGCGCAGAAATCGATGAGGCATTGGCCGATGTCCGCATCGGCAAAGGATCGCGAGGCCGAGATCTTGATGCGGCCTTTGATATCGCTGCTCGATTCGCGCACCGTTTCCTGCAGGCTCTCGACCTCGCGCAGGATTTCACTGGCGCGCTGATAGTAGGTGTGGCCCGCCTCGGTCAGAGAAAACTGCCTCGTGGTGCGGTTGAGGAGCAACGCACCGAGTTCATCTTCCAGTTCGCGTACATATTTGGACAGGAGAGCCTTGGACCGCCCGATCTTCCGCGCTGCCGCGGAAAATCCTTCCGCTTCCACGACGTCGATAAAAGCGCGCATACGGGTGAGCGTGTCCATCAGGTTCTTTCTGTCGACCCGAGAATGGTCTTGCCAAGCCGGATCAGTGCGCGGTCACTGCCTTTCGGCCCAATCAACGAAATGCCGAAGGGTGCGCCATGTACTTCGCCCAGCGGCAGGGTGATCTGGGGAAAACCGGAAAGGCCGGAAAGACAGAACAGCCGCACGCAGCGCTCACGATAGGCCTGGCTATCTTCGAACGACGTGCTGACGAGCGGCGCTGCACCCGGGACCGTCGGCAGGACCATGATGCCGTCGTCCTTCAAGAGGTCGGCCAACTCACTGCGGAACAGATCGCGGCGCGTCATTTGCCGCTGGTAGGTTTCAAGATCGATGGTCGAGCCATAGTCGAAACGTTCCTTGACCGCAGGACCGAGATTGCGCTCTTTCGCCGAAATCCATGCGCCATGTTCGCTCCATGCTTCAAACGCCTGGACCTGGCGCAAACATAAATAGAGATCGTCCATGGATGCTGTCGGCTGACGCGCCGAGCGGGCATGGCCGAGATGGCCGCTGACGATCGCATACATGTTCCGGTAGGCCGTATCTTCCGCTTCGCCAAGCAGGAGGTGTTCTAGCAGGGGAAAGAAGATCAGACGATTGAGTTTGAATTCAGAAGTGTCCGGGCCAAGCAGAACGGCGCCGACTTTTTCATAGAGCGCAATGTCCTTGGCGAACCAGCCGAACGTATCCAGCGAATGGGCGAGCGGCATGGTTCCTTCGAGGGAGATGCGTCCGTGGGTCGTGCGAAACCCTACCAGGCCGCAGAAGCTCGCCGGAGCACGGATCGATCCGCCCGTGTCGGAACCCACCGCAATGGTGGCAAGACCGCCCGCTACCGCCGAGACGGAACCCGAAGACGAGCCACCTGTCACGCGGTCAGGAGCCTTCGGGTTCACGGGGAAGGGGAAATGGCTGTTCTGGCCCATCATCGAGAAGGCAAGCTCGTCGGTCTGGGTCTTGCCGATGAAGCGGGCACCAGCATCGAACAGGCTTTGAACTGCAGGGGCGGTCCGGCTTGCAGGCAGTGATTCGTCATATTTCTGCGGATTTCCACAACCGGTGCGCATGCCGGTAACGTCAAATATGTCTTTGACGCCGAGTGTTTCGCCGTTCAGCGGGCCATCGCCCGACGAAAGGTTAACCAAGGGTAAATCAAGTAGGGCATTTAGCGGGGGAATTGTGCTCATCGTTCAATGATTCTAGGGCATTTATCCCCCGTTGTTCAATGAATAAAAAATTTTGCCCTGCCGCATTATTTTCATTGATTGGACACATCTTTCCTCTTATATGCCCCTTGCCCAAAGTCGCACGTGCCCATGGGTGTCCGCCGATCTTCATTATGGTGAGGAAACGGTATGGTACCTGGAACTAACCCCTCCAGTCAGTTTGTCGGCCTACTGCCAAGCTGAGGACATCTGAAGCAACGACGGTGCGGGCCTTTCTGGTGTCTTTCGGCTGTCCATAAGCCGGAATTACTGAAGAGGCACACCTTCATTGCCGGTAGTGCGGATGGGTTCATCCAAGCCAAGGCAGACAAAGCGGACTGACGCTGACTTAGCGTTGATCCATCGCCGCATGACCATTCGCGTGTTCCAGCATCTCCAAAGGCTGGCTTCACGAGGGACGGATTCATGCACTTTGTCCTTGCGATTTTTCAGGGTGCGTCCCGTGAAATCGCGATTGCTTGAGCGGCCATACCAGCCGCTATGGAATTGGAGTTTAACATGGCTACGCAGCGCATTCTCGACTTCATCAACACCCGACGTCCGAACGGCCCTTGCATGGTGCTCGATCTGGAAGTGGTGCGCGAGAACTATCATAATTTCGAGATGGCTTTGCCGGAATCGAAGATTTTCTATGCGGTGAAGGCCAATCCTGCGCCGGAAATCCTGCGCCTGCTCGCATCGCTCGGCTCCAATTTCGACACGGCCTCCGTCGCCGAAGCCGAAATGGCGCTTGACGCCGGCGCGACGGCTGACCGCATCTCTTTCGGCAATACGATCAAGAAGGAGCGTGATATTGCGCGCGCTTTCGAGCTCGGTATTCGCCTGTTCGCTGTGGATTGCATCGAGGAAGTCGAGAAAGTAGCCCGCGCTGCTCCTGGTTCCCGTGTATTCTGCCGTGTGCTGACCGATGGTGCCGGTGCCGAATGGCCGCTGTCGCGCAAGTTCGGCTGCGTGCCTGCGATGGCCGTGGATGTTCTTCTTGCTGCGCAGAAGCTTGGCCTCGACAGCTACGGCGTGTCGTTCCACGTTGGGTCGCAGCAGACGGACCTCGCTGCCTGGGACCGCGCGCTCGGCGATGCGAAGTACGTCTTCGACAAGCTCGCCATGGAAGGCATCACGTTGAAGATGGTCAATATGGGCGGCGGTTTCCCGACCCGTTACCTCAAGGACGTGCCAACCGCCCAGGCCTATGGTCAGGCGATCTTCCAGGCATTGAGCAAGCATTTCGGCAATCGTCTGCCCGAGACCATCATCGAGCCGGGCCGCGGCATGGTCGGTAATGCCGGCGTTATCAAGGCTGAAGTCGTGCTCGTTTCGAAGAAGGCCGCCAATGACAATGTTCGCTGGGTCTATCTCGACATCGGCAAGTTCGGCGGTCTTGCCGAGACGATGGACGAGGCGATCCGCTACCAGATCACCACGCCGCGCGATGGCGACCTCGCCGAGCCTTGCGTTCTTGCAGGCCCGACCTGCGACAGCGCCGACGTGATGTACGAAAAGAACCCCTATCCGCTGCCGATCTCGCTGACCATTGGCGACGAGGTGCTGATCGAGGGAACAGGTGCTTATACCACTACGTATTCTGCCGTCGCTTTCAACGGGTTTGAACCGCTCCGATCATACGTCATCTAACCGGGCTTTCCCCGGTTGTGGACTGCTGTCCGGCTCGCCGGACAGCGATGACGCACCCTTATGATTGATTGGTCAAGACAATGAGCGCAGTAGAATTCATAGAACAAAATCTGCATCCGGACGGATCGCAGGCCTTTATCATACGCAATGAGACAGCGCTGGACGAACGTGCCCGCGAAGCTTTGCTAGACCGCGCCATGGGCGAGGGACGCCGCCGCAAATCGTCGGAAAAACTGCGCCGCGGCCGGCTGCCCTCCGAGGGACTGGCATTCGTCGCACGCGGGATCAATGGAGCGCTGCTCGGCACGGTGCGGCTGTGGGACATCCAGGCTGGACATGACGCGGCAGGCAAGCCCGTGCGGGCGCTGCTGCTTGGACCGCTGGCGGTCGAACCCTCGCTGAAGGGCAAGGGCATCGGTGTGGCATTGATGCGGCACGCAACGGCGGAGGCTGCCCGGCTCGGCCATGGCGCTGTCATTCTGGTGGGCGATCCGGAATATTACGAACGCTTCGGCTTCAGCGGTGCGAAGACAGCAGACCTTGCCATGCCGGGCCCGGTCGAACGCCGGCGCTTTCTGGCGCTGGAACTGAAGGCCGGCCATCTTGAGGGGTGTCATGGGTTGCTGACCCCAAGGGGTCGCCGAGCATCGCATGCGATGAGAGTCTTGCCGGTGTCGCTGCGGTTCTCGCGATAGGACAAAACCCGACGCCGACTATCTCTCCCCTTGTGGGAGAGAAAGCGATTTCAGCATCTTAGCTCTTGCTAAGTGCTAGAAATCGCAAGTGAGGGGATTTGCATCACTCGACTACCCCCTCTCTTGGATTTTCTAAGAATTTAGCAAGGGCCAAATTCAAGAAAATCCTTTCTCCCCCACAAGGGGGGAGATAACCACACAGTTTACGCCGTAGCGCGAATGAAACGTTCTATGGCGGTGACTTCGCTTTGCTGGATTTCGTGGCCGCCGGAATGCCAGACGAGATCAGTCTCAACCCCTTGCTCAATCAGATAATCTGCGAAGGTCTGCGTCAGAACCGGCGGACAGATGGTGTCCAACCTTCCTGCTGTGATCAGAGCGCGCTTGCCGGCAAGGCCGATTTGCGGCTCAGGCGTCCACGGAACAAGCGGGTGCATCAGAACGGTCTCATCGAAAAGCGCGGGATGGGACAGCATCACGGAAGCAATCATATTCGCTCCGTTGGAATAACCAAGTGCCACCGTTTTCGATGGCTTCGCCTTGTCTTTGTGCGCGCGAATAAACGTCGCCATGGCGCTCGTACGCGCGGCAAGGTCGTCCATGTCATAGACGCCTTCGCGCGTTCGGCGGAAGAAGCGTGCGGCGCCATGCTCAGAGACATCACCGCGGGGTGAAACAATTCCAGCTTCCGGCAGCAATTGCCTGCCAAAATCGAAGAACTGATTTTCGTCACCGCCGGTGCCATGGAACACGAAAAGCAACGGACTTCCCGGCCGTTCAGCGGAATATACACGATGTTGGTAAGTGTTGGTCGACATGTCTAACCTTTCAGTGCGGCGTCTTCGTCCGCTTGGCTATTTGGTTGGGTTTGCATGCCCCACAGATGTGGAGGGAGCCAGGGTGGTTAAACCGGCTCCCGCTTGATGCACTGTCGCTGTCTCATAGACAATCCGATCGACGATTAATTTGCTTCCGACCAGGGACCATGAAAATCGCCTTCCTCGCCGATCCGTTTGAAGCCATGCGCACCGAAGAAATCGCGCTGAGCCTGGATGAGGTTAGCTGTGCCGCGCGCCTGCCGGAAGCTATCAAAATAGCTTAGCGCGGCCGCCAGCGCCGGCGTCGGCAGGCCTGCGAGAGCGGCTTCAGCGACGATCTTGCGCAACGATTGCGATCCGGTTTTCATCCGCTCGACGAAGGCCGGCGCGAGCAGCAGATTTTTACCTTCGCTGCCTTCAAAGGCGGCAGCGATCTGGTCGAGGAATTGCGAGCGGATGATGCAGCCGGCGCGCCAGATACGGGCGGTGGTCGCCAGCGGTACATTCCAGCCATGTTCCTTCGATGCGCCTGCCATGACATCGAAGCCTTGGGCGTAGGCTGCGATCTTGCCAGCCAGAAGCCCTTCTTCCAGCGCGTCGACGAATGCTTGACCGCCATCCGCGAGCTTGGCGGTGCCGAGATCGCCATAGGCTTTTGACGCTTCGCTCCGTTCCTTGACCAGCGACGAGATCGATCGCGCGGCCACGGCTGCTTCAATGCCGGTTGCCGGGATGCCGAGCATCTGCGCCTCGATGGCAGCCCAGCGCCCGGTTCCCTTTTGGCCCGCGCTATCGAGAATGACGTCGACTGCGGGTTTTCCAGTCTTCTTGTCGGTTGCAGCCAAGACCTTGGCAGTGATCTCGATGAGGTAGGAATTCAGCGGGCCGGCATTCCATTTTTCGAAAATCTTGCCGATGGCATTAGGAGCAAGGCCGAGGCCGTCGCGCAGCACGCCATAGACCTCTGCAATCATCTGCATGTCGGCATATTCGATGCCGTTGTGGATGGTCTTGACGAAATGGCCGGCACCATCAGGACCGAGCAGGGCGGAGCAGGATTCACCCTGGTACTTCGCGGAAATTGCCGTCAGCACCGGCTCGATGCGGGCGTAGGATTCAGGTGTGCCGCCGACCATGATCGACGGGCCATGCCGCGCGCCTTCTTCGCCGCCGGAAACGCCCATTCCGACAAAAGTCGGATCGTTGGGCCCGAGTTCGGCAAGACGGCGTACCGTATCGTGGAAATTGGCATTGCCGGCATCGATGATGATGTCTTCCTTTGCAAGGAACGGCTTCAGCGCGGCAATCTGCTCGTCAACCGCTTCTCCGGCCTTGACCATTAGGATGATCGGGCGCGGTGCGCGGATATTCTTCGCGAGATCTTCCAATGTTTCGCAAGGAATAATCTGGCCTTTCAGGCTACCAGCCTCTTCGTAGAACTCGCGAGTCTTTGCCACTGTCCTGTTGAAAACCGCGACTCGATAACCGTTTTCAGCGATATTGAGCGCCAGATTGGCGCCCATGACGCCGAGGCCGATCAATCCGATGTCAGCTTGCTGCATGATTTTGGTCCTTGCTTATTTCGATGCTCAGGGTTCGAGGGACGGCTTCGGTCCGGATGAGCATTTGTATATCAACGAGCACCGGCGGCAATGGCTAGAGCAAATTTTGTCTATTCAGAGCCATTCTGCCGGAGGGAATTTGGTTTAAGGCCGAGGGGTTTGGCGAGGCCGATGTTTATCCATCGGACGAAGCCGAAGCCCGAAGGATTTGGGCCAAATTCACCCGGCCCTTTGGGTTTCCGGCTAGCGGACGCCCACTTTGTCAGGCGGCTTCGTCCGATGGGTAAACATCGGCCTCGCCACCTTCCGCGTGGATTGTCTCGCCATCCGGGAAACAGAACTGGCTTTGAATAAACAAAACTTGCTCTAGTTGTGTTCACATTCTAATTATCACGGAGCTTTTCCATATCACGGATGCGATCGGCGCTGCTCTTTTCCAGCTTGCGGGTCACTTCTGCGATCAAGGTCTCTGCTACCAGGAAAAGCGTCGCAGACGAATCCCAGGGCGAAGGCACGGCGGTGCGACCGGCGATGACATGACGGGCAAACCGAGCGATGGGCGAAAGCCATTGATCGGTTATCAGGACAATCTCTACCCCGCGTGTCTGTGCCTTTTCGGCGAAGCGGATCAGGCTCTGCTGGTAGCGGCGGATATCGAAGATGACGAGGACATCCTTCTTTCCCATGTCGATGAGGTGGTCGCGCCAGTGGCTCTCCTGGCCAGTGAGGTGAGTCACGCCCGGTCGAGTGATTTTGAGATGCGCGGCCATGTATCTGGCAATCGGATCGGTAAAGCGGCCACCCAGAAGGTAGATGCGGGCGCGGTTGCGGCTGATGGCGTCGGTGACATCATCCAATTGTTGTGCCGAGAGATGCTGGAAGGTCTCGCGAATATTCTCGATTGCGGCTTCCATGAGAGGGAAAACCGGGCCGTCTTTCGCGGTCTGGATCGTGCTCGCGCGGTTCCATGGCGATTGCACCTGGGCGGCCAGTTCCTCCTGCAGCGCTCCCTGGAAATCCGGGTAGCTCTGGAAGCCAAGACGGGAAACAAAACGCAGAATCGTTGGCGAACTGACGCCGGCCTGAGTCGAAAACTCGGCCACAGTGCGCAAGCCTATCAATGGATAATTGGCGATCAGTGTCTGCGCAGCTTTGCGCTCCGAAGCTGGCATCGCGTCGATTTTCTCGGCTATCAGCTCGGAAATGCTGGTCGTCATCGATGTTTCCCCACGAAATCCGGTTTTCGGATTTGACAATCTTGCCTGTTCTGTATCAAATCATACGAGAGTGGAAATAAAAACAGAAAATGTAACGTAAGATACAGTTGCCGAAGAGGGCAAGATGGGCCAACGCCTCTCTCAAAGGACGCCGCAGGCAGTGGCGCATGACTGGAATCCAGTCCGGGTATCGAACCCCGACGGGCGCTCGCAGTTTGTCATCCTTTGCGACCATGCCTCCAACTATATCCCTGATGGCTTCGGCACGCTTGGCCTCGATCCGGACGACTTGCGGAAGCATATCGCCTGGGATCCCGGCGCACTGGGCGTCAGCCAGACAATGAGCCGCGATCTCGACGCGCCGCTGGTTGAATCCTGCGTGTCGCGCCTCATCATCGATTGCAACCGCCCACTCAACGCGCCGGACCTGGTGCCCTCGTTAAGTGAAGTGACGACGATTCCCGGCAATGTGGATCTGGATGAAGCAGCTAAATCGCAGCGGATAGCGCTTTCGCACAAGCCATATCACGCGGCCATCGAGAAACTGGCGCACGAGCGGGCGACCAAAGGCCTGCCTGATCCGATCTACGTGGCGGTGCACTCCTACACGCCGGTCTATCGCGGAGTTGAGCGCCCCTGGCACATCGGCATCATCCATGATGACGATGACAGGGTTGCCGCGCCATTGATTGCCGGGCTGCAGGCGTTGAGTGAGTTCAATGTCGGCATCAACGAACCTTATTCACCGGCAGACCGTGTCTACTACACGCTGGAGCGACACGCTTCTGCCTTTGGATTGCCGGCTGTGATGATCGAGATTCGAAACGATCTGATCACCACACCATCAGAAGAACAGGCGTGGGGCGTCATGCTTTCCAGGCTGCTGAGGGAGAACGTGGAACCCATCGCGTTCGAAAGCAATGGGTTCGCCAAGAAGGGGACTGCATAAACAAAACTACGGAGTAACGCTCTCGCGAGTATCTGACGTTGCAACTTACCAGAATAATAGGGGAACGTGATGACACAGCAAGACTATACTGAGACAGACAAATCGGAGGACATAAAGGTCCTCCACAGCATGGGTTATGCCCAGGAACTGGAGCGGCGGCTCAGCCGCTTTTCGAACTTCGCCGTTTCTTTCTCGATCATCTGCATCCTTTCCGGCGGCATCAACTCGCTGGCGCAGGCGACCTCCGGCGCCGGCGGTGCCGGCATCGGCATCGGCTGGCTGGTAGGGTGTTTCGTCTCGCTGACCTTCGCGGTCGCCATGTCGCAGATCAGTTCGGCCTATCCGACTGCTGGCGGCCTTTATCACTGGGGATCGATCCTCGGTAATCGCGGCACCGGCTGGGTCACGGCCTGGCTCAATCTGCTCGGCCTCATTACCGTGCTTGGTGCCATCAATGTCGGCACGTGGACGTTTTTTGTCGGCGCGTTTGGTGCAACGCTCGGCATTGAGAACACGATCACGACCCAGACGATCTTTTTGATCATCATCACCGGCGCTCAGGCACTGATCAACCATCTCGGGATAAAGCTGACCGCCAAGCTCACGGACTTTTCCGGTTACCTGATCTTCTTCGGGTCGATCCTGATTGCAGTTGTCTGCCTGTTCGCGGCAGAGACCTGGGATTTCGGCCGGCTCTTCACCTTCCAGAACTATTCCGGCGAGGCGGGTGGCAATGTCTGGCCGGCCGTTTCGAACTGGTGGGTGTTCGCACTTGGCCTGTTGCTGCCGATCTATACGATCACCGGCTATGACGCTTCAGCCCATACGTCGGAAGAAACCATCAAGGCGGCTCATTCTGTGCCGCGCGCCATGGTCATGTCGGTCGTGTGGTCCGCAATCTTCGGTTACCTGTTCCTTGCATCATTCGTTCTGATGATCCCGAACATGGACGAAGCCGCCAAGCAGGGCTGGAACGTGTTCTTCTGGGCATTCGATCAGCGGGTCGGG
The DNA here is from genome assembly GCF_020164455.1 of Phyllobacterium chamaecytisi. Classification (GTDB taxonomy): domain Bacteria; phylum Pseudomonadota; class Alphaproteobacteria; order Rhizobiales; family Rhizobiaceae; genus Phyllobacterium; species Phyllobacterium chamaecytisi. The sequence continues at coordinate 90,496 of NZ_JAIQWW010000021.1, forward strand.
ACTGGCCTCAAGGAATTCGTCTATCTCGTCGTTTTCCTTGCGCAGCTGCTCTGCGGTCTCGCAACGGTGACATCAGCCTCGCGCATGATCTTCGCCTTCTCGCGCGACGGCGGATTGCCCGGTTCCTCGGCCCTCGCCAAGGTCAGCCCTACATACCGTACGCCGGTGGCCGCGATCTGGACATCGGCAGTGCTTTCGGTGCTGTTTGTCTGGGGTTCGTCGCTGGTGTCAGTGGCAGGCACCTCGGCCTATACGATCGTCGTTTCCTGCACGGTCATCTTCCTGTTCCTCTCGTTCACAGTGCCGATCGTCCTTGGCCTGCTTGCTTGGGGAACGCCGAAATGGGACAAGATGGGGCCATGGAACATGGGACGCGGCATCTTCACGCTGTTCGCGATCCTTTCGATCCTTTCGATGATCCTGATCTTCATCATCGGCATCCAGCCTCCTAACGACTGGGCGCTCTACATCACCGTCGGCTTCTTCATCCTGACTGCGATCATCTGGTTCGGTTTCGAAAAGCGCCGCTTCCAGGGGCCGCCGCTCGGCGACATCATCGCCAAGCGCCAAGCTGTGATCAAGGCTGCCGAGCAGGCTGTCGGCGAACGAACCTGATTTCAAGCAAAGGGGCGACCGGTTTGGCGCCGGTCGCCCCTTTTATTTTGACCCGCAGTGATATTTCAAAGGAAAAAATATGCCCGGACACTGGAGTTTCGACGACCTAAAGCGCCGTGTGAACAATGGCGAGATTGATACGGTTCTTGCCTGTTTCGTCGACATGCAGGGCCGGCTGATCGGCAAGCGGTTCCACGCTACCTATTTCGTCGAGTCCGCCCACGACGAAACTCATGGCTGCAACTACCTGCTCGCCAACGACATCGATATGGAGCCTGTGCCGGGCTACAAGGCTGCGAGCTGGAAACAGGGCTATGGCGATTTCGTCATCAAGCCGGATCTTTCCACGATCCGCCATATTCCATGGCTGGAGAAATGCGCGCTGGTGCTGTGCGATATTCTCGACCACCATCACCATGAGGACCTTGCGCATTCGCCACGCAGCATCCTAAAGCGTCAGCTGGCCCGGCTGAAGGAACGCGGTTATCTCGCTTATTTTGCCTCGGAGCTTGAATTCTATCTCTTCGACGAGACCTATGAGACCGCCCGTGGCAAGCACTGGAAGGGCATGAATACGGCGTCGCCTTATATCCAGGATTATGTGATCCAGATGACCACCAAGGAAGACGCGGTGATGCGTGCCATCCGCAACGGGCTGTTCGATGCCGGTATTCCCGTCGAGAATTCCAAGGGCGAATGGGGCCCCGGGCAAGAAGAGATCAATGTGCGCTATGCGGAGGCGCTGGAAATGGCGGACCGCCATGTCGTCATGAAGAACGGCTGCAAGGAGATCGCCACCCAGATGGGCAAGGCGATCACCTTCATGGCAAAGTACGATTATTCACTGGCAGGAAGCTCCAGCCATGTCCACAACTCCCTATGGAGCGCCGATGGCAAGACGCCGCTGTTCTATGACAAGAAGGCGGAACACACGATGTCGCCACTGATGCGGCAATGGGTGGCCGGGCAGCTGAAATATGCCGATGACTTCACCTATTTCCTCGCGCCCTACATCAACTCCTACAAGCGCTTCCAGGCGGGCACCTTCGCTCCGACCAAGAGTGTCTGGAGTCTGGACAATCGCACCGCCGGTTTCCGTCTCTGCGGCGAAGGCACGAAAGGCATCCGTATCGAATGCCGCATCGGCGGCGCCGATCTCAACCCCTATCTGGCCTTCGCCGGCCTGATCGCTTCAGGTCTTGCCGGTATCGACGAGAAGCTGGAATTGGGCAAGCCATTCCAGGGCGATGCCTATGGCGGGGCGCGCCTGAGGGAAATCCCGAAGACGCTGCGCGAGGCAACAGATACGCTCGGTCGCTCGAAAATGCTGAAAGAAGCGCTCGGTGAAGACGTAGTTGAGCACTACGTGCACACCGCCAAATGGGAGCAGTTCGAATATGACCGCCGCGTGACCGACTGGGAGTTGCATCGCGGCTTCGAACGGTATTGAAGACCCTTAAGATCAAGAACGCAGAGGTTTTGCCATGACCGAGACGGTCAAACTGATTACCCCGATCGACGGCTCCGTCTATGCCGAACGTCCTATAGCGACCGACAAGGCTATAGACGCGGCCGTAGAATCCGCAAAACAGGCGCAGGCGGACTGGGCCCAGACCAGTATCGCCGAACGGGGCCGTTTATGCCTGGCGGCGCTCGACGCATTGCTCGCCATGAATGACGAGATTGTGCCGGAGATCGCCTGGCAGATGGGCCGTCCGGTACGCTATGGCGGCGAAAAGGGCGGCGTGGAAGAACGCACGCGCTACATGGTCAAGATTGCTGAAACGGCGCTGGCTCCAGTCGTAGAAAACGACAGGCCGGGGTTCCGTCGCTACATCAAGCACGTGCCTCTTGGCGTCGTCATGGTCATCGCGCCGTGGAACTATCCCTATCTCACTGCGGTCAACACAATCATTCCTGCATTGATGGCGGGCAACAGCGTGATCCTCAAGCACGCGGCGCAGACGCTGCTCGTCGGCGAGCGCTTTGCCCAGGCTTTTGCCAAGGCGGGCCTCCCGAAGGGCGTCTTCCAGAACATCGTTCTCAATCACGCACAAACGGAAAAGCTGCTGGCTTCGGGGAAGATCGATCACGTGAATTTCACGGGTTCTGTCGGCGGCGGGCGCGCTATCGAAAAAGCCGCGGCCGGGACATTCATGACGCTGGGCCTTGAGCTGGGCGGCAAGGACCCGGCCTATGTACTGCCGGACGTCAATCTCGACCATGCCGTTGCCAATCTCGTCGACGGCGCCTTTTTCAATTCCGGCCAGTGCTGCTGCGGCATCGAGCGCATCTATGTGCACGAGAATGTCTATGACCGGTTTGTCGATGGGTTCATCGATCTCACCAAGCAATATGTCGTCGGCAACCCGCTCGATGCAACAACGACCATGGGGCCGATGGCGCAGACGCGCTTTGCCGATCTCGTCCGCGAGCAGAAGGCGGAAGCCTTGCGCAAGGGAGCAAAGGCGCATGTGAATATGAGCGTTGGCAATGACAAGGCGGGTTCGCCCTACCTTGCGCCGGAAGTGCTGACCGGTGTTGACCACCAGATGAGTGTCATGCGCGAGGAAAGCTTTGGTCCGATCGTTGGCATCATGAAGGTACGCAACGACGAAGAGGCCGTAGCGCTGATGAATGACAGCCAGTATGGACTGACGGCCTCGCTGTGGACGACCGACACGGATCACGCGGCGGATATCGGCGACCGGATCGAGACCGGCACGGTATTCATGAACCGCTGCGACTACATCGACCCGGCGCTGGTCTGGACCGGCGTCAAGGAGACGGGCAAGGGCGCGGCGATGTCGGCTATCGGTTATGGCAATCTGACGAGGCCGAAATCTTTTCATCTACGCGAGGCGATTTAACGATCAGCATGACTGCTGTGCGTGGTTCGACAAGCTCACCATGAGGGAAGTGGTGGATTGCAAGGAGTCAAGATCTGCAACGTTGGCGATTGCCGTTGCAACACGCTACCTCCCTCATGGTGAGCTTGTCGAACCACGCACAGTAGAAGTTTTCAACCTTTCTCGAGCTTCAAAAGAGACATGACATGACCCAGCTTTTTTCCAAATGGAACTATCCGACCACTGTGCGTTTTGGCGCGGGCCGCATCAAGGAATTGCCGGAAGTTCTGGAAGCGACGGGGATCAAGAACCCGCTTTTCGTCACCGATCCCGGCCTCGCCAAGCTGCCGGTAGTGGCGAGTACGTTGAAAATCCTGGACGATGCCAAAGTGCCTTACGGCGTGTTCTCTGAAGTAAAGCCCAATCCCGTCGAGTCTAACCTGACGGCTGGTATTGCGGTCTTCAAAAAGGGCAAGCATGACGGCGTCATCGCTTTCGGCGGTGGGTCGGCACTCGATCTTGGCAAGCTGATCGCGTTTCAGGCGGGCCAAACGCGCCCGGTATGGGATTTCGAGGATGTCGATGACTGGTGGACCCGCGCCAACAGTGCCGCCATCGCGCCGATCATCGCCGTGCCGACCACAGCCGGAACAGGCTCGGAAGTCGGCCGTGCCGGGGTCATCACCAATGAGGAAACCCACACGAAGAAGGTAATTTTTCATCCGAAACTCTTGCCGGCGATCGTCATCGCCGATCCGGAGCTTTCAGTCGGCATGCCAGGTTTCATAACGGCGGGTACGGGAATGGATGCGCTGGCGCATTGCCTGGAAGCCTACTGCGCGCCTGGCTATCATCCGATGGCCGACGGCATTGCCGTTGAAGGTATTCGGCTGGTGTTCGAGAACCTGCCTAAAGCCTATGCCAATGGCAAGGATCTGACGGCGCGGGCGCATATGATGAGCGCAGCTGCAATGGGTGCGACCGCGTTTCAAAAGGGTCTCGGTGCGATCCATTCCCTGTCGCATCCTATCGGCGCGATCTATGACACGCATCACGGCATGACCAATGCAGTGTTCATGCCCTATGTGCTGGCTTTCAACCGTGATGCGGTGGAGGAGCGTATCGCGAGACTTGCCAACTATATCGGCATCAAGGGCGGTTTCGACGGTTTCGCCAAAGCTGTGCTCAAGCTGCGCAAGGAGCTGAAGGTGCCGCATACGCTGCCAGGGCTGATCACCGACCTCGACATGACGAAGAAGCAGAAAGAACTGATTGCCGACATGGCTATCGTTGACCCGACGGCTGGCGGTAATCCGGTGAAGCTGACAAAGAAGGCGGCACTCAAGCTGCTGGACGAGGCAATCCAGGGGTAGTTCCTGTGCCCTGACCGAACGAAATAGGGCGCTCAACGGGCGCCCTCTTTCTTTAGATGCATGATCGCAGCGGCTAGTGTCCCAGAACCAGCAGGTCCTTGGCTGCCAGGCTAACCTTGACGTTCTCGCCCGGAGATGGCGGCGGGGCGCTCGGATTGTTGAATGTGTCGAACGACACGGTGTTCTCGCCCAACGAGGCCCGGATGCGGATGACCGAGCCGAGAAAATGTACGCTGTTGATCTTGCCGTCGAGCGTCGTCTCGCGCTTGTCGGTGGCTTCCCCAAGGCTGACAGCCTCCGGGCGAACCGCGAGCGAAATCTTGTCGCCGGTCTTGTGGCCGTTAAGGCGTGCCCGGTCGATTGCAATGTCTTTGCCATCAACAGTAATCGTGCCTGACCCTGCGTCGCGGACAACAGCGTCGAGCGTATTGAGTGTTCCTACGAATGAGGCCACGAAACGCGAAGCGGGTTGATTGTAAATCTCGAAAGGGGCCCCAACCTGCTCGGCATTGCCCTCATACATCACAACGATACGATCAGAGATCGACAGGGCCTCTTCCTGGTCATGGGTGACGAAGATCGTCGTGATGCCAAGCTTGCGCTGGATCGCCCGGATTTCTTCGCGCAACGATACGCGGATCTTCGCGTCGAGGGCAGAAAGCGGTTCATCGAGCAGCAGCACTTGCGGCTTCGTGGCGAGTGCTCGCGCGAGCGCCACGCGCTGTTGCTGACCGCCGGAGAGCTGGTATGGATAACGCGCCGCGAGATGGTCCAGTTTGATCAGTGACAGCATCTCATGCACTGTCGCGTCGATCTCGGCTTGCGGCTGCTTGGCCACCTTGAGGCCAAAGGCGACATTCTGCGCGACGGTCATGTTGGGAAACAGCGCATACGCCTGGAAAACCATGCCGATGTTGCGCTGGTTCGGCTTGAGATTAACGACGTTTTTGCCGCCGATGCTGATCACGCCGGAAGTTGGTGTTTCGAAGCCGGCAACCATGCGTAGCACAGTTGTTTTCCCGCAGCCGCTGGGTCCGAGAAAGGAGATGAACTCGCCCTTCTCGATGTTCAGGTTGAAATCATGAACGACGGTGGTGGCGCCGAAGCTCTTTTTCAAATGGCTGATCGTGAGGAATGACATGGTTGGTATCCCGAATTATCGCTTGGTCGCAGCGAGCGATTTGTTGAAGCGGGTAACGACCTGGATCAGGCCCATGCAGATCCAGGTAATGGCGAATGCGATAACGGCAAGAGCCGCAGGTTCGTAAGCGCGGTTGGCCCCGATAAGCTGCAGGAACGGACCGAACGCCGGCCTGTTGAGCAGAGCGGCCATGGTAAACTCGCCGATGACGATCGCGAATGTCAGGAATGCGCCGGAGAGCACCGCCACGAGCACATTGGGAAGGATGATGTTCGCCATGATGGTGATGCGGCTCGCACCAAGGCTCTCGGCGGCTTCTGTCAAGGTTCTGATATCGATCGAGCCCAGGCCCGTGTCCACCGCCCGGTACATGTAAGGCAGTGCCAGCATCGTATAACCGAAAGCGAGCAGGATATTCGTTCCCATGGCCGAACCGGTCAATGGCAGGATCGAAGCGGTGTTGTAGAGGCGGATATAGCCGAACACGACAACGATGGCCGGAATGACCAGCGGAAGCAGGGTGATGAATTCAAGAACGGGACGCCATGCCGGCAAGCGCAGACGCACCCAATAAGCAGTCGGTACAACAAGAACGATACCGATGATGATCGTCACGATCGCCATGACGATCGAATAACCGAACGTCTGCTGGAAACGCGGATCGCTGAGGATCACCCAATAGGCATCGAGCGAATAGGCGCCGCGCCGCATGCGCAAAGAGAATTCAAGCGTGCCGAGCAGCGGTACGACAAAATAGATGATGCCGAAGGCGAGCGCGAGCCAGGACCAGATACGGTTCGTTTTCATTTGAGCCACTTCTCGCTGCGGGCGCGCATCCAGATGTAGATTGCGTTGGAAACGCCGGTAATGACGATCATACCGAAGGCAAGTGCGTAACCAAGGTGTGGGTCTTGCAGCACATCACCACGGATTTGCGCGAAGAGCACAATGGGGACGATGCTGAGAGACGATCCTGTCAGCGCGTAGGCTGTCGCGATGGCACCGAAGGAATTTGCAAAAAGCAGAAGGATTGTTCCGAGCAAAGCCGGCCACAGGATCGGGAAGGCGACCATGCGCCAATATTGCGGGCCGGTTGCGCCGAGAATGAGCGCAGCCTCTTTCCATTCCCGCTTGAGCCCATCGAGCGCGGGCGTGATGATCAGGATCATCAAGGGAATCTGGAAGTAGAGATATGTGATGGTCAGGCCCCAAAAACTCAGAAGATTGAAGCCGTGAGCGTAAAGGTTGAAGCCGAACACATTGAACAGGAGCGAGGTGACAAGGCCGGTTCGTCCAAGGGTGGCGAGGAAGGCAAAGGCCAAAGGAACGCCGGCAAAGTTTGATGCCACGCCGGAAAACGTCATCAACGGCGAACGGATCCAAGCCGGAAGCCCACCAAGCGTGATTGCGGCCGCGATGCAAAAGCCAATCAATGCACCGAGCAGTGCCGAGGCGAGCGAAATCTTGATCGATATCCAGTAGGCCGCCATGATCGACGGCTGGAAGAGATTGGCGATATTGGCGAGGGTGAGGTTACCCTCATTGTCCTGAAACGCGCCTGCAATGAGATAGATCGTCGGCCATATCAAAAACAACACGGCGAAGATCATGAATGGCATAACGCCAAGCCAGTCGAGCGACATGCGTCTGCGCTCGGTTGCCGGGACGGGGACCGGAGGCAATGCGCCGGGTTCTGAAATCGCACTCATCGTTTTCGTTACCGCATTCTTGGGTAAGATATAGCTGCCGCCGGCAAACTGCCAGGCAATCAATCCGGAAGCGGCTTGTCACGTCACGTCGTAAATTTTATTGCGCGCAATGCGCCTTTGACTGAACCAAATCCCCGCGGCGAGTGCCGCGGGGATCCGATCGGTCAGGATTTACTTCACGTTGGCGCCAACGACCTTATCCCAATCCTTGGTGATGACTTCCTTGGCGGCAGCCTGTTCATCGAGGGTCGGGAAGATCGCCTTTTCATAGGCAGCTGCAGGAGGCAGCTTGTCGAGCAGTTCCTTCGGGATCTTGTTGTTCTTGGCAAGATCGTTGAAGCGGATCGGGTGGCAATAACCCTTGAGCCAGGTCAGCTGACCTTCATCCGAGTAGAGGTATTCCATCCAGAGCTTTGCTGCATTTGGATGCGGCGCAAAGGCGCTGATTGCCTGAACGTACACGCCGGCTACAACGCCGGATGCAGGTACGACAACCTCAACCGGAGGATTGCCCTTCAGCGTGTCGCGGCCCGAAAGTGCGTTGTAATCCCAATTGATTATGATCGGGGTTGCACCTTGGGCAAGCGTACCGGACTTGCCAATGACCGGAACGAAATTACCGGCCTTGTTCATGTCGGCGAAATACTTCAAGCCGGCAGTCCCAGCATCGGCACCGGCTTTGGCGCCAGTTGATGCACCGGCAGCTGCAACGGCAAGGATGGCCTGGTTCGAAGCGCGAGGATCACCAGCGAGAGCAACGGTGTTTGCATATTCCGGCTTGAGCAGGTCGGCCCAATCCTTTGGTACGTTCTTGACGATATCGGTGTTTACCTGGAACGACAGAACACCATAATAGTCGCCATACCAATGGCCGTCGGCATCCTTGACGTTGTCCGGGATCGAGTCCCAGGTCGATACCTTGTAAGGCATCGTCAGGCCGTCTTTCTTGGCGGATGGACCGAAAGCAAAGCCAACATCGATAACGTCAGGCGCCTGTGGGCCCTTGTTGTCCTTGTTTGCCTTGATTGCTTCGATCTCGTCGCCAGAACCGGCATCCGGATTGAGTTCGTTTACCTCAAGGCCATACTTGGCCTTGAAACCAGCTACGACATCGCCGTAAGCGCACCAGTCATGTGGCAGCGCGATCGTTGTCAGTGAGCCCTCTTTCTTTGCAGCAGCAACCAGCTCGGCCGGTGCGTCCGCGAATGAAATTGTCGTGCTCGCGAACAGCACAGCTGTCGACAGCGCAAGCAAGCGTTTTGAGTAACCAACCATTTTGAAAACCCCTATTGAGCGATACGTCATTGGCTCTGTTTCGACGTTCAGCAACCCCGATATAGGTGTCTCGTGTCAGTTGGATGACAGACACGTGACGTGCTGATGAACAGACTTTTCCTGAGCAGTAAGGGGAAGTGAACCACTTTTTTGGCGGCTTAGCAATTCAGCCAAACGGTAAATCTGCAGGCGGTGCGACTGTTGCCGCTATTAGCCCGATAACGACAAAAATAGAGTTGGCCGCGGCAGTCCGGCGGATTCTATCTGTCGCATTTTGCTAGCTGCGACATCGCTGTCTGAAAGATCGAACGTCGAGGAATATGATAGAGATTAGGGGGCTAAGCGTTTCAGGCAGAATCTTGCAATGACCACGGCGCGCGGCGTCACATCCTTAGTGACCGCCACCACCGCCTCCAGCTGGAGCGCCCGGCTTGCGCATCATCACAGCGAAGACCGCGAGCGAAGCAAACAATATGGTCAGGATGTAGAAAACATCCATGAACGAGAGTAGCGATGCCTGCAAGTGAACCATGCCGGAAATCTTGGCAAGCGCAGTCGCACTGCCGTCAAGCCCGTGGGATGCGAAATTCTTGCTCATCGACGCCATCATGTCTTCCGCTTCCGGATTGCCCCAATGCACGCTTTCAGAAAGACGGGCATAATGCATGGCGCCGCGATCCGTGAGGATTTGGTTGATCACAGCCAAGCCGACTGCACCGCCGAGGTTGCGCATCAGGTTGAACAGGCCGGAGGCATTCTTCAGCCGGGCAGGCGGAAGTGTGCCGAGCGCAAGGTTGTTGATGGGTACCATGCACAGCATCAATGACACGCCGCGCAAGATTTGCGGGATAAGCAGTTCGTTAAAATCCCAGTCCGCCGTCAGATGGGTCATGGTCCAGGTGCCGGCGCCAAAGCCAAGGAAGCCGATCATGATCATGATGCGCGGATCCATGCGGCCGGAGAGGAAGCCGGCTACCGGTGCTGTCAGGAACATGCACAGACCGCTGACGAAGAGCGCTTCGCCGATCATCAGGGCATCGTAACCCCTGACCTGGCCGAGATAGACCGGATAGACGTATGTCAGTCCGTAAAGGCCGATGCCAAGCACGAAAGAAAACGCCGAACCAAACGCAAAGTTTAGGTTCTTGAACGCAAAGAGATCAACGATCGGCTGTTCCGCAGTGAAGGCACGGTAGAAGAAGGTAATACCGCCGATGACCATGACGATGGCGCAATAGTAAACAGCGTTGTCCTGCAGCCAGTCATTTCGCGGGCCTTCTTCGAGAACGTATTCGAGCGAGCCTAGAAAGGCTGCCATGGCTGCGAGACCCCACCAGTCGAACTTGTTGAGAAGCGAGCGGTCGCCCTTGTCGAAATCGATCAACTTCCATGCGGCAATCGCCACAATGATGCCGGGAATAACATTGACGAGAAAGAGCCAGTGCCAGGAAAAGGCATTGCTCAGATAGCCGCCGACAGTCGGTCCGATGGTCGGGGCGAGCGTTGCCACGAGGCCGATCATCGGCGAGACGATCGAGCGTTTCGATGGCGGGAAGATCGTGAATGCCGCGGCGAAAACGCTCGGGATCATGCCGCCGCCGATGAAGCCTTGAATAGCGCGGTAGACGATCATCTGATCGATGTTCGTTGCCGTGGCACAAAGTACGCTGGCGGCAGTGAAACCAGCCGCCGAAACAGAAAAGAGGATGCGTGTCGAGACGAGCCGCCCCAGGAAGCCGGACAGCGGGATCATGATGACTTCGGCGATCAGATACGACGTCTGAACCCACGAAATCTCGTCGGAACTTGCGCTCAACCCTGCCTGGATCTCGGCGAGTGACGCCGAGACGATCTGGATGTCGAGAATGGCCATGAACATGCCGAACACCATCGCCAGAAAGGCGATGGCTTTCTTCGGATCGATATGTTCGTCCGGAACAGCGGGTGCCCCGGGACCTCCAATCGTTGTGGCTTTCGACATGATCTTCGACCCGTCAGGAGTTCGGATTACAGCTTGGGTGTCGTGCGGGTATCAACATCGACGACCACGCTCAGGCCGGCCTGAAGCTTGCCGCTTGCCAGGGCGTCGGCGGGCAGGGCGATACGAACCGGCACGCGCTGAACGACCTTGGTGAAGTTACCCGTAGCGTTTTCCGGCGGAAGCAGCGAGAAGACAGCGCCTGAAGCCGGAGCAATGGAGGCGACAGTGCCTTCGAACGTGTCACCGGACAGAGCGTCAACCTTGACGCGGACTTTCTGGCCAACAAAGATGTCGCGCAACTGCGTTTCCTTGTAGTTCGCGTCGATATAGAGCGCGTTTACAGGAACAAGAGCCGCGAGACGCTGGCCGGGGCTGACGAGGTCGCCTGTCTTGGCTGCGAGATTGCCGATAACCCCATCGACAGGAGCGCGGATGACGGTAAAGCCAAGATCGCGGGCAGCCTTGTCCTTGGCAAGTTCAAGCGACCGAATGGAACCTTCGGCTTCTTTATACTGGGCCTCGAGCACACCGACATTGGCATCAGCAGCAGCAATCTGTGCATCGGCGGAGGCTATATTGGCCTTCGCCTGATCGAGGGCCGCCGTAGCATCATCAAGCTGCGACTGCGATGCGAAGCTTGTCGCATGGAGTTGCTTGGCGCGCACAGACCCTGCCTGCGCATTGGTCAAGACGGCCTGCGCGTTGAGCTTGCCGGCCTGCGCCTGCTGCAGCGAAGCTTTGGCGGCAACGATCTGCGCATTGATGCGATCGAGCGACAGCTTTTCCGTCGCGATTTGAGCTTCAGCCTGCTCTTCGGCGATCGTATAGTCGCCATTATCCAGCGTTACCAGCGGATCGCCAGCTTTAACGCGCTGATTGGCAACAACATCGATCCTGTCGATATAGCCGGTGACTTTCGGAGCAATCGCCGTGATGTCACCCTGGATATATGCGTCATCGGTCGAAACCATGAAGCGGCCCGTGGTCCAGTATTCATAACCATACCAGCCGCCGGCGCCAATCGCGGCGACAATCAATACGGGCAAGACGAAGCGCTTGGCCGAACGCTTAGGTTTGACGGGCGCTTGGGCGGCAACTTCAGGCTGCGGTGCTTCTGTTACAGGAGCATCGGGCTTTGCTGGTGCTTCCGCTTTTGAAGCAGGAGCCGGGGCTGGAAACTGACGGATTTCAGCTTCATTCTTGGCGTTCGACGCAGACATATGAGGCTCTTTCTACGGATGTTCACTCTGGAAAGTGATAGAACCAATCGGTTCGATGATTGACATAGCGCAAATGAGAGCGCATATCAAGTGCATCGAACCGATTGGTTCGAAAAAGAATCGAAAATGAGGAAACGAGATTAAAATGTCATCTACGAAGGCGTCCCGCGTGTCATCGATAAAGGCGTCTGCCTTGGAAGCGGTGATACCTGTGGACGAGCGGCAGGGCCGTTTGGCAGCTGGTCAAGATCCGGCCAAGCGCCAGCAAATCCTTGAAGGCGCCGACCGCGTTTTCTCGCAGATGGGCTTCGATGCCGCGAGCATGAACGATATAACGCGTGAAGCCGGCGTGTCGAAGGGGACGATTTATGTCTATTTCGATAGCAAGGAAGAGCTCTTCATGGAGCTCTGCTTTGCCTATCGCGACAAGCTGTTCAGCGGCATTTATTCTGCGCTGGAAGACCACCATGACTTGCGTGACGCGCTTATTGCTTTTGGTACGGCATTGTCACTCAAGGTCACGTCCGATGTTGTCATTCGGGCGCAACGGGTGGTCATCAGCGTTGCCGAGCGCATGCCCTCGATGAGCCAGAGCTTTTATGAGAATGGTCCAAAGCGGGGGCAGGCTCTGTTGAGGGCGTTTCTGGACAAACATGTTGCTTCGGGCGATCTCGATATTGAAGATACCGAACTTGCTACCTATCAGCTATCCGACCTGATGGTAACGGGTATGCTGAGGCGCAGGCTGTTTGGATGCATGGATAATCCGCCATCGGAGGAGCAGATACGCAAGACTGTAACGTCCGGCGTCGATATGTTCCTCAAGGCCTACAAGAAACAGTAATCTCGTTATGCCGTGCCGCAATTGGCACAGACGCCGCGGATTTCAATCGTCGTCTTTGATTGCTTGAAACCATTGCTGTTGGTCCATTCGCGGACGCGGCCGGTGATTATATCATCCGAGAATTCCGAGACCTGACCGCATTTTTCGCAAATAGCAAAGGCGATCATCCCGTGGCCGTGGCTATGGGTGTGAGGATGCGCACAGGCGACGAATGCATTGATGCTCTCAAGCCGGTGAATCATGCCGTAGTCGAGCAACTTGTCGAGGGCGCGATAGACCTGCAGCGGGGCGCGGAAGCCATCATTTCGCAATTGGTCGAGGATCGTATAGGCGCTAAGCGGCCCATCGGCGCGAGCCAACGCGTCGAAAACCAGCGATTGGTTTTTTGTCAGCTCTTGCGTAGCAGTCATTGCCCGATTGGCTCCTTGTTGATCTATAAGACATAGGAAAGATTTGTCTTTTCCGCCAGTGGATACATTAATTTTCCCGGTTCTCAAATTCGCCGTTCTTGACAAATGTAATAACATCACATATCGAAATGCTCAACTCCAAGATGCGACTGTCCGATGACTGAACCCTGCCTGACCTTTCACGATCTGACGCTTGGCTATCACAGGCATCCCGCCGTTCATCACTTAAGCGGCGGAGTTCGCCGTGGCTCGCTGACGGCGGTCGTCGGCTCGAACGGATCGGGCAAGTCGACGCTGATGAAGGGGATTGTCGGCGTTCTCAAGCCGATGTCCGGTTCGTGCGTTGTCGAAAAAGGTGTACGGATCGCCTACCTGCCGCAACAATCCGAACTCGACCGGTCTTTCCCGGCGCGCGTGATCGACCTTGTCTCGCTCGGGCTTTGGCCGAAGCGTGGCCTGCTTGGCAGATTCACGGCGGAAGACCGCGAGAATGTCTCGAAGGCGCTGATGAGTGTTGGATTAGCAGGCTTCGAAAAACGTCCGGTTGACACGCTGTCCGGCGGGCAATTGCAGCGCGCTTTGTTTGCGCGAGTATTGGTACAGGATGCGGATCTCATTCTGCTTGATGAGCCATTCAATGCGATCGATGCCAAGACCGTTAGCGACCTGATCGATCTGATCAAGCGCTGGCACGGCGAGAACCGTACGATCATGGTCGTTGTGCACGATCTCGATCTTGTTCGCGAGCATTTCCCGGAGACGCTGCTTCTGGCGCGCAAGCCGATCGCCTGGGGTGCGTCGCGCGAGACGCTCCGCGCTGACAATTTGTTACAGGCCAGGCAATTTCACGAAGCCTGGGAAGAGGGCGCGCCCTGGTGCGAGGATGATGCTGCCCACGGTCATGCACACGATCACGCTCATCCGCATGTCCATCATTATGACGCCGGCGATCATCACAATGGGCCCCAAACTTCACTGAAGAGGGGCGCCGCTTAGACCATGTATGAGTATCTCATCGCCCCCTTTGTCGACTACAGCTTCATGCAACGTGCGCTTGTCGGCTCGCTGGCGCTGTCGCTCGGTTCCTGCCCGGTTGGCGTTTTCCTGATGCTGCGGCGCATGAGTTTGACCGGCGATGCGATGGCGCATGCCATCCTGCCGGGCGCGGCGGTGGGTTTTTTGCTTTATGGGCTGCAGATCGTGCCGATGACCATTGGCGGACTCGTCGCCGGTGTCATCGTCGCACTAGGCGCGGGTGCGGTATCGCGCTTCACGATACAGAAGGAAGATGCCTCCATGGCGGCTTTCTACCTGATATCGCTGGCGCTCGGCGTTTTAATCGTGTCGCTGCGCGGATCGAATGTCGATCTGATGCATGTGCTGTTCGGGACCGTTCTCGCGCTCAACAATGAGGCGTTGAGCCTGATCGGCATGATCTCGGCGATCAGTGTTGTCACACTCGCGATTTTCTGGCGGGGCCTTGTCGCCGAATGTCTCGACCCGTTGTTCCTGCGCTCTGTCAGCCGCATTGGCACGCCCGTGCACTTCATCTTTCTGGCGCTGGTGGTGATCAACCTCGTTGGCGGGTTCCAGGCACTCGGAACCTTGCTTGCCGTCGGGCTGATGATGCTCCCCGCTGCAGCAGCGCGTTTCTGGACGTCGCGGGTCGGGCCTATGTGCGCGCTGGCCATCGTCATCGGCTGCGTATCCTGCGTAGGCGGGCTGCTGATCTCCTACCACTATTCAGTGCCTTCCGGACCGGCCATCATCCTGTCCGCCGGGGCAATCTATCTCGGATCGATCCTCATCGGGACACGCGGCATCGTCAACAGCCGGCTGCGCCCCTATCGCCACAGAACAGCTTAGGACAGAAGGAAAACGCTATGATGAAGGCTCTTAAACTTGCTGCGGGATTAAACGTTATACTATTACTTACCGCCGGTTATTCCCCGGCTTCGGCGGAAGCTTTGAAGGTTGTCTCCAGTTTTACTGTCATTTCAGATTTTGCCAAGAACGTCGGCGGCGACAAGGTCTCAATCACCACGCTGGTCGGACCAGATGGCGACGCCCACGTCTATGAACCAAAGCCAGCCGATGCTGTCGCGGTCGCTGGGGCCGATGTGGTGCTTGTCAACGGCCTGCACTTCGAGGGGTTCCTGCCGCGCCTCGTGGAAGCGAGCGCCACCAAGGCTCCCATCGTCGAACTGACCAAGGGCGTTGAACCGATCAAGAGCGCCGAAGAAGACCACGGCGATAGCGGCGCGGCCAAGGAAGAACATGGCGCATATGATCCGCACGCCTTCCAGTCGATCCGCAATGCCAAGATCTATGTCCAGAATATCGTTGACGCCTTCTGCACAGCGGACGCAACCAACTGCGACAGTTACAAGACCAATGCAGCAGCTTACACGAAGAAGCTCGATGCCACAGAGGCGGAAGTAAAGGCAGCCATTGCCTCGATCCCGGAATCAAAGCGCCTGATCATCACGTCGCATGACGCATTCGGCTATTTCCAGCATGAATACGGTCTGAAATTCCTGGCGCCCGAGGGGATATCGACTGATTCGGAGGCATCGGCTGCAGATATCGTTGCGCTGATCAAACAGGTGAAGGAGGACAAGGCATCGGCAATCTTCGTCGAGAACATCACCAATCCGCGCCTCATCGAGCAGATTGCCAGTGAAACCAAGCTAAACGTCGGCGGTACACTGTTCTCGGATGCTCTTTCCAAGCCCGACGAAGGTGCAGCAACCTATATCGACATGATGCACCACAATATCGCGACGTTTAAAAAGGCCATTCTAGGCAGCTAACCAATGCCCGGTGGTGGCCGATACCAAACCATCGGCCTTCACTCAACCAGGTCACATTGCTAAAGCGTTTTGTAACAGGTCCTTTCAAATATGCTATCGAACCCAACACCAACCGAACACGCATCCTCTGATGACGACCTTCTGGGTTACGGCAAAGGGATGGTCTTCCGGCAGCGCAATTCGAATCAGCCGAGATCGGTCGCGTGGCCGCAGCAAATTCTGAAACTCCGCTGGTAGAGCGTCGGCGATCGGCAACACTTTTTCAACTGTTCCCGTCGCGTGCTCGCTCCCGCCGCTCACCTGAACCTTCATGCCTTTGGTAACAGGAAAAAGATACCCATCCGGCAAATAAGCAAACAGATAAGCCTTTCCCCCGTTTATTTGCAGCATTTCATCACCCAGACGTACAACTTGACCCGGAACAGGAATTTTTGAACCCACAATACCTGTGACCGCCGCAGTTACCGTACCCTCTCCATAAATTGCTTTCATTTTGTGAACCGCGTCAGCCGCAACCTGTCGCGACGCTTCTACAACTCGGAGTTCGTTTGCGGTGACTTGTGACTCGGCCCGCAACTGGGCATAGCGCTCCGCGGCCTGGTAGTTGGCCGTCAAGGCCTCGTCTCTTCGGTTTGCAAGAACAAGGCCTCGCGTCGAAACCCGGTCAAGACGCAAAATAGCACTGTTGCTTTCATTTGCTGAACGCTCTGCCAGAGGTAAGAGTGCCGTATTCGTCGCTACCTTTCCCTGCAATTCGCCCTCTCGCACCGCAAGTTCGCTTGTTCGCACAGAGAGTTCTGCGATCTCCTTCACCATATCGAACGACGTGAGCTCGAGGAGCGGCGTTCCTTGGGTGACGCTATCGCCCTCGCTGACCAGCACCTTGTCGACGGTTGCCGGATAGCCGGCGGATACGATGTATCGCTGCGCCAGTACAATGCCATCGGCTGACAGGATGAACATTCCGCCGACAAGATAGTTCGCAAGCGAAACGATCAGCGCTCCGAGTATCAAGAGATATATCGATCTGCTCAGGCGGCCGGACCCCTTTCTCTGTTGCCGGTCGAGATTATCTATGCGAGGGCGTTTGCGGATGTACTTCATTTACTTAACCTCACCACGCGCGCTCATGGCGCACTTTTTCCGGGGTATAGTTGTCGCGATGAGAACCGCGAAAAAACCACTCATCGATATAAGCCAGCAAGCGTACCAACCGCATCCCATACGACATGAAGATGGAGTAGCCAGGAACGAACAACAGATTACGCCAAAAACTGGCGCGGCCTGTTGTCCAGCAAGCCAGGGCAAGCATAAGGACATCCAGAACCAGCAACGCGATTTGCATCGCTATCAGAACCGGGATGGCAAGTGCGCCGAAGTTGATTGCGAGCCACGATATATAGATCGGGAAGATGACGGCGCCGGCAACACTGAACGCCAGAAAATCCCACTGATGAAATGCTTCCGCAGGTCTGAAGTTGCGGTCAAACGGATTGAGAAGCCGCCGGTGCTTGCGGAAGCGGATCCATACCGCGTCACGCTCCCAACGCAGCCGCTGCCTGATGTAGGCGTAAAAGGTTGTTGGTACGTCCGTGTAGCACACGGCATTCGGAACATATCCGATGCGCCAGCCCGCTCGACGCAGCCGCAGCGTTACATCGAGGTCTTCTCCACCACCGACATCAAGCCCGCCTACCTCGTCGAGAGCGGTCCGGCGAAAAGCGCTGAACGCACCGGATGCACATGTTATTTGGCCAATCGCTGCGCTGAACCGCTTACCGACGGAAATAGACTCCAGATATTCGATCTCCTGAAACTGTGAAACAAGGCTCACATCGGCGTTGCGTGGCGCGATATCCCCGCATGCTGCTCCGACGCGCCCGTCGGCAAAGGGTTCCAGGAGACGTTCAATCGCAAATCGGTCAAACGAACAATCGCAGTCAATATTAATGATGATGTCACCGCGTGCGATTTCGCACGCCAGATTAGTCCCGCTCGCCTTGCCGCCCCGAACCCCCGTAGAGAGGATACAGGATCCCAGTCCTTTTCGGACCATTTCTCTGGCAACTTTGTTCATTCCGTCCGTTGAGCCGTCGCTGACGATAACGATCTCGAAATCCAAAAAAGACTGTTCCATCAGGGAATTAACGCATGCGCCAATGGAATCGGCCTCGTTATGGCCAATAAGAACGATGCTCACGCTTGGAGATTGGGAATTGCAACGAGTGCCGTTGTCCTTCTCCATGTGTCGCAAGCTCATCGCGGCTATTACAAACGGCACGAGGTATCTTGGAACATCGAATATCAGCGTGTACCAAAAGACGGTGACTAAACTCGAGCCCGTTTGTGCCAGAAGAAATGACAGGCCGAAATCAAGGTCGTTCACAACAGCGCTTTTTCGCGTGTGCCCCACAAGACAAGCAAGGTGGGGTTCAGTTTGTCGGATAGAATAGATTCGGAACGGTGAAGAGCTTCCTGCAAGTAGGCCGTGAAGCCTGCTTCGTCGCGTCCGAGAAAGAGGACGTACTCCCGCTCAAGAGACGAATGTACGGATGCGACATCTCCAAGAATGCCCTGAAGATTATCTGCAAGTAGTTTCCGCATTGAAATGAAGTTGGCTTCACCTCGAGTTTTAAGCACTTGTTCGCGGCCACCATATTGCAACTCAACCAGGAGGAAATCGGATGCTGCCCCGATAGAGGAAGAAAGCTGAGTAATCTTCTTTTGGAGTTCTTCCGGAAGATAACGAAGTTGAGCAATCGGAAATCGATCTACGCTCGTAACATCGTTGGCGAGCAGTGTATTCGCCTGATGGGACAGGGAATAGGAGAACACGTCCGATACGCTCGCTGCGTCTCCGCCGACATGCATTCCGCAGTCCTGGCAAAGAAAACCGATGGTGGGCTCCGACGTGGTATTTTTGCACTGGGCGCACACCTGAATGCGTCCCGGCTTGTCGTAGTCCTTACCGTAGTGGCGCAGTTGCTTGCTACACTTGGGGCAAATGAGCGCCGTTCCGCGACGAAAATCCGCCTCGGGACTCAATTGCGCACAGCTGTAGTGATGGATCAGGTCTACTTCTGATAGCTGCGGCGACTGGCATGCCGGACATTCTTCTCTGACCGTCAATCGATGAGACTGGCATCCGGCACATTTATGGTACCTGTCGAAAAAACTGCGCTCGAGCCAGCCCTTATTGGCAAGGGCTTCGGCAACCATTGTCGCGGATGCTGTATTCGGAAAACCTTTGTATCCGAAATAGTATGGGGAATTCGGCTGCCTGATCGGGGTGAGATCTTCCCCGGAAACGAACAAATAAGCCATCATTCGCACGGCTGGAGAAGTAGGGGATAGAAATCTGCTCGACAACCGGCCTCGGCGCTCCCGGAATTTTCTGATGCAACTCGCGGTTTCCACCCATGATTTGGGATTCTTCAGGCTAAAATCGACATCGGCGGCCACGCTCGGCTTCCCGGAAACGTTCACAACCGGCACCAGAAACAGATCTCTTGCGCTGCGGAACTTTTCCAACCCGAATGATTGCCTTTCGTTAGTCAGTAAAACCGCATCGATGTCATCATTATCGACGACCGAGAACACTTCGCGAAGGTAACGGGAGTGAGGGATGATCGTATCGGGATAGAATGTTATCTGAGGGGTGCGCAAGTTAAACTGACGCCATATTGATTGACATTGCTCGACTACGGGATGGGGATCTGTAAATGTCCGGTTATCAATCGGAGCAGTATTTTCTAGCAGTGATACATTGCTGTTTGACACGATACACCTTTTCGGACTCTGGTGAGCCGGAGACAAGTACAAATCTAAGTTACGAAAAGCGTTTATTCTCTGTTTGTTTTGAAACAGGATAAACGCCGGGTAAAAAGCGGTGTCAAGCAACTTGTGGGTGGGTTAATATATTTGTGGATCTGTCGTAGTACTTAAGACGTAGCCGATTATCTGACTAGATATCTGGTACGTTTTCCAAAGTCGGGCACCAGCGTTATTTCACATGGCACATGGCAGGGACAGTTGGAGCTATCTGGGTAGGCGGCCAATAATATGCATGCCAGTGAGCCTTAGACTTCGGCTATAAGGTCGGACGTAATTTCCTCGATGGAATTAACACCCAATAACGCCATATTCCGGTGCAACTCGGTCTTGAGAATATCGGCAGCCATCAGAACACCCGGCTGGCCACCAACTGCAGCAGCATACAGAAACGGTCGGCCGACAAAAACAAACTTTGCCCCGAACGCGAGCGCCTTGATAATGTCCGCACCGCGGCGAATGCCGCCATCCAACATAACCACCGTTTCTGTACCCACGCGATCAGCGATCGAGGGCAGAACTTTGAGCGGTGACAATGTCCCATCAAGTTGCCGACCTCCGTGGTTAGAGACAACAATGCCGTCCGCGCCTTGCCCAACTGCAATTGCCGCATCTTCTTCATGCATGATCCCCTTGATGATCAGCCTTCCGCGCCAACGATCGCGTATTCGCTGAAAGTGGTTCCAATTGAGGTGGTCGCGTTTTCCGAAGTCGCGCATGACATTCGCTGAAACGACAGGTGCTCCGCGGGTCGCGTACGAGTTCTCAAAATGTGGTATGCCATGAAAAAGTAGAGTTCGCGCGAATGTGCCGATACTCCATGCTGGATGAGAAATTCCGTGCCAGGCTAAGCGGGCACTCGGGCGGAGCGGAGTCGAAAATCCGGTCCGAATGTTGTTTTCCCGGTTAGCGAGGGCAGCGGTATCAACGGTCAGAAGCAAAGTTTGAAACCCTGCGGCAGCGACCCGATCGACCAACGCATCGATTCTGTTTGGTTCGCCGGGAAGGTATGCCTGGAACCAGGATTGAGGCGCAACCGCAGCTACCTCCTCCAGCCGGATCAGGGATGATCCGCTCATCACCATAGGTATGCCGGTTTCCGCCGCCGCGGTCGCGAGCACGAGATCGCCGCGATAAGCCATGAGTGCACTGATGCCCATCGGTGCTATGCCAAAGGGCGCTGAATATCGCGTTCCAAACAAGGTTGTCTCGGTCGATCGCGCTGAGACGTCAGTCAGGACGCGCGGCCGAAATCCATACTTCTGAAACTCCCCAGCATTATGCCGGAGCGAGGCATTGGTCTCGCTGGCTCCGGCGATATAGCCAAAAAGCGGTTTCGGCAGGTGTCGTTTCGCGCGGATCTCGAAATCGTCGAGCGAAAGGACGCCGCGGATTCGTCGACTGACGGCGTTTCTTACTGGCGGCAACGATTTTTCTCCAACCGTTAGTCCTCACTGGCTTCGAATGCCGCTTTGCGGTTCTTCCTGATGGCAGGCAGAACAAGCATCAACAACATGAGGGCAGTGACCGCCAAAAGGATCGCACTGATCGGACGCTCAAAGAAAACGAGCCAGTCACCTTGTGACAAGAGCATTGCACGTCGGAGATTAGTCTCCAGCAACGGTCCAAGTACGAACCCCAACAACAACGGGCCTGGTTCACATTTGGCTTTCCGCAGCACGTACCCCAACACGCCGAATATGATGACCAGAGCCACATCGAAGCCACGATTGCTGACGCTAAAAACGCCGACGCAACAGAACAGCAGGATAGCCGGGTACATCAGTCGATAGGGAATCTGGAGCAACTTGACCCAAAGGCCTATCAACGGCAGGTTGATAATAAGGAGCATTGCATTGCCGAGCCACATTGACGCTACCAGACCCCAGAACAGACCGGGCTGATTCTGGATGACGGAGGGACCCGGAGTGATGCCATGAATGGTCATCGCCCCTAACATCATCGCCATGATTGAATTGGACGGAATGCCGAGCGTCAAAAGCGGAATGAAAGACGACTGCGCCCCCGCATTGTTGGCGGCCTCCGGTCCGGCGACGCCGGCGATTGCTCCATGTCCGAATTTTTCTGGAGTCCTGGATACTTTCTTTTCGACCGAGTAGGCGCTGAACGCGCTTAATGTTGCGCCGCCGCCCGGAAGGACACCGAGTACGGTACCGACCGCCGTTCCTCTGAGCACTGCCCCCCAGCTTTGCCGAAATTCGTCGCGGGTAGGCCACAAGCGCCCAATTTTGCTTTGAAGGATCCCTCGCACCTCTGTGGATTCAAGATTGGTGGCGATCTCCGCTATGCCGAACAAGCCGACCGCGATAACCACGAATTCAATTCCGTCGTAGAGATCGGTTGATTCGAAGGTAAGGCGTGCCGATCCGCTGTTGACGTCAATTCCCACGAGACCCAAGACGAGCCCAAGGCACACCATGCCAATAGCCTTGATAACGGAACCATGCGCGAGGATTGTCGCGGCAAGCAAACCGAAAATGCAGAGAGCTACGTACTCGGCGGGACCGAAGGACAAGGCGAATGAAGATAGCGTCGGACCTGCCACAGCAAGGGCAATTGTCGCAACCGTCCCGGCGAAGAATGACCCCAGCGCCGCTATCGCCAGCGCTGCACCAGCGCGACCTTTCCGTGCCATTTGGTAGCCGTCTATGGCCGTGACCACCGCGGATGCCTCGCCCGGAAGATTGACCAGAATGGCAGTTGTCGATCCCCCGTATTGAGCTCCGTAGAAAATTCCCGAAAGCATTATGAGGGCGCCGAGCGGCGGCAAGAAAAAGGTTACCGGAAGAAGTATGGCGACGGTTGCGGTCGGTCCTATGCCCGGCAGTACGCCGATAAGCGTACCCAGCAGTGCGCCGATAAAGCAAAAGAGCAAGTTTGTCGGAGTCAGAGCCTCCGAAAATCCGAGCATTAGTACATCAAGGAATGACATTGGATTTCCGATCAGAAATGAAATCGGTCAGAAGGGCCAAACAGGCATCTGAACGCCGAGTCCGTAGACGAAAAGAAGCGCGCCGAGCGATGTCAGAACCGCGGTGGAGATGAAAATTTCCTTCCATCTGGATTCTGGATCGGCAAGGCTCCCGATAATCAGCAACCATGCCGATGCGACAACGAAGCCGAAGCGTTCGGCGCTGAACGCGAAGCCTGCAATAGCCACGACAAGGGTGACCAGAGGTCGAAGATTGAGCGCACCCATCGACTCTGCGGGCTTCGACAATCCTTTGACGAGAACGAACCCGCCGATCAGTGCCATGATTGTGCATAGGGACGCTGGCAGGAAGCCGGGCCCCATCATTGCCGGATTTCCGTATGTCAGGTCGCGCCCGGCCCATAGGCCAAGCGCTCCGAGCGAGATCATCAAAGTCCCTGCAAGTACGTCGGGAAGGTCTCCTCCTCGGAAGGGAGTCCGCGGGTTCATTGCTGCACCCATGGTGTTTGGTCCCATATTTTCTGGAATCGGGCGAGGCGGGCCGGCATCGCCTTTTCCCAGTCTGGACCGCTTAAGTACGCCAAGGGCAATGCTAGTTTTTCGGCCTGTTTCTGGAACTCCGGATTGTCGATTGTTGCTTTCACGGCGGCAGCAAAGCGCTCGGAAATCTCTTCAGGTATTTGGCTCGGCGCCGCGATGCCACGTTCCGAAGTCATCTCAACATCAAATCCCGATTCGATGGCTGTGGGAACATCCGGCAGTTGCTTGGAGCGCTCGTTTCCGAATTGAGCAATCATCCGCAAGCCCGAAGTGTCGTTTCCGGCAAACTCGCTGATATTGAGGCCGCCACCTGTAACTTGGGAGCCGAGAATTGCCGTGCGCGTCTCTCCTGCACCATTGAAAGGAATATGAGTAATCTGCACGCCAGCTGCGGCTCCCAATATGATGATTGCCAGGTGATCATCGGTTCCGATGCCCGATGAACCAAAAGACACAGCACCAGGCTTGGCCTTTGCCGCGGCGACGAAGTCGCCAAGGGTCTTGATGTCTGAACCTTCTGGGACAACGACTGCCGCGGGGTCGTCGACGATGCGCGCGATGGGCTTTATGGTCTTCGGATCATAGCCAAGTTTCCTTTGAACCTGCATCGAAAGAAAGCCCGGGGTATTGATGTAGGAGAACGTATACCCGTCCGGTTTTGCCTTCGCGAGAGCGGTGTAGGCGATTTCACCTGAAGCTCCAGGGCGGTTTTCTATTACGATGTCAGCTCCTAGTTCCTTCTCGAGGAAGGGCTCCATGGCACGAGCCATGACATCCGTGCTTCCGCCCGGTGCGAAGGCAACTATCATTTGGATTGGTCTGTCATTCGGCCATTCCGCATGGGCGCTTCCTGCGGCCGCAAGGATCGTGCCAGCTGCCAGTACTGTAATTTTCGAAATGTTCACGCTTAAGTTCCTCCCTGGAACGACGAGCGGGCCCGGCACCCGCCAAAAACACCTAACCGGGTTCTCCGCCCATGGCCGCGCTCAACTTGTGGGCAGCCGTACGGAGAATCTTCAGATTTCTGTTGATCGCGTCTTCGGTAAAGCGGGGCGTCGGCCCAGTTAAAGCCATGGAGCCAAACAGCTTGCGACCGTCGCGATAAATTGGAACGGCAAGGCTCGCGACTTGCGGGTCGCGCTCACCGATCGTCGCGTGGTAGCCGCGTTCCCTGATCTCGTCATAGACATGCCCCGGTGTGCCTGAGAATGCCAGAATGACACGCCCTGGAGCACCCCGGTCCAACGGCAGGGCGTCTCCGACGCGCGCGGAGTGCCGGATCGATTGATTGGAATCGTGACGGTGAAGGCAAACACGCGAATCGCCTTCCCTGACATAAACGGCAGCGCTCTCGCCGCTCGCCTCGCTGATCTCAGCAAGGAGAGGCTCCAAAACCGCCGAGGCCTTGAAAGTCGACTGATAGAGAGCTCCGAGACGCGCGAGTTCGGGGCCGAGCCGCCAGCTGGCGTCATCGTTGCGCACCAGGATCGAAGATTTTGCCAATGAGCGGGCGATGCGCAGCACCGTGGACTTGTCCAGTTCTGTGCGGCGCGCGAGCTCGCCCAGCGTTAGCCCCGAGTCAACGTCGGTAAACGCCTCAAGTATGGAAACAGCACGTTCGACGGCCGCTACTCCCGATGAATTGCCCGGCATGGGTTAACCTCCTTCAAAGATGCTGTACGTTGTACTCAGTACAACACCTTTTCATTTAGTACAATACCGTATATTGAAGATTCGTCAACCGCAGCTGCTGTCTCGAGCAAAGGCGGTATTCTTGGGAGAGTTTTTATGAGTGAAATCAGTCATATGAAGGCCTGTGGAGATCTCGATCAGGATCCCTCGCGTCAGTGGGTTGTTCTGATCACTGGAGGAGAAATCGACACACGGGCCAACGAACTCCTCGAGAAAAGTTCCATCAGGTCAATCTACGCCGACGGCTATAGCGGATCCGAGAAGCTAGCCGAAATTGCTGCCAAGGAAACGGTCGACGCAATCCTGGTTCGCCAGGGAAATATTGACGCGAACGTCATAAATGCCTCTTCCTGCTTGCGTGTCATCGCAAAGCACGGCAGCGGCGTCGACAATATTGACCTTGCAGCTGCGAGCGCCCGCAATGTTCCCGTTCTTCGGGCTCTTGGTGCAAATGCTCAGTCTGTCGCAGAACTCGCTCTCACGCTTTCTGTAAGCCTGATGAAAGACGTAAGCATCTTGAACAACACCGTGAAAAGCGGTGGTTGGCCGAAGACCGGGTATGTTGGCCGTGACCTCGCAGGAGTCCGTTTTGGTGTCATCGGCTTTGGCGAAATCGGCAGGCGGACCGCAAAACTTGCACAAAGCATCGGAATGGAGGCATGGGCTTACGATCCGTACGCGAGCGATACGGACGGAATCTCTGTCACCCGCGACCTGAAAGAGGTCCTTTCGCAAAGCGATGTGGTGAGCCTGCATTGCCCGCTTTCTCCGGAAACCCATCATCTCATCAATCATGAGCGTCTCTCATGGATGAAATCCACAGCTTTTCTGGTCAACACAGCGCGTGGAGCTGTCGTTGATGAGACGGCGTTATACGAGGCCCTGACGAATGGTGTCATCGCCGGGGCTGCGCTCGATAGTTTCGAGGAGGAGCCCCCCAGCAAGGACCATAAATTCTGGATGTTGCCAAACCTTTTAGCGACGCCGCACGTGGGCGGAGCCAGTCGTTCGGCCTTGCGGAATATGGCTTTGCAGAGCGCACAGAACATCATCGATGTCCTTAACGGCAAGGCATTCGACCGTCGCGCGTTGGCCAACCAGGACGTCAGCTGAAGCACGGCAGAGAAGCGGAAAATCCTATAAAATACAACATTCGGAGATAATAAGATGCTAGGCTTCAAAGTGTGTAAGCGGCAGCGCAAGGTTGACAGCGCCTGGGTCAACAAATTTTCTGATTTGCCAGTAGCAAACGTAAGCGATGTGATGTCCCGCATGGCTGCTGGAGGCGCATCGCTACGCCCCTACTATCGGGGTGCGCGGATGGTGGGCCCAGCGATCACCGTTAAATCCCGCCCGGGCGACAATCTGATGGTGCATAAGGCGCTGGATATCGCTGAGCCTGGCGACATCGTTGTCGTGGACGCGGGTGGAGATCTTACTAATGCGATCATCGGCGAATTGATGGTCGCGCACGCGATTCAACGTCGCCTTGGCGGCATCGTAATATTTGGAGCCATTCGCGACAGCGAGGAATTAAGCGTGGGTTCGTTCCCTGTCTTTGCTGCGGGAGTCACTCATCGCGGACCATACAAGGACGGCCCGGGCGAGGTAAACGTTCCCATCGCCATTAGTGGTATGGTGATCCAACCCGGTGACCTTCTCTGCGGTGATGCCGACGGAATGGTGTCTGTGCCACTCGAGTCGGTCGAAGAAGTCTTCACTGCAGCGACCAAAAAACATGCGGCAGAGACGCGTCAGATGGAAGCGATCAAGACGGGCAATAATGATCGTGCCTGGGTCGACGCTGCCCTTGAACGCTTGGGATGCTTTATCGAGTGATTTGAAAGCACCCAGAAGGCGCTGCAGCGCCTGGCGAACAATGTTCGGATTCAAATCGACGGCAACTGCCGGATCATTGCCAATCTTGACGCGTTCGCCTGTTAGTGACACTAAAGTCTTATCGGATGCAAATTCGTGGGGCGCAGCATGCCGTATGGGGAAGGTATAATGACGCTATCTGTCGATCGACCGCGCGTCAGGCGGCTGAGAACGCTGCCGCTTGCTCTGTTAGCAATAT
>NZ_JAIQWW010000022.1 GCF_020164455.1 Phyllobacterium chamaecytisi
TCAATCGCACCTGGAGGATTCCAAAGCACGGGAGAAGCTGGCCAAGTATGAAGAGGCATTGGCGCGACTTTCGTGAATGGATGGATTCTCGCGTGGGAGAAGCGATATGCGTATTCGATGGGATGAAAAGCCCTCGCAACGGGGGTACGAGGGCTTTTCGGGTGGGCTTTCCAAAAGGAAGCACAGTCAGGAGGACAGTGTTTCAGATCCCCGCAATAAAATAAGACATGTCGCCCGCCCTTTCAGCGTCCTCGGAGCGCACATTGGCAGGCTGACAGCCCTACCGCTCCATTTGGAACATTTGTGTTCGTTAAAAGTTTCCGACCTGTACAGCACGGCAGAGCTCAGCTCTCGATTGACCGTGCTGACAACATCCTGAACCGAAAGGAACAGCCCATGCCTTCCATCAATGAAGCACGTATCCTTATTCTCGCAACCGATGGCTATGAGCGATCAGAGCTCCGGGTCCCCTACGACGAGTTGCGAAAGCGCGGTGCAGACGTCAAGATTGCATCCCCGAAAGCAGGTAGCATCAAGAGTTGGGACAAGAAAGATTGGGGCGATACCGTCGATGTGGACCTACTTGCCTCGGAAGCCTCGGTTGACGACTTCGACGCGCTGGTGCTGCCAGGCGGACAGATCAACCCGGATCTTTTGAGACGGGACGACAGCGCCATGCGCATCGTGAAAGACTTCCTGAACAGCGGCAAGACGGTTGCTGCAATTTGTCATGCGCCATGGCTTCTTGTCGAAGCCGATGCCCTCCGCGGTCGCGATGCGACGTCATACTCGTCGATTAAAACAGACGTTAAAAATGCCGGAGCGAATTGGAAGGACGAGGAAGTGGTGACTGACGAGGGTATTATCACCTCGCGCAGTCCGGACGATCTCCCGGCTTTTGTTTCAAAGATCGTGGAAGAGATCGAAGAAGGGACGCACAAGCGCCGCGCAGCGTGACGCGGCGATCACATCCAAGCTGCGGTGATCTCGGCACACCTACTTCGGGTGCAGCAGTGAAGCGAAGGCCGCTCTCTGCTGATCAGTTCTACGCGCTGATCAATGGGACGAACATCACGGAGTCGAGGTCCTCCGCCTCAAAGGTGGTTTCGCTTGTGCGCGTTAGTTTGCGAAGCGTCTGGCTCCATTCGTCATGGCCGACTGGCATCACCAGGCGACCACCGATGGTTAACTGCTCCTTCAGCGCCGGGGGCACCATTGGCCCGCCGGCCGCGACCAGAATGACATCGAAGGGTGCGGCCTCGGGCCATCCCTTCGTGCCGTCACCAATACGCAGATCGATATTGTCGTAGCCGAGATCCCGCAATCGCTTACTCGCAGATTCGCCAAGCGTGCGATGGCGTTCGATGGCAAACACACGCTTGGCGATCTGGCTGGCCACCGCCGCGGCATAGCCAGATCCTGCCCCCACATCGAGGACCATTTCACCGGGCCTCAGCGCCGCGGCCTCGATCATTCGTGCAACGATGTAGGGCTGTGAGATGGTCTGGCCCTCGCCTATGGATAAGGGGCTGTCTTCATAGGCAAGCTCTTCAAGTCGCGGATCGACAAAAGCTTCACGCGGCACACGGCGCATGGCGTGCAGAATATGAGGATCATTGATCCCGCGCCGGGCGATCTGGACATCGACCATTCGGTTCCGCGCACGGGAGAAATCACGCATTCCAAGCACTCCGGTAGCGGTGCATCCAGTTTCCAAACGTCGAACGAAGTCGATTGTTCCGGTTTCAGACGGGGGGCTTAAAAGCACGGCAGTGCCGATATTTGGCAACTCGTGGCGGCCTTCGGGCGTTGCATGCCCAGTATAAATGTCATTGAAGGTTATCATCTTGGTCGACCGTGGTTCCATGAGCAAGGAACGGAAACCGGGGGCGCTGGCCGCCTTTCCTTACGACCGCATGACCGTTGAACGATTTCGTGAAGCATTTCCGCGTGCACGATGGAACAACGACAAGCGAGCTTGGTTCGTGCCGGGTAAGACGGCTGTGCGTCGTCTGGACCGTTGGCTGGCACGCGAGGCTGACCAAGCGCTCCCGCACGCCGACGCCAAAGGCCGGGATGCTTATGCGTTTGAGCCGATCACCAGCGCTTATCTGGAAGCGGCCGACGATTTGCGTGTTAGAACACCCTATTCGAAGACTGTTATCGAGCAAATGCGGGCTATCCCATGGGCGCACTGGGACGAGGAATTGCGGGCGTGGCGCGTTCCGTTCCGATCTTATGAGGAACTGTTGCATCGGTGGACCACCATAGAGGCTGCCGCTCGCCGCAACGAGCCGGAGGAACGTAAGCGGCGGTTGGGGTTGCAGAGGAATTCGTCCACTTATAAGGCCGCTCAGCTTCGTTATGCCGAACGGCGACGCCGAAGATATCCCCTGCCTACCGAAGATCTGCCGCCACTCGAGCGTCCATTGATGACGGAGCGCTATGGCATCGTTGCTTTTACGGAGGTATCCGGGGAGTTGGTCGACCCTGCCTCGCTGGCGTTGTTTTACCCGCATGCTGCTCTCGGCATGTTCAACTACGTATGGGGCAGATGGCGAGCGCCGACGCTGGCGGAGCTCGTCGCAACGTGGCCTGCTCGTCGTGTGCCCGAGTTTTTGGAGCGTTCACGCGGATGGTGGCAGCCAACTTTGAGCGAGCTGCGATTGGCACGGCAACGGGCGCGGTCCGTCGAGCGCCGAAGGCAGCAGTCCGCTAGAATGACCCCGTAATTCTTCTGCATTCCTCGTAGCATGAGGGAAATACCGGCAGCGGTTTGCCTGCCGGGACACGAGAAGAAAGGCGGGACCATGATCCCGCCTCGTTGCTGTTCTGGTATTCGGCTGGGACGGCTTAACCTGCACTCAATTGATCGGCAGACATCTTGCCGGATCTGTTATCGCGCACCATTTCGTAGTTGATCTTCTGCCCGTCGTTCAGACTGCGCATTCCGGCGCGCTCGACGGCAGAAATATGGACGAAGACATCAGCGCCGCCATCGTCGGGCTGGATAAACCCGAAACCCTTGGTTGCATTGAACCATTTCACAGTACCTGTTGCCACGATGAATCCTCCCGCTAGCAAGTTCGAACAGTATCGTTATCGTTCGACGCATCCTGTATCAAGCCTTAGAGTCGGAAAGTATGATCTTGCAGTCCCTCCTCTCCTTGAAATCGCGTGTCTTCACCTTCATCGTATCGATGTGCTTATAGTGATTAAAGGCAGATCGAGATTGACGCCCTTATGGGCGGCAAAGATCGAATTCGCGTTTCCTGCAAACAGCGTACCGAACTCGAGTCAGTCGACGTTAATGAACCGATGTCCGACCAAATAGTGACGAGGGAATAGTGCAAGGATATGACTGTCCAAACGCCCTGACGGCAAAACCCAAACTCTGGCATAGGCGACTTTTGCCGAAAACGTTTCAGCAAACTCCTCCAGGCGAGTAACTCCTGTCGTGCATTGGTTCTTGTCATGGCACTGACTCGCGGTCGCAACTCGTCTGCAAAGGTGATAACCATTGCAGCACTCGGATAACGACCGATCAAGGAATGCTATGAGATCGACTTGCTGCCTTCTACTTGCCGCTGCCCTCGCCGCTTCGACCTCATGCACGACCCCAGACACGATCCCGGATATTCAAGGCAGTTCCTTTGTCGACAGCAATGTCGCGGCCAACTCTCTCCGGAACTCGGTATATGACCAGTGCGGATGGGCCGCGGAGCCTTCAAGTCTCAGAAACTTGGTACCAGGCATTACCGTAGGCCGAGACGGGTTTCAAAGGATAACCAATGCAATTTGCGCAGCGGCCCGGGGTACGCCGGCCCCAGCCTTACCGGGGGATTCCGTCACGGTTGAGATCGAGAGGACGCTGGTGCGCGGAAGGTTTCTCGAACCGGGCGAGGCATTTGCGGTTGCGCAAGACTGAGAGTCGAATCCATCCAACGGTACAGGACGCGTGCGTGCCGCCTTCCCAGTCACGGCAGAAACTCGCAACCAGACAACTAACGTGCGTCCCGGGCAGTCGCGCGATGAGAAGGATACTGGTCCAGCTCGGATGTTGCGTCATGACCGGCGGACTAAATCAGAAGGTTTATTTGACAGGATTTCGGTCTTAGCCCACTCTGATTTCTGTTGTATATCGGGATAATATTGCAACAGAGGCCCGGCGCTTTGGCCATCCTTCGATAAGACTGTCTCTCGCTGGGCTTCATTGCAACTTAATCTGCCCCTAGCGTATATTTAACAGCTGAAACCTGTGGGCCGGGGAGCAGGACGATTGTTTTGTGTATAGCAAGCCCGGGCCTTCATCGACATCACTATTATCATCGAAACCGCGATTGGTCCGGAACAAGGACGGAGCCCCTCTAAATTCGAGGTACCCGAGTTAATCCACCTCTGCATCTCAATTGGGTAGTTGCGTCCTGCCAGATTGTGTCTCATATCCACGGGTTTTGAGGGGATGCTGAATATGACGAAATACGCGGGCCTCACCGACTACCTTAAACTTAGGACGGAAGGTGAACTTACTCTGACATTCGATGAGATTGCTGACATCATCGACGGATATCTTCCGAAGTCTGCAGAGCAGTCCCAATATTGGGAAGACGCAGCCAAGATGTGCGCGGGGCACAAAGCATCACAAAAAGCTGGCTATAAGACATATCTCGTTCATGGGAACGACAAGGTGCGCTTCGTTCGAAGTTAAGTTTGTTGCGACTCCGATGCTAGGATGGTTGACAAAAATAAACTCACTTGTCTCCTGAGGAACTGAATTCGGCGTGAGGTGCGCTTCCGGACGAGGACACCAAGCCGGGGCTCATTTACGCCGTTGACGGTATAGGCTACGCGATAGGCTCTGTTTCATCTACGCTCGTGCCAGTTTGGAGGACTATTTTGTTTGGACATCTATCGATCGCGGCAGTCAGCGCCCTGATGCTTGCAAGCAGCGTGCAATCCACGCCTGAAGCGTCGATCGGCGCGGGCAACCCCTATCCCGTCAGCAACTACACGTGCGCGGACGGCACGCATCTGGCAGTGCGTCTCCTCGGCGATCGCGCTTCGGTATCCGTCAACGGCGCGACCGCGGTCGATCTGCCCTCCATGGGATCAGAAGGAACGACCTTTTCGAATGGCCGGCAGACGCTGAGCATCGTGCAGGGGCACCTGTCGTGGGGCGTTGGCCGAGCCATGCCGTCCGCATGCACCGGCGGTTGAGCGTTCTCGTCTTGCGGAACAGCGAGGTGTTCCGCCTATCGCCGAGACGGCCAACTGGTTGCCCGCGCTAGAGGGCGATTTCAATTTGACCTTGAGATCCTACCGCCCAACCTCGGTCTCGGACGGAACATACCGCTTGCCGGCCATAAAAGCGCACGGAATGAGTGCGTCATGGCCGAGGCAGGAACGCTCTAAAGTCAACGCTAATATGATTGCTTTTCAATAGCATAGATGACAATTGGTGGCTTTTGCTACCTAATTCCGCAGTTATTGCGCCGACGAGATCGCTGAGAATGTTTCGCGGCAAGGATCTGTGAAGGTGGTGATCGTCCTGACGTCGACATCGGGATTTCATGACGTGTCTTTTTCTTCTGGAACAAATTCTTCTTCTCAGGGTTGCATTTTCGACATTGTGTCACATGGAGAATTTGAAATGGAAAATGCCGAAATTGGTTGGATTGCCGCGATCATCATAGGTGGTCTTGCAGGCTGGTTTGCTGAGATGTTTATGAAAAGCAATACAGGCGTGATCATGAACATCATTTTGGGAATTGTCGGCGCCATCATAGCCAATGCGTTGCTATCGTTTTTTGGCGTTACCCTGACGGGGTGGTTGGGCTATTTGGTCGCCGGATTCATCGGCGCGTGTATTCTCATCGCTGTGGGCCGGATGTTTCGAGGAACCAGGGCCGTATGAAACAACCACAGCACTTGGCCCGGTTGCAGGAGATTGCGACGGGTTTACTTAGCGGGGCCGATCAGGCCACGGGTTTTTTCCAGAACAATACAGGATTGATCAATGCAAATCGACCCCACGTCCAATGAAGATGAATTCGAAAATGGAAGCGACACCTACCTGGTTGACCAGGTTCTTGAACAGCGCAAGAAAGACCCGGGCGAAGCAATATCGCAATACAAACCTATGTCGGATCAACTGGCGGCACTCCGGGCGGAGATTGGCCGTCTCGCCGAGTCGGCAAGTCTTATCGCTGAGGAAGCAAGCGCAATCGTGGCCCAAGCGCCAGCACGGTTACGTTCCGAGGGAGAAAGACAATTTCATAAGCGCCCTGTGATCTCACTGCTGGCAATCGGCATTTTGAGCTTCCGTCTTACCCGGGCGCTCCTTGGCAGGTCTTACAGGATGAGATGACCATCATGGAGGCACCCCCGCTTGAACGCAAGCTTGTTGCAATTCTGGCAGCTGATGTCGAAGGGTATTCGCGATTAATGCATCGGGATGAAGAGGCAGCTCTCGCAACACTATCGTCGCACCGTTCAATCATCGACGCTATAATCGTTCAGGGCCGTGGAGAAATCTCCGGTACGGCGGGCGACAGCGTTCTGGCAGAGTTCGCCAGCGTCGTCGATGCCGTTCATTCCGCCGTATCAATCCAGCAAGCCCTGACCAAAGCCAACGCCGCTTTACCCCAGGACCGGAGAATGATGTTGCGCATCGGCATTAATGTTGGCGATGTGATGGTGAAGGATGACGGGATATTTGGAGACGGTGTCAATGTTGCCGCTCGGCTCGAGGCAATGGCGGAGCCTGGTAGCATCTCCGTGACCAGAGGAGTGCGTGATCATCTGCGCGATAGGATGGACTATGAATTCGAAGACCTTGGAGAGCATACAGTTAAGAATATTACTCGGCCCGTCCGGGTGTTCCGTGTCAAGTTCGATCCGAACGCTACTTCCCCACTCCCGATATCGGAACCTGCTGATGGAAAGTCCAGTATTCAATTAACGGATATGGACGCCACTTCAGAAGGTCGCGGTGCCGATCCAGTCGAACTTGAATTTTGGAAATCGGTGGAATCGAGCGGTGATCACGAAGAGTATCGGGCGTATCTACAACAATATCCGGATGGCGACTTCACTGCTCTTGCGAAAACGCGTTTGGCAAAGCCGACTGCAGCCAAACCAGATGTGGCGGCTGACAGGGAGGTCGAGCTCGAATTCTGGGCTTCTATCAAAGATGGCGACGTCGCGGCCAGTTTTGAGGCCTATTTGGAGAAATACCCCGAGGGAGAGTTTAAGGCTCTCGCTGAAATCCGGTTGGCCGAGCTGTCTGGATTCCAAAATCAACGGGACAATGGATAATTTTCCTCGCTTTGGCATAATCCCCACAAGCGTTGTTACAAAGCCGACATTGAAAGGAGCAGGCAACCATTCACCTATGTCATCCTTCTCGTCCTGTTTGGGGTGGTCGTTCTGTTCACTGCTTGGTTGCCGATGCGGCTTAAGAACTTTTCGACGACGCCGTCATCATGATTTCATGGCGGAGGGCTCAGCTGATTGATGGCGTTTAGGCCCCCCACCTTTTAGCGATCGCCAGTGAAATACCGACGAGACACATGGTGAGCGGCACCCACCAAACGGGATCCCTTATGGTGAAAAGCGTGACGCTGCTGCTAACGAGCCAGAGCGTCGGGATAATGAACAACAGGAAGTCGTAGCGGTGCTCGGTTGATGCCAGAAACCCGATCGTCGCGATCGCGGTCGGATCGGGCATTATGCCGAAGACTTCCGCAGTTCCCAATCCCGACCTGCAATCAACGACAGGCCGGGATAGATCAGGACAGCCACTGCCATTACGATCAGCCCTGCGAAACCGCCCGCCAATGACGCTCCCGTTCTGCGCGGGATAACCTGAACGGCGAGCAAAAGGATCGCCTGAGCCACAAAGCCACAAGCGGCGTATGTGGCTGCCCAGTTGATGCTTGACAGACGCGACCAGAGATAGGCCCAACCGACTAGCAGCCAAAGCGCAGCCAGAACCGTCGCAACGATCCTACTCGCATTCGGCCGAGCACGCGCGAGCAAGCAAACGAGGCCTACACCCACCAGTAACATCAGAATCTGAAGTGGCCAAAGGGCGAGGTTATAGCTCTCGATCTGCCTGAAAAATACCCGAGGCGAAAACATAAAAAACTCGGAAGGCAATATGACCACCACTCCGTCACAAGGCATCCTCATTCGGGCGATTGACAGCCATTATAGGTTTTCCACGTCGTCGATGGTGCGTTTGCGCAAGGCCGGGTCCATGACGGTTCCCGTTGCCGCTTCCATGTTTTCCTGTACATGCGCCACGTTTGCGGTTGCGGGAATGGCGCACGTAACAGCCGGATGCGAGATGATGAATTTGAGCATCAGTTGCGCCCGGGTCTTCGCGCCGGTTTCGGAGACCCGGTCCGGCAAGGGATGATCCGCCATCTCCGCGATGAGGTCGCCCTGCCTGAAGGGCCGATTGACGATAACGGCGATCTTGCGCTCTGTGGCGAGCCGCAGGATGCGGTCCTCCACATCGCGGTCCAAGACATTGTAAGTTATCTGGACGAAATCGATCGGCTGCGACATCAGGATATCTTCGACTTCAGAGTGGCGGCGTCCCTCCGAGGTCGTGATGCCGACATATTTAAGCTGGCCAGCGTCCTTCATTTCGAACAGCGTCTGGAGATGCTCTTTCCAGCTTAGCAAATTGTGGACCTGAAGCAGCGTGAATTGAGGCACACCCCAAAAGCTTTGGGACTGCCTGATTTGCTCCCTGCCGGACTGCGGATCGCCGATCCAGACCTTGTCGGCGGAAAACAGCGTTTGGGGCCGCGACAGCTTTTCAAGCCCGTAACCGATCGTCTCCTGCGCCGAACCATACATTGGCGAGGAATCGATCAGCCTGCCTCCTGCAGCGAAGAAGGCCTGCATAACCGCAGTACATTCATCTCTGAGCTGTGTGTCATCCCCGACGTTGAAGGTGATCCAGCTTCCGAGGCCGACGACGGGAATTTCCTCTCCGGATGAAGGAATGGGCCTGGTCAAGACCGATGGCACCTGAGCAGACAGCCGGTCGGGAAAGCCCGCCAGAGCCCCGGAACCCGCTATTAGCGCAAGAGCTTCCCGCCGATTGATTGAGAATCGCCTCCCATCTTGTCTCCTCGCAAGTCGCGCCGGTTTGCCTCTTATTGGTGGAGTATCGGGTATCCGCCGCCACTTGAAAACCCATAGCTGGATGACCGTCACTCACATTGAATTGAAGCCATGATGCAGTCCCTAAGTCTTGTAGCGCTTCCGGCTTATGGCGCGGGATGATCAAATAATTTAGCTTCGGTCCGACAAGGCAGGATAGGTTTTCCGCAACATTTGAACACATTTGGTTCTGATTGCATCGATCCTAGATGCATGGTCAGTTCTCACTGGAATCAACGGCTGACGCGGCGAAGGACGCGAGATGCTGCAAGCAGGAGTTTTTCATGTCAAAGACTGCTCTCTACCTGGGCACGTTGTGTATCCTTCTATCCGTGGGCAGTCCATTTGCGCAAGAAATGCCTCAAGCCAAACAACCGGTCAGGGTGGGACTCTATGTGAGCCCGCCATTTGTCATACAGGAGAAGGACCATTTCACAGGAATGGCAGTCGAGCTTTGGGAGGCGCTTGCAAGAACACAAGGCCTTCAGACCGACTATCAACCGTTCCCGACGGTCCGCGCCCTGATCGACGCCACTGCGGATGGCGACATCGATGTTGCCGTCACCAATCTCACCATTACGCAAGGCCGGGCGCAGCGGATCGACTTCACCTATCCATGGTTCGACGCCGGACTGAGGATAATGGTCAACGAACATCAGGGCACGGGTTTTCTGGAGGTAGTAACAGGATTGAGGGACTCAGGATTCCTTCGCGCCTATGCATGGATTGCCTTTGTCGTTGCCGCGGCGACCGTACTGCTGACCCTCTTGGACCGAAGGTTTGCTCCCGACTTTCCACGGCGATGGCGTGACGGCATAGCAGAAAGCTTCTTCTCGGTCATGTCGATTGCTGCTGGCAAATCAACAGGCCGAAAGAATGTTTTTGGGTGGGTTGGGCGGATATGGCAGGGTTTGTGGCTCGTATGCGGGATTGCCGTGCTGGCATTTGTTACGTCCTCCGTGGCGACAGTAATGACCACGCTCTCGCTGACCAACCAAATCAACAGCCTTTCCGATCTTCCTGGCAAGGCTGTCGGGGTTTTCACCGGGAGTGTGTCGGAGGATTTTGCCCGTAACTCCGGGTTGGACTTGCATTTATTCCCGGACATTGACGCTGCCGTGGCGGCTTTACTCGACGGCAGCATCACAGCCATCATCGGCGATGCCCCGGTGCTGGAATATTATGCCCACAAACACCCCGAACAAAGGGTCGATGTCATCGGAGGCGTCTTCGAGCCGGACAAATACGGCTTCGGGCTTCCTCTCAACAGTCCCTCTACAAGGCGGCTGACCGTTGAACTCATAGGCGCTCATGAGCGTGGTCTCGTGGAGCAGCTGCACGCCAAATACTTTGGCGATTCACCCTAAATGGGGGCTGACCACCAGGCTCGCCCGACTGGCCAACCAGCGCGCGACCTGCCCCAGTGTTTTTATCGTTCTTGCCGTGAGAACAAAATAAGAACGTCGGATCAACTCGTCAAGGAGGAAACCGCGCGTGCGACACGCTTGCACACAACCGGGGATGGCTTATCATCAACCTTGCAACCAAACACCTTAATGCCGAAGTGACGGCCCGTGCCATGCCGATACCAAAGCCCCACCATCCAAGAACTCATCCCGAGCGGTTTGATTCATGTCAGTTGGCGATTGAGGACAAGCTGATAGAATTGATCGGCCACGCCTCGGATATGGGCTGGCACAGAGACGAAATACTGTCGGCCATCATCGCAATAGCCGACAACTTGTCCTTGGCCCGGCGTGACGATATCGCGCTCGCGATAGAAACGCAGTTATCGAAACTGATGAAGAAAAAGGATGTCTGAATTGGCTGACGCCAAAGCGCATCCCGCGCGCCTTATCGTTGTTGTCGCATTCAGCCGGGCAGACAATGGGCAGCTTGTACCTGCCTACGATCCGATGCAGTTCGAAACCCCAGAAGAGGCCACGCGAATGGCGCGCTATCTCGCGGTAAAATGCGCTGGCGTTTTGGCATGGGTTCGCGATGCACAGCCTGACGCGGGAGGCTACGGGCCTCCGACGATCCTGTTTCAATCTGGCGACGTACCGGAGTTGGAGTAGCCCTCAAGCGATCAAGATGACGTGGGAAGCAAACATTCAAAATCTCGTCAAAATTGGCGCGGTCAAAACCACCCAGCGCAATGAAGCTGTCATTCACCAGCGCCTGGCAGACGCCGAGGCATATTTAATGGACGCTCGACATGTTACGACCACTCAATCGCGCTTCCTGCTGGCCGTCGAAGGTGTGCGCCAGGTAAGTCTTGCGGTCCTCAACCACACCGGGATCAAAGTCATTCCCCACGCCCAGCACAAGATCGACGTGTCGCAGCTGGCTGCAATGATTACACAGCTTGAAACCGTCGTTCCGGCCGCGGCAAAGACCTTGGGAGACTTCCGGCATATCCGCATACAACGGAAAAGCATGTCACCTGCCCCACCAATCTCGGTGGAACAGGCAGCCAAGGCAGTGGATATGCTGGAACAGCTTCTCGCCCGCGCCCAGATTCTAACAAATGTCGGTAAAAACGCTTAGGGGATATAACCAGAGTTTGGTAGCGATTGGATGCTACTTGTTGATCGAGGTAACCGCCAAGTTTGTAAGCTTGTTGTTGGCCGCCTTTTCCTGGTCGAGGATTTCACTCAGCAGTACGTGAGCTGGTTCATTTCCGAGAACCTTTGCCCATTCGCGCAGAGAGCCATAACGGGCTATTTCATAATGTTCGACGGCTTGGCAGGCGGCTAGTGCACCAGCTTCCAAGGCAACACCTTGCGCTTCGGCAAGAATACCCACCGCCTCTTTTAAAATACCATCCGTAGCATCGCATTTCTCGCCTGCAGGTTTGACGCCGATAGTCTTGAAAACCTTTTCCAAGGTTTTGATCTGGCCTTTAGTTTCTGCAAGGTGCTCCAGGCTCATTTTCAACGCTGCATTTTTTACCGCGCTCGATACTTTTGGAAGGGCCTTTGCGATAGCATCTCGGCATAATAAACATCTTTTAGAGTGTGCTCGAACAGCTCAGCGAGTGTCTTCATAATTTGGTGCTCCAATTGAAATCGGCACCTCAACAACTCGCAGTTACATTTATCGTTCCGGCTTCAAATAGTTTGCCCCTTGTCCGGCTCCTGTTGTTCGTCTTCTGCTGTACCGAGCCGCATCAAACGGCCCTCAGACTGTTTGCCCATCGCCGGAGCAGCATATGGCCCGGCGGCAAACACCGCGGCCACCCCTCGCCACAGCCGTCAAAGACGAGAAGGCCTTTTGTTGTTTGGCGGTCGCCTGCCGTCAGCGCGACCACCCCTTAGTTCGAATAATTTGTGCAGTGCAGCAACGATTGCTTTCGAGACGCGTTAGCCGTGTATCAGCGCCATCCCGTCGTTGACCAATGAGGACGCTGTCATGAGGAATATTGCCGATACGATCAACCGCCTGAATGGTCAGCGCAGCCTGGCCAAGCCGACCTGGACGAAGTCGAACACGCGTTTATGCATGTTGCCCGACTTCGGTTCAAATCCAGGCGACCTGCTCGCATGGACGTATATTCCGAAGACGTTCCGGCCTGGATCGCCACTTGTGGTTGTCCTTCATGGCTGCACACAAACGGCAGCCGACTATAGCGACGGCTCAGGATGGTCTGAGCTGGCCGATAAATACGGATTTGCCTTGCTATTTGCCGAACAGCAACGGAAAAATAATCCGAACCTTTGCTTCAATTGGTTTGCCACTGAAGACACGACTCGAGGCCAAGGAGAGGTATGTTCAATCAGCCAGATGATTGAAGTCCTAATGGACAGGCTTTCCATAGACCCGGCAAAGATCTATGTGACTGGCTTATCAGCAGGCGGTGCGATGGCCGCGGCCATGCTTGCCACTTATCCCGAGATGTTCAAAGGAGGCGCAATCATTGCAGGTTTGCCGTACGGCAGCGCGTCAAGCA
This sequence comes from Phyllobacterium chamaecytisi, assembly GCF_020164455.1. Classification (GTDB taxonomy): domain Bacteria; phylum Pseudomonadota; class Alphaproteobacteria; order Rhizobiales; family Rhizobiaceae; genus Phyllobacterium; species Phyllobacterium chamaecytisi. The sequence continues at coordinate 13,133 of NZ_JAIQWW010000022.1, forward strand.
TCCCCGAGGCATTCGACCGAATGCGTGGCCACGGCTTGCAGGAAGGCCGCGTTCTCGCTGATCGGGTCCGGCGCGCATCCGATCACCAAGGACCATGGCCCTCCATTGCCGTTTGGCACGGCACCGCCGATAGAACCGTCGATCCACTCAACATGGAAGCAATCCTTGGACAATGGCGCAACCTGCACGAATTCCATCAAGCTCCGATTGCGGGAATGGTGAATGGCCATCCCATGCGCAAATGGAGCGACACAGGAGGTACCACCGTAGTTGAAGCGTACACAATCAATGGAATGGGCCACGGCACTCCACTTCAGAGAGTGGGTGCAGACAGTTACGGGTCTCCCCGTCCGTTCATGCTTGATGTCGGCATCTCATCCACTTGGCATATCGCCAATTCCTGGGGACTCCTTGGCAATGAGCGAACGCTTGTCGTTGAGCAGGAAGCGAGTGCCGCCTCTCAACCTGAGCGGGAAGCTCCACGACATGCCAACCGATCGGTCAGCGATGTGATCGAAGATGCTCTGCGCACAGCTGGATTGCTGAAGTGACGATATCCTGTCCTCTTTTGGATGAGAGGACAATGCGTCTAGATACAGCGGTGCACCAGTCGGCTGACTCTACGCTATCTAATATTTCAGATTATTTGGGTCGTGGAGAACAAAATATTCAGTTGCGAGTTCGTTCCAAAGAAGGATGAACGAGAGCCTTTGGATCCAGCGTTTGGCGCTTCTGCTCAATAAGGTCTTCGAACTTCTCGTCACCTTAAGCGTTGTGGTAGGCCGCCGCTATCTACAGGAGTACGCTTATTAACACCTATGTTGTCCTCCTCGCACTGCTTGGCGTGGTCGTTCTGTTCACCGCTTGGCTGCCTATGCTGCTCAAGGACTTTCCTCTGTCATTGCCTATGATATGCATTGCCTTCGGAACATTGTTTGTATGGACACCTCTTTCGACAATCGTCGGTTCCAATCCCCTCGACAGTCGCTACATGACCGAGAAGGTGACGGAATTCGCCGTTATCATTTCACTGATGGGGGCAGGTCTGAAGATCGATAGACCTTTGGGATGGCGGAGCTGGATGACAACGTGGCGGCTTCTCGCCATCTCAATGCCGCTGACGATTGCTGCCATTGCTGCTCTCGGCTGGAGCATCCTTGGACTTGGATTGGCGTCGGCCCTCTTGCTTGGATCTGCCTTAGCCCCGACGGACCCGGTCCTTGCCAGTGACGTTCAGGTTGGACCGCCGCAATCGGGCGAAGATGGAGAAGTTCGGTTCTCGCTAACGTCGGAAGCCGGCCTCAATGATGGTCTGAGCTTTCCCTTCGTGCATTTGGCCATCGCCTTGGCACTGGCAACGCAAGCTGGCAATCCGTGGTTGCAGAATTGGCTCCTGTTCGATGTGTTGTGGCGGCTCGGCGCAGGTGTTTGTTTGGGATGGCTGACTGGGAAGCTTTTGGGCATCTTGACCTTTCGCCTTCCAAAACGAGCAAAACTCGCGCGCACTGGCGACGGATTTGTTGCGCTGGGTATCACTTGCCTGAGCTACGGTCTGATCGAGATGGCCCATGGCTACGGTTTTGTTGGCGTGTTTGTCACGGCCCTGACGCTTAGGGCGGCTGAACGCGGAAGCGACTATCACACAAACTTGCACGATTTTGCTGAACAGATTGAACGGCTTTTGATGATGGTCGTGCTTGTGTGTTTTGGAGCAGCCATCGCAGAGGGAACAGTTTTCCGAGCGTTCGACTGGAGAGTAGCTGCAGTCGCACTCACAATTATCTTCCTTGTTCGTCCAGCCGCGGGTTGGCTCGGCTTGATTGGAAGCCCGATTCCGGGGAGGGAAAAGGCGGTCATTGCAATCTTCGGCATTCGGGGTTTGGGGTCGTTCTACTACATGGCCTATGCGACTGGTCATGCCGCATTCGCCAAAACCGATGTCCTGTGGGCCACCGTTTCGCTGGTCGTTTTGGTGTCCATCATCCTTCACGGCATCGTCGTGACGCCAGTCATGCGACGTCTAGATCGCCGGCAAAAGTCAGCTGCAAATGCTTTATGACGTCGGAGGAATGTGCATGATCCCGCTATACCAAAGCATTCTAAAAAAGAAGCCAAGCCGCAGACATCCGCGACCTGGCTTTTCCCAATCCAACATGCTCAAGAAAAACTAGAACTCCATCTCGACAGGCATAGTGTTTACGCCATCGGACGGTAGTCGCGGGCTCGCTCACGCTCCCGCACCAGTTCTTCTTCGGTGAAGTCAGCGCTGTTTTCATCAAAGCCCTGCCAACCTTCCTCTCGATACATGGCGCGTCGTGTATTCAGGTCAACGGGAGCATTTTCATCGATGACCGAACGGGCAATATCAACCTGATCATCCTCGACGCGCGCCGAAACCAACGTGCTGCCTCTTCGGACACCTTCTGCATAAACGTGAGCGTCGTTTTCATCGACGCCTGCACTCGTCATTGAGCCGATTATTCCGCCTGCAGCACCACCAGCAACAGCGCCTGCAACCGCACCCGTTGCGGTAGCGACAAGCCAGCCCGCGGCGACGACTGGTCCGACGCCCGGGATTGCCAGCATGCCAAGGCCCGCCAGGAGCCCGCCTGCGCCGCCCATGACGGCACCGACGCCAGCCCCGGTTGCTGCACCCTCGCCTGCGTTGGATTCATCCGTTTTGCCACTGCGGCTGACGATGCTGATATTGGACGAGGAAATCCCTGCATCCTCAAGCGCGTTGACAGCGGTTTTGGCATCTTCGTGATTGTCATATAGTCCTGTTACGGTTTGCATAGTTCCTCCTGTTTATTGCCCGCTGAAAAAATTATTTGGCGGCTTCGACAACGTTGCCTTGGAAATCGAGTTTTACCTCGACCGATTTGCCGTCTTTCATCGCGGTGCCCGTCCAGACGCCATCTTCACCCTTGGTCAAAGGACCGACGTCGGCGTAACCCTTGGCTTCGATGCGTTCCCTTGCCTGGCCCTCGGTGAAACTGTTGGCCCCTTCAACTGGGGCTGCCGGATTTTTTGTATCTGGAGTCGCGACGGCAGGCGTTTGGGTATCAGTTGCAGGTTTTGTTGCCTCTTGGGCGTGGGCCGCGGAGAGGATAGAGAGAGCGCCGAGCGCGAGAGCTATACGTTTCATGGTGCCTCCTTATGTGATCGATGATCGATCAGTGGAGTGACAACCCGCCGTTGCTCCCAATGTTCCCGTACTATGCGCAATGCGCCCGAAGTTTATTTTTACTCGTGCATGGGACCAGACGGCGGTGAGCAAATCTCGCCCAACTGCGATGGGCTAAATCTTCTCCCCCGCTTTCGAAACCGATATGCAATCGGAACTATCCACACATTTCCTCGTTTCAAAACGATTCTTCTCAATTCGAAGCCCTCTCCCGGAACAGCGGTCCAATGCGCCTCTTCACCTGCGACAACTGCAAGAACGTTGTCTTTTTCGATAATCGCCAATGCGTCCAGTGCAAATCCAGGCTGGCCTATGAACCTGTTACTATGACAATGCGCGCGATCAGTTCCCAGGCTGCAGGTTCGTGGCGATTTTTGAGAGGTGAAGGATTGGATGCATGCATGTGCGCAAACGCATCTTTTGAGGTTTGCAATTGGCTGGTCGATCCCTCGGAGAACCGAGATTTCTGCCTGTCCTGCCGTCATAATCGTCTTGTGCCATCCGTTAAAACATCAGAGGGCCTAAACCATTGGCGCAAAATTAGTCGGGCGCAGCAGCACCTCTTCTATTCCATTTTGCGCTGGAACCTTCCGCATCCCGATCGCACCGAGGATCCAACGGGCGGACTGGTGTTCGATTTCCTTGAAGATCAACGTCTTCCCAGTGGAGTGATTGTACCCGCAATGAGTGGCCACGACGAAGGTCTCATCACCATTCGTGCCGCCGAGGCCGATGACGCGACGCGCGAAGAGGCGAGGCAATCGGTCCATGAACTGTACCGGACGCTGCTTGGTCACCTTCGTCACGAAAGCGGTCATTTTATATGGAACAAACTTGTTCGCGACGGCAATGACCTGGAGAACTACCGCTCAGTGTTTGGCGATGAGCGGGCAGATTATGAACGAGCTCTCCAGCACTATTATGCCAATGGTCCCCTCCTGGGATGGCAGGAAAGCTTCGTCTCGGCTTACGCAAGCTCCCATCCGTGGGAGGACTTTGCCGAGTGCTTTGCACACTATATTCATATCGTTGACAGCCTTGAGACCGCACGTGAATTTGGCGTCGCAGCAAAACCGCCAGAGCATCTGGCAATGGCAGCATCAATCGATTTCGATCCTTATCAAGCGGATAGCGCCGAACAGCTTGTGAGCACCTGGGTCCCACTTAGTATCGCAATCAATTCTATACAGCGCAGCATGGGTCAATCCGATTCGTATCCATTCGTCTTGTCCTCGCCCGTTATCGTGAAACTCGAATACCTGCATCGCCTTGTTCAGAAGTTCGGGAAGCAACAAGTCATTCGCGGAGCATATGATTGCTGATCGTACCAAAGCAGGCGAAGCGATGATGCCTACAGCCAAGGCCATGACATGAGAATCTGTGGAGTCGACCCGTGTTCGAAGGTTTCGATCTAGAGCTAATCTCCCTGCGGGACGCGACGCTGCGCGTCCGGCATGGCGGAACGGGACCTCCCCTGCTGCTTTTGCATGGCCATCCTCGTACGCATACAACCTGGCACAAAGTTGCGCCGCGCTTGGCACAGTCTTTCTTTGTGGTTTGTCCTGATCTGCGGGGTTTTGGTCAATCGTCGAAACCTGTGGACACAGTCGATCACGCCGGGTCCTCCAAACGAGCAAAGGCCAAAGATTGCGTTGAATTAATGCATACGCTCGGACATGAACAGTTCTCCATAGTGGGACATGATCGAGGGAGCTACACGGCTTTTCGGACTGCCATGGACTACCCTGACACAGTGAAGTCGCTCAGTATCCTTGATGGCGTTCCGATCTTGGACGCTCTGGAGCGATGCGACGAGAAATTTGCCAAGGCGTGGTGGCACTGGTTTTTCTTCGCCCAACAAGACAAACCGGAGCGCGCTATCCTGGCCGATCCACTTACTTGGTATGGCGGATCCCCGGACAAGATGGGCAATGGCAACTTCCAAGATTTTTGTGCAGCAATTCATGATCCGCAAACCGTGCATGGCATGGTCGAGGATTATCGCGCTGGCCTGAAGATCGACCGTGCGCACGACCTGGAGGACCGCGATGCTGGGCGCAAGATCACGTGCCCCACGCAGGTCCTGTGGTCGCAACATGACGATTTGGAATTTCTCTACGGCGACGTCCTGGATGTGTGGCGTCCATGGACGACCGACTTATGCGGGCATGGCCTTCCGTGCGGACATCACATGGCGGAAGAAATCCCCGAACTGCTGACGAGGGAATTGGCTGCGTTCCATGAGCGACATCAGTAACTTAAAAAGAGTCTTGAATGTCATTATTAAGCTCCGTGAATGACCTCTGAACGCAATCCAGGGAAGTCCATTTTACCTGCGAAAATGATCCAGGTCGCAAAGGTGTGCCCGTCTCAGGCTAACGAGCGTGGGTATCGCAAATTGCATATGGAACCATTCCCTTCCCCTCGTACTGGACCTTGAATCATTGTTGTGGCGTTACACGTCGCCGAACCGTGGGCCGCTAATGCCGTCGATGTGAGGCGTGGTGCCACCCCGAGTGTTGGGGCGCTTCGAGAATTTCCTCACGGGACTTCTCACCCAACATTTCCAAGAGATGGGTCTTAGCCCGGTTTATTCTGCTTTTGATAGTTCCAATGGGGCAATCGCAAATTTCCGCGGCTTCGTCGTAGCTAGCACCCATGACACAAACCAGCATGATTGCTTGCCGGAAATCCGGGTCGAGTTGATGCAATGCTGTCTCAAGTTCATGACCCCGAATAGTCCATTCCTGGGATGGTGGCCGGGAGGGTCCGTTTTCAGCGATATCTTTTTCCCCGCCTGTGACCTCCCTCAGTTGGTGCTTTATCGCTGTATTGAACGTATTTCTCATGATGGTGAACAACCATGACTTCATGCTCGTGCCCGGAGTAAACTGGTGCAATGATCCGAGCGCGCGTTTGAGTGTTTCTTGGACAAGATCGTCTGCGTCATCGGGTTGCCGATAGAATGACCTCGCAAATGCCCTTAACGCTGGCACAAGAGTAACGAGTTCCGCTCTGCAGTTAACTTCTAACTGGTAATCTTGATAAACGGGATCGATTGCAACCATATCTTGTCCTCTCTGGATAAGAGGACAATGCGTCGAAGAGATAACTCGTTCCTCCGTCGCCTGAACTGTACGCTACCGAACATTTCAGCTTTTTTGGGTCGTGGAAACCAAAGTGTTTACTAGCTCGTCTGTGCTCAGAAGAGCATGGTCGGCTCGCATGATGCAATTGAGAGCGAGTGTTTTGAGCGGCATGCTTTGTCACCTTTGAACGCTGCGGGTCCGCGCAAAGTGGCCGAGCTACAGGCCACTTTGCTTGAAGGACGAGGTCAGCGACTCTTGCTGCCCTCGCTGCCTTTCGACTGCTTGTCGGATGAGTTGCTCGATGAGCCGCTCTTATCCCGCCTGTCGGTTGAGCTTTTCGAACCACCCTTGGTGCTTGATTTGCGATCCTGACTATTTGGCATTTCTTTCCTCCATGTTGACTGGAAAAGTTCCAGTATCCAATCAACCCAGCATGAGGAAAACTGTTCCGGCTAGCTGACCTTTGGTGCGTTATCGCACCAAATCTCGTTCAGGACACGACATCGCCTTGAATCTCCATCAGTCGCCATGTCGCGGCTGCGGATCCGCCGTTAGTAGATCCGCAAAAAATATCGTTCCGATCAGCTCACCTGGCTCATTATAGACGCGAACGACCCAGCTGGTTGGGTCGAGTCCTTCGAGAACGCCATCAACAATAGTTTCCTGTGCAGCCTGTTTTGCCTCCGCCAGCGCGTGTTCGTAATCCGGAAGCTCGATCCCTTTTACGTCCTCAAGAACGACGTCCTCGTGAAAAACAAAACGAAACAATGGCATGGGAATCCCCCCGCTCTGATGAGGAAACGTGCTCATTCCAGAGTGAGCACGGCTGAACATCAAGCTGCTTTTTGGGCTTTGCTGTTAACGCCGCTTTCGGCGAGCTTGGTCAGCGCGGCATCGGTGGCGATTTCTTCCTCGAGGGTTTGCACCAGAAGTGCCGTCGCGTCTTTCATACCCAATTCGTCCGCCCAACGAGCCAATGTACCGTACCGGGCCATTTCGTAGTGTTCGACTGCCTGAGCTGACGAAACCAATCCTGCATCAAGAGCCGGCTGGCCTTTGAAATCTTCCAGGACGTCTTCACCTTCAGCGATGATGCCTTCAATCGCATCACAGGTTTTGCCTTGTGCACGCTTTCCGAATATCTCGAAAACCTGCTGCAGGCGCTCGACGTGGACTTCCGTTTCATCACGGTGCTTCTCGAAAGCCGCCTTCAACTCCGGCGATTCTGCGCCCCTGGCCATCTTTGGTAGCGCTTTGAGAATTTTCCGTTCGGCGTAATAGACATCCTTCAGGGTCTCGTGAAATAAATTGTCCAATGTTTTTGTTACCATGCTTTTGTCCTCCGGTTGTTATCGCTGCCCAATGTGGCGGGTGAGCAAGGAACCACGCCAGACGACGATTGTTCCGCTTGGCGATAACAAATTAGTGGGAATTTTGGTGACGGTGGAGAAATCCATGAGGGTGAAGGTGGCAATTACCAATCCTGCGAATTTCTCGACCAAGCGGAATTTTAAACATCAAGCCCTTTCCGCCGACAACTGCAAACGGTCAGCGCTCCAACCTCATCGGTTTGTGTGATGCACTGGTCTGACCCCGGGAGCCGCTCGGCCCTGCAACGCTTAACTACCGCAATGACCAGCCAGTCAGACGAACGGATTCTTCCTCGGCCAGACCATATGCCCCGTCCGCAAGCACCATTAAGCCTTCGCGGTCCAAAACTATGATCTCCGATCTCCTGGAACGGATGAGCCCCTTTCCCTCCAGGATGTGTAGAGCGACCGTAACGCCCGATCGTCTCACGCCTAACATGCGGGCAAGATGTTCATGTGTAAAGCTCATGCTATCGCCGTCCACCCTGTCATGTGCGAGCAAAACCCATCGGGCCAGCCGGTCCTCCAGTTTCGAATGCCCGTTGGCAATCGCCGTAGACCCCACCTGAATGGAAAGCGCACGCGCAAATCTTGTAAGCAATATTCTTATGGATTCCTTGGCGCGAACTGCATCCAATAAATCGGATGCGTCGATTCGAAAAGCGGTTCCATTCATTTGAACGACAGTGCGATATGCGCTGCGGTCGTCATATTGGAGAAGCGCAGAGCCGGACATCCCATCTCTACCGAATAGACCGACTTCCAGATCGCGACTGCGTGGCAAGCTCGCCATCATCGAGGCGATACCGCTTTCAAGAAAATAGACGCATTCAAGCTTTTGTGCGGGGATCTCGATCTCCTGTCCGAGCTTCAACGGAACGATCCGCATTTTAGGCAACAGTAAAGCTTTGTCCTCCTCGGACAACCTCGATAACAAATGATTGCGTATCGGGGGTAGTTGATCGCTTGCCATAGTCTTTCCTTCCAAGAACGACTTACAGGTCGTGACCTGCAAGTTATGAACTTTGGAGCATGACTTCGGAGACTTTTTGCGAGAGCTCGCTCTGCATAAACGGCTTTGACAGTAGGGATATGTCCTTGCCAGCACCGTCAGGCAATTCCGAGTAGCCGGTAGCCAGGATAACGGGCATATCCGGCCACCCTACCTGGATTTCCCGGATGAGCTGGGTTCCCGTCATGTTCGGCATTGCCTGGTCGGTCAAAACAAGATCAATACAGCTGTGGGACCGTAGAAGTTCGAGTGCCCGTCTACCGGAACCAGCTTCGATCACCGTATGACCGAGTTCTTCAAGCATGGCGACTGTGTTCATCAGCACCAAGGCATCATCGTCCACCGCCAAAATAGTCAAGGATTGCGGTGCACCAAGATCCTCCACCGTCGAAGAATCATCCTGAGCGGCCGTCGTCATTGGTTCTGGTATAACCGGCAACCAGAGCTCCGCTCTTGTTCCCTTGCCGATCTCACTCTGAAGAACGAGCTGACCGTCTGACTGCTTCATTATGCCATGAACCATCGACAGACCTAGCCCCGTGCCCTTTCCAACACCTTTGGTTGTGAAAAAAGGCTCGACGGACCGTCCGAGGGTCTCGTCATCCATACCCTCACCTTCATCGTTCACAGAGAGACAGATGTAGTCGCCCGGCGAGAGCTCCGAGTGAGCATCCGTGATTTTTGCTGTGCGGGCTGCAATCGAGATGGTGCCGCCATTTGGCATTGCATCTCGCGCATTGACCGCAAGGTTGAGAAGCGCAAGTTCAAGCTGATTGGGGTCGGTCTGGACCTTGGCGAGTGACAACGGAAACAACGTCTCGACCACGACTGTCGAGCCGAGCGATCGCTCAAGGAGGTCGGCCATGCCCCGCACAAGAGCTGGGACGTCAACGGGCTCAAGATGCAACTTTTGTCTTCTGGCGAAGGCCAGCATCCGTTTGGTAAGAGTGGCTCCGCGTTGCGCGCCCTGCATCGCGTTATCCAGCAATGCCAAGGTTTTGCGATCATCGGGTAATCTTCTCCGTAGAAGTTCCAGGCTTCCAAGAATTGCCATCAGGAGATTGTTGAAATCATGGGCAACTCCTCCAGTCAGTTGCCCGATGGTTTCCATTTTCTGGGATTGGAACAGCGCTTCGCGGGCCCTTGCCAGTTCTTGTTGGTTATGGTTTCGGTCGGTTACATCTCGGGTAACTTTGGCAAAGCCGACAAGCTCGCCAGTTTCGTTTTTGACGGCGTCGATAATTACGCTAGCCCAGAAGCGCGTGCCGTCCTTTCGAACCCGCCAGCCCTCATTCTCAAATCGACCTTGTTCCAGGGCAGTTTCTAAAGCCTTATTCGGCAGATCCAGATCCAAATCTTCCTGGGTATAGAATCGAGAGAAATGCTGCCCAATGATCTCGGAAGGAGGGTAGCCTTTGATGCGTTGAGCACCTGTGTTCCAGGTTATGACATTTCCCCGAAGATCGAGCATGTAGATGGCATAGTCAGTGACGCCCTGGACGAGTATCTTGAACTGCTCCTCGCTCAATCTCAGCGCCTCGTCCGAAGCCTTGTGTTCCGTTAGATCTCGGGTAACGTTCGCGTATTCAACTACCCCTCCGGACCTGCTGTAGATGGGGTCTATTACGACATGCGCCCAGAAACGGCTACCGTCCTTCTTGATCCGCCAGCCTTCACCTTCGAATTTGCCGTCACGGGTTGCGCGCTCCAGTGTATTCACAGGAAGACCAGAGACGTTGTCATCTTCCGTATAAAACCGCAAAAAATGCTCGCCGATGATTTCCTCTGCCCGATAACCCATAATGCGTTGCGCGCCAGGGCTCCATCCCGTCACAATACCGCTGCCATCCAGCATGCAGATGGCGTAGTCTGTCACCGCATCCGGCGATCGCTCATTGCGTTGCATTCATTTCCCTCTCGCCCTATCCGTAAACCATTGATCACCTGACAACGACAGTTCATCTGCAAGGTTCCGCCACGCTCAGATTTTGATGAAAATCGCTTACCGCCAAGCTTGCGGCAGAACAAAATTCAACACTTCCGCTTTCAAAGCGATAGCGTGAAACGATCGTGTCGGTCCGCTCGTCGCTGACTGTCTTCACTGTCAAGATTGGCACCTCCCGGTGGCGAGTCAATGTCGAGAAAGGTCTATGCCCTTTTTACAACCTTCGAACCATGTATCGTGCAAAACGTTCTCGCATTTCTCGCATATTGGATGAGATTTTCTCGCCAATGCCTTGCGAACACTGAGGTCAGATGTGGACACCCGCGTGTCAGGATAGGCGTTTGGGTCTACCGCGCCCCTGTCGCGGAGTGGTCAATGCCTCCCAAACACAAGCCGAATGCACATTCCAGATTTCAGTTCCGTCGGCGACCAATTCAGCCGCAACTTTTCTAACGCACCACAAGTGCGGTGCGCACACATGTACCTCAAAAGTATGTCCGCTAACGCACAGTCCGTCCGACACGAATCAGGAACATTTTGCTTTGGCTTTTGGTCGGGGAATAACGGGGAATTTAGTAGCAACAGGAGGAAAGTATGGCGAACAATGAACGTAACCAGCAGGGGGATACTTCGAATCGCGGCTTTGGATCTATGGATGACGACAAGCAGCGCGAGATCGCAGGCCAAGGCGGAAAGCAGTCCGGAGGCAATTTCAAGAATGATCCGGAACGCGCTGCGGAGGCTGGTCGAAGCGGTGGCGAGCAGTCTGGAGGCAATTCTAAAAATCCGGAGAGGTCAGCCGAGGCAGGTCGAGAAGGCGGACAGCAAGTCGGCGGGAACCGGGAATCCAATCAACAGTCCGGTGGAAACCACGAAGGTGAGCAACGAACCGCCGAAGAAGGTCAAAACGACCGACAGCAGGGTGGAAACTTCGCGGACGATCCCGAACGCGCTCGCGAAGCGGGTCGCAAGGGTGGACAGAGCTAAACGCTGAACTCTTCGAGAGCGGCCGGGACACATCCCAGCGCTCAGGGGTAGTCAAAAGCCCATACCCGAACCGGACAGCCTTCGGTGGTGCAAATAATGCGGAATCAGCTTTGCAGGAACTTTCGCAAATGAGAGAGACTCTCACTCGCAATTTAAGCTTTGCGTTCCGTAGACAAATGAACATCGATTAGCTGCACAATCGCCCTACGCGCCTCATGGGCAGGCCAACCGATCGAAACAGCATCGTCCAGTAGCCGCTTCAATGCTGGTCCGGCATGAGCCAGGAATTCAACTTCCAAGCTCTCCTGGCAATCCAGATCATCACGGTCGTCCTGGGGCGGTATTATAGGCATGGCGGATTCCCATTGTTATTTGCAGTCTTCTTGAGCGGTATGCGACTCAAACCTCCGCCATCACTGCCGGGAGTTTCGAGATATCGTTCATACGTCTTTCGAACTTGGCTGGCTGCTAGCTGTCGCAACGATTGAACACCGCTCACTCCATCCAGCCGAAACTGCGAATGGCGAGTAAAAATTTCCAGCACCACAGTCCACTTTCCGGGCCGCCATCAATGCGATGAACGCGACCGACATCGATTCCGCTACGATTCGTCGCAGTGAAATCCTGCGCTTGCTCTTCTAGTCCTACGCGAGTTTTTTGCCATTTAATTTCCATGGCTTTCAAACTCTGAACAATTCAATTTGTTTCAAACTTCCAATCGCTTCAAATATCTTTTCTCTTCATCAATTTGCGCAGTTCCCTTTCGACCGACGAAAGCACGTTCTGATGCATCGCCAGATTGGTATTCTCGGCAACCTCAATCATCGCGGCGAGAACCTCTTGCTTGGTCCATCCTGCAACCTGGGCGTCACCAAGCAATTCGAGTATCCGGTCTTCCACTGCTCGCTGACAGTCAGCGAAGCGATCCGGGTCGTCTCTTGTGCGCGTCGGGCCGGGAACCGTCATGAGCCATTGCCCGTAAAGTTCTCGTCGTTGAATGGCGGGAGGGCTCCGAAGTTTTTAGCGCTATAAAGCGCGATCAATTGTCCTTCGCCTTCATTGGGTACGCCCGAGAAGAGGAATACCTCACCAAGTTCAGGGTGATGACCGTGGACACCATTGAACGGGAACTCGTCGGGATCGGAGGATTCGTGAACGGTCACGTCGTCAACAAATCCGTCCTTCACATGAATAATTATTTCTGCAGAACCTGAAAGCTCCTGCGTATCCGTCAAAGCATCTCTGACCTCAAATTCAGACTCCGGATCCCAGCCTTCGTTTCCAATGAAATCCTTGTCGCGCAACCTGACTTTCCATGGCATGGCTCAATCCTCCGATCAGAGCAACAGCGGTTGTTCTTCCGCGTTTGGCAGGCTTTCCAACAGTACGCCTCGGGTCATCCCACGCGCTTCTTACGAGAAATTCGCGATAGCTGTCAGGGTCACTTAGATCACGTGACCATCCATGCCGCGTCAATAACCGCGATGCCGTTAAAGCTGGACTGGCTTGATATTGTCCACGCTGATTGACCCCGTTATAACGCCGCGTACCAGATCGGTTCTATCCGTTTCAATTTCGATCACAGTGTATAGTTTATCGTCTCTGAAAGCACTCGCGTTGATCGTTGTCACATCGTCAGCCGGCGCTGAGTCGATTTCCATAAAGTCGAGTTCGCGCCCTGCAGCAACAATTCTGGCGTCGCCCGTGGTACGGGCAGCGACAAGCACTTCGCCTTGATGGGGCGAGTTTTGCCAGCGCGGATCGCCAGCGGGTGCCGTCGGTACTAGCCGATAAAGGTGGAGCGTCTCACCCATTCCTGGCAAGGGTGATGCACGGCTCTCCGCGTCCATAACTTGCGCATGGCTTTCCACGGAACGGCCAAAGGTTGTGGCGCTACTTCTCTCAAATGCCTCATCACCATCGGCTTTGTTATCTTTCGACATCACATGCCCCTTGCTGCGTTTGCCTCCAACCTCAAACGCCATGATGTCGGAATTGTTCCGGTCTGGCCTCTGGCAGGCTGGGTGCAGCGCTCCCATGGCGCAGGCCGGGATAGCAAGGATTGAGCAATCAAGAGGGGCTGTGAAACCGCCGCTCTCTGCACGTATGCCTTGAGTGCTCGCCGGACCAACTGATTTAACACCAGCGTCCCCTGCCGTACCAAGGGCTCTTCACAAATCCCGCAACCAGACGAGACGAAGGCCAATATATCCTCACAGCTGAAACTTTTTGCTTACAAAGCGAGAACCGCGTAGCCCGAAACGCCAGGGTGTTTCGGCGGCCCGGCTGATGCCGATGCGTAGTCCACTGCAAACCTCGACATGTTCATGCCTGCGAGCGAATGAAAATGGCCACTCTAGCAGCGACATTCCGTCATGCGATTTTTGGATGCCCAGTGCTTGTGCGACTTTACCAGGCCCCGAACACAGTTGGCCGATATCGTCCGTGGCTCGCCGAGACCGCATCGCCTCGATACCCTGAGTTGGTTCGATCGCTCTGATCAGAACGGCTGATCCGGGAATGCAAACCAGGTTCAGACACCAATGAATACCGTAAGAACGGTAGACATAAGCGCGTCCAGCCGCGCCAAACATGGTCTTGTTTCCAGGCGTTGGACCCCTGAAACTATGCGATGCTGGATCGTCTTGGGAATAGGCTTCCGTCTCCACGATGCGTCCACCAATGTCCCCGACAAACATCGACATGCCAATCAAATCCCGAGCCACCGCTTCAGCATCCCGGCGGAAAAACTCGGCATCAATCGTGGCATCTTTCTGTTTTCGTTTCGAAGGGAACCAATTTGTCTTGCGTACCTTTATGAATCGCGGCGGGCCAACATCCTTGTGTCCTCCGCAATATTGTAACGACAAAAAGCAATCTACAGGAGGTTTTCATGGGTCGCGGCATTCTTCTTTGGTTACTCGGAGTTCCGATTCCAATCATCCTGCTCCTCTTTCTGTTCATGCGATAGGAGAGCAAAATGTCCCTCACCGATATGCAAACGGATGTTGATGCATCCGTGGAGACCAGTGCGAGCGCCGTCAGTTGGGGTCCGATTTTTGCGGGTGCTGTGACGGCTGCAGCCGTAACATTGCTATTGACCCTGCTGGGGTCAGGTTTCGGATTGACAATGGTTTCGCCGTGGGCTTCCGAAAGTTCCTCCGCCACAACATTTGCGGTGTCCACCGCCATCTGGTTGATCCTCGTTCAATGGGTATCCGCCGGAGTCGGTGGTTACTTAACAGGTCGCCTTAGGACCAAATGGGCGGGCATCCATACCAACGAAGTTTACTTTCGTGATACTGCGCATGGCTTTGTCGCATGGGCTCTCGCAACTTTGTTTGTTGCCGCTGTGCTCGGGTCTGCTGTTTCGTCGACAATCCATGCAGGTTTGCAGGCAGCGTCCAACGTCGCTTCCGAAGCCGCAAGTGCCGCCACCGCTGCCGCCAGCTCCACCTCAAGCGATACATCTGTTTCCTACTTCGTAGACAGTTTGCTACGGCCGGCCTCGCCTGCGTCGGCAACGCCCGAACGCGCAGGGGATGCAAGTGCAGAGGTATCACGCATTTTGTTGAACGCGGCAGCTACCGGAACGCTCCCTCCCGAAGATCGCACGTACCTTGACCAGTTGGTTGCGGCGCGCAGCGGCCTGAACGAGGCGGATGCGAAGGCACGCGTAGACGCCGTTCTCGCACGGGCGGATGCTGCAAAAAAATCGGCAGCCGAGGCAGCAGACAGTGCAAGAAAGGCCGCAGCCGCGGCGGCGTTCATGGCAGCGTTCTCATTGCTGCTCGGGGCGTTTATCGCAAGCGTTGCCGCAGCTCTTGGTGGTAGACAGCGCGATGATGACGAAACACTTTATCTGTCGGCATCAGATAGGGCCCGTGTCACCTGACGAATTCAGATGATCTGCGTTCCGCCCACGAATGGACAGCAGAATGGCTCCGTCGCGAGGTTGGATGAGAGACGAATACGGTTAAGGCGGGAGTGTGCTCTCGCCATTCACTTGGGAAAAGCTCATTACATGGCGATTGATTGATTCCGACGCCTCTGTAAGAACACTGCTTTTAAGGAGCACTGCTCTGCTCAACGAGCGGCGGTGTAGCATTGCGCGCAATTATCTTCGAGCGTCATGAAGAAAAAATTGCGATACCGGCTTTGTTACTGGCACCCGCTCAAGGAGCCAGAAGACAATCTCGTGCCACCGGACAAAGGTATGATTCTGCACTCGAGGCGTACCTCATCCAAGATTTGTTCCTTTGTTGGCTAAGTCTGATCAAGCAACCATGGCCAGCTACAGCGACATGATTGCGTCATGTCGCGGCGAGAAGACCGGCACGACGATCATGCCGACGGGATTTCTAAACCTTGGAGGTAACGGCGAAGAATACTGAGCGTCTCCTGACGGATGCCTGCCAGGAAGGCTGTGCTAGACACCTCATCCCTTGGCTGGCAAAGAATAAAGGGTCGTTTGACTATGACGATATCTCTGTTTCTCGCTGCTCTCGGATGCGAAGCTCCGCCAACCGACCGGGCGAAAGAATTGGACCTATATGGTTGGTTAATCGGAAGCTGGGAAATGGAAACCATCCGCTATCTCGACGATGGCACAACCCAAGGATCGACTGCAGAAATCCATTTCGGCTGGGTGCTGGAAGGTCGCGCCATCCAGGATATCCGGATCAGGCCAAAACGACCTGCTCCGTCCACCATGGATGGTACGACTTTGCGCATCTTCGATCCAGGCATTGGCGGCTGGCATATCATCTGGAGTGACCCACTCAACCAAGATTACTCGCGTCAGATCGGACGGGCCGAGAGTAAGGACATTGTTCAGGTCGGCGACGACTCGCGTGGCCTGAAAGCTCGATGGCGTTTCACTGAGATCACTGCCGACAGCTTCCATTGGATCGGCGAGGAAAGATCTTCCAACAGCGCTCTTGGCAAATCACTTACGAACATTTTGCCTGCAGAACCGATCCTTGCTTTGGGCAGTTTTGTGACGAAATAGCCACAGATGAATAAGTGCAGCCAGGAGTGTGCTCTCGACATTTTGTGGGGAAAAAGCTCGCGATGATATCGCGACGGGTGGTAGGGCACTTCCGAGGTATCAGTTCAAAGTGACGTCGGCCACATCTTTCTTATAGTCTGCCTTCGGATCGACTCCGATAAGCACTTTGATACCTGCCAGAATACTCGATCCGTTCAACCATATTTCAGCGCGGTCCGCTTCGAAGCGCAGCAGAACAAGTTTGGGATCGTCTTTTCCGTGCTCGTACCACGCCGCCACAAAGGTATTCCACAGTCGATCGATTGTGGCGCGATCGTTGTGGACAGCAACCGATCCATGAACGGAAGCAAAAAGATCGTGGCCCTTTGCGGCGAACGCCGCAACGGCCCGGCTGTTTTCTCCAAGGTTTTGGACAAGCGAGCTTTCCGTCGAAGTAAAGAAGAAGATGGGTCCATGATCTCCCTCTACCTGGGCTGTCATAGGTCGCGTATGGCTCTCTTCCACCCCCACCAGACCCAACATCATTGTCATGTCAGATTTTAGCGTTTTCCAGAATTTTTGCTGCAGTTCTTGAGGGGTTGTCATCTTCCGATCCTTTCTGAAATCGGATTGTAAACTGTCCGGAGCGAGAAAAGTTCCTGCCGTTTAAGCGGATAAGAATGGCGCACGCAGGTTCCAGTGTCGCGCTGGGAGATTTCTATTGCGTTCTTCGCAGCATCAGAACCGAATTTGTGGCTGCTTGAGAACATTGTTTGCAGAGCACGACAAGAAAGCGGGACTCCCGAACAAGCCTCACCAAGTGCCTGGCAATGGATCGATCGGAACAATATTTTGCTATCGGAGTTCGTGGGCCTGTCGGAGAGCGGGGGACCTCTTCGGCAGAGGCTCGGCGTGTCACCGCCCATTGAACCCCGCGTCGGGCCTCACCTGTCGTTTTTTATATAGGCATTAGCTAAATCCGTCGCCTCCGTGCGCTTGGCGTCGTATTTCCCTATGTGTTCGGCAAACGCTCCAGCTGACTCATAGGCGTGCCAACGAGCCGGAACGACGTTTCCGCACCGCGGCATGGCATCGATTTTTGCTGCATCGGCGCAGGATACCAACTTGGCCAACGTCTCGATTTGACAAGCGCATGGAATGGAATGGTATTGTCGGAGCATCCAGGGTAGGCGGACAAAGTCGCCTTGAACCCTTGGATCTCGTTCCGGTATTTGGATTATACTCTCAAACGAGCTTGGCATAGCCGCCCCTGAGCAACCGGTCTCGGCAAATCATGACCATCGATTGGATATCAACACTGCAAGAGGCAGGCGGAGTTCGCGAACCTGATCGCGGACGACGTGAAACAAACTCTGGAAATCCCTGATTTGCGCGTTGCCGAGGCTAGCGGGCTTTACCGCGTCGTGGAGCAAGGCGCGCACAGACATTTGATCGGATCATGGAGCAAATGAAGAGCGCCAGCGATATCGACGATGACTTAAGGGACGGCGCGGGATCAATAGCGGACGTGTGGACCAATCTTTCCGTGACGACTGCGAACAAGGTCCGCTCCATGCAGGGCTTGTCACCGATAGACTTCCCCTCGGGTCCCAGCGGTAGGGATTGAGGACCGATGGGCATTCAGTCAGCATAAAGCAGCAGGATGCCGCCAACCACAATCAGAACTATCGCCGGAATGTTTCTCGTCAATCCGAGGAACTTCAGCCCCTGCCCGCGAGGTTCCAAGGAGGGTGAGTTTTGATTGTCTGGCGGCCGGCTCAGCCTGCGACCACTGAGCGCTGACCAAGCCGAATAGAGCACGCCAGCAGTCACCAAAACTGCACCAAGAGCCTTCAGCATCACTCATCTCCACCACAATCGTGGAACTTCAATCATTCCACCGTCTCGGCGATCAGCTCGTGCGCCCGAATTGGTAAAGTTCGGACTCGCCTGTCAAAAGCCCTGCTTTTTTCCCGCGCTCTTGCCGTCGGAGCTTTTCGAGCGTTCCTCAAAACGATCTGCACCCTTGGCAAGGTCAGAACCTTTTTGCGCTTCGACCTTTTTCTCATCGGCAGCGGTGCTTTTTCTCAATCCGCGCGCGGCTTGCTTGCCTTTTTCTGTTGGAGCTTGCTCGATACCCATCGCCTTTCCTCCTCGCTTACTTCGCTGGGCTCAACGGTTAGATTGTGCCCTTCTTCCGCCACCTCTCGTTAGCCGCCGCGTGGCTTTTGGGGGTGCCTCGCTGTCTGCAGGCGGGTACTCACATCTCAAAGCAGGCAGGGCACAGACTCTGCCGCAAAGCAACTGATTATGGGCGTCCACCGTTGGACGCGTAATGGTCTACGTGTCCAACGGATGCCAACTTTAGCTTTTGCAATCCTTGTCGGCATCGGCTGAAGCGGCAGCAGTCTTGTCGCCCTTCTGCTGGGCCTGGACATCCTGCTGCGATGTTGCCTGATTTTTGTCGGCCGCCATGGGCATCGTGTCACCGGACTTTTGCTCCGTTTTGGCTGCCGTGCTGGAGCTTGTCGTGGTGCCCACACTCGCCGCCCCTGTTTGGGTCGTGCTATTCGCACTGTCCTGCATCGGGGCTTTCGTGCCGTCCTTCGCTATGCCCGCTTGGGTGTCTTTCTTCGCTGCGTCCGGGCAATCGGCCATAGCGGACGTTATTGCCATTGCTGAAATGGCTGCCGCGACAAAAATTGAAGCAATTGGTTTCATCTCGATCTCCTCCATAGGTGCCTTGCGACGAAACCGTTTCATGAAGGAAAAGTTCCTGTCGTTTGCGGCCAACGGCGTCGATAAATCAATTCCTTTATGGAGATTCGACTAACGGTGAACGAAAACTGACCTTTGTCATTTTACTGCCTATCCCTCATCGAACCTTACCATGCGACGAAGGGTCATTATTGTTTAACCAGGGGCACGTTGAACGTTACAATATCGGTTTGCCGCCTGTTACGGCGATTGTAGCTCCGGATACGTAGCTAGATAGCGGATCCGCGAGCATCACGTAAGCAGTTGCAAGTTCAGCCGGTTGCCCGGGTCGTTTCATCGGAACCTGGTTCCCGAAGCTTTCCACCGCATCCTTTGGCATAGTAGATGGTATGAGGGGAGTCCAAATCGGCCCCGGTGCGACCGAATTGGCACGGATCCCCTTTTCGGCAAGAAGCTGTGCCAGGCCGGCCGTAAAGTTCTGAATTGCACCTTTAGTCGTCGCATATGCGAGCAGCGAAGGATTGGGGGTGTCGGCATTGATCGACGTCGTGTTGATGATAGCGCTGCCTGGTCTCATGTGCGGAACGGCGGCCTTTGTGAGGTAGAACATGGCGTGAATGTTGACCTTAAACGTCAGCTCCCACTCCTCGTCAGAGATATCTTCTATTTTCTCGAAAGTCTTTTGATGGGCAGCATTGTTTACGAGGATATCGATGCCGCCGAGTTCGCTTATGGCGCGGTCAATGATTAAACGGCACTGCTCGGGCGACTGGATATCGCCTGCGAGGAGCACCGCTTTTCGCCCCGCCTCTTCAACGAGCCGTTTCGTTTCTCGGGCATCCTCGTCTTCATTGAGATAAGCAATCAACATGTCTGCGCCCTCGCGCGCATACGCGATAGCGACAGCCCGGCCGATACCACTGTCGCCGCCGGTAATGACAGCGCGCATGTCCCTAAGACGGTTGCTACCTTTATAGGATAACTCCCCGTGATCAGGAATAGGCCGCATCGAACCTGTGTGGCCGGGAATGGGTTGTTCTTGTGACGGAAATGGTGGAGTTGGAAAGTCAGACATCTCAGTACCTCATTTCAACTATGGTCGGCTGACGTCGCATCCTTTATACGCCCGCTTGCTGCTTCATAAGCGTCGTCGACCACGGCCGCAGTCTGATCATAGATGTCTGACGCAGCCTCCTTGCCCTTGTCGAGAATGTCTTCTGCCTTATCGGAGATACTGTCTTTGACACTTTCCGCGGCCTCTCCCGCGACAGAATCCTCAACTTGTGTGGGTGGGAGAGCCGCTCCGATCGCCGCTCCAACGGCGAAGGCGAGAGCGCCACCCACCAAAGGCTGATCTCTGAAATGCGCCAGGATTGACTCGTTCAGCCTTGTCGTTTGATCTTGGAACACACGACCGGCGGAAGCAGACGTATGACTGAATTGACGGGCTTTGTCGGCAACCTTGTCGGAAAGATCGTGCGCCGTGTCACTTACTTGCTGCCACGTGTCGGAGATCCAACCGGACGCATCATCCAGCATTGCGCCAGCTTCGTCCCTGATGCTTGTAACACGATTTCCAGCCGCATCTGCAAAACCGCGGTAGCTTCTGCCGCTCTCGTCAATGAAATAGCCGGCGCGTTTGCCTACTGTATCGGTCAGAGCTTTGAAACGGTTGCCAGCCGCGTCGGCAAAGTGGCTGTAGGACATACCTCCTTCTTCTTGTATCGGTCCGGTACGGCGGACTTCGCCGGTGATTGTTGCCAGAGGATATAGATCCGAGTCCCTAGCCTTATCGGCGTTTGTCCACTGATTGTTTTGCCCAGTCATTAGCCAAGCTAAACTCACTCCCATTAGAGCCATGGGGATCGGGTTTGCCTTGATAGCGCTACCCAAGTTGGCAGCATATTCCCCACCACCGCTGCTCTTTACGTAGCCAAGCACTTCATCGATCAGTTGCCCCGGAGACATCTTTTCCTGGATGGCGTCAATTCGCTCTTCAATGCGACGACGATCGCTTTCGATGTCTCGCTGGATCTCGGCTGCATTGGGTTTGTCGGCAGTCAGGGTCATGACATTTTCTCCTTGATGACATTGGCGTCATTGCCGAGTGAAGTAGTGGTGCGCTCCATTTTCCAGTTGCTGCCACGCAGAGCGGAAATGCCTTTGGATATTAACGCCCATGCAATGACTCCGATTACGGTGGCGACGACGAGCGCCGAGAGGGCGTTCGCACTTGGTTCAGTGAAACCTTGCGAGACGAGGATGGTGGTCAGTCCGGTTACGAGCGCACTCAGCAGAACGCCAAGCGCGCCAATCGCAAATACCACTCCAGCAGCCAGTATCTCGATCCCACCCAGTGCCCTGGTGAAACTTTCGGATGCCTCCGTCTTGGCAAGATTCAGTTCCTTGCGGACCAGTCCAGTGACATCTGTGATCAGCCCACGGACTAGCTCAGGCAACGGCCTGCTCTCGTTGACGTCAGTCATTTACGTTTCTCCTCCATTGATCACTTTGGCTACGCGCCTCGGTGGGATTGGCCGTCGATTCCCCGGTCGGGCGTCTGTGGGCAGAGGTTGTCAAAAAGCGGCTTGCTGCAAGTCCGGCGAGTGCCGCGACCCCAAGAAAGGCCAACGGTTGCCGCCGACCGAAATCCCCCGCCATATTTGCAACTTCTCTGAGTTCACGGTCCTCAATATCCTTTGCATAGGATTTAACCGTCGAGCCGAGTTCCCTGGCATACTGGCCTACCTGTGCGTCTTCTCCGGATTGCATCTCTGCGCCGACCTTTTCCAAGGCTGTCCCGATCGAGGCAGCATAGCGGGCTGCAATATTCTTTTGCTTGGATGCGACTTCCTCGACTTTGCCGGAAGCTTCCTGCAGCTGCTCTTTGGCCTTGTCTTTTACGGTGCCAAAATCATCGGAGGCTTTGCGCCTCAGATCACCAAATGATGGCTTGGTTTCTATAGTCCCGGAAATAGCATCCGGCTGATCGCCATGAGCAGACGCACCAGATCGAGATCTCGTCTCTTTTTGAGAATGGTCTTGCATCGTTCCCTCCAGTCGCCGCGGTTGGTACGCGATGTTGAATTGCATCACGAACTTTAGATGGAGGTAAAAGTTCCCGGTCGTTGTTTGGATTTTTGAAATTAAGACGAGTGACGTGGCCGTTTCGAATGATCGTCATCGGAGCACGGTTTTCGGGTTCGCTGGAAGAGGCTGGGCGAGAGCTTCTGTCCAACGCGAATGAGCGACTGTCCATTCACATTTCGGCGACGCCCGCCGCGATTCACAATCGCTGGAACAAAAGTCCTGAGCGATGGTTGATTGCAGATAACGGAGGATGCCTTTTCATGAGGATCATAAAAAGACATATTACTGCTCGTGAAGGCGGTGGCGGCCATACCGTCGAGTTTGTCTACGAGGATGGAAAACGGGCTTCGGTTGATCTGTCCGAGGCGAATTCTGTCGGTGTCGGCGAAGACGAGCTTATTCGTCAGGCAGAGCGTTTGCTCGACCAAATAGACGAAAGCGGGGTGCGAGGGGATTTGCCTCCGTATGATGCCGGGGAACGACAGAAATCTCCAAGTGCTCAAATGGCGAGCTCCTCGGGAACGGATTTCTCAACCACTCCTGATCAGCCGGAAGGGCCGCTTGCCCCAAAAAACCCGCTCCTTGAGGAGCAGGACGACGACGCCAATATTGTCGGGCTCGAGGGCGAAGGCATTCTCAAGCCTTAGGCGAGCAGGCAGCAGCTCCCATGCATCACCTATGCCGGGAATGCGCTATCTACCGATCTGCTCCTTGCTGACCTGACATTGATTGTCTCGTGCGAATGAGGATGCGGCGGACACCGGTTACTGACGCGAAGACGCAACACCTACGGATCGGCCTGGAATCCTTCAAGCTGCGCCAATACCGTACATCTTAACCCCTCAATGGCATACTCCAAATCGACCTGGTTCGGCGTGCCTGCGATACCGCTTTTTACCAGCCTGGTGCCCAGACCCTCGACGGTGGGTTCCACAACCGGCGGCCCGTTCGTTTCCCTCCAATCAAGTTTGAATGCCGGTTCCTCATTCATTTCCGCGATCCCCCATACAACGGATATCTGGCCTTGCGAGGTAGAAAGAGCGCCATACTTGAAGGCATTGGTTGTGAGTTCGTGCAGCAGCATCGCCAAGGACAACGCCGACTGGGGACCCACCTGTATCTCGGGTCCGTTGAGACTGAACTGACTGCCGCGCCCGTCCTGATCGAGATTGATCGCCCTTTCGATCAAGGTACGAACTGCGATCCGTTCGCCATATCCAGTCAATAACAAGTCGTGCGCTCGTCCCAGAACTCCAAGACGCTGGCTGATCGAAAGGCGGGCGGCCTCGATATTATCCGCTCGGCGTAGAGACTGATTGACGATGCCCTGGACCATTGCCAGCTGGTTCTTCAACCGATGGCTCAGTTCCTGACTCAACATCGACTGTAGCTCCTCCGCCCGCTTTTGCTGCGTTCGGTCGCGAACGATCTTGAGAAAGCCTTCTGCGGCACCGTCGTCGTGAAGTCGCAGCATTTCACCGCTTGCCCAAAACCTGGAGCCATCCTTGCGCACATGCCAACGCTCATCAGTCGCTCGGCCGTTTTGCAGCGCGTTTGCCAGTTCTTTGCCGGGAATATTGTGCGCACGGTCATCGCTCGTGAAGATGATATCGGCGGGCAGTCCCAACACCTCATCCTCGGTCCAGCCAAAGATATTCTCAGCGCCGGTGCTCCACGAGGTGACATTGCCGGAAAGGTCAGCAGTGATAATGGCGTAATCGATCGCGCTCTCGAGAACCATTTCCGCGATACCTCTGTTCGTCATTAGGCAGCATCCTTAACGACTTGACAGTTCCCGAGGAACCTAAATGTGGAACAGAAAAACTTCAACGCAAAATGATGTGGTCCGGACGAGGTCACTCATGCAAAATATCGCCAAACCTGTCTCTAGAGTAAGCGCTGAGCATCACCCTGTTTATCCCACTATTCCACTTTGGCCTCCCGGTCGAGAGACCACACCTGCGGATGTTTATGTTGTCGGAACACAATGGCCCGCGAAGAACAAGCTGTCAGGCAAAGATGAACCGCGTTTTTCCAATAGTTCCGAACGAAGCTCAGAGCCAACTCAGGCCTGTCACTGATCCTTGGAGATGAATTTGTTAAAGCGGCTCATTTTTCCATCCGCAGTCTTGTCCTGATAAAGGAAAGCCAGCTTTCGTTCGTCAAAAACCTGGAAAAAGTCGTTCCACGAAATCTTCTCTAGACCTTCTTCCGGCTCACCGAAATCAATACGCAGGATACCGCCTTCTCCGCTTTCCGCGACTTTAGATGGAACGCCCTTTCGCTCTTCCGCACAGCGCTGGATCGTCTTGTGATCAGTTGTCGTTTTGCTGTCGGTCATCCTCTCTTTCCTCGCTGTTACTTTGCGGCCTGCAACTACTTGGCGGGTGCTCGCCTATCGCGTTCATTCTCTTTCGCATCGTTCTTGAAAGTGGCATCACCGCCAGATTTACCGGACAGCACTCGGGGGTTTGCACTTGCCATACCATCATCTGTCGGGCCATGCCTGATGCGGGCATACTGCCCCTTGGCATCCGCTTGCGGTGAACTCTTTACCTCGTCTTTCCCAGGTATTTTGGCCTATTACCTCCTTTTGCAGGGCAGCTTGTGACCAAACTCTACTTGTTTAAATCCTCAGCCATCATCAGATGGTGTTCCAAAGCTGGACGAGTTTTTGCGGCCCAGGCCTTCAGGTCAGCGTTCTCGCCCTCGTCGCCATACCGTTTGAAGAGATCAACCGCATCCTTGTGAGCGGACACCTGGTCCGCATGATATTGTTCGGTAAAATCCGCACCCTGCAAACCCTTTAGTTTGTCGAGCGTTTCCTGCTGCGCTTCGGTCATGGAGGTCGGAAGTGCGGCCTTGACCTTGCCACCATCAACCAGCTGTTTCATTTCATCGGTTGTTTTCTGATGATCTGCAACCATCTGCTGCGCAAACGTTTTTGTCGGGGCGTCGGCACGCTCGAGAGCAAGCTTGCTCGACTCGATCTCGAACATGTCACTCGTCGCGGCCTTCAGTACGAAATCCTCTGTCGTAGGTGCAACGCCTATCAAAGAGTTAACTCCTGTTTTTTCAGTAGCCGACTGGGCAAAGGCGGGGCCGGCCAAGAGGATAGCAAGCGCAGTCATAGCAAATGGTTTCATGGCGGTTCTCCTGTTTTTCTGTCCACCCAACGTCCTAATTGCTGCAATGTTCCTCGCTCGCTAGCCCAGATGAATACATTTTGCTGAGGTGGCTTCGTCGTCTCCATCTCGGGACCGCGGAAACACGGTGCCGATCAACACCGCTTCGCGCGTGGCTTTGCCAAGGCTGCTGATGATCCTCGGTTCGACAGCATGGTCCTGTTCCGGTTTTGTCGGCCGTCTCAGGTCCTGCAATATAAGGCGCCGTTCTTCGTTCCGGATGCAAATAGGCACGAAAACAAGAGAGACGCTGTGCCTCGGTGGAACCATCGAACGTCCAGCATGTTCACCTTCAACACGAAAAGGATGAACGCGATGGACAAAAATTCACAACCTCCGGTCCGGGAAACAGCCAGAGAGGCGCGTCAGGGTCTTCTTGGCAAACCGATACTGATGGTGTTGATCGGGGGGCTATTCTTAGCTGCAGTGGCTTGGGGTGTCGCCGAAATTTATGGCGAGAGCACCGATAACAATGCCTCACAAACAAATCAGCAGAATAACCCGGGTAATCAAAATGCCCAGCCTGGTGACGTTACAAGTCCTTCCCCAGACCTGCCGAATGCGAATCCCGCGGTAGACAAGGATCCCACACCGCAAACGGGGACCGGCGGCGATAGCCAGACAAAAAATCCGCCAAACACGCAGCCGTAAGGAAGATAAAGACAAGGCGAAAGGAGCACCAAAACAGTGGTGACAACAACTCTACGCGGCGAATTTGAACGTCGATGAACATGTTGAGCACGGTGGCGGAATTTGCGATATCGCCGGAGAAGCTTCGTTCTCTTCAGCTCAAGTCAGTGACGAGCCATTGGTGGATACTTCCTGATACCCGGCCATGGCCGACGAAAGCCACGTTTCTGATCCGTGTGCCTGGCCGCCTCATCCAATTTTCTCAACAGATCTTCGAACATCCGGTCGGATGCGATCGGAAGCTTATATCGGAATCGCAACGCTTCTCTAAACTCGCGCATACTCACTTGTTCCTTAAAATTACGGAACTGTTTCCTCTTGTTCAAGTCATCATCATGGTCTGACATCAGAACGGTCCCAAAGGAATTCCACCACCAACTTCAGGGCCGGGAAATCGTTCCCCGTGCGCAACAAAAATCATTCCCAAACGCGCCATTGAATGGGTCAAAGTCGTCGGCGGCAAATTCAGTGACGGTAGTCCAGCCAACTGCATGGCGCCGGAAACCATTTGGGTGGGAAAACGTTCTGGCTTTGGCTTTAATAGAAGGGTGTTCGTAGATTGTCCGACAGCAAGCGTCGATCCGTGAAACTGCATGGTGACCGCCCGGCGGCGTCTTCGCAACGAGGATACCTGGACCGCAAGGAGCTTGCCGCAAGCGCGTTCGAGCGTACCCGCATGCCCATGGTAGTGACCGACGCCCGGCAGCTGGATTTCCCCATCGTGCTTGCCAATCAAGCCTTCCTCGAGCTGACACGCTACAGCGCCGAAGAGGTGGTCGGGCAAAATTGCCGCTTTCTTCAGGGACCGGGGACATCGCCCGCTGCAGTTGCCGAAGTTCGATTTGCGGTGTCTCAGGAACGCGAAGCCAACGTAGAATTATTGAACTATCGAAAGGACGGTTCGGTGTTTTGGAACCAGCTGCATCTCAGTCCAATACGCGATGATGACGGGCGATTGCTCTATTACTTCGGCTCGCAGCTCGACGTCACCGAATACCGCAAGGTCCAGTACCTTGAAGCAACGGAACATCGGCTGCTCAAGGAAGTCGATCATCGCGCCAAGAATGTATTGGCCGTGGTCGAAGGCATCGTCAGGCTGAGCCGATCCGACGATGCCGCCTTGTATGCAGCATCCATTCAGCAGCGGATTCAGGCTTTGTCGCATGCCCATGTTCTGCTCGCCGAGCGCGGCTGGCAAGAGATTGAGCTTGGGGAGATCATCAAGCGTCAAATGGAATCCTTCTCGAGTGAACGCGTCTCGATGGAAGGACCGGAGATTCTCGTTCCGGCGATGATTGTCCAACCTTTGGCACTTGTCGTGCATGAATTGCTCATCAACGCGGCCGTACACGGGTCACTGAGTGCCCCGTCGGGCCGGTTGAACATCCATTGGCAGGAAGTACCGGGACAAGGCGGCTTCAAACTTCGTTGGGAAGAAACCGGGGGCCGTACCCCCTCGTCCGATCGTCAGCCCGGTTTTGGTACGGCCATGGTCGGTGCGATGATAGAAAAGCAGCTTCTTGGCAAGGTTGAGCGAGAATGGTCCGATGACGGCGTTGTCGTTGATATCCTCGTACCCATGAAAAGCTGATTGGTTTTCGCCGCACCGACCCTATTTTCGGAGCTGTCATTCAGCGCCCCGAAGAGCCAAGCACGGTTCTTTGACGAGGGTGTGCGAAGCATCGTTGCGGGCGGTTGCGATAATCGAAGAAGGGTGCCAGGACGCTTGCCCGGGAATGATGCAGCAATATGGGTACGCTCCGGGAAAACCTGTGATCGAAGTTTTTTGGCTCCCGGTACTTCCTCTTGCGCATCCGGCGATATGCGCAATCATCGGCATGATGTCAATCATTTGGCAAGGGACACGGAAAAGCTCGGCGCTGAAGCGACAAGTGAACAACGCGTTAATTGCAGGACGCGGCGATTTGGATTTCTCGAAACCATATCTGACAACCAACGGCGCGCTTCACAATCGCGCAGTGGGATGCATTTACAGCGACCGCCATTGATTGCTAACAGCCGGCCGTAATCGCCATCAAGCTGCTTCGCCAGCTTACACACGACGGCGCGCAACCCAGCTATCCAACACTTCTTCCGTCGAAGCAGTCTCGACTTGCTGGGATAACCGTTGACCGTAGAAGAGCTGCATCGCATCATGAGCCGCATCGGACGAACTGCACACTGCGTCATGAACGACAATCACCCTGAAGCCAAAGTCAACCGCTCCGAGCACGGTTGAAAGCACACAGACGTCGGTTTCGCCGCCTGTTACAACAATCGTGTGGGTGGCGCGGGTTTTTAAAAGCGTCGGTAGGTTGCCTCCAAACCAGGGAGAGTAGACGGACTTATCCACGATCGCGGCCGGTGGTGCATAGCGCTTTAGCTCGGGGACGATGTCGACCTTTGACGGGTCGACGCGATCGAGCATGAGTCCCTCCCATTTTTGATAGTAGCGGAACCAAGCTCCCCCAGCTTCGCTAAGATTTCTCGCGGGCAAGAACCGCGTGAAGATTGTTGCATCAGGGTCCCGCTCGACGAGCAAGTGAATGTTTGGCAGCACCTTGTCGAACCACGGCATCGCCCATGGGCCTTGTCCCTGGAACAAGCCTTGCATGTCGACACAGATATGGCTCGCCAGTTTATCGATTGGTCCGAACCTTAGTCCTTCGGCCATGATGCCTCTCGTGCGTTGTTTTCCGAAAACAAACAGAGCGCCATTTTTTGCGGCGCTCTCATCTCAATCACGCCGCCCTAGCGGCCGAATTAAGCGAGCCTTCGGCCAAAGCGGTCAAAGCTTCGGCCGTTTTGGTCTCTTCCTGCAGGGTGGTGAGAAGAAGCTTTTGCGCGTCCTTCAGTCCGAGTTCGCCTGCCCAGCGTGCCAATGTGCCGTAGCGGGCTATCTCGTAATGTTCAACCGCCTGCGCTGCTGAGACAAGCCCCGCATCCAAGGCAGCCTGCCCTTTGAAAGCCTCAAGGATCTCATCTCCTTCGGCAAGGATTCCCTCTATGGCGTCGCAGGTCTTGCCACGGCTGGCTTCCCCAGAACGTCAAAAACCTGTTGAAGACGCTCCACGTGGGCCTCCGTCTCATCGCGGTGCTTCTCAAAAGCGGCCTTCAGCTTCGGCGAGGTCGCGCCTCGTGCCATCTTGGGAAGAGCCTTCAGAATCTTGCGTTCTGCGTAATAGACGTCTTTGAGCGTTTCATGGAATAAAGTTGCCAATGTTTTTTCGGCCATAATGATGTCTCCTCTTGAGCGGGCGGTGATAACAGGTCCCAAACGCAGGAAATGAGCGAGCGTTCCCGAGGTCCTTCTGTGTCCACCCGTGGACGCTTCTGTTGACAGATCGGACCCCCTGGCAGGCGAACCACGCCATTTTCTCTTCGTTCCGCCCATCGCATTATTTCGGTCGGGCGATCAAAACGGGATTACGTTGGTCGCGATCATCGCAATCGCCGCCAATGCCATGAACACGGTGGCAATCCATCCAAAAATCTTGAGCGTCAAACCGATCGTCTGTTCACCCATGATGCGCGGCTGGGTGGCCATGCGCATCATGATGATCATGACGGGGACGGCGACGACGCCGTTGATCACCGCGCTCCAATACAGCGCTTGCATCGGGTTGATGGGCGTGAAGTCGAGCCCGATACCGATGGCCGTGGCAAGCGCAATCGTTGCATAGAAGGCTTTCGCTTCCTTGGGCTTGCGATTGAGGCCAGTCGGCCATTTCAAGGTTTCCCCGACACCATAAGCGGCCGAGCCGCCAAGCACCGGAACGGCCAGCAGACCCGTTCCCAAAATACCAAGAACAAAAAGAAACTGGGCAAAGGAGCCGGCAATTGGCTTCAGCGCCTCTGCAGCCTGGGCCGAGCTTTCAATCTGGGTTATGCCATTCTTATGCAGGGTTGCCGCGGCTGTCACCATGATGGCCAAAGCGATGACGGTGGAAAAGCCCATGCCGACAAGCGTATCGAGGTTGATGCGTTGATCGGCACCGCGTGCCTGCTCGGGGGCATCCTTCAGCGGCTCGCGCTCCGGCTTTTCCCTCATGTCTTCCACTTCCTGCGACGATTGCCAGAAAAAGAGATAGGGACTGATCGTCGTGCCGACGATGGCGACGATGGCGGTCAGATACGCGGAGTTGAATGCGATCGGTGGGAACACCGTATCGTGCAGCAGGGCCATCCAATCGATCGTCACGAAGAACAGCGTGCCGATATAAGTGAAAAGCGCCAGTGTCAGCCATTTCAGGATGCGGACATAGTGTCTGTATTCGAGGAATATCTGCATCAGGATGCAGACAGCGCCAAAGATCAGCACATAGAGAATGATTGATCCGCCGATCAGTCCCGACATCGCATCCGCCATCGCACCAATGTCGGCACCGATATTGATGATGTTGGCGATCACAAGAAGCGTAACGCAGACATAGACGATCCAGCTTGGATAATATCGCCGGATATTCCCGGCAAGTCCGCGCCCTGTCGTTCTGCCAAGCCGCGCCGTGATAATCTGGACGGCCGCCATCAATGGATAGCAGAACGGCATGGTCCACACCGTGCCGTAACCGAACTGCGCACCCGCTTGGGAATAGGTCGCAATCCCGCTCGGATCATCGTCGGCAGCGCCTGTAATGAGACCGGGGCCAAGGACACTCAGCAGTCTTGGTTTGCTCGGCTCGACGACGGGGTCGCGCTTGGCATTTCCATGTCCGATCGAAGCTTGTGTCATAAAATCAACTCCCGAATTTGGTCAGCTGACAAACTCCGGCGAAGCCGCAGTGTTCCCGAGCGACACGCATTGAGCGTCATTTGTCATCCACCGGACGGTTGGACGTCGGTGCAAATCTCTTGGGAACAATCACTCTTCGTCGGGCTTTGAGCACGCGTGACAAGTTCATCTTTGGAGAAATCCGATGAAAGCACTGACCTGGCACGGCAAGGGCGACATGCGCTGCGAAAGCGTGCCCGATCCCGAAATTGAACATGGCCGCGACGCCATCATCAAGGTGACCGCCTGCGCCATCTGCGGTTCGGATCTTCACATTTTCGACGGCGTCATTCCCTCGATGGAACACGGGGACATCATCGGTCACGAAACCATGGGCGAAGTCGTCGAGGTCGGTGCGGACAACAAGGCGTTGGAAGTGGGCGACCGCGTCGTCGTGCCGTTCACCATCGCCTGCGGCGAATGCTTCTTTTGCAAAAAGGGCTATTTTTCAGGCTGCGAGCGATCCAACCCCGACAAGGCAAAGGCCGCGAAGCTTTGGGGAAGCTCGCCGGCGGGGCTTTTTGGTTATTCGCACCTTCTTGGCGGCTACAGCGGCGGTCAGGCAGAATATCTGCGCGTGCCCTACGCTGATGTGGGGCCAATGAAGGTGCCGGACGGTCTATCGGATGAACAGGTGCTGTTTCTTTCCGACATTTTCCCGACGGGGTTTATGGCAGCGGAATTCTGCAATATCCAGGAGGGAGACACCATCGCCATCTGGGGTTGCGGACCAGTCGGACAAATGGCGATCCGCAGCGCTTTCCTGCTTGGTGCCGATCGGGTTCTCGCCATCGACACCGTTGCCGAACGGCTGACCTTGGCGCGGTCAAGCGGAGCAGAAACCCTCGATTTCCGGCACGAGGATATATATGACCGGATCATGGAGTTGACGAACGGCAGAGGCGCTGACGCATGTATCGACGCCGTCGGCACCGAGCCGGATACGATGGCAAGCTTCGATTCCGTGGTCGACCGCATCAAGGCTGCAACCTTCATGGGCACCGACCGGCCGCACGTGCTGCGTCAGGCGATCCACTGCTGCCGCAACTTCGGCACGGTGTCCATTGTTGGCGTCTATGGCGGCTTCGTTGATAAAATCCCGATGGGTTCTGCAATCAATCGCGGACTGACCTTTCGCATGGCGCAGACCCCGGTTCAGCATTACCTGCCGATGCTGATGGAGCGTATCCAAAAGGGTGAGATCGACCCGTCTTTCGTTATTACCCACCGGGCAAGCCTCGAAGAAGGTCCCGAGCTTTACAAGACATTTCGAGACAAAAAGGACGGCTGCATCAAAGTCGTCCTCAAACCCTGATCGGAGACAATGATATGGTAAACACAGCGCGTCCCCTCGCCGTCGTTACCGGCGCTTCGTCCGGCATCGGACTAGAACTGGCCAGGATCGCCGTCGGCGAAGGCTATGATCTTATTATTGCCGCCGACGAACCGGACATCAAAAGGGCTGCGGAAAAACTGCGGCGAGAGGGCGCGACGGTCGATGCCATGACGATCGACCTTGCGGACGTTGCGGGTGTCGAGAAGTTCTGCACGTTCATAGCCGACAAGGGCAAGCCCGTTGACATTCTCCTCGCCAATGCAGGCCATGGACTTGGCCAGGGCTTTCTCGATCAGGATCTCGCCGAAGCGCTGCACGTCGTTGACACCAACATCACTGGCACAATCGCTTTGATCCATAAGATCGGCAACGCGATGCGCCAACGGGGCGAAGGACGCATTCTCATCACCGGGTCGATAGCGGGCTTCATACCAGGCACCTATCAGGCAGTTCATAACGGCACCAAGGCCTTCCTGAACAGTTTTTCCTTCGCCCTGCGTGAAGAGCTTGAGGACACCGGCGTGACGGTAAGCTGCCTTATGCCGGGTGCCACGGACACCCGCTTCTTCGAGCGCGCGCATATGCTTGACACGGCAATAGGCCAGTCCAAGAAGGATGACCCTGCTGATGTCGCACGGGCCGGATTCGACGCCATGATGGGCAACGAGGGCGACGTCGTCAGTGGCTGGAAGAACAAGCTCCAGTCGGCAATTGCGAACATCACACCGTCTGCAATGCTGGCCGGGCAGCATGCCAAAACAGCAGCACCAGGATCGGCGAAGGAATGATCAACATTGCATGTCATCACAACGACCGATCTTGAGACTGCAGCGATGGGTCGGACAACGTCCGCCAGCTTGCATTGTCCGGGCGGCTACCTGTGTTGGCGTAAGCAGATTTGGTTCGCCAAGGGCGCGTCGCGTCTCTCAGCTCGCATTCTGGATTCTGGATTAAAGTTAGTCTGCAGTGGTTACGCGCAGGAAAAATTGCTGCCGTGAGCGATCGTTCCCCCGAAGAGATCCAACAACGACGCGAGCGGCGCGCCGAGCGCAGGCAAAGGCAACGACTGACAAATCTACAACGCGCGGCAAAGATGCACGCAGTTCGTATTTCGAAGGAAGACGTGCTTGAGCCGGTGGCCCCGTCTAATCGTCTGCGGGATGGCGTCCATGTTGGGTGTTCCGGCTGGTACTATTGGCATTGGAAGGGCAAATTTTATCCAGATGGCGTGCCATCCAGTCAATGGTTTTCGATTTACGAAAAAAGTTTTGGAACCGTGGAGCTCAATGCACCATTTTATGCCTGGCCAACGGTTGCGACAGTCAGGACTTGGCTGCGCCAGGCGACTGGCGACTTCGTCTACACGATCAAAGTATGCGAACTGATCACTCATGTTAAGCGTTTTGACGGTACCGAACCCTTGATACGCGATTTCGGATACATCGCAGATTTGCTTGGGGAACGAATGGGCTGTTTTCTGTTTCAGCTACCTCCAAGCGTTCGCTACGACCCGACATTTCTTAAAACCATCTTGCAGCAACTGAATCCACGTCACCGCAACGTCGTTGAATTTCGTCACAAAAGCTGGTGGAACGAGGAAGTCTATGCGGCTTTTCGTGCGGCCGGAGCGATCTTCTGCTCCTGCAGCGGACCGCGACTTCCAGAGGAACTGGTCAAAACCGCCGACGATATCTACGTCCGATTCCACGGAACCAAGAATTGGTACCGTCATGACTACAGCGACGAAGAATTAGCGAATTGGGCTGCGCGAATCCGCAAGAGCCGCGCCAAAAATGTTTGGGTCTATTTCAACAATGACCGTGACGGTCATGCGATCAAGAACGCAAAAGCGCTTATAGAACTCCTGAAAAGCGATGGTTTGCGCACATAGGGAATGTGAAGAAAAATGGCGGAACGGCGGGGATTGCAGCGATCACTATGGGGGTCTTGGGTGGTTCGCGCAGATGTTCATGAAATAATCTGGCGTCGTTATTCATGGGGCCGTTCCTGGCCAATGCGTCAATGGCTGTTCGGCGCTGCCAGGCTGGCTGGGTATTTGATCCGGAATCGTCGGCGCATGGTTTCTCGTCGCGGTCGGCGCATGTTTCGAGCGCGTCGAGAGGTGCTGGACTCCGGCAATGCCCTAGAGTTCACCAGTTACGCGAAGGCGGCCTATTCGGCAGCTGTACTGTCGGCAAAGGTTCACTGAAGGAACCTGTGGAGCGGCAAGTGAGTTAAATCGGGAGCGCGGTCCGGGTTGATAGGACAAAGGGTACTGGGACGCCTGGTCAAGGGCCGGGAAACCGGGATCCCGGCATTTGTGGATTGAGACGATCATCGAAGGCAGGAAATGCATTTGGTCAAGATATATCTTCCCCTGAATGATCCGGATGGCCGCGCTCTTCCTTCCGAAACGCACGACCGGGTGAAACAGAAGCTGACGGCCAAATTCGGCGGCGTCACCATGTTTTCCAACGCGCCCGCTGAAGGATTGTGGGCGCACGGGGGAAAATTGGAGTTCGACCAGATCATCGTCTTCGAGGTCATGACCAAAAGGCTGTCTTATGACTGGTGGAAAGACTACCGAAAAACTCTCGAATCCGTTTTTCAGCAACACCAGATCATCATCAGCACCCATACGGTCGACATTCTTTGACGGCAATGCAATCTGGCGGGTCTGCTGGAGGCTCGTGTTGCTTGAAAGGGGCCGCGGGCTGTTACGTGCACCAGCGTACAAGTGCGGAACAATCTCTTGCTATGAAAGTTTGGGCCGAGTCGGGAGCGCTTAGCTCACCTGACGGAGGCACGTCGCGCAAACTCTGATATTCCTTGTTCTGCGGCGAGCCCCACCTGGCCAATCTATGGATGGAGGAAGTCATGGCTGATGATAAGACAAAACGTACGACCGACCGGGAGACAGTCGCCGCTGGCGAGAAGTATGAAGTCCAATATCTTATGAAGTCCCTGCATCTGCGGCGCGACGATGCCGATCAACTGATCGCGAAGTACAATGGCGACAGGGAAAAAATAAAGGCAGAGCTGTCGAAGCGAAAAACGCGTCAGACTTATGCGCACCTCTAGTTGGAATATCGGCTAGCTGTTTGCCCTCGAACTGGTATGGCAGATGCACGGTCCTTTCACGCTTTTCGCCCTTGACTGGGAAGTGTTCGTGGCGGCAGTCGTTGTCGTTTTAGCGCTTCTCTGGATTCGTTTCGCCTTTACCTCTTAGCCTACAGACGACGCGCAATGCACATGCTTGCTGACTTGCTCGCCCGCAACGCTTCAGGCCGCTGAATGGTTGGAGGACGGAACCCACACGGTGAAATGTGCCTTTCCATTTTGCATTGCGCTCGTACCATTGAACATTTATCTCATTCATTGATCCGTTCCGGAAATGATTTGTCCAGCATTCATGAGACGGTGCTTACAGGCAGGGCGCGTTTGTGTTGCGTGGCTTTATAGGCCCGAACAATGATGTCCCTGGCATTCTCCACGATCAGCTTCCCTTCCAGGAAGTCATCGATCTGGTCGTAGGTGACCCCATACGCATCTTCATCGGGACGCTGTGGCACGAGAGACTCAAGGTCGGCTGTCGGGACCTTGGTAACCAGGTGATCCGGAGCGCCCAGCGTTGCAGCCATGGCGCGAATGCGCCGTTTGATCAATCCGGACAGCGGCAGGATGTCGGCCGCTCCGTCGCCATGCTTGGTGAAGAAGCCCATGACTGCCTCTGCCGCATGATCCGTGCCGATGACGAGGCCGTGGTGAGCCCCAGCAATTGCGTACTGGGCGATCATGCGTTCCCTGGCCTTTATGTTGCCGAGTACGAAATCCTCATGGGCCTCGTCGCGGAACGCGAGATCCCCCCGCTTCAGTGCCATCATCATCGCGTCGACGGCCGGCTTGATGTTGATCGTAAGAACACGGTCCGGTGAAATGGCCGTCAGGGCCATCGATGCCGCATCTTCATCTGCCTGCACGCCGTAGGGCAGACGCACTGCAATGAACTGGGCGTCGTATCCGTTTTCGCGCAGTTGCTCCACGGCACTTTGGGCAAGCATGCCTGCAAGGAGAGAATCGACGCCTCCGCTGATACCAAGAACATAGGTCATTGATCCGGACGATCGCAAATATTCGGCCAGAAAATCAATTCGGTCCTGGGTCTGCGAAACCGGATCGAAGTCTTGGCTCACTCCGAGTGATCGAATGATTTCTTGTTGCCCGGTGCTGATGTTGACTGTCTCCCTTCCTTTCGATCGTTCTCCGCAAGTCTTTCGGGTGTTGGGATTGCCAAATTCGGCGTCTCGGATACGTGTATATTCATCAAACCGCGGGAGATTGTCAGAAAATTCGACCCAGGAAAGTTTCTCTCGCCAATAGCCGTGAGCCGCCGGCTTGAACCGCTCGGGGTTATCGAAGAAGCCGATCGTCAGATATATCTCGTCCTTGATACCCTCATCGAAATATCCGATTGACGATCCGCAGTTCCCGCAAAACGTCCGGGTAATGCCAGATGTCCTCGAGAACCTCTTCATCTCACCCTTGGTTATGCGGAATTGCTGCGGTCTATATCCTACCCAAACAGTAAGCGGGCCGCCGATCGCTTGCCTGCAATCGGCATCATGATCGTAATTGATCCAGAACGGTTCGCCTTCGCATTCCGCTTGTACGCTGCCGCAAAAACAGCTGGCTGTCTCTAGCCGGTCAACCATCTGGTTCCTCCACTGCACGTGCAACAGAGATGGCGGGACTTTGTTCCTTGCAACGCATCAAGGTTCCGAATCTTAGTCTAACGATGAGGAACACACCGGGGCCATGACTTGGTTGCTAGCCAAGGAATTGCGCGCGCTTCC
Organism: Phyllobacterium chamaecytisi; assembly: GCF_020164455.1. Taxonomy (GTDB): domain Bacteria; phylum Pseudomonadota; class Alphaproteobacteria; order Rhizobiales; family Rhizobiaceae; genus Phyllobacterium; species Phyllobacterium chamaecytisi. The sequence continues at coordinate 50,356 of NZ_JAIQWW010000022.1, forward strand.
CTGCTTGGTCCTGACCGAAGTAAAACGTCGATCGTCACAACGGAACCATAATCCGCAGCGATTGGTGAAGATCAGCAATAAGATCGTCGGGTTCTTCCAGACCGATATTCAACCTGACGATTCGCCCGCTGAAATCTTCACCGCCGTTTGCAAGATAGGGATAAGTCATCGCCAACGAGGTGACCCCTCCCCAACTGTAGCCGGCTTTGAACAGCGCCAGTCGATCAACGAAGTCGTCAACGTCCTTCGGACCAAATGTTTTCTTGAACACGATTGAAAAGACACTCGCGGACCCGGTGAAATCGCGTTTCCAGAAGACATGACCCGGCGACGACGGGAGCGCCGGATGAAGCACATTCTGGATCGCCGATTGTTCGGCAAGCCAATTTGCAACCTGCAGTGTCGAACGTTCCAGCCTTTCCAGACGCACGCCGAGCGTTTGCAGACCGCGCAAAGCCAGGCTGGCGTCATCGGGCGAAACCGCCATGCCCAACAGATCCCAGGCAGTACCCACTGACTCGTACAAGGCATCGTCTTTCACGGAGACGGTGCCCAAAAGAAGATCGCTGTGCCCTCCTACATACTTGGTCAGGGCCTGCATGCTGATATCCACACCATGCGCGAAGGCGTCGAAGAGAACGCCGGCAGAATATGTGTTGTCGAGGGCAACCGGAACACCACGAGCATGAGCGACCCCAACTATGGAGGGAACATCCTGGACTTCCATCGTGATCGAACCCGGGCTTTCCGTCCACACTAGCGCTGTGTTGTGTCTTATCAACGCGCCGATCCCATCACCAACCAGAGGATCATAGGGCTCAACCTCTATGCCCAGACGCTGCAGTAGCTTTTGGGCCAATTCCCTGTTTGGGCCATAGGCGCTGGCCGGTACCAGGGCATGGCTGCCGGTCTTGCAGACGGCGAGATAGATCAAGGCGATTGCGGCCTGACCTCCTGGGACCACAAAAGTGCGGTAAGCACCCTCTAGTTCAGCAATCCGTGCACCCAATTCCAGCACGGTAGGCGTTCCATAAAGTCCGTAATTGTAACCGGCCTCGATCTGACGCCAGTTATTGTGCGCTGCTCCCACATTGTCAAAGATCACGGTCGAACCCCGATAGGTCGGGATGACAAGAGACTGGTACCCGCCGATTGGCTTCTGTTCCGGGTTCAAGAGCCTGGTACGCCAATGCATTCGGAATCCTTCAGAAAATGATATTGCTGTGAACCACCAATGCCAAATCCTTCTTGGTCAGAAATGTTCCGAAGCGGAGCTATGTTCCAAGCTGCCCGGCGAAGGTGCCCACCAAAAAAGAGAGCATTCTCCCATGCGTTTCCTCCGAGACAACGGTGCTCTATTGCGCGCCTTCTTCGCAAGTATATGGCTTTGCTCAGGGTCGTGCCGCGAAAAACATGAAGTGCCAGGCATCGTCTCCCGCCACCGGATTTGTTGCATACATCACCGGCGAAAATTTCGTTCCGGCGTTATTTGCAAACCGAAAAAGTGAGTGGCTGCCGATGGCGACTCATGTGGTCCTCGCCGCATATCTTTTTGCAACGAGGATCGTCGGAGTCGCGCGACCCGATGATATGCCTACAGACAAGGAGCCACCGCCGCGGTCCCGCAGCTGGATTTACGCTTTTCGTTCTGGCTATTTCCTTGGAGCCATTCTGCATTCAACTCCGATGCAGCCGCCCATGGTGCGACTGTGCAATCCGCGCTGCTTGTCTTGGCAACGCACGTTTCTGCCTTGAATCTTGCCAAAACTGGCAATCGGAGTTTTTTCGACAGCGACGCGGGTCATGTCTCCATCTTCCTGCGCCATCGCGGATCGCCTTGATCAAGCCGGTTGAAGCATCCGATAGTCAGACCGGAAATTAACTGGGATCTCGGCCGACACCACCGGAGGCAGCCCAGGAACCATTCGGCATATTGAGAATATGTCGCGCAAAAGGGACATCTCCATAAGCGCTGGACGACAATCTCGACTTTTTTCTTCTGGCTTTACAACGCGAGGATCTCGCTGAGATGAAGGAAGTCGTTTCGCCGTTGAAAATAGCCACCCGGGAGCCCTCGCCTCGAGTGGCCAAGCTGAAGCCTATGGCATCATCTGAGTGGTCTGACGCAAACGATCGCGTTCTTTGAGCACATCTTCTTCTGTGTAATCGGGCAGGGATCCATCGAACCTCTCCCACCCGGCTTCACGATACGAGGCGCGGCGTGTGTCAAGGTCGACCGGCGCGTTGGCCTTAAGGATGGCCTGAGCACCTTCGGCCTCACTGTCGTCAACTCGTGCCGAAACCAGTGTGCTTCCGCGGCGAACGCCCTCCGCATAAACGTGCGCGTCTTTTTCGTCTACGCCTTCATTTGTCAAAGACCCTATAATGCCGCCTGCAGCGCCACCGGCGGCTGCGCCAGCTACCGCACCTGCCGCGGTGGCGGCGAGCCAACCTGCGGCCACCACGGGACCGATGCCCGGTATGGCGAGCATCCCAAGTCCGGCAAGAAGCCCTCCGGTGCCCCCCACCGCAGCACCGATTCCAGCACCGGTCGCAGCACCCTCCCCGGCGTTGTCGTCGCGCTCGTCGCCGTCGCGACCGACAATACTAATGCGGTCTGAAGCAATGCCGGCATCTTCGAGTGCGCGAACCACGGCTCGGGCATCGGCATGATTGTCGTACAGTCCTGTGATTGTTTGCATTTGCTATCTCCCTTGATTTTCTTACCCAACTATAGGGAAGTAGATAACCGTTGGATCAGGTGAAGGTTCCAGCCAACCCGTTGGCGCATTTGCCTTTTTGTGAAGAACGGCGGACTGGGATAGCTCTTAGTCGAACGCACAAAGAGCAAGATCGCTGACACCATTAATCGAACTACGACAGATCTCGTCTGGCCATTTAATCGGCGGCCCCTATCTTAACGGCGGAACTGGTACTGGTCCTGGCTCAGGATGGGGGATAGGCGGATCGTCCGGCAGCGGTGGGCTCGGTTCTGGCTCTGGGGTAGGTATTGGATCACCCATATCAAGGTCTCCTCCTGATGGATACAAACTGTTACAAGCGGCTTGTCAGCCACGCTCCAGGTTCCACTGTCGAATACCTGTTCACCCCGAGGGAGCTTGAGCCACCATAATTCAATGAATCTGGTTCGCTAGACTAGACAAGTTGTTCAACGGTGCATTGATCTGGCCGCTTGTCGGGTCGCCAGCGCATAAGTTTGGTGCCATGGCGAAAGCGGTCGCCTGTGATATGGTCGAACCGCACCTCGACGACGAGCTCCGGACGCAGCGGCTCCCACTCACTACTTCGTTTGCTCCAGCGGCTGATGCCACCAGGCGACGTCCCGGTAAAGCCGGGCGGCTCACGCAGTAGCTCCAGCCGCTTGGTTAAAGCCCCGCGTTCGTCGTCCTGAATCGTGGAGGTGAAGCCGACATGATTGAGTTTTCCAACTCTGTCATAAAGGCCAAGAAGCAGAGACCCGACCTCGCGAGATTGGCTTTCATAGCGAAAGCCTCCGACAACACAGTCGGCGGTGCGTAGCCGCTTCACCTTGACCATGACCCGCTGACCCGCCTCGTAGGTTCCCTCAAGCCGTTTCGCTATGACACCGTCGGAGCCCCCATGGCCAGCTTCGGACAACCATTTCAAGGCTTGCTTCACCTGTCTTGTTGTCGGGGAAAGGACAATATTTTCAAGCGACGCGTCCTCTTCAACCCGACCAAAAAGCTGTTCCAGCAGCTTCCGGCGTTGAGACAGGGGTTGATCCAAAACAGACTTGCCGTCTTCAGAAGCCAGCAAGTCAAACAGGACGAGCTTGGCAGGGGTTTCGTGCGCCAGTTTTCGTATCCGGCTCTCGGCAGGATGAAGTCGCAACTGCAAAGCGTCAAACGCAGGCTGACCGTCAATCTCAACGACAAGCTCACCATCGACGACAAATCTTTCAGATGGCCAATTTCGTAGACAGGTGATCATCTCAGGAAAATAACGCCCCAGGGGCTTGCCGGATTTAGCTCTGAGATCGATCTGGCTGCCTTCCTTGAAAACCAGGCAGCGAAAGCCGTCCCATTTGGGTTCGTATTGCCAGTTGACACCTTCAGGCAACTCTTGGGCGGAACGCGCTTCGATGGGCGGCGTATCGAGGGGTAACGCGAAGAGGCAAGCTTTCCCGCTTCCGGATGTCTTTGGGCTCTTCCCCATCTATGAACCTCGGCGTCTTTGAACCAGACCTGGCTATTCACCCGGATAAGGTTGGTTCTTTAACAGGTCAGCAAGATGAGCGGTGTTGCGCGCCAGCATGGCAATCGCATCAGCGACTTGTTTCGGAACCTCTTTCAAGTCAATAAAATCGGTACTGCCCATCGCCTCGCCCACCCAATAGGCAACGGCATTGGGGGCAATGGAAAACCCGACATCGTTCAACGCCTGATACAACTCTGCTGAGACATGGTGCGCTCCATCTTCATTACCGACGACTGCAATCGCCGCAACCTTCCCATAAGACGGCATCCTTCCCTTATCATCCGTTTCTTCCAAGAAGGCGTCCATCCGCTCAAGTGCCCGTTTGCAAACACTTGACGGCTGTCCCAACCAGATGGGAGTGCCAAGGATCAGAATATCCGCATCGATGATCTGTTGTCTCAAGTCGGGCCAATCATCGCCGTCACCTTCATCGGACGTTACACCGGGTTTGATGTTCACTTCAGCCAACCGGACGCTCGACGTGTTGATATCGAGTGCCTTGAAAGCTTCAATGACCAGATCAAGCATCCGTTGGGTAGAAGATTCGCCACTTGCCTTCAGCGTACAATTTATCGCTAGAACATTCAGGGGCATGTCGTTCCTAATGAGCGTTGCGTGTTCGTCGGACTTAGGACCAAGGAACTGTTGCGCTCGGGAAAAGTTCCACGTGACCTCAATGCGACATCTTTTGCCTACGCCAGTTTTCGCGGTCGATAGGCCTTTAATGCTCCCTCCTTGGAGCGCGCAATCTCTCTGATGCTGGTTACCTCGCGCCCAACGACGAACCTGTCCTTCCATTGCAAGTCATGCACGGTTGGTTGCGTGGACATTCACGGCCGACACGAGCCCCGCCTGTCATGCCCGCTGAAGCCCAGCGCCGGGTTCGTTGGATCTCACCAGCATGCTTGTTAGAACCGCAGCGACAATTTCCATCGCAAGTGTATTCATATTCCGATGAAACAATTTTTAGCGAGCTTTTTTCGGAACATTATCAACTTTGCCAGGTTCACGGCTTGTTGGAGAGTGTGACGCTCTTCCGCACGGGATCCGGTGCCGTTACGGTTACCGCGGCGTCGGATCCCACCCCTTGCTAAACCAGAACATTGCAGGTCTCCACTGCCCATACGCCCAATGCTATCGCACCGACCTGTTCTTACTTTAGCACGGCGTCATGCCAACCTGCTATTAATGGTGGGTAGGATCGCTAAAAGTGGCTTGGTCCGTACATCCACGGAAACGCGTCTTTGAATTTTTATCATTTGTCATGAAACAAGCCTCGAGGTGTCCAGGCCTCAACTTTAGCCGTGCAGGTTGCCTGGCCAAGACGTTGTGGCTTTCCTACCAGGATTTTGAAACAGGTTCGAGCCCTTGTTCCCGCCCGAATGGAACAGATCGTTTGCGATCGGGTTGTGTGATAGAGCTCAAGAATGGAAGGAATGGCTGTGAGTCCCACGGACAAAGCTTCAGGCACGGGTACCCTGTTTGAGAACGATACCCAAACGCTCGTATCCGACGCATTTGGTGGTGACGCATCAGGCGGCGGAGCGTGGCCAAAATATTTAGAGACACACCAATCGGCGACCGAAAATCGTTCCATATATTCATCGCAATCATCGCAAATCGCTGACAACGCCAAGAGTGCCGCCACGCCTTGATGGCGGGATGGGCAAGTGCAACACTTTGTGTTTGGGCCCGACGTATCGTGGAGGTTCGCTCAAGTCTAAAGGACTTAACGCCCACCATGACGAAACCAATGCCCGATAAAAATATGGCGGCTGATTTCTCGGTCCATATTGCTGCCGGTCGCGGGACCATTCGCCTTCATATTCAACAAGAAGGTGCCCGATAGTCAGGGCGCTTTTCCTCATTGCATTTTGACGTTAGGTTGCGACCAAATTCGCAAATTTCCGAGTAACTCGACAAGCGAGGCAACATCCTTTGGCGCGGCCAGCAGGCTAACGCCCTCATCGACACCTTCGGAAATGCCGGCCTTTTCAAGTCACGGCGGGGCAGCCGCGGTGTATCCAATGAACTTGCAGTGCGCAAAGCGTCAAGACCCGTCGTTGCGGACTTCGATTGCTCCGGCCTCGTCTTCGATGCCCTCGACGATGACATTTTCCGTCAAAAGAATTCGTGACGCCATCCTTTGCTCCTTGTGGGTTGCCGCTCCAACCAGCCGCGCCTCACTTTGTCGCGTGGAGATACAGCGGCGGGAGAAAGCAATCTCAGCTACACAAGACGATTTTCCCACCTCCAGCGGCAAGTGCGGCAACTGGGGAACCAATCCTGTCCTTGCAAGTTCGTGCGTTGTTCATGAGTGTTCTGGAGATTGGCCATGTCACCCTTAAAATTGGTTGCTCTTGCCTGTGTTGTGAGTGCGAGTGCGGCAAGCCTTGCTGCATATTCGGATCCCCTCCCCCCGGATTTGACCTACCGTCCGCTACCGACGCAGCCCCTTTCGAGCGTCAGGGCCAATGACGAGGCGCAGAAACCCAAAGTCATGAAACGCCAGCAAAACCTTCTCAACAAACGATATGACCTCGCGGATAAACCTATTCCCGACGCCCGCATGTCCGGGGGCCAGAAAAAAGTGCAGGACGGTGTAAGGGTCAGGCTGCCTGACGGGGTCACCTGGGATACCTTGGCAAGTATGAGCCCAACCGAGATCCGCGACAAGAACCTTCTTCCCGAGGGCTTCAGACCCCTGCCGCATGTGAAGCAAGCCACGGGGGGACAGGTTTTCCCGCAAAAGGCAATAGACGAGATCGGCAAACAGGAGAACCGCGACCTCAAACGCTTTGATGTCGATTTTGATCTTCCCGATCACTTGACGCCGGAATTTCCCCCTCCGATTTTCCTGACCACGCATCCCGAACTGGGTGACGTGTCGCGCGGAGAACTTCTGACGATCAAAAATTTCTACGAATATATGAATGGCATCATTACGCCGGTCCAGATGGAGGGGCTCAGGCTTCTCCTGACGCCATTTCCCCAAGAGGAGTTCAACCAGACAGAAGATCGCAAGGTCGCGCAGCAGAGCATGGGCGTTGCCTGCCTCGACTGTCACGCCAATTTTCACACCAACGGAGCCTTTCACCTCACGCCGGATGTCCGGCCGCAAGCCGCACGTTTCCGCCTCGACAGCACCAGTCTGCGCGGCATGTTCAACCAACAAATCCATGGTTCAAAACGCTCGCTGCGTTCAATCGAGGATTTCACCGAATTCGAACAGCGCACGGCTTATTTTAATGGCGACCATGTCAGCGCCACCCGCAAAGGGGTGAACTTGCCCGACAGACCCAACCAAGTTGCCATGATGGCGCAAATGCAGAACATCATCGATTTTCCGCCGGCACCGAAGCTCGACCCGATGGGCAAACTCGACCCGGCGAAAGCGAGCGAGCAGGAATTGGCGGGCGAGCGTGTCTTCATGGGCAAAGGCCGCTGCGGCGAATGCCACCTGCCGCAAACCTCATTCCTTGACAACAACATGCATGATCTCAAGCTCGAACGTTTTTACAACATCGGTTACACCGCCAATGATCAGGTCGCCATTGCGGACGGTCCGATCAAGACGTTTACCTTGCGTGGTATCAAGGATTCGCCGCCCTATCTGCACGACGGGCGCCTGCTCACCTTGGCCGACACAGTGGAATATTTCAATCTTGTCCTCGGTGTGAAGCTGACGAAGGAGGAGAAGGATTCACTGGTGGCCTACATGCTGACGCTTTGATGCTGCCGACAACATCAGGAGACAGGATATGCGCAATTTTCTGACCATTATTCTCATGACAATCACTACCGCGCCGGCGGCCGCGCAGATAGGCAATCCCGCGGGGTTTGCACCGGACACACGGATGCAGGAACCGGGCGTACCCGCAGATCATCAAACGAACAATCAGGATCGGCTTTTTGCCCAGCTCGCGGCGGCGGGTGGACTGGCCGAAGTTGATCTTGCAAAGCTTGCCGCAACAAAGGCGGCCGATGCCAGGGTCAAGGAATTTGCACAGGCTTTGGTTGATGATCATTCCGATGCCAACAGCAGACTGAAGGCGTTGGCGGATGCGGCCAAGATACCATTGCCGGACACGTTGGACGCCGATCATAAGGCAGTACGACAGAAGCTGGACGCGGCCGAGGGACAAGCATTTGACGTTGCATACATCCGTTCGCAGATCATCGCTCATCAAAAAACCGCGCAATTACTGGCATGGGAGATCGGGTCCGGCGAGGACGCGCAATTGCAACGATATTCGGCGGCAACCTTGCCCGCAGTGATGAAACATCTACGGATGGCACAGGACATCGCCTCCGCGCTTACAGGGCAAGCGTCCCGCGAAATCGTTGCTGCAAAACATAATTGACGGTGTCAAATGTTTCGGCGATCCGTGGCCAGGCGGGCGAGACCACCTGTGCGGTGAACATGCCTATGACATCGGGGCCCTCGTCAAGCGAATGGCTTCTTGCCTAGCGCTGTACCACCCAGCTCTCCAACACTTCTTCGTCGAAGTCGTCTCCGGACAAGTCGCATTGAGCGGCATTGGTCATCCACCGGACAGTTGGGACCCCAGGCCAATTTCTCGGGAACCAATCACGCGTCATCGGCTTTGAATGACCCGTCACACCTTCATTTCTTGGAGACATCCGATGAAAGCACTGAGCATGCATGGCAAGGTCGACTGGCGCTGCGAAAGCATGCCCGATCCCAAAGTTGAACATGGCCGCGACGCCATCATCAACGTGACCGCCGGCTCGGAACTTCACATTTTCGACGGCGTCTTTGCCTCAATGAAGGTGCGGACCTGATATGCAGCACTACTATGATCTGCTGCTTGTTACGGGACCGTTGTTGCTCTTCATCCTGATGCTCTCCGTCCCAAGGGGCGATGGTGGCTCAGCCGCACCTGAAGTCCCTTTCAGCACGTCTCACTGCTGCTAATATTGGCCGAACAGACGGTTTTGGCGTCTCAACTCCTCGGCGAGAGGAACATACTCCCCGCGGCGGCCGTTGTCCGGGAGGGCTGACAGAAGACCATTTCGGCACAGGCGGTCATCATCCCAGCCAAGATGTTCAAGGATAGGATAAAGGCAAATACCTTCCAGAGGCACACCAGCAGACATAGCAATGCGGGCCTCCGAGCAGACATGTCGTAGCCATCCCGGCCGCGCTTCGTCCTCGATCCCGGTCTCTGCGATAAAAATCGGCTTTCCGTACCGGGTGAATGTATCCAACAACATTGAATTCAAGGGTCTGTACCGCGGGTCGTCTGAGGTGAGAGGGCCGCCCCCGAAAACCCACTGATTGTGTCGATAGTAGTTCACCCCAATGATATCGAGAAGGCTTTGATGGCCGCCAAGTTGGGGCCAACGGATCCCGCCTATCATGTCCCAGGCTTCGAACTGTGCCCGGCGGTGACCTTCTGCAGCATCATGTTCCCATGGCCGAGCGGGATCCACCACGACGTTGATGATCGGGTCGCAATGGACAAAACGGGCGCGAGGATCAACGTCAAGAATGGCATGCATGGCTGCAATCGACGATCGCACGAGTTGGACCTTCAGTTCAAAACCCCGGCCGTGCGCAAAAGGATTTAAATAGCCAACGTCGCCGCCGCCCCACGCCATGAAAGAAATTTCGTTTATCGGAGCGTAAAATGGGATGTCGTCACTATGTTCTTTGACTGTTTTGGCAGCCGCAGCGGCGAATAATGCAAATCGCGTCACGAATTCCGGTTTCCAGATATCGAGGCCGCACGGCCAACCGTAATGCAACAAGTCCCAAATGACTTGGGTTCCAGCCTCCCGGGCGGCTTGCAGCATCGGGAGGAAACTATCCCAGTTGTACGTCCCGGTCCCCCGGTCGATCAAATGCCAGCGAATCCCATCGCGAACCGTCGATATGGAATGTTCGTTCAATTGCGCGTAATCGGCTACAGCCGAAATGTCGTGTTTCGTCGAAGCGAGTATGTCGAGGCGGCGTCCAGAGACCAATTGGTGGGTTGAGCATTCAAACCCGCCTTGAAAGAAAGACTGGAATAGACCTCCGGCCGACATCACATCCACTGCACGGGGCTGAAGTAGTTTCAAGTGACAATCCCTCACGCAAAGGACGATGGGACTATTCAGCGCTTGGGGAACAAGCCTTGGACACTTGCTCTGATCGGGACGCCAGTTTTTCACCGCTTGTGAAATTCTTCAAGCGGCGATAGGTAGCCAAGGCTTGGCCGACAACCTGATCCATATTGTAGTATTTGTATGTGGCCAGACGCCCGACGAAAGTGACATTTGGGCTTGCCTTGGCAAGTTGCTCGTACCGCTTGAAAAGGGCCTGATTTTCCGGACGCGGGATCGGATAGTACGGGTCCCCCTCTGCGCAAGCAAACTCATAGCTCACGCTGGTTTTCGGGTGAACTTGTCCGGTGAGGTGTTTGTACTCTGTAATGCGGGTATACGGAATTTCTTCTGATGGATAGTTTATCACGCCCACAGGTTGGAAACGTCGCCTATCGTGCGTTTCATGTTGAAACTGCAGGCTTCGATAGGGCAGCGCTCCATACCTATAACCGTAATATTCATCGATTGGCCCGGTGAAAATCGTATGAGCTGCCTCATATTCTTTGCGCACATCAGAAAACTCTGCTTCCAGCAGAATATCTATATTGTCAAGGTCAAGCATATTCTCAAACATTTGAGAATAGCCATGGAGGGGCATGGCCTGGATACTGTCCTGAAAATAACGGTCGTCGGTGTTTGTGCGTGTCGGAATCCGCGCGGTGACGGATTTATCGAGCTCTGAGGGGTCAAGACCCCACTGCTTGCGTGTGTATCCCTCGAAAAAAGTACGATAAAGATCACGACCGACAGTGGCGACAACGGCATCTTTTGACGAAATGATCGCCGGTAGATTTTCCGCGCGACTGGCCAGAAAAGCCGCAGCTTGCCCGTCATTTTCAAGATCGAGCTGATACAGTCCGTTGAGCGTGGTGCGGTTGATCGGGATCGGAAGCAGCATTCCCCCCACATCCGCAAGGACCCGATGTTCGTAAACCCGCCAAGCGGTGAATCTGGACAGATAGGAAAAAATTGCGTCGCTGTTGGTATGAAAGATGTGCGGGCCGTATTTGTGGACAAGGATGCCACTGGCATCGTGAAAATCGTAAGCATTGCCCCCGACGTGGGGGCGACGATCGCACAATAGCACGCGTTTGCCACCATCAGAGGCCAGTCGCTCCGCCAACACTGAGCCGGCAAAGCCAGCGCCGACGATGAGATAGTCATACCTCTGGCCTGGGCGACTTTGCCGACGGATCGACGGACGGGAAAGATTTTGAACAGATTCCGCCCTGCGAACCATTGCAGCATCGAGATGGCTGTTCATGCGGTTGAAGGTTTCATCCCAGGTACAGGACGCAAGAATTTCATCAACTGGCACCAACCAAGAATCATCCGATTTTTTGAGTGAAAGCGCCCTCTCACAGAGCTCGATAAATTCCTGACTATCGTCGGCGATGAATACGCCTTTCACTCCGCCATAATGACGAACCACGTCCTTAACCGGCGTCGAGACGACGGGTCGCCCCGAGGCAAGGTACTCAGGCGTTTTTGTTGGACTTATAAAACGCGTCGCGTCGTTCAATGCAAAAGGCATAATCGCCACATCCCACCCGGCGAGATGGGCGGGAAGGTCCGCATAGGGGACCTGACCGACGTAGCGAATATTGGGGGCACGCGGCAGATCACCTTGGGAGATTTTGACAACTGGCCCAATCAAGACAACAGTCCAGTTCGGTCGAGCGGCCGCCGTCGCCGCGATCAATGCCAAATCCAGGCGTTCGTCGATCACGCCACAATACCCCAACCTCGGACGATCTGTGGTTGTCGCGCCAGGAAGTTTGGAAGGTCCGTTGCGGGCAATGCGAAAGTGCTCAATGTCGACACCCGAAGGAAAGGGATGAATGTTATCGTGAAGCAGCCGCTTTGCTTCGAACAAACTGTATCCACCTGTGAATACGACATCCGCTCTTCTCATCAATTCGGCTTCCAATGCGTGCAGACGCGCCGGCGCGCCTAAAAAATTCGCCAGTTCGTCCATGCAGTCATAAATCACCAGTTCGGCGTCGATCTTCCGTGCGAAATCGTACATCATCGGCGTGTAAAACCAGAAGGTTGGGTTTCGGCCCCCGCTCAAGTCAATCAACTGACGCACCATTTCCTCCAACGCATCCCGGGTCCGGGTCGCTGAATATGTATGAGGAATGCGGGGGCGAATGCACTTGACGCGAGAACCCTTAAATGTGTGAAATTCGAAGTAGGGCGCATGGTGATCTGTGCCGATCATTTCTTCAAAGAAGAATACTGGTTGATGGACCGCAAACCGCTCCATGAGATGCTGGGGGCGCTGATAGACAAAATCCCATCGAAGGTGGGAAAAACATATGAGCGGGCCGCGTTCGTTTGCGTTATTGTACTGAAATACAGTGGATTTTTCTCGGATGTTCATCAGGGCTCCTAATTGGTAGGTTTGACCTTGGCGAACCGATGGCTACCAACTAGGTTCCTTAAACGAAGCCAAGTGTACTCTATCGCACAATTAGTCCCACGTTCCTTTGAATGACTGCAACGCTCGAACTGTCGTTTTGGCGGGCTCACCCTCATCGACATGACGTTTGAAGGTTGGTCAACCTACGCCCAAAATACCGACGATACTGTTGACCCAATGCCGGAACGTTAGGTCACACGCCTGTTCTTCGTCTATGCCGACAAACATGCGCATGCGTGGCGTAGGCATTGAAAACGCCCAGGGTGGATTCGTTTGATGACCCAGATTGTCCACCAGATGACATGCGATTGTAGCGAGAAAAATTAGGCATGTGACAGGATGCTGGGAGATGGAGAGATTTGGAAATAGATTTCCATTTTAAGGGAACGGCCACGGCGTCTTTGAAATGAATGAAGGCCAAATCATACACAAGGAATGATCCTGTGCGAATCGATTTCGACGATCCCAAAGACGCGCGGAATAATCTGCTCTATCACCACTACGCCGGGCTATTTTGTATCGACCTTGCATTTGCCGGCGTAACTGGCTGGCTGGTCTACTTAGAATTCATGGAGCCAATGTTTCCATGGTCACAGCTAAACTTCACATCGCCCCGACGCGTTCATGCAGTTGAATGAGCAGTCATCCTACGCCAGGCTGTATTCCATCCGGGGTGGCCTCGGCAAGGGCGAGTACTGCCTTCGAAAGCAGTAGCCTGTCGCCTGCGTTACTTCTTTTGCGGTAATACGTACGCTCATTTGGTCACTTCATACGCACAAATCCTGAGAGCTGTTGAGGTTACCCCTGATGTAAGCTGGTAAGCAGTATCTGGGAGGGTACGCTAAATCACAAGGAGGAAACCATGTCTTCAACTCCACAGTGTCATCTTCCGCCCAGTCGGGCCAGACGTCACTTCCTTGGCGTCATCGCTGCCACCAGCGCTCGCCTTGTGGCCATGAGCAGCACAGCCGCTATGATTTCGGCTTTGCCAGCTCAAGCCAAGCCGAAGGAAAAACACGGCAATGGTCCAAAGGGAGGCGGCCACAACTGTTTCCTCCGTGGCACATCTATCAGCACCCCCAAGGGCAGCACCCACATTGAAGATCTCAAGATCGGGGACTTTGTTGAAACCGTGCGCGGCGAAGCCGTTGCCATCAAGTGGATTGGTCGCCGGGCCTACAAGATGGCCGGCCCATCCTGGAATGACAGCGTGATGCCAATCCGCATTTCACGCCACGCCATTGATGATCGGACGCCGCACAGCGATCTTTATCTCTCCCCGAACCACGCTCTGTTGATCGATGGAGTTCTCATCCGGGTGAAGGAACTTGTCAACGGCATTTCGATTGTGCCCGCGCTCCCTACACAGCAGGAGAAAATAGAATACCTGCAAATCGTACTTGACACCCATGAAGTAATTCTGGCGGAGGGTGCTCCCGCCGAGTCCTTTCTACTCAGGGGCAGCAATCATGAGAACTTCACAAACTTTGCTGAGTTTGAGCGCCTCTATCCAGGCCACTCCCGCCTTGCCATGACCCCTTTCGCGCCGATCGTGGGTTATGAAGGTGGACGAGAACACCTGAGGGCTCTTCTAGGTCTTGGCATTTCGCGCTTTGTTCAGGTGCACGACCCGATACAGGAGGCTTACACGAGAATCGCGGCACGGACCGGCCAGCTTGTGAATTGATATATGTCGGCTGCAGGTATTGAAAGGTCTTTGAACATCGAAGGGTGGCCCACGGCCACCCCTTTGTACGGCTTAGATCTTAGGCAATTATGACAACGATTTCCAGCGAGTCTGGGTCGACGATAACAATCCTGCCGTCGGCCAGCAGAAAATAGCGATAGCCTTCATATCTGGGGACAAGCTTGACAATGCGCGGCGGCAGCGGCTGCAGCTCGACGGTTCGCGGAACGGCCACGCCAACGTTCACTTCAAAGTTCACGTCGCGAACCGGTTCAGCTTTCGTTTCGGTTATGACCTGCTTGATCTGCGTCTTCTGCTCGGCCGTCACATTGACGCTACCTGTCGTTTCGTTCGAAGTCTGGCTCGAGGACTTGGCCGTATCATCGCCAGACGCTGGCTTACTGGTCTTGGCTGTGCCTTGCGTCGTGGTCGTGCCAGTCTGCTCCGGCGTCTGTTTCTTGCTGGCAGTGCCCTGATCTGCCGGAGCCTGTGCCTTGTCCTGGGTGGCCTGCTCGCCTTGTTTCTTCAACTTGGTGCCGGTTGAACCTTCAACCTTTTGTCCAGTGCTGGTGCTCGTGTCCTGGTCGGCCGGAGCTTGCGCCTGTCCCTCCGTTTGCTGGCTCTTCTTCATTGGAGTGCCAGTCTGACCTTCGGTCTGGGACTTCGTTGTTGCGTCCTGTTCCTGGGTCCCTGTCTGGCCCTCGGTCTGCTGGCCGGGTTTCTTTTTCAGCATTTCAGTTTGCGCAAGCCCTGCTCCCGGTGCAACGCCAAGCGCAAGGACGAGAACACTTTTCAAAATGATGTTCTTCATGGGATTAACTCCTCCAGTTTAACGAAAGTGGAAGAACGCCTGGGCGCTCTTCCACTTACCCTTTGCTAGTGCACAACGTGAACCACGGTCCTGTTGGAAGGATCGACGATCACACGTTGATGGTTGACCACGGCGTAGGCGTATTTCGGATTATCCGGGATACGCATTATCTTGACTCTGTTAGGCAATGGCTCGCCGACAACCACTTTCTGTTTAACAACCACCTCACTCTCGGGGATTGGCTGCTGTTCTACATATGTAACGACTCTCCTCGGCGGCGGAGCGAGCACGGTGCCAACAACTGCACCGGCAACGCCGCCGACAGCAGCGCCGACGGGGCCGCCAACGATTGCTCCAGTCACAGCGCCACCGGCAGCGCCGTTAACGGTGCCTTCCTGCGCAGGGGCAGCGGTTGCAAAACCAAGCACCAGTGCCCCGGCTACGATCAGTTTCTTGTACATAATCATTTCCTTTCGTCCTTTGTCCGGCTTTGCTGTCCGTTGCCCTTGGCTCGTCCTGCGTGGACGGCAAAGCTGAAGGGCAAACGTCATCGCAGGTGCGCCGTTCCGATTTCGGGCTTCAGTCCGATTTCAGGATCGGTCGAAAGTCTGATGCATACACGGCAAAGGTCTGAAATCCTTGGACAAAGGGCCGCCGGCGGAACAAAGCTCAAGGCCACAAGTTGTGGCAGCCGAAGGGAACGATTCCACAAGGGAGAGTCATCATGAAACGGATCTTGCTTGCCACGGCCGTGATGTTTGCGGTGTCTGGTGGCGTCTTCGCGCAGGATGCAGTGGTTATCGATGTGCCACAGCCGGCGCGCGACTATGTTATCGCACATCCGACCGACCCGGTGGTCGTCGAGGGCGATGTTGCAATTGGCACTGCAGTGCCAGAGGACGTCAAGCTGGTGCCGATCCCCGACAGTCCGGACTACGGCTATATCTACATAGATAAGCAACCGGTCATCGTATCGATGAAGGACCGGAAGGTCGTCTACATGTCGAAGTGATGTCCCTGAAATGGAATGTCATCGGCATCACAGTCCGCGCGCCACAAACTGAACGGAGCGCTGGGTCATGGTAAAGAAGGACGAGTTGAGAGTCCCCCACGCGTTTGAATTGCCCGTCGTTAAGGGCAACCGAACCCATATTGTCATCGTAAGTTCTGATCAACTAGGCGGCGTTTATCTTCGTTTGATGCGGAGAGCGACCGATCCGCGCCACGACATCTTCCGGGTAAATGTTGTAATCAATGGCATCGAATGTGAAACTGAACAGATCACCAGAGATGCAGCCAGGAGCTTGGCAAAGACGCTGGCTGACCTGACGATTATCAGTCCCTCGGATGACGACTGAGCCGTTAGCCCTGGTTTTCCCGGCAGCGTGCCATCAGGGACCAGTTCTCGACAGACTGCTTGTCGAAAACTTATAGGAGGCCACGATGCTTACCCATATCAAGAGGCTTCCCCCTCTTTGCAGCGCGGTCCTGGCGTTGGGCCTCGTCACAGTGCCCTATAAAGTAACACTCGAAAATCACTCCCTCGAGCTTCATACACAGTCTGCATGGGCAAAAGATGGCGGCAAAGGCGCAGGCCGCGGTGGTGCCAACAACGGCAATGGCGGCGGCAATAGCGGCAACAACGGCAACAGCGGGAATGCCGGTGGCAATAGCGGGAATGCCGGAGGTAAGGGCGGTAATAGTGGGAATGGCGGCGACAAGGGCAGCGCTAATGCAGGAGGCAACAGTGGCAATAGTGGAGATGGTGGCAACAACGGCAACAACGGCGGTCGCAAGGGCGACAGCGGCGGAGACAGTGGTACCAGCGGAGACAACGGCAGCGACAGCACAAACACCAGTGCTGGCAACAGCGGCAATGTTCAGAGCGGGAAAATCGCCCCATCCACCCCCGCCGAAAGCGTAGCGATCGACGGTTCCGCGATGGAAGTTCGACACTGGAACGGAATGAGTGAACGTATCAAGGATGGTCGCTACGTGATGAAAGACGCGAAAGGGCGTACGATCATCAATCGCACCGCGACAGTATCCGATGAATCAAGATTGCGATCGTTCGACCGCTGAACCTTAGGCAAAACGAGAAGGAACATCGATCAAGGTTGCGCGTTTGTCGACATGTCCAAGCTTCCCTTCCCTTATGTGACCATTGCCGCCGATGAAGCTGGCAACACGAAAAACATCGCTTCGGTCGGCGAGGCCGCATTATGGCTGATTGAACATTGGTCTCAAAAGGGCAGCGACAAATTCGAGGCGGCAAAACGGGCCTGCCTGGACGCTCTGGATGGCAAGATGACGTGCACGGATTGCAGGGAGGCCTTCATTGAAGCTGCTAAAGAGGCGGGTATCTACATTACACATCAGCGGCTTTAGGGCTTTTGACTATTGTTGACTAGGCCTTTGGTCCGATTTGACGTCACGGACTCCATGTTAACTTTACATCCCGACACGTCCCGGTCGGGATTGGCCATTCAGGTTGGCTAACAGCCCGATCAGCTGACTTTACCCTTCCAGCTGATCGGGTTTTTCCGCCTCTCCGGAAAAACCAGGAACTGTTGCTCGCGGAACGCCCCGCAACACAGGGTCGCTCCAAAATGTCCGCCAGCAGACATAGCATTGACGCGTCCGCCAATCAGTTTTTTAATGTTATTGTCGCTGGACCTAGTCGTGGCAGACCTGCGATTGAGAGACGAACGAGCTCTCGCCTAACGTGTCGTGGCGGGAGGTTCGTCATGGTTCGGGGCCTTAAAACATTTTACTATACAAGCGATGACTGGAAGGTCATGCAGGGCGCGCTGCTGAAGGCGTCCGGAAAGCTTCAGCGCAATCGAGATCACCAAGACACGGATCGTCTCGCGCGAAGAGTGATGACGCTGTTTGACCGCGGCCTTCGCGACGTGGAGGTTATTGCTTCAGCAGCAGCCTATCAGGAAGCCTTGGTGGCCCGTATTGCGACCGTATCGGGAAAACATCATGGCTAGCATGCCGCAACGTCTGGATCAGAGTTGGATTGCAAGACTTGCGGTACGATCTATTTGGAAATCCCCAAAGAAGTTCAAAGCCACACGCCGATTTATTGCAACACATGCGCAGAGCTCCTTAGCCGTTGGGATGAACTCGAACTCGATTTTAACCAACAAGGCGGACAGCACGGCATTTTTGAGATGCATGATGGCCAGGCCATTCGAAAGGAGTGATCCTATGCGAATACAATTTGAGGACGACCCTGAAAATGATCGGGCTACAATGCCTGATCGCCATCACCTTCTGATCGTATGTATCGGTCTCGCCCTTGCCGCTTTAATTGCCTCGATAGCTTATTTGGAGCTCTCAGATCCAATGTTTTTGTAATCCAAATGCTCCTTACACAAGGACGTGTAGGTCTTTGGATATCTACTCATAGGCTTTGGTCCGATCTCGAGACGTCTGCCAAATGCTATCATTCAGGTTGCTGACACCACCCGTCGGCAATGGGGTCCACCATGGCCCCGCAGCTCGGTCAGCAGGACCTAAAGCGTCCTTGACCGGGCCCTTAAAGGAGAAGAGCCACACCACCAAAGAGCAAACCGATCAAGCCGCGTGAGAAGCGCCAACCACAGCTTGCGCTTGATCCCCTGCCAACGCGTATTGAACCTCAACTGACGACCCTCGCCACAAAGGTGCCTAACGGGGGTGGCTCGGCCCACGAGGTCAAATGGGACGGCTATCGTTCTGCGGTACACGCCGAGCCTAACGAAATTCGTATCATTACTCGAGGTGGCCACGACTGGACACGCTATTTCCCTGCGATCGACGATGCAGCAAGAGCTCTCGGTCCCGCGAGGTTCATTCTTGATGGAGAAGCTGTCGTGCTCGATGCCAAGGACGTGCCGAACTTTGGCCTGTTGCAACAGGATCTGGGCGGCCGGCGTGCAACCCGCGCGGCTCACAAGGCTGTGCTCTATGCCTTTGATCTGCTCTATTTCGATGGCCGCGACCTAAGGGGCCTTGAGCTGTCGTCACGGCGACGTCTGCTCGAAACGTTCCTGGAAGGTGAGACAGGGGCGATACCGTCTGTCGGAAGAGATTGAGACTGATGACGCAGCGGCTTTGCTGCGTTCGGCCTGCGCTCATGGGCTTGAGGGGATATTGCCAAGCGTAAGGACAGCCCCTATGGGTCTGGCTGGCTGGCCGGTCGATCGACTGGCTGAAAATCAAATGCTCGAACAGCGAAAGTTTCGTTGTCATCGGCTACGAGCCATCCTTTCTGGTTCGCGGCAGCATCGCAAGCTTGCTGCTTGCTGCGCGCAAGAACGACGGCTTGG
Organism: Phyllobacterium chamaecytisi; assembly: GCF_020164455.1. Classification (GTDB taxonomy): domain Bacteria; phylum Pseudomonadota; class Alphaproteobacteria; order Rhizobiales; family Rhizobiaceae; genus Phyllobacterium; species Phyllobacterium chamaecytisi. The sequence goes on from NZ_JAIQWW010000022.1 coordinate 69,951, forward strand.
TTATGTCGGCCATGTCGGCACCGGCTTTTCCACAAAACTTGCACGAGACTTGAGGGTTCCACCGGACGGCATGCGCGTCGCCGTTCCCGCAGCCAACGGCATTAAGGGGAAAAAATACGTTTTCGTGGAGCCAACATTGGTCGCCGAGATATCCTGTGGTTCCTGGAGGCGTGATGGAAAACTGCACCATCCATCCTTTAAGGGGCTAAGGGGCGTTGCTGATAGCGCTGAATCCACACGATGGACGGGAACCAATCACTTTAATCGGAGTTTGGGCAACGTTGTCCGGCAGGCATTGATAACCACCCTGGCAACAGAGGCTCGTCGTAATCTCACCCACCCCTTCGGGAAACTCCGCGGCGAGACTCACCTTTTGTTAACCATAGAGGCGCACGCTTTGGGTGCTGACCATAGTGCCACTGGGTCGGCACCCGGCCTGCTTTCGTATTGCGTATCCGGCAGGTCGGGACATCCGGCCTACCCCATTATCGTGCCAACCGAAAATGCGACGGACGCGCTCTACCCTAACCACCCGAGCCGTGCCCATAGATTTGGATGGGCCTCCGGCTCGGGGAGGTGTCGGGATTGTTGCCGTGGGTATGACTGATGCGATCCTGCACAGCTGAGGCGGGACGCCGCCGCCGCTTGCGCACTTGTCCCGTTCGAGTCGTCGGCATAGTTGAGCGGAGCTGGCGACGTTCATGGCGGTACGGTACGATATTAGTCGACCTCGAGCGTCGCTCGGTCGTGGAAATCCTGAAGACCGGAGTGCATCGAATACTGCGCAATGGCTCAATACCGTTCTGGCGCTTGCCCCGGGTCTTACGCCGTCACATCGATGCTTCTCAGCGCACGCATGCTGGCGTGCAAACATGCCGAACACCACAGAAAGACCCCTTTAAGAGCAAAGTGACACTCGCGCTACGGATCAGAACCTCCAGGCGGAACAGAATGGCGGAGAGCATGGCAGCTGGCCCATCGGCTGGTGCTTGATCGACGATACCTTCGCCACTCACCTATGCAGGTAGCGTCATCGCCGATCTCGCGCTGGCTATCGTCTCCGCCTCTTTTCGACTAAGTACCTTGATGTAACGGCCGAAATGCGAGCTCTCTTTAATGACTGATACTGCCTCGACGTCACCAAAGTTTCTGTTCAGGGCGACTTTGCCAATTTTTGGCATTGCCATGGCTGTTTGCGTTGCAATTTTCGCGCTGCTCGCATGGTCAAGTCGGATGACTGATCAGATTGCCGTTGAGCGGCAGGAACGGCTGCTCGCCTTGGTACTATCGCAGGCGCAGTTCTCGATCGCTCACGATCAGGAAAGCGCGACCGTCTGGGATGAGGCGGTACGCCAGGTCAAAATTCCCGACAATGGGGAGTGGCTGAGCAACAATCTTGGCGGCTGGATGACCACGTATTTTGGTCATGATGCGGTCTATGTTCTCGACGGAAAAGACAATGTTCTGTACGCCTTTGCTGATGGCAAGCAGATCGATCGTTCCGTGTATGACATTGCCAGATCGAGCGTCGCCCCGCTTGCGTCGAAGCTTCGCGAACTGTTGCGCAATCCCGATCCCGACGGATTTGGTGACCGGGTATTGAGCGCAGGCGCCTCGGAAATCGTCACACTTGGCAGCCGGCCGGCAATCGTCAGCGTCAAACCGATCGTCTCCGATAGCGGCAACGTTTTACAGACGGTTGATGAAACCTACCTGCACGTGTCCGTTCGCTATCTGGACAAGAGCTTCATCGCAGACCTTGAACGAGACTATCTTTTTGATGGCCTGCGATACGCATTACAAGACACATTGCAAGCAGGCGAATACAGTTATCCACTTCGGTCCACCGCCGGGAATACCATTGGATATTTTATCTGGCAGCCCTATCGCCCCGGTTCCACGGTCATGACGCAAATTGGCCCGGCATTTGTCGGCATTGTGCTGTTGATGTTGGGCATCATGGCGGTCCTCCTGGCGGTCCTACGCCTGAGATCCGCCAGGCTGCGCGACAGCGAAGAGCGGATGAACTTTCTCGCACTGCATGATTCCATGACCGGTCTGCCCAACCGGGCACATTTCAACGATAAGCTCGATGAGGCACTGTCAACCATCAGGAATGCCTCGGTGGCAGTGCTGTATCTCGATCTCGATAGATTCAAGCAGGTCAACGACACGCTCGGACATCCGGTGGGTGATGAGCTCATCCGGCAGTTCACGAAGCGCCTCAAAGACATCATCGACCAGAAGACTTTCATGGCCCGGGTCGGCGGTGATGAATTCACGATCATTGTTCCCAACTTCGGACCACTTTCGGCGCTCGAAGCGCTGTGCGAGCAAATAATAACCGTTGTCCGGTATCCATTCGATATCGATGGAAACCATATCTTCATCGGCGTAAGCATAGGCGTCGCCACCGCGCCACTGGACGGTACTGGGGGCGACGAGCTTGTCAGAAAGGCCGATATAGCGCTCTATCACGCAAAGACCGCCGGTCGAAGCCGGTTTGCAATGTTTGGTAAAGAGATGGACGCCATGTTGCAGCAGCGCCGTGCCTTGGAACGGGAGTTGCGCAAGGCCGTGAAGTCGGAAAACCAGATACAGATTGAGTATCAACCGCTTTATTCGGCCGAGGAACAGCATATCACCGGGGTTGAGGCTCTCCTGCGTTGGCAACATCCGGAACGCGGCTGGATTTCGCCGGAAGTGTTCATACCCATAGCGGAAGAAGCGGGCCTGATCGAAGCGTTGGGCGAACGTGTTCTGCGGCAGGCTTGCGCGGAATCGCGATCATGGCCAATCCAGACCCTCGCCGTAAACGTGTCGGCAGTCGAATTGAGAAATCCGGCCTATGCGATGAAAGTTGCGAAACTGCTATCGGCAATCGGAATGGATCCTCGCCGGCTCGAATTGGAGATTACGGAAAGTACTCTTACCGACAGCGCCGGACATTGTGAACACAACATCAGGGCGCTTCGTGCATTGGGTGTGACCATCGCGCTTGATGATTTTGGAACGGGCTTTTCGTCACTTGGACGACTGCAGCAGCTTGAAGTCGATCGCATTAAGATTGATCGAAGCTTTGTTCAGGGCTTCGGCCGCTCGGCCAATGACGAAGACATTGTCAAAGCCATTGTGAATCTTGCCCACGCAAAAGGTCTTCGTACGACAGCGGAAGGCGTGGAAACAACCGAGCAAAGTGACTACCTACGCCAGATCGGCTGCGATGATCTTCAAGGCTTTCTTCTGTCCCGTCCTATGTCCGCGGCGGGTATCGAACGCCTGCTGCGCGTCTCTGGTTCACTTGATCCGCTTTTTCCAACCGCGCACGACAAAAGTGGTGGGAATCCATTATAGAACACAGCTGACAGATGCGATGATTCGACGGTCAGAACGAACAGGTTCTTAACGAGCAAGAGGCTGCGATGCTTATTTTGTTTATCACTCTTGCTGTTGTATTTCGGGTGGCAACGCTCCTCATTTCGATCAGCAATGAGCGGAAGCTGAAAGCTGCCGGCGCCACGGAGATTGGCAAGACCAACTCAAACATCCTGGCTGTCGCGCATGTTGCGTTTTATCTGTGTGCGATCATCGAATACGCGTTCACTGACCACAGTATAGACACCGTCACTTGGCTCGGACTGGCCATCTATCTTGTTGGTGCAATATTCCTGATAGTGGTGATTGCGAGCCTTGGTCCACAATGGACAGTCAAACTCATCATCGCTCGAAATCACGTGCTGGTTACGTCCCTGCTGTTCCGTCTTGTCAGGCATCCGAATTATTACCTGAACATCCTTCCGGAGCTCATCGGATTTGCGCTCACGCTCCATGCATTCTGGACGCTTGTCGTAGGCATGCCTCTCTATCTGATCCCGCTTTTGGTTCGGATTGGTCAGGAGGAAAAAGCCATGCGTGTCCACTTCCCCCAGTATTGATGCACGTTCGTATTCCGACGACTTTTCAGGGAGCCATCTCCAGCACCGGCTGGTTATTTCCAGCTTATGCACAGAAACGGGCTGTATGGATAAGCTTCGTTTGACATGGCAATCATTGCTGATTGGCAGCAAGACGTTTGGCCATCATGTGTCCTATCTCACCTCCTTCGCCCGTTTGGTACCTCGCGAAAAGTTCACAACGATCGCAATCAACACCGTGCCGACAATGAAAACGAAGGCCGCGGCGGCGATCGCCGGGCTGATGTTTTCCCGTATCGTGGAGAACATTTGCCGTGCGAGTGTCCGCTGGTTTGGCCCCGCCACGAACAGCGTCAGCACGACTTCGTCCAACGACGTCGCAAAAGCGAAAACAGCCCCAGATACGATACCGGGGAGCGCCAGCGGCAAGGTTACTTGTTTCAGCACCGTAACGGGTGCTGCGCCGAGACTGGCTGCCGCCTGCTCCAGCCGGCGATCAATCCCCTGCAATACCGCCAGGACGTTGACAACGACAAAGGGCACCGCCACCACAGTGTGGGCTATGATCACCCCAAGATAGGTGTTGGTCAAAGCATATCGAGCAAACATGAGCTGCATGCCGACGCCGAGCACCACCGCCGGCACCACCATCGGCAAGAGAAAAACCGTCTTGATTGTCGTAAGGACAAGCGAAAGCTGCTTGTCGCGCAGTCCGAGGGCACCAACGGTTCCCAGGAATGTCGCAAGCACCGTGGTGCCGCAACCGATGATGAGGCTGTTGATGATGGACCGCTGCCACACACCGGCGGTGAACAGCTCAACGAACCATCGGGTTGAGTAAGCTGGAATGGGATAGTTGAGGAAGACACTGTCGGTGAAAGCGAGCGGCAGGATCGCAATCAGCGGTGCGATCAGAAAGAAGACGGTCGCAGAACCGAAAATCAGTTTCGAAAAACGCAACACGCTCACGGACTCGTTTCCCGTTCTGACGAAAGTCTGAGATATATCGCATAGAGGATCATCGTGGCCGCCAGGAGGACCAGCCCGAGCGCCCCTGCCATGCCCCAGTTGGCTGCGCCCGTGGCGTAGTAGGCGATCACCGAACTGATCATCTGATCCTTCGCGCCACCGATCAGGGCCGGCGTGATGTAGTAACCGAGCGCGCTCATGAATACCAGGAGCGAACCAGAAACGACGCCGCGCAGCCCGAGCGGCAGCAAGACATTCAAGAATGCCCTGACGGGATGAGCGCCCAACGACGCCGCGGCCGGCATCAGGTTTTTGGGGATACCGATCAGCACACTGAAGATCGGAAGCACCATGAAGGGAAGCAGGACATGGGTCATGGCGATGATGACGCCGGCTCGGTTGAAGATCAGCGGTATCGGACTTGACGTTACGCCCGATTGCATCAAGACCGAATTGATCAGCCCCCTGTCCTGCAACAAGATGAACCATGCCGCGGTTCGCACCAGCAATGACGTCCAGAGCGGGAGCAGCACCGCGCCCAGCAACAATTGGCGCTTCCAGCCATCGACCGAGGCAGCGATCATGGCGAAGGGAAAACCGATCAAAACGCACGCCCCTGTCACCGTCAAAGCCATCACAAATGTCCGCAGCATGATGGCCTTGTTCGCCGAAGCATCAGCCGGAACGGAGGCAATTGCACCGGACGCGTCCCGTTGCAGGTCAACTGCTGCCAAAAGATTGCGGTCCGTGATTTTCGAAGATGCTGCCACGCTGACGGCCTGCCAGTAGGAAATGTCACCCCATCGCTTGTCCAGCGCAACAAGATCAATGCTTCCGGCCGTGTCCAAAGCAGCCTTACGCGTTTTGGGCATCAAGGTGCGAAAGCCGGATTTGGCACTGTTCAGCCGCCGGACAAGATCCCCGAACAACTGGTCGTCGCTGATCTGGCGCAGGTCGGCAACGAAAGCAGCTTGCATTTCGACGGTTGGGGGGCTGGTGCGATTCCAGCTCGAAACCGATCTCGCGGTGGCGGGGAGCGTGCGTGCCGCCACCGGGTCGGACACAGCGGACTTCATCATCGTGACGAGCGGCAACGCAAAAAAAACAATAAGGAACAGCAACAGCGGCGCGACAAGCGCCAGGGAAATCACCTGTTTGCTGAGCCTTGGCGCATTCATGGACGGACCACCCAGCAATCGGACGACAGGAAGGAAAGTTGCACCTCATCACCAATCGAAAGCGTGGGCTGGCTGCGGTCCGTCTTGATGATCAGCGACTGGCCGTCGCTTCGTGCAATCAGCCGCAAATGATCCCCGTGATAGACGATATCGGAGACGGCGGCGGTGATGTTGTTGCCCGCAGCCTCGCGGCGTCCCACCTTTATCCGCTCGGGTCTTATCGACAGGCAAACTTTGCTGTTTGGGCCAAGGTCCGTGGCTGTTTCAACGAGAACCTGCTGGCCGGCGGGCAACTGGACACGGGCCGTGCCACCTTCCATGCTTTTTACCGTACCCCAGACCAGATTTGTCTCGCCAATGAACTCCGCGACGAATTGCGTGCTCGGATGGTCGTAGATATCCGAGGGTTTGCCAATCTGTTCTATTTTTCCGCGATTGAAAATCGCGATGCGATCCGACATCGTCAACGCCTCCGATTGATCGTGCGTCACAAAGACGATCGTCAGCTTGAGCCGCCGATGCAGATCCCTGATGTCCAATTGCATTTGTTCGCGCAGTTGCTTGTCCAGTGCGCCGAGCGGCTCGTCCATCAAGACCACTTCTGGCTCGAAGATCAGGGCACGTGCCAATGCAACCCGTTGCTGCTGTCCGCCCGACAGCTGTGACGGACGCCGCTCGGCAAGTGAACCAAGCTGCACCATATCGAGCGCCTTTCCCACGCGCTCCTTCACCTCCGCACGCGGGAGGCTGCGCATTTTCAAGGGGAAGGCGACGTTCTGCGAAACCGTCATGTGCGGGAAGAGCGCATAATTCTGGAAGACAACACCCATATTGCGTCTGTGCGGCGGCAAACTGTCAATTCGTTTGCCGCCCGCCCAGATCGCGCCGCTTGTCGGATTCTCGAAACCCGCAAGCATCATAAGTATCGTCGTTTTGCCCGAACCGGAGGGACCAAGCAGGCTGATGAACTCCCCCTTGCCGATCTCAAGATTCAGTCCCTCGACCACGGTGAGGAGCCCGAAGGATTTGCTGACCTCCTCCAAGCGGATGAATGGATTGTTCAACGTCGATCACCTCGGCTCTCGGGAAGCAATGCGCAATGGCGACGGCTCCGACAAACCGCGGGCCTGTCCGTCACAACAGTGAAGGCAGGACCGCGTATCTCTCAGCGCTCATGCAGGACAAAGTCATTGCGCGAGCCAGGCATTGAACCGCTGCGTCAGGGCCTCGGAATTGTCGGTCCAGAAATCAACATCCAGGGAAATCGCTCCCTTGAGATTGTCCGGCGACGTCGGAAGCTCGGTCTGGAACTTTGCAGGCACGAGTTCGCCTGCCTCAATGTTGGGAAGTCCGTAGGCGATGTATTCGGGCAATTTAGACTGGTTGTGCGCCTTGCTTGCATAGGCTATGAAGTCCATCGCCGTGTCCTTGTTGGGACTGTCCTTCAGCACCACCCAACTGTCGATAGCATAGATGCTGCCCGGAAACACAAAGCCGAAGTGCTTGCCTTCGGACCGGTTCAAACCGCTGATACGACCGTTATAAGCAGTCGTCATGACCACCTCTCCCGAGGAGAGCAACTGAAGCGGCTGCGCTCCGGCCTCCCACCAGACAATGTTCGGCTTCAGCTCATCGAGTTTTTTGAAGGCTCTATCGACGCCTTCCGGGGTAGCAAGGACTGAGTAAACTTCATCGGCAGCCACACCGTCCGCCATCAAGGCGAATTCGAGCGCGTATTTCGCTCCTTTGCGCAAGCCTCGCTTGCCGGGAATCTTCTTCGTGTCCCAAAAGTCGGCCCAAGAGGCCGGCGCTTGTTTCAACTTGTCGCCATCGTAGGAAATTCCAGTTGACCAAACGATGGCGCCAACGCCGCAATCGCTGACGGCAGCGGGTAAGAACTTGGACTTGCCGCCCAACTTGTCCCAGTCGACCTTTTCGTAAATGCCGTCCGCGCAGCCAAGCGCAAGTTCCTCGGCCTCAACCTGGACAGCATCCCAGTTTGGAACGCCCGCTTTCACCTTGGCCTGAAGCACGCCGTATCCGCCGTCCCAGCTCTCATCGAGCAGCGGCTTTCCAGCCAGCTTTGCGAAAGGCTCGAAATAGATTTTGCGCTGAGCGTCCTGGTAGTTCCCGCCCCAAGACACGACTGTCAGATCACGGGCTTCAGCGGTCGCTGTTCCGACGGTCGCCAACGCGCATGCTATCAACGTTGCGTTCAGAATTTTCATTGTCATTCCCCTTGTTTTTCTATGACCAAACTAAGAAACCACAGTTTGACTCGATTGAAAGCCTGATAAAGCGCCGCGGTGATTAAAATCACCATTCCAAGTCAATATGTCGGCGGGGTTATCGCGCTCAAGATCTCGCTCTTCTGCTCGCCGACGTTGCGGAAGCGATGGGGGAGCCGGCTGTCGAAATAGTACCCATCGCCCTGGTTCAGGATCTTTTTCTGGCCGCCAACGGTCACTTCCACAGCACCTTTGATCACCATTCCCGCCTCCTGCGCGGCATGCGCGAAGGCTTCTCCGGTGTCAGCGCCGACCGCGTAGGTCTCGTGCAGCATTAGAAGTTGCCGGTTAGGATGGTTGAGCCCGATGACACGGTAGGAGATGGTGTCGACCTTGCCGATCTCTACCAATTCCTCTCCTCCGTAGAACGGTGTGTATGGCAGGCTCGACTGAAGATCGCTGAAGAACCCGGGGAGCGTCGTCCCGAGCGCGTCCAGCACCGCGCTCAACGTGTCGATTGACGGACTCATCCTGTCCCGCTCGATCAGGGAAATGGTGGAATGGGAGATTCCGGACCTCACTGCCAGCTCTCGCACGCCCAAATCGCGCCTGCGCCGCATCTCTTTCAATTTGACGCCGATTTTTGGCATTGGATGTTCCCAAGATTGGAGTGCCTCATCGAAACAGCCTGTCACCACACGACGTACACAACGCGCCGCCTTGGTGAATATACTGAACAGATGCTCCGCCAGCAATTGCAGTAACGCGGCGGGTGCCCGATTGTGACGACATTCCTCCAACAAGCAACCCGGAGATCCAAATGGCAAACCGCTCCCGCCAATTCGGTGACAGGATAAATCATCTCAAGCAGCCAGACGTTGTCTCGATTTCGGATACTGCTGCAATTGAGGCCGTGGTCAAGGACATCATTGCGAATGTGCGGGCACGCGGAGACGATGCCGTCGGAGAATATGCACGCACCTATGACCGGTCCGATCTAGTCACATTCGAGGTGAGCCACGAGGATCGCCTGGAAGCCGTTGCCAATCTCGATCCCCAGACCAGGAAAGACACTGAGTTTGCCATTGAGCGCGTCAAGGCGTTCGCCGAAGCGCAACTGCGAACCCTACTTCCGCTCGAATTCGACGCCCTTCCGGGACTACACCTCGGACACCGCGTCATTCCGATTGAGGTTGTTGGAGCCTATGTGCCCGGGGGCCGATATCCGATCCTATCTGCACCCGTCATGACTATCGTGCCGGCAAAGGTTGCCGGCTGCGATCATGTCATCGCCTGCCTGCCGCCCAACGCCCATCCGGCCATGATTGCCGGCTGCCATTTGTCGGGTGCCGACAGGATCTTCAAAGTGGGCGGTGCGCAGGCCATTGCCGCCATGGCGTTCGGCACCGAAACCATTCCCGCCGTCGACAAGATCGTTGGACCCGGCAACGCCTACGTCAATGAAGCCAAGCGGCAGGTGTTCGGCCAGGTGGGCATCGACCAATTGGCAGGCCCCAGCGAAATTTATATCGTTGCCGACGAAACAGGCGACGCGGAGATGATCGCCACCGACCTTCTGGCGCAAGCCGAACACGATGTCAGGACCCGGGTTGGCCTTATCACAACCGATCAAAAACTCGCCGAGGCTGCACTGGAGGCGGTGGAACGCCAGCTGGCAACACTGCCCACGGCCGACGTCGCCGGCGTCGCCTGGCGTGACTACGGTGAGATCACCGTTTGTGCCGATGAAGCCGCAATGATCGCGTATTCGGACCACATCGCGGCCGAACACCTTGAGGTTCACACACGCGATGCCCATTCTACGGCAGGAAAATTGCGCAACTATGGCTCGCTCTTCATCGGGGAACTTGCCAGCGTTGTGTACTCTGACAAGTGCTGCGGGACGAATCACACGCTTCCGACCATGGCCGCAGGACGTTACACCGGAGGTCTCTGGGTAGGTTCCTACGTCAAGGTGTGCACCCACCAATGGCTCGACGCGCGCGGTGTGGCCGCGGTCGCTCCCCCCTCAGTACGGCAAAGTCGCACAGAGGGTATGGAGGGCCATCGCCGGGCCGCGGCGCTTCGACTGAGCCGGCAATAATGGCTTCCGTCTCAGGATCGCGCATCGAGTCGCCGCAGCTCATTAGCCGAGCAGGCCTTTGCAACTTCAAACTCCTGCAAAGATCGACCAGGGACATTCGGTCCTTCGACTGGCCGGAATCAGGTTTGTGTTCGAACGCAGTACCCGTGTCCGCAACGGCCGCGATCACGCGAACTTCCGCTCCGGGTTAGCTCCCGACACGTAGCGGTTTTAGGAATTCCGCGACTTCTCATGCCTTTGTCGCTCCGGTGAAAAATCCCTCCAATTCGGCGAATCCCATAGCCTGCTCCGAGAAGCAGAAAGTGCCTGCTGACCGCATTTCCCGCGCCGCATTCACGAACATGCCGAAGGATAGCCTCGCCAGAGCCGAACCGACGCTGATGCGCTTAACACCCGCCTCCGCCAGCTCCGACACGCCGAATGTTGTTCCCGGCATTCCCATTACTATGTTGACCGGCTTCGTCACTGCCTCACAAACCAATCGGATCGTGCTGAGGTCATTAAGGCCAGGTGCGTAGACTACGTCAGCCCCGGCCCTTGCGAAAGCTTGCAGTCGCAGGATGGTGTCACCAAGATCGGGCCGGCCCCACAAAAAATTCTCACAGCGCGCTGTCAGCACAAAATCATGGGAGAGGGATCGGCGCGCCTCCACAGCGGCCTCGATGCGCTCGACCGCCAGTGTGAAATCATAGATCGGATCATCGCGCCGACCGGTATGATCTTCGAGGGAACACCCCGCGAGGCCAATTCCGGCAGCAGCTTGGATTGTCTCGGCAGCACTCTCTGGACTGTCGCCAAAGCCTTTTTCAAGGTCGGCCGAGACAGGGAGGGGTGTTGCTGCCACGATGGTTCGGCAATGGTCCAAGATTTCCTCTCTCGGCACGGTCCCCTCCGCGACGCCCAGAGAGAACGCCATGCCAGCGCTGGTGGTGGCGAGTGCGGGAAAACCCAAGGCAGCCAAAATCCGGGCGGTCCCAACATCCCAAGGATTGGGAATGAGGAACGCGCCCGGTCCTTTGTGCAATTTGCGAAATGCGGTACGTTTGTCTTCCATCTTCTATCCCATCCTGATGCTGGTCCCGAGCATTGCACGACCGCTCCTGAGATGCGGTTTGGCGGCCCATTGGGCACAAAAGGGTAGCCCGCCTTATCCAGCACGAAATCTGGAAAGACGCACATTCCGATAAATCCAAACAGTTGCAAAGATCAGAACGTCAATCCTCCCTTCCTTCCTCCCTCCCTCCGGTCGCCGGCAACGGTCGCGTAAATGTGGTCCGTGCGGCTGATTGCGACAGGTCCTCCTCACTACACGGCCCGATATCGGGGATTGGACGACGAGTGCGCTTTGGGCCATCTGCAGACATCGTGACGGCTTTGAGGGTCAAACCCAATGCTGCTCAAATGTGGCTGCCGAAGTTTAAGTTCCAGACGAAACATTGAGCAACTTTGGACGTCCGTCCCGAGCCTTCGAGGGAGCCTCCATCACACACTTTGTTGTTGCCGCACAGGCTGGCGACGTCGACGAGCCTATGACGGACAGGCCGCTGCCGTTAGCGCTCCCTACCTGACGATTTCGAACTCGCCCGGCTTCCAGGACTTATCGAACCATGACTCCAGAGGGCCATAGAGGCGAAGAAGAACGTTCCAGCCCTTGCCGGGAACTGTCTGGACCCAGTTGGCCGCATGGCCTTCCGGTGCTGTCGGGCCGAACCATACGTCGACTGAAGAGTCCGCATTGATCACAATGTCTTTCTTGTCGCTGCCAATGCTGGGAAATTGCTGATCAGTCTGCAGCATCGAACGGGTCTGATTGTCATACACAACGAACGACCAGAATTCCTTTGCCGGAATGTCAGGCGGCAGGTGCACCTTATAGGTCTTGCTGCCATCGAACGGCTTGCCGTCCTTGTCGGTCGTGGCACCGGCATATTGCGAACCGATGCCGACGCGCTTTATCGCCATGGCCGGGGTGATTCCCGTCGCATAATAGTGGAACAGGACACGGGCATCCAGATAGCGAACGCCGGGCTGCAGAAGAAACTCGTAGCTGCCGCCGACAAAGCCGGTGAACCAGGCACTTTCCGGATAATAATAGGCGTCCTTCATACGGGTCTTGAAGGTGATGGTGCGCGCCGTCGCATTGCCGACGGCCACGGCTTCAGTGAGGATCTTCTTCATCCGCTCGTCGGGCGCAAACGGTTTGCCTTTTTCAATGCCGATGGCGGCGAGCTGTCCCAGTACTTCGGGGTGATAGGCCTCGTTCGGCTCGGATTGGACGATGTTGTTCACTTCCTCGTAGAAATGGAAATCATTGGCATGGATGGTGTTGTATTCCTTGCCCGAGGTATTGATGATCTTCATTGCTGGCGGGTTGGCAGCGTCCGAAAGAAGATAGACCTTGGCGAACTTTCTGGTGTTTTCGACCGCGGTTGCGGTGCTGCCATTTTCGAGGAATCCGCGCCAGAAGAACAGGTTTCCGTAGGTTGACGTCCGCAAAACGAAATAGCCTTGGGGGACCTCGCCTTCGTAACCCGGCGGCAAAAGCAGGTATTTTCCACCCTTGCCCTTGTCAGGGCCGGCATTGCCGACATCGCCGACATATTCGAACCAGTGATTGTCGATCATGCCGAGAATGTTGGGCGGCGTCTCGATGACCAGCGGGCCGGCCTTGGTGTCCAGCCACATGAGATTGTAGATGCTTTCGGTGTTGCCGGTCAGGAACAGTGAACGCGAATCCATCAGGTTTTCGAAGATCAAAATGGTCTGGTTGTTGTCGGCGCCCTGGCTGGCCAATCCAACTCTCAGGGCTTCGACCGATGCGCCGGGCATGGCATTGAGAAAGGCATCGACGCCGCGCATGAAGTCGAGATTGTCGTAGATCTTCTCCGAAGTGGCGTCATCCGGGAAGCCATCGAAAAAGTTCAGTTTGCCAAGTCTGGTGTCCAAACTCTCCGGCGTGATGATGGAACCCGGTATCGGCGTCGTCATTTTCATCTTCGGCGCCGTATCGGCGGAAGTGGTGCCCAAGCCCATCAGCACCATTGCGGCGGTCGCGCAAAGCAGCCTCGTCATGCGTATCATAGTTCTCTCCTAATTGACGGCGCCTCTTCGGGCACCACACATCAGTACGGTCGGGGATAATTATTACGCCACATTGATACCGGGAGGCTGCCATGTCCCTTCACCCGCCGGCAGTATGGAAGGGGCTTCGCTTTTCGGCCAGTACAGGCGCATCACGATGTAGGCGGTACCGTTGGGCGCAGGCAGCCAATTTGCCTCCTTGTCTGCGCCGGGGCTGTCTTTCTGGATATAGAGAGTGAGTGAACCATCCTCGTTCTTCTTCATACCCGGCAGCATCGGCGAGTTGATGAGGTAGCGATTGATCGGGTTCTTGATCAAAAGCTGGCTCTTGCCGTCATACATCGTCACCGACCAAAAGGAGTTCACCGGCGGGAGTTGCCCTGCGGGGAAGGTGATCGTGTAGTTGTGCTTGCTGGCGTCGAGTGTTTCGCCTGTCGCATTCGTACGGGTAAAGGGATACATGGCTTCCACGGCATCGTTGCCATACATACCCGCCTTGGCAGCGGCGGCACGCTTTAGCCAATCTCCCCTGTAAAAGCTGCGGTCGCCAAAGAATGAACCAATACTCCAGCCGTTGATGGTTTTGTTTCCGCTCGCCGCAAACTTGGCGACCTTGTCATCACCCTCTTTCATCCCAAGGCCGATTTCCACTTTGTGAGCAATCGGAAGGTCCTTGAAATGGAATGATTTATCCGGGCCCACACCAATACGGGCGAGCTTGGCACGGATGGCCTTGTCCTCTTCCGTGGGCGGCACGAACGCAAGCGCGGCATCGAGATAGTCGAAGAAGTTGTCTTTGATGCCCTGCGTTGTCGCCGGCAGGAAGTCGATCTTCGGGGCGGCCGGGGGTGCAGGTTGCTTCAGGAAGGCCGACAGCGGCTGCACATTGTAGCCGGCCTGCACCTTTTCCACGTTCGCCAGGTCTTCGACGTTGATTAGCTGCGTCCGAAAATTGGCGAATACGAACGGGGTGGTCGAGGAAAAGATCTGCTTGATGCCAGTGGGCTTCTCGCCGTTCCAGTCGGGTCCGACCACGAGATAGGAACCCGGATCGTTTCCCGTAGCGCGGCTGCCAATATAGCCAAAGTTATAGGTATTGCCGTCGATCAACTGCACCGAATAATAACGTTCCTTCTCCACCGCCGGCACGGAGATCACCATCGGCTCGGCGCGCAGATCCAGCCACAGAATGGAGTATGGCGTGTCGCTGTTCGGCGTGACGATGGCTGTATCTTCATAGGTCGCCACATGATGCATATTGTCGATCTGGTTGAACGGTGCCTTGAACTGGCTGGATTTCGGATCGACGGCGAACTCATGCATGACCGCATAATTCATTACCAGCGGCAGGCCGTAGATGAAGCCTTCCTCAGCGATGTCCTTGGCCTCGATGATGTCAGGGTAACTCTGCGCCATTAAGAGGCTTGGCCTTGCAATCGCGGCTCCCGCGGCGATCGCCGCTGCGGTGCGAAGTAGATCTCGTTTTGTCAACATTTGCCGTACCCCTTTGTCACAGGATGAATCATTGAATTCGTGCGTTTCAAAACGGTCTTCTTTCATACCGGCAGGCGGCGCTGGTCTTTCTCATTTCGGAAACAGGAACGTAACGGCCAAGCGTGCACCGAAGCCGTCAGGGCCGTTGTCCGGGCTTTGTGCCCAATAGCGGACACCTGCCATGAGCTGAACTGGTTGCTTGTTGACCTTCACCAGTTTGGCGACCGTGAAGTTGATGGGAACGGACCATTGTTCGGCCTCCCAATTATAGGTGCTCTCGGTGTTCAGCGCGAAGGTCCACGCTTTCGGTGTTGTGTAGGAAATGAAGGGTTGCAGGAACGTCGAGTTCACGTCCTGACGATCGTCATCACCCGCGAACGACCAGATGTGGTTCACCAGAGCACCATAGGTCCAAGGACCGGATTGCTTGAGGGCCACGGCCGTCGGGCCCGCGCCCCACTTCCCGCCTCCAAGCAAGTCGTCCGTCGCGGTCGGCAAAAGAAAGACGGGACCGACGCCCCAAATGATACCACTCGAGGTGGGCTTCTTGGGCGAGAAGAACAGGCTCTGCGTCGTATCCCCAAGCCCGAATTGATCGCCGGACGGTCCTGCGATGTCGTTTTGCCAGACAATCGGCACGATGGTGCGAGAGATGAGGTTCCAGTCCTCGTTCAAGGTGAACGGAATGACGGGTTGAACATTAATGGTGTATTTGCTGCCATCGTCCGGGCCGTAGCCGCCATCATAGTTGCCCTGGAATGGTACGCTGATGAGCGACGCGATGGGATTGGAGAGTTTCTTGGCGAGGTCCGCTGCACTCTCTTGCGCCTGCGCCGAAAAAGTAAGCGCATAAAAGGCTACCGAAGCGGATAGAAATCCCAAGCGCAAGATCGTCATAAACATCCCCTGTCCTCATTACACAACTGCCTTTACGGCTGTTCCAACCCATTGCAGGTAGCGGCGATAGAAAGAAGTACGTAACTGTTAAACCGACCATCAGTGCTGCCGCAGCCATGCACAACACTTGCGATCCTTGGTGCAGTGAAACCTATCGGAGCGCCACTCCTGCGGGGAGTATCTTACTGTAACCTACGTCCGTGATTACCCGTTGCGCGGCGCATCTTGAGACGCTGCACCACCAACGCGAACAACTACTCCTGACCGCAGTAGCGCGCTGTTGCCGTTCCGATTGTCTGAAACTTTCCGTTGCCGGTTACTGTCGTTGCGCAGATCGTCGTTCCTGGATTCCACCAATACGTCGTCGGGCCCTGCTGCTGGGTAAACGCGTAGCCTCGCAACCGCAGCTGGTTTCGAGCTCCGGCGGCGGGAGCATTTACCAGATCGGCGAGGTCGACCGGTGCTCCCCCCGTGGTCGTTCCGGTCGCGTCCATGGCGACCGGAACAGACGAGGCTGGGACAGCGTCGTCACCCGTCGACTGACACGCAGCAAGCGCTATCATCATAAATAGTGATGTGGAGACGGCAGTTCGCATTTGCTTGACTCCCCCTCAAAATCGTTGCTCAGCCCATGCTTGGGATGAGAATAGTTGCCGGCAACGTGAAGACGCAGAAGCTGTCAGCGATGACAACGCCCCGCCGGAACGTCAATCGCACATGGTTGGCTGAAGCGCATTGGGCTTGCAACGGTTACGCGCCGCCGTTTGCCCTCCAGACTTTCCGCTCAACCGAGCGATGTGATTTGCATAATTGTCCCGGGAATCCTGATCGACGACGGCGATCGGGGCGGAAAGGATCAATCCCGCAGCGCCGCCTGCCACTGCCGCCGTTCCGGTCGTGGCTTCGAGGATCTTGTCGCCGAGGCCAACCCTGCTGTCGGTCAAGGTCTGGCCCTGGGAAATACGAGCGCCGATGAGTTGTACGATTTGCGGGGATTCGGCAAATTTGCTGTGATGGAGACTGTCGCCGGCTTTGATCTTGGTGAGATCGATCACCCTGATCTTGTTGGCGGCCAGTTCCTCCCTATAGGGAGATTGTTCGGGATCGATGGAACCAATTCTCGGTATGTCCCCCCATACCCGCCGAGACAATGCGAGCGCGCGATCGTCGCGGGAAACGAAAAGGGTGAACTGCGGGCGATCCGACCCCATGTCTGCGATCTGGGAACGGAACACATCGACATCGACATCAGCATCGGCAAGCATAACGTTCTTGAATTTCGCTGGCAGTCTGCCGTTACGGATGGCCATCTGGCGCAGCGACTCCAGGGCGAGCCAGTTGCCCATCGAGTGCGCCAGAATGGAGACGTCCTTTACCACGGGATCTCTAGCGAGATATTGAAACAGTGTTTCGAGGGCATTCCTCGTGTAGTTCGTACTCTCTCTGTCATATCCATAGGCCAGCAAGCTGCCGCGCGAAGGCCAGGTAACCAACAGGGGCGTGTTGGGGATGCCCGAATCTTGCATGATTTGTGCGAAACGATAGACGGCATCCTCAAAGCGGTTGTTGAAACCGTGAATAAAAACAATGACGCTGCGATCGGGGTTTTTCTTCACTGTAGCGTTCAGCCATGATTTGGCTCCGTCCAGCGTCAATGCGTCCGCTTTCAGAACCGCAAAGTCCGTTAGCGGATTGGAGGGAAGCTTCTTGGGCCAGGCAACTTCGCCCACTTTTCGCACTTTGCCTGGCGGGATCGAAACCGTTACGTCGGCGAAGGACGGTGTCAGCCCGCGCTCGCCACTGAACATTTGCCCGGAAACACTGGAACGGCTTCGCGTCGTTGTGACCAGCATCTCAACCTTGCTTGAAGATGGCGACGTGTCTGCCACAGGTGACAACACGTTCTTCGGTCTCCCGGCACAGCCTGTAGTCATACCGGCGATCGCCAGTATCACAATCCAACGCATGCCCTTTGAAAAAGGCGGTGCCAAGAGAACGGTATCTTTCCCCGACTAACAATAATAGACCCCCACAGCGCATCGCCTGACTGTGCGTCGTGCCACGCCGGCTACGCTGACGGGCGTGAGGGGACGGCCGATCCGGGCCTCGGCTATGCCGACAAAGCTGTAGAGGCTTGGAACCGAGAACTCCGATCCTGCTTCCAATGCGAACAATCCAGCGATCCCGGCCACAAGCGCGATTCTGAGTTTCCTTGACGCGTTCATTTCGTGCCTCCGGGGGTGAAGTGATTGGGAAGTTCGTCAATATTGGGCAGCTTCTCCAGATCCACCTTTTCGGCTTTCGATTTGTTTTTGAAACTGAAGTCGTCGGCAATGACGTCGATGCCGGTTTTCCAGTCACTGATCTGGATGCTGTATTGGGGTCCCTGGTCCACCTGACTTGCGGTGATCACATATCTGCAAGGATAGGGATTTTTGCCTTGGGCGATCCAGATCTGCCAGTCGACTTCCTTTGCCCGAAATGCAAGGTGGTCGCATTCCGTGCCGGCGATCACGCCGCTGCCAAGGTCCTTGACATCGACCACATCGCGCATCAGCTCCGCATAGACATTTGGCAGGATCAGGTCGGCGGCTGGAAGCGGCCTGTGCAGTGTATCTCTTAGCTGGTCGACGAGGTTTTCGACGGTGCCCGGCACGTCGACCTCAGTATAGAGATTGGCATCCTTGCCCAGCACGGTCAGCGTCTTGCCGTCAAACACCATCTCGACATCGGCGAAACCGCCATGGCGGGTGGCACGAATTTTGTCGGGCCGCCCCAACTCGATCTTGCCCGAGCTTGCAAGCAGCAATTTCTGATGGTCCTTGGTGACGACTTCAAGGTTGGTGTCGTAGTTGAACGATATTGCTTTCTGTGCAGCCAGATAGTCCGACATCGCCTTGAGCAACGTCTTGGCATCTGCTTCGGCTGCCGTCGCGCCCGTTGGCATTCCCGCAGCAATTGTCAGGGCGAGCGCGGCCGACGAGACGGACGCTGCGAAGGTCCGCATCGCATATTGAGCAATTATCATCCTGGGCTCCTCCCCCTCAGTTATTGTGAAATCTGGTGGACTGGCTTCAGACCCCACCGTCTCGACAAGCCTCCCGATTGGCCTGGAAAATGTACGCGCCACAAAGGAATTACGCCCGTAACATCTCGTATGTTACAGGTATCAATAGCCCTGCGAAGCCAGAGTCAGGACTCACTAATCAGAGCAAGAAGATGACGACCGCTGCTATACATATGCTTAAGAAAAGGTGTGGGCGCAGCGGTCGTATCGAGTGTGAATACGACGCCAGTCTTTGAGTTTTCCGAACATGTTTCGATCTTTGTGACGTTGCTTGTAGAGCACAACATCGTGCGGGATTGGCATCTTTCTGTTGGCCTTTGACGGAATGCAGGCCGGGATTGTGCGATCAGCCGGCGCCTTTCGAAACCCGTCGGCGTCTTAGCAGGCTGGCTGCCGTCCGATGTCCTTTCAAATGGGTAGCATCGATCATCGGCCTTGGCGCGCTCGACCCACCCCGAAGGCCTGTCCTCATCAATTCGGGAAGCGGCTGCAAGCTCAGCCAAATGTCCTTTTCGGCGATCAGCCTGGGGGTGGCCTCATCCATGAGGAAGCCGTGTTTGATGCACTTCACACCAACCGCGATAGCCTTCCGGATCGCATCCGGGGTGAAGGCGTGGGCGGCGACGCAGGTGCCCCAATTTTCGGCAATTTCAACGGCGGCCCGGAAAATTCTGGTTCGGTGAAGGTGGTGACGTCGAGCGGGCTGAAGGGTGAAGACACCCGCAGAACGGGCCCCCGCATAACTGCACGCGGACGCGCAAACACACCTCGTCGGGGTTGTCCACGACCATGGCACCCCCGCTCGTCTCCATGGGGGGCAGCAGACACTGGTCCTCCGGGCAGGTCGGCGAGTAGGCGCAAATCACCAAACCGCTGGTTACTGTGATCATGGCACCGGACGGAGAGATGCGCGGTCCGGGGACGACGTCCCGATCTATCGCGAACGCGGGCCCGCCCACGTCGCGAACGGTGGTGAAGCCGCGCATCACGCTGGCGCCAAGTCCGAGCAGGAGAGTTGCCGCAAACATTTCTCTGCCAGAGCGAAGCAGGAAGTGAGCAGACGATTCTGACGAAGCGTCGCCTACGGGTCTTTGAGTGTAAAAATTTGGCCGAGGGACTTCCGATTTGGCTCGATTCCAGCCGCTGATCGGAAATCTTCAATCGTCCGCTCATGGCGCCATTTGAGCCTTGGTCTAAATCTCATAGCGGGAAGTTGCCGTTCGTGGCCTGTTCCGACAGGGAGGGCGCTTGGGCAGTTGATGCCGGCCCCACAGGTCCTGATCCTGGCTCGGGTCCAGAACTGGGCGGACTCCGAAATTTGGAGACCGCCGCTACCGCGAAGGAAGATCGGATGTGGGAAGCGGCGGCGAGGTGGTTTCTGCCGTCTCGGCCCGCACTGGCATGCCTGCCTTGCGCAGACCGGCAATGACGCGCAACTGATCCTCAGGTTGAAAGTTGCGGTTTGTGAGTTCCGCGGTAATGTTGGGGAGAAATGCGGGACGCATTTTCATGAACAAGGTTCCCTCGCGCGTGGCGTCCTCCATCATCCCGCGCTCCGCATAGATCACCGCCGCGACAATGTGAAAAAGCGGAAATTTCTGCAGGTTCGCCTGTCTGATATCGACGACCGCCGTATCGTAGTCCCCCAGCATATAGGAAGCCAGCGCCCTGTTGCCGCGATAGTAGCCCGCACCGCCGGGGTTGAGCGCCAGCGCCTGATCCAGCACCGCTGCGCCGCGTTGCCATTGTCCGCCCATGGCCAAGCGCACACCGTACTCACCCAATAGTTCCGTGTCGTTGGGATTGGTCGCCAGCGCCTGCTCACCTACACGGAGCGCTTCCGTCAGCTGCCGGTTGAAGAACAACGCCGTCATCAAGGCCTGCAGCGCACGCGTGTTGCCCGGATCGAGTTCTACAGCACGCCGAGCCGCATGGAGTGACCGTTCCAATGGAGTTGAAGATTCGGACGTCGGGTTGTAGCCAAATCGATCCTCGTCGAGATACAAGATCGACAGCATTGCCCACGCCGTTGCATAGGACGGGAAGCGAGCAACTGCGCTTTCAAGACACATGCGAACCTTACCGTGTTTTTCCACACTCAATTCGGCACGGTAACCATAAAACTGCAGCGTACAATCGTAAGCGCCACGGTCGTCAGGCGGGGGACTGGAGGCGACCGCTTTTGAAATAATGCCATACGGCTGGGCCACAGCGGTTGCCACCCGATTTGCAACGTCGGTTTGAATGGCAAACAGCCCGCGCGAGCGAACGTCATCGTCGTAGGTCTGGGACCAAAGAATTGCGCCGGTTTTTGTATCAAGCAAGCGTGCGGTCACCCGCACGCGATCACCGGAGACACGCACTGCACCGGCAAGCAGATAGTTGGCCCCGAGTTCCTTGCGGACACGCGAAGGGTCAACTTCCGGCGGGAAGGCCTCTGACGTTTCGCGTCCGAAGACCTTGATCTCCTTGAAGCGGGGAAGAGCGGTCAAGAGTTCCTCGGTGAGGCCGAGCGCATAGAGATTGGCCTCCGGTCCCTCACTGAAATTGGCAAAGGGTGCGATCACCAGCGTCGGCCCATCGGGGCCAGCTGCGGTGGTTGACGATGCAGGAGGCCCCGCCATCCAATAGCCCAAGGTCGCAACAAGGATGCCGAGCAAACCCAACAGAGCGGGCCATCTCATGCGCCAAGGATATTTTGATGACCGCGGCGAACTGCGGTGGGGAGCTTCCTCCGCTATCGGCCCATTCCAGCTGAAGAACGGAACATATTTGCCTTTCGGAATGTCGATCCGGACGGGGTCCTTCTGGCCAGCAACCAAATAATATCGCTCGAGCGTTCTCCTCAACCGCCCAGCCTCGATCCGAACGACGGGATCATCCTGGTTGAATCGCTCGTCGCGCTTGAATACCTCTATCGCTATAGAATAGCCTTTGATGCGCTCGGAACGGCCAGACAGAGTTTCTTCCACGACATATCGCAAGAATGAATGCGCGTGACCGGTGTCTGGAAATTCCGGACTGGCCATGATGCGATCAAGTTGGGCGCGGATATCCTCGGGAGCAGGTGGCTGCCGCACGGTCTGCTCGGGCCGATCTATGCCAGCCTTCGTGGAGCCTTGCATTGTGATTTCATCCCCCGATGAAAAGAATCAACCGGCATTTTTGCCCTTATATTACTGTAACCTACTCCCCAAACCGTGTTCCGTCCACGATGATGCGGCGAGCAACTCATTATTGCAGACATCGTGGCAACCGTTTGCCGCGATGGAAGGGGGTTCTGCCATGGACAAGGGCGTGGCTGCCGCTCAACGCAGCTTTCCTGAACGATGTCGATCGAACGACTGGCTGCGCTGAGATGGTCGATGAGAAGAACCCTTTGAATAGCCGAGATCGGTATAGGCCCAATGTGGCAGGTCTCAACACCGGGAATAACTCTCAAAGCGAGCTGATCTAAGCTCTGTAAGAGGCTTGTACCTCGCGATCTTTCGCGAGATGCCCGCCATCAGTTCCTTGCATCCGACCATCTGGCAAAAGTCGGGATACGAGCCACGTGTGAGCCTGGTCTATCAGGCGGTAAGCATTTCGGAGAGCATCAGATAAAGCAACGCTGCGGTCACGGCGATCGTCGCCGTGGCGAGCAACAATCCGATGAGGGTGATCAGCCCGTCGCGCTCCATCAGGGCGACCGCCAGGACCACCAGCGAGATCACTGGCAAGATATTGCCGAACGGGATCGGCAGGGCGATCACGACGGCGAGCAGGAAGATCGGAATGCCAAGCAGACTCTGCACTATCAGGCCTGTGAGCGCCTTGAGCCGGCCGGCTCGCATGACCTTCTCCACCCTGGCAATCATCGGAACCGAATGAGGGATGATAAGATCGAGCATTGCCGGCGAAATACGGCGGTTTCTGACCACGGCCGGCAACCAGAGGCTCCGGCGGCCGAAGGTGATCTGCAGCGAGATCAGCGCAAGTGCCGTGCCGAACACCATACCGAACGGACCCGGGATCGGGGTCAGTGCCGGAATTGCCAGAAACAGCACGGTAAAGGCGATGCCCGTCGATCCCATGACCTCCAGAGCCTCACCGATGGAGAGACCGCCTCTTTTCCGGGCAAGCTCCAGCATCTCCGTGAGCCGTACGGTTGCCACACCGCGGGGCGTTTCGATGTTATCGTCTGGTTCAGACATGTCGTCCAATCGGTTTCCGCCGAAAGCTGTCGTTACACTCTCTCGCCGCTGTTGCCGTTCAGGACACGGACGAGAGCCGCGCAGTGCGCGTCGCGGTTATCCAGGAGATCGGCCGGCGTGGTGCGCCCGATCGCGATATTGACGATGGTGCCTGCGGCCCAGCCATAGTCTCCGGCGGCCCGCTCGATCAGCAGCGGGCCTTGGGAGGCCAGGCAAGCCTGAGACTGGCGGACGATCTCCACGGGCAAGTGCGCACGCTCAACATGCTGCTGCATCTGTGCCTGGAAGGGATCGAAGATAAAAAAGGCAAAAAGCCAACCGACGATATCCGAAATCATATCTATTTCCTTCGTGTTGTGTTGCAGACCCGTTCTCCCAACGGGTTGCGGTTAAGCGGACTGGCGATCGCGGGTTTTGAGAAGGCTCCAGATCACGCCGGCGGCGATGATCGCGAAGGTGATGCCGAGCGAGAGAACAGCCGGGAACTTTTCCAGCTCCAGAAGATCGGCGGCAAAGATCTTCGAGCCGATAAAGATCAGGACGAGGGCGAGTGCCGGCTTCAGGTACTGGAAGCGATGGATCATCGCCGCGAGCGCGAAATAGAGGGCGCGAAGGCCAAGGATGGCGAAGATGTTCGAAGTGTAGACGATGAACGGATCGGTAGTGATCGCGAAAATTGCGGGGACCGAATCCACGGCGAAGATGACATCGGCTACTTCGATCATCACGAGCGCCATGAAGAGCGGCGTGATAAACCAGTTCGCCGCGCCAGTGACGGGATTTGTTTTTCTGACGAAAAACCGCTCGCCGTGGTGCTCGTGCGTGACGTTGAAGCGATTGCGCATGAACCGGACAAGCGTGTTTCTTGATATGTCCGGCTCGGCCTCCTTGATCGCCAGCATCTTGATACCGGTGACGATCAGGAAAGCCGCAAAGATATAGAGAACCCAAGCGAATTCTGCGACCAGCGTCGCGCCGACACCGATCATAATGGCGCGCAGCACGAGGACGCCGAGAATACCCCAGAAGAGTACCCGGTGCTGATAGAGGCGCGGGACGGCGAAGAAAGAGAAGATCAGCGCGATGACGAAGACGTTATCCAGCGCCAGCGTCTTTTCCACGACGAAGCCCGTCATATAGGCAAGGCCAGCGTCGGAGCCGAGATACCACCAAACCCAACAGCCGAATGCGATACCCAGCGCGATATAGAGGCCGGAAAGCTTCACGCTCTCGCGCACCCCGATCTCCCTGTTCTGCTTATGGAGAATGCCAAGGTCAAACGAGAGAATGGCGATGACGAGCGCGAGGAAGCTTGCCCACATCCAGAGCGGCTTCCCTACCCACTCGAGGAATAAAAATGAGAAATCCAACGAAAATCCCCTGTCGGCACGGATTGTCGGAAAAAGGTCCGACATCGCGAGAGTGCCGAGGCTCTCACCAGAGGGGCCCGGACCAGCGGGTTAAACTCCACATGGGTCTCATTTTTCGATTGTCAAGTCGCGGCTGGTGCATTTTCTTTGACCGCTTTGACCTTCGAACGACGACGTTTCAGTCTGTGCAACGAAATTGTCGAGCCCGCCTGAACCGGCAACAGTCGAGATGCTTCACGCCCATATACGCGGCGAAAACCGCGCCCGCTTTGGTAAACTCGTTGCCCACATACTTGCGCAAACCGTATGTCTGCCGATCCATATTTAATGCGAACGTCGCTTTGATTTTTAAATAGGTACCGCACTCAACGCGAACGGCCGCATGGTTTACGTCTGTGAACGTTCGGTGCTGCTTATATGGCTGCGGAGGCGTTATTCACTATGACTATGTCAATTGGTCTGGGTTCTCGAAACAGCATCCAGTCCATGCCGAAAGCTGCAGCACGGAACCTTTTATGGTCATGACAACTCCCGGATGAGCTTCAGCCTGATCGCCCTCGCAAAATCCTCGAATTTCGTAATGTCCATAACAAACCTATTGGGGCCCATGATAACACTCTTGTGGTAGTAATCTGCGAGGTCGGCTTCCTCGTCCGAGATCACCAGCCCGTTGATTGTCACTCCCATCGCTTCCGCGCGGCCGCGCGCCTGATGAAGAGAGATCGACTTTCTCCGCTTGGGCGCGATGGTTTCCCTTCCATCCCCGGAAATGTCCACGATTAGCCTTCGGGCGCATAACTTCGGGTCTGAAAGCAGATCAAGTGCGACCCAGAGGCCGCCACCTATGTCGGTATTTCCCCAAGCCGTTCGCTGATTGCGCTCGATTTCAAGCGCGAACTGCTCCGATGGCTTGATTCCGTCCATGATAATCCAGCTGATTCTTTGTGAGGATAATTCGCCGTCTCCCCAGAATACAGCGGCTACTGCCACGCTCCCGGAGGTTCGTATGGCTGACAGCACCGATGCGTCGCGGAAGGCAGAGACGATCGCTGACTTCTGAAATCCATATTCGTCGTCGGTTATGCTGCCAGAACCATCCACCGCTAATACCAGCGCCGTGTCGACGCATGCTTCCGAGCGCGTGGCGACAGTCATAACAGCCAACGCCCCAGCCGCCACGAGCCATGCCTTGCGCATCATCTCCACCCCCCGTGCACTCGCCAGCGACGATTGTTGTTCAAAGTAGCATGTCCGCAGCATGAACACGCTTAGCCGAAGAGGTTAGAAAACTCGTTTCTATTGTTGAGTGGGCCGAAGATCTGACAGGTGGCAGCGAGGACAGCTTATGGGTATTGTTGGATTGATACCGAGCGTGGCCTCAAGAGGTTGACGATGAAACTGGAGAAACCGTCGATCTACATAACTGGAGCATCGTGTTCAGGGGTGACAACGCTAGGCAGTGGCCTTGCCTCAGCGTTGGGAGTCCGCCATGTGGATTGTGATGACTTCTATTGGTACCCGACCAATCCGCCGTTCTCGACCAAGCGTCCCCCGGCTGATCGCGTCCGCCTGATCAAAGAAGCGCTGGGCGAGGATGGCTGGGTGTTGTCCGGATCATTCGACGGTTGGGGAGATAGCTTAATCGAGAACGTCAATCTGATTGTATTTGTGTACACTCCGACGCCAATTCGGATGGAACGACTATTGGCGCGGGAACATGAACGATACGGAAACCGAATATTGCCATCAGGCGACATGTACGAAATCCATACCGCATTCGCCGCTTGGGCTTCTCAATATGACAAACCGGATTTTCCAGGACGGAATTTAGCGCGGCACGAGGCATGGCTGGAGACACAAATTGGCCCCGTACTACATCTTGATGGAACCCAAGCGCCTTGGGTTCTCGTCCCCCAAGTTATCGCCGATCTGCCAGATCCAATCAAGGCGTTGGGAGGAAGTCCAGTAGCTTCACCGAGGGAATAGCACCCGACCTGGTTGAAGCAGTTGAGGCAATCTGCCCTGGGATCAGGAAAGTTGGCTAAAAACCGCGTTCTGGACAAGCGTTTCGCAAATGTACAACGCGCATGCCGATTTTTATGAAGGCGAACAAGATATCCGTCGGGAGATCCTCAGAGAAATTGTCTCGAACCGCTCGCTTCGCTGGCACCGCCGCGATACCATCTCTCTTGGCTGACCTAACTGAGACCGGCGAGCTTCTTCCCGCGATAGCAGGAAAGGTCGATATTCCTTAGTTCGATCTCAAAATCTATCCCTTGCCAAAAAGGGATGTCCGGCCCTCCGGTCAGCCCTTCGCCGTCGATCTGGCAAAGCATGATTTGAGTGAACTGACGCCGGAATCATCCTTTTCGTTGCTCGTGTGTAGCCCTGCGATTACCTTCTCATAATATCAAGCTCCGAACATGGAGTTACCGATTTAGCCACAGTAATTGCATCTGCATGAGCTGCATGTTCGAGAGCTTTGCATCCAACCGGCGACCGCGCATGGGGATGATACCGATTGGCCCTCCTTCAGCGCCCTGCAAAATCACTATCCATTCTGTCAGTAGTACTCGGAACCCATCGCGACCCCTCGAATTAAGCTTCTGATGTTCTCAATGAGGAAGGAAAACCATGACAAACGGGCTTGTACACCACAGAGAACTGAACCTGGACGGCA
The DNA here is from genome assembly GCF_020164455.1 of Phyllobacterium chamaecytisi. GTDB lineage: Bacteria > Pseudomonadota > Alphaproteobacteria > Rhizobiales > Rhizobiaceae > Phyllobacterium > Phyllobacterium chamaecytisi. The sequence goes on from NZ_JAIQWW010000022.1 coordinate 97,126, forward strand.
TGAAGATTTTCTATCGCGAGGCTGGGCCGACAGACGCCCCCGCCGTTCTGCTGCCCCATGGCTATCCATGTTCGTCCTATGAGTTTCGCAACTACATGCCTCCGCTGGCTGACAGGTGGCGGCTAATTGCGCCGGATTTTCCTGGCTGCGGTTACAGTGATACGCCAGAGGAATTCGACTACACGTTTGACGGCTATACTGATTTTCTGCAACGTTTCACGGCAAAACTCGGACTTAGCAAATTCACTGTGTATCTGCATGACTTCGGATCACAGATCGGTTTGCGGCTCGCCATCCGTCGCCCCGACCTGATCGCATCATTGATCATCCAAAATGGTGACATCTACGAAGATGTTCTGGGGCCGAAATATTCATCTTTAAAAGCAATCTGGGAAAAAACCCCTGAGAATAGCTTTGCAGAAATCAGGCAGGGCATCTGCCAGGAAGAGTTCCAACGCGAATTCCTCAACGAGGTCCGACCAGAACTGGCAGCCACGATTCCGCCCGATCTTTGGACGCTGCATTGGTCGTTGATGACTGATCGACGCAAAGATATATCAGCCCGTATCATCGCTGGACTAAAGAACAATCTGGAGTGGTTTCCTCGGTACCAAAGTTATCTTCGCGACCATCGGCCGCCGGCTCTGATCATCTGGGGACCGCAAGATGGCTACATGCCTGAAGCGTCAGCAAGAGCATATTTGCGGGACTTGCCTGATGCGGAATTGCATTTGGTGGACGGCGGCCATTGGCTGCTGGAAACAAATCTCGATGAAGCGATCAGTTTGACGCGAAGCTTTTTAATGCGCCACAGTTAGTTGCCGACGCCGGCTTTCAAACCGCCTGCATCTCCAGTGTCAACAGAGCGGGAAATGCGGGCGTATTCGCCTGCAACACTTATAGGGTTTAAACTGTGTTGGTCAAAATCCACGCTCGTTAGAAAACCATCCTTTGAAGATGCCGATAATAGCGGTTTTCAATTGGCCGCCAAAAAATCTATAATACCCTCGCAGACCCGTGAAACCAGTCCCGCGCGCCAGGAGCAGACGGCCCCGCATTCTTAATCCGATCAGGCGGCGGCTTTCTTGTACCGCTGACTGCTTTCGATAAGTTCGCGAGTATAGGGATGATGGTTGTTGTTGTTGCGCAAATCATCGGCCGTTAATTCCCCCACGATCTTGCCGCTGTTCATCACCACAAGGCGGCTACACATGTGGGCAGTAACAGCCAGATCGTGGCTCACCAGGATATATGTCAGGTTCTTCAACTTGCGCAGTTCGGAAAGTAAATTGAGGATTTCAGCCTGGACCGAAACATCCAGCGCGGATGTGGGTTCGTCGAGTAAAACAACGTCTGGCCCTATGATCAGTGCCCTGGCAATTGCAACCCGTTGCCGTTGGCCTCCGGATAGTTGATGCGGGTAGCGTGTGCGGAAGGACGGGCCCAGTCCGACGTCGGACAGCGCCTTTTCGACTATCTCGGTCGAGCGAGGCATGCCTTGTGCCCGCAATGGTTCGAACAAGGCGGTTCCGATCGTGTGGCGTGGATGCAGGGTTCCGTATGGATCTTGGAAAACCATTTGAACAACCCGCATTTCCTGCGCCTGGCGGGAATGTGACAGCTCAAACCCACCCACGGATATGCGTCCCTTCCAGCCGGTTTCGAGACCACCGATACACCTTAGTAGACTGGACTTTCCGCAACCACTCTCACCCACGATCCCGAAAGCCTCTCCCTTCTCGATTTTGAATGATACGCCGTTCAAGGGTCTTGCGGCCGATTTTCCATGGCCATAGGTGAGATTGATATTTTCAACTTCGATCATTGCGAAAGGTTCCGATTCACGTCGCGTTGCCACGCGGGATCCCGGACAAGGACGGACAGCCGTTCTGTCGGCGCTTCGAGACGTGGCATGCTTTCAAGCAGTCCTTGGGTATAGGGATGTTTTGCGTTGCCAAGCGAACTGGCCGGTAGCTCCTCCAGAATCTGTCCGGAATACATGATCAAAAGACGGTCACAAAAGCCTTCTGCCAAATCGAGATCATGCGTAATGAAGATCAACCCGATACCCCGCGCGGTTACAAGTTCATCAAGCAGTTCAAGCAACTGCCTTCGGACTGTTACATCCAATGCCGAGGTCGGCTCATCAGCAATAATGATCTTGGGTTGAGCGACAAGTGTCATTGCGATCATTATGCGCTGCCCCATGCCGCCCGAAATCTGGTGGGGATACAATTCATAGACGCGTTGGGGGTTCCTGATCTTCACGCTGTCGAGCATTTCCAGGACATGGCTTTTCTTGTCTTTGCCACGTTTCCCCAGATGCAGTGTCACCGCTTCGCCAATTTGATCGCCGATCTTCATTGTGGGGTCGAGGGCATATTTGGGATCCTGAAGGATCATGCCAATCTGACGCCCACGTATTTGCAACATCTGCCGTTCAGTTGCCTTGCCGATGTCAGAACCGCAAAAATCAAGTCTATCGGCGGACATAGTGGCCATACGAGGCAACAACTTCAAGATTGCCCTCCCGAGTGTCGATTTGCCGGAACCCGACTCTCCGACAATGCCGAGCTTTTCTTTGCCAAGATCGAACGAGAGATTTCTGAGTGCGGCTACCGCCTCGCTACCATTTCCAAACCGGACACATAGTCCCCTTACGGAAAGCAGTGGCACAGCTTCATGCTTTTGATGCGCTGTCATCGTCAATTTGTCCTTGGGTCCATGGCGTCCCGCAATGCATCGCCGACCATGTTGAATGAAAGGCTGGTGACAAGGATTGCGATGCCCGGGAAAGCCGCAACCCACCAATGATCAATCATGACTTTTCGGCCTGTTGAAATCATCGTACCCCATTCGGCACTCGGCGGTTGCGCGCCCAATCCCAGAAACCCGAGGCCGGCCGCCGTCAAGATGAATCCGGCCATGCTCAAGGTCACCCGCACGACAATGGATGGAAGGCAAAGCGGAACAATGTGCCGGAAAATGATGCGGAGCGGCGAAGCACCGTACATGCGGGCTGCTGATATGAAATCGGATGAACGGATACTTAGTGTCTCTGCCCGGGCAAGCCTGGCGATGGGCGGCCACGCGGTGAATGCCATGGCAAGGACCGCATTTTCCGCGCCTGCTCCAAGCGCTGCGACAAAGGCCAGCGCCAGCACCAAGGACGGCAAAGCCAGGAAAATATCGACTATGCGCATAAGTACCTTGTCCACCCAGCCGCCGAAATAACCAGAACACACCCCTATGCACAGACCGATTGGCGCGACGAGAAGAGAAACCGAAATGACGATGAGCAAGGTGGTTCTGGCACCGAAGAGCAGCCTGCTGAGAATGTCGCGGCCAAGTTCGTCAGTGCCTGCCCAGTGCTCCCAGCTCGGCGGCTGCAGGACCAGACCAAGCGACTGCAGATACGGGTCGAATGGAGCGAGGACGGGTGCTGCCGTGGCCAGAAGGATGAGGACAAGAATAACCGCCAGACCGACGACCCCGGGCAAGTCAGTTCGGAACATTTTCCAGAAATCCAAGAGCTGTTGCAGCGAACGCGCGAGCTTGGAAGAACCGGCGGATGGAACAGCATTTGTGGCAATCGTCATTGGCGGGTCCTCGGATCGAGCAGGCGATAGAGAATATCGCTGAGAAGGTTCAATGCGAGGAAGATGACCCCGATGAGCAGCGTCGCAGCCATGACGGCGTTCATGTCGCCGATGAGCAGGGCATTGGTGAAATACTGCCCAAGCCCCGGCCAGGCGAACACGGACTCGACAAGGACGGTCCCCTCGAGCAATCCGCCATAGGCCAGCGCCAGAACTGTGAGCAACTGGACGCGGATATTGCGGAATGCATGTCCCCAGACGACCTGTCGCGCCGAAAGCCCCTTGACGCGCGCGGCAATGATATATTCTTGCGGCAGCTGTTCGAGCATGAAACTGCGCGTCATGCGCGCTATGAATGCGGTGGAGCTGTATCCCAATATGCTGGCGGGCAGGATCAGATGGTTCACCGCGTCCCGGAACACCTCCATATCCCCTGCAAGCAAGGCATCGACGGTTATGAATCCGGTTATTCGCGGGACAATATCCAGATTGTAAAGGCTCAGCTGTCCAGAACCGCCGACCCAGTGCAGAGCGGCATAGAAAAGCAAGAGGCCCATCAACCCCAGCCAGAAAATCGGGGTGGAATGCCCCATCAACATAACGATCCGCAAAATGTTGTCCATCGCGCGGCCTCTGTTGACAGCGGCGATCACCCCCAGTGGTATGCCCAGCAAAGCTCCTATCAGCATAGCTGTTGTTGCAAGCTCTATCGTTGCAGGAAAGACTTTGACCAGGTCTGACAAGACCAGATTTCCCGTAAGCCGCGCTCGTCCGAAATCGCCCGATACGGCGTTCGATACAAAAATCGAAAACTGCTGGATCAGCGGACGGTCGAGGCCAAGTTCGCGGGAAACTTGTTGATAGGTTTGCGCGTCCGCTTGGTCGCCGACAATCGTCAGGACAGGATCGATAGGAAGCACCCGGCCAATAAAAAAGATAATGACCATCAAACCAAGGAAAGCTCCAAGGACACTGACCAGCGGCCCCAGCATTGTCTTGACAATGCTGGCGGCCCGGTACCCCACCCCTTGCGGCGTTGTGGCGGCTTTTAACAACATGATTTGTCCCGAGCTATTCTGAGGTCTTTTTGACGTAGTACCAGCTTGGCGACCGGGCCTGCTGATCAACAAGACCCTGAACGTTCGCGCGTATGGCGCTGGGCTGTGTTGCCGCAGCAATCGCCAAGAGCGGCGGCGTGGAACTGAGGAACTTTTCCTGAATTTGCTTGTAAAGATCGAGGCGCTTGGCTTCGTTGAGCTCAGCCCTCGCCTTTGCAGTGAGGGCGGTCAGTTCTGGAATGTCCCACGAGGTGCGCCAGGCCAGACTGGCCGTCTGTGTGCTCTTCGGTCCATTATCGAAATTACTGGTATAGGCCTGAATGGCCCCCAGCACGTTAGGCATTTGTCCGCCGCTTCTGCCCACGATCATGGAGAACTGCCGGTCTCTCATCTTCCCGTAGACCTGTGTACCGTTGCCTTGGTTGATGTCCACCTTGATGCCCGCCTGTCCAAGGGTACCCTGGAGCGCCGTTGCAATCTCAACGAAAGGAGAGTCCGACAAAACGAGCATGCTGGTGCTGAAGCCGTCAGGGTAGCCAGCTTTCGCCAAAAGCTCCTTGGCCTTGGCAATGTCGGGCTTATAGCCTGGATCAGCGATCGCGCCTGGATAGTCGGCGGGGACGGGAACCTGCCGAGCGGATCCATAGTCGCCGATAACCGCTGTCTGCATCCCCTCATAATCGATAAGATATGGCAAGATTGCCCGTATTTCGGGTTTGGAGAAAACCGGGTCAGCGGTGCTGACAGCCAGATAGTAAAACCCGCCGCTTGCCACTTTCTGGATCTTCACAGTTTCATCGGTTTTAAGCGCCTTGAGGTCCGTGGCAGAAAGCGAGCGCGCCACATCAAGGTCGCCGTTTTCAATCTGGAGGCGCTGGCTTTGGGATTCAGGCATATGGCGGATGACGACCCGCTTCAGTTCAGGCTCGCCGCGCCAGTAAGAAGCATTGCGGTCCAGAATTACGGAATCGTTGGCGTTCCAGCGCTTGAGCACGAAAGGCCCTGATCCGGCGGAGTTGTTGGTCAACCAAGCTTTTCCCAGGTCATCGCTGGACTGGTTTTCCAGCACAGTCTTGCTGTCGATAATATTGCCGACCGTTCGCGCGAGAGTGAACAGAATGATCTCGGGATTGATTTTGGCAGATGGCTTGAGCACGACGGTGTGCGCATCGGGTGCGGAAAGCGAGGCGTCCAACACCTCAGCTGAATAACCTATCTCACGCAAGAATGATGCCGGCCCTCGGTTTAGCTTCATCACGCGTTTCAGCGACCACACTACATCTGCGGATGTAACCGGGTTCCCGGAATGAAACTTTGCCTCTGACCGGAGGTTGAATGTGATTGTTCCGTCTTCCGCGATCGTCCATTTCTCCGCGAGACCCGGAACGATTTTGCTCGGCGTCACCGGATCCATCTCGATCAGGCGGTCATAGAGATTGTTGAGAACGTCAAAGGATTCCGTTTCCACTGCCTCCGCCGGATCCATCGTCAATAGGTTTGTCATTGACAGCCCTATGATCAATTGGTCCTTGGGTGTTTCGGCGTTCACCGCAATGGGCGTTGCAGCAAGTATCGAGGCAATTGCCACCGTCGCAAGTTTCAGTTTGAGATTCATGGTTCGATCCTCCCGATCGTCGTTTTTTAGGAAAAGAGCAGGCCGCCATTGATGTCGAAACACCCTCCAGTGACGTAGCTGGCAGCATCGGACGAGAGCCACGCGGCGAATTCTGCCACCTCCGCCGGTGTTCCCTCACGCTTCAAAGCCGTGGCGCCGGCCACGCGGCCGCGCACTTCAGGTTTGGTGAAATTGTCATGAAAGGTGGTGTCGATCATTCCGGGACAAAGTGCGTTGACACGGATATCCGGACCGATCTCTTTTGCCAGTCCCCGGGTAAAGCTCATCACCCCGCCCTTCGAGGTCGCGTAGGCAAGCGCTCCTGGTCCGCCTCCGTCGCGCCCGGCCTGCGATGCGAATGTTACGATGGAGCCGCCCTCACCCATATGCGAAAGCACCGCCTTTACCGTGAGGAATAATGAGGTCAGGTTGAGGTCGAGCACCTGATGCCAGAATTCGGCGTCCATTTCAGGCACGGTCTTGCGGGCGACGAGACCGCCGGTCACGAACTGGAGGATGTCGATGCGGGGACCGAAGTTCTGTTGGGTCTCCTCAACGGCACGAGCGACTTCGGCTTGCTTGGTCAGGTCGGCGCAGATAGCGACTGCCAGGCCGCCAGAAGCGGTTATTTCGTCGATCGTATCGAAGGCAGCCTTTTCGCTGGAATTGTAGACAATTGCGACTTTAGCGCCACTTGCTGCCAGTCTCACGGCACAGGCGCGGCCAATATCGCGTGCGCCACCGGCGACGATTGCGGTCTTGTTCTTGAACATTCATTTCATTCCTTCGGAGAGATTTCTTATCCGGCGATACCGATCTGAGTTTTCAGTTGAGGACGGCTCACCGATTCAATGTAGCTCCACAGCGCATGGTCCTCGCCAAGCTCCCAGATGCGCTTGTCGACTTCACCCAGATGATTGCGGATCGCGGCCGAGGCCCGGCCCGGATCACGTGCAGCAATGGCGTCGACTATTTCCTCGTGCTGACGAATGACCGTTTCGGTACGCCGTACGCCGAGACGGTTCTTCAAGCTACGAATGCGGTCGACTTCAACCTTGGCGACTTCCATGATCGGGACGAGCCCTTTCAATCCTGCAGCTTTGAGAATAAGCGCGTGAAACTGCTCATCGCATAAGAAGAACTCCCAATAGGCCTCATTGTCCAAGGCCTCGCGCTGCCGGGAAAGGTTCGCCTTCATGCGTATGATGTCTTCGTCCGACCGAAGAGCTGCTGCCTGAGCCACCGCAGCGACTTCGATATGCAGGCGAGCAAAACAGCCCTCGCGGAACCGCTCAATATTGATAGGGGCCACCCTGGTTCCGCTCTTGGGCACCACGGTGACAAGCCGCTCCTCTACCAGCCTTATCAAGGCTTCGCGGATGGGCGTCTTGCTGACGTTTAGGCAACGCGCAATGTCCTTTTCCGAAAGTGCCGCTCCAGGACGCAACCGAACTTCGACAATTGCTGTGCGCAAGGCCCGGTGCACCTGAGTGACAAGATTGCCCTCCCCCCTCAACAATGTGGGATTGAGAATATCATCCAATCTATGGTCGGCCGTCATCTGGTATCTCCGTTATTAATCTGAGATATCACATTGCAATTGTAATATGCAAGTGTAATAACCTGCCATATCATCTAGGTGGGATTCAATGCGTATCGAAAATGTCGTGCTGACGCCGGTGGCCATACCGGACAAACCGCTTCTCAATTGCAAAGGGGTGCATCAGCCCTATGCGTTGAGAACGATCATCGAGCTCGTTTGTGATGACGGCACCGTAGGCTTAGGCGAGAGTTACGGTAGCATCAAAGCGCTTACCGGACTTCGCGAAGCGGCCCGGGGCCTGATCGGTCTAGACCCCTTTCATCTGCACGATTTGAAGAAGCGGGTGCTGCATGCTCTGCCGAAAGGCGGAGGGATTAATGCAAAAACCGCCGTTGCGGACCACAAGCTGACCGATGTCGTGGCCAGCGCCTACGAGGTCGCATGCCTGGACATCCAGGGGAAAATCCTCGGTCGTCCCGTGGTCGATCTTCTGGGGGGGCCGGTTCGGTCCAGCGTTCCCTTTAGCGCCTATCTTTTTTATAAGTTCGCAGCCCATATCGGCGACGAACCGGACGATTGGGGCGAGGTCATGACGCCTTCGGCGATGGTTGGCGAAGCAACGCGCTTTGTGGACCAGTATGGCTTTAAGTCCTTGAAGCTCAAGGGTGGCGTGCTCGAACCCGAGCTTGAGATTGAAACGATGCTGCATCTGCGTGCAGCATTCCCCGACCATCCCCTTCGCATCGACCCAAATGGCGGATGGACGGTCCCTACCGCGATCCAGGTCGCCCGGAAACTCGAAGGTATCCTCGAATATCTCGAAGACCCGGTTCTTGGTATGGAAGCGATGGCGGAGGTAGCACGCTCCTGCAATGTTCCACTCGCGACCAACATGGTTGTCCTGGAGTTCGACCATTTGGCGGAGGCGGTGCGCCGAGATGCTGTGAAGATTGTCTTGTCGGACCATCATTATTGGGGTGGCCTGCGTGCCTCCACGCATTTGGCGAAACTGTGCGAAGCCTTTGGAATGCAGGTTTCCATGCACTCAAATTCCCACCTTGGCATTACCCTGGCCGCGATGACGCATCTGGCGGCAGCAACGCCCAATCTGAATTTCGCCTGCGATACGCATTATCCATGGACCGACACCGACATCATTGAGGGCGATCCATTCCGTTTTGCCGACGGGAATCTTGAGGTCTCTGGCAAGCCTGGACTTGGTGTGTCGATCGATCGCCGGAAACTCCGTAAGTTGGCTGATCTTTATGAAAGTGCGGGGATGAACGACCGCAACGACACCCTCTACATGCAGCAATTCGACCCCACATATGAGCGCCGCGTTCCACGTTGGTAATTGGCGTATTCAATCAAGAGAGCATCACCATGACCCCTGCCCTGACATCTGCAACACGTGAGAAATTGCGCCGTGTAAGCACGGCCACACTTTGCACTGCACTCTTCAAACGAGGCTTGCGCAATCAGTTTATCCAGGACGTAAGACCCCTTGGAAAACCGGAGTACAACATGGTGGGCGAGGCATTTACGCTTCGCTATATACCTGCTCGTGAAGATCTCAACCAGCTGTCTGTTTTCCGCGACCCCGCGCATCCCCAGCGCAAGGCCATCGAGGAATGCCCGCCGGGCGCCGTGCTTGTTATCGACAGCCGCAAAGATGCGCGAGCCGCATCGGCTGGCTCGATACTAATCACTCGCCTCATGCAACGAGGTGTCGAGGGTATAGTAACCGATGGCGGATTTCGGGATTCTCCGGAAATAGCCAACCTTGCCTTTTCGGCATATCACAATCGTCCCGCAGCACCGACCAACCTCACACTCCATCAAGCGCTCGATATCAATGTTCCCATTGGCTGTGGAGATGTCGCAGTCTGGCCCGGCGATATCGTCGTCGGAGATAGTGAAGGTGTTGTGATTATCCCCGCACATCTAGCCAGCGAGGTCGCTGAGGAAACGGTGGAGATGACAGCATACGAGGACTTTGTTCTGGAACTCGTCCAGTCCGGCAAATCCATCATCGGCCTTTACCCGCCGACAGACCCCAATAATTTGACCGTCTTCGAAAAATGGCGCAACGCCAACAAAAGATAACTCTTGTCCACCAGTAGCAGGAGGGGATCCAAAGAGGCCGGGTGCAGACGCGACACTTATGCGATTTTCGCGGTACGGACCAAGAACCTCAGGCTGTTCAGTAAGCGGCGACGACCAATGGAAGACGTTCCTTTGAAACTCCAGATAACAGCGCTTTTCGACCTGTGCCTGGATGTCGTCAACGCATTTGCGGTCGCAGCCCAACAGGGATCCGCAAGGCGCAAGCATTTGATGGCTGCCACGCTGGCACCATCTCTCAGCGAAATCGATCCGGCAGTTACGAATTCTGTTCGATTGATCCGGCGCCTCCTGATCGCAAGGGCAAATGCGAGGCGACCAGCCTTTGTGCGGCGCCTTTCCAATTGACGGCTTAATCGGCCATAATAAACGATGGGGTACGGTCTTAAATGGTGCAGACCCGTGACCGCGTCAGAAATCTCACTTCCCGGCCATTGTCGAGCGAAAACATGCCGCCGCGGCCTGGGACGACGTCTATGATAAGCTCGGTGTGCTTCCACACGTCATATTGCGGGGCGCTGATGTAGACGGGAACTCCACCGATTTCACCGAGCTGAACATCTTGGTCACCGATGATAAAATCGCCTTTTGGATAACACATCGGTGACGAGCCGTCGCAACAGCCGCCAGACTGATGAAACAAGATTGGCCCGTATTCGGACTGCAGCGTCGCGATCAGTTCAAGCGCCGCAGGTGTGGCACTGACTTTGTCTTCCATGGTGCTCCTCCGGCAAAACGTCATCGGCGGCAACAATGTGCCACCGACGTTTGATTCCAGCCTACGAACTCAGAAGAAACCGAGCTTTTTGGGGCTGTAGCTGACGAGCATGTTCTTGGTCTGCTGGTAGTGATCCAGCATCTTCAGATGGTTTTCACGGCCAATGCCCGACTGCTTGTAGCCACCGAATGCCGCGTGCGCCGGATAGGCGTGGTAGCAGTTTGTCCAGACGCGCCCTGCTTGAATTGCACGTCCGAAGCGGTAGCAAGTATTGGCATCGCGGCTCCAGATCCCCGCGCCAAGACCATAGAGCGTATCGTTGGCGATCGACAGCGCCTCGTCATTGTCCTTGAAGGTCGTCACCGAAACAACAGGTCCGAAGATCTCCTCCTGGAAAACCCGCATGCGGTTGTGACCCTTGAAGACGGTCGGCTGGACATAATATCCGCCCGCCAGATCACCGGCGAGCAAATTGCGTTCGCCGCCGATCAGCACCTCGGCACCCTCCTGTTTGCCGATATCCATGTAGGAGAGGATTTTCTCCAGCTGTTCGCTCGAGGCCTGAGCGCCGATCATGGTCGCTGGATCCAACGGATCGCCTTGCACGATCGCTTCCACACGCTTCAGCGCCTTTTCCATGAATTTGTCATAGATGGATTCATGGATGAGAGCGCGGCTCGGACAGGTGCATACCTCACCCTGGTTGAGGGCGAACATGACGAAACCCTCGATCGCCTTGTCAAAGAAATCATCATCTTCGGCCGTGACATCCTTGAAGAAAATGTTGGGGGATTTGCCGCCCAGCTCCAGTGTCACCGGTATCAGGTTCTGGCTGGCATACTGCATGATCAGCCGTCCGGTCGTCGTCTCGCCGGTGAATGCGATCTTGGCAATACGGGGGCTCGAGGCTAGCGGTTTGCCGGCTTCAAGGCCAAAACCGTTGACGATGTTGAGCACGCCGGGCGGCAGGATATCTGCGATCAGTTCGGCGAGCACCAGGATGGATGCAGGAGTTTGTTCCGCAGGCTTCAGCACGACGCAATTTCCCGCAGCCAGTGCCGGAGCAAGCTTCCACACCGCCATCAGGATCGGGAAGTTCCACGGGATGATCTGACCGACGACACCGAGCGGTTCATGGAAATGATAGGCCACCGTATCGTGATCGATTTCCGAGATACCACCTTCCTGTGCACGGATTGCACCGGCGAAATAGCGGAAATGGTCGATGGCAAGCGGTAGATCAGCCGCCGTGGTTTCGCGGATCGGCTTGCCGTTGTCCCAGGTTTCCGCCTGGGCAAGAAGAGCGAGGTTGTCTTCCATCACCTGTGCAATCTTGTTGAGCATGACGCTGCGTTCGGCAGCGCTCGTGCGGCCCCAGGCTTCCTTGGCAGCGTGTGCTGCATCGAGTGCCGCATCGACATCACTTGCGTCGGAACGGGCAATTTCACAAAGAACCTGACCGTTTACCGGCGACGTGTTTTCAAAATAGCGCCCGGCCTTCGGTTCGACGAACCTGCCGCCGATGAAGTTGCCATAGCGCTTTTTGAAATTGGGTTTGACTGTGCGATTGAACTCTACCTTGTTCACGGATTTTCCTCCCTGGCAGCGCAGTTCGCTCCTGCAAACCGGCTGCGTTGAAAACACCGCCTGCTGCGGTATCAAAGGCAAGCATCGCGCTCTATGACTGATATGTCAGCCCAGCCAAGGCAGGGCCGTCGTTGATCTGTCGCAGTTTTGCGACAGTTGCGACTAGAGATCGCTGAACGACACCTTATCGGGAAAGCCGAGCCGTTTCAGTTTGCGATGCAGGGTGGCGCGGCTGATACCCAGATTGTTTGCAGCAGCGGATATATTGCCGCCAGAACGTGCCAAAGCACGCTGGATGGCACCTCGTTCTGCGGTGGCATAATCGAGCTCGGCATTGGCTTTCTCGCCCAGAACGTCAGAAGCCGGCAAGGGCTTGCGGAGCGATTCATCAGTCAATCCAAGCATATGGCGTGCTGCGCGGGAAGCGCCGATAACGAGATCATCCTCATCCACAGCAATCAGTGCATGCACGGCTCGTTCGCTCGCGGCGTCCGCGCCTTGCGCCAAAACAATTCTTGCCTTGGGAAATGCCAACCGGAAGTTCTCAGCCTCGAGCCTGCGCGCGGCATCAACCACGGCAACCGCGATGAGTTTGACGAAATCCTCGGTCAAGTCGCGACGGGCCGAGGAGACGTCAATTGCCGCAATCAGACGGCCCCGATGATCGAAAATCGGGGCAACGGTACAGGACAGCGCAGTGTTGCGGCTGCGGAAATGTTGATCCCGGTGGATCGTAAGCGCCCTCTGTTCGGCAAGTGCGGTACCAATTCCATTGGTCCCTTCGCTCTCCTCGCTCCACACTACTCCGGTCCAAAGACCGATCGTGCGGAATGTCGCGTCATCGCCTTCGTAGCCGCGGCGATCAACCGGAACTCCATCCTTGTCAGCGAGCAGGACACAGCAGCCTGCACCACCGACAGCGGAATAAAGGCGCTCCAGCGCCGACTCTGCGGTATCGATTAATGATCCAAGCCGTTCGCGCGCATCTTTCAGTTCACGGTCGGTGAGCACATTCGGAGCGCCTTCTTCGGGACTCAAACCGTAAAGACGCATCGAACGGCCCCAGGACGCGATCAGCGAAGATTGTGCAGCGGCACTTCCGATCAATGCGGACTGTATATGTTCGGCATGCAAGCCATCATGCCGCGTTGCCATGGCCTCCTCCCAAGGTTCAAGCGAACTACCATCGCTATTGCCAGCGTATGCTACTTTGACTTGCCGTCAATGGTCGACTTTGTCGTCACGGCTGGCGGCGGACACCTCCGCCACCAGCCGATGTCATCGGAAACTTACTTGCTCCAGCTCTTGACCAGCTCATCGTAGTTGACGGTCTGGGGCTTTTCCTTTTCGTTCTCGATCTTCAGCTGGGGTGCCAGATGGCCGTTTTTGACGGCATCGGCATTCCAGTAGGCAAGGTCATGTTCCTCGGCCAGTTTCGGACCGATATCACCCTGCACGCCTGACTTTTCGAGGCGTCCGAGAACCTTCTCCTGTTCGGAACATAGCGAGTCCATGGCTTCCTGTGCGGATTTCGCGCCGGAAGACGCATCG
>NZ_JAIQWW010000023.1 GCF_020164455.1 Phyllobacterium chamaecytisi
ATTCATGCACCATCATCTAATGACGATATTGCTGTATCCGGGTCGTTCTGAGACCAGCCAGCCCATGATCGGAGATCGAGGACTGCCAGGACAGGAACTCTTCCACCGTCAACGTATAGCGATGGCAAGCCTCCTCAAGACTAAGAAGACCACCGCGCACAGCGGCAACCACCTCAGCCTTGCGGCGAATAACCCAACGCCGCGTGTTCGCGGGTGGAAGATCGGCGATGGTCAGCGGGCTGCCATCCGGGCCGATTACGTATTTTACTCTCGGTCGAACAAGATCGGTCATTGTACTCTCTACACTAAACTTCAAGACCTATCGCAGCTGACATTACAGTCAGGGCTTTAATAATTGCCTAAACCTCGAGTCATTCTCTGGTAACTTCGGTTAATGGATCGGTCGTATTTTCGTTAAACTTTGGCCTAACTTCCAGAATTTTCGGGTTTTGACGCGAGCGTTATGCAAAAAACTCGTCTCAAGAAAAAATTCTCCGATACCACTTCTCAGAGATCGTTTGGAAAGTCGCTGCGGCGAGGCATATGATGCGGTTCTCGAGAACGGGAGCGCAGCGTACTATTGTACGTGAGCACCGGAAGCGCAGAAACTCGCGTTAGATGGCCGTCGCAGTAGAGTTTCAAACGGTCTCTTATTGGCAAGTCCGGGTCGATGCCCTATATAGAGCCGACAAAGCGCTGCGCTTATATGCCGCGACGAAAACGGATCCGCTTATGACACTGAATAATCTCGATCTGCCGGGAAGACCGGAAGACACTCGCATCGTCGTTGCCATGTCTGGCGGCGTGGATTCTTCTGTTGTGGCCGGCATCCTCAAACGCCAGGGCTATGATGTCGTCGGCGTCACCTTGCAGCTCTATGACCATGGTGCATCGACCCATCGGGCCGGTTCCTGCTGCGCCGGTCAGGATATCGAGGATGCGCGCCGCGTCTCCGAACGTCTTGGCATTCCGCATTATGTACTCGACTACGAAGCCCGTTTCCGCGAAGCCGTGATCGATCCCTTTGCCGCGAGCTATGTCAGCGGCGAAACGCCGATCCCCTGCGTTTCCTGCAACCAGACCGTAAAATTCGCCGACCTGCTGCAGACCGCCCGCGATCTTGGCGCCGATGCCCTGGCGACTGGTCATTATATTCGCAGCAGTGCAAACGGAGCGCATCGTGCTCTGTTCCGTCCTGTCGATACCGACAAGGACCAGAGCTATTTCCTGTTTGCCACCACGCAGGAACAGATCGATTATCTGCGCTTCCCGCTCGGTGGTCTGACGAAGCCCGAAACTCGTGCTATTGCCGAGGAGCTCGGTCTTACTGTCGCAAACAAGCAGGACAGCCAGGACATCTGCTTCGTGCCGCAGGGTAAATATTCGGACATCATTTCGAAACTGAAGCCGGAAGCGGCCAATCCGGGCGATATCGTCCACATCGACGGGCGCGTACTCGGTCGTCATGAAGGCATCGTCCACTATACCATCGGCCAGCGTCGCGGCATTGGCGTCGCCACCGGCGATCCGCTCTATGTCATTCATCTCGATGCGGCCAATGCCCGTGTCATAGTCGGCCCGCGCGAAGCGCTTGAAACCCGTAAGGTTTTCCTGCGCAACGTTAACTGGCTGGGTGACGACGCATTGGAAGATATTCCGGCAGGCGGCGTCGAGGTCTACGCCAAGGTTCGCTCCACCCGCCCGCCGCGTCCGGCCGTCCTGCATCATCAGGCCGGCGAGACGTGGGTCGAGCTGGTCGATGGCGAAAGCGGCATCGCGCCCGGCCAGGCCTGCGTGCTTTATTCGGACGACAGCAACACCGCCCGTGTCTTTGGCGGCGGCTTCATTGGCCGCTCCGAACGCGCCCCGCAGGCGGAAGCCATGCTGAAGCGCCTCGCCCAGCAAGGCCAGCACGCCTGATCAGTTTCGTTCGAAATTGAAGGAAATGGGGCCGTCAGGCCCCTTTTTCATGGAACTCGCGGATAGTGCCGATAATCCGGTCCTGGTCATCATTGCTCAAATATGGATGCATGGGCAGGCACAGAATGTTCTTCGGCAATGTTTCTGAAACCGGCAAACCGCCCGGCGCGCGCATATAATGCGCATAAGCTTCCTGCAGATGCAGCGGCTTTACATAATAAATCACCGACGGAATGCCGTTGGCCTGCAGGTGCGCCTTCAATCCATCGCGATTCTTCGTCTCGATCGCATATTGTGCCCAGGCCGAGCGCGAACCTTCCGGCATCAATGCCACTTTAACGATATCCTTGAGGCCATTGGCATAGCGCCCGGCAATCACCTGCCGCACTTCCATCTCGTCTTCGAGAATTGCGAGCTTTTCGATGAGGATCGCGGCCTGGATCGTATCGAGGCGCGAATTCAGACCGATACGTACATTGTCGTATTGCGTCTCGCCCTTGCCGTGGAACAGGACCGAACGCAGCACCTCAGCGAATGCCGCATCATTGGTGAACATGGCGCCGCCATCGCCATAGCAGCCGAGCGGCTTGGCGGGATAGAAACTCGTCGCTCCCACATCGCCGAAGGCGCCACACATCGCATTGTCGCGCTTGCCACCGATTGACTGCGCAGCGTCCTCGATGACGAAAAGGTTCTCGCGGGCAGCGACTGCAGACAGCGACGTATAGTCGGCGGCCAACCCAAACAGATCGACGGGTATGATCGCTTTCGGCGTAAGCCGGCCTTCCGCGCGCACAGCGGCAATAGCGGCTTCGAGCTGCTTCACATCGATATTGTAGGTGTCGGGATCGACATCGACAAAAACCGGTTCTGCACCGGCCAATGCCACCACTTCGGCAGTTGCGGCAAAAGTGAAACTCGGACAGAAAACCGCATCGCCGGGACCGATCCCCTTTGCCATCAGCGGAATAAGCAGCGCGTCGGTGCCGTTGGCACAGGCGACAACGTGCTCGACACCGATATATTCGGCCAGACGTTTTTCAAACTCGGCAACTTCCGGCCCGAGAATGTATTTACCCTCACGCACAACCTTGGCGATCGCCGCGTCGAGTTTGCCGCTAATCCGTTCACGCTGTGCGCCGAGATCGATGAACTGCATCATTGCTCCACTATCAATGTCTCCGCGAATCTGCGCCGGGAAACTGTTCGGCTACTCTATAGAAGGGCGGAGGGAGGTCCGCGAGAGTGCGCCATTTCAAAGTTTGTGCGGCCTTGTAACAACGCTTTACGTCGAGAGCAATGCATCAGGCGAAAGCGGTCCCGTGTTTATCTCTCCCCTTGTGGGAGAGAAAGGGTTTTCCTGGATTTAGCGTCTTTCGCTAAATCCTTGGAAAATCCAAGAGAGGGGATTTGGAGCGCATCATGCCGATCCCCTCTCTTGCGATTTCTAGCACTTAGCCAAGAGGCTAAGGTGCTGAAATCGCTTTCTCCCCCACAAGGGGGGAGATAAGGGTCAGGCCTTGTTATGTGCAACCGTTCCCGCGGTCAAAATCCGCAAGACGCGGATGGCTTCTTCGCCATCCGTTTTCGGTTGCCTGCGCGTCTGGATGCTCTCGATAAAACTCTGGCACTCGCGCGTCAGCGGCATGCCCTGCGCAACCTTGACGTATGTCGGCTCTTCTGTCGTCGAGGCCCACTGGCCATCATCCTGCCAGATCGAATGCTTGTAGACGGCGAGCTTCTTGTCCCATTGCTCCATGTCGTCGAACACCGCCATCGCCTTGGTGCCGACCACGGTCAGGCGGCGTTCGCGATAAGGGTTGAGCCGCGAGGCAAACAGGTGACCGCGCACATTATCCGGAAAACGCAAATGCAGGTGCGCGAAATCGCTGAGGTGGTCCAGCACGGCGGCACCCTCGCCGCGCACCTCCAGCGGCTCGGTTTCCGTGATCGCCAGGATCATCGACAGGTCGTGCGGCGCGAGATCCCACAGCGCATCGTTCTCGGTATGGAACTTCCCGAGCCCAAGCCGGTGCGAGTGGATATAGCGCACCTTGCCGAGATCGCCGGCCTTGATAAGATCCAGCAGCTTTTCGAACGCAGGATGAAACCGCAAAACGTGGCCGACCATGAAGATGCGGCCATTGTCGTGCGCGGCCTTCACGGCAGCTTCCGCGTCCGGTACCGTCAGAGCGATCGGTTTCTCGACCAGCACATCCTTGCCATTGGTAACGGCACGGATAGCCGCTTCCGCATGGAATTGCGGCGGCAGCGCCATGACGATGGCGTCGACATCGGGATGGGTGAAAAGATCCTCGACTTCTATATGCAAAACGTCCTGCTCGGCAGCAAAGCCGGCAGCACGATCGCTGTTCTGGTCGGAGACGGCATAAAGAGCGCCGAGGCTCTTCAATGTACGGATATGGTTGCTCCCCCAGTAACCGCAACCCAGCACTGCAATCCGTGGAGCCATCTTTTCAGCCTTGTTCATGTCGGCATCCAATATCCGTACGACGAAACTATGACAAGTCCCGCTTCCGGGCATTGCACTTGAATTGTGCGGAAAGGTTGGCCGTTATCTCCCCCCTTGTGGGGGAGAAAGTGATTTCAGCATCTTAGCGTCAGCTAAGTGCTAGAAATCACAAGAGAGGGGATAAATTGGCGTGCTTCCGCGGAAAAATCCCCTCTCTTGGATTTTCCAAGGATTTAGCGAAGAGGCTAAATTCAGGAAAATCCTTTCTCCTCCGCAAGGGGGGAGATAAAAAAGCGGCGTAACATTGCTTGACAGGCTGTTGCCACCCCCATATATCCCGCCCCGTCCCTGTCGATTTGACAGCGCGGCCTCCCGGTTCCTTTTGCAGGCAAACCATCTATGGGTCGCGAGACATATGGGGCGAAGTAGCTCAGTAGGTTAGAGCAGAGGAATCATAATCCTTGTGTCGGGGGTTCGAATCCCTCCTTCGCTACCATTTTCCCATCAATAACGGTTCCATGCGCTAGTAATATCGCTGGCTGTAGCTGTTGTAGCTTGTCTGTAGCTTGTCGCGACTTTTTGATTTTTTGTCAGCTGGTTTTAGAATAACCGCGTTTTCAAAAACGACGATTTTTGAGGATATTGCCGGTCTTTCGAAGGGCGTCAAACCCTTTTGAAGTACGTTCAAAGGCTGGGTCCAAGAAAGAAGGCGCGCTGCCAATGTGGTGCCTGTGCCATGATGCTGGATATGACGGTAATGATGAATTCGAGGGGCAGTGGGGTCGGCGTGTGACCAGAACCATATTGTACAGACCAGTGGGGCTGAGCCCGACGCAACCCCACCAGTCGATTTGAAGGAGAGTAAACCTAAAGAATGAAGTCGCCTGCTACTAACAGTTGGCGATGAGTTAGCGACGCGTACTCAAACATAAACTCAGGTGCTGCATCGCCGTCGATATTGCCCATGATGGCGTTGCCTCCCGATGGCGAGTAGGCAAGTACCAAATGACCTGCGGTGAAGTCCCCGCCAAAGATGAATTGCTGATTGACACCATCGTTAACGTCCGTCTGGTTAGCGTCGATGCGCGACAGATCAATCTTTGTGTGTTCCCCCGGAACACCAAGGAAGAAGATAAGGCCATCCGTCGCGGTGGGAGTACTGTCGTTCTCACTCTCATATATGAAGAGGCCGACGTTGTTGGAGCTGGTGGCGCTTGATACCGACATGAAATCTTTGCCGGCTCCTCCAATGAATCTATAGCCACCCGAGAGCTCATCGTTCCCTGCGCCGCCGATGAGCGTGTCTTGCGGGCCACCGTTGAGCTTATCATTGCCGCCAAGGCCGATGAGCACGTTTTTATCCGCATTGCCGGTGATCGTATCGCCGTATTCTGAGCCAACGACATTCTCGAAATCATTGGAGACGATATCGCCATTGGCATGACCGCCGCTGACGGTGATGTTGCCGAGCAGGTTCAACACCGACATGTTAACGGTCACCTCGGCATTGGAAAACGCATAGCTCAACGTGTCAGTGCCCGCACCGCCTGAAAGTGTGTCTGTGAGGCCCGCACCGCCATGAATAAAGTCATTGCCATTACCGCCATTGATGATGTTGATGCCGTTGTTACCATAAAGTTGATCGCTGCCCTCACCGCCATTGATATTGAGGGTGATCGCGCCGTTGTTCAGAGTAATTTTGTCGTTACCGCCAAGGCCATTGGCAAGAACGCCCAACGAAAGTCCGTCGAAGATGAGGTTATCATTGCCATCAGTGCCACGGCCAAGCCGCGGATTGGTTACCGGGTCGTTCCATTCGCCGTTGTAGACGTCTAAAAAATCCCTTCCGAAATAAATGGATTCAAGTGCCATGATCGTGCACTCCCGTTTTCGGGCTGCACGAGCCGGTTTCCCCCATAGGGCCTGTTACCCCCGCAACCAACGGGAAATAGCCTACGCCTTTATGATGAGAACACAATTAGACCCTACTGAAGAATACTTAATCAAAACGGATTAGATGGGCAAAATCGCGGCACTGCTTCTCTAGGCGTTTCAGTTCATCGTCCGGCCACGGGCTGCTTTTTTCTGGATTGATCCTTGCCCTCGCAGCCTCATCTCTGTTCAAGGAAAGATGTTTGGGCGGCGTATGCAACATTGTTTAGGTATGTTGGGCAATTACTGGAGTTAGACTGATCAAAAGAGCTATCTGTCTGTAAAAATCCAGCTAGACTTTGCCACTCGCTTGCTACAATACTATCACAGCGAGGGACGATGGCCAAGATTTCTGGAATCTTCAATGATGCTGGAACCGCACTCATGGTGCTGGCATCGCTTGGCGGCCTCATCGTTTCGATCTTCAACTACTTCAATCCCGATAGCGGTATCGCCGGTGAGCCAGGAACGCTTCTGGTGATCGCTTCCACCATACTGCTGGCCCTATTCGGTATAGCGCTCAACAAATTGAATGCTGGCTTCCTCCGGTCGTTCCTCATTGTCTCTTCCATCCTCAATATCGCCGGCACATCCTTCGCCGGGTATCTCCTGCATAGTCAAACACTTGTGATCCTTATGCTCGTCAGCCTTCTCGGCTGGATTCTTCACGTGTTCAGACGGCGTCGCGCGTTTGCCTGAACCAAGCTTTTGCAATGGTGACCGACGTGATGTGGACAAAGTATCTATTGTCGGCGTTGTCTGTTGTGGCGTTGACGGCAACTTGCGGCGAACTCCGGGCCCAGAGCGTCGAATGGAGCACCTACAACGGTGACCTTGCGGCACAAAAATTCTCGCCCCTGAAGCAGATAACACCTCAGAATGTGGGTAATCTCACGGTTGCCTGGCGCACGCATACTGGCGACGTTTCATCCGGTGGACCGCCTCCAACTGGAATGCACAATCGCCCGCCAGCCTCTGGTGCGCAGGCCGATATTCCGCCAACAGTGTGGTCGGCGACGCCGCTTTTCGTTAACGACACAGTCTATCTTGGCACGCCCTTTTACCGGATTTTCGCACTTGAACCCGATACGGGAAAAGTGAAGTGGAGCTATGACACCAATGCTGTTCTTGAAGCGCTGACGCAGCCTGACCTCAAGAACCGCGGCGTTGCTTACTGGCAGGCAGATGCCCCTGACGCTTCGCAAGTGTGCCAGAAACGCATCTATATTGGTACGATGGACGCGAAGCTGCATTCCGTTGATGCAGACACAGGCAAGCCCTGCGCGGATTTCGGCAAGGGCGGTGTCGTTGATATCAACCAGTGGAATGTTGAAAACGCCAAATGGCCGCTGTCCATTCTCCAGCCTCCGACCGTTTACAAGGATTTTCTCTTCGTTGGCTGGGCAGGCAAGGACTGGGCGGACGCTGTCGATCCACCCGGCACTGTTTTTGCACTGGATGCACGGACTGGCGCCCTGCGCTGGACGTTCCATGCCTTGAACCCAGCGGACGCCGCGAAGAGCGGCACCGCAAATGTCTGGGCAAGCATGGCTGTCGATCGTGACCGTAATCTGCTGTTTTTGCCGGTCAGTTCACCCAGTCCAAACTTTTTCGGCGGCAACAGGCTGGACGCGATCTCGCTCGGAACGTCTGTCACTGCGCTTGATGTGGACACGGGCAAAGTCGTCTGGTCGAGACAACTGGTGCACCACGATATCTGGGACCTCGACACCAATTCTGCGCCGACACTGATCGATATTCAAAAGGACGGAGCGACAATTCCGGCCCTGGTGCAGACCTCCAAGCAGGGATTCCTCTATGTCCTCAACCGCGAGACCGGCGAACCCGTCTACCCGATCGAGGAACGTCCCTTCCCGGCTTCAACGGTACCCGGAGAGACGGCAGCGCCGACGCAGCCCTACGTGCCGCTGCCGAAAGCTGTCGTGGGAGACAAATGGCCAGGTGTCTTTGGCTTGGCGGACATCGTGAGCTTCGGCTATTGCAGCCGCACCGCCGCGACGTTGCGCGACGAGGGCCGGTTTACACCGCCCAGCCTTGAAGGCTCGCTTGTTTATCCGGGTACGATTGGAGGCATCGAATGGGGTGGCGGAGCGGTCGACCCGTCGACTGGCACCTTCGTTGTCAATTACTCGAGTGCAGTGCAGATTTACAAGCTGATCCCGCGCGCTGATTATGACAAGGCAGCAACTGCCGGAGGCCTGGAAACCGGCGGTTTCTTTCCGATGACCGGCGCACCTTACGGAGTCCAGCTCACGACGTTCCTCAATCCTCTGGGGATGCCCTGCTGGAAACCTCCCTATGGTTCAATTGCTGCCTACGATCTTAAAACAGGCAAGCAGCTTTGGGACGTGCCGTTCGGCCAGGTTCAGCAATATGGCTTCTACATGCCTGAATCGTGGGGATCGATCACCCTGGGGGGCCCCGTCATTACCGCGAGCGGCTTGATCTTCATCGGCGCTTCCATGGACTCGATGGTGCGTGCACTTGATCTTGCAACCGGCAAGGTGTTGTGGAAGTCTCTCGTGTCAGCTCCGGCCGTCGCTCTTCCGGCAGTTTATGAGTATAAAGGCAAACAATATGTCGTGTTTGCAGCGGGCGGTAATTCGATCCTCACTCCAAAGGTCAGCGACGAAATTATCGCTTTCGCCCTGCCGAACTGACGCGCCATCACCATTGCAACTTAAAACCGGGTTGGCAAAAGGGGCATCGCTAATGAGACAATCCGGTTACTGGTCATTGCGATATGTCTGACGTAGCGGGTTCGTATTGGCGCAGCGGCGTTCTTGACCCGCAGGGGCCGGTTGGCGCTGCACAGAATACGATATTGCTGAACGCGACAACGATCATGCTGGCGGTGGTCATTCCTGTCATTCTGCTCACTCTCGGGTTCGCCTGGTGGTTTCGGCACAGCAACGCGCGGGCCCGTTATATGCCTGACTGGTCATATTCGGGCCGCATCGAATTGATCGTCTGGTCGATACCGGCGATGGTTGTGCTTTTCCTCGGCGGAATCGCCTGGGTCGGCTCCCACGATCTCGATCCAGGCAAACAGATCGCTTCCGCCGCCGCGCCACTTGACGTTCAGGTGGTCTCCCTCGATTGGAAATGGCTCTTCATTTATCCCGATCTGGGCGTCGCAAGCGTAAACAGCCTCGTGGTGCCGGCAGGTGTTCCGATACGCTTTCAGCTGACGTCGGCAACTGTGATGAACAGTTTTTTCGTGCCACAGCTCGGCAGCCAGATTTATACGATGGAGGGCATGACGACGCGGCTCAATTTGCTCGCAGACAAGCCGGGGAAATATCCGGGGCTATCGGCGCAATTCAGCGGCGAAGGCTTTTCGGATATGCGCTTTATGGTCGAGGCAATGCCGCAGCAAGCCTTCGACCAGTGGACCGCAAACACGCGCGCCGCTGGCGGGAATTTGGACAAGGCGAGCTACGCGCAGCTGGCGCGTCCAAGTTCCGCGGTAGCATCGTCCACCTTTGGTCAAGTCGAGCAAAACCTGTTCAATGACATCGTGAATGCAAATAACCCCGTATCCGGCACATCCCCCGCCGGACACCATTCGGCACCCTCAATTTCTGACGGAACCTGACATGCTCGGAAAGCTCAGCTGGGCCGCCATACCTTTCGACCAGCCCATTCCCATGGTCGCATCACTGATGGTCATACTCACGATCTCGGCGATATTGCTGCTTGTCATGTGGAAAGGCTGGTTGCCGTATCTCTGGTCCGAATGGATCACCAGCGTCGATCACAAGCGCATTGGCGTCATGTATATCCTGCTTGCGCTTGTCATGCTCGTTCGGGGCTTTACCGACGCGATCATGATGCGCGCGCAACTGGCACTGGCCGCTGGCGGGGCGCAGGGTTACCTGCCGCCGGAACACTACAATCAGATATTCTCGGCTCATGGCACGATCATGATTTTCTTTGTAGCGATGACCTTCATGGTCGGTCTGATGAACTTCGTTGTGCCTCTGCAACTCGGTATCCGCGACGTGGCGTTTCCCGTGTTGAACTCGGTCAGCTTCTGGCTGACGGCGGCAGGTGTATTGTTGGTGAATATGTCACTCGTCATTGGCGAGTTCGCACGGACAGGGTGGCTGGTCTACCCGCCTCTGTCGGAATTGGCCTATTCGCCCGGGGTTGGCGTCGATTATTACCTCTGGGCGCTGCAGATATCCGGCGCGGGCACGCTTTTGTCAGGCATAAATCTGACGACGACCATCCTGAAGCTGCGAGCACCCGGCATGGGCTATATGAGGATGCCGATCTTCTGCTGGACAGCACTCGCTTCCAACCTACTGATCGTTGCGGCTTTCCCGATCCTGACCGCGACCTTCGCGATGCTCCTTCTGGATCGCTACCTCGGATTTCATTTCTTCACCAACGAGGCTGGCGGTAACGCCATGATGTATATCAACCTCATCTGGGCCTGGGGTCATCCTGAGGTCTATATCCTGATCCTGCCCGCATTCGGCGTTTTCTCCGAGGTCATCGCCACCTTTTCCGGCAAGTCGCTGTTCGGTTATCGCTCCATGGTCATCGCCACCATGGCAATATGCGTGCTCTCGTTCATGGTGTGGTTGCATCACTTCTTCACGATGGGCGCAGGAGCCGACATCAACGGCTTCTTTGGGATCATGACGATGATCATCGCGGTGCCAACCGGCGTGAAAGTCTTTAACTGGTTGTTCACGCTTTATGGCGGCCGTCTCCGCTTCGACGCGCCGGTTTATTGGGCGCTGGGCTTCATGGTCACTTTTGTCGTTGGCGGCATGACAGGTGTGTTGCTTGCAATTCCCCCAGCGGATTTCGTCCTGCACAACAGTCTGTTTCTCGTGGCGCATTTCCATAATGTGATCATCGGAGGCGTGCTCTTTGGAGCTTTCGCAGGATATACGTTCTGGTTCCCCAAGGCTTTTGGTTTCAAGCTGGACGAGCGTATCGGCAAGGCAATTTTCTGGTGCTGGTTCATTGGTTTTTATCTGGCCTTCATGCCGCTCTATATCCTCGGCCTGATGGGCGCGACGCGGCGGATGCAGCACTATGATGTTGCCGGGTGGCAGCCTCTGATGCTCGTCGCGCTGCTTGGCGCAATCGTCATCCTCGCCGGTATCGTCCTCACCGGCGTTCAACTCGTCGTCAGCATCCGCACACGTGACCAGCGACGCGATCTTACCGGCGATCCATGGAATGGGCGCACGCTCGAATGGTCCACACCTTCTCCGCCTCCTGCATGGAACTATTCGGTCTTGCCGGCGGTAAACGGCCTTGACCCTTACTGGGAAGCAAAGAAAAGTCCCCAATCCCAGCGTCAAAATGGTCCCGAACCGGAAACAATCGCAGTTCCACGCAACAGCCCCATAGGGTTCGTGCTGGCATTCTTCGCCGTCGTCACCGGCTTTGCCCTGATTTGGCACATCTGGTGGATGGCTATTGCCGGATTGATAGGGGCTCTCATAACCATTCTTGCCCACGCCTGGCGCGTTTCCGACGAGGTCGAGTACATCGTTGAGAGCGAAGTGTCGCGAGCAGCCATATGAGTGCAAGTTCATCGGCTCACTCAGAGGTTCGCGAGATTCCACTATCGGAACGCGGCCCCGCGCCGACAAATGTGGTGGTCAGCTTCGGTTTTTGGCTGTTTCTCCTGAGCGACATCGTCATATTTGCGGCGTTGTTCGCGGCGTTTGCGGTGTTGTCGCATGAGACGGCGGGCGGACCTTCGGGAGACGATCTGTTTGATCGTAACCGCGTCCTTCTGGAGACCGCTATCCTTCTCGCGTCAAGCTTCACCTGCGGACTGATGTCGTTGGCCGTCGAACAACGCAAACTGATCCCGGCCGCCGCCTGGGGCGCGGTCACATTCCTGCTCGGCGCGACCTTTGTCGGCATGGAACTGTCTGAATTCCATGGCATGATTGAGAGCGGTGCCGGACCCGATCGCAGCGCCTTCCTCTCCGCCTTCTTCACTCTGGTGGGCACACATGGCCTGCATGTGTCGGCGGGGTTGTTCTGGTTGCTGGTGATGTTCGCGCAGGTTCTGACGCTCGGTTTCCGTCCGATGGTCCTGCGGCGGCTACGCTGTTTCAGCCTGTTCTGGCACGCGCTCGATATTGTCTGGATTGGTGTTTTCACAATCGTTTATCTTGGAGCCCACTAATGGCAGAACCCATTGAAACGACCGAGGATCAAGAGGCCGGTGCACCGCGCGTGGCCGGGGGAAGTTGGCAGGGCTACCTTATCGGGCTGGTCTTTGCGATCATATTGACGCTGGCTTCATTCTGGGTTGCAGGAACCGATATGATCTGGGGACCGGGCGTGCCGATCCTGCTTGCCGTATTGGCGATTGCCCAGATGGGCGTCCACCTCGTCTTCTTTCTTCACATTTCGAGCGCACCCGACAGCCTCAACAACATCCTTGCGCTGGCCTTCGGCGTCTTCGTCGTTGCCCTTGTTGTGTTCGGTTCAATGATCATCATGGCCAACCTCAATGCGAACATGATGTCGATGCCGGAACTGATGAATATGCAACGCTAGCCAAGGTCGGATGTAGCGCTCTTGCGCCGTATGAGATACTAGGATCGCGGGCGCGACTGCCATTAGCTTGGGGTCGGGCGGGCGATTGACGTCTACCTCGCTGCCACGAACGAACGTGACCGCCCCTTTCCTCAATCGAACGAGCTACTTTCCGGCACATGAGCAGCAAGTATCTTCCCGGTACTGCTCGTCCATAGGGTGATTCGAGCAGAGCATAGGGGGACGAATGCTGACTGTTTCGTTGTTCTTGGGCGTATATCTGGCGGGAACCAGGGTTGAACAGGGTGATGCCGTCATGCAGGCCCAGTTTGATCTGATGAAATTATCCTACGCCTGCAGTGACCCTCTCTACAGGACGAAGAGGGATTCCGTCAGACGCTGGGTGAGGAAGTTCGACACCGATACGACTTTCAAGGACGAGGACGTATCCAGTCTGGACAGTGGCTTGAAGAATGGCACGACCCGGCTGAGCAAGCCCATCAACAAGGGTGATTGTATCACGCTCCTCACCGAGGCGCAGGCAAAGGTAGACCAGCTCTTCGAGGAATTCAGCCGCTAGAGCCTCCCCTTCCGTCATCCTCGGGCTTGACCCGAGGACCCATTGGGGATGCGCAAATCCCGGCGTCGTGATCTTGTTTCTTCGCGCAAGTGTGGGTCCTCGGGTCAAGCCCGAGGATGACGGAGAGGTCGGGGACCCGCAAGCAACGCGCGTATCTCAAACGCCATTGTGAATTGACCGTGCGCGCCCCAGCGTGCAGTTTTTGGCATCGCCACTAGGGAAACCAAAACAGCGCTCCCGGCCCCCCTTTATACGTCTGTTGAAAGGGCCGCGCTTTTGGAGGCAAAGATGCGACTATTCTTGATGCTCGTTCTAATGGCCTTGAGCGGCTGCGTGTCCAATGGCTCTCCGCCGGACAATGATGGCATACCACGCCGGCCGTCGTGGGCCGGAAACAACTGACAGCCAAAGTCGCGTGATCCTCAAACTCCAAGCATCATCGTGATGTGATCGGCAAGGCGCAAGGTCAGCGCAACAATCGTCAGCGTCGGCATATCGTTGCCGCATGTCGGGAAGACCGAACTGCCGGCGATGTGCAAATTATGCATGCCGTGGACTTTACAATTCTGATCCACCACACCAAGGCGCGGGTCCACATGCATGCGCGTCGTTCCCATGTGGTGATTGCAACCGATGATGGGATGCTGCTGCCCTTCGTCCTCCTGCTCCATATCGACACGCGCCATACCCGAACCTTCGAGCTGCTCCTTCATCAATCCCAGCATGCGCCGGTGCGTGCGCTTCTCAAGATCGCCCACCCGCCAGTTCAGTTCCGCCCGGTTCAGGCCGAGACTGTCGCGTTGCCGGGAGAGTGTGACACGGCTCTCGCGATCCGGAACCGGCTCGACAACACTCTCGATCTGGAAATGATCCGATTTCGCAGCAAGCTTCAGCCTGCGATAGATCAAGGACGCCATCAGGTTGGGACTGCCGCGCGCCACAGTAGCGAAGGTTCGCAGCTTGATGTCGCGGTAGTTTCTTCGTTGAATTGCGCTGTAGAGTTCATGAAAGCGTTCGGTGACGTCGCTGTTTTCCCCGGCCCGGCACGCGCGGAAATAGGTCCTGCACTGGACTAGCTTTTCCTCCCGCTGCACGTGCTCGGCAAGACCGAAATGGGCGCTGGCGCTGGTGCCATCCACGGCAAGCTCGGGATTGTGATACGTGTGACGCGCATCGTAAAAACGGAACGCCGCCGCGGTGCTGGACGGCATCACCTGCCCTTGGCGGATACGCGGATGTTCCATGAAATAACGGCCCACCACATCGTGCTCGTTGCCAAGCCCAGCCGGTGCCACCTTGTTCGAAAGAAGCATGAGCCGGGCGTTCTCGACACCGCCTGCAGCCAGGATAGTCCGCTTTGCCCGGACGAAAAACGGCTTCTGCGCTGACGACACAACGTGGACACCCGTCACAACGGAAGCGTCATCATTGGTGGCGATCTCGGTTACGTTGGCGTTGAGAAGCACCTTGGTCGTCCTGGCAGCGGCCAAAGCAGCGCGGTAGTCGCGTCCAAACCGCGTCGGAGGGCTGAATTTGCTGACGATCGTCTCGAGCGATCCATCGTTCAACTCCAGCAACTGGACCTGTTTGGGAGAAAGGTGCTCGCGCCAGAACTGCGGTTCAAAGCTATGGTCATTGACCTTAACGAGATCGTTCGCACGGTGATAGTAGCGTTCCACTTCGGTTAGATCGATTGGCCAGCCGCTGTTTGGAACCCAATCCCTTCGCTCGAAATCGATGTCTATGAAGGGCCGTATCCATCCGCCCCAGCAATTGGAGCTGCCGCCCAGTTGCCGCGTTCTGGTGGCGTGAAGATCATAGTCAAGACCAACATTTTCGCTGCGATAGAGCGCTTGCGATTGAGCGTTGAACTTGAGTCCGCCGCCTTCAAGGACGCATGTTTCTATGCCGCGCCGCGCAAATTCCAAAGCAAGCGTTATACCTGCCACCCCGCCGCCGATAATGCAGATTTCCGTATGGAGTACAGATCCGCATGGAAGTTCTCTCGCATCGATAAACATACGCTTACAAGGCCCCCGTTCCCCCTGGAGTACTCCTGTAATTATACCGTTAGAATTAGCCGGAGAAAAATGCGCCACGGCGGGTGAAAGGCGTAGTCTCTTTGGTGGATACCCCCGTCCTTTGATTGCTTTTCAATGCTCCAAAGGTGGCGCAACCACGCACAGCCACGTCTGCGCCACGTAACGGAATCGAGAACCTTTTGCCGGTTCGAATAGTGCTACAAGGGACACCCCAATGGGGCGCTTTTGAATCTTTCCAGCGTCTGTTACACTCTTCCCATAATCAATAAAATACGGGGAACCATCATGCATCGCGGTCTGAGGTGCGGAGTTTTTCTAGCAGGGGTTGTATTTTGCGCTTTTGCAGGTGCGGTCGCGGCGGACGACAGCAATGACATCGCGACGGGAGAGAGGCTCGCGGCGTTCCTGCGTGCTGGTCGCACTGTGATTTCCGGCCACCAAAAACTGATCAACGACGCATCGATAGGCGACAAGCATCTGACGGGGCAACGTGTTGCTGACGAGACGCTTGAAATCTTCGCCAAGGGAAAACCTGCGCCAGAAGACAGTTTCGATGCGGACGACAAAAAGCTTTTTGACGCCCAGGTCGCTGCCTTGCGCGAAGTCGTCGATGAGCATCAAAAGATGATCGATGTAGAGGGCGTGGGTTTCAAGGGCTTTATTCCCGCCACGTTTGCCCGCCTCGTCAATGAACGCTTCGGGGAAAAAGTCGGCGATCAGGCAAAGATGAAGGTGACAGCTCCAGAGGAACTCGTGCGGAATCGCAAGGCCCTGCCCGATCAATGGGAACAGCAGGTCATCGAACAGAAATTCATGTCCGCCGATTGGCCAAAAGGCAAACCCTTCGTCGAAGAGGTTCCCATGAACGGCCGTCCTGCGTTTCGCATGCTCATTCCCGAATATTATTCCGCTTCGTGCCTCAGTTGCCACGGAACACCCAAAGGGGAGATGGATATCTCCGGCTATCCGAAAGAAGGCGGTGCAGAAGGCGATCTGGGCGGTGCAATGAGCATCACACTGTTCAAATGAGCGCTTTCAATGCCATTCGGTCCCGCATCGGCCGGCTCCTGGAACGGAAGATACCACTGCGACTCGCCTGCCTTTCGGCGGCCCTGTTGGGAGCGCTTCTTCTCAGTGTCGCCTTCATGGCCCATGACCTTCTCGACAATCAACGGCGTGTCCAAGTGGCAAACGCGCGTTTTCACATGTTCAGCGAGGCCGCCAAGGCACACAGGCATTTTGGTGAAATGCGCTATTGGCTGACCGATCTGTCGGTGAGCCTCCTGACGCTGTCGGAGCGTCGCGCCGAAACCGCAAGAACTGCCCTCGATGCGGATTTGGCGCGCATCAGGGAGTTTGCTCCCGACGCCGCCGATATGATTCAGAAGGGGGCAAAGTCCTATTACGATCAAGCGATGGAAGCCGTCGATGCCTACACCAACGACAACCGCGTCGTCGGCAACACGCGCCTCGCCGCAGCAAGAAGTTACAGCGACGAAATAGACGGCGTACTGACGGCGCTTGAAACACGCCTCGAAACTGAAGCCGATGGTGCGCGCGATATGGCCGTCAAGACGATGCGGAATACCTTTAACCGCGCCATGATTGCCGTCAGTGCCATTACCATCGCCGGCGCGATCATGACGTGGCTGGTGCTTCGATCCATCCTTGTACCACTGGGGCGCGTCGACAGGGCCATGGCTCAGCTTACCGAGGGACGCGAGGATGTCGAACTGCCTCCCGAGGGTCGCGACGAGTTTGGCCGGCTCGCGACGACATTGCGTCTGTTGCGCGATGGGCAGGCAGAGCGGCGCGTGCTTGAAGCAGCTGCGGAACACCAGCGCAACACTGTCCGGACTGCGATCGAAACCATTCCCGATGGCTTTGCCCTATTCGACGCCGACGACAAGCTTGTACTCGTGAACCAGCGCTATCTGGAGATTTTCCCCGAGACAGCGGACCTTATGACACCCGGAACCAGCTTCGAAGAAATCATGCGCGCGCAAGCGGAGCGTGGCCGGACCGAAATAGATCGTGCCGAGCGGGAGGCTTGGCTCAAGGAGGCAATGCGCCGCCAGCGGGACCCGCAAGGTACAATGGAACGGCAGTTTGCCAACGGCACCTGGATACGCGTTGCCAAGCGCAAGACGCCGGAAGGCGGTACGGTCGCGGTCTATACCGACATCACTGATCTGAAGCACCGTCAGACGGAGCTTGAGGAAGCAAAGCGCGGCGCGGAAGTCGCCAGCCAGGAAAAGAGCCGTTTCCTCGCCTCGATGAGCCACGAACTGCGCACGCCGCTCAATGCGATCATTGGCTATAGCGAAATGCTGATGGAGGATGCCAGTGATTGGGGCAAGCCAGGTTTTGTCGCCGATCTCGGCAAGATCATGGGATCGGGCCGTCACCTTCTTGCATTGATCAATGATGTGCTCGATCTTTCGAAGATCGAGGCGGGCAAGATGGAGCTCTACGTCGAGCCTGTCAGCCTGAAACAGCTCTTGGTCGATGTCGAAAGCACCGTTGCTCCGCTGATCACCAAAAAAGGCAATCGCCTGACGGTCACCGTATCGGTCGAGCCTGATGAAATCGAAACTGACAAGACCAAGCTGCGGCAAAACCTTTTCAATCTGCTCTCGAATGCCGCCAAATTTACCGAGAACGATGAGATCCGGCTGTCGGTCCGGCGCTATCAGGATGACGACAGGGGCGATCTGGTGGAATTCGCTGTCAGCGACAACGGTATCGGCATGACAAAGGAGCAACAGGCAAAGCTCTTCCAGGCGTTCGTGCAGGTCGATGCATCCACCACACGCAACTATGGCGGAACCGGTCTTGGTCTCGCCATCACCCAGCATTTCATCAAGATGATGGGCGGTGCGATCGAGGTGGAAAGCAAGTTCGGCGAAGGCTCGACCTTCCGGTTCACAATACCGGCAAACGGCACAATACCCCTCGCCGAGGAAACCGCTCCGCAGGTGGAGCTGCCTGATAACGCGCGGCGCGGAACAGTTCTCGTCATCGACGATGAAGCGCGGGCCCGCAGATTTATTTCTGACACTGTCCGCAGCGCGGGCTTCAACGTCATCGAAGCCGCCGGCGGCGAAGAGGGCATGGCAAAGATGCGCAAATCGCGCCCGGACGCGATCATTCTGGATGTTATCATGCCCGGTCAGGACGGCTGGTCGGTGCTGCGAGAGATCAAGTCTGACAAGGCGCTGCGCGATATCCCTGTGATCCTTGCAACCGTCGTCGCGGATCGGGAGATGGGGTTGGCCTTCGGCGCAGCAGGCCATCTGGTCAAGCCTATCGATCCGCGGCAGCTCGTTGAAATGTTGAACGCTGTGGCAGGCGCCGGGCAGCACGACGTGCTCATTGTAGATGATGACCCGGCAACGCGGGAACTTTTCCGGCGGGTCCTCGTTCGTGAAGGCTGGCGGGTTCGGGAGGCCGTCGATGGCCAGCGTGGGCTTGCGGAGCTTGAGGCAGGGCGCCCCACGGTTATGGTCCTCGATTTGATGATGCCCAACATGGACGGTTTCGCGCTGCTTCGGGCTATTCAGGACCGGTCTGACCTCGTCGATATTCCCGTCGTCGTCGTCACATCGAAGGACCTTACTCGAGACGAACTGAATTGGCTCAATACGCGTGCGAGTGAAGTTGTCAGAAAGGGAACCAAAGGCCGCGCCGACCTGATCGCAGCCTTGAAGCGGCATGTGCCGCTCAGCGAAGATGCTTGAGGAGCAGGAATATGGTCAAGATTCTTCTCGTCGAAGACAATGAGATGAACCGCGACATGCTTTCGCGCCGGTTGGAGCGGCGGGGATATGAAGTGATCATCGCAACTGACGGCCTCGCCGGCGTCGAAGCGGCAGTGAGCAACAAGCCCGATCTTGTTCTTATGGACATGAGCCTGCCGGTCATCGACGGCTGGGAAGCAACACGGCGGATCAAGGGAAATCCCCTCACGGCCGCCATTCCTGTTATCGCGCTCACTGCCCACGCCATGGCCGGAGACCGGGAAAAAGCCATGGAAGCCGGATGCGATGATTATGATACCAAACCAATCGAATTACCGGCGCTCCTCGACAAGATCGCCAGACTGACCGGAGGTTGAGCGCCGGTGTCCCTTCCCAACGACATCGGCCGCCGCGCCTATATTGCCCGCCTTGTGCAGAAGATCGCCGATCCCGCACAGGCTATCCTTGGTTATCAGGAACTGGTGATCGAAGCGGTCGTGGAAAACGGGCCCGCCGAAGCATTGCCCGATCTCGAGAAGGTGCTTGGCGCTGCTCGCGACCTGAACTTGCTTATCAAGCGGCTTTTGGAGATGGAAGCGTCGCAAACTGCCGGAATATTCACCGTCGATAGTGAATTACGGCACGATTTGCGAACGCCGATGAACGCCATTCTCGGCTATTCGGAGATGGTCATAGAGGATTTCTCGGATGTTCTCGCCGCAAGCATCGTTGATGATATTGCGAAGATCATCGAGGAAAGCCGGTTCTTGCTGGAGCAGATCGATGGAAGACTGGACGTTTTCTCGGATGATCCGGATGAAAAGCCGACTGACCATATTGACGTCACCATAGCAGCCGATCTCGCGCGGACCATTGCCGCTCGCGTGGCTCCCTCGTCGGACGAAACGGGCCGTATCCTCGTTGTCGACGACACCGCCTCGAACCGCGATCTTCTGAACCGGCGCCTCACGCGCGACGGCCATCTCGTCACTGTCGCCAGTTCCGGCGAAGAAGCGCTGCGCATCCTGGAGACGCAGGAATTCGATTTGGCCCTGGCCGATATCCTGATGCCCGACATGAACGGCATTGAACTCCTCAGCCGGCTCAAATCGCACGAACGCCTGCGCGAGATACCCGTCATCATGATTTCGGGCCTGAAAGACGATGACGCCATTATCCGTTGCATCGAGGCAGGAGCCGAGGATTATCTGCACAAACCAATCGATCCGGTGCTATTGCGTGCACGCATAACCGCCTGTCTTGAACGCAGCCGTTGGCGTGAGCGCGAAAGGCGCTATCTCGCGCAGATCGAATTCGAGAAGGAGCGCGCCGATACGCTCCTTGATGCAATTTTGCCGAGACAGGTGGTGAAGCGGCTCGCCGATGGTGAAAAAGTGATCGCCGATCGCATCGATATGGCGACGATCGTCTTTGCGGATATCGTCAATTTCACGGAATTCGCGGCACGCACCCCGCCTATCACACTGGTCCAAAGACTTGGAGAGCTGTTTTCGCGCTTCGACGAATTGGCGGATCAGCACGGTATCGAGAAGATCAAGACCATCGGTGACGCCTATATGGCGGCGGCCGGGTTGCCCGACCCGCGTCCGGACCATGCCCAGGCAGCCGTGGCGTTTGCAAGGGCCATGCTGGCCGAGACGTGCCAGATGACAGGTGAGCGTTCGCTCAGCCTGCGAATTGGAATAAACTCCGGCCCTGTCATTGCCGGCCTCATTGGCCGGAAACGCTTTGTCTACGATGTCTGGGGGCACACGGTGAACGTTGCCAGCCGCATGGAATCCTGCGGGACGCCCGGACGTATCCAGATATCTCAAAGCACTTTCGACGCGCTCGGCCCGGACTTCGGAGAGTGCCACCGGGAGATCCGGGATATTCA
The DNA here is from genome assembly GCF_020164455.1 of Phyllobacterium chamaecytisi. Lineage (GTDB taxonomy): Bacteria > Pseudomonadota > Alphaproteobacteria > Rhizobiales > Rhizobiaceae > Phyllobacterium > Phyllobacterium chamaecytisi. The sequence continues at coordinate 21,131 of NZ_JAIQWW010000023.1, forward strand.
TGGGATTGGCAAGTATCCGACGTACCTGCTTTTATGATCTGGCCATCGTCTTGCCCAACATCTACTCCGCCAAGACCGCCCTCAATCTCGGCACAGCGAAATCCATAAACGCTCGCAGTTTCAGCGGCACCAATCCCTGTCCCACGTAGATCAGGCTCACCGGCCACGGCTCCGGTTCGAATGCCTCGAGTACGATCTGCAGCTCGCCTGCCGCAAGAGCGCGGGTGGCCTGGTAAGACAAAAGCCGCGTCACACCGAGACCCGCAACTGCCGCATCGATTGCGGCGTCGGCGGTGCTGATGCTCAGCCGGGAGTGGACCGGCACGCTGACCTCCTTCCTGCCATCCATGAAAGTCCAGCTTCGTGGCGAATTCAGCCCCTCGAAGGTGATGCACTCATGGCCAACAAGATCCTCGGGGCGCTCTAGCACGCCGCGTTGCGCAAGATAGGCCGGGCTCGCATAGGACGCACGACGGATCCAGCCGACCCTGGTCGCGACAAGATTGCTGTCCGGCAGATTGCCAATGCGCAGCGCGAGATCGATATGGTCTTCCACCAGATTGACCTGACGGTCGCTGAGACTAAGCCTCAAATTGATTTCTGGATAGATCTTGAGGAATTCGATCACGATTGGGAGCACGTGAAGCCGCCCGAATACCACCGGCGCGCTCATCGCCAGATCACCCCTCGGCGTTGTGTATTCGCCCGCCGCGGTACGCTCGGCCTCATCGACCTGCTCCAGAATGGCCTTGCTCGCCTCGACATAAGCGCGGCCGGCATCGGTCAGCGAGACATGGCGGCTCGAACGGATAAGCAAACGTGTTTTCAGATGCGCCTCAAGGTCGGAGACCTTTCGACTGACCGTGGCAAGCGGAATCCCAAGGCGGCGTGAGGCGGCGGACAGACTTCCCGCCTCTGTAACAGCAAGAAGCACGGCCATTGCATCCAGACGATCCATTCGAATCCTTTCATTTTCTGGAATGAAAACTCCAATAACTGACATCTACAGCAATTTTATGGAAGAGACTATGTTAGGCGTCCACGTATCTCATCCCTCCGAGGAGTTGGTCATGCTGTCCGGACACGCCTTTTCCAGCGACGTCGCTTTCACGCCGACCGTCAAAGCAATTCAGTCCCGCAAGGGGTCCCGCCATGGTTATGAGAGCATGGAGCAGCGCGGCTCATGGCAGACGCGTATCACGCCAGACCTGGCGGATTTCATCCAAAGCCAGACCAGTATCTTCTTCGGAACGGCAAATGACGAGGGCCAACCTTATATTCAGCACCGCGGCGGCCCACCCGGCTTTCTGCGCGTCATCGACGATACGACCATTGCGTTCGCAGATTTTGCCGGCAACCGTCAGTACATAACCTCCGGTAATCTCGCGGATAACCCCAAGGCGTTTCTGTTTCTCATCGATTACCGCAACCGCCAGCGGGTGAAGCTATGGGGCGAAGCGCGGACTGTCGAAGACGACCCCGATCTCATGCAAAAACTGATGCCGGAGGGCTATCGCGCACGACCTGAGCAGGCGATCCTGTTCACAGTTACTGCCTGGGACATGAACTGCCCACAGCACATTCCGATGCGCTTCGAGGCCAGCGACGTGGCCGCGTTGTTGCTCGAGCGCGACGAACGTATCAAGTCGCTCGAAGCGGAACTCGCTCGCCTGCAACCAGCTTGACGCGCACCGCGGTTCCGCAAGCAAATTTAGTTTGCCAAATGGAATAGCTTTGTCTATAGTTCTCCATATGGAGAACTATTACGCGCCTCTTGATGCAGCCTTTCACGCCCTCGCTGATCCAACGAGACGGGCAGTCGTCAATCGCCTTGTCAAGGGTCCCGCGCCGGTTAAGGAACTGGCAGAGCCATTCGACATGGGACTGCCGTCCTTCATGAAACACCTCCGAATTCTTGAAAACGACGGACTGATCAGTTCGCAAAAGGTCGGCCGCGTCCGCACCTGCTGGGTGAATACCGAGAGGCTGGCGGCCGCCGAATCCTGGCTCTCGGAGCAACGTGAGCTTTGGCAGGCCAGAACGGACCGGCTGGCTGAGTATGTCGAAACCCAAATGTCGAGGAGTGTTGAAGATGCCGGCTGAAAAATTCGAACTGACCATTGCGCGTTTCATCAATGCGCCGCCAGCGGTCGTCTGGAAAGCGTGGATCACGCCTGAGCATCTGGCGAAATGGTGGATACCCGCACCCGTTGAATGCGAGGTGGTCAAGCTGGACGTTCGCCCGGGTGGCGCATTCGAGACGCGCATGCGCGAGGGTGGCGGTGAATTCCAACCGCATGTCGACGGTTGCTTTTTGGAGATTGTTCCTGAAGCCCGCCTGGTCTTTACGACGGTCCTGACGGAGGGTTGGAAGCCGGCAGAGCCTTGGCTCGCATTGACCGCGATAATAACATTTGAGGCAGAGCGCAGCGGTACCCGATACGCCGCCCGCGTGTTGCACAAAAACGCCGCGGACTCTCGAAAGCATGACGAAATGGGATTCCAAGATGGCTGGGGAACTGCAATCGACCAGCTTTCAAAATTCGCCGAACGATTGACGTGAACCTGCGGCCGGTTCGCTACAGCACGCCATGTCTGGCGGGACGCCGGACATGGCCGCCAAGCTGCCATGCCGCCGGCTTAATTATACAGCGCCGGATTTCCCGTCTTCAAGCACTCGATCCGGCTTGCCAGGAGCGACGAGAATTGCGAATTCCCGACCCTCGAACCAATCTCGGCGATTTCGTCGAAGTCGACGTCGAGCAACAAGCCGCGTGCACTCAGCAAGGACATCACGCCTGTAACGAGCGTGCGTTCCACTGCGTAGTCCATATTGAGTTGTGCTATTTCGTCTGATTGTTCTTTGAGAATGCTAAAAAGCTGCCCCAGTTTTTCGTTCATTATTCGGTGCCCACCACGTAACCCCTGCCTGAATCATTCCAAGATTCTTGACGGAAACGTAATAGGCCGTAAGAGCTATTTTATCGTCAGTTCGCTAACCAATGTGGACTAGAGCCTCGGGCGACGCGCTATTTTTTCACTGTCCCGGGATCATAGTGCTGGCAATGCTTCCTTCGACATAGATATCCGCTTCCTTGGCTGCCTCGATGAACACGGATCGCGCCATGTCGCCGGTCGCACTTCCGTCCATGGCTTCTAGACACGCCAGTTGTGCGAGACCATGCAGTCGTCCGCGTTTGCCGGGCCATTCGTTCAAGAGGAATTCTGCAGCTTCCGCGACGGAGGCGATCGTGCGGAGCCTGTCGGGAAAAAGCGACTCTACTGTGACTGACCTGAAGTGAACGTTTTCCATAGTGCTAGAACGCTAGGGCTCAAATTTAGGTTCCCGTTTCAAAACTTGCATCCTTGTAGCTAGTTGAACTTCGCCGTGCATTGCCTGTTTACTTCGGCGACCATGTGCTAAGTTCAATTAAATTGGATACATTCGCCTGGTTCGCGCGGCGAATAGGCGAAAACCTTCAAATCACGACCAAGGGAGAAACGCGATGGGCCTTCGCATCAATGACACTGCACCGGATTTCACCGCTGAAACCACGCTGGGCGAAATCCATTTCCACGACTGGATCGGCGGTAGCTATGCCGTGTTGTTCAGTCATCCGAAGAATTTCACGCCGGTCTGCACGACCGAGCTTGGCTACATGGCCGGACTTGCTCCGGAGTTCGCCAAACGCAATGCCAAGATCATCGGCATTTCGGTCGATCCTGTCGAAAATCACGACAAGTGGAAGGCGGATATCAAGACGGCAACGGGCCATGAGGTCGACTACCCCCTCATCGGCGACAGGGATCTGAAGGTTGCAAAACTGTATGACATGCTGCCTGCGGAAGCTGGCGATACGTCCGAGGGCCGCACACCCGCCGACAACGCCACCGTGCGCTCCGTCTTCATTATCGGTCCGGACAAGAAGGTGAAGATGACCCTCACCTATCCGATGACCACAGGCCGCAACTTCGACGAGATCCTGCGCGCAATCGACAGCATCCAGCTCACCGCAAAACACCAGGTTGCGACACCGGCCCAGTGGAAGCAGGGTGAGGATGTCATCATCACCGCAGCGGTTTCGGATGAGGACGCCAACCAGCGTTTCGGCGGCTTCGAGCGCGTGTTGCCCTATCTACGCAAGACCAAGCAGCCAAGCGCCTGAACGATACAACATGAGCCCCGCCCTAACCGGCGGGTTTCATTTTTCTATCATGTTGTTCTTATTGTAATCCACAACTGGCTAGCTGCGCGGCATAGGTACCTGCTATCGTGGCTGTTCGCCGTGCGGACCGGTCGATGGCCGGCTTGCCCCGCCAAGTACCACGCGCATAGTCATTCGGCCCTGCATAGTAAGCGGCGTAAAGATTATAGGCATCGTTGAGCGGAATGCCATTCATCTGATGGCTCCTTGCGTGGTACCAGCCAATGAAACGAATAGCGTCGCTGAAATCTGTTCGCCGGGCAGTCCAGCGGCCGGTTTCCCGTTGATAATCCGCCCATGTCCCGTCGAGGGCCTGCGAATAACCATACGCGGTCGATGGCCGTGACCACGGAATAAAGCCGAACAATTTTGTGCGCGGCGGCTTGACCCGGGCCTGATAGCCGGATTCCGTATAGATCGTCGCCATAAGAATGGGAACCGGCACGCCATATTCCGTCTCAACACTCTTGGCTTGCTTGTACCAATTGTTGAAGAAGCCGTCTCTCTGATCGAATACGGCACAGACATTGTTGGTCTGGGTTGGCGCAGTGGCGCAGCCTGTGAGCAACAACAACGCAATGAACATGATGCGGCGCATGGGCAAGTCCTTGTCTAGAGCCTTTCACCTATTCCGCAATTCCTAACGACTGGTTACCGGTTAATTGGTTCATAATCTCCTCCTTAAAATTTGATTAAAGATCGATATGGCGGTGCGAGGCTTCGCCTCTTGACCCATCAATTAATACCGTCATACAATACTACGACTAGCGACAAACATCGCTAGCGATCTCCATCCATGCTGAAGCGGAACAATTACCATGAGCGATTTGATGCCAACTCAAACGATAGGTTTTGCCGAGACCCGCGACGGGATAAGGCTTTCCTATCGCATCGTCCCCGGGAGCGGCGAAGGCCGCTGCGTTCTCATTCATTCGCTGGCGATGGACAAGTTTTTCTGGGAGCCAGCCGCCACGGCACTTGCCGCTGCATCCGAGGTTCTCATTTATGACTGCCGCGGCCACGGCGTTTCCGGCAAGCCGGCAGGCCCCTACAGCACTGCGCAATTCGCCGATGATCTCGCCGATCTCATGAACCATGTCGGCTGGTCATCGGCCGTCGTCGCCGGTGCGTCGATGGGTGGCTGCATCGCCCTTGCCTTTGCCGCAGCCCATCCTGAGCGTGTCGACGCTCTCGGCCTGTTCGACACCACGGCCTGGTATGGGGAAAACGCGCCCGCAGCCTGGGCTGAACGCGCTGAAAAAGCCAGGAACGAAGGCCTGAAGGCGCTTGTCGGTTTCCAGAAGACCCGCTGGTTCAGCGATGGCTTTCGCGAGGCAAATCCGGACGTGGTGGAAGCCGCTGTCTCGACCTTCCTCGCCAATGAAATCGACGCCTATATCGCGACCTGCAACATGCTCGGCGCAGCCGACCTGCGCGAAGCATTGCCGAAGTTTGACTTCCCATGTCGCGTGCTTGTCGGAACCGAGGATTATGCGACGCCGCCGGAAATGGCACGTGTGCTCGCAGATAATATCCCAGGGGCAACGCTGACGATCCTCGAGGGTGCCCGCCATTTTACCCCGCTGGAAGTTCCGGCCATCATCGCCGGCAATCTTCAGCTGCTGATCGAGGCCACCAAGGCCTGAGGTAAAAAGGGACGGCGCGATCACTCGCGCCGTCTGTCTCATTCAGCCGCTTTTTGGCTGGCACCACGCGGCAGATTGTACATGCCGCGCGGAAGCCCCGACAGAAACTCGACGACTTCGCTGCTGTCGATCACGTCGGCATACTTGGCGTTCATGTCGCACAGCGTCATGGCGTGGCTCGCCTCGGAACGCTCGAAGCACCCGTCTTCGACCATCGTCACCCGCAAATTGTAGCTGAAGGCATCGACCACCGTCGCGCGCACGCAGCCACTGGTTGCGGTTCCAGCAACGATGACGCTGTCACACCCGAGCAGCGTCAAATAGCTGATGAGGTTGGTCCCATGGAAAGCGCTGGGCTTCTGCTTGTAGATGACGATGTCGCTCGGTTCCGGCGCGATCTGCGGCATGATCTCGTTGCCATCGCGATTGCTGCCACCCGGTTTTTCACCGCTGCGTTCGTTCTTCCAGGCCCAGCTGCCCGCGTCCCAATTGTCGGAGCGTCGCACTCCGGTTGTATAGATCACTGGCACTTCGCGGTCGCGGGCTGTTCCAATCAGGTTCTGCAGAACAGGCAGGGCATCCCAGGCGGCTTCGCCACCCGACTGGCGCCAGCGCTTCACCGATTCAAGCAGGGGCTCGCGCTTGTCGCCGCAAAACGCGTAGTTGACGTCGACGATCAACAGCGCCGGCCGCTTGCCAAACCCTGCGCGTGCGCCATATCCGGCAAGTTTGAATACTTCCTTGTCGCGCTCCGTCAGGAATTTGTCCCAAATTCGCTCTGCCATTGAATCTATCCTCCATCCTTTGAAAATCACCGGAAAACCATGCCATGGCGTCGCCGATCGGATGAAAACACGCGTCCGTGTACCCTCCTTCCGACAAAAAGATGCCTCGGCGACTTGACTTCTCTCACAAATTTGTTTGTATGGCAAACATACATTATAACAGAATGACAAGAGAAATTAAGCTAACTGCATTTGCGTGAATGCCCGGCACGGGCGCCCTTGGAGGAGGAACTCATGATTCACAAGTCTCTTAAAACCCGTTTTGCCTGCGCTCTCGCCGGCGTGATCCTTGCATCGACCGCAATGACTTCGATAGCCAGCGCTCAAGAGGCGTGGCGCCACGGCATCGTTGAAGCCAAGGGCGATTCCGGCTTCCTCTTTCAGGCCGCAGAAGGTGGCTTCGATGACAAGCACGGCATCAACATCGACATGGTGCAATTCACCGGTGGTCCAACTGCGTTGAAGGCGCTCATCGCCGGCGATCTCGACAGCTTCGAGGCGAGCCCCGTTATCGCGCTCTCCGCATTGCATCAGGGCGCCGACGTCAAGATCATCGGCTGCGACTGGCCCGGCATGACCTATACGGTCTTTTCCGGTAAAGACATCGCGAGTGCGGCTGATCTCAAAGGCAAGACGGTCGGCGTTTCTGCGCCTGGCTCGCTTCCCGATATTTTCACCCGCCTCGCGCTTGAAGCATCCGGCCTTGCCAATACGGACGTAACGTTCGCCAATGCCGGCGGCAGCGCCGATCGCGTCAAGGCCGTTGGCGGCGGGGTCGTTGCTGCTGCTGCCAGCTCAAGCGAATTCGCCGTCGATGCAGACGCCTTGAACGTCAAGCCGCTTTTGAAGGGTGTCGAGGTTACACCGCAGTTCCTCAAGGTCTGCATCATGACCACCGGCAAGAAGATCGCCGAGCGCCGCGAAGCGATGACCAATTTCCTCGCCGCCGAGATGGAAGGCCTCGCTCATGCGATCGCCAACAAGGACGCGATGCTCGAGGTTGCCCGCAAGGTCGGTCACCTGCCCGAGGACGACAAGACCGCCGAGTTCATTTACAATGAAGCCCTCGAGTACAAGGCGATCAATGCGGATCTGGCCATCCCGTTGGAAAAGCTGCAGTGGGTTGACGATGAAATGGTCAAGCTCAAGTTTCTCGACGGCAACGCCGATACCAAGAAGTTCGTCGATGACAGCGTACGCACCGAGGCTCTCGCACGCGTCAAGAAATAACTGGAAAAGAATATGGCCCATCTGGAAGTACAGAACATCACCAAGTCCTTTGGCACACATCATGCCCTGGACGGTGTCTCCTTCAATGTCGAAAAGGGTGACGTCGTTGCCCTGATTGGCCCGAGCGGATGCGGCAAGACGACCGCCCTGCGCATTATCATGGGCCTTGAGACAGCCACGTCCGGTCAGGTCAAAGTCGCCGGGCGTCCTGTTTCCGGCTGTGGTCACGATCGCGGCATGGTGTTCCAGCATGCCGAATTGCTGCCTTGGCGCAATACGCTCAGCAATATCGGCTATGGGCTGGAGATGAAGGGCATGAAGGAGCCTGAACTTTCCCGAACGGCCATGCATTATCTGGAACTGGTGGGTCTGACCCTGGCAAAGGACAGACGCCCGCACCAGCTTTCCGGCGGCATGAAACAGCGCGTGGGTATTGCTCGCGCGCTGGCGATCGATCCGGAAGTGCTGCTGATGGACGAGCCCTTCGGCGCGCTGGATTCGCAGACGCGTGAGGGACTGCATGGAGAATTGCTTTCCATCCATGCCAAGACGCAAAAGACCATCATTTTCGTGACCCATGATCTCGACGAAGCGGTCATGCTCGCAGACCGCGTTGCGGTCATGCATGCTGGCAAGATAAGCCAGATCATTCCGATCGAACTGGAGCGCCCGCGCCTTGATATGCGCGCTATCCGCACTTCGGCGGAATATTCCAAGAAACGCACGCTGATCTGGGAAGCCCTGCACGATGCGGGCGTTTCGGCTGCAGCCTAAGGAAGAACGATGACTACAGACACAGAAATACAGGCGCCGGCCCGCGTGGAGCGCCGCACAGGTCAGGCAAGCTGGACAACCACTGTACCGGCATGGGTGATCACCACCATATCGGTCGCCATAGCGACTGGTCTCTGGGAGTTCTTCGGTCGCGACGTCAATCCGTTGCTTGGCACCTACCCGAGCGCCATCGTCAAGGCATTCTTCTCGATGCTGCAGACTGGCCGCCTGCAGGACGCGCTCATTCAAAGCAGCCAGCCATTCATCGTGGGTTATATCGTCGCCGCGATCGTCGGTATCCCGGTCGGGCTGCTGCTCGGCCGATACCGTATCCTCGAATCCGCCCTGGGCATCTATGTCACCGCTGGCTATGCCACCCCGCTGATTGCCCTCGTTCCCTTGCTGATCCTGTGGTTCGGTCTTGGCTTCATGGTCAAGGCCGTTGTGGTCTTCCTCCTCTCCTTCTTCCCGATCTGCATCAACACGTGGTTCGGTGTGAAGGCCGTGCCGAAAACCATGATCGAGGTCGGCACCGCCTTCTGCGCCTCGCAAACGGCCATCATGCGCGGCATCATTCTACCGGCAACAATCCCCTACATCATGGCCGGTCTGCGTCTCGGCATCGGCAAGGCGGTCATCGGTATCGTCATCGCCGAGTTCCTCACCGCGATCTCCGGTCTCGGCGGTATCATCATCACCTCGGCCAATAGTTTCCGCACTGCCGAGATGTTCGTGCCCGTCATTCTGATCATGGTGCTCGCCGTGGCCTTGACCGCACTGGTTGGCTGGCTGGAAAAATATGTTGCCCCGTGGCAGAGCGAAATTACCGGCCACGACAGCGTCTGACACGACAATCATCCATCGCTATTGGAGAACCGCTGCGGGCAACTGCAGCGGTTCTTTTGCTTTTGGCCGACTTAAAACGATATGTCGATATAAATTGATTTTATCGACATATTAGGGCATCGTGTCGATCCAATCGACGTGTAACAATGATACGTCGATGAAAACCGAGAACATCGACATGACCTTTCGGCCTGAACGTCCCTATAATGATTTGCCTCTTTTGCCCCCAACGCGGGATATAGAGACAAAGCCTATACTAAAGGCCTGCATCGAGGCGCGCGCAGCCTTGGCAGAACTGCTGGTATCGGGGCAGCTTATACCCAACCAAGCCGTTTTGATTAATTCCATCCCCCTCCTGGAAGCGCAGGCAAGTTCCGAGATCGAAAATATTGTTACAACAACGGATCGTCTGTTTCGCTTTGTCAACGAGGACGGCAACTACGCGGATGCTGCAACAAAAGAGGCTTTGAGATATCGCACCGCCCTTCGAGAGGGGTTTCGAATGCTCGAACAACGCCCACTCTCCACGTCGATAGCAGTTCAGGTTTGCCGTACGATCAAAGGTCTCGATCTGGATATTCGCGCGACACCCGGTACAGCACTTGTGAACGAGGCAACCGGCGCCGTTATTTATACACCCCCTGATGGGCAGGACTTGCTGCGCGACAAGCTCGCAAACTGGGAGCGTTACATCCATGAAGCGGAAGACATCGATCCGATCATCCGCCTTGCGGTAATGCATTATCAGTTCGAGGCAATCCATCCCTTCACCGACGGGAACGGCAGAACAGGCCGTGTCTTGAATCTTTTGTTTCTCGTCGACAAAGGATTGTTGGAAATTCCGATCCTCTATCTTAGCCGCTACATTATCCGGAACAAATCGCTCTACTATCAGCGGCTTCTGGCCGTCACTACAAATAATGAATGGGAGAACTGGATTCTTTTCATGATTGAAGCAGTGAAGGAGACTGCACAATGGTCGACATTGAAGATCCGCGCAATTCGCGACCTTTTGAATGAAACTACCGCCAGAATTCGTCAAGAACTGCCAAAAATCTATTCTCGAGAGCTTGCAGAAATTATCTTCGTTAATCCTTATTGCCGCATCGGCGATCTGGTTGACGCAGGAATTGCCAAGAGGCAAACGGCCTCCACCTATCTGAAAGCGCTCGTAGAAATAGGCGTGCTTCGGGAAATCAGGTCAGGACGCGAAAACCTTTTCATCAATCCGGCAATGCTGGATCTCCTGTCCGAAGGCGGCGGATTGAACGGAGCATAACTCCGTCAGCATGATCTATCATCATTCGATCAAGATGCCGCCGAGGTTTTCCACGGCACGGCGGGTCACGACCCCGACAAGATTCGCGCGGTAATCGGCAGGAGCGTGCATGTCGCCCATCAGGTCGTTCTCATCGGGCAGCAGCCCTTTCACCGCATCCGGCTCGAACCTCGCCTGCAGCGCTTCCTCGGCCTCCGTCCAGCGAAAGACGCCGGCGTTTCCGGCCCCCGTGATCGCCACATGGATATTGCCGTCGCGATGACGGGCAACGAACGCAGCTGCCAAGGCATACCGCGACGCCGGATTGCGAAACTTGGCATACCCGGCAATCTCCGGCACCTTGAACTCGATACGCACGAGAATTTCACCAGGCTCCAGCGTCGTGGTGTAGAGCCCGTCGAAATATTCGGAGGCAGGGATGCTGCGGCGATCCGTATGCAGCGTCGCATCGAGCGCCAGCACGGCCGACGGGTAGTCCGCTGCCGGATCATTATTGGCAACGGAGCCGCCGATCGTGCCGACGTGCCTGACCTGAACGTCACCGATCGAACCCGCAAGGCCACAAAGTGATGGAATGAGCGCTCTGATCTTTTCGGATGCAGCGACCGTCGCATGCGTGGTTGCGGCACCGATGATGATGCGATCCGGACCAACGGTAATCCCCGAAAGTTCGGGAATGCGGCGGACATCGATCAGATGGGCAGGCGCCGCCAGCCTTCCCTTCATCGTGGGGATCAGCGTGTGCCCCCCGGAGAGGTAAGCGGCTTCCTCGACTTCGGAGAAAAGACTGACTGCTTCCTGCAGCGTTCCTGGCTTATGGTAGGTTGTTTCATACATAGGCGTTTGCCTTCTTCATTCCGCCGCGACGGCGTGCGCCGTGCGGTGCTTTTCAGCGGCGGAGAGCACCGCCTTGATGATGTTGTGATATCCCGTGCAACGGCAAAGATTGCCCTCTAGCTCATGGCGAACTGTAGCTTCGTCGAGGACGCCGTCATGACGCTCGATCATATTGACCGATGCCATGATCATACCGGGCGTGCAAAAACCGCACTGCAATCCGTGATGCTCATGAAAGGCCGCCTGCACATCGTGCAGCTTTTCGCCATCGGCCAGGCCCTCGACCGTGGACACCGATGCGCCTTCGATGGACGCCGCAAGTATCGTACAGGATTTGACAGCCTTGCCATCGACAATGACCGTGCAAGCGCCGCACTGCGTCGTATCGCAGCCGACATGTGTTCCGGTCAGGCCAAGATGATCACGCAGGAACTGGACGAGCAACGTACGGTCTTCGACCTCCTTCGTGTGGAGTGTGCCGTTGACGGTGATGGCGACTTTGGACATGGGTGCCTTCCCTTTTATCTGGAGAACCAGCGGGCCTTGGGGCGTTCCGCTGGTGTTTCAATCGCTGCTACAGCGGGATCGGCCGGCGCGGCGCGGGCCGCAAGGCTGGCGAAGAACTCGTCTGCAAGCTTCTTGGCCGTTGAATCGATGAGCCGGGAACCGAGCTGTGCCAGCTTGCCGCCAACCTGCGCCTTGGCGACGTAGGTCAGGATGGTTTCGCCATCGACATCGGCAAGGTTGACGTCGGCGCCGCCCTTGGCGAAACCGGCGATACCGCCTTTGCCAGCTCCAGAGATGGTATAGCTCTCGGGCGCTATCACGTTGCTCAGAGTGACTTCACCTTCAAATGTCGCTTTGACCGGGCCGATCTTGGTGGTCACCCGGGCGGTAAACCCATCCTCCAGCGAGCCTTCCAGGCTGTTGCAGCCGGGTATGCATTCGCGGAGCGCCTGCGGGTCATTGATCAGCGCCCAGACATGCTCGCGCGGCGCAGCGATGCGGTATTCGCCCTTGAGATCCATTAAACTCTCCTCTCAGTTTGCGCCGGTCACGGCCTCGTAGTGCGACAGGTCCAGATATTTCGCCGGATCGGTCAGTGGTGCCCCGGCTATGCCGTAGCGCGAGCGCAGTTCGAGCACGCGCTTCATGCCTTCCGGAATGATTTTCGCATCCGGTGTCAGGCCTGATTTCGGCGATAGCAGGCTGCTCATGACAGACTGCAACGCCGCGGGCTGGATTTCCGGCATCTTCGCCTGCAAAAGCTGTTCAGCCGCCTCGCGATTGGCCGGATCAAGCGTCCAGGCAAGGCCCTTCAGGTAACCGCGGATGAACGCGCGAACAGCGTCAGGATTCTCCGTTGCCCAGGCGCGCCTCGCCGTAACCACGCCGCCCTGATAGCTGTCGTAGATCCGGGTCGACACGTCGAGCACGTTGAAGCCTGAACGGCGGGCAATGCTGGTGAATGGCTCGATGGTCAAGGTCGCGGCATGCTCTCCGCCCTTCACCGATTGCCAGCGCTGTGGTGTGGCTCCTACCGGCGCGTAGTTCGCTTCGTCCCGCTTCAGTCCGCCGTCTTCGAACATATCGAACAGCACAAACGCAAACCCCGTCGAGAGGGCATCAAGCGCGACGGATTTGCCCTTGAGATCCGAATACTCCTTGATCTCGGGGGCTGTAACGATCGCAAGCTCGAGCTGCGTCCCGCCCATGAGCACGACATAGCCCGGATCGACACCGGCGCCAGCAGCTCCCTGCCCCTCGCCATAAGCCACGACATTATCGAATGCAGTAAAGACGATATCGAATTCACCCGCGGCAGTCCGCTGCGCCTGCTCGACCGAGCTCCCTGTCAAAGTCAGGTCGACGGACAGGTTGTCATCGGCGAAGAACCCTTGTTCCATCGCTGCAAATGTCGGCAGATTGGGAGCGCCCGGAAAGGCGATGATGCGGATATTGGTCTTGGTTTCGGCAGTCATTTGCGAGAAATCCTCCTAGGACGCACGAGCATCGCGCTCGCCTTTCGATTGATGAATTGCCCGCCACACCGCATGCGGGGTGACCGGCATATCGATATCGGTGACGCCGTAGTCCTTGAGCGAGTCGAGCACGGCGTTGACGACCGTCGCAAGCGCCGGCGTCGTCCCGCCTTCGCCGCCGGCCTTGATGCCAAGCGGATTGGTCGGGGAAATCACTTCGGCAATCTCGCACTTGAACGAAGGCATGTTGTCGGAGCGCGGCATGCCGTAATCCATGAACGATCCGGCAAGCGGCTGGCCCGACGAAGCATCGACGGCGCAAAGCTCCCACATCGCCTGCCCTACGCCCTGCGCAATGCCGCCATGGGTCTGGCCATGCACAATCAGCGGATTGATGCAGCGGCCCACATCATCGACAGTCGCGTAGCTGGTGATAAGGACGTGTCCGGTTTCGGGATCCACTTCGACCTCGCAGATCGCTGCTCCATTCGGAAACACCGGCGTGTGCATCTCATTGTCACGCGCCACCCGCAACGGCCCATCCTTCTCGCGCGTCAGGTCACCGAGCGTGAAGATATCGATCGTCTGGTTGGTGCCGCGCAGCTTGAAGTGACCGCTTTCGAAATCGATAGCGTCGAAGTCTGCGCCGAAATGTTCCGCCGCCCGGCGGCGACCTTCCTTCAAGAGGTCTGCAGACGCCATGGCCATGACGGTTCCCGCATGGCGCATCGAACGGCCCGAATGGGATCCGCCCCCGACGCTGACAATGTCGGTATCGCCAAGGATAATCCACACCTTTTCGACAGGCACCTGGATCATGTCGGCAACCACTTGTGCGAAACTCGTCTCGTGACCCTGGCCGCTCGGCTGGGTACCGATGACGACCTCGACCGTGCCATCTTGCTTGATTTCAATCTCGGCGCGTTCCTTCGGTGAACCGATGGAGGACTCCACGTAGTTGGCAAAACCCCGGCCCAGCAATTTGCCGCGGCCGGCCGCTTCCTCGCGCCGCACCTCGAATCCCCCCCAGTCGGCGAGCTCAAGCGCGCGGTCCATGTTCTTTTCGTATTCGCCGCTGTCATAGATGGAGCCGACGGCGTTGGTGTAAGGCATCATGTCCGGTGAAACGAGGTTCTTGCGGCGCAGTTCGAGCTTGTCGAAACCGAGTTCGCGCGCGGCCTTCTCGACAAGACGCTCGATCGCGTAGGTTACTTCCGGCCGGCCGGAACTGCGGTAGGCCTGCGTGCACATCGTATTGGTAAAGACGGCGCGGGCGCGCAGCGTCGCCACCGGAATGTGATAGGAGCCGGTAATGAGACCGGATCCCTTGCTGAGCGGCGACAGCGAGACGCAGCGACCACCGACATTGCTGAGATTGTCTGCCCGCATCGCCAGGAACTTGCCTTCGCGATCAAGCGCAAGTTCGACCTTGGTGATGAGATCGCGGCCTTGATAATCCGTAAGAAACGCCTCGGAACGTGTTGCCGTGTATTTGACCGGCCGCCCGATCTTCTTCGATGCCCAAAGCACCAGACCGAATTCCACATAGACGCGATTGCGCGCGCCAAAATTTCCACCGACATCGTATGAAAGCACACGCAGGTTCTTCGGCTCGATACCGAGAACCTTGGCAAGCTCACCCTTCTGGCGCACGGCGCCGCCGCTGCCGGCATAAAGCGTATAGCGCCCGGTCTCGTCGTCGAAATGACCGAGCGACGAGCGCGGCTCGATCGGTACGGCGGTCACACGGCCGATATGGAATTCGGCCGTAACCACGTGATCGGCCGCCGCGAAGGCTGCTGCTGTCCCCGCTTCGTCGCCAAAGCTCGAATCGATGAAGACATTGTTCGGCACTTCGTCCCACACAGCGGGTGCGCCGGGCAGCGCGGCCTTTGCGGTTTCGGTGACGTGCGGCAATTCCTCGTAGTCGACAAACACTTTTTCAGCCGCATCCGCCGCCTGGGCCGCCGTCTCGGCGATCACCACAGCCACGGCTTCGCCCACATGGCGCGCCTTGTCGACCGGGAGCAGATAATGCGGCCCAGTGAATGGTATGCCGCCGCCGGCAGCCGTAAGCTTCACATCGAATTTCGTCGAAGGAACCGGATTGTGCGGGATTGGCTCAAGTCCGTCGGCCAACAGGTCGGCACCAGTCAGGACTGCCAGAACGCCGGGACTGGCAAGCGCTTCCGATGTGTCGATGCCGAGGATCCGCGCATGCGGGTATGGCGAGCGTACCATCGCAGCGAATGTCTGCCCGGGCAGGCTGAAATCGTCGGAAAACCGGCCCTTGCCGGTAATGAGCCGCCCGTCTTCCTTGCGCGGAAGCGGCTTTCCGACATGGCGAAACAGCGCATCGCGCACGAGCTCCATTTCCGGCGACAGACCAGCCGGCTCAGGCTTTTCCAGCACGGCTGTCCCGTGTCCGCTCGTGCTTTTATGAAGTGGGCTTCCCATAAATCCTCTACCCTTACCGGCTGAAATTACGCCGACGACATTCTGTTGCTCTTCGTATTAATGTATGACAGTATGTCGGAGTAATGCAATCGAAAAGATGCAATATCTTTCTGATTGGGCGGATCGCCCCTATGGTTATGAGTGGTTTTTGCGCTTTTCACCTCGCCTTCAAGGCATTGGAGAAGCGCATCTTCGGGAGAATGAGACTTACATGACGACGCACAAGCGCAAGGCTCCACTGGACCTGCAAGAACATCTGGAACGGCTGGAAGAACGCGGCCTGCTGACGCGAATTCAGGTGCCGATCGACAAGGATAGCGAACTGCATCCGCTGGCGCGCTGGCAGTTCCAGGGCGGTCTGCCCGAATCGCAGCGGCGCGGTTTTCTTTTCACCGATGTGAAAGATGCGAAAGGCGAGAAATACGATATCCCGGTTGCAGTGGGTGTCCTCGCCGCTTCACCGGAAATCTATGCCATCGGTCTTGGTGTTCCCGAGAGCGAGATCGGAGATGTCTGGGTCAACGCCATGGAAAACCCAATCGATCCTGTCATGGTCGAGGACGCGCCGTGCCAGGAAGTCGTCATCACGGGCGATGATCTCAAGCTCGAAGGCCGTGGTCTCGGCAGCTTGCCGGTTCCGGTCTCGACACCTGGCTTCGACAGTGCCCCCTATTTCACCGCGACGCTTTGCGTTACGCGTGATCCGGAAAATGGCATCCGCAACATGGGCACCTATCGCGCCGCGCTGAAAGCCGAAGACCGGCTCGGCGTGCGCATGGCGAGCCGCCTGTCCGGTGCCGGGGGGTATCAGCATTGGCTGAAGTATCAAAAGCGCGGCGAATCCATGCCCTGCGCCATCGTTATCGGTTGTGCCCCTGCCGTTCTTTTCACCGGGCCGCAGAAGCTGCCTATCGATCAGGACGAACTCGGCGTTGCCGGCGGTCTCATCGGCGAGGCCGTTCGTATCGTCAAGTGCAAGACCATCGATCTCGAAGTGCCGGCCGACGCCGAAATCGTCATTGAAGGCTTGATCGACACGGAGCTCCTTGAGCCTGAAGGGCCCTTTGGCGAAAGCCATGGCCATGTCGCGCTCGAAGATTTCAACATGTCCATGCGCGTGACGGCGATCACCCGCAAGCGCAAACCCGTGCTTGTCTCGATCGTCAGCCAGGTCACACCCAGCGAATCGAGCGTTCTCAAGCGCGTTGCCTATGAGCCGCTGTTCTTCAATCACCTGAAGAAAGTGCTCAACGTCAAGGGTATCAAGCGCGTCGTCATGCATGAGCCTTTGACCAATATCCGCAAGGTGATCTTCCTGGAATTCGACCGCAGCGCGCCGCAGTCCGAGATCTGGCGCGGCCTGCAGGGGGCAGCGATGCTTCAGGCGCAGTGCGGCAAGATCGTCATCGCCGTCTCCGACGATATCGACGCCCGCAATGCCGACGCCGTGTTCTGGTCGCTCGCCTACCGTGCCAATATGATCGACGACGTGCATGTGACGCCCTACCGCTCCGGCGGGCATGGGCCGAAATCGGCAAACAAGAATGCCGAGGGCACGCTTCTCATCGATGCCACGTTGAAAGCACCGATGCCGCCTCTCGCCCTGCCCGCAGAACCCTACATGGTGCGGGCTCGCGAGATATGGGAAAACCTGCAATTGCCGCCACTCTCGCCGCAGCCGCCATGGCACGGTTATTCGCTCGGCGACTGGAGCGATGTCTGGAGTAACTTTGCCGATAAGGCTGTCAGCGGCGACTGGCGCGCCAATGGCGAAAACACTTTCTCCCGGCGTAAAGGTGGTATGAAACCCGAAACACCGGCGCGCGATATTGAAAAGAAAGCATAATCAGGCGACTATCGCCCGATTCTGATATAGTTTCAGCGCCGGCGGGGGTCGGCGCTGAGGGACAGGCAACACAACGCAGGCAGCAGCATTGCGAGGGATAAAATGAACGATCCGGTCATGGAACCATTCGGTCCGCTTACACATGAGTCTGCGCCGCTGAGAAACAAGATCATGAAGTCGCTGCGGCGCGCAATCGAGACAGGATTGCTGGAGCCGGGTACGCGTCTTGTGGAGAAAGACCTGTGCCAGCAGCTCAACGTCAGCCGCACATCGCTGCGCGAAGCGCTGCGCCAGTTGCAATCCGAAGGCATTCTGACCGACCTCAACAATCGCGGTCTAGCCGTGGTCACCGTCACTTCCGAGGACGCGGAGAATATCTACCGCATCCGCGGCGTGCTTGAACCCTTGATCGTGGAACAGTTCATCGAGAATGCGCCGGATGCAGAGGTCGAAGCCTTGAAAGCCCATTTCCTGCGTTTGAAGGAAGCTTACCTGCATGGCAATGCCGAAGAGATCGTCGCCAGCAAACGCGATTTCTACGATCGGATCTGCACCGGAGCGCGCAATCCGATTGCCTTCGGTGTCCTGAGCAAGCTGACTGTTCTTACGTCCCCGCTGCGCCGGCGTTCCGTCGTGCGTCCCGAGCGGCGCGTCCAGAGCATCGCCGAGATCGAGAAGATCGTCACCTCCATCGCCAAACGCGACAAGGCCGCTGCAAAAGCTGCTGCAGAGGAGCATGTTGCCCACTCCGCCCGCTCGGCGCTTCATGCTTCAGAGTCGGCGAACTAATCATGCGCCGTCTGATCATCGCCATAACCGGGGCCTCCGGGGTCATCTATGGCGTTCGTGCCTTGCAACTCCTGCGCGATGTTGAAGACGTCGAGACGCATGCAATCGTCTCGCCATCGGCACTGCGCACTGCCGCCGACGAACTCGACATGAGTGCCGAAGAAATCCGCGGCCTCGGCGACAAGCTGTATAACTACCGCGATATTGGCGCCGCCATCTCGTCAGGGTCCTTCCGCACCGCCGGCATGCTGGTTGCGCCCTGCTCGGTGAAAACCCTGAGCGGCATCGCCAATTGCTACAATGACGAATTGATCGTGCGCGCCGCCGATGTCTGCCTCAAGGAGCGTCGCCGCGTCGTTTTGCTTCTCCGTGAAACGCCGCTGCATGCCGGGCACATCGCGCTGATGGATCAGGCCACGCGCAATGGCGCCATCATCATGCCGCCCGTTCCGGCCTTTTACAGCAAGCCAAAGACCATCGACGACATGATCAACCAGACCGTCGGTCGCGCTTTGGACCTGTTCGATATTAATCTGCCGCTCGTCAAACGCTGGAAAGAAGACGAAACCGGCCAGCAGCAATCATAGGCCTACCAGCTCCATCAAACGACGCCGAAGCCCTGTGAATTTGGTCCGGCAGAACGGTCCTACTTGGCCAAAATTTGCTCTATTGCCCGTTCCACTATTGCGATGGACTTGCGAGCTTCGGAATCCAGAGTCGAGCCATGATAATAACGCACGACGAGTGGCAGGTTCTCATCGGTCGAACGGTTGCTATCGTCTGAAATCGTGGCGAGTGCCAACCCCGCCGTTTCAAGTTCCATAAGCTCGATGCGTTCCGCGGAAAGCTCGGCCGCTTTTACGGCGTCACGCAGGGTTTCGGTGTGTTTGTCAGGTCCCGGTTTTGGTCCGGTCTTCATCCGCTGGCGGATGGCGCGCAATGGGGCAACGACATCATCGCGCCATTCGTCGACCAGCCCGATAATTTGCACTGTCTTTGCCGGAGAAAGTGCGATGGAACCATGCTTGAGCCAGGCAGCGAACAACAGCACAGGCACATCGACGCCATTGCGTTCCTGCAATGCCAGGCATGCATCGGCGACGTCGGGGGCTTTGTAGAGGCGCAGTGCGAAGTCCCATAGCCCGATATTCATGTCCTGCATGCTTTCCCTCATCGCAATTGCGGGGCCGGATAACTTGATCCGGCCCCGCTTTACCAGTTTCGCGAGCATGAAGGAAGGCAAACCGGACAATGTTGCTCGTCGGGTTCAAGCGCTCTAGGCCGTTTGCGTTGAACAGGCCTCGCAGATCGCCGCAACGTGGCGATGGTCCGTCCCGCAGCAGCCCCCAAGGATACGCATTTGCGGAAATGATCTGGTCAGCCCGTTGTACCACCGCCCGAGATCGACAGGATCTCCGGCGTCGAGCGTAACCGAATCATCGAGTTCCGCATGGCTCTTGGTCGAAGCGTTCGCCTTGATGCCGCGCACGCGATCGAGCCACGCCTCGCCCTTCTCCAGTGCATCGACGAAATGGCTCGGATGCGCGCAGTTGATCATATAGTAGGCTGGCGAACCTCCAGTTGCATCGTCCACCCGGTTGATCGCATCGCCGAGCGATAGACCGGTCACCAGTTTTCCGTCGGTCTCTACCGTGAACGAGATCACGCAGGGTATGGCATGGGTCTTGGCAGCTTTTGCAATGCCGATTGCCTCATTGTAATTGGTCAACGTATAGGCCGCGACCATATCCGCTTCGGTTTGTGCGAAACTCTCGATCTGCGCCGCATGGTATGTTTCAGCCTCGTTGGCATTCATGTTGCCAGCCTTGTAGCCATCGCCGCGCGGTCCAATGACCCCGTCGATCACGCAAGGTGTCGCGGCGGTTTCAAACTCCCTGCGAAGTTCAAGCAGCAGATCGACCGAATCCCGGTTGATTGCGCGCAGGCCCTCGGCGTCGTAGCCGAGCTTGGCGCCCCAATCGGGGTTTGCCCGCCATGTCGGCGTATCGAGGATGAAGCCGGTGCCGTTCTCGCGGGCAATTTTGAGATAGCTGATGTAGTAGTCTTTCAGTCGCTGTCTGCCTTCCGGCGTCGCCATCAATACGAAGGATGCGAATTCGGGAAGGTCGATCCCGTCGTAAAAAATAAATGTCGTCTCCATGCCACCGTCACTGAGGAAAGTGGTCCCCTCGAGTTGCGGCAGGTTTTTGCGGTACTTGGCCATGATTGTCGTCCCTTCCAAGAGTGACCGGTATGGGCTGTTTGCCTCTCCTCCCGGCATGTTCTGTTTTGCGCCTTTCGTTCCAGGCAATCTAGAAACCTCATGGTCGGGTTGTTTCACATGCGGAAAAACACGAGTAAATTCAGCCGGATAGGCGATATCGTGGCGACAGAACCCTCCCCCGTGCTACACTCAAACAGCCGAAACCGTACCGGAGGTACAGTATTCCGGGGGGACAACATCATGCGCAAGGGAGACGAGACCCGCGAGCGTATTCTTGAAATCGCCGAGATGTCAGTGCTGGCCAAGGGCTTCGCGGCGACCTCGATAGAGGAGATTATCGCTGAGGCGGGCATTACGAAAAGCGGGTTCTTCTATCACTTCAAGGACAAGAACGAGCTCGCGCACATTATGCTGAAGCGCTACGTCTGCGCCAATGACCGGGTGTTCGACGATGTCATCGAGCGCGGGCATCAACTGTCGGATGATCCGCTCCAGGCGTTCCTGATCAGCCTGAAGCTCCTCGCCGAGGTCATGTCTGATCTGCCGAATGGTCACCCCGGCTGTCTTATCGCTTGCATTTGCTATCAGGAGCGCCAGTTCGACCGTGAAGTCCTGAACCTGACGGCACGGTCGGTTGAAGCGTGGAACGCCAGGTTCCGCGCCATTCTCGACAATATCGCTCTCGAGCACCCTCCGCGCGACCCGATTGATTTCGACGATGTGGCGGACATGCTCTCCTGTGTCGTTGATGGCAGCATCATCATGTCGAAGGCACTGAACGACCCTTCAAGGATCGAGCGGCAGGTCATGGCCTTCCGCAGTTTTATAAAACTGCTGTTTTCATCAACCCCGCAAATAAGGGTCCCAATGCCGAATTCCACGGGGATCTCGGGAACGGTCAACTGATCGGGCTACCTACGCGTCGACTGTTCGCTTCAGGAACAGCCGGCCCTCTTGATCGACCTGTGTGTGCAGGTCTAGGTAATCGTGAATGGTCGTGTGCGCAGTCTCGATAGGGTGCTTGTGTGTAGCGGTTATCACCATCACATCGGCCCCGGCGGCGTCACCTGCCAGAATGCCCGGTATGGCGTCCTCGAAGACGAGGCAATCTTTCGCGTCAACGCCAAGCTTTCGTGCCGCCAGCAGGTAGCAGTCCGGATTGGGCTTGCCGACCTTGACGTCTTCGGCCGTTACGAGATTGTCAGGCACAGGAATCCCGGCTGCAGCCAATCGGCGTTTCGCCAGTTCGAGCGGCGATGAGGTGACGATCGTCCATTTTTCCGGCGGCAATGCCTTCAAGAACTCCGCGGCGCCGGGCAACGGCACAATCCCCTCCACATCGAGGATTTCGGCATCAGTGATCTTGGTGGCTTCTTCTTCGGGATCGACGCCGGGCAGACCCAGCCGGCGCACCGTATCGACAGCGCGGGCGCCATGCATGGTCGGCAGGAATGTCTTGACGTCGAGCCCTTGTTCTTCCGCCCATCTTGCCCAAACACGTTCTGCCGCCGCCGTAGAATTGATCAGCGTGCCATCCATATCAAAGAGGAACGCTGCGTATTTTTTGTCGAAGGCGGATGGCGTTGTCGGCACGATGCTTCTCTCTTCTCTTTGTTGTAGTGGAAGGTGCAACTACCCTCATGGTGAGCGCCTGAGCTTGTCGAAGGGCGAACCACGCAGATTCATCGTCTGGATCTTGCTGATCCCCAGCGAAGCCCGTCCATCAGCAGCGAGACGAGGCGGCGGGATCGGTCGCGCCAATCGGGCGTATCCGGCGCTGAATAAATCCCCGACAATGCCTGAGAAATATCCGATATATCGACATCACTGCGGATGGAACCATCTGCAACGGCAGCATCTACGAGGCGCTGCAGAGCCGATGCAATCATACCGGACGTATTGGCAAATACCTCGGAATTCGCATCGAAAAGGATACGCAGGCTGTTGGCCATGCCGCGCTTTGCTGCGATGTAATCGACGAAGCGCTGCATCCATTCGGCGAGCGCCACATCCGGAGCATTGTGCTGTGCGAGTTCATCCGCGGCAGCGCAAAGCACCTCGACCTCCCGGCGGTACACCACTTCGACGAGATGTTCGCGCGTTGGAAAATGCCGGTAAAGCGTGCCTATGCCAACACCGGCCTTGCGCGCTATTTCTTCAAGGGAGGCGCTGCCGCCGCGTTCGGCAAATTCAATTGCAGCAATTCCGATGAGCTTTTCCCGATTTCGGCTGGCATCCGCCCGCAACCGCTTCGCGGGTGCCGGTGGCTTTGCTTCCTTCAATTCGGGCAGCTCCTTATGATGCAATATTTCGGCTCCAGAGGCGATTGGGGCTTGAACCCGTTTGGCCAAGCCGCTATGTTCAAGAAACGGAGGCACCTCCGATTATCTTGTCACCTCCGGACTAATACCCTATTTGGGCCCTGCATGTCATGTTTTTTGCGCCTTGAACGCAACTGAAACGCTGGCGGGCCCGTTGGACTCTTCCCAAGCCTACTGGAGCAGGACTCCCCATGAGCAATCAAACCACCATCAATCTCGAAATCAATGGCCAGGCACATACCCTCGCCGTCGAACCGCGCGTAACACTTCTCGATGCTCTGCGCGATCATCTCGAACTGACCGGCACCAAGAAAGGCTGCGATCAGGGCCAATGCGGTGCCTGCACCGTTCATGTCGACGGCGAGCGTGTGCTTTCCTGTCTGACGCTGGCGGTTCAGGTCGAAGGCCGTGCGGTCACGACCATCGAAGGGCTGTCCGATCCCGGAGCCGAACTCCACCCCGTCCAGTCCGCCTTCCTCGAACATGACGCCTTCCAGTGCGGCTACTGCACGCCGGGTCAGATCATGTCCGCCGTTTCCTGCATTCGCGAAGGCCATGCCGGGTCCGATGATGAAATCCGCGAATATATGTCGGGCAATCTCTGTCGTTGCGGCGCCTATCCGCACATCGTCGAGGCGGTCCGCGAAGCTGCGAAGGTGATGTCATGAGAGATTTCTCCTATCTCCGCGCCGGCTCGGTTGACGAAGCGCTCAGCGCTGCGGCCATGCCCGCAACCATGCTGCTCGCCGGCGGCACCACTTTGCTCGATCTGGCCAAATGCGGTGTCAACGCGCCTGAACGGGTTGTCGATATCACCCATCTCAAAGGTCTCGATACGATTCGAGTCGATGCCGAGGGTGCTTTTATCGGCGCGCTCGCAAAAATGAGCCGCGTCGCTGCCGATCCTGCAATACTTGCCGGGTTTCCCGCGGTATCGGAAGCGCTTTGGCAGGCGGCTTCGGCGCAGATCCGCAACATGGCGACCATCGGCGGCAATCTTCTGCAGCGCACGCGCTGCGCCTATTTCCGCGACCCGGCAAGCTTTCCCGCCTGCAACAAACGCGTTCCGGGTAGCGGCTGTTCTGCCATGGAAGGTGTCAATCGCGGCCATGCGGTTCTCGGCACGAGCGACGCCTGCATCGCAACCTATCCGGGTGATCTCGCCGCTGCCCTCGTCGCCTTCGATGCTGTCGTGCATCTTGGCGAACGCAAGGTTCCCATCGACGATTTCTTCCTTTTGCCTGGCACCACACCGCACAAGGAACACGCGATGCAGCCAGGTGAGATGATCACTGCGATCACTATCCCCGCCTCGGCTGCCGCGCGGCACTCCACTTACCTGAAGGTGCGTGACCGCCAGTCCTATGAGTTCGCCGCCGCAAGCGCTGCTGTTGGCATCGAGTTCGAGACGGATCACGAAACCATCCGCGATATCCGGATCGGTCTCGGCGGTGTTGCGACGAAACCCTGGCGGGCCCGCGCCGTCGAAGATGCTCTTCGCGGCAGGGTCCTGGAGCCGGACACCATCAAGAGCGCGAGCCGTCTCGCCGTCGAGGGCGCCATCGCCCATGGCGGCAATCACTACAAGATCGAGCTCGCCCCCCGCGTCGTTGAACGCGCCATCCTGAAATCGGGAGCTTTGGCATGACCATAGTCGACACCAAAATGAAACACGGCGACGCCTCCGACGGGTTGCTCGGAGGGCGTCTTGCCCGCATCGACGGCCCGGCGAAGATCACCGGCGCCGCTGATTATGCGATGGAACACTCGCCCGAGGGCATGGTCTACGCAGTCATCATCGACAGCACGATCGCTTCCGGCCGCGTCGTCGCTATCGATACGAGCGCAGCCGAGGCCTATCCCGGCGTTCTGCTCGTTCTGACACCCGACAATGCCTTGACGATCAAGACGGCTACCGACTGGACTGGCGCGCCGCCGCCAGAGGTTCCCTATGAGCCGTTCGCACGCGAGATCACTTTCGCCGGCCAGCACATTGCCGCTGTCATCGCCGAGACCTTCGAGCAGGCGACCGCTGCCGCAGCGCTCATCAAGGTTACCTACGAAGAGACAGTGCCGATTTCGAGTTTCGATGATCCGCGCTCCGGCGAGGGTTTCCCGATCGATATGATGACCAAGGAATGGGGCGATGCAGACGCTGCGCTCGCCATTGCTCCAGTCCGCATCGAGCAGGAATACAAGACACCGCGCGAATACAACGTGCCCATCGAGCCGCACGGCCTGATTGCCCATTGGGAAGGCGATATGCTGACCCTGTGGGAGCCCAGCCAGTGGATCGACGGCATGTCCCGCACCTACGCCGAATGGTTCAGCATTCCGTTCGAGAACGTGCGCATGCTGTCGCCCTATATCGGCGGCGGCTTCGGTTCGAAGGCGTTGCCAACGCGCTACGGCGCGGTTGCGGCCATTGCCGCGAAAATGCTCGACCGTCCCGTCAAGCTCGCCATCACGCGGCCGCAGACATTCACCGCTTTCGGTGGCCGGCCTGCGACACGGCAGACCATCGCACTCGGTGCTACCCGCGAAGGCAAATTGCTGTCGATCGTGCATCGCAGTGCCAATGAGACGTCGATGAGCGACGTCGCGATCGAACCCTTGGGCTCGGTCACCTCGATCATGTATGCGGTTCCGAATTTCTCGTCGCGCCAGAACATTGTGCCGGTCAATACGGTCAAGCCAGGCGCCCTGCGTGCGCCCGGCGAAAACCCCAGCGCCTTCGGCATCGAATGCGCCATTGACGAGCTGGCCTACGAGGTCGGCATCGATCCGCTTGATATCCGCCTGCTCAATTATGCCGAAGAAGACCCGCACGCCAAAAAGCCGTGGTCGACGCGCCGCTTGCGCGAAGCCTATGCCGCGGGCGCTGAAGCCTTCGGCTGGGCGAAACGCAGCCCAAGCGTTCGCTCCATGCGCGAAGGCAAGCAGCTGATCGGCTACGGCGTTGCCGCGGGCACATACCCGGTTCGCCGCACGCCGGGCGAAGCAATGGTCCGAATCCTCAGCAATGGCACCATCGAGGTCGCCAGCAGCGGCATCGATATGGGTCAGGGCACCTATACGATCCTTGCGCAAACGGCGGCTGAGGCGATCGGCGTGCCGGTCGAGACAGTCGTGGTCAAGCTCGGCGACTCGTCACTGCCGCGCGCCCCGGTTGCCGGTGGTTCGCAGCTTGCCAACCTGATGACCGGCGCCGTGCACGTAGCAGCTCTCGCCGCGCGCGACGAGCTGATCGGTCTTGCCATCAACGATCAGAATTCGCCGTTCCGCGACCTGCAGGCCAATACGCTGACCATCGAGGGCGGGCAGATGTCATCGCCGCGCGATGCGGGTTCAAGTGTTGCCATTGCCGAGGTGATGCGACGCACAGGGCGAGAGCGTATCGAGGCGCTGCGCAACACGCTGCCGGAAAACCTGCGCAACAAGGATGACCATTTCCGCAACTTCACGACGATCTCGACCATGCTTTCACCGACCGAGGGCGACTACTCGATGCACAGCTGGTGCGTGCATTTCGTCGAGGTGCGGGTCGATGTTGATTTCGGCACGGTCCGCGTTTCCCGCATGGTGTCGGCACTGGATTCGGGCCGGCTCTACAATCCCAAGCTGGCCGAAAGTCAGTGGAAGGGCGGGATCATCATGGGCATCGGTCAGGCCCTCCTCGAGGAAGGCCTTGTCGATCAGCGCAATGGCCACGTGATGAACAACAACCTCGGCGACTACCTCGTCCCGACCAATGCGGACATCCCCAATCTCGAGGTCATCTCGGTCGGCATCCCGGATACAAACGCTTCGATCCTGGGCGGGAAAGCCGTAGGCGAACTCGCCATTGTCGGTGTCGCGCCGGCCATCGCCAACGCGGTCTACCATGCCACCGGCATTCGTGTCCGCGATCTGCCGATCACGCTCGAAAAGCTGATCTAGCATTCCTCCTCGGAAACAGAAAACCCGGCACTCGTGCCGGGTTTTCTTTGTCGAACATCTTGGGCAGAGACCGTTTGAGAATTCAGCCTGATGAGCGAGCTGGTGTGGTTTTCGAGACCCGGAGCGCAGCGGACTTATTGGTCCGTGAGCACCGGAAGCGGAGAAAACCGCATCAGATGGCCATCAGGGTGGATTGGCAAAGGTCTCTCAGGCGGCGTCCTGAATGGCTGCCAACTTCCAGTCCGAATTGGGCTTGCGCACGAACGTCCAGACCTCGGTCGTCTGCGACGGCTGCTCTTCATCGCCCTTGACGACGCGTCCCGTCTGCCTGTCCACCATCGAATCGACGCTCTCATACCGCATGGCTGTCGTCGCGTATTGCGCGTCGCCTTCGGCCCACGCTTCGGCGATATCGGCCTGCAGGAGCTTCACATCGGAGACGCTGTTGCGCAGCCCGTCCGTCGCATTCTGGCCGAGCTCTTCCGCGAGGTAGGACATGGCTTCCGGCGTGGTAAGATTGCGCAGCGTGGCGTAATCTTCCTTGCCATAGGCCGTCTGCACTTCGGTCAGAAGCTTCTCGAACGTGTCAAGATCATCCTGCTTGATGCCGATTTCGTCCGACGCCGCAGCCAGACCTGCCGATGCGTAACCCCTATTGTTGTTACCGGCAGGAGCCTGCCCTGCCGTATTCTGGTTCGAGGCAGAACCTATCGTCGGCACGCGCATGGGCGAGACGTTCGATGGCTCTTCATCATAGGCGTTGCGTCCGAACCCCTGCGTCGGACCGGCAGCTGCCGGCGAAGACTGGCGCGAACGGAAGAAGCGCATGGCGAGCGTAACCGCTCCGATCACCAATGCGATCTGCAACAGCATGCCGAGCATGCCGGCAGCGCCACCGAAGCCATATCCTAGGAACGCGCCGAGCAGACCGCCGAGGAGCAGGCCACCCAGCAGCGAACGGCCCATGCCGCCGAACAATCCCGGACGTTGCTGCGCCGCCGTCGGCGCCGTAGCGCCCGGCTGGTTTTGCGGCCTCGGCGTCATCGAACGCTCGATCGGTGCAGCCGGTGCTGGTGCCGTGCGTGTTGGCGCAGGTGCCTGGAAGGTACGCGAGCCGCGGCTGCCGAAACCACCGCCACCAAAACCGCCGGCACGCCGGGCATCGGCCTCATAAACAGCGCTGAACGATACCGCCAATCCTATGACGAGTATCGCGGCTATCCGGCCAAGGCGAGAAAGGTAAAGCGGCATGCAAATGATCTCCTCTATGCGTGTCCTGTGACACTTCGTCCACGCATATGGTGACGGCTTCCGTGGATTTTAAGGATTGGCGAGGAAATTTCACAGAATGAGGGCAACTGGGCGCGACGCAAAACCTTTTGAGAATTCGGCCTGATGAGTCAGCTGGTGTGGTTTTCGAGAACCGAAGCGCAGCGGACTTATTGGTCCGTGAGCATCGGAAGCACAGAAAACTGCATCAGATGGCCATCGGGATGAATAAATCGAAAGGTTTTAAATGCCGGCGTACCACTCGTATCCCCGATCCTCCCAGAAGCCGCCCTTGCCTCCTGCCAGGTTCTTGAAACTCTCCACGAGCTCGATACCCATGACGTATTTGGCGTGCTTGTAGCCGAGCTGACGTTCGACACGCAGCCGCAGCGGCGCGCCGTGGGCGACTTCGAGATCCTTGCCGTTCATGCCGTAGGCAAGGATCGTCTGCGGGTGCCAGGCATCGACGAGATCGATGCTTTCATAATAGCGGCCGCTGCCGTCGAGTGATGGTTCGAGGTCATCGGCACAATGGAACACCGCATAGCGGGCGCCGGGTGCAAGGCCAGCCTTTTCCAGTACGAGGCCGAGCGGCACGCCGGTCCACTTGCCGATGGCGCTCCAGCCTTCGACGCAGTCGTGCCGGGTGATCTGGGTGCGCGACGGCATCGCCTTCAGGTCGGCCAGCGACAGGTTCAGTGGGGTTTTCACCTTGCCGTTCACGACGAGCTTCCAGTCGGCGAAATTGTTTTCCGTCATGCGCGCATAGTCCTCGCTGTCCGGCTGCGAGGTGCCATTTGCCTTGAAGACCGGGGACAGATCCGCCTCGGAAAATTCGCGTGCCAGCGTCTGCTGCGACATGAGGAGCCGCTGCGCGCCCATCGTTAGCGACTCGGCTTTTTGCAGGATGTCGTTGACGGTCGTGCTTTGCACCATCGCATCACAGCCTGTGAGCAGCCCTGTTGCCGCGACACTCGAGCCGATCAGGAAACGGCGGCGGGTGAGATCGAAGCTCATTTCGACACCTCGTCTTTTTGTTCGAATTTCAGCGCGTAGTAGCCGGTGATCATCGATCGCAGATTGTTCCAGACGCCGGAAACCAGCACCATGACGATATGAACGATAACGAAGATGACGATGAGCGACGCGCTGATGAAATGGAGGGTACGTGCCGACTGCCGGCCGCCGAAGACGTCGAGCAGCCAGGGGAAGATCGCATTGAAACCCGGCGACATGGTTAGCCCGGTCAGCACCATCAACGGCAGGATGATGAAGATAATGGCCATATAGGTCAGCTTCTGCAGCGAATTATAATGCCGCGCTTTCTCGCCCTTGGGAAACCGCAGCCGGGCATGGTCCGCTATCTCCTGCGCCAGATGGCTTGGCGTCAATTGGTCCTTGGTTGGTACGATATCGCGGCGGAAATGCCGGCCGATCAGGCCATAGAGCAGATAGACCAGACCATTGATGACAAAGAACCAGGCGAAGAAGAAGTGCCAGCGGCGGCCCGTCGCAAGATCCTGATAGCTCGGGATGGTGATCCAGGCTGGGAAAGCACGCGGGCTGAGTTCACCGTCCTCGGTTGAGGCGCCGAGCACACCGGTCGTATTCACTGAAAGCGAACCGATGCGTGTCACGCCCTTGATCGTATTGCCATCCTCGACAGCACCGATGGAAATGAACGAAGGGTCGGGAAGCGCATCGGCGCCGTATTGGCCCCAGTAAAGATTTGGATGGGCGTTGAAGATTTGCAGGCCGCTCATCAGAAGGAAGCTCAGGCACAAGACGTTCAGCCAGTGGGTGATGCGCACCGCCACGGAATGACGGTAGAACAAAACCTTCTTCGGCTTGGCGGTGTCGGTAACACCTGATGTGACGCTTGCCATTCGAGCCTCCATGGTACTGGAAATTGGTTGTACGTGGTTCACCCTTGACGAGCTTGCCGCTTGTAGAACGGCGAACCACGCACAACCCAATCAAATATTAGTTTGTCGTCTTCTTCTTCGGAGCCATCGTGCCCATGGCATCAGGCTTCATCGCATCCTTTTTCGTCATGGTGCTCTTCGTCATTGTATCCTTTTTCATCGCCATTGTGTCGCATTCCTTCATCATGGAATCCTTCTTCATGGCGTCTTTTTCCATGCCGGCATGTTTCATGCAGTCAGCCTTGTTCATGGGCTTCATGGCGTCTTCGGCCTGGGCGATGCTGGCTCCAGCAAATGCTGTTGTCAAAACGAAAGCCGAAAGCGCGATGCTGCGTGTGAGAATGTTCATGGATGTTCTCCCTTGGTTTGAATGAGACACGAATGCAAGTGTCTTCGAGTTTCAGATGCCCTTTGACATCCGCGTGATCCTGGGAACACCAGGAATGCTTGATTTATTCGGTAGCGGCGGCGAGTATCGGCCCGCCATTCGGTGTCTGTACGAGAATGGCCGTCCGCAATCCCGGCTTGGTAGCGGGAAAAGTCACCGTCTGCGGCTTGCCGCTCCAGCTTCCGACTTTGGTGAGGCTGTGAACGACGTTTTTATGGGGAAGCGTGTGGCCGCTATTTTCACCGCTTCTGACCGGCACGTTTACGGTCTGGTCATTGTAGGTGACGAGCCAGATATCGGCATTGCCGCCGGGCGCCTCACCTGCGCCGATCGTCAGGGAACGATTGTTCAACTCCAGCCGCGGCGCGCTGAGAGTCCCTTGCGTCTTGATAAGCTGGTCCACTTCGGAAATCCTGTTGCCGACGACGTCGGCGCGCCCGTTAACCACCATTTGCGGCGTGAAAGGTCCATCACGGCCAAGCGGCGTCTCATAGACTTCCTGGCGGTCCGTGTACTCAGGCTTGGCAAAAATGTCCTTCCAGCCGAGCCGGTCCCAATATGTCACGCCAAAGCTCAGGGCAAGGATGCCCGGGCGCTTGCTGAGCTCGATCAGATTGGCGTTTGCCGGCGGGCAGGAAGAGCAACCTTGGCTGGTGAAGAGCTCGACGACGGTGAGCGGCCGCAAGGTGTCGGCATGAGCGCCGGCAGCACCGAGCATGACAGTTGCGGCGGTCAATGCGATGGACAGCATATGAGAGCGCTTTGGCTGAATTCCCATCTTCAACTCCTGAAAACTGCGATGAGCGGTCATGTGCCGGTCACATCAGGGAATACGAAGGGGTGCAGGATTTGGTTACAGCGATCACGGATTGGTGATCATTCTTTGGTGGAATCCTGTTTCAAGGATTGACGTTCCGCCGCGTTCCATCTCATCTGTAACCTTTGTCCGCTTCTTGCGAATAAGGAATGGAACGGAGTGAATCCGGTCGAAACGCGATTGAAGGAACTGATGCTCGCGAGCCTCGATGGCGATGCGCGGAGCTATGGCATTCTTCTGAATGACCTTGCCAGGCATCTGCGCTTTTATTTCCTGCGCCGGTTGTCGGATGCCCACAAAGGCGACGCCGACGACCTGGTGCAGGAAACCTTGATGTCGCTGCATACACGGCGCGCGACATATGAGACCGACCGGCCTTTTACAGCGTGGCTGCATGCGATCGCACGCTACAAGCTGATCGATCATTTCAGGCGAAACCGCATTCGCGCAACGGTTCCGCTCGACGATGCGGAGGATCTGTTCGCCGTTGATCAGTCCGACGCCGCAGCCGATCGCATGGATGTGGAGCGGCTCTTGCAATCGGTGCCGGAAAAATCGCGGGACCTGATCTACAGGACGAAGATCGAAGGCCAGTCTATCGCCGAGGTTGCGCAAAGCACCGGACTTTCGGAAGCTTCGGTCAAAGTAGGGATACACAGAGGAATCAAGGCGATTGCAGCGAAGTTGAAAGGACGGGCAGATGACGACCGATGACCTGATCGCCCGCCTGACCGGCGAGTTGAAACCGGTATCGCGCCTGGCCGTTTTTTGGCGGGTCGTGATCGGCCTCGGCATCAGCCTCGTTGTCTCGTCCGCTCTCATGTACTTCTGGCTCGGCATGCGGCCCGATATGATGACGGCGGCGGGAACGATGATGTTCTGGACCAAGTTCGCCTATACGCTGATCCTCGCCGTTGCTGGGACGTGGGCGGTCAAGCGCATCGCCTATCCGCTCGGTAGCATCCGGGTCAGTCTCGCCGTGATGGCCGCGACGATTGTAGTGATGATCGTTCTTGCCATGGCGAAACTGGCGATGACACCGCCAGATCAACATATGGCGATGATGAAGGGCCATACGATTGCCGTTTGTACCCGCAACATCGTTATGCTGTCGCTGCCCTTGCTGGTCGGCGCGTTCTGGGTGCTGCGCGGGCTGGCGCCGACGCGTTTGACCGTGGCGGGTGCTGCGGCAGGTCTTGCCGCCGGCGCTATTGGTTCACTGGTTTATTCATTCCATTGCGATGAAAGCGCCATGCCGTTTATTGCGGTCTGGTACACGCTCGGCATTCTGATCCCCGGCCTGATCGGCGCGATTGCCGGGCGGTTCGTGCTGCGGTGGTAGCTTTTTGCCCTCGCCTTGCGGGACGGGGATTGGGACCTCTTTAGAATTCAGCCTGATGAGTCAGCTGGAGTGATTTTCGAGAACCGGAGCGCAGTGGACATTTGGGTCCATGAGCACCGGAAGCACAGAAAATCGCATCAGATGGCCATCAGGGTGGATTGGCAAAGGTCTCATTTCATGAGCCATTCATGCTCGACCGCATTGTGGAATTTCCACGTACGCTTTGGCCCTGCCATGACGTTGAGATAATAGAGGTCATAGCCGTGGCAGGCGGCGCAGGGGTGATACCCCTTGGGCACCATCACGACATCGCCGTCCTCGATCGCCATGGCCTCATCCAGCGAGCGGTCATCCGTATAGACCCGCTGAAAGCCAAAGCCCTGGCGAGGATTGAAGCGATGATAGTAGGTCTCTTCCAGGTAGGACTCTGCGGGAAGGTTGTCCTGGTCGTGCTTGTGCGGCGGATAGCTCGACGTATGGCCGCCCGGTGTGATCACCTCGACGACGAGCAGTGAATCCGCCGGCTCGTTCTCCGGCAGAATATTGGTGACGTAGCGGGTGTTGGTACCCTTGCCGCGCGTTTCCTGGGAAAGACCATCCGGCGCAATCACCCGCACCGGCGATCCGCCGCCAAGACCCGGCGCCGAACAAACGGCGAGCTCAACGTCGGTCTCCGCAGATACCCACCAATCGGACCCTTGCGGCAGATACACCGACCAGGGCTTGCCTTCGAAGGGCGACATGCGGTTGCCGAGCAGACCGAGGTCCTCGCCATTGGCCGTGACCTTGCCTTTGCCCGTCACGAAGACCAGGCAGACTTCCTTGTCTTCCGTTTTTCCGCAAACGGACTGGCCGGCATCCAGCTTGTGCAAATCGAAACCGACATAGCTCCAGCCCGCTGTTTCAGGCGTCACATGAGCCACATGGCCCCGGCCCTGCATTGCCTTCAAAAGCAGTTTCGACATGGTTTACTCCTTATCGGTGCCAGCATCTTCCGGCGCGACAGTTTCCGCCGGCTTAACGGGGTCCGAAGCATCAAAGATGATGAAGAATTGCCAGATCCCGTAGGCGGCGAAAGCCAAAACGATGATGCCCCAGAATGGCGTTCCGGTTGCGAACTCGAAGATCGACCACGCGATACAGAACGCCACGACGGCAACGCGCCGCCAGAGCGGCCGAAACCAGGGGTGATTATTGTCTTTGTTCATGTTGAACCCACTTTTCAACCCTTGGGGAAGCCCTGAGTCTCGACCGTATACCCGGCGGCAGTCATGACCCGCATCAGTTCCTTATACCCGACTTGCGCCATCTTGAGCGGTGGATTTTTCTTCGGATCCTGTTCGGCCTCGACCACGAACCAGCCTTCATAGCCGTAATCGGCAAACTTCTGGACGATTGCACCGAAATCCAGCGAGCCGTCACCCGGTACGGTGAAGGCGCCGAGGGCAACCGCGTCGAGGAAGGACTGCCTCGAGCGGTCCAGACCGTCGATCACCGGCATGCGGACATCCTTGACATGCACGTGGTTGATCCGCCGGTGATGATTGTCGATTGCACGCAGTACATCGCCGCCGGCGAAGGCCAGATGGCCGGCATCCAGCAGGAGCGGAATACCCTCGCCGGAATATTTCATGAAGGCGTCGAGCTCCGGTTCGGTTTCGACGACTGCCGCCATGTGGTGATGGTAGGAGAGCGGCATGCCCTGTTGTGCGCACCATTCACCGAACTCGGTGACCTTGCGAGCATAGGCCTTCATCTCCTCGTCGCCGAGTTTCGGTTTGGTAGCCAAGGGCTTGGACCGATCGCCCTGGATCGAGCGACCGACCTCGCCATAGACGATGCAGGGCGCATTCACGGCCTTGAAAAGGTCGATCATCGGCTGGATGCGTTCCTTGTTCTTCGCCAGATCCTCGTCAACCAGCGTGCCTGAGAACCAGCCGCCACACAGCGTAACATCCGCCTCCCGCAGGATCGGCAGCATCACATCCGGATCGTTGGGAAATCGGCGGCCCATTTCCATGCCGGTAAAGCCCGCAGAACGCGATTGGCGAAGGCACTCCTCCAGCGAGACGTCGTCACTGAGCTCCGCAAGATCATCGTTCCACCATGCGATCGGGGACATGCCCAGTTTTGCCTTCACGTCATTCTCCATTCCGAATTGAGGTTTTGTTTTTGCCAGTCGAGAACCAGGCAGTCATCCTCGCTCTATAACCCGTCACCCCCTCTGGCCAGAGGGGGTGATCAATTTGTCACGACATTCAGTTCCCGGCCGACCTCAGCTTGATCGCTTCCTCATATTCCTTGCGCTTGGTATTGACCTCGCTGCGCTGGCTGACCTCAGGCACAGCGACATCCCACCAGAATCCACCCTCCTCGGTGGATATCAGGGGGTCGG
This sequence comes from Phyllobacterium chamaecytisi, assembly GCF_020164455.1. GTDB lineage: Bacteria > Pseudomonadota > Alphaproteobacteria > Rhizobiales > Rhizobiaceae > Phyllobacterium > Phyllobacterium chamaecytisi. Next base: position 56,427 of record NZ_JAIQWW010000023.1, read on the forward strand.
TATCGATGACGATGACCGTCGTTCGGTCATTCCGTTTGGCTCGCTCCAAAGCGCTCTCCATGTCGGCAATGGAGCTCACCTTCTCGGATATCGCCCCAAGGCTGCGGGCGTGTGCAGCGAAGTCTATCTCCGGCAAGACCTCGTGCTTGGCGTCCTTCAGGAGATTGTTGAAGTTCGCCCCGCCTGTGCCCATCTGCAGCCGGTTGATGCAGCCATAGCCGCGATTGTCGAGCAGTACGATGTTGATCTTCTGGCCGAGCATCACCGATGTGGCGATCTCCGAATTCAGCATCAGATAGGATCCGTCGCCAATCATGACCACGACCTCATCGTCGGGCTTGGCCATCTTGGCACCGAGCCCACCCGCAATCTCATAACCCATGCAGGAGAAGCCGTATTCGGCATGGTACGATCCCGGAGCGCCCGCCTGCCACAACTTGTGCATTTCGCCCGGCAGACCGCCAGCCGCGTGCAGGACAGTGGCTTCGCTGCCCATGGTTCGTTGAACGGCACCGATGACCTGCGCGTCAGAAGGCAGCGATACATTTGTCGGGCCTGTGACCTTTGCCGCAGCTCTCTGCCATTCCGCCTTGCCATTTTCGGCTTTCTCGGTCCAACCTTTCGGAGCGCGATAGTTCTTGAGCCCGGCGGCAAGTTCGACCAGGCCCTCCCGTGCGTCACCCACCAGCGGCAACGCCCGGTGCTTGGCCGCATCGAACGGCTGGATGTTGAGGCCGATAAAGGTCTTCTCGGTATTCTGGAACAGTGCCCACGAGCCGGTGGTGAAGTCCTGGAGCCGCGTTCCGACCGCGAGGATGACATCGGCCTCCTGCGCCAGCCGGTTGGCTGCTGACGTCCCGGTGACGCCGACAGCCGCCATGTTGAGCGGGTGCCTGTCCGGCAGCGAAGATTTGCCGCCCTGGGTCTCGCAGACCGGAATGCCGGCCGCCTCGACGAAATCGGCGAGTTCGCGGGAGGCTTCGGAATAGATGACACCGCCGCCGGCGATCACCAGCGGCTTTTTGGCCGAACGCAGCGCGCCGATTGCGGCGGCGAGCTCGCCGACATCGGGCCGCGGGCGTCTCGGTGCCCAAAGCCGCTCCTCGAAGAAGCTTTCCGGATAGTCATAGGCTTCGGCCTGCACATCCTGGCACAGGGCGAGCGTGACCGGCCCGCATTCGGCAGGGTCGGTGAGCACGGTCATCGTTCGTTGCAGCGCAGGGATGATCTGTTCGGGCCGCGTGATGCGGTCGAAATAGCGCGAAACCGGGCGGAAGCAGTCATTAGCCGAGACGGTACCATCGCCAAAAGATTCCACCTGCTGCAGCACAGGATCCGGAACACGGTTGGCGAAGACATCGCCCGGCAGGAGAAGCAGCGGCAGGCGGTTGACATGCGCCAGCGCGGCAGCCGTCACCATGTTCGTTGCACCGGGCCCAACGGAACTCGTCACCGCCATCATGCGGCGTCGGAAAGTCGCCTTGGCAAACGCGATGGCGGCATGGGCCATCGCTTGCTCGTTATGGGCGCGATAGGTGGGCAGTTCTTCCCGCACCTGATACAGCGCCTCGCCGAGGCCCGCGACATTGCCATGGCCGAAGATAGCCCAGACGCCCGCAAAGACAGGTACTTTCTTGTCGTCGATCACCGTCATCTGCTGGCTTAGAAATCGCGTCAGGGCCTGTGCCATGGTCAGGCGTATTGTCTTCGTCATGTCAGTCTCCTCCCAACGCCACTAAAAGGCTCCGATGCTGCCGCCGGTTACCCTCCCCCTTGTGGGGAGGGAGGCTGCGAAGCAGCAGGGAGGGGTCTTTCTTCGATAGGTCCAAGAGAGACCCCTCCCTGGACCTCCGGTCCTTCCCTCCCCACAAGGGGGAGGGTAAAGAGGTGATGCCTTCTGCACGGTTATTACACATGTAGAAATTCTGCATTGCCAGATCTTCCTATGCCGCTTGTTTGTTGCGGCTGGCAAGCCAGGCCTTGGTCAATTTCTCGAAACGATCGGCCATGTCGTCGATCGCAGCCTCATCCGAGAGCTTCCCTGACAGCCAGCCTTCCGCCGCGTCCATGAACAATGTCCGGCCGACGGCAAAGCCCTTGACAATGGGTGCCCCAGCGGTTGCGGCAAACGCTGCCTCAAGCTCGTCATGCGGCGCTTCCAACCCAAGCAGCACGACACCGCGGCACCAGGGATCGTGCTTTTCGATCACTGCCTCGATGTTTTTCCAGGCCGTCGCCGAGGCCTGCGGCTCGAGCTTCCACCAGTCCGGTTTGATACCCAGCGTATAGAGTTCTTCCAGTGCTCGCGGAATGGTGTTGTCGTCGAGTTTGCCGTGTTTGCCGGCGATGATTTCGATCAGCAGCTCGCGTCCGACCTTGCGCGCTGCTTCGAAAAGCGTGCGCAACTTCTGCTGCTGTTCCAGCTTCAGATCGGCAGGATCGTCCGGGTGGTAGAAGCACAGACACTTAATGCAATGGTCCACCGGCCATTCCGCCAGCTGCGAGCCGATATCCTGCGAAAACTCGAAACGCAGCGGGCGCGAGCCCGGCAGTTCCACGGGCCGTCCGAGCCAGTCGAAATTATGACGCGCGAACTCGAACATCGCCTCGCGCCCAAACTTCTCGTCAAGCAGCATGCCGTAGCCGCCACGGCCAGCCGCAACCTTTGCCGCCGCCTTTACCGCCAGCTCCTTGAATGCGCGGATTTTGGCATCATCGGCACCGACCTTTTGCGCAAGATCTTCCAACTGCACACGGTGATCGATGGCGAAGGTCATCATCGACGGTATCTCGCGCCGCCGCGTCGTTGCCCAGTGCACGTGGTTGATTGCCTCGTCCTTGCGCAGGGCGTGAAATTTGCTGCCATGCTTGAGGAAATATTGCAGTTCTTCGAAGGTCGGAATCTCGGGTGCGCAGAGAAGGCGCGACACCGCGAAGGCGCCGCATGCGTTGGCCCATGTAGCGGAGGTCGCCAATGACTCGCCGCCAAGCCAGCCGCGCAGAAAGCCCGACATGAAAGCATCTCCCGCGCCGAGGACGTTGAACACCTCGATCGGAAAGCCCTTGCCGACGACGCCATCCTCGAGATCGTCGGAGATCGCGCCTTCGTAAACGATGCAGCCCATCGGCCCGCGCTTCAGAACGATCGTCCCGCTCGACAGCGACCGAATGGTCTTCAGCGCGCTGAGAAGATCCTCCTCGCCTGACGCGATCAGCACTTCCTCTTCCGTACCGACGATCAGATCGCAATCGGCAAGGACGGTCTTCAGATGGCTCGACACCGCATCGGAGGCGATATAACGGCTATCGCCCTCGCCGTGCCCTGCGAGACCCCACAAATTGGGCCGGTAGTCGATATCGAATACAACCTTCCCACCCGCTTCTTTCATCAAGCGGATGGCCTTGCGTTGCGCCGCATCGGGCTTTGGCTTGGAAAAATGCGTGCCGGTAACGACGACGGCGCGCGCCGAACGGATGAATTCAGGATCGACATCGCCCTCATCAAGCGCCATGTCGGCGCAGTTCTCGCGGTAGAATATCAGTGGGAAGCTCTTGTCGTTCTCGACCGAGAGGATAACGAGGGCCGACAGCCGCTCCGCATCTGTGATGATTCCGTTCGTCGCGACGCCTTCGCGCACCATCTGCTCGCGTATATACCGGCCGATCTGCTCGTCGCCCACGCGGGACAATAGCGCCGAGCGCAGGCCGAGCCGCGCCGTACCGATCGCTATATTGGCAGGGCATCCACCGACCGACTTGGCGAAGGAAGTAATATCCTCGAGCCGGGAGCCGATCTGCTGACCGTAGAGATCGACGGACGAGCGGCCGATGGTAATGACATCGAGCGCGTGGCCCGTATCAGCTCTGTCCATGATATCCTCCCGATAGACTGATAAACCCCGGCCCACACAGGCCAGGAAATTTTCCTATATGAAATAATAATTCTATCGAATCGTCAATATGGAATGTCTGTTCTTTTTCATATTCTACTATTTGACGAGACCCAGTGGTGTTGAAAATGCCCGATGCGATGTGTATATTTTGGAAGAACCATACACATCGGAGCTACCATGCGTACCAATATCGACCTGGACGATGAATTGCTTACCAAGGCCATGAAAGTGACAGGACTTTCCACCAAGAAGGCAACGGTCGAGGAAGCCTTGCGCATACTCGTGAAAAGACATGATCTGAAAAAGGTCATCGATGATCTCGCCGGCATCGGCTGGGAAGGCAATCTCGATGAAATGCGAGAAGGCCGTTTTTGGGACGATGATGGTCGTTTGGATAAATGATCGTCGTCGACAGTTCGGTCTGGATCGCCCACTATCGCAATATCGATATCGAACCTGTAAGGCGCTTCAGAGCGCTGATTGAGGTCGAGACAGTGATTGTGGGCGACCTTATTCTTCTAGAGCTGCTACAGGGTGCCCGCAGCGAAGCTGAGGCTGGACGGCTTGAGAGGGGCTTGCGGCAATTCGGCGTCCAAACCATGTTGTCTGCCGACACGGCAGTTCAAGCCGCGCGCAATTATCGGCATCTGCGTCGGCACGGTATAACCATTCGCAAGTCCATTGACGTTGTCATTGCCACCTTTTGCATTGAAGGCGGGCACCAGCTTCTCCATCATGACCGCGACTTCAATCCGATGACCGAACGCCTCGGGCTTCAAGTTTTCTAACCTAAACACTCCGCCGCTTCTCCGCCACACTGACCGTCAGCGCCATGGCGAGTGCCATCGTTCCCGATAGTGACCGGAACCCGGAGAAATCCCCTTCCGCCGCTTCGAACCACACCTTGGCAGACTGGGCGAGCGGCGAAAACGCGCTATCGGTAATGGCGACGACTGGCACATTGCGTGCTGCCAGCGCCGCCGCGTGCTCGATTGTCGCTGACGCATAAGGTGAAAAGCTGATGGCGATGGCGGCGTCGGTCGGCTGGGCAAAGGAAAGAATTTCCGGATCGATACCAGCTGTCGATTCGATCAACTGGTTGCGGATTTTCAGCTTGCCGAAGGCGTAGGCCATATAGGCGGTGATCGGATAGGAACGACGACGCGCCAGCAGATAGATCGTGTCTGCTCGCGCCAGGATATCCACAGCGCTGGCCAACACATCCTCTTCGACATTATGCGAAATCGTCTCGATTGAATGGCTAGCCGCGGTCAGAAATCCGTTGAGGATGACGCGGTTCTTGGAAAGGCCGTGCGTATCGCCGCGTAGCGCTGACAGCCGCTCCTCATAGGAAACCTGCCGCTCGCGCAACCGTTCCCGGAATACCGATTGCAGGCTCGTGAAACCATCGAAACCGAGATGCTGGGCAAAGCGGATCAACGTCGATGGTTGAACACCGGCCGTCTGGGCGATGCTCGCCGCCGTGCCGAAGGCGATCTCGTCGGGATTGCTTAAGGCATAGGCAGCGATCTGCGCCAGACGCTTCGGCAGCATCTCGCGACGGTCGAGGATCATCGTGCGCAATGCATCGAAATCCCGCGGTAACGACATTTCATTGTCCATGCTTTCCATCCCGAATCGTTTCCCGGTTGCTGCCCCTTGCCTGAGCAAAATATTTATATCAGGACGGATCAGTTATTCCATTTTTTCTTGTTATAGATTATTTCAATCGGAAACTGCAAGCGATGGGAGCAAGCGATGCTGGGCGTAGGACTGATCGGAACGGGCTTTATGGGAAAATGCCATGCACTGGCGTGGAATTCGGTTCGCGCCGTCTTTGGCGATGTGCCGGCGGTACGGCTTGTGCATCTTGGCGAAGCCAACACAGAACTGGCCGTGCGCCGCGCCAATGAGTTCGGTTTCCAGAAAGCCTCGGGCGATTGGCGTGCCGTCATCGACGATCCAGCGGTCGATCTGGTCTCCATCACCACCCCCAACCAGTTTCATCCGGAAATGGCGATTGCAGCACTGAAAGCCGGTAAGCATGTCTGGTGCGAGAAGCCCATGGCGCCAACATTCAGCGACGCGGAAGCCATGCTCGCCGCGGCGAAACAGTCGGGCAAAGTAGCAGCCCTTGGCTACAACTACATCCAGGGTCCGGCCATCCGCCATATCCGCAAGCTGCTTGCCGAGAAGATCATCGGCGACATCAACCATTTGCGCATCGAGATGGATGAGGACTTCATGGCCGATCCCGATGCCCTCTTCAACTGGAAGCACGAGGCCACCTCCGGCTATGGCGCGCTCGACGATTTTGCCGTCCATCCCCTGTCGCTGCTGTTCACATTGTTTGGCCGGGTTTCCCGCGTCATGTGCGATATGTCGAAGCCCTACGCCACCCGCAAGACCGCGAATGGCACGGACCGCACGGTCGAAACCTACGACAGCGCCAGCGTTCTCATGCATATGGAAAACGGCGTTGCCGGCACCTTGCAGGCCAATCGCTCCGCCTGGGGCCGCAAGGGGCGCATTGCGTTGCAGGTATTCGGCTCGAAGGGCTCTATCCTGTTCGATCAGGAACGCGCCAACGAGTTCCAGCTTTACGTCACCGCCGACCGCGCCACCGAACAGGGCTACCGCACCATTCTTACGGCGCCGCATCATGAGCCCTATGGGCAGTTTATCCCGGCTCCCGGCCATGGCCTCGGTTTCAACGACCTGAAGATCATCGAGTGCCGCGAGTTGATTAAGCGCATCAATGGCCAGCCCGCCCACCTGATCGAATTCGCCGACGGCCTCGAAATCGAGCGCACCGTGCATGCGATGGCGCGTTCGTATCAGGAGCAGCGCTGGGTGGATGTGCGGTAATTTTTTCAATGCAACCAACGACAACCCCTATGACGCGTTGCGTTATAGTGGTATATAATTTATTCTCAAGTCATGATTCAAAACTTTGCCGATCGTGAAACGCAGTTGATCTGCTCCGGTGTTAGAAGTCGAAAATTGCCATCTGATATTCAGGCGGTGGCCTTGCGAAAATTGCGTCTTTTAAATCAGGCACGGGTAGTGGAGGATCTCCGGATTCCACCCGGTAACCGTCTTGAAGCGCTTAAGGGCAATTTGGCAGGACGGCATTCGATCAGGATAAACGATCAGTGGCGCATTTGTTTCGTTTGGCAGGAAGGAGGCGCAAGAGATGTCAAAATCATCGATTACCATGACTAACAAAAATTGGCTGCCGAATCCGCATCCTGGCGAAATACTGTTGGAAGAATTCTTGAAACCCTTGGCCCTTAGCCAGAATGGCCTTGCCCGTGCGGTTCACGTTCCGCCACGACGCATCAATGAGATCGTATTGGGCAAACGAGACGTCACTGCCGACACCGATCTTCGACTCGCGCGCTATTTCGGCATCTCGGAGGGTTATTTTTTGGGACTGCAATCCGACTTTGACCTTTTGCAAAAACGTCGGGAAATAGACGGCGATTTAGCGACCATCGAGCCAAGAGCCGCGTGAGGGATGCGTGGTCGGCACGCACCCCTCACGCTTGTTTAAACCCTGATTGTCTTGCCTTCCTTCACCGACCTCACCGCTGCGTCGGCAAGCGCCAGCGCTATCAGCCCGTCTTCGCCGCTCGGCGCCGCCTTCGTGCCCTTCGCAATCGCGCTGATAAATGCGGCGATCTCATTGGCGTATGCCTCCGTATAGCGTGTCATGAAGAAATCGTGCAGCGGCGGGCGGGTATAGCCGCTACCGTTGGCGATCTCGATCGACACTGGCCGCTGGTTTTCCGCCGCGACCATGCCCTTTGAGCCATGCACTTCGATGCGCTGGTCATAGCCATAGGTCGCGCGGCGTGAATTGGAGATCACGCACTGCTTGCCAGACGCCGTCGACAGGATCACGCTGACGCTATCGTAATCGCCAAGCTCGCCAATCTTCTTGTCGACCAGCACTGAGGCATGCGCGGTGACAGCAACCGGATCTTCGCCGAGGAGAAACCGCGCCATGTCGAAATCATGGATGGTCATGTCGCGGAAAATGCCACCGGAACGGCTTATATATTCCGCAGGCGGCGCACCCGGGTCCCGCGAAGTGATCGTCACCATCTCCACGTCACCGATCTGACCATCGTCGATCGCCTTGCGTACCGCAGCGAAATGCGGATCGAAACGGCGGTTAAACCCGACCATCAGCGTAGCGCCCGTTTCACGCACCACCGCAAGGCATTCTTCGACACGCTTCACATCGAGGTCGATCGGCTTCTCGCAGAAGATCGCCTTGCCGGCCCGGGCGAAGCGTTCGATCAGGTCCGCGTGCGTATCGGTCGGCGTACAGATGATGACGGCATCGATATCCGAGGCTTTCTCGATCTCGTCGATGGTGCGGATTTCACAGCCATGCGCAGCGGAAAGATCCTTGGCGGCCTGTTCAAAGGCATCGGCGACGGCGACGAGCTTCGCCTCTGGGTTCGACGTCACCGCTTTCGCGTGAACCTTGCCGATACGGCCTGCACCGAGCAGACCAAAACGTACAGTCATTTCTTACCTCATTAAAGAAGCCCGGAAGTATCCCGGGCGTTATTGATCGATTTGGCCAGCAACTCCATTGTACGTGGTTCGACGGGGCTCACCATGAGGGAGGTGAGTTGATTGCAGGGGAGCCAAGGCTTTGAATGTTGGCCATTACAGCCGCAACCTTTCTTTCTTAGCGCCCCCTGCAACACTCAAGTCCCCTCATGGTGAGCCTGTCGAACCACGCACATGGTCATGCAAATCTGGCTAGCCCCGGGAGCACTGCTAAATTTTTCTCTTCTTCTGGCGATATACATCGACGATAACTGCGGCAACGATGATCACGCCCTTGATGATTTCCTGGTAATAAGCATCGACCCGCAGGAACGTAAAGCCGGAGATCATGATGCCAAGGATGATCGCGCCGATCACCGTGCCGGTAATGCGCCCGACGCCGCCGGCGAGCGAGGTGCCGCCGATGACGGCCGCCGCGATTGCGTCGAGTTCATAATTGACGCCCATGCCGGCCTGCGCAGTCTGTGCCCGGGCAGCGGTAACAATGCCGGCAAGTCCAGCCAGCAATCCGGCAATGGCGTACACCTTGATGAGATGTTTCTCGACATTGATGCCGGAAACCCGCGCCGCCTGCACATTGGCGCCGATGGCGTAGGTGAACTTGCCATACCGCGTGTAGCGCAAGGCGATGTGGAAAACGAGCGCCACGACGAGAAACACGACCACAGGCCAGATGCTCGTGCCGATGAAGTTGAACTGGTCAGTCAGGCCTGAAACCGGCGAGCCCTTGGTGTACCATTTTGCTATGCCGCGCGCCGACACCATCATGCCGAGCGTGGCGATGAACGGCGGTATCTTTGTATAGGCGATCAGCCAGCCATTAATGATACCGGCGAGAAGGCCGATGCCAAGTCCAATACCGATCGGAATGAAAAACGGCAGGTCCGTCAAGGCGGGATAGACCGGCCGCGCCCAGGTGGAGGCCTGCGCGAAACTCGCCGCAATCATCGCGGTTGCACCAACGACCGAGCCGGAGGAAAGGTCGATACCGCCGGTGATGATCACCTGCGTCACGCCCACTGCAATGATGCCGATGACCGAGACCTGCAGGATGATGATCCGCAGGCGCTGCACATTCATCAGGAAGCTCTGTCCGGCAAAAATCCAGCCGAGTATTTCGAAAACCAGCGCGATACCGATCAGCACCAAAAGGATATTGACCTCGGGTGGCATACGCCGGCGGTGTTTGCGCCCGAGTGCCGGTGTTGTCGCCTTGGCGGTTACTGGTTCGCTTGTCATTATTAATCCTCCCGATAATTCGAGGTGGGCTCAAATGCCTTTTGAGAATTCGTCCCGGCGCAACAACTGGAGTGGTACTTAAGAGCCCAAGCGTAGCGTACAGGAGGAATTATCGAATGGTTTTTCACTTGGAAGCGAGCTCCATCACCTTCACCTGCGTGGCTTCGGCACGATCGAGAAAACCGGTAACCCGGCCCTCGTGCATCACCATGACCCGATCGCTCATGCCGAGCACTTCCGGCATTTCCGACGAGATCATGATCACCGCGACGCCCTGTTTCGCGAGTTGCGATACGAGGCGGTGAATCTCCGCCTTGGCGCCGACATCGATGCCGCGTGTCGGTTCGTCGAGAATGAGTATCTTCGGATTGGTCAAGAGCCACCGGCCGATCAATACTTTCTGCTGGTTACCGCCGGAAAGGTTCTCGACCCTTTCCTCCATGTTCGGGGTCTTGACCCGCAACGTATCGCTCATCTTGGTGCACGCCGCGGTGATGCCCTTTTCCTGGACAAACCCATACTTGACGAAACGGTCCTGCAGCACCGCGATCTGCATGTTTTCAAGGACGTCGAGAATAAGCAGGCAGCCCGTTTCCTTGCGGTCCTCGGTGATAAAAGCCATGCCGTGGCTGATGGCCTGCGTCGGCGAAGTCATCTTGACCACCTCGCCTTTGATCTCGATGGTTCCGCTCGTCGCCGGTGTCACGCCGAAAATCGTCTCGGCAACGTTCGAGCGGCCAGAACCGACCAGTCCGGCAACGCCGAGGATTTCGCCCGCACGCACGTCGAACGACACATTGTGGAAAACGTTCTTCAGCGAGAGGTCTTTTACCGAAAGCACCACATCGCCGATCGGCACCTCTTCTTTCGGAAACATCTGCGTGATCTCGCGGCCGACCATCATCTTGATGATGTCGTCGCGCGTCACATCGGTGGAAAGATGCGTGCCGATATAGCGCCCGTCACGGAACACCGAGAACTCGTCCGCGATCTCGAAAAGCTCGTTCATCTTGTGGGTGATATAGACGATGCCGATGCCCTGCTCGCGCAGACTACGGATAATCTCGAACAGATGCGCCACCTCGCGCTCGGTCAGCGCCGACGTCGGCTCATCCATGATCAGGACATCGGATTCGTATGAAACCGCCTTGGCGATCTCCACCATCTGCCGGTTGGCGACGCTCAAATCCCGCACCTGGCTTTCCGGATCGAGTTTGATATTCAGCCGCTCGAACAGGTCTGCGGTCATATCGTACATCTTGCCGTGGTCGACGAAGCCGAAGCCGTTCTTCGGTTCGCGCCGGATCCAGATATTTTCCGCGACGGTCATGAATGGCATCAGGTTGAGCTCCTGGTGGATCATGGCGATACCATTTTCCAGCGCATCGAGCGGGGATTTCAGGCGGATCGGCAGGCCTTTCAGATGAACCTCGCCCTGATCTGGAATATATATTCCAGCAAGGATCTTCATCAGCGTGGATTTACCGGCGCCGTTCTCGCCCATCAGCGCATGAACCGTGCCGCGCTTGAGCCGGAACTGCACATTGTCCAGCGCCAGAACGCCAGGAAATTCCTTGCGGATGTTTTCGACGTTCAAGAGATATTCCGATTGCGGTACGGCGCCACTGGCGCGCACCGCTGCCATGGTCGAGGGACTGACTGCCATGATCATCTCCTCCCAGAGAGGCTCTATCATACACCGGAACGCAGCAGATTGACGCGTTCCGGTTAAAAGTTAAGCGCGGTGGAGGCCTTTTGAGAATTCAGCCTGACGAGGCAGGTGGTGCGGTTTTCGAGAACCGGAGCGCAGTGGACTATTTCGTCCATGAGCACCGGAAGCGCAGCAAAATCGCATCAGATGCCCGTCAGGGTGGATTGGCAAAGGTCTCCTCAATTAGACTTCTGATACTTCGACAGGTTCTCCGGCGTCACCAGTTCGAACGGCACATAGACCTTGGTCTCGACCTTTTCGCCCTTGGAGAGCTTCAGCGCCGCATCGACCGAACCCTTGCCCTGACCGGCAGCGTTCTGGAAAACTGTCACATCGAGGTCGCCGGCAGCCATGGCGGCAAGCGCGTCCTGTGTGGCATCGACGCCGCCGATAACGACGCTGTCCATCGAGCGGCCCGCAGCCTTCAGGGCCTGGATCGCACCGATGGCCATTTCGTCATTGTTGGAGACGACCGCATCGAATTCGAGACCAGCCGAAAGCCAGTTCGTCATCAGGTCGGAGCCTTCGGTGCGCGACCAGTTGGCGGTCTGTTCTTCGACGATTTGAAGCCCCTTGCACTCGTCGGTTGCAATCACATCATGCACGTCCTTGGTGCGCTGGCGGGCGGCCTGATTGGAGAGTTCGCCCATCATCACGACGATCTTGCCCTTGCCCTTGAGCAGGCGGCAGACTTCCTTGGTTTCCAGCGTACCGGATTCAACTTCGTTCGAAGCAACGAAAGCCTGCTTCTCCGGCAAGCTGTCGACATTTGCCGGCTCGCGGTTGACATAGACCAACGGGATGCCCGCATCGGCGGCAATCTTCGACATGGCGCCGGTAGCGTCCGTGTCGACCGGATTGACGATGATCGCATCAACCTTCGAAGCGATGAAATTCTGGATCTGGCTCTGCTGTTTGGCAACGTCGTTCTGCGCGTCCTCGACCTGCAGGTTCACGCCATCAAGCGTCTTGGCATAGTCCTGCATGCCATTGCGCAGGACGGTCAGGAAGTTATCGTCGAACTTCGCCATCGAGACGCCAATATTCGCGGCCGAAGCCGAACCAGCCATCAATGCTGAAACAGCCACTCCAAGCAAAAACTTTTTCATGTCTTCTCCTCCACAAATGGTGCCCCGGCTGCACCTGTTTTAATCCGGAACCCTTCATACCCCGATCCTGCCAACCCACCTTGTCCCTGGCTGGCAATATCTTGATATGAAGCGTGCGCGGCGTTTGCGCGCAAATCTAATCTGAACACCCATTACGGAATATACGGACCGTTATGCCCAGCTTCTGAAATATTTATTCCATTTTATGCAAGGAGCGTCAAGCGGGATTTGAGAGCTATAGACCAATTAATGAGAGGCTTCAGGTTGCACTGCTGTGCAGTCTGATTGCGGAACCTTCTGGGCGGCACGCGGTTTAACTCCGTAACCGGAGACAATCACATGCGCGTTCAAACATGGATATCGACGGCTGTTATTATCGTCCTGGCGGTCGCGGCATTCGTTTGGCTATACCCGGCCGGCGATCAAACACCCGGCCAACCTGCTCCACATGCGCTGGATCAGTCCAATTAACCCTTCCATCCAACACAAAAAGGATCAAATAGTGAATCGCAATGGCCTGTATCTGATTATTGGAGCACTTCTCGTCGCTGTTATCGGTCTCGGTATCTACGCCTACCGGGAGGAAACAAAGCCCGCAGGCGTCGAACTGAAAATCGGAGAGGGCGGCGTGTCGATCCAGGAGAACTGATATTCACGAATGGGCAACACGCGTTCTAATCGGAGAAATCCCGCCTATCCCAAAAATATGCCGATAAACACATGAGATCGGGAGATGAGAGGAGCGAGCTACCGCTCCTCTTTGGAATCAGCCGCCGCCTGGACGCGAATCCGCGGACCGACCACCACACGACGAACCGTCACTTGCAGTCTGCCAAGAATGGTCACATGAACCAGCGAATGATGCCGCAGGTGCACAAAGTAGGAGCAGAATGGCTGCGAGAGCTATTTTCATTATTTTTGTTTCCCCCAAATAACACATTACAACACGACGTAAACATCCGTGAATACAACCGGTCAAGTGTCGTAATTCGAATTGATTAGTTGTGGGACGTCGATGTAACTGTCCACCGGATATCTCTACGGTGTTACGGGAAATACGTTGCCACTTAAATCAACCCGGCCTTGATCGTATCCATGCTGGAGGCCAGCGCTTCGGACGGGTTTTCCAGTTCCTGCACTTCCCGTGCGAACGGTTCGAATGAAAACAGGCCGGTATAGCCCTGGTCGATCAATTCGCGCATCTGCCGAACGTTGCCAAGCCGGTCATCCTCGTCGACCAGTACCCGGTGCGGATCGCGCATTTCGCCAACCGCAAGATCAGGGTCGGCAACCCCTGAAATATGAACCATGCCGGTCATCGCCGGAAACAACTCGGGTTCGCCGGCAAGGTGGTGATGGAATGTGTCATGCACGAGTTTGAACCGGTCCCGGCCGCCGACTGCCTCGATCGCTTCCACCGCCTCGCGCTTTGAACGCAGCGAACAGATCTCGAAGCCGAGCGGTTCGACGAAACCCATGAGACCGCGCTGTTCAAGGATAGGCTTCAGTGCCGTCAATGCGGTGCGCAGGTTTGCCTGACGCTCGCCATCTGTCTGGCCGGAACCATCATTGACCGGGACAAGGACCAGTGCCGTCGCACCCGCATCGCGCGCATAATCGGCAAGCTCGACCGCCTCCCGTTCGCGCTCCGGCGTCCATTCGTTGAAGCGCTGCAGCGCATTGATCGTAGCGATGCGAACGCCTGCCGATTCAGCCATTGCCCGGACCTCTGCCGCCGGCGTTCCGTCGACGATAGCATTGCCGCCGAGGTCGTTGCGGATCTCCACATCGCTGAGGCCGAGCGACTTCGCCAGCTGGAAGAATTCCGCCGGTGTCATATTCGGCGCGGCGATATGGTTGATCGCAAAGACGGGGTGAGAAATCGTATCGCTCATCTGAATCATACTCCCGGTGGTACTTGAAGCGGCCTGCGCCCATGGGTTGCCAAGAGCCCGTTTGGAAAGTCGCGGCGGTGGCGCAACCATCTGTCGGAGCCGCTATTCCGTCAATTGCCGTTCTGGCTAAAAAACTATCATTTCTGATAGATTCCGATGCGTGAGAAAAAGAGAACTGGGTTTGCGGGATCCGGCGCGGCTTTTACGCAAGAATGTCTGGATCTGGCGCAAGAACATGCGAAAATGGAACATGAATCCTCGATTCCGGCGCAGGAATTTCAACCGGCGCGGGCAATTTGGTTGTAGCCGCGTGTAAATGCCGCTCAGATGTTCTCTGGAAGGTAGATATCGAACGGCAAAAAGGTCTGGCCCGGAGCGTTGGCCGCGCCGCTTTCGATGGCGTGACCCATGAGCTCCGTGAGTTCCCTGCAGAGCCTTGGCAAGGGAGTTGCGATGACCATGGTGACGATTTTGTCGGCCAGCGCTGCCCGCGATTCCGGGGTGATTTCATTGACGATCATCACCGGAGACTGTTCCAATTGCGCCTCGCGAATCGCACTGATCGCGCCTTCCATTCCACCGCCAGCCACATAGCAGCCGGCAAGGTCCGGATGGCGGCGCAGCAACTCCGACATCGCCTCATTGGTGATCTGTCGCGTCTCCAGATTGACCATCGTGTCGAGCACGGTGAACTCCGGCGCCTCTTCACGGAAGAAGGCACGAAAACCGATTTCGCGCAGTTCATGCCCATGAAAGCGATGACTTCCGACGAATATCGCTACTTTTCCGGGCCTTTTGGCGGCTTTCGTGATCATCCAGGCCGCCGTGCGCCCTACCTTGCGGTTGTTGACGCCGACATAGCCTTCGCGAATTCCAGCGGCATGGTCTGAAAGCAGCGAAAAAACCGGGATATTCTTTGCCTTCAATTCATCGACAGCGGCGGTGATCGACGGGTGGTCTGGCGCGACCAGGCCGATGGAACGGCAGCGTCCCGCCAGCGATTTCAGCTTGGCGACAATCTCGTCCGGCGCTTGTGATGCGCAAAACTCTATCGCAGGAACGCCGCGGAAATGCGAGGCTTGACTGACAGCATTCTCGATCTCCCGCGCGAACTCCTGATAGAAATAATGTCCGGGTTTCTGCAAGAGAAAGCCCAAGCGGTATTCAGGCAATTCCTGCCGCATACGCTGGCGGATCAAACCGGCCGCATGGTATCCGATGCTGTTGGCAGCCTCATACACCCGCCGCGCCGTTTCCTCACGCACTGGCAGCCGTCCGTTCAGCACCCTGTCGACTGTCGCGACACCTACCCCCGCCGCACGCGCCAGATCGGAGATTGTCGGCCTATTTGCCACCTCATGCGCTCCCTGATAGAATCTATCAGTCATTTATACCAATCTCTGATTGAAAATGATAGAATTTCATCATTTCAGATTGAGGCAGGTTGCAGCAACGCGTATCTTCTCCCGACTAATTGAGGGAGGTCTCATATGCAAGCAGCAGCGCTCACCATGCCGACAAGGCGGGATTACAGCCTTATCGGCCGTGACTCGCAACTGGCTGTGGAGTCGGGTCTTGCTGCGGCCGAATGGTATCACACCGACATCCCCCGCAAGCAGATGAAAGAGCTGATGAAGCGCTCCGATGGTCCGGCGATCCGCGACACAGCGATCTGGCTCGGCAGCATGTTGATCTTCGCCGGTCTTGGCGTTTATTTCTGGGGCACCTGGCTATGCGTGCCGTTTTTCCTCGCCTATGGCGTTCTGTATGGTTCCGCCTCGGATAGCCGCTGGCACGAGTGCGGCCACGGTACGGCGTTCAAGACACGCTGGATGAATGATATCGTTTATCAGATCGCCTGCTTCATGATCATGCGCAATCCTGTCACCTGGCGCTGGAGCCATACGCGGCACCACACGGACACGGTCATTGTCGGCCGCGATCCGGAAATCGCGGTTATGCGTCCACCCGATCTGTTGCGTGTCGCATTGAATTTCTTCGGTATTCTGGATGTTTGGCACGCCATGGGCGATCTCATCCGCAACGCTCTGGGAATTGTCAGCGCCGAGGAAAAGACCTTCATTCCCGAGCAGGAACAGCCAAGGGTCGTACGCATCGCCCGCATCTGGGCCGCGATCTACGTCGCCACGTCCGCCTTATCCTTGTACACGGGATCGATCCTGCCGCTGGTGCTGATCGGTCTGCCGCGACTGTACGGGGCATGGCATCATGTGCTCACCGGGCTTTTGCAACATGGCGGGCTTGCCGACAATGTCACCGATCACCGTTTGAACAGCCGCACCGTCCTGATGAACCCGGTGAGCCGGTTCATCTACTGGAACATGAACTACCACGTCGAACACCATATGTTCCCGATGGTGCCGTATCACGCGCTGCCGCAGCTGCATGCGATGATCAAGCATGATCTGCCGGCGGCAAACCCGTCCATCCTGCACGCTTACCGCGAGATGGTGCCTGCATTCCTGCGGCAGTTGCGCAACGAAGACTATTTCCTCAAACGGGAATTGCCGCCGACCGCCAAGCCCTATCGCGAGGAATTCCATGGCGAATCTGTCGCGGCAGCAGCGGAATAATAGTCCATAAACGACCGGGAGGATCGAACGATGAGCAACTGGGTAGAAGCCTGCACTTCAAACGACATAGACGAAGAAGACGTCATGCGTTTCGACCATGCGGGAAAGACCTTTGCAGTCTACCGTAGCCCCGACGATGAGTTTTTTGCAACGGACGGGCTGTGCACTCATGAACACATCCATCTCGCCGATGGGCTTGTGATGGACGAGATCATCGAGTGCCCCAAGCATAACGGTCGCTTCAACTACAAGACCGGAGAAGCCAAGGGCGCTCCCGTCTGTATCAACCTCAAGACCTACCCTGTAAAGGTCGAGGCTGGCAAAGTATTGATTCAGCTGGGATAATGGCGATGGAACGAGGAATGGTCATCATTGGCGCTGGCGAATGCGGCGTGCGCGCGGCTTTTGCCTTGCGGGAAAACGGCTATGGCGGACCCGTCACCTTGATTGGCACTGAAAAGCACCTCCCCTATGAGCGCCCGCCCCTTTCCAAGGAAGCGATGGTCTCGGAAGATCATCCGTCACCTCGCACCATAGCCGCCGAATCCCTGTTTAACGAAAAGAACATCGACTTCATCGGCAGCTCGACGGCGACGTCAATCGACCGGGGGGAGAAGCGCGTCGCACTCGAGGATGGCCGGCAAATACCCTACGAGCGTCTTCTGTTTGCGACAGGTGCTATTCCGCGCCCTCTGCCTCTTGCAGCGGGCAGCAAACATTGCACCACCTTGCGCAGTTTTGAGGATGCACTTGCCATCCGGGCAAGGTTTCAGCCTGGAGCACGCATCGTCATTGTCGGCGGCGGATTCATCGGACTGGAACTTGCGGCCAGCGCTCGCAAGCGCGGCGCGTCGGTGACAGTGATCGAGGCGCAAAGCCGTATCATGATGCGCGGCGTCCCGGAGGAAATCGCCAAGGTCATCGATACGCGCCATCGCGACGAAGGCGTGACCATTCTATGCGATACCGGAATTGTCTCCTTTGCTGACAATGCCGAAAACGTTGCGATCACGCTTTCGACAGGAAACGTCATCGTGGCGGACCTCGCGATCATCGGCATAGGCGCGACGCCGGTCACTGCGCTGGCCGAAGCGTCCAGCCTCGAAACCGGCAACGGTATTGTGGTCAATGACTGGTTGCAGACCAGCGATCCGGATGTTTACGCGGCTGGCGACTGCTGTATCTTCCCGCTCGCTGTTTACGGCGGGCGCCGGGTGCGGCTCGAAGCATGGCGCAATGCCCAGGAGCAAGGGGCGCTGGCCGCGCGCAACATGCTCGGGGCACAGGAGCCGCATCAAGCGGTACCCTGGTTCTGGTCGGATCAGTATGAACTCGGTCTGCAGGTCGCTGGCCTTTCGGACGAGGGTACGCAAACGATCCGGCGCGACCTCGGCGATGGCGCCTTCATTCTGTTCCACCTTGCTGCCGATGGCCGTCTTGTCGCTGCAAGCGGCATCGGCCCCGGCAATTCGGTGGCGAAGGACATAAGGCTTGCCGAGATGCTCATTGCCCGTGGCGCGACGCCGGACATTGCCCAGCTTGCCGCATCGGACGTGAAACTTAAATCACTGCTTGCGGCCTAGGATGACCATGAAAAGCCAACGACCTACCGTCGCCGACATCCTCGCGCTGAAGGGTCGGCGTCAATTGACTATGCTGCGTGTGGAAACGTTGGAGGAGGCGGAGGCCGCCGAGCGAGCCGGCGTAGACATGCTATCTGTCCCGCCAGCGCTGCTTTCGCCCGAGTTTCGGGATGCCGCGCCATCGGTCTTCGCAGTGCCGGGATTGGAATATGGTGATTTCGTAACTGCAGAAGAATACATCCGCGCGGCGTTCAAGGCGCTTAGGGCGGGCGGCGATGCGGTTTATTGCGCCGCGAGCCTCGCCACCGTACGTAGCATGCGTAACGAAGGGATCCCTGTTTGCGGTCACGTAGGGCTAATCCCGTCGCAGGCGACTTGGACCGGCGGTTTCAAAGCTGTAGCGAAAACGGCCGAAAGCGCATTCGCGGTATGGCGACAGACCAAAGCGTTGGAAGATGCTGGCGCATTCGCAGCAGAAATAGAAGTTGTGCCTGTTCCGATTGCGACAGCAATTTCCGAGCGCACATCTCTGTTCATGATTTCAATGGGCGCCGGCGCGGGCTGTGATGCGCAGTACCTGTTCGCGCAAGATGTTCTTGGCTCGAATCGCGGCCATTATCCACGTCACGCCAAGGTATATCGCAACTTCAACGCCGAATATGACCGCCTGCAGCAGGAAAGGGTCGCAGCCTTTGCGGAGTTTGTCGCCGATGTTCAATCGCAAGTCTATCCTGGCGCGGAACATACAGTCGGAATCCCGCAAGACGAGTTGAATCGGTTTCTAAAAGAACTTTCAAGCAGTTAAAGACGTTTCAAGCCTCAATTTCAACATTGCCGAGTGGCTTTGAACAGCACGCAAGCACATAGCCCTCGTCGATCTCGTCGTCGAGAATACCGCCATTGTGGTCCATGTCGACCTCGCCGGAAATTTTCATAACCTTGCAGGTGCCGCAGAGCCCCGATTCACACGCCGCAGCAATGCGTATCCCCGCACCGCGCGCGGCCTTCAGGATCGTTTCGCCCGGCGCACATGCCACTTCCATACCCGACATGGAAAAACTGACCATCGCGGATCTCTCAACGGCCTCTGTCGATATCGCGTCCATCATCGGCAGCACCGGTTCGGCGGCCGGTCCGAAACTCTCCTGGTGGTAATGCGTCATGTCGAAGCCGGATGCTTCGAGCATGGTGCGGACATCGCGCATGAAGCTTTCAGGCCCGCAACAGAAGATGGTCCTGTCCTTGAAGTCCGGCGAAAGCAACGGCAACCTTGCCTCTTCGAAACGACCGCGAATACCGGTCCACACCTGCCCCATCTCGTGTTCCTTTATAAGGAAGGCAAGCTTCAGGTTCGGCATGCAGCTCGTCAGGTATTCGAGCTCCCTGCGGAAAATAATATCGCTGGGCCGGCGTGCGCAGGTCACGAAATTGACGTCGCTTTGCGGGGCGCAATCGTGCATCCAGCGCGTCATCGACATCATAGGCGTGATGCCCGAACCCGCCGAGATAAACAGGTATTTCTCGCCCGGATGCTTGCGCATGGAGAAATCGCCAAGCGGCCCGAATGCCTTCAACCGCGCACCCGGCGTCAGATGGTCGAGCATCCACCGCGCACCTATACTGCCATCCTGGGCTTTCACGGTCACGGCAATGGTGAATGGCCGCGATGGGCTGGACGACAATGTAAATGTGCGCAAGACGGCTTCCGGCTGCACCGGCAATTCGAACGTCATGAACTGGCCTGGCTCATAGCGAAACCAGTTCTGATTGTCCGATTTGAACGTGAACGTCTTCACATTGGGCGCTTCCTCGATGACCGACAGGCACTCCAGAAGATGCAGCCGATCATTCCATGGCTGCATCTGATCGAGGTGTGGATAGGTCTGAGGAAGCGTCATATTCATCATGCTACCTTGCTGAGTTTGGTTTCGCTGGAAAGCCTTGTTTCCATGGAATTGCTGTACCATTCGAGGAATTGCAGCACGCCGCCTTCGTGTTCGACCGAGTATGGACCCGGTTCATAGGCAGGCGAGCGGATACCGAATGCATTTTCTTCAACGATACGGCGGTCCTGATTGTTGGTCTCGAGCCAGACATGGGTCAGTTCTTCGAGATTGTAATCGACACCTTCGACCGCGTCCTTGTGGACGAGCCACTTCGTCGTGACCTCGGTCTCGTTCGGTCCAAGCGGAAGCACGCGAAAGGATATCGCCTGATCGCCGAGAACGTGGTTCCAGGTGGTCGGGTAATGATAGAGCAGCAGCGAACCGATCTGCTGGGCGTTGACGTCATCACTGAGTTGTCTGCCGACTGCGCGCCTGCCACTGATCGTATAGCTCTCGGCACCGCTGAGCAGCGGTACGCGTGTGGCACGATATTGCCCGTCTTCTGCGATACGGAACACACTCGGGAGGCCGACTGCCTCGCACTTCTCCCAATGCGCGACCATTTCAGGATCCTCTTTGGAGCCCTGGATCCCAGTAGCGCTTGGCGCTTCGGGGAAGGTCTTGCACAGTTCCGGGTGGTTGGCGACGCAGTGGTAGCATTCGCGATTGTTTTCCCAGACGAGCTTCCAGTTGCCTTTTTCGACAATCGAACTCTGGAATGCCACCTTGGTTTCGGTCAGGCGATGCGGCGCGAGATAGGGTTCGAGCAGAGCGCGTGTCGGGCCGAAATCCGGAGCGACGGGCGCGAGGCAAATGAAGATGTAGCCGCCGACGCTTTCGCAATGCACCGTTTTCAGGCTGTGCTGGCTGGCATCGAAATCGTCTCCCATCTGGCGGGCAAACAGCAGGCGGCCATCCAGTTCATAGGTCCACTGATGGTAGGGGCAGACGAGCTTCGCCGCGGTGCCCCTTTCAGCAGCACAAACGCGCGAGCCGCGATGGCGGCACGAATTGTGGAAAGCGCGGATCTGTTTTTGGCGGTCGCGTACGATCACGACCGGATAGTCGCCAACCTGAACCGTGAAATAGTTGCCCGGCTTGGCCACCTCGCAATCATGGCCGATGAACAGCCAATCGCGGTAGAAAATATTTTCCATGTCGAGACGGTAGTAGTCCGGATCGGAATAGAATGCCTGTTCAAGTCCGTAGCCCGGTTTCCGGTTCCTGAGATTCCGGAGCAGTTCGTTCGTTAAGTCCATGTCGTGTCCTCGCTCTTATAGCCCGCGAAAGAACTGACTGGTGGTGAAGGAGGACCTCCGCGCAAGTCAAACGTCGCCTGCACAAAATCATGCTCCTTGATCGCCCACCGCGATCAGTCGGTTTATCTTCCTCAAGGCTGGTTTCCGGGCTCTGGAGTTGCCGTTTCCGGCTTCACGGCGCCTTCCCGGGATATCCTCCCAGTGGCTGTTTTGCCGTGGTTCACTCCACTACCGTTGCGGGGGCAGCGCCGGGTTCAAACCGGCTTCCCAATTCTCCGCTCTCTCCCTGGAAAGCGGCACCTCAAGCGTCTTGATAAGAGCACTCGGCTGAACAAAAGAATAGGCGCGGAAACGACATCGCATTTACGCAAGACGACACGGAAGAAATACCCCCCGAGTTTAAGCTTTGTACAAATACTGTTTGATCGATTCCGGCTTCATCTCGATCGAAAAGCCCGGCAGGACCGGCGGCATGTAGGCGGCATTCTGAATATTGCACGGGTCGACGAAATGTTCATGCAGATGGTCGACATATTCGATAACCCTGCCCGCCTTCGTACCCGACACCGCGACATAGTCGATCATCGACAGGTGCTGCACATATTCGCAAAGGCCAACCCCGCCCGCGTGCGGCCAGACCGGCAGATCATACTTCGCCGCGATCAGCAGCACTGCCAGCACCTCGTTGAGACCGCCCATGCGGCATGAATCAATCTGCACGACGTCGATCGCACCCTCGGCTATGAACTGCTTGAACATGATGCGGTTCTGGCACATCTCGCCTGTCGCAACCTTCACCGGGTGAATTGCCTGCCGAATCTTGCGATGCCCGGCAACATCGTCCGGGCTCGTCGGCTCCTCGATGAAGAACGGCTTGACGAAGGCGAGCTTGTTTACCCAGTCGATAGCCTCGTTGACCTCCCACACCTGATTGGCATCGATCATGAGGATGCGGTCGTCACCAATCACCTCGCGGGCAATCGTCAAGCGGCGGATGTCATCGTCGAGATCGCGGCCGACTTTCATCTTGATGTGATTGAAACCTGCGTCGACGGCTTCCTGGCAAAGGCGACGCAGCTTGTCATCGGAATAGCCAAGCCAGCCCGCCGAGGTTGTATAGCAAGGATAACCTGTCGCTTTCAGATCAGCGATCCGGTCTTGCTTGCCCTTCTCCGCCTTGCGCAGAAGCCCCAGTGCCTCGTCGCGCGTCAGCACGTCGGTCAGATAGCGGAAATCGACAATACTGACGATCTCTTCCGGAGTCATTTCGCCCACCAACTGCCACACCGGTTTCCCCGCTTGCTTTGCCAGAAGATCCCAAACCGCATTGACGACCGCACCGGTTGCAAGGTGCATCGCGCCCTTGTCCGGTCCGATCCAGCGAAGCTGGCTGTCGCCTGTGACGAAATGCCAGAAGCGGCCAGGATTTTCCTTCACCCAGTCGAGTTCAAGGCCAATGACAAGGTGCTTCAGCGCCTCGATTGCGAGACAGACGATTTCATTGCCGCGCCCGATGGTGAAGGTCAGGCCGTGGCCAGCGAGACCATCCTCATCCGTATCAAGCACGACATAGGCTGCCGAATAGTCCGGATCGGGGTTCATCGCATCCGATCCATCGAGGCTTTGCGACGTGGGAAACCGGATATCGAAAACGCGAAGATCGATAATGCGGGTCATAATATTACTCCTGTGGAGACCTCTAGACGGTCCAGCCACCATCGATGTTGTAAGCTTGACCCGTGGTGTATGTCGCGCCGGCGAGATAGACGGCAAGGTCGGCGATCTCTTCCGGCAAGCCGAGACGCCCCATCGGCTGGCGCGCGATGAAAGCTGCCCGCGTCGCGTCATAATCGCCGCCAGCACGCATGCGCTGTTCGAGAGACGGGCTTTCAACCGTACCTGGACAGATGGCGTTGCAGCGAATGCCCTGTGTAATATAGTCGGCGGCCACCGCCTTGGTGAGACCCAAGACAGCCGCTTTGGTCACGCCATAGGCAAAACGGTTCGGGACACCCTTAACGCTGCTGGCGACAGACGACATATTGACGATCGCGCCATCCTTGCGCTCGATCATACCTGGCAGAACAGCCCGGATCGTTCGGATCATGGCGCGGACATTGAGGTCCAGCGCGAAGTCCAGGTCCGCGTCCGGCATCTCGAGAATCGAGCCACCGTGCACAAAACCGGCACAGTTGAACAGCACGTCGATTGCACCAAGTTCGCCGATCACCTGATTGACTTCGTCCGTCTTCAGCACGTCGAGCTTGCGCGGCTTGATCCCCGCCTCTTTCGGCAGCGCATCCAGCAGTTGCTGGTTTATATCCGTCGCGTGCACGATTGCGCCTTCGCGGGCGAATGCAAGCACCGAGGCGCGGCCAATGCCCTGCCCTGCGGCTGTGATCAAAACTCGCTTGCCTTCAAGCTTACCAGTCATTGTAAATCTCCAATCACTTATGTCGCCTTGCTCTTGCGCTCGGCTATGAGAATATGGTCGGCGGCAAGCACGACCTCGTCACGTTGATTGATGACCTCGCAGCGCTCGACGACGCGTCCGCTGCCGGACCGCTTCGGGTCATCATCCTTGGCGCTGATTGTTACGCGTGTGCGGATCGTATCGCCAATGAAAACCGGCCGGACGAAGCGCAGGCGATCATAGCCATAGGAAAACGCCACCGGATTGATCAGGCTTGCGGTGAGCCCAACGCCGATTGAAAAGATCATCGTGCCATGGGCAACGCGCTGACCAAAGGGGGTGGTCTTCGCAAATTCCGCATCCATGTGATGCGGAAAGAAATCGCCCGTATGGCCGGCGTGCACCACGAAATCAGTCTCGGTAATGGTGCGTCCCGTCGTGACACGCACATGCCCGAGTTCATAGTCCTCGAAATAGATGGCTTGTTCGGACATTCAGGCCTCCGGCTTCCGTGCGAGCGGGGTAGCTGGCGTCGCACTCGATTGATAGGCCGCTTCGACCAGCGCCATTGTATGCCACGCATCCTCGACGGAACTGACAAGTTCCTGGTCCTCGCCGCTGGCGTAGCGCTGGAGGTTGGCCATGCGCCCGACAAATGCGTCTGGAAACCATGCGCCTTGCAAGGGGACGTTGATCCAGTCGGATCCGCCCTTCGAATAGATCATCAATTCGTCCGGCTCACCCCGCGGATAATCGAGATTGACCCCGAGCTTTACATAGGCCGCACCCTCCGTGCCACTGATGCGGAATTCGCAGGCCTGGAATTTGCGACCGAATTTGTGATCATGATTGACCGATAGCGCGCAGCGCACCTTGTCGTCGTAGTCGAGAATGGCACTCGTTCGCGTCTGCGCTACCTTGTGGTTGGGATGGCCAAGTGTCTTGGCGTGGACACCAAGCGGATTACCAAGGATCTGCCGGATCAGGTCGATATAGTGAATCGAGTGCATGGCGATCTCGACACGCGGTAAGCCGTTCAAGAACGGCCACAGAGACCATGGCGTATCCAAGGCGAGCCATGCATCGAAATCGATCACTTCACCAAGCCAGCCTTGCCGGATCGCGTCCTTAAGTGCGAGCATCATCGGAGCGAAACGCAACTGGAAATTGACCGCTGCGGTGATATTGCGCTCGCGGCAGATACGGAGGATTTCAGAGGCTTCCGCAAGATCGCTGCCCATCGGTTTCTGAATCAACGCAAAGGAACCCTCCGGCAGGGCCTTCAGTATATCGGCATGACGTGAAGGTGGCGTAGCAAGATCGAAGATCGCATCCTCGACGGCGGCGGCTTGGGTAACAGAAGCATAGGCTGTGACGTTCCACTCATCGGCCAGTTTCTGCGCCTTCGCCTGATTCGGATCGAAGAGCCCGGCGATCGGAAACCCGCCTTTTCTATAAGCTGGATAGTGCGCATCGCCGACGATGCTGCCCGCGCCGAAGGTCACGATCGGGCGTGGTTTCGCCGGAAGCGGCCAGCTTTGCTGCAAGGTTGCGGGGTCAAAACTCATCATGCGGTCCTTCAATCGAGATGGAACACTTCTTCCATCATCGCCCACCACTCGCCTTCGGCCCGCGAATCGAGCGGCTCCTGGCAGGGCATGCACACAGCCCACCATTCCTTGTTCTTCGGATTGGCAGCCATTTTTTCCATATCGGCTTTGAAGTCGGTCCCGTGATATTCCCATGTTCCGAACAGGACGTTCTCGGGCTCACGCAGGAAGATCGTGTAGTTGCGGATGTTGCAGCTCGAGATCAGTTCAAGGATCTCCGGCCACACCGCTGCATGCAGACGCTTGTACTCAGCGACCTTGTCGGCGTTCAGCCCGATCATCATACCCATGCGTTGCATCGTCAGACCCTTATCTCGGTCGTGAATTCGTCGACACTGCGTGACTTCACCGCATCCCAGTCCCAGTCTATTCCGATGCCGGGCTCGGACGGAGCAACCGCGTAGCCATTTTCGATGTGCATCTGTGTGTGCGTAAGGTCATCGAGCTGCGGAATATACTCGACATATTTGCCGTTTTGCACAGCGCAGGTCAGACTTACATGCAGCTCCATCAGGAAATGCGGACAGACCGGCATGTCGAATGCCTCTGCCGTGTGTGCCACTTTCAGCCAAGGTGTGATGCCGCCAATGCGGCCAACATCGACCTGCACGATGGAGCAGGCGCGTTTCTGCATGTATTCGCGGAAATGCCGGATCGAATAGAGCGACTCGCCAACGGCAATCGGCGTTTGTGTTGCCGACGAAAGCCGTACGTGACCGTCTATATCGTCGGCCGGCAGCGGCTCCTCAAGCCAGGCAAGATCGATGTCGCGCAGCACCTGCGAGCGGCGAATGGCTTCGTCCAAAGTGAAGCCCTGATTGGCGTCGGTCATGATCTCGAAACCCGAACCAACCGCGTCACGGACTGCCGATAGCCGGTCCAGATCCTCGGAACCATGCGGGCGGCCGATCTTGACCTTGGCGCCTTTGAAACCCTTGGCCTTCGCCTGCAGCGCATCGTCGACAAGCGCCTGCTTCTCGATATGAAGCCAGCCACCCTCGGTGGTATAAAGTGGGCAGCGATCCTTCGCGCCACCTGCCAGTTTCCACAGAGGCAGGCCCTGCTTCTTCGCGCGCAAATCCCAGAGCGCTATGTCGACGGCGGCAAGGGCAATCGCCGTGATCGCGCCGATGGTCGTCGCATGGGTCGCGAATTCGAGATCGCGCCAGATTGCCTCGATCTGGTCGGCATCCTTCCCGAGTAGACGCGGCGCAAGGTGATCAGACAGCAGCCGCATGACGGATGAACCACCGGTGCCAATCGTGTAGCTATAACCAGTACCCACCGCACCATCACTGTCGGTGATCGTCACGATCGGCGTCTCTTGGCTGACGAAACTCTGGATCGCGTCGGTGCGCAGCACTTTCGGCGGCAGATCCACCATGCGCAATTCAACTTTTTCGATCTTGGCCATTGGAATCACCCCCGCAGCGTTTTGCCGGTTTCAGGCGAGAACAGATGCGCCTGCGACAGGTCGAAACTGAATTTTACCACTTCACCGGCGCCAATGGGACGTGGATTGAGCATGCGTGATACCCATTCACGCTCTGCCATGGTGATGAAGAGCAGTGTCTCATTGCCGAGCGGCTCCGTGATCGAAACAGGCAGTTCCATTTCATGCACGTCTGTGGCTTCGCCGGAACTGATCCCATGTCCGGTCGGGTAAATGTCATCGGGGCGCAGGCCGAAAATCACTTTATCGCCGGCAGCGACCTTGCTGCGGAACTCCGCCGGAAGCGGCAGGGTCTGCCCGCCGGCAAAAACCAACTTTCCATTGTCCACAGTCGCCTCGTTGAGATTCATCGGCGGAGAACCGATAAACCCGGCGACGAACCGCGTGGCCGGTCGTTTGAACACTTCCTCGGGCGTTCCGACCTGTTCGATGTGGCCATCGCGCATGATGACGATGCGGTCGGACAGCGTCATCGCTTCGACCTGGTCATGCGTCACATAGATCATCGTCGCCTGCACCCTCGCATGCAGACGCTTGATCTCGGTACGCACCTGCGTGCGCAATTTTGCATCGAGGTTGGAGAGAGGTTCGTCGAACAGGAATACGTCCGGCTTGCGCACGATCGCCCGGCCCATGGCCACGCGCTGGCGCTGACCGCCGGAAAGTTGCGACGGGCGGCGGTCCATATACTTGTCGAGATCGAGGATCGCCGCAGCCTCGTTGACCCGCGTATCGATTTCGGCTTGCGCAATTTTGCCGATCTTGAGCGAGAAGCCCATGTTCTCGCGTACTGTCATATGCGGATAGAGCGCATAGGACTGGAACACCATGGAAATGTTGCGCGCACGCGGCGGCAGGTCGTTCACCGGCTTGCCGCCAATTTCAACGACGCCGCCACTGATGTCCTCGAGCCCGGCGATCATGCGCAATGTCGTGGATTTTCCGCAGCCGGACGGGCCAACCAGCGCGATGAATTCGCGGTCCTTGACCTCGAGGTCGATGCCATGCACCACATCGACATTGCCATAACTCTTGACGAGCTTTTTGAGTGTTACGGGAGCCATGACAAATTAACCTTTCACCGCGCCAAACGTCAGTCCGGATACGAGATGCTTCTGAATGATGAACGTTAAAGTGAGCGCCGGGATGATCATCACCACCGCAAGCGCGCACATGCCGCGCCAGTCGATGGTGAACTCTGACGTATAGTCGAGAAGGCCGACAGGCAGTGTCTTCGAATTCACCGACCGGGTGATCTGCGAGGCCAGCGCATATTCATTCCACGAGGTGAGAAAGGCGAAGATGCCTGCCGACGCGATACCTGGTCCGGCCAGCGGGAATTCCACCTGCCAGAAAGCCTGCCAGCGCGTGCAGCCATCGATCTGCGCAGCTTCCGCCAGATCTTTCGGCACCTGGCGGAAGAAACCGTCGATCAGCCAGATCGTGAATGGAACATTCAAGGCCACATAGATAAGGATCATCGCGAAATGCGTGTCGATGATGCCGACGCGGGCAAAGATCATGAACAGCGGTAGCGACAGTGCGATACCTGGGACAGCGCGCGTCAGCATGAAGCCGAGGAACACACCCGATTTTCCCTTGAACTTGTAACGGGCAAAAGCATATCCGCCCGCCATGCCGATGATCAGCGCAATGATTGTCGAGGTGATTGAAATGATCAGGGAATTGCGGAAATATTCCCACACCGGAATGCCGCCCTGCCCTGCACCGCCAAACATGGCACGATAGGCGTCGAGCGAGATGTCGCGCGGTATCCACACCGGTGGCTTCGCCATGATCTCGACTGTCGGTCGCAGCGAACTCAAGACGATCCACAGGCCCGGCAAGCAGATGACCAGCATCGCCAGGAACAGGCCGATAAAATGCGCGACTTTGAGCCAGCGGCGTTTCAGACGATGCGAACTGTTCTTGTCCATCTTACCACTCTGCTCCGATTTGCTGGCGCGCGGCAGCGAGCTTTCTGAAGAAATATACGGTGAACAGGATCGAAAGCAGGATCGAGATATATGCCATCGCATTGGCAAGACCCATGCGCGCATCGCTATAGGCCGTGCGTCCGACCAGTGTCCACAGGAGTTCGGTGCGTTTGGCCGGCCCGCCATCGGTCATGATCTTCACGATGTCATAGGCGCGAGCCACGTCCAGCGATCGGATCGTCATGGCGATAAAGGCAAAAGGCATCAGATATGGCCAGGTGACGTAGCGGAATGTCTGCCAGGGCGTGCAGCCATCGACCCGCGCCGCTTCTACTGGTTCCTGCGGCATCGCCAGAAGTCCAGCCAGGATCAGGATGGCAAAGACGGAAGTTGAAGACCATACCTCGGCAATGATGATTGAAAACAGCGCCAGATTGCCATCGATCAGCCAAGGTATCGCGTTAGTGGTCAGCCCCAGTGACTGCAGCGCATTGTTGACGAAACCGATATTGTCGTTGAACAGGAACTTGAACTGGAAGCCGACCAGTACCGGCGAGAACATCATCGGGAACATCATCAATGTCCGCAAGATGCGTTGACCGCGCGTCGCCTTGTTGACCAGCATGGCCAGGCCAAGGCCGAGGAACATCTCGGCATTGAGTGCGATGGTGAGGAGCAGGATGGTACGGCCAAATGCCGCCCAGAACTCGTAGTTGGTCAGAACGCTCACGTAGTTACGAACGCCGATGAATACCCAGATCGATTCCGGCTTGGTCAACCGGAATGGCGTGAAGCTCGAATACAGCGAAAACAACAGCGGCAACACGATAACGGCGGCAAGAACGATGATCGCGGGCAGCAACAGGAGCGTAGGCGCCGATAATTTGGGGAATTTCATCTGAAATATTGGCCTTCTGGGACTCTGCATTTCCACTTCGACCCTCCCCGTTGTGGGGATGGTGGCTGCAAAGCAGCCGGTGGGGTCTTACCCATTTCTCATGCTATGCTGATCGAAAAGCCCCACAGGGACCTGCGGCCCCTCCCTCCCCACAAGAGAGAGGGACCGCAGTGCTTGCCACTAAAGCTTGCCGGCATCCTGAAGGATTTCGGTCGCCTTTTTGGCCGCAGTGTCGAGTGCTTCCTTGGACGTCTTGTCGCCAAGAATGGCCGATTGCAGTTCCGGATAGACGGCGTTGGAAATCTCGATCCATTCGGCCAATGGCGGAACCGGGAATGCGTTCTTTGCTTCTTCCTGGAATGCGTTAAGCACCTCGGTCTTGTAAGGATCGCCTTTGGCCTGCTCGATGTCCCATTCCCATACCGCCGTGCGCGTCGGCAAGGGGCCGGCCTTGGCTTCGAGCTTCTGGCTGTCCTCGTTGGTCAGCCACCAGACGAGCGAGGCCGCAGCGTCCTTGTGGGCGCAGGCTTCCGTCACCGAGAAGCCATGATGACCCGACCAGCCAGTGCGCTTGCCGGACGAACCAGCAGGCGCCACCTTCACGCCGACATTGCCGGCAACTTTCGAGGATTTGGGATCGTTGAAGAAGCTCGCCCAACCTGGCCAATCAAGATTGATGGCAATCGACCCCGATGCAAAACCCTGGCCGAGATCGTCCCAAAGGTAGTTGGTCGTGCCTGCCGGAACAGCTTTCGCCTTGTAGAGGTTGACGAACCAGTCGAGCGCCTTGACACCAGCTTCGGAGTTGAAGGCCGGCTTGCCGTCCTTGTCGATATACTCGCCCCCGTCGGCAATCAGCATTTCATAGAATCGGCCGTTGATCGCCTCTTCCTTGCCGGCAAACTGCGTGCCGTAGAAATCCGGCGCCTTCGTAAAGAAGATTGCCTGATCGCTGACCTGCTGCCACGTATCGGGCGGTGTAAGATCATAACCGTACTTTTCCTTGAAGGCCTTCTTGTTGGCCTCGTCGGCATAAATACTCTTCTGGTAATAGAGTGCGGAAACGTCGAACTGTGCGCGCGGCAGCATGACCAGTTTGCCGTCCAGCGTCGACGACTTGATGTTCGTCGGGACGAAGGCGGCAATTTCTTCTGCAGGAAGCAGCTTGTTCAGGTCGGTATAGATATCGGGATATTGCGGCGCGAATGATGAGTGGTTTGAACCAACGCACCAGTTCAGACTGCCTGAAGCGATATCCGACTTTATCTCCTTGTCGAGTTCGAAATGGTTCTTCTTCGACAGGATGTTGACCTTGGCGCCGGTCAGCTTTTCCCATTCGCCGATACGCTCGTAAAGCGGCTCATATTGCTGTCCGCCGATAAGCTTGGCGTCGATCGTTACGCCGTCGAACTTTCCCGGCAGATCTGCACCAAGTGCAGCTTGCGCGCTGAAAATCGCGACAACGCCAGCCGAAACACTGGCCAACAGATTTTTCATGGTTCCCTCCCGTAATCGAGTGGCCGCTCCCCGGCTCTCGCAATTTTGCAACACCCACATATGAGCGTTTCATTCATATACAAACATTTATGCGCTTGACCGTCAAGCATGGAAACTGCTTTCCTACGAATATCGTCTTCGTATATGAGTAGGGAGCGAGGGGAGACTTGGTCATGATAGAGGACGACGACAGCGATCGTTATCGCGCGCCTGCGCTTGATAAGGGTCTGGACATTCTTGAGCTTCTTTCCGGTATCGATGGTGGCCTCACGCAAGCAGAAATCGCCAAATTCCTCGGCCGCAGCCCCAATGAATTCTACCGCATGCTCGATCGCCTCGTACGCCGCGGATATGTGACGCGGCTTGAGGGCGATCGCTATTCGTTGACGTTGAAGCTGTTCGGGCTTGCCCAGTTGCACGCGCCTGTCCGCCGCCTTGCTTCCTATGCGACACCGCTGATGCGCGAACTCGCGGTGATGTCGAAACAGGCCAATCAGCTCAGTGTTTTCGACCGCGGCGCAGCCGTTGTCGTCGCCCAGCAGGAGGCGCCGGACTATTGGGGCATCTCGATCCGGGTTGGTTCCCATATCAGCCTGTTCAACACCGGTTCCGGTCATGTGCTTCTGGCATTCCGCTCCAATGAAGAGCGCGCCTTGATGATCGCCGAGTATGAGCAGCATGCGGACGATATCGCCCAACCGCCTGATTTCCGCGAGCGGCTCAACCAGATCCGCGAGCGCGGCTACGAGATCATGCCGAGCGCGCAGACGGCAGGGGTCTTCAACGTTTCCGCACCTGTGCTCGGCCCTGATGGAAGGGCGATTGCCGCGTTGACCTGTCCATATATCCAGCTGCTGAATATCCCGGATGCGCCGGGCGTCGATGATGCCCGCAAAATGCTGGTAGCCACGGCGCAGAAACTCTCGGAGCTTGCCGGGGCGGATGTCGTCCATTCGAGTGTTCTGCGCCCGGCATGAAAGGAAGCAAGCAATGCCACACATGCCGATAATCGACACCCATCTGCATCTCATTGACCAATCGGTATTGTCTTACCCTTGGTTGTCAGGCACCGAAGCGCTGAACCGCAATTTTCTCTATGAGAAATATGCACTGCAGGCTCATCGCGTCGGTATCACCCATGCGTTGCACATGGAGGTCGATGTCGCTCCGACGGACATACAGGCGGAGACGGATTATATTGCATCTCTCGCGAAGCGCGGCGACAGCATCATAGCCGGTGCAATTTCGGCCTGCCGTCCGGAGGAACATGGCTTCAGGGTGTTCCTGGAGCGCCAACAGATCAACCCTCTGGTAAAGGGCTTCCGCCGCGTGCTGCACGTCATGCCCGATGAACTTTCGGAAAATCCGCTTTTCCGCGAGAACATTCAAAAGCTTGGCGGCACGGGATTAACCTTCGACCTGTGCGTTTTGCCGAGACAAATCGACAAGGCGATCGCCCTCGTCGATCTCGCGCCGGACGTGCAATTCATCCTCGACCATTGCGGCGTTCCGGACATCAAGGCCGGCGCTCTCGACGAATGGCGCGGCAAGATCAGCGATATTGCGAAGCGGCCGAATGTCACCGCCAAGATTTCCGGTGTGGTGGCCTATGCGGATGCAGAGACCTGGCGGGTCGAAACGCTGGCGCCTTACGTCAATCACGTCATAGAATCGTTCGGCTGGGATAGATTAGTTTGGGGCAGCGACTGGCCCGTCTGTACGCTTGGTGGAGGCCTCGCCACCTGGGTCGCAGCAACCCATGCTCTGCTTTCAGGCTGCAGCCAGGAGGAAAAGACCAAGCTGTTTTCGGGAAATGCCCGCCGGATCTGGAATTTGAACTAGTATCCCGTCTGAATAAGCTTGCCTGTCGTATCCTCGCGCTTTACCTCTGAAACTCACGATCAAGCTTGAGATGCGGAGAACCAATGGCGGCGGAAATAAGCGGACCTGACCTTCTGAGTGTAGTCGTGCTGCTTGGGGCTGGCGTCGTCGCCGTGCCGCTGTTCAAGCGGCTCGGGCTCGGCTCTGTTCTCGGTTACCTCGCCGCTGGTCTGGTTATAGGCCCCTTCGGCCTCAAGTTCTTCTCCGACCCGCAGACGATTCTGCATGTCGCGGAGCTCGGCGTTGTCATGTTCCTCTTTCTCATCGGCCTCGAAATGCAGCCATCCCGATTGTGGGGATTGCGCAAAAGCATTTTCGGCCTCGGAGCGCTGCAGGTCGGCGTTTGCGCACTGCTTCTCACCGGCCTCGGCATTGCCACGGGTTTTCCGGTTGCCCAGTCATTCGTAGCGGGCGCTGGTTTCGTCCTGACCTCTACGGCAATCGTCATGCAATTGCTGGAAGAGCGCGGCGAGATCGCCACACCGCAGGGCCAGCGCATGGTTTCGATCCTGCTGTTTGAAGACCTCACCATCGTTCCGCTTTTGGCATTGGTAGCGTTCCTCGCGCCAATAAGCGCCGAAACGGCCGGGGGATTGCACTGGACCAACATCGGCATAGGCATCGGCGCGATTGCTGGCATCATTCTCGCCGGCAAATACCTGCTCAATCCGCTATTCGGATTCCTCGCGCAGTCGCGTGCCCGTGAAGTCATGACTGCAGCTGCTCTGCTGGTCGTTCTGGGCGCTGCCCTGATCATGCAGGTCAGCGGTCTTTCCATGGCCATGGGCGCATTTCTCGCTGGTGTGCTTCTCTCCGAATCGACCTTTCGCCACCAGCTTGAAGCTGACATCGAACCTTTCCGCGGCATTCTGCTGGGATTGTTCTTTCTGGCGGTCGGCATGTCGCTTGATCTGAGCGTCGTCGCAGCCAACTGGAAGATGGTGCTATTCTACGTCGTCGCCTTCAAGCTGGTTAAAGCTACGGGGATATATATAGTCGCCCGCCTGCTCAGCTCGTCCAATCGAGAGGCGCTGGAGCGCGCGGTCATCATGGCGCAAGGCGGCGAATTTGCCTTCGTCCTCTACGCCGCTGCCACGGCAGTCGGCATACTCGATGGCGAAGCCAATGCCATTTTGACGGCGATCATCATCTTCTCGATGGTGCTGACACCGCTTCTCCTTGTCGCCTTGCGATATCTCATGCCCGAGGAAAAACAGGACCTCCAGGAAGTCGACATTGCGGAGGGCCTGACCGGCAATGCCCTCATCATCGGCTTTGGCCGGTTCGGTCAGATTTCCTGCCAGCCTCTGCTGATACGGGGCGTCGACATCTCCATCATCGACAATGACGTGGAGATGATCCAGGCTGCATCACAGTTCGGATTCAAAGTCTATTATGGCGACGGCACACGGCTCGATATCCTCCACGCGGCCGGGGCCGGCCGGGCGCAGGCGGTGCTGATCTGCGTCGACAAGGCCGAAACAATCCTCACAATCGCCAATCTGGTCAAGGCGGAGTTTCCGATGGTCCAGATCTATGCGCGGGCCTATGATCGCGGCAATACGATCGAACTCATCAAGCTCGGCGTCGATTTCCAGATGCGCGAGACATTCGAATCCGCATTGATCTTCGGTGAAAATACCTTGGTCGGCCTGGGTGTGGACCCGCAGGAGGCGGCGGATATTACGGCAGATGTACGCCGCCGCGACGCCGAGCGTCTTGACCTGCAGCTCGCCGGTGGCATTCGCGCCGGCGCCGATTTGATGAGGGGCAACGCGCCGGTTCCCGGTCCGCTTATCAAGCCGCGCCAGACCGGCCGCGCGCTCAACGAAGAGACTGCGAGCGTGCTGCCAGCGGCTCAAAAGGCCGATGCCAACTAAGACGGGGGAACAGTCATGCCTGAGATCGAACAAACGACCATTGCCGACATCGTCAATTTCTGGCGTGAGGCGGGTGAAGACAAATGGTACGTCAAAGACGAGGAATTCGATGAGATTTGCCGCCAGCGCTTTCTCGAAGATCATTTCGCCGCCGCGCGCCGCGAATATGAAGGCTGGGTCGAAACACCCGAAGGCGCGCTGGCGCTCATGATCCTGCTCGACCAGTTCCCGCGCAATTTCTTCCGCAACACCGGGCACATGTACGCGACCGACACGCTGGCTCGCCTGTACGCTGGCCGGGCGTTGGAAAAGGGCCACGACCTGTCATTCGAGCCGAAACTGCGCGCCTTCTTCTATCTGCCGTATATGCATTCAGAGAATGTCGATGACCAGCGCCGTTCAGTGGAGCTATGCCGTGAAGGCGCCCCGGCAAACCTCGAATATGCCGACCACCACTATGACATCATCCGCCGCTTCGGCCGCTTCCCGCATCGCAACGCCATTCTCGGCCGCACCACCATCGAGGAAGAGCAGGCCTTCCTCGATGGCGGCGGGTTTTCGGGTTAGAGGCGGTGTGAACCGCCTCCCTTATTCTCTGGCTCAAAGGAAGAAGAATTGTTCGGTCGGGTCTCCGGCCGATTTGTTTACGTAGAGGGCGATTTCTGCTCCCCCGATACCATCTATGTTGCCCAGAATGATATTGTAGTTCACGAGTTCGTCCGTCCCAGCGAAGAAACGCAGTTCGCCAGGTTCCCCGCTGAACTCCCCGTCCCCGATCCATTGAAATGCGTCATTATCCTCTTGGGTATTAGAATTGGCGTCAATCAAACTAAGATCGATTTGATCGAAATCGACATCATCAACGGTAAAGTCCTGTATGAATACCCGCGAAAAGAACGGATCCAGTTCGTTGACGGAGCGGAAGAAAAAGATATCTGACCCGGCTTCCCCATAAAGTTCCTCGTCGCCACCTTCCGGGCGGGTGACCCCTGAGGTCAGCACATCGTTCCCGAAGCCACCGAAGAGCGTGTCGTTTCCGCCGCGACCGTCGAGAAGGTCATTACCGTCGCCACCGAGTAGTATGTGATCTCCTGAATCGTCGATAAAACGATCGTCGAACGCCGTCAGACTGTATCTCTCTATACCGGAGATGTTGTAGAGCCGCTCCTCTCCGTCGTACGCGTACCGCATTTGGCTTGTGCTCGCGGCAGTGCCTGCGAGCGACGCGGTTTGGTCTGTTAGTTCAATGTCTACTTTGTCAGAGCGGTCGTGCATGTCCATGTGGTCTAACTCTTCGACTTCGACTGCGGCGACGTTAAATAATGCGCCTCCGCCGCCGTTGATTGAAGAGCCACTAGCGCCGAAACCTTCGGTGTCACTCGCAACGAATCGATCGTTGCCAAAGCCTCCATCATATTCGTTAAGTCCGGCACTCCCGTTTAAGGTATCGTTTCCATCGCCGCCAAGCGAGCTATCGTCGCCAGGTCCGCACTTGATAGTGTCATTTCCGGCGCCGCCTTCGATAACATCATTGCCAGCACCGCCGTCCATCGTATCGTCGCCATCATCGCCACGCATCGCATCGTGGCCTGCACCGCCGTCCATCAGATCGCGGCCGGCACCGCCGTGCATCCCATCGTTGCCGTCGTCGCCGGACATGGTATCATCGCCGCCGCTACCATGTTCCGTATCGTCGCCCCGGCCGCCCACGATCGTTCCGCCCGCTGCTGCAAGAGTAGCAAAACCGGCAACCGCAGCTGCCGCGCCGACGATGCTCAGTTGATCATTGCCATGGCCGCCGATCATCGTGTCGGCGCCGCCACCGCCATCGGCGGAAAAGCCGGTAAGACTGGCCGAGCCGTCGAAGACATCCGCGCCCGCCGTGCCGACGAAATTCTCGATGGAGATGAAAGTATCACCTTGCGCATCGCCGCCGCTGCTGACGCCGCCAAGCAAGAGATGCACCGGGCTTGCACTGGTGGAATAATCGGCCGTGTCCGTGCCGGTACCGCCGTCGAGCACATCGGCCCCAACACCACCGATGAGAATGTCATCGCCGCCCATGCCGTATAGCTTATCGTTGCCGGCAAGTCCCGCGAGGACATTCCTGTGAATGTTGCCGGTGAGCGTATCGTTAAAATTAGATCCAACGACATTCTCGAATCCGCCGATGGTGTCGCCCTGCGCATCGTTGCCCGGGCCGGAGCCAGAGCCGGAGGTTGTGCCGCCGCCGCTATCGTTGAGTGTCACCTTCACGCTTGAACCGGATTGCGCGTAGCCGAGCGTGTCAATACCGGCACCGCCATTCATCCTATCGCCGCCAGCGCCGCCTTCGACATAGTCATTGCCGTCACCGCCATCGAGTAAGTCACCGCCCTTGCCACCCTCGACAATATCCGATCCGCCGCCGGCATCGATCTCGTCGTCGCCGCTATTGCCGAGAATATGCTCGTTGGCATTCGTACCATCGAAGTCATTGTCAGCGTTACTGAGCGAAATTTCGATTGTGCTTGGGTCTATGCCGAGAAGTTTCAGCAAGCCATTTGGAAGATTGATTGCCATGATAGTCCTCCCGTTCGCGCTGTGCGGGGAAGACCATCGTTTCGGGGCCCCTCACCCCTCACAACTGCGGACTACATCATACGCCTTACTATGGATTAAATAAAGATATTGATGGTAACTGTTCTTAGTTGAAATATGTAATGCAAAAGAACTATACTCCCGAAGAGAAAGACTGTACGTTAACTATTGAAAACGTTGTCATTTTGGAAATATTACACGTAAGGCTACAAATGATCGCTAACGGCAAATTATCATCCGCCTCTTGAATGGCAGCCTCCAGACTGTCATTATACGGGTATCTGGCACCTTTCAATTTTCACAATGACAGCCAGTCAAACAGGGACTGACCGCGCATCGATGCCGGACGATCAATCTGAAGAGCCTCCAAGTCCGGACTTGCGAAGCATGCTGACTCTGCATATGCGGCGTCAGCAAAAAGTACCTGTGATTTCCCCATCCCGACATTTTGCCTGCGCCGCAGCGTCATCCGCTGACGCCGCTGCACGCTGAATCTATTTAAGGACCCGACAGCCCGATGGACTGGACACTGGACTGGATTGCCGACCCCAACGCCTGGATTGGTCTTGCCACGCTTGTCGTGCTGGAGATCGTGCTCGGCATCGACAATCTCGTTTTCATAGCGATCCTTGCCGACAAACTGCCGCCGCACCAACGCAATCGTGCGCGGCTTGTCGGCCTCTCGCTGGCCCTGATCATGCGGCTTCTGCTGCTCGCCTCCATTTCGTGGGTTATCCAGCTGACCACGCCGCTGTTCAGCGTCGCTGGACTGGATTTTGCCGGACGCGATATCATCCTCATTCTTGGCGGCATCTTCCTGCTGTTCAAGGGCACCATGGAGCTGCACGAACGGCTGGAAGGCCATATGTCGGCCAAGGAAAGCAATGTCGCCCATGCGGTGTTCTGGCAGGTCATTGCCCAGATCGTTGTCCTCGATGCCGTCTTCTCGCTCGATAGCGTGATCACCGCCGTTGGCATGGTGAAATATCTCGAGGTCATGATGATCGCGGTCGTCATTGCCGTCGGCGTGATGATGCTGGCATCGAAACCGTTGATGACGTTCGTCAACAAGCATCCGACCGTCGTCATTCTCTGCCTCGGGTTCCTGATGATGATCGGTTTCAGCCTGATCGTCGAAGGCTTCGGTTTCCACATCCCGAAGGGCTATCTCTATGCCGCCATCGGCTTCTCTGTGCTTGTCGAGGCTGCCAACCAGGTCGGACGTCACAACCGCGAAAAACGTATCACCACGATGGATCTGCGTGATCGCACGGCAGGCGCGGTCCTGCGGCTGCTCGGCGGCGGCCGCAGCGATACCCCGCACTCTGATACGCTGGATGTTATTGCTGAACACAGCGCAGCGGGAGATGTCTTTCATCCGGAAGAAAAGGAAATGATCCGCGGCGTGCTCGATCTCGTTGAGCGCCCGGTCCGTTCGATCATGTCGCCACGCAATGAAGTGGAATGGCTGGATCTCGACGAGACCAACGAAGAGCTGCTCGCCGAAATCCGCACCCTCGCCCACAGTCGCGTCGTGCTTGCCCGCGGCCGCGTCGATGAATTCGTCGGCGTTGCGCTCACCAAGGATCTGCTTTTCGCCATTCTCGATGGCGGCAAGATCGATTGGGAAAAGGTCACCCGCCAGCCGCTTATCTTCCATGAAAACGCCAATGTACTTCGCGTCATGGAACAGTTGCGGGGTTCATCGGTGCAGATGGGCGTGATCCTCGATGAGCACGGCTCGTTCGAAGGGGTGGTTACCCCGACAGATATCCTCGAAGCCATCGCCGGCGAGTTCCCTGAAGAAGGCGAGGAAAGCCCGATCCTTGAACGTTCGGAAGACGGTAGCATGGTGGTTGACGCCTATATCGACATTCGCCGTCTTGGCGGGCTGATCGATCGCGATCTGGTCGATGAGGGTGACCGCTATACGACGCTTGCCGGCTATATTTTATGGAACCTCGGCCATATCCCGGCCGAAGGCGAGAGGCTCACCGTCGACGATCTCGAATATGAGATCGTCGAGATGGATGGCCGCAATATCGGCAAGGTGCGGATCTCCCCGACGCAAACGGCCGCGTTTATCTAGGGCATCGGTTTTTCCATTTCCAAACATATTTGTTGACGCCAAATTGCGGCGTTCCTGGCCGGGGAGGCACGGTGGTCTGCGGAGCTAGCCAGCTAGACCGCGAACGTGCGGGTACCATAAACTTGTTGACGGGTGCGATGACCCGACCTTAGGGCGGCATGCTCAGCAACACTTTCGCCGCGCGCGGGACGTCCAACGTGCTGCCCGCAAAAAGCCGAGATGTTATCTCTTATTCGCATCTTTCGGGGTTCGAGCCAGCAAGCAATGCTGAGGGTGACCTGATATCCTC
>NZ_JAIQWW010000024.1 GCF_020164455.1 Phyllobacterium chamaecytisi
TGATGGAGAACATCTCATGTTGTCGTCCAACGCACTCTTAAAGCCCATACTGACTGGTGTTCTCATCCTGCTGGCCAGCGCAACCGCGCAGGCTCAGACGGACCCGCTGCCGTCATGGAACGACACGGCACCAAAGGCGGCCATCGTCGAGTTCGTCAAGAAGGTGACCACAGAGAACACGCCCGACTTCGTCGCCGAGCCGGAACGCATCGCCGTGTTCGACAATGACGGCACCTTGTGGGTCGAGCATCCGATCTACACTCAGCTCGCTTTCGCCCTTGACCGGGTAAAGGCCGAGGCCGCATCGCATCCCGAAT
Organism: Phyllobacterium chamaecytisi; assembly: GCF_020164455.1. Lineage (GTDB taxonomy): Bacteria > Pseudomonadota > Alphaproteobacteria > Rhizobiales > Rhizobiaceae > Phyllobacterium > Phyllobacterium chamaecytisi. The sequence goes on from NZ_JAIQWW010000024.1 coordinate 318, forward strand.
GGAAGGACACACAGCCATTCAAGGCGGTGCTTGAGGGCGATATGAAAACCCTTGCCGCAGCCGGCGAAAAGGGGCTGTTGGAACTCATCATGGCGACGCACGCCGGAATGACCCACGAGGAGTTCCAGACGATCGTCACCGACTGGATGGCAACCGCGCGTGATCCGCGATTCAAGAAGCCCTACACCGAGCTCGTCTACCAGCCGATGCTCGAACTCCTTACGTATTTGCGCGCCAGCGGCTTCAAGACCTTCATCGTGTCGGGTGGCGGCATCGAGATGATGCGGCCATGGACCGAAAAGGTCTATGGCGTTCCACCCGAACAGGTCGTCGGCTCGTCGATCAAGACGCAATTCGAGATGAAGGATGGCGCGCCGACCTTGATGCGGCTGCCGCAAGTCAACTTCATTGATGACAAGGCCGGCAAGCCCGTTGGTATCAACGAGCACATTGGCCGCCGTCCTATCGCAGCCTTCGGCAATTCCGATGGCGACCTTGAGATGCTGCAGTGGACGACTTTGGGCGACAAACCCGGTTTCGGGATGATTATCCACCACACCGATGTGGAGCGCGAATATGCCTACGACCGCAATACGCAGTTCGGTCGCCTCGACACGGCGCTTGATGCGGCCGCCGTCAACCAGTGGACCGTTGTCGACATGAAGGCCGACTGGAAACAGATCTTTCCCGAAAAGTGACGCACGTCCGGACGTTGCGGACCGATCGGCACCTTTCCCGACAACTCGGAGGATATCGTTATGAAGATCAACCATCCCATCGCAGGCTCTATGGCCGTTGCCGCAGGTTTGGCGTTGGCAACGACGGCAGCATTCGCCCAGGATTCCGCCAAAAAACCCAACGTACCGCTGGAAAAGTCCATCGGGACTGTCACGCCGACCGGCCCTGTGCCGTCACTTGCAGTCATCAATTCGGCAGGAGCCAAGCTTGACGGCGGCAAGCTTGTTCTCACCGGCGTGTCGGCAAATTCCATCGTCTTTGCCGACCGTCCGGTGCGGGCCGCAGGACATGTCGCCACCGAGCAGTTCATCATGCAGTGGGATGAGGGCAAGGACAACTTTGCCATTGACCCGCCAAACGCCACGGTATCCGTGCTCGGCGGCGACGGATCGGGTGTGAGTGACGCTGTCGTCACCCTCAAATCTCCGAAGCTCGACGGCGGCAATCTCACATTCGACGTTACGGTTCTTGAAGGAAGCCTGGATGGTGGGTCCGGGCCAGCAGCGCTTTTCATCGATCATTTCGGTGGAAGCTTCGGCGGCGGCGGCGGATTTGGTGGAGGCGGTTTCCATGGAGGCGGATTTGCCGGGGGTGGGAACTTTGGCGGAGGCGGCTTTGCTGCAGGAGATTTCCATGGAGGCTACGCCCATGTCGGTGACGTCAATGTTGCCCACGTCGGCGGGACCTACTGGCATGCTCCGGTCTATCACGGTGCCTGGTATGGCAGCGGTGCGGTGGCAGCCGGCGCGGTAGCGGGAGCTGCCATAGGTGCGGCGGCGGCCAATCCATACTACTACCCGCAATGCGGCTACTATCCGCTTCCGCCGTGCTACTAAGTTGCCTGACGCAAAGTTCACGCCGTCTTGATGCAGGATGAACTTTGCGTCAGCATGATCCGCAGCGTTCCCAACTCAGAAACGCATGACGACGCCGAAGATCGGTCCCTGCTGGACGACGTCGAGGACGAAGCCGTCATCGCTGTAGTCGACACCAAGCGCCCGATAGCCCGCGACGGCCGATATCTTGTCGTTGAAACTGTAGCCGATGCCGCCTGCGACATCCCAGTCGACGTTCGCCCCGCCACCGCCAACAAGGCCCCACCCTGTCAGATATACCTTGTCGGTGATGGAATATTTGCCGCGCAGTCCGGCCAGCCCGTCGACCCAGGTCGCCCCGTCGCTCCGGCCGCGGCCGTCGAGGATGCCGCCGCTGAACGAAATGTCCGTGCTGGCGTGCCAGACCCTCAGGCCTCCGACAATATCCAGATTGCCCCGCTCATTTTGCAGAACCGAATAGCCGGCACCGATGAGGCCGGCAAATGTTTCGGATGAAACGTCGACGCTTCCGGCAATAATGCCTCGCGGCGTGCCGCGGCCACTCGAGATCTTGGTGTACAAGATGTCGGTGAACAGGCTGTAACGGTCGTAGCGCGCCTCGGCAATCGCCATCGCGGCAAAGTCGAGATCTTTCAAAATGTCGCCGAAATCCATGTCGAGATGCACGGTCGGCAAACCGAAAAGCCCGGCGTCACCGGACATGCCCGCAGCCCAGAAATACGGGGCAATGGCAAACGTCCAACCATCCCTCTCGGTCTGCTTGAGTTCGGGTGCCATCGGCGACGTGATGTCGGCGGCACGCACGGGAGTTGCTGCCAGAAGACCAGCTGCGATCAATGCTATCAACGAAATGGAATATTTCATGTTGTTCCCCCCAACGTCGATCGACCGTCTCCAACACACTGCGTGCCAAAACGCGACGCCGTCCAAATTAAATCCCCACGCGCAAGGTAACACCGTTCCAGCTTGACCGCCATCGACCTTAGGGGAAGCATCGGCTGCAGTCGGATGCAACAACCAGAAGTGCGTAACGAACTGGCTCAAATGACCGCTTTGAGCCATAAGCAGGCACTATGATCGTCTTGATGGGAATTGAACCATCGATCCTGAAACAATATGCGGGGGATGATTCAGCAGCATAACAGCAACTTAAAGAATGTCAGGCCGTCTGTTACATTCCCAGCGGCGATTGCTTTAAAAGCAACTGCGCTTGTCTGTTCAATCGGCGGACCCTAAGCAGGTTCGCTGGCCCAATCTTCATGTCCATGGCGTATTCGGATCACGAAAATGGTTCCCTTCTCTTCGATGCGGTAGACAATCAGATGGGCTTTGAACGGATGGATCCTGACCGGCGGCGAAATCTCTTCTCGCTCACGCGCCATTCGGGGATTCGCGGCGATCAGTTCAAGGACCGCGAACAAGTCGTCATGGTACCGCCTGGCCTGTAGAGTTGCGAATATGCGGATACCTTGCTCGGTGAAGGCGATGATGTCCTCTTCCGCGGAATCGCGTATCTAATACGAGATTCTTTCAGGGATCGTTTGGTGTGCTGGAGCCCGGTACCTGGCGGAGGCACGGGTTCAGTCTCTTGGTGAGACCTTCGAAAGCGGTCCACTGACAACGCACCGCAGGCCGGCAGGATCAAAAGTCACAATGGGCTTTTCTCCAAAGACGGCAGCCAGCGCCGAACGCACGTATCTGGTTCCGTAACCTGCCCTCGTCGGAGGCGCGACAGCCGGCCCCCCGGTCTCGGCCCACTCAAGGGTCAACGCCGGTGTGTCGGTGGCAGAAATTTCCCAGACCACGCTGACGCTTCCCTCCGGGGTTGAAAGCGCACCGTACTTGATGGCGTTTGTGACAAGTTCGTGCAGGCATAGCGCCAGGGTTGTCCCCGCCTCGCGGGTGAGCAGCAGATCAGGCCCTTCGACATAAATTCTGTTCCTCCCGTCGGCACGATAAGGCTCCAGAGTGAGGTTCACCATGCCTCTCAGTGCGACGGCGACGCCTCCTGCTTCGAATACGGCGGAGTGGACGTTGGCCAGTGCCCCCAGGCGGCCTTCGAAGTCAGCGGTAAGAGCATCGATCGTGTCGGCACCGCGACGGGTCATGCGAAAAATCGATGTCACGCTGGCCAGGATATTTTTGACGCGGTGGTTGAGTTCGAGACGAAGCTCCCTTTCCCGCTCGATGGAGTCTCTGACTTCCCGCTGGCGCAACCGGACAAGGAGCGCAGATTGCACGCCGCTCACAAGCTCCAGGGAAGCAACGGGTCTTTGAAAGAACAGCTGGCGTGAGCGTGGCCATCGCCTGTCCAATTCCGCCCGGATTCGCGATTGCTGTGCTGTTCGATCCAACAGCACGAAAATTGGCAAGTCCGACCAGTTTGGCTGAGTGGTCAAATGGTTTGCGATGGCCTCGATCGTCGGAGGATTCAGGGACTCGTGGGTGGCAATGATTACGCCGGGCGATTGCGGAAGCTTCCGCACCAGATCCTCCGTATCGGCACAGGCCCTGACGACCATGCCATGCTCCACGAGCAACATCTCGATATAGGCTGCGTCTTTCCTGTAGGGTGCCAGGACAAGCACCCAGTCCAGTTCGCCGTGATTGCTGGCGTCCATTACGCCTCTGGCAGGGGGTTGTACGCAACAACGGTAACGCCGGAGCTTTCGATCAAGAGCTCCCGGACGTCGAGGTCATGTGGACCGTGCCGCTTCTTGACGACCGTGATGCTGCGTCTGAGCTTTCCTTCATGTTCGGAGATCCTGAGAAGCAGGACAGTGTCTCCAAGGAAGCTGACATCGACGTCAATGCCAACATTTTGCCCGAGCAAACCGTGTTGCGCGACGATCAACATGGTCAGTACGCCCGAACGGGCGAGATATTTCAGCAAAGACTGGATATCGCGCACGGCCTTCTCGCGGTGCGGCAGTGAATTCAGATATCCGGTGAAGCTGTCGATCACCACAACGCGCGACTTTTCCCGGGTGACCACCTCTTGCGCGATCTTGCCGAATTCGCCGGGCGATATCTCGTTGGGATTGAAATCCCGTATGATCAGCTGGCCGTCCTTGTGAAACTGGCGCAGGTCCATGCCAAGTCCCTCGGAACGCCGGAAAAACGTTTCCAATCTTTCCTCAAACAGAAAGAGCGCAACGCTCTCGCCCCGTTTCAATGCAGCTGTCGCGTAGAGCGATGACATGGTGGATTTGCCGGTCCCCGACTGGCCGATAACCAGCGTCGTCGTTCCCGACTCCTGTCCGCCGCCAAACATTTCATCGAGGGCTGTAACGCCCGACTTGATCAGCTGCGGTTTGACTGTTTCGGATGCCGCGCCGGGAATTATCCTTGGGTAGATGATAACCCCTTCTCCTTCCCGTATGGCCATATCATGATAGCCGTCGGCCACAGGAACGCCGCGCATCTTGCTTACCTCGACCCGGCGACGGACCCCGCCATATTCCTCGAGCGATTTGTCGAAGCGGATGACACCATGGGCAATCCCCTCGACCTCCTCGCCGCTGCGCTCAACTGAGCCGTTCGTCTGTGTATCCAGTAGCAAGGCCACCACCTGCCGCTGCGCCAGGAAAGACTTAAAACCCAACAGTTCGCGTCTAAAGCGCGGGGAATCTCCTGTGATGAGGCGGATTTCCAGAAGCGAGTCATAGACAAGCCTGTGGGGCTTGTGATCTTCAATTGCCTGCTCAACGGCTTTCCGGGTTTCGTCGAGCCGGAGCTCCGTGGTTTGAAAGATCGTTTGATCCGAAGCGCCATTCACAGCATCGGACGCCGACAACTCCTCAACTCTGATACCCTTGAGGCTCCAGCCGTGAGAAATGGCGATCGATTCAAGCTCTGCCGCGGTCTGGGAGAGACTGACGTAAAGGCAGCGTTCCCCGGCCTCGACGCCGGCGAGCAGAAACTGTAGCGCTGCTGTTGTCTTGCCCGATCCGGGAGCACCTTGCAGGATGTAAAAATTGGAAGAAGGCAAGCCGCCCCGGAGGATTTCATCCAGCCCGGCAATGCCGGTCTTCACGACAGATTGTTTCTTATGCGTGACCATGTCGATCGAATCCATTCCGTTGAAATCGAGTAGGGGAGACGCCAGACGGCTGACTGCAAACGCTTCCCGCTTTATATTCCACATTGACCATCGTCAACATCGCGATCGACGGCATCCGCATTCATACGACCTCGAGCCGCTATCGAGCCACCTCCATTAATTCACCATTCCCATCTCTCGTACGGCCTCTATGATGTGTTTGTGGTGGTAAGGCTTTCCAAAAAAGCGGCCCTCGACCGGAAGTGCGTCGTCGGACATGTACCTATGTCCCGATGTAACAATGATCTTTATCGGTGGCCACCTGTCCCGCACCGCGGCCGCCAGTTTCAATCCATCCATGCTTCCGGGCATGTCGATATCGGTGAACAGCACCCGGATATCAGCGCTTTCACTCAGGATAGCGATTGCCTCGTCGGCATCTCCCGCTTCCAACACGCTAAAGCCGGCGGCTTCCAAAGCGTGGGCGATGTCCATGCGGACGATGACCTCGTCTTCTACAACGAGGACTGTGATCGAGTTCTTCTTCATACGAAGTCCCTTTCATAGCGCTGTCCGTCTCATCGTGGGCTGCTTTCCAACGCGTGCGCTCTCAAATCGATCCGAAGAAAATAAATAGTGGACCAAAGCACGGTAGCGGACGACCACGGCCCGCAAGCTTGGAATGGGCGCAAACGCTTGCGAAGAACGAATATTTTCACCTGTCCTGTCCTGCCCTGCTCGCCTGCAAATTCAGTGCACCGACCCTGCAAACGCCCCCTGAAAATCCTGGGACGACAAAGATGCAAAAGCGAAGCATCGGTTCGCCTTGAACGATGCGCTTCTTTGCGACCGTCGTGCGCGCGGGAAGGGCTTATGATGCTGACAGCGACACCGCGACCGGAGGGGGCACCGCATTGACATCTTGGTGTGTGGAGGGGTACACGTCTAGCGTCGATGTTTGCTAGTTTGACTTTTGTTATCGCGCGCTGGCAACGTGCCCTGGACGAACTTCCCCTTCAAAGATCGAGATCATCATCCGCCAAGCTCTCTGTCGGCGGGTCGTTGCAATTGCTATGAAAGGGTTCGTTATGACCACTGGCACAGTTAAATGGTTCAATTCCACCAAAGGCTTCGGCTTTATCCAGCCTGACAACGGCGGCACCGATGCGTTCGTTCATATCTCTGCGGTCGAGCGCGCCGGTATGCGCGAAATTGTCGAGGGTCAGAAGATCGGCTACGAGCTGGAGCGCGACAGTAAGTCGGGTAAAATGTCGGCCTGTAATCTGCAGGCTATGTAATCGGTAACCGCTTTGCCTTGGCCACGGCTATACTGGTACTGTCGAAGGCAAGTCAACCAAGTGGGTCAGGCATCTGCCTGGCCTTTTTTTATGTTCACGAACTGTCGGAAGCCTCCGAGCCGGATAGCATTGCTCGCGGCCCGCCGGCGCATATTCGGAGATTTGAATGACAGAGCAGAGCAATGAGCTCCAGGCGATCAACACGGCCTGGCAGATTGCCATTCAGGAAATCCTACGGATGGTCGTGCGGGATATGTACAAAACGGGCGATGAAACTGTGTTCAAGTCGCATATCAAGCGCATCGAGGAGGCAGCGGTCGACAGCATTTACTCGGGCCTCATGCTGCGAGGGACAAACGAATGGACAGAGGTGCTGGTCAAAGAAAAAGCGAGTAACTTCGTCACCACTCTGCTTACCTCCTTTACCTTCGATCGTGCATAGCCTGCGGCTAACGTGTGTACCCGGCGTGCCGCCGCATACGAATGCAGGGACCATGAACCTTGATCGATACCGCTGTGTCTTTTCTCGGCGGCATGGATGGCGCGACCGTCGCTGCCGCAAAGCCATCGGCGCCTCTAGTGCCGGCTTTTCGACGCTATGAACGCACCCGAAATCCGACGAATTCCTGGCTCTGTCGTAGCGCCATAGGGAAGGCTCACTCCTAGACTAAACCGCTTTATCCGAGCGTCCAGCAAGTCAATCTCGATGTTTGTAACGGGCAGACATCGCGCCAAAAGCTGTGGCGCGATGTCATGGTACCGGGAACCAGAATTTAGTATCCGGTACTTCTTGCGTCATTCATTCCGAGCGCTGCCGATGGTGAAATGTCGGCGATCATGGCTTCCGCTGTGATCAAAAGCCCGGCAATCGAGCCGGCATCCTGAAGGGCTGTGCGGACCACTTTGGCCGGATCGACGATGCCAGCCGCAATCATATCGACATAAAGTTCGGTCTGCGCGTTGAACCCCTGATTGGGTTTCTTGCTGTCGAAAAGATTGCCGACAACGATCGAACCTTCGACACCGGAATTTTCGGCTATCTGTCGGATCGGAGCTTCAAGGGCTTGCAGCACAATCGAAATACCGGCGGTCACGTCGGCATTTGCTCCGGTAAGGGCAGCCAATGATGCCTTGGCACGCAACAGCGCGACACCGCCGCCCGGAACAACGCCCTCTTCCACCGCAGCACGCGTGGCGTTCAGCGCATCGTCAATACGGTCTTTCTTTTCCTTGACCTCGGTTTCGGTTGCACCACCCACACGGATCACCGCAACGCCACCGGCAAGTTTTGCCAGTCGCTCCTGCATCTTTTCCTTGTCATAGTCTGAAGTGGTTTCCTCGACTTGCGCTTTGATCTGCTGGACCCGCGCTGCGATGGCGGCCTTGTCGCCTCCTCCCTCGACGATTGTGGTGGCTTCCTTGTCGATGAGGAGGCGTTTTGCCCGTCCGAGCATGTCGATCGTGACATTCTCCAGCTTGATGCCGAGATCTTCGGAGATCAGCTGACCACCGGTAAGGATCGCAATATCCTCCAGCATGGCCTTGCGACGATCACCAAACCCCGGGGCCTTGACCGCAGCCACTTTGAGACCGCCGCGCAACTTGTTGACGACAAGGGTCGCCAAAGCTTCGCCTTCCACATCCTCGGAGACAATCAAAAGCGGCTTTCCGCTCTGGACCACGGCTTCGAGGATCGGCAGCAACGCCTGCAGATTGCCGAGCTTCTTCTCGTGAAGCAGGATGTGGGCGTCCTCCAGTTCCACCCGCATCTTGTCGGTATTGGTGACAAAATAGGGCGAGAGATATCCGCGGTCGAACTGCATCCCCTCGACAACTTCGAGTTCGGTCTCGGCGGTCTTTGCCTCTTCAACGGTAATAACACCCTCATTGCCCACCTTCTTCATTGCCTTGGCAATCATCTCACCAACGGTGGCATCGCCATTGGCGGCGATGGTTCCGACCTGGGCAATTTCTTCCGAAGTCTTGACCTTCTTTGCCCGCGCCTGAATGTCGGTGACGACAGCGGCCACGGCAAGGTCGATACCGCGTTTTAGATCCATTGGATTCATCCCGGCTGCAACGAGTTTTGCCCCCTCGCGCAAAATCGAGGCGGCCAACACCGTCGCCGTGGTGGTTCCATCCCCGGCGAGGTCATTGGTCTTTGATGCGACCTCGCGGATCATCTGTGCGCCCATATTCTCGAACTTGTCGGCAAGTTCGATTTCCTTGGCGACAGTAACGCCATCTTTGGTTATGCGCGGCGCACCAAAAGAGCGGTCGATGATGACATTGCGCCCCTTTGGGCCGAGCGTCACCTTGACGGCGTTGTTCAGTATTTCGACACCGCGAAGGATCCGGTCGCGGGCATCGGTGGAAAATTTGATTTCTTTGGCAGACATGTTTATTCGTCCAGTTCGTTCTTGAAATTGCGAAGTGCGGCAATTGCCCATAGGGCATTCTTCGTTCCGCCTACTGTGTCTCGACGATGCCCAGGATGTCCGTCTCCTTCATGATCAGGAGATCGTCGCCGTCAATCTTGACGTCGGCACCGGACCATTTGCCGAACAGAACGGCATCGCCTGCCTTGACATTGAGTGCGATCAGGGCGCCGCTTTCATCACGGGCTCCCGGTCCCACCGCAATCACTGTGCCTTCCTGGGGCTTTTCCATGGCAGTGTCGGGAATAATGATCCCGCCCTTGGATTTGATATCGCCTTCAGCGCGTCGAATGACGACGCGGTCGTGAAGTGGCCGGAATTTCATGAGGAACTCTTTCTGCAGCCAGACAATGTGGCTCACATGCCTTCATACCCTCATTGGCACTCGAATGATAGGAGTGCTAGCTGGCAGCGTCCAAATCGGAACCTGCAAATACCCTCGGCGGTTTCTTTCGCCGACGCGGGCGGTAGTGGATCACTCGTTGCCCTCTGCGCAATCAGGGCCGCAAGATATCTGAGCAAGTCCGAGACGGTTTCGCCAGCCTGTCAGGGTGCACCCGGCCAGTTGCAGTCAGTTATTACGGGCATTGATCGCGATGCGCTTGGTCTTCGCCTGTGCCAACGCGACGCGGCGGAAGATCGGGGACATTGAGCTCCGGTCAGTTTTGCCGAATCTCTGGCTCATTGCATCGGGTCCAACCGGCATGACCAGGCGGCCATCAATGGCCAGGGGCTCCTTGATGCTCGGGTGGCTCCGGCGCAGCTTCTGGCCCTCCCCGCGTGCCGGCGCCAGTGCGCAGGTCGATATCGTCGCTGTTTCCGAACAGATGTTTTCTGCTGCCCGCCACGACAAGAATGCGACAATATGCATAGACTGTTATGCATGATTAAGGATTGCCTCAAATTTGACCTAAGGTAGTCTGGCGTCGTTGGGTTCTTCTCCTCCCGGAAACCCAGCTCAAGTGTGCTGCACCTCCTCCCGCGGTACATTTACAATCAGGACCGCTGCACCTCCTCCCGCAGCGGTCCTTTTTTGTTCATGACGCTCCGTACCCGATCGCCGGAGAGTTGACATATTCATGCAGCCGCGCCGGCGGCCGTCGCTGTCAGCCTAGAACCTATCTTGCTCATTGGAGCATCGGCAGCGGGAAATTAGCCCGCCAGAGCAGCGCGGGATGGGTGTCCGCGTGATCGATAGGCCCGGCCTTTTGCCTCGAAATCTCAAATATATGCGTGCCTTTGCGCAGGTGTTTCCCGACGAGGAGATCGTGCAACAACTTGCTGCAAGGTTGCCTTGGGGCCAAAACGTCAAACGCATTGAAGCTTTGAAGAGTACTGAAGAGCAACTTTGGTATGTCCGTCATGCGGAGAAACATGGGTGGAGCCGCAACCTCCTCGCATATCAGGTCGAGAGCGGCCTTTATCGACGGCAAGGCAAAGTACTTACCACTTCGCACGGACCCTCCCTGCTCCACAGTCTGCCTTGGAGGAGCAAAGCTTTTTGCGAAGACTAGCAAATTCGTGTTCGTGTCCTGGCGCGATTTGGCGGCCGTGATGGGGACGAAGGCATGGTTCTGCGATCCGCAAGCCCGCTGGCAGAAAGGCTCTGTCGAGAACATGAACAAAAGAGTGCGCCGCTACCTGCCGCGTGACACGGATCTCTCCTGTCGCTGCCGCAGCAAACCGTGCGTTCAATCTGCGAGCGTCTCAACACGCCCCCGCGAAAGTGTCTCGACGACAGGACCCGACCGAAGTGTTCAGAGAACAGCTTGTTGAAATCGTATCGCTGCCGGACTGGCCTGCCCCAGACCGCCGTTGCATTTGAATTAGAACCCACACCCGCTTGCATTGTGCCGTTATCTCAAATCGGGATAGTTGCCGAGGTTAAATCGGCGTCGATGAACAGTGCAGACAAGATTTTTTCTACAATGCCCAGAATTGCACCAAGGTTCAGGTCATCAACCTGGTTCAACGTTTGACCGCATAGAGAGCCCGCGAGCGCTCGATATGAACAACCATAGCCCGTTCCGCCGCGTCGGCATCACCACCTTTGATGCAATTCAGGATTGCCTCATGCTCCTGAAGTGTCACGTTTTCCTGACCGGTCCAGATCAACATCTCGATGTGATACTCGAACAGCCATTTTAGCAGCGACTCGCTCAATGCCTCGAGGATGGGATTACCGGAAATCGAAGCGATTTTACGGTGGAAAGCAATATCATCCGCGATGAAGCGCTCAGAATTGCCGTAGTGGCGTTTCTGGCTGGCCAAGATTGACTCGAGCGCGTCGATGTCACCGGGCGTCGCCCGCTCGGCCGCTATGCGGACCAAACCGCGCTCATAGAACAGCCGGGTGCCTTTGAGATGTTCAAGCGATTCCGGGGAAGTCAGCATCAACATGCGTGCCACCACATCGATCTGCTTGAACATCTTCCGCGGCGTTAAAGCGCTAACCCTTGCCCGCTCGCCGTGGGAAATGGATATCAACCCCATAGTGTGCAGCGATTGCATCGCCTCGCGGATCGCGGGCCTGCCCACGCCAAATCGCTCCATGAGATCCCGCTCGGAGGGCATCTCATCTCCGGGACCGATTTCGCCGCTGGCGATAAGGTCGTGCAACCGATCGAAAACCTCATCGGACAGCTTTCTTCGGACGATTCGATCATCGAGATTTTTCATAGGCCAAAAGGACTCCCGAAACCTTCATTTCAAATCAGTGTGGTGCGGACGAAGTCAGCACTGTCAAACGTTATAACGCAGGAGTGCTACCGCATAGGGCTTCAATAAAAGCTCGATCTGATCTTCGCCAAAAGGCAATCTCCTCGTCGCCGCTCCTGGGAAACTATCCTCGTCCAATATGGCGACCGACAGCCTGGACGGGCGGGCGGACAGATCAAGGGTGGCTGTTTGTACTTCCCCCGTGATATTGGAGATCAAAACGCTTACATGTCCTGCATCGTCCTTAAAGGCTGCGAGCAGTATTGAGGCCTCTTCCTCCGAGCTGCTCTCGAGCACTGATTGCCCGGCGAGGCAGCATAGCCACTTGGCGACAGTGCACGCCGGATAAGGGGTATCGGCGTCGCCGACAAGGCCGGCGGCGCCGAACAGGCCAGCGGGAACGAAGGAAGCAATGTTATGTTCGGCAACGCGCGCGGCGTACCCGGCCATGAATGAAGCAGCAAATACGCCGCCCTGTCGCGGGTCGGCTTTCGCCATCGCCTTGCGTTCGCCCAAATCGTTCTCGAAGGCGCGCGAACCATAGGGGTTCTGGCGCATCGGAATGAAGGATGGCCCCAGGCGATACGTCTGGACGTCGCCCATGATCTTCCTTGCAGAACGAAAGATGAAGGGCAGCGCCTCAAGCGTCTGCATCACACTTTCGTCGTCGGCTGCATGAACGATTGGATTGGTGCCATGCGTGACGAAATCCAGTTTTTCAACAGGCGGCCGCTTGCGATTGAGTTCGGTAAAGTAGCTTACCATTCCACCGCCAATGGCAAGACCCGGAAAGTTCTCGTGCGCCGCGTCGTAAAGAGCGGACAATGGCGGGCATTCAGGCCAGCGGCTTCCTGGCGGCGTAGACTGCCTGTCCACCAACGGGCAAACGGTCAGCCCGGCAAGCCGAAGCGCGGATCGCTCGATCTGCGCTGCCAGCGCCCGAAACTCGCCGTCGAGGTCGGTGCCAGCAAGGGCGACATACTCCAGCAGGATCGGGCAGTTTGTACGATTGCGGAGTTGGGCATAGCCGGTCAATTCAGCTTCGCCGTGGCCGGCTGATGGGTCGAGATGACAAAGGAGAAAGCCGGGACCAATCTCTTTGACTGCCGACGCACCGTCGAGTGTCTGCTGCAACGTGTCGGGCATGACGAGCAGTCCCGTTTCCGCCAGCCTATGGCCCGAAGGCTTCCCGGAAACCGTCACGCGGACGGTGTTTCCGTTCCTCCTGCGCGTCGCCGCCGATGGTGCTACCCGCAGCGACAGCTCAACCTCCTGCATGTTCGCGGTGCCGGCGGGCATGATGTAGGGCCATGGCAAGGCGAGCGGGCGCATATAAGTCTTATAGGAGGCATCCGACCAGTTGCGCTGATCCTCCATCTCGAACGCATCGCCAAGCAGGCGGCAGGTCGCTTCTATCCCCTCAGCCGGATTATGGCTCAGGGAACGGATCGATTTGAAGGGCTGCCAGGGCGCGATCAGATCCGGGAATATTGCCTCTTCTGTCGCCCCGTCGCAGTGTTCGACAGTGACGGGCTTCCCGGCGACCCCGACGATTGGATGCAGTACGCAGAACCCGCACCGATTGGTCTCGAAGTCCCGGTCCGGCGTTGCCGTGACGGAGAATTTCAGCGTTCCGTCGGCGTCGCCGCCGATTATCGCCGTATAGCGCAATCGACCGCCGCAGCTGGCGAAATAGCGCACTTCAAAACGTTTCGGCTGCATATCGACAACGAGATCGCTGATAGCCGGATCGAACGTGCCCCAGTCGCGATCCCGCACGACATAGGCGATGGCGCGCAGTATGTCGTGCCCCTTGAAGCGGATCGCGCGCAGGTTCCCCTGTACCAACTCCACCTCCAGATCCCCCGCCCTCAACAGTTGCGCGTCGGCCGGGGGAATGTCCGTTCCAAAGAGCCTGAGCGAACGAGGTGACGGAGCCGTCATGTCAATGTCGCGACATCGACTGGCGCAAGGTTCCCCGCCGCCGATTGATAGGCGGCGGCCACGAGCGTCATGGTTTTAAGATTATCGTCTCCTGAGGTTTCCGGGACGGTCCCGCTGGCAAGGCAATCCACCCAGTGTTTCTGTATGGCGTAGACACTTTCCTGGATATTGTGCCAGGGCCGGCATGCCCAGTGGTGAAGGACCGGGGCGACCGTCTGCCTCTCGGTCACGCCATTGCTGTGCACGATCAATTCGTAGTTGGCATTGAGCCGGATCGAGCCCCGACTGCCATCGATTTCCAGCAGTGTCTGCGGGAAAAGCTCTTCTGCCAATGCTGTCGCGTAACTGCAATCACAGATACTGTTCACGCCGCTTTCGTGGAGCATGAGCACGGTCGCAACGTCCTCGCCCCTGATCTTGGGATTGACCCGATTGATGACCGCAGACAAGCGGCTTACATCGCCAAAAAGGAAGCGGGCAATGTCGAGGATGTGGATGCCGAGGTCCTCGAGGATGAACCGCTGCGATGTCGCAAGATAGGGTTGGCCCGAGAAGACGTCATAGGCCGATCGAAACGACACTCTTGCCCAAAAGACGGTTCCGATCCGGCCGCTGTCCAGGACAGCGCGGACGGCGCGTATCGGCGCCTGCCAACGGAAATTCTCATGCACCATCAATGGCACACCTGCCCGGGCACAGGCATCGACCATCGCGCGGGCGTCGCTGAGACTTTCGGCGAAGGGCTTTTGGCAAATGACAGGCAGACCTGCGCCAGCGGCCAACTCGACCAGCGGGCGGTGCGTCGCGACAGTTGTTGCGATGTCGACGAAGTCGAGGGACTCGCGTGCCATCATTTCTGCCGCATCGGTATAAAGATTGCTGATCCCGAACTTCTGGCCGGCATCCCGCAATCTCTCCTCGTCACGATCGCACAGGGCCGTAATCGCGCCATCACCTATTTCTTGCCAGGCATGGAGGTGGTTATGGGCAAAGAAGCCACAACCGATCAGTCCGCCTCTCACCATTGTCAGCCTCCGATCGCTGCCTGCTGTTGCAGCGCAAGTCTTTGTTGAAGCCTTCTCTGAAACTGGTCAACGACAACGGCCGCGATAATCACGACACCCTTGATGACAATCTGCCAGAACGAGCTGACGCCCATCATCACCAGGCCATCGGAAAGGATACCGATCACAAACGCGCCGACTATGGTGCCGCCGATCTTGCCGCGGCCGCCCGACATCGATGTGCCGCCAAGGACGGCAGCAGCGATCGCATTGAGTTCAAAACTTTCGCCCGTGGCGGGATGGGACGCCACCAATTCGGATGAAATGATCAGGCCAACGATCGCGGCACAGAAGCCAGAGAACATATAGACGAACATCTTCACGCGATTGACACGCACGCCGGACAGGGCCGCCGCCCGTTCATTGCCACCGACAGCATAGATAAAACGGCCAAGTGGCGTGCGTCCGGCGATATAGGCAGCACCACAGCCGATGATGACCAGCAGCCAGATCGATACGGGGATGCCCAAAATCACGCCCGACCCGAGAAACGGAAACCCGGTCGTGCCGAGCTCAGCGTTACCGACGAGGTTCGGGAACGTACGTCCGTCCGAAGAAAGGAGGGCAAAGCCCCGGGCCACGTAGAGGGTGCCGAGCGTCGCAATGAATGGCGCTACATTCAATCGCGTTATCAGAAATCCGTTGAGGGCCCCGATCAGGATGCCGACGGCCAGGGTAATGAGAACGACCTCGACCACATTGAAATAGATCGTGTAGCCTATTGGCCCGAGATTGAGCCCGTTCATGATCAATCCGCCTGCAACCATACCCGACAGGCCGACGATCGATCCGACCGAAAGATCGATGCCTCCGGTGATGATGACGAAGGTCATGCCTACGGCAAGGAACGCGTTGAGCGCCACATGTTTCGACATGATCACCATGTTCGCCGTGCTGAGGAAGTTCGGCGCGGCAAAGGAGAAGAAGATCAGGACCAGGAACAGGGCGATGAAGGTCCGCATGTGCAGGAGCGCCATCACTGCCGAACTGGAGGTCAATCCGGGCGCCTGCTTGGTAATCGTAGCGCTCATGATCGAGCCTCCATGGTTTGGCCGGTAATGTCGTGGCCGACGCTCGATGCGGCGACCACGGCTTGTTCCGTTGCCCCAACGCGTTGAAAATCGCCGGTGATGCGGCCTTTGGACATGACGATGATGCGGTCTGACAGCGCCATGACCTCTTCGAGGTCGGACGTCACAAAGAGGATGCCAAGGCCGTCCGCCGCAAGCCTGCGCATGGTGCGGAACACTTCCGCCTTGGCACCGATATCGATGCCACGGCTCGGTTCGTCCATAAGCAGGACTTTCGGATCCGTCATGAGCGCCTTGCCGATGACCACCTTCTGCTGGTTTCCGCCTGAAAGCGATGCGACCTCATTATCCGGATTGGCGATCTTGATCGCGAGTTTGCGAACGTATTGCGCGACTGTCGCGCGCTCCTTCTTGCCGTCGATCTGCACGCCGCGCACATAGTTCCAGAGGCTCGCCAGAGTCATGTTGTCGCTGATCGACATGATCTGGATCAGCCCTTCGGCCTTCCGGTCCTCCGGGATCAGGGCAAGCCCACCATTGATACGCTCAAGGACATCCGCCTTGGGCAATGGCCTTCCGCCAACGAGGATCGTCCCCCCGGCATGCTTGTGCCGCCCCATGATACAGTCGAACAACTCGGTTCGGCCCGCCCCCATCAGGCCGTAGATGCCGATGATTTCCCCTGCCCGCAACGACAGTGAGACATGGTCAACCATATAACCGCCGCCTTGCCTCGGCAGAGTAATATCCTCGATTTGCAAAATCTCGTTGCCGTATCTGTGCTCTGCGGTCTTGGCATAGTCCTTTGACGATGCGCCGATCATGCTTCGCACGATCCAAGGCACATCGATGTCCTTCATCGAACTCGAGCCGGTTATGCTGCCGTCTCTGAGGACAGTGATGAAATCGCCGATGCGCACGAGTTCCTCGAGACGATGGGAAATATAGACGATTGCCACACCCTGCGCCTTCAGCTCGGCAATCACGCGGAACAGAATTTCGACCTCGGTGGCGCTCAATGCCGAGGTCGGTTCGTCCATGATCAGAATCCTTGCGTCCTGTGACAGGGCCTTGGCAATCTCGACAATCTGCTGCTGGCCAATGCGCAATTCTCCGACCGGCCGGTCGACCGCAATATCATGTTCAAGACGCCGCATGAGTGCCCGGGACTTCTCTTCCTGCGTCGTGCGGTCAATATCGATGCCGAAACGGCATTGTTCGCGCGTAATGAAGATGTTCTCGGCGACAGTCATGTTTGGGAACAGGTTGAGTTCCTGAAACACAATACCGATTCCATTGCGGATAGCATCCTGCGTACTGGTCATGCGAATGGGCTCGCCATTCAGCAGTATGGTGCCCTCGGTTGGCTGTTCGACGCCGCTGATAATCTTCATAAGGGTCGATTTGCCGGCGCCATTCTCCCCGACAAGCACATTAACGGCGCCTTTGCGGACATCGAAGTCCACGGATTTCAAGGCGATCGTCCCCGGATAGACCTTGGTAGCACCGCGCACGCTGAGGATGACTTCCTGATCGGCGTTCATGGCTGGCCGCTTGCGATGGTGACGTCGGACGGCGCAATCAGGATTTCAGCTCCCGCACTCGGGGCCACGAAAGCCCCCGTTACACTCACATGTTTTCCAACAAGGTTGTCCCGGTCGAGTTTGGAGAGTTTGGCCTCGTAGACATGCGCATTCAGCGCACGGCCAACATTGGCATATTCAATCTGGTTCTTGAAGGCGCTGAAAGGGATGAAAGGCAGGACGTCACGCAGCGCCGTGCCACGGATGACCGGGCCAAGCTGCACCTTGGCATCGCTCTTGCCGTCGCCATTCGTATCCACCGCGATATAGGCGGCCCTGGACTTGGTGTTCGAGTCGACCACCTGGCCGTCAAGCCTGACTATGAAACTATAGGGGTTCTGGGCAGGATTCTCGCTATATCCATACTGCGGCCCGGCACTCCTGGCGTCCTTTGCCAATGCCGATTGGACCTCGGCAAATCGATTGGCCTTGTCGCGCATGAAAGGCTCGACCTTCGGCGTCCATATATCGGCAACCACCTTCTCGGCATTGAAGTCCGAGGAATCAAAGAATATTTCGAGCTGGCCGGAGGCCTTGGCGCTGGCGGCTTCATTCTTCTTGATCTTGCAGCCCGAAACGCCGAGCACCACGACGGCGACCGAGACGGCAACAAGGACGTTTACTTTGATTGTCATCCATTTCACTCGCGAGCATAAGGATCAGGGCATCGAAGAAGGCATGGCGGATCTTGCGTGATCCGCCATGCCTCTTGTGCTCACTCCTTCATGGCAAAGGTCTCGAGCTTTTTGGCATTGTCGGCGGTGATCAGGACGCAATCCATCAGCTGCTTTTCTTCTACGCCGGTGGAGCCGGTTTTCAGATATTTGTCCGCCTGCTCGACGGCCATTTCCGCTTGCCGGTAGGCCGGCTGCAGGACAGTGCCCTTGATGCCGCCCTCGCTGATCGAATCGCGCACGTCATTGCTGCCGTCAAAGCCCACGAGGATGACGTCGGTGCGGTTGGCGGCCTTCAACGCGGCCCATGCCCCCATGGCCATGGTGTCATTGCCGGAGATTACACCCTTGATATCCGGATTGGCCTGCAGGATGGATTGCATCTTGGCGAAGGCCTCGGTCTGGCTCCAGTTCGCCGACTGGCGCGAAACCATCTTCATGTCCGGATACTGATCGATGACGTCATGGTAGCCCTTGGAGCGGATGCCGGCATTGATGTCCGCCTCGCGTCCGACGAGCTCGACATAGGTCCCCTTCTCGCCCATCTGTTCGACAAAGAATTCAGCGCCCAAAGTTGCGCCCTGATAATTGTTGGAGACGATCTGCGACACAGCGATACCGGTCGCATTGATCTCGCGGTCGATGAGGAAGGACGGGATCTTTGCATCCTTCGCCTTCTGTACCGCAGCGACCGAGGCATCGGAACCTGCATTGTCGAGTACAATCGCCTTGGCACCCCTTGCGATGGCGGTATCGATCAACTCATTCTGCTTGTTGGCATCGTCATCATGCACAAGCACGATCGTTTCGTAGCCCAAGGCCTCAGCGCGAGCCTTTGCACCCTCCGCTTCCGATTTGAAGAAGGGATTGTCGTGGGACGGCGTGATAATTGCCAGCAGATCAGCGGCACTGGCAAAGCCAGGCGAAGCTGCCAGAAGCGCGGTTGTTGCTGTTGCAAGCAAGAGCTTTTTCAAGAATGTCATGGTTTCTCCTCCCGAGTGACACTTTTATCGATCGCTTTTCAATGGTGTATCCCTGTCCTCCCACAGGGATGGATCACCGTCGGATCAGGTGATCCGCCGGATGCTCTCCGTAATCTCGTCGTGATTGAAGACGTTCAGCCAGTCCGGCTGCATTATCCGCGGCTTGCCGTTTTCGATTGCCTTGTTGCAGGCATCCGAGAATACGCCGTCGACCTCCCCCATGATGACGGCACCCAGAATGTTCATGTGCCCGAGCAGGAAGTCGCGGGCCGCGACCGGGTCAACGCCCCGGCGAACGACCTCGTCCAGGGCATCCTTCATGGCCGCCAGCAGTGACGCACACACAGTCTCCGAAAGGCCGGGTTCGAGCAGCGCCATCTGCTCGACAGTAACCCTGTGCGAGCGCAGGATGGGCTTGTAAATGAGTTTCGCCACCTCTTCGCCCTGGGCGAAGTGTTCCTCGGGCCCTTGCATCAGCGCGCTGACGATTGACTGCGCCGCAGCGACGCCGCCGAAGAAATCGCGTTTTGCGGACATTTCTGTCTCGTCATTGAAGATCGGCGGATGACAAGGGTGCGTGACGAAATAGGTGATGTCCTTGCGTTCCGGCAGGTGGCCGGCAAATGGTGCGGCCGCATCGAGGATGACAACCATCGTGCCGGGCTGGAGCTTGTCGACGATCTGATGAGACACTGCCCGGATCGCTGTATCGGGAACCGCCATAACAACGATGCGCGCCCCTTCGAGGCCTTCCTCCGGAGTGACGCAGTCGACACCCAGCACATCCTTCAGGCGGGCTTTTGCCGCCTCATTGACCTCTACATGAGCCACTTGGAATCGCGACCCCGCAAGGTTCTTCGCGAGCCGCGTCCCCATTTTTCCGCCAGCACCGAGCAGCGCGATTTTCATGAAGAATGCCCTCCCTTGAATTCTTCGCCGCAATGTGTCGGCAAGATATCATGTTGTCAACTGGTATAATGAGTTGATCAGTTAATAATGCGCCTGTATGTATGCTGGCAATCAACGGGAGGTGAACGTGAACCGAATTTACGCTGATTACGATCTGGAGACGCCCGGAAACCTTGCCGATACGGCGGCCATCATCGCCGGGGAACAATCCTCAGGCACGTTCATGCAGCTCGAAGGCGAGACCGACGAGCTGAAAGAGGCCTATGGGGCGCGCATCGAGTCGATCGTCGAGACCGGTGCGGCCAGCAAGCCCTCCCTGCCATGCAGGGTAGCCGGCAGGAAATTTACGCGCGGGCGAATTCGCCTTTCCTGGTCACTGGCGAACATGGGACCGTCGCTTCCCAATGTGCTGGCAACAGTTGCAGGCAACCTTTTCGAATTGCGCGAGGTCTCTGCGCTTCGTCTGCTTGACGTCGAGCTTCCGGCGGAGTTTGCGGCCGCCTATCCCGGTCCGCGGGCAGGCATAGGCGGAACGCGCAAGTTGGCCGGTGTACCTGTCGGTCCATTGATTGGTACGATCATCAAGCCGAGCGTCGGACTTGATCCTCTACAGACTGCCAGCCTCGTCTCGCGACTGGCGGAAGGCGGAATTGACTTCCTGAAGGATGATGAGTTGCAGGCCAATGGCCCGCACTGCCCGTTTGCTGAACGTGTCAAGGCCGTAATGAAGGTGCTCCGCGACTTTGCTGACAGAACCGGCAAAAAGCCGATGTATGCTTTCAACATCACCGGCGGGATGGATGAGATGAAGCGTAACGCCGACCTCGTACGCGATGCGGGTGGAACGTGTGTCATGGTCGGGATCCACAGCGTCGGGCTTCCCGCTGTCACAGCGCTGCGACAGCATACGGATTTACCGATACATGGCCATCGGAACGGCTGGGGCCTGTTCTCACGCTCGCCCGATATCGGGATCAGTTTCATCGCGTGGCAGAAATTCTGGCGGATTGCCGGGGTTGATCATCTTCATGTCAACGGGCTGCGCAACAAGTTCAGCGAGGATGGCACGTCGTCGATCGCGTCGGCAAGCCAGTGCCTCACCCCCCTGTTCGACGGTGACAGGGATTTCAGGGTGATGCCGGTATTTTCTTCGGGGCAGTCGGCAGAACAGGTGGAAGACACCTACAAGGCGCTCGGCTCGACTGATCTCATTTATTGCGCTGGCGGCGGCATAATGGGGCATCCGCATGGTCCGGCGGGCGGGATAAGGAGTTTGCGCGAAGCCTGGCAGGCCGCCGTGGAGGGCATCAGCCTTGAAACCTACGCAGTCACGCACCCCGACCTTCGTGCGGCAGTTGAAACCTTCCGGTCGAGGTTGTCATGACGGAAAAAACGCAGATCGCGTTTTACGGCGATGACTTCACCGGGTCTACCGATGCGATGGAAGCCTTGAGCTCGAACGGCATCGAGACCGTCCTTTTTACCGGGATTCCGGATGATGCGCGCCTCAAAGCCTTCAACAACGCTGCGGCGGTCGGCCTGGCGGGAACGAGCCGCAGCCAAACACCTGAATGGATGGACCGCGAATTGCCGAGGATCTTTGCATGGCTGCGATCGTTGCGGGCTCCCATCTGTCACTACAAGGTCTGCTCGACATTCGACAGTTCGCCCGCGCAAGGGTCAATCGGCCGGGCAATCGATATTGGCCTTGAAACCTTCAAACAAGAGGCCGCGCTGCTGATTGTCGGGGTCCCCCAACTCGGACGCTACACCATGTTTGGTGAACTCTTTGCCCGGTTTCGCGGCGAGGTCTTCCGGATCGACAGGCATCCGGTGATGAGCCGGCACCCCAGCACACCGATGCATGAAGCCGATCTGCGCAGGCATCTGGCGCAGCAGACGCGCACTTCGATAGGCCTCGTCGAGCTCCCGGCACTCCTCGCTGGCGACGGATCGATGGCTTTGCGCAAGGCGCTGGACGAAGACCACAAAATCATCATGATCGATGTCGCCGATTTGTTGAGCTTGCGCTGCGCAGGTGCCCTCATTGACGCGAACCTTGGCAGCGCTGCCCCGCTCATATTCGGATCGTCGGGTGTCGAATATGCGTATATTGAAACCCTGCGCGCCGGGGGCAATCTTGCACCAGCGGCCTCGTCATCGCCGCTGTTACCCCAGGAGCGGATCGCGGTCGTCTCCGGGAGTTGCTCCCCGACAACGGAAATGCAGATCAGATATGCCAGCAGTCATGGCTTCGAACCGATCGAGGTCGACTACGCGGCGCTTGCGACCGGTGCGGGGTCGGAACGAGCCGAAACTGCAGCTTTCGATACGGCCACAGCGGTCCTGACATCAGGAAGGAGCCCGCTGCTTTTCACGGCGCTGGGCAAACCATCAATACAGCCGATCACCGACAGGCGTGCCAATGATCGTGTTGGCCGGCGGCTTGGCGCCTTGCTGAATCGTCTGACGGCGGCGAACGGCCTGAAGAGGGTTGTCGTTGCCGGTGGTGATACATCAAGCCATGCCCTCAGCGAGCTCCATGTCGGGGCACTCACTCTGCGTCATCCGATTGCGCAATCCCCGGGCTCTCCGGTATGCCTGGGTCACCGATTTGATGGATCGGCACCGTTGGAACTTGTCCTTAAGGGCGGCCAGATCGGCAACGAAGACTTCTTCGTTCGCATCCGGGATGGACGGCTGGATTGACGTGCGCCAGGCCGGCGACCAACGCCGGAGTAACGTGCTGATGCTGCGTTCAAGGCAACGGCACGCATGACATTTGCCAGGCTTCTCACTCGTTGCATGCTTTGCATCTCGACGATTGGCTCACGCACAATTGACGGCGGTACGGGGGGCGCAAGTGGCGCGCGGTATGGCTGCATCGCCACCGATTTTTGCCAACTCGACCGAAAGAAATTGATTGACGCGTCCACCTTGCAAAAAAAATGTCCGATGTGAAAGTTGTTGCGCAGTTCGTCGGTTTCCCATAGCAGCAGCTGCAACCGGGTCGATGGCATAGCGGCAAGTGAATTCGGTGCCAACGTAGGTCATTATATCCTGAAAATTATTGTTACTCGCGGTCCTGGCGCTTGGAAGGGCCGGATTGATGAAAGCCATGCCGCGCCTGAAGGCGTTCGAGATATCGCTTTTGGCTGGCACTGAGGTGAACGCGCATTGCGTGACGGGCAGCTTCGGCATCGCCGGCGGAAATGGCCTTGAGAATGGCTAAATGTTCACGATGCAGACCACGCTGATATTCGTCCGATTGCGACGTTTCCGTGGACCACGGAGAAGTCACGTCACAGGGAATGGCGCGGCGGCCAAGGACATCCAGCATTTCGACATAGATCGGATTGTTGGTTGCACTGGCGATAGCCCGGTGAAAAGCCAGATCGGCCGGCCCGGTGGGATCCCCATTTCGCAGGAGCACGTCGAACTCGAAATAGGCCTCCTGGATTGCCGCCTCTTGCGCCGCATTGCGCCGTGTGGCGGCCAGCCCCGCCGACTCGATCTCGATGGCCAGCCTGACTTCCAGAACGTTGAGCGCTATGGAGTTCTTCGTGCCCATCTCCGACGTCAATGCACCGAACGCCGTCGAAATCTGCTCGATCACAAAGACACCTGCCCCTTGTCTCGGCTCGACGAGGCCGGCGGCAGCCAACTGGGCGATGGCTTCGCGGATGACGGTGC
Source organism: Phyllobacterium chamaecytisi (assembly GCF_020164455.1). Lineage (GTDB taxonomy): Bacteria > Pseudomonadota > Alphaproteobacteria > Rhizobiales > Rhizobiaceae > Phyllobacterium > Phyllobacterium chamaecytisi. The sequence goes on from NZ_JAIQWW010000024.1 coordinate 24,269, forward strand.
GGCTGACACCAAAGGTTTCTGTGAGCTGGCCCTCGGTCGGAAGCTTCTGACCTGGCTGCATAAGCCCGGTCTGCAGCTGCTCGCGGATGGCCGCGACCACTGTTTCCGACAGCTTCGGCCGTCGTTCCACTTTTAGATCAGTCACAGTTTCCATTGCCGGTGCCACCTCTATTTGAACACGCTCGGAAGCCAGAGCGAGATGGCCGGAATATAGGTGACAAGACCCAGAACCACAATTCCAGCGCCGTAGAAGGGCCATATGGAACGCATGGCTTGCCACACAGTGATCTTGCCCACGGCACACGCGACAAACTGGACGGTGCCAACGGGCGGAGTGTTCAATCCGATACCAAGATTGAGAATGAGGATGACGCCAAAATGGACCGGGTCGACTCCATAGTGCTGGGCCATCGGAAGGAAGATCGGTGTGCAGATGATAATCATGGGGCCCATGTCCATGAACGTACCAAGAAGCAGCATCAGGACATTCAGCAGGAGCAGAACGACCAGCGGGTCTGTGGAGATGGCATTCATTCCTGCGATCAGCGCCAAAGGAACTTTGAGATAGGCCATAAGCCAGCTAAATGAAGCCGCAGTGCCAATTATCAGCAGCACCATTGCTGTGGTGCGCACCGCACCTTGCGTGGCATGGACGAAATCGTCCCAACGCATCGATCTGTAACCCAGCACCGTCACCAGCAAGGCATAGATAACGGCGATACAAGAGCTTTCTGTTGCGGTGAAAATCCCTGAACGCACGCCGCCGAATATGATGGCGATCAACAGCAGGCCCGGGACGGCAATGACGGCGAAACGGCCGACCTGGGCGAAGCCCTGGAAGGGCTCCGTCGGGTAGCCCCGCTTGCGGGCAACGATATAGGCCGTGACCATGAGCGAAACTGCCAGCAGGAGGCCCGGGAGAATGCCGGCGGTGAACAGATCGGCGATTGAGATCTTTCCACCGCCGGCAATGGAATAAATGATCATGTTTTGGGAAGGCGGCAAAAGCAGTGCGATCAGTGCTGCCATGGAGGTAACATTGACCGCGTAGTCTGCACCATATCCCCTTGCTTTCATTTGCGGAATCATCAGTCCGCCAACCGCGGCGGCTTCGGCAACGGCCGAGCCCGAAATGCCGCCAAACAGTGTTGCCGTCACGATGTTGACTTGTCCGAGCCCGCCCCGCAAATGCCCGACAAGCGAACCGGCAAAGGCGATGATGCGATGGGCGATGCCGCCGCGAACCATGAGGTCTCCGGCGTAGATGAAAAACGGCACGGCCATCAGCGAAAAAACATTCATGCCGGAATTCAGTCGCTGGAAGACGACCAGTGGCGGCAGACCGAGGTAAAGCACGGTGGCGAAGCTGGCTGCGCCAAGGCAAAAGGCGATCGGCGTGCCGATAAACATCAGGAACGTGAAGAAGCCAAAGAGAATCCACAGCTCCATCACTCAAGCCTCCTGCACGACAGGCATGTCGGGAACGTCTTCAAGGTTGACATCCTTGTCCACGCTGATCCCGGCCCATCGCATCACGATGCGCTCCAGCGAAAACAGGCTGATCAGAATGCCGCCCGTGGTCAGCGGGAGATAATCGAAGCCAGCGGGCAGACCAAGCGATGGAATGGTGGATTGCCATGTGAGGATCACAAGCTTGCAGCCGTACCAAACCATGCCGATACCGAAAGCAAGAACGATCACATCGGAAAATGCGCGCAGAGCCCCTTTGCTTCCCTGTGGCAGGACGTACAGAAGCACGTCGAAACCCATATGGAAATTCTCGCGAACGCCGATGGCCGCGCCGAGGAAAATGAACCAGCTCATGATCATGATGGCGCTGGTTTCTGTCCAGCTCGGTGACGAGTTCAGAATGAAGCGGGAGAAAACCTGATAGGCGACAAGGACGGTCATGACGACGAGGCCAAAGCCGGCAAGGTACAGGGCTCCATCGCTGACTTTCGTCAGCATCGCGCCGATGCGAAGCAGGCGCGTTCTCCTTGCCGCGGAAACTAAACCTTGTTGCGAATTGTTGTTGCCGGTCATCTACAGCTTCCCTTTCCTGTCAGGACACAACGGCAGTGCGGAACTGCCGTTGTGGTCACAAGGATTACTTGGTTGCCTGAATGCGGGCGGCGAGGTCTTTCAACTCCGGCGTCGACAGATATTTTTCGTAGACGGGCTTCATCGCGTCGATCAGCGGTTGCTTGTCGATCTCGCTCACCTTCACTCCCGCGGCCTCAACGGTTGCGCGCGATTTCTTTTCGCGAGCGTCCCAGAGCTCCCGCATTTTGGCAACACTGTCCTTTGCCGCCTGACGTACGATGGCCTGGTCCTCGGGAGTAAGCTTGTCCCAGCTCGATTTCGACATGACGAGGACTTCCGGGACCATCTGGTGTTCATCTAAAGTGATGAACTTGGCAACTTCGTAGTGTTTGGCGGATTCGAAGCTCGGCCAGTTGTTTTCGGCTCCGTCAATGACGCCGGTCTCAAGAGCGGAATAGACCTCGCCATAGGCCATCGGCGTGGCATTGGCTCCAAGGTTGTTGACCATGTCGACAAACACATCGGACTGGATGACGCGGAACTTCATCCCCTTCAGGTCCGCGAGAGAGGTGATGGCTTTCCTGGAGTTGTAGAAAGATCGGGCTCCGGAATCGTAGAAAGCCAGGCCGACGAGATTGTGCGTATCGAACGCCTTGAGGATTTCAGCCCCAATCGGTCCGTCCATCGTTTTGCGCATATGGTCTGCGGACCGGAATATATAGGGCAGCGAGGGTATCTGCGTCACCGGGACGACGCCGTTGAAGGGGCCCATTGACACGCGGTTGAAATCAAGGACGCCGGCCTGCGTCTGTTCTATCGTATCCTTCTCCTCGCCCAGCTGCGCGGAATGATAGACCTCGACCGCGTAACGCCCGGCGGTGCGCTCCTTGATAAGTTCGCCCATATATTTGACCGCTTCAACCGTCGGATAACCATCAGGATGGGTATCGGCCGAACGAAGTACGGTCTGAGCGCTTGCAGCTCCGATCATCAGCGCACCAATGGCAATGGCTGTCGTTGTCAGCTTATAAAAATACATGATGAGTTCCTCCCCATTTCGAAAATCGACGGGTTATTGACCCATCGGAGCTGGCAGAATCCACGAGTTCAGCCGCTGTGCACAGATTATGACCGTCAGCACTGGACCGGGCCGAAGGCTGCACGCGGTGTTCAATCGTCCTCCCGAAGTTGATACCGCTATTAGCCGAATGAGATCATGTCAAGATACAAATCTCAGTTTATTGTATTATGACTTTGAGCTGTTATCAGGAGATTGGGGGGAACTCAGGAAGCTGCGCGCCACGAAGATACGGATAGTCTCGCGCGAAGGGTGATGACCCTGTTCGATCAGGGCCTCCCAAATACAGAAGTCGTCGCTTGCACCCGGCCAACCAGAAAATATGAATTGCTAAAACCGTCGCGATGCGAAGCGCGACAAGGCCCTTCATGCAGGATGCGGTGAACCAACGCATCCATAGCAAACTCGAATCCCCAAAGTGCCAAACCATCTGGTCACTGCATAAGGATGTAGAGCCGAGCACCTATCGTTTGTTGCTCTTGCGCAGAAACACATGGGGACGTGCATAATCTGGAGGTAGATTTTTACGCGCAAGGCGGCGGCGATGGCGTGTTCGAAATGCACGACGGCCAAATCATTCGAAAGGCTGACGCCATGCAACTTGATTTTGATGATGGTCCAGACGGTCGCCCGCGGCATCGGAATTTGCGTCGCCCTCAACACCGTCTCGCGGCCGGTGGAAACGTGAAGCGCCAAACCATAATACCCGGATTTCTTTTGGCGTTCCTCGTTCTGGCGAGCGCGAATTCGGCCGGAGTTATGCCCATGGTCTTGTTGACCTTCGGTGCCGAACGATCTCGCTGGGCACTGCCGGGAGGAATGCTAGCGGTCGGTATGAAGACTTCGCTTTATCAATTTCATATGCGGGTGCCCAAGCCGTTGCGTTCGTCGTCGGCGAGACCACTTTTGTCGCGATGTTCCTTTTAGGCGGTGTGTACTGTTTGAAGTGAAGCTTCCAAGATTTCCGAAATAAGCGGCGCACGTTCTACGCATCGCCGTGAGATAAATCCAGCTGCTCTGGAGAAACGGCAAGCCGTCCCAGCGCTTCTGAATTTATTCCGACCCGTACGATGATGTAATCGACTTTTAAACGGCTTTTCTGATGCTATTCCGGATCTTTGAGGAACGTGGTGGTGAAATCTCAAATTGCTGGGGCGACGGACTCTCGGCGATGTTCCCACTGAGCAACCCAATGGCATGCGCCGATCTCCTCAAGGCGATCGGCGAGGCGCAAATTGCATGGCCACATTGAATAAGCGCATAGTCGAGCCGAGCGCCCACCGCTCGACTATGGTATTGTCGTTCATACTGCGATGTCATGCATGGCAATTTCGGCCCGGCTTCAATTTGAACTGGAGACGCTTGGTTCCCATACGCTTAGAGACGCGGACGTGCTATCCGAGCGGTGCTCCACCGTCACGTTGGGACATCGAGAACGATTTTTCCGCGGGGCCGGGGCAAAATGCCTTCCAGCATTTCATGGGCGGTCCTCGCTTCGGCCAAGGAAAGGACCGCGCCGACCTGTGTCCTCATCTTCCCGTTGTCGATGAAGTCAGCGATTTTCGCAAGGCGATCGCCGGTCACCTCCACGAGGAAGAAAAAAGCTTCGACGCCATGACGCTCGGCCTCTTCCTGATCGGGTTGCGAGACAGCGGAGACAAGCTTGCCGCCACGACGAAGCAGATTGAAAGAACGATCTTGCGTCCTTCCACCGACGAGATCAATAACCACATCGGCCTGCCCCAAATGCTTTTCAAGATCCTCGCTCTTGTAATCGAAGGCTTCATCCGCGCCAAGGCTGCGAACATAGGCAAGGTCTGCGGCGCTGGCAGTCGCAACGACACGAATACCGGCCCGATGCGCCAGCTGCACCGCGTAGGCACCGACACTTCCTGCACCACCGTGAATAATGACTATCTGGCCGGCTGCAAGTTTTCCATGCTCAAAGAGCGCCTGCCAGGCCGTAACAGCCACGACCGGAACCGACGCCGCTGCATTGTAGTCGAGTGAGACTGGCTTCTTCGCGATCATCTTGGCTGACGCGATGGCGTATTCGGCATAGGCACCAACGAACTGACTGTTCGTTACGCCAAAGACTTCATCGCCCGTTGCAAAATTCCTCGCGTCAGGGCCGACCGACTCGACAATACCCGACAGGTCCGACCCGAGGGTAAGGGGCAAAGGTTGCGGCAAGGCGCTCTTGCCGGCTCTTATCCAGCCGTCCCAGGGGCCGACGCCGACGGCGCGCACCCGGATCAGCACTTCGCCGGGTCCCGGCTGCGGGCAGTCGATCTTCTCGAACGCCATGACATCCGGTGGTCCGAATTCGTGAACCCGCCAAGCCATCATGAAGTGGTCCTTGCGGCCCTTGCCCGGTGCAGCCTTTTGCTCATTCGTGCTCATTGTCACTTCCTTTCGCCTTGATTGTCGATTTCATTTTCTTTCAAGGAGTTCGAGTGGATTTTTGAAGCCTTTACAACGGTCGAATCCCAATGGAATTCTCGATCCCAGAACCTTGCACTTACGAAAGATGCCGACATAAGCAGTTCATACCATCGCCATGTTGCGGTCTGGGCCAATCAGCGTGGATCGAGACGGCGGACAGAAGCGAGATTACCGTAGCTGACTTCGCGACGATGCAGGGCCACGCCCACGCTCGATTTCCTTGCGGCGATTTGCGTTGTCTCGGTTTTTTTCCAGGATTTCCGTCGCTGCCCGGTAGGCAGCAACCGCCGCCATGCCGCCGGTAACCGGCAAGAATGCGCGCACAGCGTCGCCCATGAACCTCAGCACTTCATCGCCCTTGCCCGCAATTGCGAGGACCACTGTGTCGAAATAGCCATTCAACAGCTGCATGGCTTCATTGGCAGGCAGCGGTTGGAAATCTCGGTGCAGTCGCCGAAAAGATCGAAACCGGTTGCCGTTTGCGGAAGCGGAGCCGCCATACGGGCGGTGCCGATGAGTTCCGGAACCGCAGCCTCGGCTCTGGGCAAAAAGCTGCATTCAACTATTCCATCTTGACGCAAGGATGACGCTGCACATATCAATCCGCCGAAAGTTGGGATCTTTGAACGCCAGGACATCATCGTTGAAGGTGCCGAAGGTGCTGTCGGGGCGATGTTTCATGCCCTGATAAAATGCGTCAATGATTCCGTCGTTGAAGCAGGTCTCTCGGGGAAAAGCGGCGGTAACGGCCTCGCGCTGCGCATCGGTAAATTGATCATAGCCACGGCCGGCCACATCCATGCCAGCCCCCGCCTGCACCAGCGCAATCTCGGGACGCATATATTGGGGTACGCCAGGAGTAGTGTGGAGAGCGACGGCGTTCCAGACCGTCTCGATATCGCTTTCGGAGATCCCGTGCCCCTGAAGAAATTCGCGCGCTGCATTCGCGCCATCCACTTCAAAGCGTAGCTGGCTGTTTTCATAACGTGCGGTGAGGCCGATGTCGTGAAACATGGCGGCCGTGTAAAGCAGTTCCGGATCAAAGTTCAGCTCCATCCGATTTCCTGCCAAGGATCCCCAGAAATACACCCGGACCGAGTGATGGAAGAGCAACTCGCTCTCGGTGTCACGAATGAGCTGTGTCACTTCGCGTCCGATCTTACTGTCGGGTATGCGCACTCCCGCTATTTGTTTGAGCATCATGGTTTTCCTAATCGTTGCTTGATCGCTGCTGGATACTCTGGGTCATTTTCCGGCAACCCACCGAGAGTTTCGCATCAGCGTGCAAAAATCCCTTCGGTGAAATTGGGGATCTTTGTCGGCCAACCCCAGTGGCCTCAGGCCAATGCTTCAGGCCATCTTAAATGGCCGAGCGCCTTGGGCCCTTTGGGAGCGGTCTGGTCGTAATCGAGCCTCTTGGTCATCGTTCTTGTTCCTTCGGTCTCATTTGACAGGGGTGGTGAGCGCCTTGTCGTCAGAGTCGACGACGAAGACCGCGAGCAACTTCGCCGGCTCGGTCTTGCTCGCATTGCGGCTGACTGAATGGCTGGCGTTTGGCGGTTCGGACCAGCTCTCGCCAGCTTTGTAGATGCGGGTCTCGCCATTGTTCACCTTCGACTCGATCGCGCCCGAGATCACATAGGCGTAGATGAAGGCGGACTTCGCGTGTGTGTGCGGCGGGGAAGCTGCGGCGGGTGCATAGTCGACTTCCACAGCGACGAGCGACTTGCCCGGGATGTTCGGGATCGCCTGATCGAATTTAGGCGTGACCGTTTCGGCTTGACTCTCATGAGCCGGGGTGGAGCCGGTACCCGCCAAGGCGAGCACGGCGCAGGTAGCAACAATGGTACGGACCTTCATGGGCTTTCTCCTTTTTGTAACATAAAGATGCGTCCTGGTGGGCCAGAAAAAAAGCACCAAGAACGCGACAAAATGCTGTACTACGGCAGCATGAACAAGCGGCTGAACCTGACTGTCGACCGTACGGCAAAGATGCCTCTGGCCGAGCAGATCCGACGCGGGGTGACGACGGCCATCGAGAATGGTGTGCTGGAGCCCGGCGCACGCCTACCCTCATGGCAGGACCTCGCTGCCCAACTCGGTGTCGCGCGGGGTACCGTGCGGACCGCATATGAGAAACTGGCCGCTGCCCAGTTGATCGAGGCCTCGCGGGCGACTGGCACGCGCGTCGCCCAACGTCCTCGGGTCGTCGTAAAGAAAGAGCAGCCGCCAGACGCAGGCTCGTTCATGGAGATTTATCTGGAGATGACGCAGGGACCTGCGCTCTTCCAGATGGGTGTGCCGGCAACCGAGACCTTTCCTGCAACGTTGTTCGCACGTATTCGTGCAAATGCCGTGCGTGCCGAGGCGAGTTCTCCCCCCATCTATCCCGATCCGCGTGGCGAGATCGAACTGAGGCGGGAAATCGCCGGTTATCTTGCTGTTGCTCGCGGCATCAGCTGCTCGCCATCGCAGATCATTATCACCGGAGGGTTCAGCGCGGGACTGGGTCTGACGCTCAGCGTTCTTGGCTTGGGCGGACAAAGTGTCTGGGTCGAGAATCCAGGCTTCCCCTTCGCCAGGAAAGGACTCGAACTCGCACACTTGTCCATTGCTCCGATCCCCGTTGACGCAGACGGTATCGATATCGATCATGGCATGCGCCACCATCCTGATGCGAAGCTCGTCGTGGTGACCCCCGGTCAGCAAGCGCCGCTCGGCCCCACCTTGTCACTCAAGCGGCGTCTTCGTCTGCTCGAATGGGCAGCAGCAAACCAGGTTTGGGTGATCGAAGATGACTATCTGAGCGAGCTGCAACTGATGGGCAGGGCTGCGCCGGCGCTCGCTTCGCTCGACCGGGATGGACGCGTCATTCACATCGGCTCGTTCAGCAAGACGATCAGTCCTACGCTTCGCCTTGGCTTTCTGGTCGCACCGCCCGAACTGATTTCTCCGTTCGCGGAGGTCGCAGCCTGCCTCGCGCCGCCACCTGGCCCCGCGCTGCAGCTTGCAACCGCCGAGTTCATGCACGAGGGGCACTATATGCGCCATCTCCGGCGCACCAAGCGCGCCTATGCCGCCAAGCGGCAGGCGCTGCTGGATTGTTTTCGAGCATCCGTTGATGCCAATAGCATTGCCGCGCCGGGGCTGGCTGTTCTCCTCAAATTGCCGCGGGGAACACCGGACTTGGCCGTTGTACGCGAAGTCTCGGCGTTGGGCATGTCGCCGGCGCCACTTTCGCCCTGGTATGTGTCGCCTGATAGCGCCGAGTCTGCGCTCCTGCTTGGTGTCGCCACCGCGCCGACGAAAAACCTGGCTCGATCCTGTGATCAGCTCTTCGAAGTAATCCGTCGGTTCAGCTGATCAACGCCAAGGCTAAATCGTCGGCTATTGATGAGACCATCTTGTCCAAGTGTGGTTCAAGCGATTGAATTTGGCCTCCAACTGGCGGCGAGGGTCTGCAACGCTCTCTGGCTGTTGTTTTACCGTGCAGCGTGCTTGAGATGCCGTGCGGAGATCAAGCTCGAGTGAGGGCCAATTGGCATCATTCGGGTTGGGCTCGGGTCTTCATCTGCTCGGCGGCCGCTGCGGCCCAGCCTAGGCTTCGACAATCTCCGGATCGGTCAAAACCGAGAGGCGCGCGGAAGCATTTCCCTTCTCCATTGACCGGCGGGCCCACTCCTTGCTCGTAATGGGTTGAATGAATTCGAAAGCCCATTGTTTATTCTTTGATGCTGATTTAACAGCGAACGACCATACAAAAACATGCTCTTGGTCTGTTCGCGTTTCTGAGCCCCCGGCACGACTGTCCAACCCCACCCCCGGCTGTTCTAGAGCTTTCGATTTGTTCATCAACTCCGCCTGATCAGAATGTCTCATCTCCAACAATTATAATCATAATCTCGTGGTTATGCTGTATTACGAAGATCCCCACTGAAAATTTTGAAGACCAAACAATTTCGGAACCAGGGAAAGCGTCACATATTTGATAAGTGTTTTCGCATCTAATACAAACCAGCCAGACGAGCCCCTTCCTTGATTGCTGCGAGTGCCGGCGGATTTGTGACAGGATATGTTCGGATGAAGTTTTCGACGGTGAAGGTTGGAAACTCGACGCCAATCTTCTTGGCGATCGTCTGGGCTTGGGCGACGTCTCCCAGTGATGCGTGACATAAGGCACGGAACATCAGCGTGACGGGATTATCGGGAGGGCTCTGGCGCAGCGCCGACAAACACTCTTCGCACCGACCAGCGACGAATTTGGCGCGGGCGAGTTGTGCGTAGTACCAACTTGGAGCCTGTGGATTGAGGCGAAGCGCCCGTTCGGCAAGAGCACATGCCTCGGCGGGATTTCCGCACACAAGAGCCCTGCTGGCTCCAAGCATTGACAGCACATCGGCGTTATTGGGTGCTAGTGCCAACGCCCGGTCGTGCTCCTCTGCGGCCCCGCTGAGATCGCCGTCAATGCCGCGAAGATCGCCCAAGAAGAGGCGCGTCATTGGATCGGTGGGGTCGAGCATAACAGCTGTTTCCATGCATTCTCGCCAAAGCTTTATCGAAGTAGCTGAATCTGGCGAGAACGCGTAGCAAGCCTCGACCGCATGGGCCAATCCTAGCATCATCCAGGCCCGCGCGAAGTTGGGGTCAAGTTCTACCGCCCGCGACAACTTGCGAATGGCCTCCGCTCGCGTTCCTGTCGTGAATTTGTCGTGCAGTTCGACCCCGAGTAGATAGCAATCGTAGGCATCCAGATTTGAAGGCATCTTCCGCCGGGCTGCCTCGCGTCCGATAGTGGCCAGCTTCCCGAAGGTACCAGCCAATGCATTGATGACGCTCTGTGTGACCTTGTCTTGCATGACGAAAAAGTCATCAATCAGCTCCTCAAATCGAGCAGACCAGACGTTGGCTCCGGTTCGGGCGTCGACCAGTTGGACCGCAACGCGAACATGTTGACCGATCGCCTGTAGAGTGCCTTCCAGCAAGTAGTTTGCGTTCAACTCCCGTCCGACGGAGCGCGTGTCGCTCGAGCCCCGGTAGGACTGCATGGTCTGGCGCGAAATGACCGCAAGGTCAGGATACCGCGCCAGATCGCCGGTCATGTCGGCCGACAGCCCGTCTGCAAGTCGTGTCCAGCCCTCGTCGCTGCTCAGATTTTCGAATGGCAGAACCGCAATGACCGGCGGCTTTCTGTCATCCTCAGCAATAAGGCGTGGTCCGGCGGTCTTGCTCGCAGTCTCAGCACCGATCAAGACCCGGTAGACTTGAACCGGCTCGGCGATACTTTTCATTTTTTGGTTGCCGAGGGAGGCAAAGCCGACCGGCAACTTTCCTCTGACCTGGTCGCAAGCGGGAGCAGAAATGGCGATTCCTCCCGGTTCGGCCAGTCCCTGCAGTCGCTCTGCAATGTTCACCACATCACCGTGAATATCGTCACCCTCAACGAGAATGTCGCCGAGGTTGATGCCAATGCGGAAATCAAGCCGCCGTTCTGGCGGAATGAGTTCGTTGACCTGCGCTTTTTGTTGCTGGATTTCGACGGCGCAGCGAAGGGCGTCGACCATACTGCGGAACTCGACCAGTATCCCATCGCCCATCGTTTTGACCAGCCGACCATGGTGCGCGGCGATCCTTGGCTCGAATATTTCCTGCAGGTCTGTCTGGAAGTGCGCGCGCGTACCTTCTTCGTCGATACGGCTCAGACGGCCATAGCCGACGACATCTGCAATCAGGATGGCTGCAAGGTGACGCTCCACGTTGGGTCCTTCTTGTTGACCGCTTTTCCAGCCTACAGCAGCTCGCCTGTGGAAGCCACGTACTTTGCGGCGCGCCTGCTTTGAGGTCGCCGCACCCCTTGCGGATAATATGAAAGCATCACCAGAATGTACTTATCTTTCTGGCGAAGGCTCATGCCAAGGCAGGGCTTCCATAACGGCATGACGAAAACGGCGCAGCTTGCCATATCGCGCGGCTTGGGGGTGGCATCAAGGATGTCGGCTGCAGCCATACCGAATTTGGAACTCAAGCCAAATAAGAACGTTTAGTGAACAGGAACTATGGAGAGATCAGGAACTATGGAGAGATCAGTATGAGTAACGGCCCAAAAACTGACATATCTTCCAATAGGCAGAAAGATCCCGACGATTGGATCAGCGGCGACGAGCCCATGACCGGCGCTCAACGCTCCTATTTGAAAACCCTCTCCGAACAAGCGCATAAACCGCATGCTTTCGCGGAGGGCATTTCCAAAGCCGAGGCCTCGAAAAGGATTGAGGAACTCAAACAGGCGCTTGATCTCGATTGACATGAGTACGGGCTGGACGCTGGAATGGCGGGACGCACCTTGGACACCGCATTGATCGTTGGTTACCTCGCTTCTGCTTGTTCGGTAGCAAGTTTCGTTCCTCAAGTTTGGAAGGTCATGAGGACAGACGACACCGAAGCGATCTCGACCCGTATGTACGCTCTCACCGTCGTGGGGTTCGCTCTCTGGTCCGCCTTCGGAATGATGCGGGGCGAGTGGCCGATCATTCTTACCAACTCAATTTGTTTCTGCCTTTCCGGTGTCATCTTCATCAAGAAGCTTCGGTCGTGATCTACGAATGAAAGTGCCACATGCATGCCCTTCCCGCTCCCGCTTCACCATTTCTAACCGCCACTTGTCCCTCGCCTCGACGGTCATCGCGGCGATAGTCGACGAGGCGGTCGGATCGAGCTTAGGCATGCCGTAGGGATCGCGGCGACTGGGAACCATTGCGCGGGTCAAGCTTGGCGACTGGAACGCCATCAATGGTATAATCGTCGTGTCTCAACACATCGGAGTTCGCGATGAGACAGCGTTACCTTGTACTTCCCGCGTTGGTTGCCACGTTCTCACTACTGGCGGCGCTGGCGTTTTGCTCGAGCGAGGACGCACCGCCCAGTCTAGTCGCCCCTGATGAGGCGGTTGATCTTAGATAAGCGCGGGTTGCGGCGGATCAACTCGAACCGACGATGTTCGCAAGACCGGCGCGATGACACTTCCACTTCGGATAAAACGTAAAACCAAGGTGGCAAATGAAGACTGCAAACTGCGGCCGATACGGGTACATCATGCCGCGCGAAAACGCCAAAGACCGCCCTGCGCCGTAAAGCGTGAGGTGGTTTTTGTCGGCGGCCAAAAGGAGGGGTACAATCAGACCGGGCAAAGAGGATAATCCGGCGTCCTCGCGCGACGCACCGATACGCCGACCATGGAAAAGATAAACAAATGGGCGACAGACGGCTTATAGGCCATTGCTGGGACGAGTCCGAGTGCACCGCAAGCAGCACCACAACACTTTGGATTTACCAACAACCGACAACCGCTTTCATCGATTAGAGGAATATACGGATGGATGGTGTGTTGTCGGCTGATCCATCCAATTTCCGATCCTGCCTATTCCTCAATTTCTCTTGAAACAATGAGACTTCACGTACCACAAAATGTTTCGAGAACGCGCTCGTGGATTTCCGGCGGCTTTGCATAATGCGCGAATTCGGCCTGGTCCTCGAAAGGTTCGCCGACAACCGTCAGGAGTTCTTCAAACGGGCGGAAATCACTATTCTGGACCGCTGCAGCTATCACCGCTTCGACCCGGTGGTTTCGGGGAATGAAAAGCGGATTGACGTGACGCATTGCAGTCCGGCGCTCAAAACCTGTTTGCGGTTCGTGAGCGATGCGCGCCCGCCAGCGTGCCAGCCATTCCCTGAATGCACCAGGTTCTGTAAACAGGTTGAGCACCCTCTCATCGTCGTTGACGGTCTCGGCACAGTGGCTCAGATATCGGAACGTCAGAGTAAAGTCCGCCTGGCTCTTCGTCATTGTGTCGAGCAGTTCCTTGATGAGTGTCAGGTCGGTTTCTGCCTCGGTAAACAGGCCAAGCTTCCGTCTCATCCCGGTGATAAACACTGTTTGGAATTGGGCGTCGAAAGTGGCTAGCGCGTTTTGAGCCAAGGACACCGCCTTGTCCTGATCGTCCGCAAGCAACGGCAGCAGGCTCTCCGCCAGACGCACCAGGTTCCACAAAGCGACCGGTCCTTGGTTGCCATACGCATAGCGGCCCGCATGATCGATAGAACTGAAAACCGTCGCTGGATCGTAATTGTCCAGGAATGCACATGGACCATAGTCAATGGTCTCGCCGGCGATGGACATGTTGTCTGTATTCATCACACCGTGGATAAATCCGGCTAACATCCACTGCGCAACCAGCAAGGCCTGGGCTTCGATCACTGCCGCCAGGAGCGACAGGTAGGGCATGTCGCCTGCTGCCGCCTCGGGATAATGCCGGGCAATGACGTGGTCTGCGAGAGCACGGATGCCCTCAATGTCACCCCGGGCGGCAAAAAATTGAAACGTCCCTATTCGTATGTGACTGGAAGCAACGCGGGTGATAACGGCACCAGGGAGAGACATCTCACGCGCAACGGTTTCTCCGGTCAGTACGGCAGCGAGCGCACGGGTGGTTGGAATCCGCAGGGCGTTCATTGCTTCACTTAGGATATATTCGCGCAGGACAGGACCCAGCGCTGCACGTCCATCTCCGCCACGCGAAAAGGGCGTCCGTCCCGCCCCCTTTAACTGTATATCCCGTCGGACACCGTCTCGATCAATGACTTCACCGAGCAAGATCGCCCTGCCATCGCCCAGTCGCGGGACGAAATGACCAAACTGATGCCCCGCATATGGGGTGGCGATAGGGTCAGCGCTCTGCGGGACATTGTTTCCTGCGAGCATGTCTATACCCTCGGCGCTGCTCAACCACCGATTATCTAGACCCAGCTGGAAAACGAGGTCAAAGTTCAGCTTGATCAATCTCGGAGACGCAACAGGGGTGGGCATGGTGCGGATAAAGAATTTGTCCGGCAGCCGGCTATAACTATGGTCGAATGCGATCTCGGTCATTCCAAACCTGCTTTTTTGCTGTTTCAGCGTAGCCAAGCGTTTGCCGGAGCACAAGTCGGCGTCGATCGTGAAAAGAACGCACGTTTTGTCCAATCGCAGCATCGCAAATCAATTTGTCAAAAGTTTATTTCATCCGGTCGAGGTTCATTTGCGCCCGAGTTGCTGCCATGACATCGGCCAAAAATGGCGCTCGACCGGGCATCCCTTCACCTCGGCCAATCTCTCAAGGGAGATCTACACCCGGACCGACTGGCCCAGCGCATGACCTTCTTTGACCGTGGTTTGCGCGATTTCGATTTGATAGCTGCCAAGGCTGCCAATGCAGAAGAGAAATTAGAACCGGATTCTCGTGTAACATCGGTACAAACTGAGTTGGTCCAACACATTCTCGTTCTCTGCGTCGCAGCCATTCATTGCGCGTAAAAGTCCACGACTTCGCCATGAACCAGATATAAGAATCGATCCGATTGAGGAGCCCGCGTTGGACGAGATGGCGAAACAATGATTGAGCGAGCTCACGCGTATTAAAGTTTGCTGGCCTTGCCCCGGTGCCAGTAGAGGTCTGGCGCTGATTCAAGACGACAGAATCGGCGCAAATACCTTGTTTGTATTTTTAGTTCCGAGGTGCAAAATAAGTATCAGTTCAAAAGGCCTATGTTGCGATGACCCTACGATGACCGAAACCACGACTGATTCTTGCGCTTCGCTCTCGAGTTTGGGATGGTCGGAATTTTTTAGCGATCAGCTTGTGTCAAACGAGACAAACCTCCTCCCGATGCGCATTGATACGGTTCACCGCGCGCGTCTCACAGCGATTTTTCAATCAGGAACAGTCAAACTAACCCATCCCGCCGACGTGACGACCGCAGATTTTGCCGTAGGTGACTGGATTCTCGTTGATCCGGGCACGCATCTGGTGCAACGCCTTTTGAAGCGAAAAACCCTGCTGGAACGTCGCAAAACGGGTAATCGACCCCCACAGCTGGTTGCTGCGAACATCGATACACTGTTCATCGTTACCTCGTGCAATTCCGATTTCAATGCCGCCCGGCTGGAACGTTACCTTGCGTTGGCCAACCAAGCCGGAACAAATCCTGTCATCGTCTTGACCAAGGCTGATACGGTGTCAAACGCTTGGGAATTCGAACAGCGGGCGGCTGCACTGCAACGCGGTTTGACTGTCGTGACCCTGAATGCGCGCTCTCCTGACGCCAAGACTGCGCTCTTTGCCTGGTGCGGAGTCGGGCAGACAGTGACCTTGGTAGGGTCCTCCGGTGTAGGCAAATCGACTCTGGTGAACACGCTGGCGGGCCCGGTCCTAGAACTGCCCCAGCAGACGGGCGGCATCCGCGAGCATGATGCCAAGGGTCGTCACACCACCACATCCCGGTCTCTGCACGCGATTGCCGCCGGCGGTTGGGTGATCGATACGCCGGGAATACGAACGCTGGATGTCAGCCACGTGGGTTATGGCATTGACACCGTGTTCGCGGAAATCACAGAACTTGCCCCGCATTGCCGGTTTCGTGACTGTAGTCACGTTCATGAACCCGGCTGCGCGGTGCAAGCAGCAATGGCTGCAGGCAAGTTTGATCCCGAGCGTTTGACCCGCTGGCGAAAGCTGCAGAACGAAACCGGCGATAACAGCGTCAATCAAGTCAGACCGCGTGGCACAAGTTCCATGCCTCGGCGCAAAAACAGGGAATAAATGGAATTAGGCGACCCATCTTCCAAGATTCGGCCGACGCTGGCACGGGTCGAGGTGCCGAACTTCGTGCGGCCAAGATATCCGATGGTAGCCGCTGAATAACGCAAACATTGGGCAAGCCGATGTAAAACTGGCGGCAATCTCAAATTCGCTTCTTAATATCCTTCCCGTTTCAATGATATGCCCTCACTACCCATGCAGAAACTATGAAGGAGTGGGTGCTAAGCTGAAACCGAATACACCCCTGCTTATGGCACACCTCCACACCGGTTCATCGATGTCGGCGCGTTGCGGTTCCGTTAAGAGGTTCCATCGATAATCTCTTGTTTGATGCCGAGCATGAGACGAAGAATCCGGATTTTGTCAGCCGCTTCAAGCATGATTTCGCTTGTTTCGTCGACGTACTTGAAATCGATATGCTCAGCAAACTGCTCGAGTTCCCAGGCGATATCGGACCCGGTGTCCTGCTCCGGGGACCCTGAAAACGCAACTAGCTCTCTGTATATTCTGATCAACTCAGCGGCATTTCGGAGCAGGACTTGTTTTTCCTCACGGGTGAGATCCGTCGCGCCGTTTGCTTGTTTGATCAGCGCAGAAAGGATTCCCGTTTTCGCTGCCATGTTTACTCCATCTTGGGACGCCCCATTTGAATCTTTGGTGGACCATACTTCGGGTAGCAGCGATAAGGGTCTGACTCCATACCAAAACTCTATCCACTAACGATCAGGATGACTCATGGAACAGCGGTGGTCTTTTGTGTCGAGTACATCGATGGAAGCAAGATCCATCGATATGATAAATAGCGTATCGGCTCAAGAGGACATATCTTGGCAAAAAAACGGCGGATCACATCATGAAAAATGACCGTCTCGCCTCCCTTTCTCGGCTTCCCCGATCGCCTCGCCGACGGCCGTAAGCCCTGTACGGTGATCTTCGGAGCCGGCCACGGCAGCATCTATTTCGGCAAGGACAAGAGTGGCTGTGCCTTGTCCCCCAACGCCATCCGCGCTGCGAGCGAACGATGGTGGGATCATGAGCGAAACGATCTGCCTTGAGAGCTTGGTCAGCGGTTTCCTGGGCGCAACGACGTCGACGATCCTGGAAGCGGGCTTGGCGAGACGAGAGGATGCCTTGTTGGCCCGTGATCATGATCATCGGCATCGCGCCGAGAAGAGCATACGCTGCTCCAGTAGAAAAATTCAAAGCGCCGGGCCGGAGCGTCGTGAGGCAGACACGGGTTGCCAGTCAACCGTCCATAGGTTGCGGCCATGAAAGCGGCCGCTTGTTCGTGTCGGGTCAAGATGAGCTGGATTGAAGAATTACGAATGGCTCCGACGACGCGGTCACCTTTGCCCGGGTCTCATTCGTCATGCGCGACGCCGGCGCAGGCTCCTTCGGTTGTGGCTGTTCAGCCAGTTTTCTTAAACACATCAATCTCTTCGCCGGCGTCCGCGAGCCGTTTCTTGCTGGAGGCAACTGCCAATCGACACCTTAACAGGCCTACCTCGCTGACGCGCCTACGGAGGCTTCGAGCAAGCCCAGTCCGCCTCCTATTTCGCGAAGAGATCGGGACGCAATTCCACGAGAATGTTCGACGCTGCCATGCTGGAATATGTCACCGGCCGCGCCCAGCTGGAACAGGCTGTGCGTATCGGCGTCAGGAACCACGAGACCGTTCCGTTTTTCCAACCTTTGGTGACTATAGGAGACGGCAAGCTTGTGAGGGTTCGAGGCACTTGCCCGCTGGCAGCGTGCCGTAAGTTCACCGCGCCTGACGTGTTTATCGCACTTGCCGAACAGGTCGGGCTTATCATCGAATTGTCGAAGAGCCTCTTGCGTCAGGCCCAACAGGCGCGCTCGGTTGTCCGAATGGCCTTACCCTGACGATGTTTCTCCACCCAGCTAACCGACCGGCGCCTTGGATTGCGTATTAGCGGGATCCTTGCCGAAACCGAGCTCCCGGCGCAGAGACGCGATCGCCTCCTTCGAACCAGCCGAGATCGGGCATGGGCCGCTCGCCGAGCAGCCGTATGCCACGCCTTGCGTTCCCGGACACTAACGCGCGCTGATGGTTAGTCAGGACGTACCGAAAATCGGGCAGGACAACGCCAGTCCCCACCTTGGCTTCCTCAATGCTTATCTTCCGTTCTTCTCCCGCCACACGGCGAAATCAGCCTTTGGCTTGTCACTTGTGGCCGGATAGAGGCCGATGATCGTCGCACCGTTCATGACTTGCTCTGTGACAAAATCCTCATAAGCGGTCATTTCCAGCGTCTCGTCGGCGATCTCGTCCGCCAAATGTCGCGGAATAACGATGACGCCTTCATTGTCCCCGACAAGCACATCGCCCGGAAAAACCGCGACATCGCCACAGCCGATTGGGACGTTGATATCGCAGGCCTGGTGGTGGGTAAGGTTGGTTGGAGCCGAAGGACGATTGTGGTAGGCGTGAATGCTTAAATTGGCAATCTCAGGACTGTCGCGGAAGCCTCCGTCAGTAACCACACCCGCCGCACCCCTCACTTGCAGCCTTGATATCAATATGGAGCCGGCCGAAGCTGCCCGGGCATCCTTGCGGCTATCCATCACCAGGACGGCTCCCTCCGGACATTGTTCCACCGCGGCGCGCTGCGGATGACCCGGATCCTTGAAGACCTCGATCGTGTTAAGGTCTTCGCGGGCCGGTATGTAGCGCAGTGTAAAGGCTTGGCCGACCATATTGGTCTGCTTCGCCGACAGCGGTCGCACATCTTGGATGCACTGGTTGCGCAGCCCACGCTTGAACAGCGCCGTCGCAATCGTTGGCGTGGCCACGCCCATCAGCTTTTTGCGCGCTTCTTCACTTAGATCATAGTTTGTCATTCGTTGTCCTCGGCTATCAGTAGATATCTGGTTCAGGAGCGGATGGTCCGAAGCGTGTTTCGAGAAAGTCAAAATCCGCGCCCGTGTCGGCTTGGCTCACGTGTCTGGCGAACATCCAACCGTAGCCCCGACCAGCCTTGTCTGCCGGTTTCCTCCATTCACAGCGACGGCGTTCGATTTCACCATCGTCTACCAGCATGTCAATCCTGCGTGCCTTCAGGTCGAGCCGCACGATGTCGCCCGTTTTCAGAAGAGCCAGCGGGCCGCCGACATGCGATTCCGGCGAGACGTGCAGAACGCAGGCTCCATAGCTGGTGCCGCTCATGCGAGCATCGGACAGACGCAGCATGTCGCGATATCCCCTCTTGAGCAGGACCTTGGGCATCGGCAACATGCCCCATTCGGGCATGCCCGGGCCGCCCTGCGGCCCGGCCCCGCGCAGCACCAGGACATGATCGGGCGTGACGTCAAGATTTTCGTCGTCGATCGCCGCTTTCATCTCCGGGTAGCTGTCGAAGACCAATGCCGGACCTTGGTGTTGATGCAGCCTCGGATCACAGGCGGCTGGTTTCATAACCGCGCCTGTTGGCGCAAGGTTGCCTTTAACGACAGCAAGCGAGCCTTCCTGAAAGACAGGATTGTCGAGGGAGCGGATAACGTCGTCATTGAAACATTTGGCCCCCTCCAGCGTCTCTCCGAGCGTATGGCCGGAGACCGTGAGCACCGAAAGATCGAGCTTTGATGAAAGTTTGGCCATAAGCGCGCGCAGGCCTCCGGCGTAGTAGAAATCTTCCATCAGATAGGTATCGCCAGTTGGCCGGATGTTCGCGAGAACCGGGGTCGTGCGGCCTGCACGATCCAGATCGTCCATTGTCAGGTCGACACCAGCCCGGCGTGCCATGGCGACGAGGTGGACGATGGCATTGGTCGAGCATCCGGTTGCCATGGCCACGGCCACGGCATTGCCTATGGATGCATCGGTCAAGATCTTGCTCGGAACGAGGTCTTCCCAGACCATGTCGATGATGCGACGCCCCACGGCAGATGACATCCGGATATGATTGGAGTCGGCAGCGGGAATCGAACTTGCGCCCGGCAACGTCAAGCCGAGGGCTTCCGCGATCGCCGTCATGGTGCTTGCCGTGCCCATGGTCATGCAATGGCCGTAGGAGCGTGCGATTCCGGCTTCCACCTCGACCCATTCATCCCTCGACAGATTGCCCGCGCGCCGTTCATCCCAGAATTTCCAGGCATCTGAACCGGAACCCAGAGCTTTGCCTCGGTAGTTGCCGCGCAGCATGGGGCCCGCCGGCAGATAGATCATCGGCAGGCCGGCGCTCACAGCGCCCATCACCAAGCCCGGCGTGGTCTTGTCGCAGCCACCCATCAACACAGCGCCATCGACCGGGTGGGAGCGCAGCAGCTCCTCGACTTCCATCGCCAGCATATTGCGATAGAGCATCGTCGTTGGCTTGACGTAGCTTTCCGACAATGAAAGCGCCGGCAATTCGAGTGGAAATCCGCCGGCTTGAAAAACACCGCGCTTCACGTCCTCGACGCGGTGTTTAAAGTGTGCATGGCAAGGGTTGGCATCCGACCAGGTATTGAGGATAGCAATGACCGGCTTTCCGCTCCATTCTTCCGGCGCATAACCCATCTGCATTGTTCTTGATCGATGGCCGGAGCTGCGCAGGTCGTCGGGAGCGAACCAGCGGGCGCTTCTTAATGTGTCAGGGTTTTTTTTCATAGCCATTGCTCAATTGGAAAATGCGACGGAGAAGGAAGCCTCAAAACTGCTCATTCCTTCATGCCCCATTTTTGTATCGTGTGGCGCTCAATGGTCTGAAAGACCAGGTTCTCGACGATGAGACCTATGATGATCACGGTGAGCAGCCCGGCAAAGACGGCAGGAATGTCCAGAAGATTGCGGTTCTCAAAGATGAACCAGCCGAGCCCGCCCTGCCCCGAAGAAACACCGAAGACGAGTTCGGCGGCAATCAGCGTACGCCAGGCGAACGCCCAGCCGATTTTCAGGCCGGTCAAGATCGACGGGAACGCAGCGGGAACGAGAATCCGCGTCACATAGGATAAACCCGTCAATCCATAATTGCCTCCGACCATGCGCAGCGTTCGCGACACGCCAAGAAAGCCAGCATGGGTGTTGAGCGCCACCGCCCAAAGCACGGAATGGATCAGCACGAAGACAAGGCTGGAAGCGCCGAGCCCAAACCAGATCAAAGCAAGTGGCAGCAATGAGATGGCGGGTAGCGGATTGAACATCGCCGTCATTGTTTCCAAAAAATCGGTGCCGATGCGCGTGTTAATGGCAAGGATTGTCAAAATGGCCGCTAGCAAAGTCCCTGCCACATATCCCGTGATGAGCACCTGAAGCGTCGTCCAGATGCGCGACGGCAATGTGCCGTCGACAAAACGATCATAAAGGGTGGTCAGCGTGTCGCTGAGTGTGGGGAAAAGCAGGGGATTGTCGAGATAGCTTGCATAGACCTGCCAGATGATGGCGAGGACAATAATCAGAACCGTCTTACGCACGGCGCTGATACCCAAGATCAGTTCGAGGGAACCGAGCCTCTGTTCGACCTCGGCTACATTGGCATGCTGCCTGTTTGTCGTAACATCGGCTGCAAGAATGATTTGCGGACCAGGCATTGTCGTCACTCCCTGTGGCCGGACTCGGAAAAGAGCAGATTGTGGATATCGCGTTCGAGCGCGACCGCGCTGCCATCGTCCTGACAGGCGCGATCAACGTCGATGACTTCAGCCTTCACGCGCCCCGGATGAGGCGACAACAGCAGAATGCGGTTGGAGATCTTGATGGCTTCGGCAATCGAATGTGTGACGAAAATGACCGTAAACCTGGTGTCTTCCCAAAGCTGCAGCAGTTCGTCCTGCATCTGACGCCGGGTCAAAGCGTCGAGCGCCGCAAACGGCTCATCCATCAGCAAAATGTCGGGCTGCATGGCCATGCCGCGGGCGATGGCCACGCGTTGCTTCATGCCACCCGAAAGCGTGTGCGGATAACTGTCGGTGGCGCGTGTCAGCTTCACCTTATCGATATATTCCTTTGCCCTTGCCTCGGCCTCCCTGCGCGGTAGTTTGCGCGCAACGACGAGCGGAAACATGACGTTTTCCAGTACAGTCTTCCAAGGCAAAAGCTGGTCGAACTCCTGAAATACCATCATACGATCGGCGCCAGGCTTTTTGACCGGACGCCCGTTGATATGAATTGATCCACTCACCGGGGCCATGTATCCGCCGACGGCCTTCAACAGCGTGGACTTGCCGCAACCGGACGGTCCGAGAAGAACAAAACGGTCGGATCGTTCGACAGAAAAACTGACGTCTTCCGTCGCGGTTATCAGCAGATTCGGGGTCTTGTAGCGAAGCGTCACCTTGTCCACGGTGAGAAGCGACTTGGCCTCACTTGCCGCTTTGACATCGGGCAGACCTGCCGTTGGATCCATTTTTTGCTGTATGGCCTGTAACATATGGGCCTCCATAGGATAGTCGGAAGACCCGGCGTCTCTGCCAGGTCGTTGGCTCGTTGCCGACAGTTAGTTGCCTTTTAGATCGGCGGATTCTGGCAGATAATAGTCTGTCCATGCCGCAGGCATCGTCTTGAGCGTTCCGATCTTGTGCAGATGCGTGGCAAACTTCATCGTTCCCTGAGGATCGGTGCGAAACTCCATCATGTCCGGCTGTCCGAGGATCTTGACCAAGGTATCAAGATCGGTTTTGTCACCGGAAACCTGCTTGTAGGCGCTCAAGGCGTCTTTCGGGTTGTTCTTGATCATGTCGATTGCCTCGACTGTGGCTTCGCGCACGGCCTTGATGATGACAGGATTTGCATCGGCAAAAGCCGTTGTCGTGAAGAACGTCGCTTGCGTTAAAGGACCGCCAATGATGTCCTTGGAATTGGCCACGACATGGTTGCCGGCATCGATCTCCAGATATTGGAACGGCGGTGCGGAGAAATGACTGGCCACCTCGTGGCTCTTGTTCGCCAGCGCCGCCATCGCATCGGGATGTCCGAGCTGCACCGTATTGACATCGAAATGCTTGAGGTCGCCGTCTCCGTACATCTGACCTGCCGCCATTTGCAACAGGATCGCCTGCGTCGAAACGCCGACAGTGGGGACCGCGATCTTGTCGCCCGGACCGATGTCCTTCAATGATTTGATCTTGGGGTCACGCGACACCATGATGACCGGTTGCGCCGAACTGGTGATGATCCCTTTCACCTTGCCACGTGTTCTGTCCCACAGCAGAAGCAGGTTGCCCGTTCCGGTGTTGACGATGTCGACATTCCCGGAAAGAAGCGCATCGGTTTGTGCGCCGCCGCCGCTGAAGGTGCGCCAATTGACGGTAATATCTTTGAGGCCATCTTCCGCCGCGTGCTTCTCAATGAGCTTTTGCGTTTCCATGACATGGCTCGCCAGATACAGAATGCCTGGCTGGCGTGTAATGGAAATGTCAGTCTTTTCCTGAGCCTGGCTCACCGTGCCCAGACTCAGGATCATGCCCAAGGCGGCAATACCATTTGTAAGCAATCGCATGTTTTCCTCCCATTTGATTCAACTGCGCCCGCCGGCACATCCGACGAAGGTCCTCCGACTTCGCCATGCCTTTAAAGCACTAATACATCAGTGCATCAACAAAAATTTTGTGCTATCGGTCGTCAATGCATGAGCGAAAGAGCCTGATATGAGCGGAAGAGTGAATGGGAGTGTTCTGGATCGAACACGGCAGGTGGCGCACCAGATCCATGAAATACTGCGAGACAGAATTCTTT
Organism: Phyllobacterium chamaecytisi; assembly: GCF_020164455.1. Lineage (GTDB taxonomy): Bacteria > Pseudomonadota > Alphaproteobacteria > Rhizobiales > Rhizobiaceae > Phyllobacterium > Phyllobacterium chamaecytisi. Next base: position 48,138 of record NZ_JAIQWW010000024.1, read on the forward strand.
CAGTCGATCTTGTTCCAGGCACGATACTCTCGCGCGCATCGCTGCAGTTGGAGTTTGGCGTCAGCCAAACCCCTGTCCGCGATGCGCTCATGCGCCTTGAGGAAGAGGGAATCGTCGAAGTCTTTCCTCAATATGCAACGGTCGTCGCAAAAATCGATATTGGCCATGCAAGACAAGCCCAGTTCTTGCGACTGTCAATTGAACTCGAGGCCGTACGGCGTCTGACCCAAGAGGCTCCGCAACAACTGGCCAACGAACTTGAAGAAATTCTGGCGCGACAACGTCATGTGGCCTCGCCTCAAACCTACGATTCGTTCGACAGGCTCGACAAAGACTTTCACCGCAAAATTTACGAATATGCGAACATTCTCAACCTCTGGTCGACGGTGCGCCGGCAGAGCGTCCATCTTGACCGGCTGCGGCGACTTAATTTGCCTATGCCGGGCAAGATGCAAAATGTCCTCAACGATCACCAAGATATTATCGATGCGATAAAATCCGGACACGCGGAAGCCGCGGCAATTGCGCTGCGCAAACATCTGTCTGGAACGCTTTCAATCATTGATCTCATCAGCGAACAATTTCCGAATTATGTTCGCAAGTGAGTAACGTCAATTTTGATTCCGGGTTGCGACCTTGTTCGAAACGAACGGGATCGAATCGTTTGACCTCGTCGTCGGGGCCAGATTTTCTCAAACCTGAAGCGTCTGTTAAATATCGATGACGTTCTGAGGCTGCGGCTCAGGTCTCAAGCCATCGGGCCCGCGGCTCGGGCTACACTCCCAGGTTTGGTCGCTGGACGACCGGTTGCTGTCTGCGGGCATGACATGTCGCACTCAAGCGTTGATCGCATCAGCCGCGAAGTGCCCGATCCTTCATCGTCAGCCATCCACCGAACGGCTGGTGCCGTCCGTCTTCGAGCGTACCGAGATCGACCGCGGCGTAGCTGAGGCTCTCGACATGATAACCCCCTGATACGCAAGCCCCAAGCTCGCGGTGCCGGCCCTGCCGAGGATGTCGACCGCTTTTACGCAAGCAAGGGAAGCCGGCATTATGCTTTTCGCATGGTCTGATACGCCCTACCTTGCGGAAATCGAGCATCTTCGCAAAAGCATCTGCAGAACATTCATTCCCGCCGCGATTGTCCTTTGCAAATATCTGCCGGTTTTGGCCCAGCCTATAGAATGCCGTTCCTCGCACGCCCTGCTGCGGTTGCGTAGTCTTTGTCTATAAATGGAGATGTTATATGCTGTCTAAGGCCCCCCTGAGAGCCCTTGTCGGGCTTGCTCTGTCGATTTGTGCGCTGAGCGCCACGACCGCTTCGGCCGATGCGACGCTGGACCGGATCAAGGCCCGGGGAACGCTGACGGTCGGCGTTATCCTGTCCGGCGCGCCGTTCGGTTTCATCGACCCGAAAACACAGGAGCAGAAAGGCTTCAATCTCGACATCGCCAAGGGCCTTGCCGACGATCTCGGCGTGAAGCTCGAGACCGTCACGGTGACGCCGCCGAACCGCGTTCAGTTCCTGCAGCAGGGCAAGGTCGATATCCTGATCGCCAACATGCAATACACCGAAGAACGCGCCAAGGTGCTGGGCTACGTTCCGACACCCTATGATCGCGCTGGGGGAGCCGCCGTGGGCCGCAAGGACAGCGGGCTGAAGGACTGGGCCGACCTGAAGGGAAAGACCGCTTGCGTTTCACAAGGCTCCAACTACACGCAGCCACTGATCGAGCAATACGGCGCGGAGGTGAAAGCGCTGCCGAGCCAACCGGAATCGCTGCTCGCCCTGCAGGGCGGCAATTGCGACGTGGCCGTCCACGTCGGCGCGACCGTCGGCCTGCTGCTGCAGGACCGCCCCGAGGAATGGAAGAACTATGCCATTCTTTTTCCGACCGAACTGATCCCATCGGATTCGGTCATCTGGTTGCGCAAGGGCGAGGCGGATACGACCGCGGCACTCGACGCCAGCGTCAAGAAGCTGCATTCCTCCGGCAAGCTTCTGGAGTTTGCCAAGACCAATCGGCTTTTGAAAACCGAATTCCTGCAACAGGAACAGAAGGCGCTTTCCGCAGCGCAATAACGCGAATGCACCGATAGAGCGATAATGCCCGATTTTGATGTCATCGACCTGTTCGTCAGCCTGACGAGCAGGATCGGCTTGAACTACGAGTTCCTGGCGACCGGATACGAGGCCCAGATATGGCGTGACGGCTTTGCCACCACGCTATATCTCATCCTGCTGTTGATCCCCGTCAGCCTCGTGTTCGGCCTTTTCTTTGCGGCCTGTCTGACCTCCGGGCGCTTGTGGCTGTCGACGCCGGTGCGTGCCTTCGTCGAACTGACGCGCAACACGCCGACGCTTGTGCAACTGATGTTCAGCTTTCTGGTTCTCAACACCTTCGTCTCCAGTCTCGTCGGCGGCACTCAGAACAATCCGTTGTCTGCTTTCTTCTGGGTGGTGGCCGTGGTGGGGCTGCATATCGCCGCGCTCCATGCCGAAGCGCTCCGCGCCGGGATCGAGGCGGTGCCGGCTGCAACCGTCGAGGCGGCGCGCGCCATCGGTTTCAGCCAGCTCCAGGTCCTGCGCTACGTCGAGGTGCCGCTCGCCTTGCGGGCCTCGCTTCCGGCAATCGTCAACAACCTCATTAACCTCGTGAAGTTGACGACCGTCGGTAATGCGATCGCCGTCAGCGAGATCACCTACGCCTCCATCATGGTGTGGACGCAACGCGACAATGTCGTGTCGCTGATGATCGTCATCCTGCTGTTCTTCAGCCTTGTCAATCTGATTGTCGCTCGAGCCGGCCTCTGGGTCGAGCGCAAGCTCGCGGTTCCCGGGTACGGCCTATGATGGGCGCCGTCCTCGCAAAGCGCGGCAGGAGCAGCCATATCCTGCGCAATGGCGGCTTCGTGGCATTGCCACTGATAAGCCTCATCTGGTCGCTCGCCGACCCGACGCTCGGGCGCGAGCTTCTCGAATGGGTGCCGTACCTGGCTTCCGGGTTCATGATGAACATCCTCATCGCGCTGTCGGCCATGACGCTCGGCACGCTGGTCGGTGTACTGTTCGGCATTCTGGCGCTCGCGCCTTTCAAGCTGGTGCGCTATCCGGTGGCAGTTTACGTGCAGATATTCCGCAACGCGCCGCATCTCGTTCTGATCTTCGCGACGACCTACATTTTCCCTTTCGAGATCATGATCTTCGGCACCTACCTGCCGTTTCCCGATTGGGTGAAGGCGGTGATCGGGCTTGCCATTCCCGCCAGCGCCTATGTCGCCGAAATCACCCGTGGCGCCATTCTTTCCATTCCGACGACGCAATGGGAAGCGGCAAAGGGCCTCGGCTTTTCGCGCAACGAGGCCCTGCGCTGGATCATCCTGCCACAATGCCTGCGACGTTCGCTGCCGCCCTGGATGAACGTGCTGGCCTCTATCACCATGGGCACGGCGCTTGCCTCGCTGGTCGGCGTGCACGAACTGCTGCACGCTGCCACGGATGCCAGCACGGCGGTGCGGCGGCTCGACTTCACAGTTATCGCCTACCTCGTGGTGATGACCGCCTTTTTCACGCTATGCTACCCGATCTCCCACCTGACGCGCCGCCTCGAAGGCCGCTTCAATGCGGTTTGAGCCGGCCCAGAGGATGACGCTGATGACCACAGACACGAAAACCGCGCTGGTTCGACTGGAGGATGTCCACCTGTCCTTCGGCCGGACCGAGGTGCTGAAAGGCATCGACCTCGCCGTCAACAAGGGCGATGCCGTGTCGATCATCGGGCCTTCCGGCTCGGGCAAGTCGACCATCCTGCGCTGCATCAATGCGCTGGTGCAGCCCCAGAGCGGCCGGATCACCGTTGGCGGCACCCGCGTCGATCAGCTGACGGGGGAAAGCGAACGCATTGCGCTGCGCAAACGCGTCGGCATCGTCTTTCAGCAGTACAACCTGTTTCCGCACCTTACGGTGCTCGACAATATCGTACTTGCGCCCACCCGCATCCTTGGCGCCGGCCGGCCGGCAACGGAAAAACTCGCGCGGGAGTTGCTCGAAAAGGTGCGGCTTTCGGACAAGGAAAACGCCTATCCCGGCCAGCTTTCCGGCGGTCAGCAGCAGCGCGTCGCCATCGCCCGCGCGCTTGCGATGAAGCCGGATCTGGTACTGTTCGACGAGGTCACGTCCGCGCTCGATCCGGAGACCGTCGGCGAAGTACTGTGGGTGATCCGTGACCTTATCCGCGAGGGCATGACCAGCATTCTCGTGACCCACGAGATGCGCTTTGCCGAAGAGATCAGCGATACAGTCGTCTTCACCGAGAATGGCCGTGTCGTCGATCACGGGACGCCGCAGCAGATCTTTCACACCTCCGGCAATCCCCGCATCCGCCAGTTCGTCGGCGGGTTTTCTGGCGGACGGGGCGAGATTCGCGACGGCGAATCGATCTAGAGCTTGGAAATGTGCATCAGGAACCCGCCATGAACGCCATATCTTTTCCGCTGACCTATGCCTTCGCCGAGGCAATCGTCACGTCGGACCCGACGAGGGACATCCCTGCGATGAACGCAGCGCGCACGGCAATCATCGATTTCCTCGCCTGCGCCATTGCCGGTGCCGGCGACCGGGCGACGGGCATTCTGGCGCAGGCGGTCGGCGTCGAGCAGCCGGGCGAAGCGATCCTGATCGGCACGTCGCGCCGCACCGATCTCCTGGTTGCAGCCGTCATCAACGCCTATGCCGGCCACGTGCTCGACTATGACGACGTGCATGCGAGCGTCCGCGGCCATCCGACCACCGTCATCATTCCGGCTCTGCTGGCGCTTGCGGCGGAACGGAACTTTTCAGCAGAACAACTGATCGCCTCCTACGTTGTCGGCCTTGAGGCGATGGCCCGCCTCGGCCTTTCGATTGGCGCGAAGCACTATGAGAAAGGCTTTCACGCGACCGCCACGCTCGGCCCGGTCGGCGTTGCGGCCGCCATCGCGCATCTGACGCGCAGCCCCGTCGACCAAACGGCCGTCGCACTGGGTCTTGCGGCCACACAGGCCTCCGGCCTGCGCCTCCAGTTCGGCCATGACGCCAAGCCCTATCATGCAGGCATGGCCGCACGGTCCGGCCTGCTTGCAGCCCGGTTGGCGGATGCGGGCTTCGGCGGTGCGCCCGACTTTCTCGACAACCCTGTCGGGTTTCATTCGGCCTATGCCTTCGGTGCAGCAAACCTTGCCGCCCTGTGCGACAATTGGGGCGCGCCCTGGCAGATCGTGACGCCCGGGCTGACGCTGAAAGCCTATCCCTGCTGCACCGCCAGCCACCCGGTTGCCGCTCTCGGCATCGATCTCCACGGCGAAGGCCTCGCCGCCGACGCCATCGAGCGTATCACCTTCACCTATCCGCCGGGCGCCGATGCCGCCCTGGTGGTGAGTCAACCGACCAATGGCATCGAGGCGCGCTTCAGCCCGGAATACGTCTTTGCGGCCGCCCTGATCGACGGCGTCCTGCGGCTGGACCACTTCGACGACAGGCCGGTGCAGCCCCACCTCATGGCGCTTGCGGCCCGTGCCGGGCGCCGGCACGACGAAAATGCGCCGCGCATGTCGAGCGATCCGGGAACGCGCTTCGTCATTCTCGATGTCGCGCTGCGCGATGGCACCACGATCACCCGCCGGTTTCAGGGCCTCCCCGGCCTCCTCGATCCCACCGAGAAATTCGGCGATGCGACCGCCCGCCGCCCGACCTTTGCCGAGCTTCCCCCGCTTGTCCGAGCCATGACCAGCCGTGCCGATCTCGGCCGCCTGCTGGATCTGCTCAATCAGGACGTTGTCTAGCTCCCATCAAGGAAAGAGATGTCATGACCACCAAGAGAGAAATCCATCTGGGCCTGTTCCTTCAGGGCGCTGGCCATCACGTCTCCGGCTGGCGCCATCCGCGGGCGGAAGCGGGCAGCGAGAACTTCAATCTGCTGCGGCGCGTGGCGCAGATGGCCGAGGCCGCCAAGTTCGACATGGTTTTTCTTGCCGACGGCCTGACCAGCGGAGCCGACGCCCATCCCTCGACCATTGCCCGCTTCGAACCGCTGACGCTACTGGCGGCGCTGGCTGTTGTGACCGACAGGATCGGGCTGGCGGCGACCTCGTCCACCACCTATGGCGAGCCCTATCACGTCGCCCGGGCGTTTTCCTCGATCGATCACCTGAGCCACGGCCGTGCCGCCTGGAACATCGTCACGACGTCCTATGCCCGCACCGCCAACAATTTTACGAAGTCGCATCCCGAGCATGACGAGCGTTACGCCGTTGCCGAAGAATTCGTCGATGTGGTGCGTGGCCTCTGGGACAGCTGGGACGACGACGCCTTCATCAAGGACAAGGGCAACGGCATCTATGCCGATCCGGCCAAGCTTCACATCCTCGACCACAAGGGCAAATATTTCTCGGTGAAAGGCCCGCTCAACATCCCGCGCGCTCCGCAGGGCCATCCGATCCTCATTCAGGCAGGCTCCTCGGGCCCGGGCCAGGACCTCGCCGCCCGCACAGCCGACGTGGTGTTCACCGCCCAGCAGAGCATCGAGGAAGCCCAGGCTTTCTATAAAGGCCTGAAAGAACGCGTCGTTCGGGGCGGCCGTCAGGCGAACGACGTTGCGGTTATGCCGGGCTTCCTGCCGGTTATCGGCCGCACTTCTGCCGAGGCCGCGGAAAAACTGGCGCAACTCGACCAGTGGACCGATCTGAAGAGCGGCATGCCGTTGCTGGAAGAGCGCATTGGGCACAGCCTTGCCGATTACGATGCGGACGGTCCGCTGCCGGACCTGCCTATCTCCGACCAGTTACGCAGCCGTGCCGAGCTTCTGACGGCGCTTGCCAGACGCGAGACCCTGACGATCCGCCAGCTGGCGCTGCGCGTCGCCGCCGGTCGCGGCCACCACATCGTGCTCGGGACGCCCGTGGAGATAGCCGACCGTCTGCAGCAGTGGTTCGACGGATACGCGGCCGACGGCTTCAACATCATGCCACCTTTCTTTCCGGAGGGTCTCGAGGACTTTACGCAATTGGTCGTGCCGATCCTTCAGGAACGCGGCCTGTTTCGTACCGACTATCAAGGTTCAACTCTGAGAGATCATCTGGGGCTTCGTCGGCCAGGATTGGTTAGCGGCACCTGATGTTTGTCCTATTTGAGTCGTGATAATATATTTACCACAATGCGTTGGCGCATGCGGTCTACGTCATAAATCTCTTTGAAGTCACGTCGCCTCATGACGGCTCATTTCGAAGTTGGCAACCAACCAGGGTTCAGGGCGCTTCGTGTATCGAGGTCGACATAAGGCGCTCGCTGAGCGCTCGGAGAGACATCGCGACTCGACCAGGATCGTCCTACTCCGCAGCCAGCGCCACCGGCGGTTTCAGGTCTTCAGTCGTTTCCCCGTGGCTGTCTTCTTTCGTTGGCTTGATCCGGAACCACACCGCGTACAGAGCTGGAAGGAAGAGCAGGATCATCACGGTACCCGCCGCCGTTCCCCCAATCAGCGTGTACGCCATCGATCCCCAAAACACCGAGTGGGTCAGTGGAATGAAGGCCAGGATCGCTGCAAGCGCGGTCAGGATGACAGGGCGTGTCCGCTGCACAGTCGCTTCAATGACGGCGTGATAATCATCGAGCCCGGCAGCTTGGTTTTCCTTGATTTGCTCGGTCAGGATCAGCGTGTTGCGCATGAGGATACCTGCCAATCCTATCAACCCGAGAATGGCGTTAAAGCCGAACGGCTGATTGAAAAGAAGCAACGTCGGGACCACCCCGGCAAGTCCGAGGGGTGCGGTCAACATGACCATCGTCATCGTTGACAGGCTGCGAACCTGGAGGATGATGACGATAAGCATGGCTGCAATCATGGCCGGAAATATCTTGACGAGTGCGACATTGGCCTTGAGGGATTCCTCGATGTTGCCGCCCATTTCGATGCGGTACCCGACGGGAAGCGATGCGATCAGCGGCTGAAGCGCCTTCATGACTTGCTGTGAGACTTCCGGGGGTTGCGTTGCCTCGTTGATATCGGATCTTATCGTGATAACCGGTGTGCGATCGCGGCGTTTGAGAATTGGCTCCTCAAACCGGATCTCGGAATGGCCGATCTGATCAAGGGGGACCTGACGGCCATCCCTGCTCATGAGCGAGAAATCGCCCAGCCTTGAAGGATCGAGCCGGTTGTCACCTGCGCTACGTGCGACAACAGGGACGTTGCGGATGTTGTCGCGCACTTGCGTGACAGGGATGCCGCTGAGCAGCAACTGCATCTGCTGGGCTGCCTCAGAGGGGGAGAGACCGATCAGATTGAGCCGATCCTGGTCGGGGACAAACCGCAGCACCGGAGTTCGGTTGCCCCAATCCCGGTTGGCCTGTCGGACATCTGGAACACTTTTCATGATAGCAAGAGCCTGCTCGGAGATTTTGTAAAGTTCATCCGGATCCGGTCCCATGATCCGAAACTCGACCGGAAACGGCGTGTAGGGCCCAAAGACAAGCTGCGTTACGCGGACGGACGCCTCAGGGACAAGCCCCCCGGAAATGGCGGCGCGCAGACGATACTTCAAAGCCTCACGCGCATGGGCATCGGGGGTGAGCACAACGACCTTGGCGAAGGCGGGATCGGGAAGTTCCGGTGCCATGGCAAAGAAGAAGCGGGGCGCACCCTGCCCTACATAGCTGGTGACGATTTTTGCTTCCGGCTGAGTTTGCAGCCAGCCCTCGACTTTCTCCACTGCGGCTGTCGTGGTCTCGATGCTTGTGCCTTCGGGCATGCGAACTTCGACCAGCACTTCAGGCCGATCCGATGTCGGGAAGAACTGCTGTTTTACAATTCCCATCCCCATGACCGAAACAGCCATCGTGATGCCGACCACGGCGCATACCATGAATTTATGGCGAACCGCGAACTCGATGAGGGAGCGCAGGCGACGATAGTTCGGCGTATCATAGATGGCGTGATGTCCACCCTCGACCGGCTTGATGTCAGGCAGCAACTTGACGCCGAGGTACGGGGTAAAGATCACGGCAACAAACCACGAAACGATCAGCGCGAAGCCCACGACCCAGAAAATGTTGCCGGCATATTCACCTGCAGTCGATCTTGCAAAGCCCACGGGCATCAGACCAATGATTGTGACGAGGGTGCCGGACAGCATTGGCGCCGCCGTATGGCTCCAGGCGTAGGCGGCCGCCTTGATGCGGCCCATGCCCTCCTCCATCTTCACCACCATCACCTCAATGGCAATGATGGCGTCGTCTACAAGAAGTCCTAGCGCAAGGATCAACGCGCCGAGCGTGATACGATCGAAGAACCGGCCGGTTTCCAGCATGATGAGGAAGACCACCGCAAGCGTCAGCGGCACAGCGAGCGCGACAACGATGCCGACGCGCCAGCCGAGGGCGACGAGGCTCACGAACAACACGACGCCAAGCGCCATTGCGAACTTGAGCATGAATTCGCCGACCGCCTCGTCGATGTTGACGGCCTGATCGCTGACTTTGGTGAGCGTCATGCCCAGCGGCAGTGTCTGCGCGATCGCGGCGGATCGCGCTTCAAGCGCCTTGCCGAGATCAAGACCATTCCAGCCCTGTTGCATCACGGCACCCAGCATGATTGTCGGCTCGCCCTCATGGCGGATGACGTAAGTCGCGGGATCCTGATACCCGCGCCGCACATCCGCTAGATCGGAGAGCTTCAGCGTCCGTCCGGCCGCAGCGATTGGCGTATCGGCGATCGCCTGCACGCTGTTATAGGCTCCGTCGAAACGGATGAAGACCTGTGGCCCACGCGTATCGATGGAGCCGGCGGGCGTGACCGTATTCTGTCTCTGCAAAGCTGCGGCGATATCGGTCGCCGATATTCCAAGTGTCGCAAGCTTGGCATAGGAAAATTCGACGAAGATCTGTTCGGGGCGCTCTCCAAGGATGTTGATTTTCTTGACACCCGGAACATGCAGGAGATCTTGACGGATGACCTCCGCCTGCCGAACCAAGTCGCGCATCGGCATCCCCTTTGCCTTAAGTGCATAAAGACCGAAGCTCACATCGGAATATTCATCGTTGACGAAGGGACCAATGACGCCTGGAGGGAGATTTCGGGCTTCATCGCTCAGCTTCTTGCGAGCCTGATAGAACTCCTCTTCGACGGCGGCCGGCGGCATGCTATCCTTCAAAGTCACGGTGAGGAAAGCGTAGCCAGGCCGGGCAGTTGTTTCGACACGGTCATACCAGGTGAGTTCCTGGATGCGCTTCTCAAGTGGCTCGGCGACAAGATCCTGCATTTCACGCGCAGTGGCACCTGGCCAGACTGAAGTGACCGTCAGGGTCTTGATGGTGAAGGAAGGATCCTCGGCGCGTCCCAGCTTGACGAAGGCGTACGCCCCCGCCACGGCCAACAGAACGATAAAGAAAAAGGTAACGGCGCGTTCGCGAACCGCGATGGCTGAAAGATTGAAGCTCATTACCTTGTCACCTCTTGCTGCGAGGCAGTTCTGACGGCTGCGCCATTTTCCAGAAGATGCGCGCCCAGAGCGACAACCTGCTCACCAATTCCAATGCCCGTGACAAATGCCGTCTCCTCGCCGATCCGCTGAACTTTGACCGGGGTGAACTTCACAGTGGACGTGGCGCCGTTGACAACCCACACACCTGTCCGGCTACCGTCGTCCAAGATGGCGCCTACAGGAATGGCGACTTCCGATTGCCTGTTCGTGTCCAGGATTCTAATCGTCACCGTCGAACCGAGCGGGGCCGCAGCGGCGGCGCCCTCGAGAACATACCGCGCATCGTAAGTACGGGTTTGCGGATCGGCGGCATCAGAGATCTGTCGCAAGCGAGCTTTTCCGCTTAGACTGCCGCCACCATAGACATTGGCCTCAGCTTCGGACCCTATGTCGGGCCGCAAAGTCTCAGGTAGCCAAACAACAGCTTCACGTGGCCCAGCCTTCGCGAGTTGCACGACCGTCTGGCCCGCAGCCACGACCTGTCCGGTATCTCCAAGAGTATCGACGACGGTTCCATCTGAATCTGCAAGAAGGACGGTATAGGAAGCTGCGTTTTCTGCGACCCTGGCGTCAGCTTCAGCCGCGGCAAGCTGGGCAGTGGCCGTGTCGAGAGCCGCTTTGGCTTGTTCATAACGCTGTGGGGTGGCAGCCAATCCATTTTTCACCAGCGCCGCATAGCGCTTCTCATCTGCTTGTACCTGGATCAGGACAGCCCGCGCTGCGATGACCGTATTGCGCTTCGCTGTAAGCGCGAGTTGGAGATCGGTTTCATCGATGCGCATCAGGGCCTGGCCTTGTCTCACCTGCTGACCCACATCGACCATCCGCTGGACGATCTTGCCCGGAACCCGAAACCCGAGATTGCTCTGTACGCGCGAAGCGACGGTGCCGGTAAACGACCTCTCCGCTGTATCCGTCTTCTTCGCCTCGGCCACCCTTACGAGCGGCGCAACCGTCCTTGGATCTGCGGCTTCGGCTTTCCGTTCAGTGGTTTCGGACACCAGGAAAAAGGCAGCGGCCGCCGCCACTCCCAAGAGACCGACAAAAGTCAGGACGTATTTGCGTTTCATTTTACATTCTCTACTTGACGAGCGATCTGCACCAATTAGATTGTGATCTAAATCTAATTACGCTATAGATGTCAAACGAAATCTAATTGGAGGTCGACATGAGAGTGAGCCGCGCACAGGCCGAGGAAAATCGGGAAACCGTGATCAACGTCGCGAGCCGTCTCTTTCGAGAGCATGGCTTCGATGGGATCGGCCTGAAGGATCTGATGAAGGGTGCCGGCCTAACGCAAGGCGCGTTCTACAAGCAGTTCGCATCCAAGGACGACCTTGCTGCGCAGGCCTCCAGGCGGGCAATGGAAAGCGCCACGCGCAGATGGTCGACAGCAGCAGCGAAAAGCTCCGATCCTCTCGAAGCAGTCCTGGAGTTCTACCTCTCACCGGGACATGTCGGGGAAAAGGCCGACGGTTGCCCTCTCGTAGCGCTGGGATCTGACGCGGCGCGCCAGAGTGAAGAGGTCAGGCGTCCATTTGAGGATGGGATCCGGGCTCACTTTGAGGTCCTGGATGAACTGATGGACGACGCCAAGAGCTCCAATCCCAGCGGCAAGGCAATGGCGATATTGTCTCTGATGGTGGGTGCTGTCACGCTATCGCGCCTCATTAAGGAAGAGGATTTATCGCAAGGCATTCTCGACGCAGCCGCCGGTGAAGTTAGACGTATTGCAAGCGGTGAAGATGTCGCCTGAAGGCTATAGCGGGGTTCGATGACCTGATATGCGGATCAGGGCCCAAGTTTGAGCTGCTGCCCGAATGTGCGGGCAACAGTTCGCCCTTTGAACCCTGGCGCAAACTGCATGTTTTGAGAACGGACGCTGGCCGCATCATCGTGCAGAAAGCGCAACATCGTGCGTAATATCAATGAGAAGACAGCGGAAAACATATGCGCCGTATCTGTTGCGGGAGGATTTGCGAAATCCGACGCTTCGGGCACGTGGAGCCGCCTGGGGTACATATCTCGCTCAGTCCTTGGGCAGGCGGTTGACCAAAGAAGCTGCGCTTGCCGAGCGGATGGGCTGGCAAATGGCCAGCGTATGGCAGGGAGCCCTTATCTGGTGGGCGTTCAAGCGCGACGCCGATCCTGCTGTTGAGATTGAGGTTATACTTGGAGACTGGTGCCGGAGCGTCGGTGCCAAGTGAGGTGGGGCAACCTAAGCTGGAGGTGCGATGAACGTCTCGCTGGCAATGGTGGGATTGATGATGGCGGTCTGCGTCATCGTCCCGCTTGCTCTTGTCTGGAAACTTTGGCAGCTCGACGAGCCCAGCTTTCCAGGATGGCTTCTGGTTGCGCTCGATACGGCGGCTTTCTTCCTGCTGATAATTCTCGTCGGCCGATGGGACATTGCGGGGCTTTGGACGCGCCTTATCCTCGTAGGTTTGGTCTTGGTCGTGGCATCGGTCTCCCTTGTCAGCCACGTTCGGCGACCATGGCGTATTCCGAAAGTTTCGCGGTTCTGGGCGCAGCATTTGCCGACGGGCGTTTCGCTCACCCTGTTCAGCGCGGTACTGGCCTACATTCTGACCGGCTTTGCGAAGCCGGAGAATTCTCGCTCGCTCGCGTTCCCACTGGAGCGCGGTCATTTTGTCATCGCACATGGCGGTAGCATTGCCTTGCTTAACCATCATGCCAGTCATCGCGCGCAACGCTACGCCCTGGACATCACCGCGATAAACGAAGCTGGCTTTCGATCCAAGAGCATCCTGCCATCGGATCCTGCCAGCTATTTTATCTTCGGAGCGTCCGTAGTCAGTCCCTGCGAGGGGACGGGTCGTCTCAGTTAAAGACGGCTTGCCGGATTTGCCTGCGCCCAAGACCGACCGGGACAATGCCGCCGGCAACCATATCGTTCTGTCATGCAATGGGATGCAGGTTGAACTGGCCCATTTTCGGCAAGGAAGTATCGAGGTTCGGTCGCGCACCTCCGTGTCCATCGGTCAGCACCTGGGTCAGGTCGGTAACTCGGGCAATTCGACCGAGCCGCACCTTCATATTCATGCGGTCGATCCCAGGACCGGAACTGGCATTCCAGTTCTCTTCAACGGCAGATATCCGACGCGAAACACCGCCTTCAGAAGATAAGATGCCGAATCCTGCAATTGGCGGCTGGGACGACCGACTAAATTGTAACCAGGGAATAGTGCATGGAAATGACTGTCCAAACGCCCTGTCGGCAAGCCCAAACTCTGGTGTAGGCAACTTTTGCCGAAAACGTTTCTCCGTAATACATACCGCCAATTCTGGCGCGCAGGGAAACCGAAGCTGCATTGGCTATCGGCTTGATGATGCTGTCATAAACGTCGAGCTGATCCAGCTTGAGAACTTCCGTCCGATAGGCCTCAAGTTCCTGAGACTTATCCGCCCGCCGACCAAGATGGTCGATGGAGGTCATGTCATCGGCGAGCAAAGCCTCCAAAGCCTCGACGTCACCAGCCAGCATGGCCAACCTAAGTTGCACTTCCAAAGGCTCAATAGTTGATTCATCCGTCATGGTCATCGACAGGCTAGCACGGTTCGGCGTCGGCATCACGTGCCTTATCGGTGCCGAAGACAGAGTGTAGGCAAAATCTCAGCCCGACGCGACCGGCTCTCCAATCTAAGCTCACCTGGCCATTTCACCAGGTCAAACGACACAATCTTTGCAGCTCCGTTTCCGCGATGCTGTACCGCCGTCTTGCTCAGGCGTCGGTTGTTAGGCTAGACGACTTGGCGATTGGAAGGACAACCTGGAGATTGGAAACATGGCGCTCAAGCGGATGGACAACGTAGGAATTGTCGTCGAAGACCTCGAAACGACGATTGATTTTTTTAGCGAACTCGGTCTCGAGCTCGAAGGGCGGGCCAACGTCGAAGGAGAATGGGCCGGACGTGTGACGGGACTGGGCGATCAGCGTGTCGAAATTGCCATGATGCGCACACCGGACGGCCACAGCCGACTCGAGCTCTCACGCTTTCTCAGGCCGACCGTCGTCTCGGATCATAGGAACGCACCGGTCAATTCCCTCGGCTACCTCCGCGCCATGTTCACAGTAGACGACATAGACGAAACGCTTGAGAAGCTTCACACGCGCGGCGCGCAGCTTGTAGGCGAAGTAGTCCAGTATAAGGACGTGTATCGGCTCTGCTACATCCGTGGGCCTGAAGGGCTCCTCATCGGACTCGCCCAAGAACTCGGCTGACCGCATCGCGAAGACAAATGCTGGCAAGTGCCCAATGTCGGCCAGGACTACGCGGAGGTCGTCCGGACTTTCGGTGCGAATTGCGGTTCCTTGATCGGCTATCTCGATGAAAGGCTTGGGGAGTACAAGTTCCTGCCACTATTTAAGCAAGGGGGCCTTCGTTTAAATAGCAGGGAACTAAGGTAAGCGCCTTTAAATAGGCCCGAGCACTTACCGAAGTCTGTTCCAATTGAGATGGGATGGTTGCCGCCCTCCCCTGACGGCATCGCAATGTGGTGCGTTAACCCACAAAGCGGAGAAGGCGGCAAAATGAAGGATACGATGATGGGTGTGGATCTGGCAAAGAGTGTTTTCCAGCTCCACGGAGCGTCGATGACGGGTCAGTCGAAGTTTCGCAAAAAACGATGCGGCCGACGCTGAGGCGATCGTGATCGCAGCGGCCGGAGGAGGCGCTTCGTGGAACCAAGGTCGCAATGGCAACAAGCCAGGGCGGTACTGTTCCGGGCCCGTGAACGTCTCGTCCGTCAGCGCACCGAACTTGTCAATGCCCTGCGAGCCGTGTTTTACGAATAGGTCACACAATCCCGCAGGGCATCGTCCACCTGAAGCGCATCGAGGCGCTTCTCGAGGAACCAGGCAGCGACCTGCCAGGTCTGGTCCGCGAGGAATGCCGGGATCTTCTGGCGCAAACCGGCGACAAGACGGTGCGGATCCAGACCAAAACCAGAAGGATCAAGGAAGTGGCGGCGGAAACCGATACGACACGACGGTTGCAGACAATGCCGGGGGTTGGCCCGATCGTCGCGCGTGCAGTCGAGGCCTTCGCCCCGGCGATGGCAAGCTTCAGGCGTGGCCGAGACTTCGCTGCCTGGCTTGGACTTGTTCCACGACAGCATTCGGGCGGCAAGGAGCGGCCCGAGCGTGTCTCGAAGGCCGGCCAGGCCGACATCCGCCAGTTGCTGATCATCGGGGCAATGTCGCGGTTGAGCCGGCTCGGGCGCAGGTCCATCACTGAGGGGTCGTGGCTGGACCGGATGCTGGCGAGAAAACCGAAGATGCTGGTCGCAATCGCCCTGGCCAACAAGATGGCGCGGGCAATCCGGGCCATGTTGACGAAGGGAGAAGATTACAGCGATCCGGCACTGATTGCGGCGGCGTGATCTTCGCTGCGACAACCACCGGTAAAGCAGTGTGAGAAGGCAATGACCTCAATGGGCAAAATGATCGAACAGATCTGGATCGGGAAAACCAGCTAATGGCTCTGAGCCTTTGTGCTCGCAGGCGAGATTTGGACCTGATCTGCAGATCACCATACCAGCCCGCGGCGCCAGACAGGCCGTTTCCATGAGGCCTGACACAAGACCGCACTCGATCACTGTTCATAAAGGCTCAAAAACTTCTTGCATCCCGGGCGGCAACCACACAAGCCATTGTGCGATTTACGACGCACGACGCACGAACAAAACGACTTCGAGTACCTATACTCCGTGTTTTCACGTCGTCCCGGCAACCCCACAATCAAGCCGATGAATCGATAATTCCCGATTCAATTCATTTTTTGATTGGTCGCGTCGCCAGCAAAGTCAGATTCTGAGGCTATGGCTGACGAGCTCGATTTCATTCCAGGCGGATTGACGTAGCACTCGATTAGGCGCGCTACTACTCGCTTTCACTACAGCCAACTTTGTTTGGCGATATGTCGCTCGTTTGGAGCCGGGGACGTATCGGGACCTTATCGGGGCTTAGATTCTTTCGATCTCCCGGGATCAGGGAACGAAGACTGACACCGCGTTCTCACGGATTTTAAACCTTACCGGCGTCTCGGTCTTCAATTCACCATCCAGGTTCACGGAACGTGGTTTGCTTGTGTGAATCGTAAGGTCCTTAGTGGAAAACGCTCGAACGTCGTCCCAGTCACCATGCGTCCCATTTCGCAAACTCGGAAGCAGTCTCAGGAGACTCCACCAATGATCAACTTCCAGGCTATAGAAGTCCAGCATTCCATCGGTGGCGGTGGCATCAGCTTGAACAGTCATGCCCCCACCATAAAAACGACCGTTACCGACTGCTATCTGTAAAGTCCGCAGTTCCTCGGTTCTTCCGTCGTGATCCAGTGTGGCGGTAAAAAGTCGAGAGCGAGCGAGGAGCTTGGCAGCCACCAGCCCGTACCCCAGCTTGCCCCAGCGCTTCTTCGCTTTCTCGGTAAGCGACATGGCCAGATCGGCGCTGAAGCCAATGCTGGCGACATTGAAAAACGGGTGACCATTGGCTTCGCCAAGATCAATCGGTGCGGTCTTGCCCTTGGCAATGACGTCTATAGCCGTCGCGAGGTCCAATGGTAAACCCATGGTTCGCGCAAAATCGTTCGCTGTTCCCAACGGAAGGACACCGAGCGGAAGCCCTGTGTCGAGGAGCCCTTTTGCAGCGGAGTTCAAGCTACCGTCGCCGCCACCAACGATAACGCTGGCCACCTGGTCTGCTACGCGGACTATGGCGTTCGACGGCGACTCGGTGTTTTCGGGTGGAAGTTCGAGATATGCGATACCCGCTCGTGATAAATGTTCGCGAACAATAGGAAGGTTTTCCTTGCCCCGCCTCGAGTTCGGATTGACCAGAAGGAGTGCATTATTAGCGGTCATGCCACTCCCCCGGCCTTAAAGGCTCCAGATATAGAAGATCGACATGGAGCTGTGTTGGCTCAACAGGACAGATGTGCATCACCCTCTATATGTGCAGCGCAGCATAGCCATTCAACGTCAACGCGTTGATTTCGGCACCTCCTTCAGCAGCGATAGCTGCGCTTTAGCAAGCTGACCTCTTGATGCGGTGATAGAGGCACCGGAGAGGCCGAAAACACAGCAAGCACAATGAAATATCCGCACCTGGTCTTCGAGTCCGGCATGTTTTGAAAGTTCATGCCGCCGATGTCCCCGACGATTGCGAAGGCAAGCAACTCGGGACTGTATGCAGGAACCATCTCGGGAGGAAGACCGCATCGAACTGTATGTCGTACGGCATTTCATCAGGGTCTTCCTCAATCTGTGGTGTTTGGTCTGATCAACTGCCCGAAATCGTTTCTCCCCATGCAAGCCTGACATGTCGGGTTGCTGAATTCGTTGAGCTTTTGGCTCACCGCAGTGGAACAATGTTGATGAAGCCCTAGCATTCCCGGCAGCGCCAACACGATCCCGCATAGCTGCAGCGCCGCGTTACCATGCTCGTACCAGGAAGATTACTCGGGTCGGGGCCATAGATGACGGGAACTGGCCCAAGGGTTCTAGCCAAGGGCAATCGTTGCGGATTTGGAACGGCCCAAGCTTGTTAATGTCTGCCATATCACGGCCAAGCCAGCTGGTTCACAAACACCACACAGATTGAGGAAGACCCTGATTAAGTACAGTGCGACAACCACCCGCCCGATTGCATTCGCGGCTTTGAAGGCCCTCACGTCAATAGTTTTCGGTAATGTCGACTAATTTAGTAGAAATTACCTCGCGATCTGCTTGTCATGCACTAGGCTTTTCGTAGTTGAAGCCAACATGGAGCAACCAGAATGACAAAATGCGTTCACAGGCGCGCGGTGTTTCACGCCGTCGGACTGGCCATTGCTGTCGCAGCGTTTTCTTTGGCACCACACGACGTCGCCAGGGCTGAGGAAGTTGCCCTTCCGAAGGACGTGCCTGCGGGGACGAAGATTGTCGTCGCTGACCAGAATGAGAAGCTGCAGACGTTGATGCGGGCTTCCGGCGAGCAGGGCAAACTTAGCTTTGAGGCCAACTATGCCAATTTCGCCGGCGGTCCGCAGATCCTTGAAGCCTTCCGCGCCGGAGCGGTGGATCTCGCGACGGTGGGAAATGCCGCCCCCATCCAGGCCCAGGCTGCGGGTGAAGATCTTCCGATTGTCGCCGCGATCACCCAGACCAGCGCCGACTATACTTTCGCCGTCCGTCCCGGGCTCGCAATTAACACGCTTGAGGAACTCAAGGGCAAGAAGATCGCCTACGCCGAAGGTTCCGGCCGCCAGCCTTTTGTTCTCTTCGCCCTGAAACTCGCGGGTCTGTCCCGTGATGATGTCGAACTTGTGCGGCTGCGCGTGCCCGATTTTCAGGATGCCATCCGTACCGGCCAGGTAGATGCTGCACCGTTGATCGAGCCGCATCTGTCCCGCTACCTTGCGGAGTTCAAGGATGCGAGCGTTATTTCCCCCGCCCAGCACGACCGCCTTCCGCGTGCCCTCAGCTACCTCTATGCCAGCCGTGTCGCTCTCGATGACCCCGCCAAGGCACCGGCAGTACGCGACTTCGTCGCCCATTGGATCGCGGCGAACCGCTGGTCGAAGCAGAACCCGGATGCCTGGGTCGACGCCTATTACGTCAAGGCCCAAAAACTGACGAAGGCAGAAGGAGACGCGATCGTAAAGGCCGAAGGTGAGGATGGATTCCCGCTTCTCTCCTCCGTCGTTGGCCGCCAGCAGGAGCTTGCCGATTTGATCTTTGACGCAGGGGACCTCCCCGAGCGTCTCGACGCCTCCAAGGAATTTGATCTGCGCTTCGACGAAGTGATCGCAGCTTCAAACAGCAGCAACTGACGGAACGCAATCAAGGAAACGGCCGATGGAATCTCATTCGCGGATCGTATCGCATGCGCTGACGACCAGGTGGGATGCTGCCTATTCGGAGGCATCCCCGCAGCTTGACTACAGGCGGCAGAAGGGCGCGTCGGCAAAGCCACGTCTGACGCCGATGCGGCTGAGTTCACGCGGCCTGCTGTTTGGACCTGTCGTCCTTCTCGTGATCTGGGAGATTGCCTCGCTTGCCGGAATTCTCTCACCGCGACATCTCGCGGCCCCTTCCACGGCGCTCACAACCGGCTGGAAGCTTCTTCTCGATGGCACGCTAGGGCCCCATCTCGTGGCGTCGGCCCAGCGCGCCTATGTGGGGCTTGCCGTTGGCGTCGCTATCGGGTTGCTTCTGGCACTCGTCTCGGGCTTGACGCGCATTGGCGAGGCATCGATTGATGGCCTCGTCCAGATCAAGCGCGCGGTGCCGACGCTCGCGTTGATCCCGCTCGCGATCCTGTGGCTCGGCATCGGCGAGACAATGAAGATCGCCGTCATCTCGCTGAGCGTATTTATCCCGGTTTACATCAATACGCATGCGGCACTCCGCGGTATCGATCTCAGGCTGGTGGAACTCGCGCGAACTGTGGGACTTGGCCGCCTGGAGTTCGTTCGTCGCGTAGCGTTGCCGGGTGCCCTCCCCGGCTTTTTCACCGGGCTCCGACTTGCAGTCACCACGTGCTGGACATCGCTTGTCGTGCTCGAGCAGATCAACACGACGAAGGGTATCGGATATCTGATGAACCGCGCCCGCGACTATGGCCAAACAGACATCATCGTCGCGGGCCTCGTCATCTACGCGGTGCTCGGTCTCGTCTCCGACGGGCTGGTCCGGCTCTGGGAACGCAAGGCTCTTTCCTATCGAAAGGTGATCGGCTCATGAACCTTGCAACGAAATCATCCGGCTGGGAGGCCCGGCCTGTGGCCGTGGAAGCCAGGGGGCTGACGCGGAAATTCTCCGGCAAGACTATCCTTGACAACATCTCGATTGCCATTGCCGAAGGCGAGTTTGTCGCTCTCATCGGCCGCAGCGGGTCCGGCAAGAGCACCCTGCTCAGGGCATTTGCTGATCTCGACGACGATGCGGAGAAGGACGGCCAGCTGTGGCTTCCCGAAAGTTCCTCCGTCCTCTTCCAGGACTCCCGGCTGCTTCCCTGGGAAAACGTGATCCGCAACGTCCAGCTCGGCCTGCATCTTTCTCCCGCAGAACTCCGGCAAAAGGCACGCAAGGCGTTGGCCGATGTCGGCCTTTCCGAACGCGAACAGGCGTGGCCGAACACGCTGTCGGGCGGCGAAATGCAGCGCGCAGCGCTGGCCCGATCGCTTGTTCGCGAACCTAAACTCCTGCTTGCCGACGAGCCGTTTGGGGCGCTCGACGCGCTGACGCGCATCAAGATGCAGGAGTTGCTGCAATCTCTCGTCAAGGCCCACAAACCAACGGTTCTGCTCGTCACCCACGACGTAGACGAGGCGCTGGTGCTCGCCGACCGCGTCCTCGTTATGGAAGACGGAAGGATCAGCCATGAGCGCCATGTCGACCTTCCATCCCCGCGCCGGCAGTCCGACGCCCGTTTTGAACAGCTTCGCGCCGAGCTCCTTGCGGCTCTCGGCGTCTTCTCCCCCAACAATCAACTTCAACACGCCGGAGATAGACCATGAGCCGCCAACTTCACCTCAATCTTTTCGTTAACGGCCGCGGACACCACGAAACCGCCTGGCGACACTCTTCCTCCTCGCCTTTGGCGTTGACCGATATCCGGTACTACGAGGACTTGGCGCGCCGCGCCGAGGCCGCTCTCTTCGATGCCGTGTTCTTTGCCGATGTTCTTGCGATTGGCGAAGGCGTGGAGTTCAGCGCTGCTGGCAAACTGGAGCCGTTGACAACGCTGGCGGCCCTTGCTCGCGCCACCGAGAACATCGGTCTCATCGCCACGGCCTCGACGACTTACACGCAGCCTTTCAATTTGGCCCGTCAGTTTGCGTCGCTCGATCATATCAGCAACGGACGCGTCGGCTGGAACATCGTGACGAGCTGGGCAGGAGGCGCGGGCCCGAACTTCGGCTACGACCGTCAGATCGAACACGCCGAGCGCTACGAACGTGCCTTCGAATTCGTCGACGTTGTCACCAAGCTCTGGGATAGCTGGGCTGACGACGCTGTGCTCGACGACCGCGACAGCGGCCGCTATGCCGATCCTTCTCGCATCACCCCCGTCGATTATCACGGCAAGTGGCACAGCGTGCGGGGACCACTCAATATTTCCCGAGGTCCGCAGGGACGGCCGGTCTTCGTACAGGCGGGTTCGTCACAGAGCGGAAGACATTTCGCTGCGGCCCACGCCGAGGCGGTCTTCACCGCACATCTGGAGAAGGCAGCCGCGATCGAGTTCTACAAGGATCTGAAGACACAGGCCCGGACGCGGGGCCGCGATATCGACCAGCTGGTTATCTTGCCCGGCATCAGCCCGACTATCGGCTCGACTGAAGAAGAAGCGCAGCGCACGGAGCGCGAATTGAACGAACTCTCTGAACCGAGCGTCGGACTCGCGCGCCTTTCCAACAGGTTCAGCGGCTACGATTTCTCGCATCTCGACCTTGATACCGTCCTATCGGTAGATGATTTCCCTGATCCGCTGACGGTTCAGGCGGCGCGAAGCCGAGCCGAGACGATCCTGGCGCTCGTGGCGCGCGAAAGGCCCACGCTGCGCGCCCTGCTGCACAGCCTCGCCGGCGCGCGTGGCCATTTTGCGACATCCGGCACACCCGAGCAGATCGCCGGCATCATCGAGGACTGGTTCCGCTCGGGCGCAGCGGACGGCTTCAATGTGATGCCGCCGGTCCTCCCCACGCAGTTCGATCTGTTTGTCTCGGAAGTCGTGCCGTTGCTACAGTCGCGCGGGCTCTTCCGCCGCTCTTATAGCGCTTCCACACTTCGCGGCCATCTGGGCCTTGATCGGCCCGAAAGTCAGTATTTCAAGACGGTACGCCCCGAGGCAATTGCATCGTAAGCAGCATAGCTAGACAGACGCCGTAATTGGACTGGCAAAATCTGTGGCCGGGACCGCCGCGCGCTTCGAAGAATATATCGCCGTGCCGCCCGACCAAGGTGGCGGTCTGGGCCACCGGAGGCACGGCAGCCAGCCCCGCGCCCAGCCGGCATCGCGATGCCAAACAGTAAAATCATATAGTCCGCCGTCATCATTACGTTTGTTGTTGATGCCCTGATGGTCGACACCGGACCATTTCTGCTTCTTTCATTGCCTGTCAACTTCACAACGAATCTGGTCCCGATCTTTCTGCTCTTTCTGGCGCTGATCTGGACGATTGTAAGAAGCACCAAGGCGCAACAATGGGCTTCTTCATACTTGTCGCACTTGCCGCCTCTCCCTTCCTTCATTGGGGCTATTCCCAGGGAGAAGTCTCGCAGGCTGAAGTCCGCGAAGCTGAAGAGATCAAGGCGATCCCGACGATCCCGCCGGATTCTGGCCTCCCGTGCTGGTGGTGGATTCCCAAGCGAGTGTCCGCCCGGCATGGGCGGTCCCTCAGCATGTTATCTGGAAAGAGACCTATCTTGAAGAATTTAGACAGTTGGACAGATCAGAACGCCAATCCTTCCACCCCTCCCGCCGTCGTTGCCGGCGTGCCTGAAACCTATTTGCTCTTGAAGCGCCGCCGATTTGAGCCGGGGGCTAAACAGGACGTCGTGACCGTTCCGGCTCTTGGTTTGTCCCTGGAGAATGCGCGTGAGGCCTCGGCGGCCGACAACAATATAAGGCCGGGCGGCTTTGACATGGATCAAAGAAGAGATTTGGCAGCACGCTAAGTTGCTCTCGACGGATTCTACGTAGGACGCACGCGGATTGGACTAATCACAGCCAAACCAATCAATGCGACGGCTTTCATGATCGGGGGCAATCGAAGTGATTTCACAATTGACTGGCAATGAGCGTGTACTGGCAGCGCTTACGTTCCTCATCCTGCTTTGTGTTGGCGTAACGATGGCCGCAGCGGGGCGCGATGATCTTATCGGGACGCACGGCTGGGTCATCGCAGTCAGCGCAATCGCAGGTGCTGTGGCGCTGCTGCGCGCCTACGACGCCCCTGAGCCATCCCCGGCGCGCCTGTCTGAGTATTATGATGAACCCAGCAAGGTCGGCATCATCCTGACGTTGGTCTGGGGAGTGATCGGTATGCTCGTCGGCGTGTGGATTGCGGCCCTTCTGGCTTGGCCGGAACTGACTATTGACGCCGCGTGGGCAAGCTTCGGCCGTCTGCGCCCGGTCCACACCAGTGGCGTGATTTTCGGTTTCGGCGGCAACGCCCTCATCGCCACATCATTTCATGTTCTGCAAAGAACAACCCGCGCACGCCTGCCGGATCAGTTCAGTCCATGGTTTGTGCTGCTCGGCTATAACCTGTTCTGTGTGCTGGCCGCGAGCGGCTATCTCATGGGCATCACCCAGTCAAAGGAATATGCCGAGCCGGAATGGTATGCGGACATCTGGCTGGTCATGGTCTGGGTCGTCTATTTCTCAATCTACATTCGCACCCTTCTGCGCCGCAAAGAACCGCATATCTACGTGGCCAATTGGTACTATATGGCCTTCATCCTGGTCGTCGCCCTCCTGCACATCATCAACAACCTCGCGGTTCCCATCTCCTTCGGACACGCCAAAAGCTATTCGCTGTTCTCCGGCGTTCAGGATGCAATGACGCAGTGGTGGTACGGCCACAACGCCGTGGCCTTCTTCCTGACGGCGGGTTTCCTTGGGATGATGTACTACTACCTCCCGAAGCGGGCGGGCCGTCCGATCTATTCTTACAGAACTTCGATCATCAGCTTCTGGGGTATCACCTTCATGTATATGTGGGCGGGTTCGCACCACCTCCACTACACGGCCCTCCCCCACTGGGTTCAGAGCCTTGGCATGGCGTTCTCGGTTGTCCTGCTCGTTCCGTCCTGGGCCTCTGCCGGAAATGCGCTGCTGACGCTCAACGGAGCCTGGCACAAGGTGCGCGACGATGCCGTCCTTCGTTTCATGATGCTGGCTGCGATCTTCTACGGCCTCGCCACGTTCGAAGGCTCCTTCATGGCAATCCGCGCCGTCAACTCCCTATCCCATTATACCGACTGGACCATCGGCCACGTCCATGCCGGCGCTTTAGGTTGGGTTGCTATGATCACCTACGGCTCGCTCTATGCTCTTACCCCCTGGTTATGGAAGCGCCCCGCACTTTATTCGGCGAAGCTGGTCGAATGGCACTTCTGGCTCGCCCTGTCCGGAACGGTTGTCTATGTCTTCGCGATGTGGAACTCCGGCGTGATCCAAGGTCTGATGTGGCGGACCTACAACGACAGCGGCACCTTAAGCTATTCCTTTGTCGACTCGCTTGTCGCCATGCACCCCTACTACATCGCGCGCGCATTCGGTGGTCTGCTGTTCCTGGCTGGCGCGGTGATTGCTCTTTACAACATCGTCATGACGATCCGGTCGCCTGTACCTGTCGCATCCGAATCCGCTACCGACATTCCCTTGGGCCTGCAGCCCGCGACACCAATCGCTCAGGCCGGAGAATAGAACATGTTCAATTTTCACTATCGGCTTGAACGCAATGCGATCGGCTTTGTCCTTGCCATTATTGTCGTCGCCAGCATCGGCGGCTTCATCGAAATCGCCCCGTTGTTCACGATCGACGACACCGTCGAAAAAGCGCCTGACATGCGCGTCTACACGCCGCTCGAGATTGCCGGCCGCAACATCTACATCCGGGAAGGTTGTTATGCCTGCCATTCCCAGATGATCCGCACGTTGCGCGACGAGGTGGAGAGATACGGTCCGTATTCACTGGCGGTAGAGTCGAAATATGATCATCCCATGCTGTGGGGCTCGAAGCGAACGGGGCCAGATCTCGCCCGCGTCGGTGGAAAATATTCCAACGACTGGATGACTGCACACCTCAACAACCCGCGTGACGTGGTTCCGGAGTCCAACATGCCTGCCTATCGCTGGCTGCTGCGCAACCAGTTGGAGACGGGTGACCTTGGCGAACACCTCTCTGCATTGCGGGCGGTGGGCGTGCCTTACACCGATGACATGATCGCCAACGCGCCGAAGGACGCCGTCGGCCAAGCCAACCCGGACACCGATTTGGCCACTGGCGTCATCGAGCGATATGGCGAGAAGACGGATGTGAGCCTGTTTGACGGCAACCAGGGCTCCGTCACCGAAATGGATGCGCTGGTGGCCTACCTTCAGGTGCTTGGACATCTGACAGACGCCGCCCATACCACGCCGCAAAACGAGGTGGAGTGAAATGACCATCGATCACGAGATGCTGACGGGTTTTTCCAAATCATTCGGACTGTTCTACCTGATCGCCATGTCGATCGGTGTGCTCGTCTACACCTACTGGCCATCGAACAAGAAGCCTTTTGAACATGCCGCGAAAGCGGTGGTATCCGACGAAGAGGATAAGCCATGTCTGTAGGCGAACGTGATCCATTCACTGGCCATCAAACGACCGGGCATGAATGGAATGGCATCAAGGAACTGAACACACCAGTTCCGAGACCTGTGTACTTTTTTCTCGTTACTATGGGCGTCTTCGCGCTGGGCTGGACCCTTCTGATGCCGAGTTGGCCGTATGGGACCGGGTATTTCAAAGGGCTGCTCGGCGTTGACCAGAAGCAGGCGGTCGCCAAATCGATCGAAGAAGCCACTGCAGAACGTGCGAACTGGATGACCCGGATCGAAAAGGAAGGTCTCGCACAGATCCAGTCCGACGCCGACCTAATGCGCACTATCCGCGAGGACGGGCGCACGCTCTTCGGCGACAACTGTGCGGCCTGCCATGGGGCGAACGCAAGAGGCAACAAGGGCTTCCCCAACATCGCAGATTCATCCATGTTATGGGGCGACGATCCCCAAACAGTGTTGCAGACTGTGACAGTCGGCATCAATGGTGCCCATCCCAACACACGGGTTTCCCAAATGCTTGCCTTTGGCCGCGATGGGATGTTGACGCAGGAACAGGTTTCGCTGCTGGCTGGCTATGTGACGTCGCTTTCCGACCCCGCCATGGTCACCGACAAAAACAAGGAAGATATTGCGAAGGGAAAAGACCTCTTCGTCACCAATTGTATCGCCTGCCACGGCAAAGACGCCAAAGGCTTGGTCGAGAGCGGTGCTCCCAACCTTACCGACCAATATTGGATTTACGGAGGAAGCCGCGGCGACATCTACCAGACCATCTTTTCCGGTCGCCAGGGCCACATGCCGAGCTGGGGTGCACGTCTCACGCCTGCGCAGATCAAGATCATCACGCTTTATCTTCTCGATTTAAGGAAAAACCAAGCCGAGACGACGGCGGGAGGCGCGTCATGAACGTCATCATCGCACAGCCAAAGCGCTGGATATTTCTCGTCGTTGCTTTGGGATTGAGCGTGGTCATCCTGGCGAACATTCATCTGGTTTACGTTGCATTTCAGTCGCGTCCCGACTGCGTCGACCACCTGAAGGTCAAAAGCCAGCAGGACGGCACGTACCGCGCAGCGGATTCAGCATGTTGAGTAAAGTCCGCTCCGCCAAGCGACACAGGGAAAGGCTTCCGATGAGAATCCCAGAAACTGTTCCGCCTCTTCCAAAGGCCGTCGACCGCAACAGACATCTTTCACCCAGCGAAGCGTTCACCTGGTTTGCGCAAGGCTGGCACGATCTGTGGACGGTCCCGTTTCCCAGTCTTGTCTATGGCGCTGGCGTAGCCATCATTTCGCTCGCCATCGCAGCGGGGATTCTCTTCTACAGGCTGGATTTTGCGCTCTTTCCGGCGCTGGCGGGCTTCCTCGTCGTCGGCCCAGCGCTTGCCACAGGCCTCTATGTCAAAAGCCGACGCCTGGCCAAGGGGTCGCCCGTCACGCTGGCCGCAATGCTTATTCCCGAGCGCGGCACCAGTCAGCACGTCCTGTTCGTCGGTGCCGTGCTGTTGGGTCTGATGCTGCTGTGGATGCGCGCCGCCGTGCTTCTCTATGCGCTGTTCTTTGGTTGGAAGCCATTTCCGGGCATGGATCATATCCTCCCCATGATGCTCGGCACGCCGATCGGTGTGGCGATGCTGGTGGTCGGCGTCGTCATCGGCGGCCTTTTCGCCGCGTTCGCCTTTGCCATCAGTGTCTTCTCCATCCCCATGGTGCTGGACAAGAAATTCGACGCCTTTACTGCCATGGGAACGAGCATGTCGATCGTCTGGAACAATCTGCCAGTCATGCTGCTGTGGGGCGCAATTGTGCTGAGCCTTACCATGATCGCCTTGCTCTCGGGAATGATCGGCTTCGTCATTATTTTCCCGTTGCTCGGTCATGCGACCTGGCATGCATACGTAACGATGCGGGACCCCGATTAGCGATATGACCTGCTGTACGCCCGCAACCGTAATCGTCTCCGCCGATGCCTTTCGCCCGTCAACCCCGTCGGCCGCAGAATTCAGACTGGCAAGCCGGAGCATCGGCGACGGCATCCTGCAGACGGAAATCTCCGTCCCGTCGATCCACTGCGGCGGCTGCATCAACAAAATCGAGCGGGGACTGGCAAAGCTTGACGGTGTGCAGAACGTGCGGGTCAATCTGTCGAGCAAACGTTTGGCGCTGCGCTGGGCGGACCGGGGAATTCCTCCCGACGCGATCGGCGCGCTTAAGCAGCTCGGCTATGATGGGCATCTCTTCGATCCCACCGAAGCCGCCAAGCCTGATGGCGAACTTCCAGCGATGCTCAGCGCTCTGGCGGTTGCCGCATTTGCGTCCATGAACATCATGTCGTTGTCAGTCTCCGTCTGGGCGGGTGCGGAAGGTTCCACGCGAAACATCCTTCATTGGATTTGTGCCAGCATAGCCCTGCCCGCGCTTATCTATTCCGGACGGGTGTTCTATCGATCCGCCTGGCGCGCGCTCAGGCACGGGCAAACCAATATGGACGTGCCGATTTCCATCGGCATCGCCGCGGCCTTCGCGCTCAGCCTCTACGACACCTATCACGGCTACGAGCACGCCTATTTCGATGCCGCAACGTCTTTGGTGTTTTTCCTGTTGATCGGGCGTACGCTGGATTACGTGATGCGCGAGCGGACGCGCACGGCGGTGAAGGGGCTCGCACAACTGTCGCCTCGGGGTGCGTTGACGATCGGAGCCGACGGTGAATATGAATATCTCCCGTTGAGACAGATCCGGCCGGGCACGCGTCTGTTGATCACCGCCGGCGAGCGCGTTCCTGTCGATTGCGAAGTTGAGCGCGGTATCTCCGATATAGACTTCTCTCTCGTCACTGGCGAAAGCGCGCCACGCCAAGTTGAATCGGGTGCAGCCCTGCAGGCCGGAACATTGAATATCACCGGATCGCTGGTAGTTGTTGCCACAGCTGTTGCCGAAGATTCATTTCTCGCCGAAATGATACGGCTGATGGAAGCCGCCGAATCCGGCAAGTCGGTTTATCGGCGTATTGCCGACCGTGCTTCGCGTCTTTACGCGCCGGCGGTTCACTTGACGTCGCTCCTCAGCTTCGCGGGCTGGATGATTTTTCAAGGCGACGTGCATCAGGCCACGACAGTCGCCATTGCTGTTTTGATCATCACCTGCCCTTGCGCGCTCGGTCTTGCGGTGCCGATGGTCCAGGTCATGGCTGCGCGCCGGCTCTTCGAAAGCAGGATCATGGTCAAAGACGGATCGGCTATGGAACGCCTCGATGAGATTGACACCGTCGTCTTCGACAAGACGGGGACACTCACGCTGGGGCAAATGCAGGTCACGAATATCGACGAGATTGAC
The DNA here is from genome assembly GCF_020164455.1 of Phyllobacterium chamaecytisi. Lineage (GTDB taxonomy): Bacteria > Pseudomonadota > Alphaproteobacteria > Rhizobiales > Rhizobiaceae > Phyllobacterium > Phyllobacterium chamaecytisi. The sequence goes on from NZ_JAIQWW010000024.1 coordinate 77,329, forward strand.
CGCAGGACACTCTCCATGGCTGCGGAGCTTGCTTCCCATTCACGTCATCCGAGTGCACAGGCAATTCACGCGGCCGCGCCACACGCAGCGGACCATTCCGGGTTTCATTTTGACCAGGTACAGGAATTTCCCGGCCTCGGATTGGAAGGCATTTCTCAAGGCAAGGTCTATCGGCTCGGGCGAGCGGCGTTCGCCCGTAAGGACGATGGCGGGCAAATTCCGGCCGAAACGGTATTTTCGTGCGATGGGCGAAAGTTGTCGTCGTTCGTTTTCTCCGACAGGCTCCGACCGGGAGTGTTTTCCCTTGTTGAGAAATTACGCCAGGCCGGAATTGCGGTGGAGATATTATCCGGCGACAGCGAACCCGCGGTGCGTGAAACTGCCGATCAGCTCGGCATTCCGAACTACACGTCAGGCATCCTGCCGGGCGGGAAGCTTGAACGGATAAATATGCTGACAAAGCAGGGCCGGAAGGTCCTGATGGTCGGTGACGGCTTAAATGACGCGCCCGCTCTCATGGCAGCGCATGTAGCCATGGCTCCGGCAACCGCCGCCGACGTTGGTCGCAACAATGCCGACTTCGTCTTTCTTCAAGAGAGCCTCGAGACGGTGTTCCTTGCCTACCGGGTATCACGGGATGCCGGGAAACTGATCCGGCAGAACTTCGTCATCGCCATCGGCTACAATGTCGTGGCGCTTCCTGTCGCAATTCTCGGTCACGCAACTCCCTTTGTCGCGGCGATTGCCATGTCCCTGTCATCCATAGTGGTTGTGGCCAACGCGCTCAGGCTCAAGGGCGAGCCAATGCTGGGAACGACAAAGCCGTTGGGCTTCAAGGTGCCGCTGGGGGGACTGGTAAAATGAGCGACTTCTTTTACTTGATCCCCATTTCCCTTGCGCTCGGTCTCGCAGGACTGGTTCTGTTTCTGTGGTCCCTGAAGAACGGGCAGTACGAAGACTTGGACGGCGCCTCCGAGCGCATTTTATATGACGACGATATGCCTTCCTAGTAGCGACCAGATATCACGGGTAGGTGCATGTGGCGTGAAATCTGCCTGTGTCGCCAGCAGTCCAGGGCCGCCAGTTAAGATACATACGAAGTGAGCGCCGGGGATGGCGCGCAGTGGCCACTGATCCGTCGATATGCCCGACGAGTGGGTATCCAGTTCGAATTGATCCAAGGCAATGTGATGAATTTCAACATCCCTAATCTGATCGCAATACACTGGCGCTCTAAGGAGAACTGTCGAAGGAGCAGATTCCGCTGGCAAGATTGCTGCTTGGCCATCATTGGTTTGTGGCCGATTATCTCCCTTTTGTCCTTGGTTCCGACTTGCCATACCCCGGCAAACCAAACTGGATCTCATGGAATTTCATGATAAGCGGTACGGCCGTGTTTACGGTCAGCATAATCACGGTAATCAATGATCGCTTGTGGCAAAAGTGGGCTCAGATCATTGTCGGACTCTGGCTCTCAGCCTCTCCGTGGGTTCTTGCATTCGCAGGAATATTCTCGACCCGTGTCAACGCTTGGACAGCCGGCATCGCCATTGCGGCATTGGCTCTTTTGTTGATTTCCAATGAACACGAGCCGTTTGGTACAACACGAAGACGGGCTCGATATCGGCGGTAACTCGGTTCTGCCAAGAAAACCGCTTCTTCGGCGAAGCGTTTTCAGCACTGACTGGCACTCCATTTCTCCTTAAAATACGACGGGGAAGCCAACAGGCAGGTCCGCGTAGTTTGCACACGAAGTAGTCTGGATAAACGGTCGTCGCCCAACTGACAGGTGATGTTTGTGATTGAAACCTTTGAATTTTTATTGCTGTGTGTTGGCAGACAATTTTGAACACGAACTCCATCAGGAACCGCGACACAGCCATGCCCGCACGTGACATACCCGGCGTCCGGGGACGGTTCCTGCAAGCCGCTCTCTCCTCACGTTTTGAGGGGATGAAAGGTTATGTCCTGGCGGCTGCAGCAGTCCTGGCCGCCTTGCTATTCCGATTGGCGCTGCAGGATCTTCTTCAGGATCGCGCGGTTTTCATTCTGTTCATTCCCTCAATTCTCATAGCCTCTATCGCCGGAGGAATTGGACCGGGGTTGGCGGCCGTCTTCTTCTCCTTGATCTCGTCGCTTTACGTAGGGGGAGCGCAGTTCAATCACTCCCAAAACGTGGTGGAGTTTGGCATTCTTATTGTTATCGGCCTGGTGATCGCCTGGATGGGCGGGCTGCTTCATCACGCGCGGCGGGTCACCGACAAGACGGTGAGCGACCTTGACGCTCGCGAAGCGCATCTCCGGTCGATTCTGGACACAGTACTCGATGCAACGGTCGTCATTGAAAAGGATGGAACAATCAGGTCCTTCAACGCGGCAGCCGTTAGGCAGTTCGGCTACACCGAGGCCGAGGTCGTTGGCCGGAATGTCCGGATCTTGATGCCGGAACCTTACCAGCGGGAGCACGATGGTTACATAAGCAGGTATTTGAAAACTGGCGAAAAGCGCATCATCGGCATTGATCGCGTCGTCGTCGGCAAACGCAAGGATGGTTCGACCTTTCCGATGAAACTTGCAGTCGGAGAGATAAAGACCGGAGACAAGGTCTTCTTCACCGGATTTATTCGGGACCTAACGGAGCGCGAAGAATCCGCCGCGCGGCTGCATGAAATTCAGGGCGAGCTGGCGCGGCTCGCGCGACTTAACGAACTGGGGGAAATGGCTTCGACGCTGGCCCATGAACTCAACCAGCCGCTGTCTGCCATAGCCAACTATGCCCAGGGGTGCACACGACTGTTGCGCGACATGGATGATGCCCTCGCGTCGAAAATGCGCGAGGCTTTGGAAGAGACATCGAGGCAAGCCCTGCGTGCGGGCCAAATTATCAGGCATCTAAGGGAATTCGTAACACGCGGCGAAACCGACAAGACACAAGAGGACATCCGCAAGCTGGTCGAGGAAGCTGGCGCTCTGGCGCTCGTTGGGTCGCGTGAACGCGGTATCAGGTCCGTATTCGAGTTTGGCCTTAACGCCAAGTTCGTCATGGTTGACGGCGTGCAAATCCAACAGGTCTTGATCAACCTGATGCGCAATGCCATGGAAGCGATGCGAGACAGTGAAAAACGTGAACTGCTTGTGCAAACGAGTTTGGACGAGAATGGGTGGGTCGTGGTCGACGTTGCCGATACGGGACCTGGCATTCCCGACGAGATCGCCGCGCAGCTGTTCAAGCCCTTCATGACCACCAAACCTGGCGGCATGGGAGTCGGTTTGTCGATTTCCAAGCGGATTGTCGAGTCACATGGTGGCAGCATAACGGTAAAGAAGAACGGGAGCGGGGGTACCACATTCCGCTTCACGCTTCCGGCAATTGAGGATAGGCACCCAAATGGCGATTGACGACTACACTGTCCACATTGTGGACGATGAAGAGGCGGTCAGAAAGTCTCTCGCGTTCTTGCTGACCATGTGCGGCTTCACCGTTCGCGTGCACGCGTCGGCAACAGGATTCCTTGCGACCGCACCGACAATCCGCAATGGCTGCCTGGTTACAGATTTGCGCATGCCAGACATGAGTGGCGTCGAATTGTTGCGCAACTTGAAAACGGCCGACCTTCGTATTCCCTCTATCGTTATAACGGGGCATGGAGACGTGCCGATGGCTGTGGAAGCCATGAAGGCCGGGGCTTTGGACTTCATAGAAAAGCCATTCGAAGACGAAGTCTTGATTGAAGCGGTAAAGCGGGCGGCGGCACAATTGACGGACATCGCCGATGAACTGGATGACGCTTCGGCCATCCAGGCACGGTTGGAGGCGTTGACCGACCGCGAAAGGCAAGTCCTTTCAGGCGTGGTGGCAGGTCTTGCCAACAAAACCATCGCCTATGATCTGACTATCAGTCCACGTACGGTTGAAGTCCATCGGGCCAACGTAATGGCAAAAATGAAAGCGAGGAGCTTGCCGGAACTCGTGCGAATGGCGCTCAGTGTAAAGTTCGATATCGATTGACTCACAATACGGTCAATCCACTGATTTGACCTAGCGCAATGCGCACCCCTCGAAAACACAGTCAAGCTATTTGGGCCGTCGTTGCCGGCCACCGATCGTCCGGTCATGTTTAGAAGGAATGCCCCTTGCCGAATTCATTCCAGGTTCTTGTTGTTGCGCCGGACTATGGGTTGCGACGGTCGCTTGAGTTTGCGCTCGAGGTTGAAGGCTTTGCGGTCCTGTCGTTCGACAATGTGAACGCAGCCCTCGCATCGCCGAGCACCGCCGCGGGCGGTTGCATCGTCGTAGACGAAGAAGCACTTTTGAACGACCCACGAGCAATGACCGCGGTGCGAGGGTTCCACAAGCCCATCTTACTGCTGGTGGACCGCTCTCGATCCACGCCTGATGTGCTCGGCGTCAGGGTGCTTCGAAAGCCCCTCTTGGGCAACGCGTTAATAACAGCCATTAGATTGACCGACCAATTTGCCGGCACAGGTCAACCTACGTAGAAACGCGTAGGTACATAAACGAATTTCGCAGCATGATGCTATCAGCCAGTGTTGTCCCATCAAATCGAATGGAGATCGTCATGCTGGCCTACACCACTGTCCAAATGTCACCGCGGCTCGGATCAGATGGCATCGATCAACCCGTTCCGTTGCCGTTCGGTCAAGCTCATCCGCAACAGATTTTGTTCTTTGCTCCGGGCTCCGAGATTTACGCCCAGGGCGAAAAGGCGGGCAACATCTACCAGGTCGAGTTTGGTGCTGTCCGCGTCTATCGGTTACTCGCCGACGGTCGCAGGCAAATCAGCGCATTTTATCTATCCGGCGAAGTCTTCGGTCTCGAAGCCGATGCAAACCACCATTTCTTTGCCGAAGCGATACCGGGCACAAGCCTCAGGTCATTTCCGCGCTCGAAGTTCGGCGACATCTACCAGGAACTGTTCTCACTGACATTGCGCAGTCTTACGCGTGCACAGGAGCATTTGCTCGTTCTCGGACGTCAGACGGCAGCGGAGCGCGTGGCTGCTTTCCTCCTCGACCTGGCGGAACGTCAGGGTGGATTGGAACAGGTGGAGCTTCCTATGTCACGCATGGACATAGGCGATTATCTGGGTCTCACCATCGAAACTGTGTCCCGGGTATTTTCAAAGTTGAAAGACAAGGGAATCATCGCCCTCCCAACGCTGCGAAGCGCCGAGATCAAAAAGTGGAACGCGCTACAGGCAATGAGCGAGTAGCTTCAATCATTCATCCTTAAAGTTCGCGGCCAAATCATGAGAAATTATCTACGACGGCTGACGGGACGGGTGAGAAGCGACCCTGCCGACCGCCACTTGGCCTATATTTTGACATTCGTCGCGGGTGCGGCGAATGCCGGAGGTTTTCTGGCAGTACAACAATATACCTCACACATGTCGGGCATCGTGTCATCGATGGCCGACAGCTTTGCGTTGGGCGATGTCAAATTTGCACTCTCCGGACTGGCCGCGTTTGGCTCGTTCGTCGCAGGCGCGGCCGTTTCGGCTATCCTCGTCAATTGGGGCCGGCGGAAATCACTGCAAAGCGAATACGCTTTTCCGATCATGATCGAGGCCTTTCTGCTGCTTTGCTTTGGCCTGATGGGCAGCAACCTCTCCCGGCGTGAATGGCTTTTTGTTCCCGCGACCGTCATGCTCCTATGCTTCATCATGGGCCTGCAAAACGCCGTGATCACCAAACTTTCCAACGCTCGAATTCGGACGACCCACGTTACGGGGATGACGACAGATATGGGAATTGAACTGGGGAAGCTTTTCTATTGGAATATAGCGCGTGACGACACTGCCAGACCCATGGTCCGCGCGGACCGAGCGAGACTGAAGGTGCACACGTCGCTGGTATTCCTGTTCTTTGCCGGGGGCATCGTTGGCGCAGTGGGGTTCAGATTTGCCGGCTTTGGAGCAACGATATTTCTAGCCCTCATCCTGCTGGTCGCTGCGGCTATGCCGTTCTTCGACGATGTGAAAACAACGCTGAGTAAAGCTTTAGCGCGGTGAATGTCGTGTCCATCTCGGTTTAACCCGGATCAATGCGCTTCAGGATTTTTTGCTTGGGGAAGAAGCGCGGCACTTCCCGCTGCTCTACTGGCGCGGCGATCATTCTGGCGCCTGATGCCAGCGGCGCACTCAACGTTGTTTCGATCACATCACGTCTGCGGTTTGACGATCTCGAAGCAATCGTCGATGCCGCTACCGAGGGCTCTCTCTCACTGGAAACTGCCATCATTAAAGATGACGAAAAAAGCTTGGATCACCAGTTCCAGAGCCGAGGCATCAATCGTGTTCAATGGTATCGATCCTTATGATGTCCTTCAATGAAGCGGCCAGAACACCAGCAATGCCGGTACTGCCGTCAGCACGATGATCACCGAAAGTGGCAAGCCTACTCGAGGATAGTCGCTGAACCTGTAGCCGCCCGGGCCCAAAACCAGCGTGTTGCACTGGTGGCCGATGGGTGTCAGGAAATCGCAACCGGCACCAATGGCAACGGCCATTAAAAAGGCCTCCGGTCTAAAGCCGAGGCTGTCAGCAAAACTCGTGGCAATTGGCGCCATCACCAGCACCGTTGCCGCATTGTTCAGGAACGGGGTGACGGCCATCGCGGCCACCAGGATAAGTGTCAATGCCCCGAAGGAGGGCAGTTGATAGGCTACTTGGGTCAGCCATTGCGCGATTAGGTCGGTCCCACCCGACGTCCGCAAAGCGTCACTTACAGGTATGAGGGCTGCAAGCATCATCAGTATCGGACCATCGATTGCTGTATAAACCTCGGCAAGGGGAATTGCACGGAACAGCACCATCGCGACTGCACTGGCAAAGAAGGCAATCGACACCGGCAGCAGACCGAACGCTGTCGTTCCGATCGCCGCAAGCAGAATGACGAGGGGAATAATCCCGCGCCTGACGCTGCCCAGCATGATGGTCCTTTTTGCCAGTGGCAGGCAGCCGAACTCACGCAGGAATGTGGGCAGTACACTGCTCTGCCCCTGCAGCACGACGACGTCCCCGAACCGGAAGGTGATCTCGCCCAAGCGCTCCTTGATCCTTTCACCATGCCGGCTGACGGCAAGCAGATTGACGTTGTATCGATCGAACAGGGCAAGGCGCTGCGCCGACATATCGATCAGCGGTGAGTGTTCGCCGATGACCGCTTCAATTGCCTCGATTTCCGCCGCGCTCTCGATATCCAAAGGTGACCGGTCACGCGACAGTCTCAACTTTCCAGCCGTCACGATGGCGTCGAGGGCATGCGGGTTGCCCTCAAGTACCAGAACGTCGCCTTCCGCCAGTACAGAATCGGGGAGAGGTGTGACCCGATGATCAGCGCGCACGATGGACGTTACCATTGCCGCACCTTCGGCCGGCTTTATCAGATCTGTCACCGTCATGCCCACAGTTGACGACCCCTTCGCTACGGCGGCCTCGGAGACGTAATTGCGAATCTCGATCGCCTCGTCCACAGAAACCGTTTCGCGCGTCCGCTCCGGAACCAGCCGGTAAAACAGCACCAAATAGATGATGCCGGTGGCGGCAAGTGTTGCGCCGACAGGGGTAAAATCGAACATGGAGAAGCTCTGACCAACCATGTCTGCGCGCACGCGCGAGACCACGATGTTCGGCGAGGTACCGATCTGCGTCATCAGGCCGCCAATAAGGGCGCCAAATGCCATGGGCATTAGGAACACCGAAGCCGACACGTTCGATCGTCGCGCGAACTGATAGGCAATAGGGATCATGATTGCCAGCGCACCGATATTTTTCACGAACGCCGACAACACGGTGACAATGATCACCAGTATGGCGAGCTGCGCCCTGACGGACGACACCTGTGGCACGAAACGTTGCACCGCCGCTTCCATCAGCCCGGAACGCGCCACTCCGGCGCTGACAACGAGTGCACTGCCGACGATGATAACAATTTCGTCGCTGAAGCCGCTAAACGCCACCTTAATGGGGACGACTCCAACCGCGACCGCCACGAGGAGGGAACACATCGCCACTATATCATAGCGGACCCGGCCCCAAACGAATGCGGCCATCATCAGGCCAATTACCGTGAAGGCCAGGAATTGTTGCGTTGTCATGAAGCCTCCCGTTTTTCACGCAATCCCGATAAAGCAGGATCGTTCCCTCCTCAATAAGTTTCCACGGCGTACATAAATGTCTAAGCGGCAGCAATGAGATCGGGAAGACGTTTTAGGACGACTGTCGATTTGCACCATGTCAATGTGCGGGCAACCTTGGTTGGTATGCATCGACCTCAGGACGACCTGATAACGCGGTGGTTGCCAAGATATCGGCTTCAACAACCTTCAAAATATCGAACGAGCGTTTTGCCACTCCAAGTTCTCTTGACTCTCTTCAACCTCCGGAACGAAACTAGAACGCGAAGCCAATATTGGCGAATTCCGTTGATTAAATACGGGGGAGGATCTTGCTGGGAGGTGGATATGAACGAAGCTCCAGAACAACTGCCGGTCAGCGACACTGCGGCTGGGTGGTCAATCCCGCCGTTCCCAGCCACATCAGCCGAGTACATCACGGTGTTGGCGCATTATCACCGCGCCGAGATGGGCCGCATGGCGGGATGGCGCGACCGGATCGACCGGACAACCAACTGGGCCATTACCGGCGTTGCGGCCATGCTGTCACTGTCGTTGTCATCGCCGACGTCTCATCATGGCGTCCTTCTGTTCGCCATGGTTCTGGTGCAACTTCTGCTGATCATCGAGGCGCGACGCTATCGGTTTTTCGACGTCTATCGCGGACGAGTACGCCGATTGGAGAAACACTATTTTGCTCAGGTCTTTGCACCCCTGCCGGAGTTGGATAGCGACTGGGCGCGCCTGCTTGGTCAAGATTTGCGCAAGCCGCAATTCCTGATCTCCATCCGAGCGGCGATGTCGCGGCGGCTGCGCCGTAATTATTTATGGATGTTCCTTGTCCTGCTTCTGGCTTGGATATTGAAAATCTCGACGCCTAAATTGCAGGATGACGGGGTGGCGCTGGATGTTGCGCGATCACTCCATGAGATCGTCGCAAACGCAGCATTCGGACCGTTACCGGGCTGGGCCATATTGCTCGGGGTAACTGCCTTCTACTGCTGGCTCGCCTACGCCGCCCTGCTCGCCGGCGACTCTGACAAGAAGGAGCACGGCGAGGTACATGTCTGATGGAGGGAAAGCAGAGCGCACTTGATGTTGCAAAGATCGAGGCCTCATCCAGACAAAATGAAACCGGAACTCATCTGGAACATCGCGAAGGGTGTTAACTACTCATGGCAGACGCGTCTTCCGACGGGGAACAAGGTGCGCTGACACGAGGACGACTTTCAGAGAAACTAAATTGGCGCATCACTTTCCTTGTTGGCCTTATCCACTTGGTTCGCCACGCCATACGCGCACAACCGCTTTGAGATACAGCTCAACTAGGCCAGTCCCATCTTCGGCGTTTCTCATCATCTTTGCCATCAACAAAATTTCCTATAAATGTCTCGCATGGATATCCAGGAGAAACCAGATTCGGCTGCCCTTATTCGGGTCGACATACAAAATGATCCTTTGATTATGGCTGAAGTCGAGCGGCTTTTGGGCGGCCGTACCCGCGACATCCGTCTAAAGGGCAAAATCAGCCGCGTGTTTCGGGACCGCATCTGGTCACAAACTGCCAAAATTATCCGCGCCTGGATGATATGGGTGGCCCTGCTGGACGTGTTGACGCTGGCGCTCAACCTGCTCATGCTTCCACGAGACGTGGCGCTGTCCATGCTCTTGCCTGGCTCATTTCTCCCGCCAGTCGCACTGGGCGTCGCCTTTGTCTGGCGCAAACCTCGCGCGCACTGGCTGCAGGCGGCCGTTTTGATAGTGGGCATATTTCTTATCCTCCTATCCATTGCATTGGTGGGCAGGAGCGCGGGAGGAGAATTCTACGAACGGCATCTGAATATTATGCTGTTCGTGGCGATCACAGCGATCATCATCTTCGCAATTCCGCTTTCTTCTACGATAACGATCGCGGGTTTTGCGCTTGGCCTTTATCTTGTTTTTCAGCTGCAGAATCCAAACCTCGAAATTGCGAGCAGTCTGGATGCCACGTTGTTTTTTGCAATCGGTATCATCGCGACGATTGTCGCACGACGGACGATGACCATCCTGGCCCAGAAGACTTTTCTTCTTGAGCTTAGAGACAAGCGGCGGGTCAACCAACTCGCAGACGCCAATGCCCGGCTTGAGCATCTTGCAAGGACTGATCCCTTAACCGGAATTGCCAACCGACGCTGGATGATGGAAACGCTTGACCAGCTCTGGAGCCGCAGCAGGAAATACAGTGGGCAGGTCGCAATGCTGATGTGCGACATCGATGACTTCAAGAACCTTAATGATCGGCTCGGTCATGCCGAGGGCGATCGATGTCTTATCAAGGTGGCCGGTATTATCCAAAGCCACATGCGACGAGAGAGGGATCATGTCGCTCGCTACGGGGGTGAGGAATTTCTTGTCGTTCTTCCGGAGATGGAGGAGCGAGAAGCCTCTGCGCTGGCTGAACGTATTCGAGAGAGCATCGAGGCTGCCGCCCTTTCAAATCCTTCCAGCAGCATCTCCAATTGCGTCACGCTCAGCATCGGCGTTGCAGTTCAGGCACTTGGCGACAGCATCTCGCCGGAACAGCTTCAGCGCCGGGCAGATATGGCGCTTTATCGTGCCAAACAGACCGGTCGCAACCGAGTGGAACTCCACAGACCGGGTGACTGACTTTCGTACAAACGCCAGTGCCGAGCCCATGAAAATCATTCACCGTCTTGAGCCCCAGCGGAGGTGAAGGCGTCAGTGTTGTCTGCCGTTCAGGCTCCTCATTCGATTCGCTGCGTCGCTCCGGTACGTTCTGCTGATACAGGCGGTGCTCGGTGGGCCCGGTCTACTGAACATCCTGAGCCTGCCTAAAAGTATCAAGATCGGCTAAGCGACCTTGCGACCGCATCCAGCCGGAGCTGTTCCGCGCTCATACGCAAGAGCTTTTCGACTGGGTCAGCAACGGTTCGCTGAACTTGAAGATCGGTGGCGTCTATGCGCTTGCTGAAGCGGCTCGGGCGCCTATCGACATGGAAAGCCGCGCCACAATGGCAAGCGGCTGTCGATTCGACTTCGTCGCCTCCTAAGCTTCAATATTTTCTGTTTGGTCAGCGGGAATTCCAAATACACCGATTGGTCTTTCAAGGCCTTTAAGCGTATAGGACCCCAAGCTCTTCACTTGGTTTTTAACCCCGGCCAACTTCACGAAAGCCTCCGAGAGCAGAACGGAATGTCCTATCTGCTTGGTAAGACTCTCGAGGCGTGACGCAATGTTAACAGCTGGCCCAATGACAGTGAAGTCAAGCCGTGATCGCGAGCCGATATTGCCGTACATGACATCGCCTGCGTGGACACCGATGCCGTATGCCAGCGGTTCGCGCCCCGCTGCAGAATGCTCTTTATTCAATGCGGTGACCGCTGTCTGCGCTTCTCTGATCGCCTGGAGAAGATCGGCGCATGCTGTGGACTTGCTAAGTGGGAAAATCGCCAGAAGTCCGTCGCCCATGAATTTGAGAATTTCCCCGCCATGCTTCTCAATAGGCGCGGACATCGCGTCAAAATAGCCATTTAGAAGCTCGATCACGTCGTCGCGTGGCCAGGCGTCCGATATGGCAGTGAAATTGCGTAGATCGCAGATCAAAATCGCTGCTCCCACGGTCGATCCGCTGCCACGGCTGGTAGCGCCGGCGAGTATCTGTTCGCTCGCGTGTGGTCCAACATAGGTTTCTAACAACGTGCGCGCCAAACGGTTCTTGAGTCTGATCTCACTGACGAGAGCCAGCGCAGGCAGAACGTCAGCAAACAAGACCAAGTGATCCTGGCTGAATCCTTGCGGCTTGTCGCTGACGAAGCTGACTACGTGCCGCTTGTCCTGAGTGTGGATCAGCGGCCACGCAACATAATCCGTAAGGCCTTCGTTACTTAGCTGCCGCCAGAGTGGATACCGCGATGCGGCCTGGGTACCGTCATCGATACGTTGCCGCAACTCGCTTGCCCCCATTCTGATCTCATATACCGGACTTTCAAGATATTCTGCAGTCTCTTCAACACCGTGTTCAAATGTGTCGATTTTCGCCTCCGTGATCCCCCTATGCCACAGGATTCGGGCACCGAACCATTGGGGATGCTGGATAGCAAAGTGGAGCGTTGCCCGGCCAAGGGGGACGCCTGAATCGAGTAGCCTCTCGCACATCTCTACAAAGATGTTGTCAATGAAACGTTCGTTCTGGGTATCCATCATCAGCCAGTCGAGAACTTTTCTCCTTTTCGCCGGCCAGGCGCCGCTATCATCCGGCGATGCCAAATTTACTAAAGGCTGCATGACACACGCTCCATTGATCTGAGTCTGAAAGGAAAAACTTGTGTGTTTAATCACATCAAAAGTTCGGACTACATGTGGCTCCTCCAAGATTAGATTATAAGATGCTGACAGTGACAATGCGCAGAAAATGCCAAAGCCTGTGATCGCGTCGCTGGAGTTGGTCTGATACTTTTTTTACTTAGAAAGAAGCGCTGTTTCGCACATGCGAACTGGAAGACTGTTCGCCCAGTTGGCAACGTAATCATAAAGACTGCGCGTCGCATGATCGTAGGAAACACCGGTTTGCTCCGAGCAAGGTTTGCATGGCGCCCCGTGAACCGCGCCTTCGATGACGACGAAATCCTTGTCTTTGCTGGCCGACAGAGCGAAGATCGTCTCGCCGTCCTCGATGAAGTAATGCCCGCCCAGCGCCATAACCAGCATCGGCACGCTGATCGACTGGACGGCGCACAGTGTTGAATTGTTGCTGGAGCAGATATCGATGTCGTTTAGCGCGTCGTTCGATTTGTTCTTCTATATGGAACCTGGGTCCGCATCTAGAAACGTATTTTCGTCTTGGACATCTGTCAACACGCGGTGCCACGCACTATTGTGTTATTTGGCGATTTGATGGTTTACCGGTCTGACTGGAGTGGCCAGCGTGTTGCGTGAGAACTTTCAAGGTAAGCGGCTTTCTGTTGACTCTGTGCGTGCCAAAAATTCGACAATCGATGATCAGCAAAGGTGTTTAGCTTTGAATGTCAGCCTCGGGCCAGAAGGACGTCGGCCATATTATCCCCGTGAATTCATTGAGTGAGCAAACTGGAGAACGCCTCCTCTCGCCAAGTCAGGCAATCTTCCGCCGTATGTGGCTGGCGCTTAGCCATACCGCCGATACGAGGAAATGGAAGGCGCCGCGGCCAGAGGACGCCAGTTTTCGAGGTGAAGGCGCTGGATCGAACGAAGTCCATGCGGATCCACGATGAAACCGAAGGTCACAGCCGGACGGCCTGATCTCGACTTCCGTGGCTTCGGGCTGACAAGTGGTCGAACTGGCGAACCTTCTTGAGGACGAAACTCGCACCTGGTGATTTCGACGAATTCGATACGTGCCGTCGTTAAAGTAGCACCCGAATGCGGCAGCCGCTTCGCACGCAGATGCCGGCTATTGTTGCGATCGAACCATGAGCGTTGCGGAATCCGTGGCTGATCGGGACGTCAGGGTACTGAGTAAATTCCCCATGCCTGAACGTGACAGATCACGACTCGTCACTGGATACATGCGCTTTAACGCTAATAGGTGACAATGCCTTTGGAACAGTTCTTGTCCGCGTGCGCTTCTTCATTGCAAACCAACTTGATGGGCGACTGAAGTTAAGTGAACAATAACCGTCTGCTCATGTTATCTTTACGGATAAGACGTAGTATTGCATGACCGGTGCGAAAATCCCTTTAATGTGGAAATCTGTATGAAGCCTGGCGTCAGTGATCTCCTGCTCCATATTCAGAATGAAATTCTGGAAGCTGTGACCTCGGGTGATCCATTGCGCGACATCGCCGATTTGCTGTGTCGTAGGATCGAGAATCTGGTTCCAACCATCGTATGTTCAGTGCTCACAGTAGACCCGGACCAAAAGCTTCACCCGCTGGCCGGACCAAGCCTGCCTGACGCCTACTCTGAGGCGCTCGACGGGATCGAAGCCGGCCCCGCAGTCGGGTCGTGCGGAACGGCAGCCTACCTGGGCGAAGCCGTGATCGTTTCAGATATAAAATCCGACCCGCTCTGGGCCGATTTCAAGGCTCTGGCCCTGCCACTTGGATTTCGAGCCTGCTGGTCCACTCCTATCAAGTCGCGCGATGGACGCGTGGTGGGTACATTTGCTTTCTATTACAAAACAGTCCGGACTCCTGATGAACTGGAGAGGCGAATCGTTCAGACCTGTGTTCATCTGTGCGCAATTGCCATTGAGCATGAAGAGGTGCAGGCGCGCGACTATAAGCTCGCATACTTTGACGCGCTGACCGGGCTGTCCAATCGAACCCGCTTTGATGAAATGCTCTGCACGCGGATTCATGACAGATCCGATTTCGGGCTTCTACTGGTAGATATCGATCACTTGAAATCTGTCAATGATACCATGGGACACCTGGTCGGAGACTTCCTGATCCGAAGTGTGGCTAACATGATTGGCGAGGGCCGACCGAGGGAGACAGCATTCCGGCTGGGCGGGGACGAATTTGCAGTAATCATTGATGGTGTCACAACTGCAGACGATCTGACTGCCGCCGCTCAAGACGTTCTCCACAGAACCAGCGGTGCCGTAACTGTTGGATTGGACACACTTTTTCCCAGCGTCACGCTCGGCGGCGCCCTGTTCGGAGCCGATGGCGTTGAAGCAAATACGTTGCGGCAGAATGCGGATTTTGCGCTTTACCATGCCAAGGAGACAAATAGGGGAGGCTACGTTCAATTTCGTCCCGAGCTTCGCACGTCGATTGTCGACCGTATCCGTGCCATCCGCAATGTCGACGCTGCGTTGGTCGAGGGCCGCATAACGGCATATTACCAACCAATTGCGCAGCTGGCGTCATCAGAAATTGTGGGCCTGGAAGCTTTGGTACGCATGACTGATCTACAAGGCGCCGTGTCCCCTGCGGGCGATTTTGCTGCTGCGTTCTCCGATACCAAGATAGCCTCGCGTGTTACTGAGAGAATGTTGCACCAAGTTGCATCTGATATTCGCGAATGGTTGGACCTTGGAATACCGGTGGAGCACGTTGGCATTAATGTGACGACCGGGGACTTTCAATACGGAAATCTCCAGGCGAAGATCGAGGCATGCTTTGAGAAGCAAAATGTCCCGCTCAAGCACATTGTACTGGAGGTTAGCGAGTCTGTATTCATGGGCGGCAGCGACCAGTTCGTGGCAAAAGCGGTAAAGCGGCTCCGCGATAAAGGACTGCTTGTTGCACTTGATGATTTCGGCACGGGGTACGCTTCCCTTACTCATCTGATAAGCTTTCCGGTTGATGTCATCAAAATCGATCGGTCCTTCGTGGGGGCTTTGGCCAATGGAAAAGCAGGTTCAGTCATTGTCGCAGCTATCATGGACATGGCGAACCGGTTAGACATGCGGGTGATTGCAGAGGGTATCGAAACTATTGACCAGGAGCGGCAGCTGAGCGAGCTCGGTTGCCAGTTTGGTCAGGGATATCTTTTCGGCAAACCGGTCTCGGCGGCAGACATCCGGGAACTCTTGCTGGAGCAGCATCGTAGAGCGCATACGCGATCCAGCAGCTACCCATTCTGGCTTTAGCGCAGAAATTGTACAATGCGTCAGGCAACAGCAACCGTTCGTTTGAAAATGCCGATAATGGCGGATTTTCGACCGTTTTTGATTGGTTCCTCAAAGTCTACAATGTCTCTAAGCGTGCCAGCGACGCTTCCTTGACGAGCGAAGTCGTCTTGAAAGTTCCTATTGTCCAGGTTCCGCGGGCTGTAGTAGACTTCGCCACATGAAAAATCACAGTCTTCATCATCCGGCCCGTGGAAATACTAAAAGTAGTTGGACGCTTACCAGTAAGCGCGGCGAAAGAATAAGTGCTGTCGAAGGTATGAAACTCACGCCACGGATGTCAACGGTGTTGGCTGAGTCTCGAGGTAAGACCGGCGACGAGCGTCGTACATTGGTCAAAGAGCTGGCAAAACAAAGCGCAAATAGTGGTCTACACCGCCGAATCCGACCCGCTCTGCTATCCGGGCATAATGGTCCTGCGCAACAAACTTAGTTTACAGAATCAGGACGATTTAGACGAAGCGGAGCTGGCACTGTTCCTAATCCGTGCGGACGAAGAGTTTCCGTACCGCGGGCTCGATTACCCGCGCTATATGGCACTCCACACCATCTGTTTCAGGACGTCTATGAATGGGCAGGTCAACCGCAACCGTTGGCGGACTCAATCATGGATATCATTTCGTCCACCCAGTAAGCATACATGGTGAGACCGTTGCTTCTTTATAGGGAGGGGCTGGCCACCCAGTTGGGGGTGTTTGCAGGAAACTCGTAACGAAACTTGACA
>NZ_JAIQWW010000025.1 GCF_020164455.1 Phyllobacterium chamaecytisi
TGCGACAGCGGCAGCACAGAGATCAAACTGGCTAATGAAAATGCCGCCTCCGTCGAAAGGAATGTCTTCAATGCCGAGGTCGAGGCCGTGAACCTGGGTTCCCCATATCAGCTGCGCCGCACCCTCGATGATATAGGAGAGCCCAAGAGTGGCCATAAAGAGTGTCATCGGCGATCTGTTGGTTAGAGGCCGAAGAACAACGCGCTCGATTACAATCCCGATGGCGACCATCAATATAAATGTGATCGCCAGCGCCAAAGCAAATGGGACAGCTCTTTCCACCAGGCTGACGAAGGTGAGTGCCGCAAAAAGCAGCATCGCCCCTTGAGCAAAATTCAATACGCCCGACGTCTTGTAGATCAGCACAAAACCGATCGCGACGAGTGAATACATGACTCCTGATAGCAGGCCGCCAATCAGAACCTCGAAGAAGAAAAGCCAATCGAACTCAACCATCAAATCCCCTCGCCATCGATATTTTCCGGAGCAACGCCAAGATAGGCATCAATCACGCCCTGATCGGTGCGGATTTCTTCGGGCGTGCCATCGGCAATCTTGCGACCATAGTCGAGAACGGCAATATGGTCGGAAAGGCCCATGACCACGCCGATATCGTGTTCGACGAGGATAATTGTCGTGCCATATTGCCGATTGGCGGCACGAACGAAATCGCTCATTTCGGCTTTCTCTGGAGCGCTCATTCCAGCCATCGGCTCATCAAGCAGCAGGATCGCCGGATCCGCGACCAGCGCGCGTGCGAGTTCGACGCGCTTTTGCAATCCATAGGGCAAACTACCTGCCAGACGATTGCTGACGTGGGTAAGATCGAGGAAATCCAGTATTTGGGCCGCACGTTCGCGGGCATCTGTCTCTTCGCGGCGCGAGAGCCGAAGTCCCAGTACCTGCGCGAGAAAAGTCGAACGGACCTTATACGCCCGACCGGAGATGACGTTGTCGACGACGCTCAATCCCTTGAACAGCGCAAGATTCTGGAACGTTCGCGCAATTCCAAGGTGAGCAAGTTTTTGGGTCGGAACCCTGGCGAAACGATCTGGCCCGATCCGTACCTGGCCGCGATCGGGTCGGTAAACGCCACTGATGATATTTATTAGAGAACTTTTGCCCGCACCATTCGGGCCGATAATCGCGCGTATCTCGCCCGATCGCACAGTGAGGTCGATATTGTGGAGTGCAACGACGCCGCCAAAGGAAAGGCTGATCCCCTCCAGACCAAGAATAGTATCCGCTTGCTCCCGGGGCTCGACCTGCCTTAACAACTCGATTTCCGGAGTGGCCACCGGCTCGCGAAAGGCAACGGTGGCGGGACCTTCGTGAAGGTAGTTCATCGAATGCATTTTCTGCCTCTCTCCAGGCCCGTTTCCGGTTCGATAAAAATCGAGCGCAAAATTCCCTTCGCAGACCGAATACAGACGACGATACAGCGCTTGGTTTGGCTAGCGGAACAGGTCTGCCGGCCTTGGTCGTTGTGGATTATTCGGCTGCCACTGCCGTAACCGTCTCCGCCTTTTCCAGTTTGCGGATCAACGGAATTACATGTTTGCCAAAAAACTCGACCTCTTCCTGGAAATGCAGGAACCCGAGCAGGATAAGATCTGCACCAGCATTCTTGAGATCGATCACGCGCTCGGCAATCTGTTCTGGCGTGCCTATGAGATTGCTGCGGAAGCCATCATTGTACTGAACCAGATCCTCGAAAGAAGACTTGGCCCAGTTCCCCTCGCCTTCCGGCGAGGCTTTGCCGGCATTCTTCACCTGATCGGCAAAACCCTGCACAGCCTCCGGGTTCGCCTTGGCAATGATCTCGTCCAGCACTGTGCGGGCTTCCACTTCCGTGTCGCGAGCAATCGCAAAGGCATTCACCCCAATTTTCACCGAATGGCCGTTAGCAGCAGCCTTGGCTCGGATGTCATCCACCTGCTTCCTGATTTCCGCTGGCGTATTCCCATTCGTGAAATACCAATCGGAAACACGCGCCGCCATGTCGCGTGCGGCACGCGAGGACCCGCCCTGGAAAATTTCCGGGAGCGGATCGACCGGCTTCGGCTTCATCGAGTACTCGTTAAATCGGTAGAAATCGCCCTTGAACGTGAAGCTGTCCTCTGTCCAGATTCCACGCAGCGCCCGGATGAACTCCTCCGAGCGCCGATAGCGCTCGTCGTGATCAAGCCAATGCTCGCCAATCGCTGCAAATTCACCACGGAACCACCCGCTGACTATATTGACTGCAACACGTCCGTTGGTGAGATGGTTGATGGTTGCTATCTGCTTCGCCGCCAACGCCGGATTCCATGGTCCTGGCAAGAGGGCAGCAATCACTTTCAATTTCGTCGTCGCTGCCAGCAGCGCGTGGCTGAAAGACACGGATTCGTGCTGATTGTCAGCACCATAACCGGCTGTGAATCTGATCTGGCTCAGCGCATAGTCAAAACCATTGGCTTCAGCGATCTGGGCCAGTTTGCGATTGTAATCAATATCCCAGCTCGTGCGCTGTTCGATATTGGAAATGACCAGACCACCCGATACGTTCGGGACCCAATAGGCAAACTTAACCGGCTCTCTTTTTATCTGTGACATGTAATTCCCCTTCAAAATGAATTCAGGTTTGCGCCAAAACAATTTCCCGCTGCGGGCTTGTGCGGCTGTTGCCGGAATTGGTATCGGCACAACGAAACAGCTGGGCGAGTTCCGTCACCGAACGATCGATGCGTTTCGCGACGTCGGGACTGGTCAGCTCGTACCCGGTGAAGTCGGCCTCAGTCGCATAGACCGCTGTTGGAATTGTCAGGGCGTTGAAAAAGCCAAAAAGCGGGCGGAGCTGGTGTTCGGTAACTAATCCATGCAGCTGCGTGCCGCCGGTCGCAGCAAGGATGACGTGTTTTCCCGTCAATGCGCGGAAGTGCACAAGATCAAACAGATGCTTGAGAGCACCCGTATAGGAGGCTCTGTACACAGGCGAGCCGACGACGAGGATATCTGCCGCTTCGACGGCATCGATAATATCGCGCCCGGCCTTGTCCAGGTGATCTGCTCTTAAGGCACGGAAAAGGACCGGCGCCGCATCGGCGAGTTCAATGACCCGGCCATCAACATCGAATTGCTTTCCAACCGCCGTGGTAATAGCCCGGACAAGGGACGCCGTGCGCGATGGCCGACTGACATTGCCTGACAAACCCAGAATTTTTAAGCGCCGCATACCACCTCGCCTTATCTATACCAATTTACTAGAGATTAAGGATTTGGCGCCCTCCGTAAAAGAAAGACATTCCAAAATGAACGCCTGACGTGAAACGGTTGATGCGTTTATTTGGCGGCGACGATCTAAGTTTATGGCTGGGGCTAAATTTCAATGCCGTCCAATTTCCGTTCGCACATCAGCGTAGATGCAATGTGTGACCGAGCGAACCGACGTATGAACCACATAACGGTGCAGGCGCCCAAATTCGGCCAATGGATCGTGACGACATCTCTGTCGACAGGGCGGACACGTCACTGGTCTAGCCCATGACCGCAGCGATCCGAATGCTCTCCAGCGCTCGGCGAACCACCGTCGCTCTGGGAAATCGGCCTCAATGAACCGGCTCAGGCAAGACCAGGGAAATGCCGATTAAGCGCTCTTTTTCAGATAGTCGTGGAAGATGTTGGCTTCTTTCGCGGCACCAATAAATGCCGAACGCGCATCCGCAGCGCTCACTTTCCCTTCGAGGGCGTCAAAGCACAACTGGCGGGCCATCTTTAATTTGGGTCCGTCATGTATCGGCCATCTCATAAGCAGAAACTCGGCTGCTTGTGTGACGGAACAGATATTTATCGGCTTGCCCAAGCGGGCGGCTTCGATGGTAACTGGAGGGAATGAATTGATCATGCGCTGAAAACTTTCCTATGACATTCCGGGTTCCACGCCGCTTCGCAAGATAATGCTCCAGTTTCTTCACACACATATGACGCGAAGAGAGATCGATCCTGTTATTCCGCTGCGCTCGCGACGATGGACCTCTCTGCTGTGACAAAAGGCCGGATTTCACTTACGGCCTGGGTGATCCGTGCGTTGATGTGGGCGGTTGCAATTTCATAGTCCAGAAAGTCGCGGTCCACGGCAAAAACCCCCGTCGGTAACGTGTGTGCCATGAAGAAACCGAAGAGCGGTCGCAGCTGGTGCTCGATAATCAACGCATGCCGGTCACTGCCTCCCGTGGCGGTCAGGACAATGGGCTTGCCCTGCAGGGCCAGCGGATCGAGTAAATCAATGAGATGCTTGAAAAGCCCGGTGTAGCTGCCCTTGTACGTCGGGGTGCCGACCACAAGAACGTCAGCCGCCAAAATCTTCTCGACAATGTGCGTTGAGGGGGCGTCAAGATCTTTGGCGTAGCGGGCCGTGCCAAGGCTGTCACCGAAATCAACCAGATCGAAAACCTCAGAGGCAAGCCCATATTGATGACTGATGCGGCTGACCACATTGGCGACAAGCGATCTTGTTTTCGATGGGCGCTGGAAGTTGCCGGAAAGGCCGACGACGGTCGGATTGGACATGGAAGGCTCCTTTGAAACAAAACAGGCAGATACTTGCAGTGCAGGAACACTAACAAGAGCCGTTAGATAAAGAAGAAAACCAGGCCCGAACTTCGACGCTATCGGGACAAAATATTCTCAATCAAGGCATCCTTGTGGGACGATTCCTGACGAGCATCAGGGACAGACGGCGAGTTTTCGTCAGAGACAACTAAACAGGAGCAAGCCTTGGCTAATACTCTCTCGTTATGTTTGGAGTTGTATTGGGTGACGAATAAGGAGAGACGAGTTGGTACCAATGGCGAACAACGGCGCGTACCCAGGCAACTTTCTTAGGTGAAACACCGAAGGCGTCTCGGCAACTCCCGAAGATGGATCAGTCGTGCGTTGCGAAGATTGCAGCAGCCTCGTGGGCGGCACAGTTGGCCAAGTAGCCCTTCAGTGGTGGACATACGTCAGCGCTGCGATGATTAATTTAATGCAGCACCCTATCGAGGCAGAGTTGAAGTGCAACGTGAGTTACTCATCGTTCTGGTTTCTCAGAAGATTCAAGAATGTCGTGAGGCCCAACCGGTCGGATTGGGCGGTCGTAATAGCCGAGCGACTGATTGATACTTGCAGATTAGTAAGACAGGATGCCGACGCTGGACTTGAACCCCAGCGGTGAGGCTCGGCACCGTGTCATTCCCTTGATGCACGTGTCGGGCTTCATCTTAGCATCTCGCACATTTGCCTCAAGCGGGCGGCGGCGTTCTTTTCCATACGAACAGGTCGAGGGTTGAAGCTGCCATAATCGGTATGTCGCGGGCGCGAATGCGTCATGGCGCAGTCATCGGTACCGTAATCGACGCATTGTAGCTGACCGGATACTGATTGATTAGTGGAAGGTCGACCACAAAGTTGTATGTGGCGGTGACATGCGCCATCTTGAAGCCGCCGTCAGGTGGGTCGATTGTCAAGGACACCGTAATATTTTGCAATCCTAATTGGCTTACATGGTCCCGGACGAGTGCCTCGATCTCATTTTGACTAAGCGATTTTTTCAATTGAAGCGCCCGCGAGGTCTCCTCAAGCGCGTACCGTACGCTGGACATTGCATTCATGCTCCACCCGAACACAATGATTCCCAGCAGGAACATCATCAGCAATGGCGCAACCAAGGCGAATTCGACTGCAGTTCCTCCCTTTTCGTTGTCTTTGAACGGAAGGTTACCGCACACGTATCACCTGTTCATGACTGAGTTCGCGCGAAACCGGGTATATGTCGAGATCGTAGGGTGCGGTCCACGTCGCTTGCACCTGAATCCAGACGAAGACTGCGGGCGGTTTTGATCCCTCACACAACATTGACGACGTGACCACGCTGTTGCCGCACATGTATCTACGGTTCAATAGGACCTGCGCATCATCCGGACGACTGTCCCAACTTGCAAGCGCGACCCGCTCGATTGCTGCATCGTCTGCGGCACCTTGCATCACCATATTGGCCGCCGTTTTTACGCCTGCACGCATGGAAAGTGCGCTAGAAGCAAGAGACCAGCCGTCAATGATACCAAGTGCCAAAAGGCAAAGGACGGGTGCGATCAAGGCGAACTCTATTGCGGCAACGCCCGACTCGCCGCCAAACTTTTGCGAACGGCGACCTTTCATAGCTTACTCGACGAGTTGGATGGATTGCGTCGCCGGAATGTCCCGCATTCCGAGGCTGCTGCAATCCTGGTTGATACCGGTGTTTCCGGTCCACTCGATTGTTCCGGCCACGACTTGCGAACAGCCGCCTTTTCCCGAGAAGTTCCCGAGATAGCGAACCTGTTGCGTTGCAAAATAAAGAGCGCCAGTGAGCAGTGAATCCGCTGTTCCGTTGAACGTGTTAGATCCCCCGACATTCGATCGATCGCCAAAAAACAATATACCCGAATAGACCCCCGACGTTGGTGCGCTAAGTTGAACGGTCGCGTTACCGTTCATACTCACACGCGAGCTTCCTGCCAAATAGATCAGGACCCCTTCCCCCTGGACATACGCATTTGCGTTTATCTTGAAATCCCCGCCCTTGATAACATAGACGCCGGGAGAAAGGCTCACATTGCCGCCCAGTGCAAGCCCACTACAATATGTCCCCGGCTTCAGCGCGTTTGTCTTGGCATCCTGACATGTGGTCGAGACCTGCGGCGCCGGAATATCGGC
The DNA here is from genome assembly GCF_020164455.1 of Phyllobacterium chamaecytisi. Classification (GTDB taxonomy): domain Bacteria; phylum Pseudomonadota; class Alphaproteobacteria; order Rhizobiales; family Rhizobiaceae; genus Phyllobacterium; species Phyllobacterium chamaecytisi. Next base: position 6,715 of record NZ_JAIQWW010000025.1, read on the forward strand.
GAACGGATCAGAGGCTATCGATGCTTTGGTGATCGGCGCTGCACAGGAAGTTTTGACAGCGCCATTACCTAGATCCACACCTCCGGCTGATATCAGGCAATCTACCTGGAGTTTGGCGGAACCTTGCACCTTGATCGCGTTTGCGTCTATTGAGTTTGCCATCACAGAACAGCCCTTCAGCTTAACGTCGGAACTGCCAGAAAAGAGGGCGGCATTGGAAGCTGACGGATCAAGCGCGAGAATGCAGGCCTTTGACGCCTCAGAAATAAGTGCGACAGCTCTGGCCTGCGCGACCACGGGCGTTTGCGAGTAGATCGACGTGAAAAACCGCCCCAGTCTTTGGTGAAGGATTACCTCTACGGCCCGTTTTGTTGTATTCGGTCCAGTTGACGGAGGAGTGAAAACTTCGATTTCGCCCGTCGAGGTTTCAAAATAGTTTGACGTCGCAGAAGACGTGGCTGCGGCAACGATTGCCGGTTTACCGGAGCCCAACGCTTTTTCCAGTGCACCTGCATAGGCAGAAGCATCTGCTGCCGCTTGTAATTTCAAATCACTGTAAAACCAATAGGACGTTTCAACACCTAGTCCCGCGCCACCGATAACGAGTGGAAGGCAAAGCGCAAAAATAATAGCTACGTTGCCCTCCTCCCCTGCAAATCGCTGCAGAAGGGATTGAAGATGTTTCATACCGGAGCGCCATCTTTTTCTCATTCACTAATAAATACACAAAATGATGAAGAAACGTTTTAACGGGTTCGTAGTAATTTAATTGCTTGATCGAGATAACTCTTTTAGCCGGAATGATCTTCTCCCTCCCGGTTTACGCCCCTGCGGTTGTTGGGGCGACGCGCAAATGTCTCGGCTACCCCCGCTGAAGTCTTCCGACAAAAACTGCCCTCACGGACGGTTGGCTTCTCTTTCGCCGCGTCGCGCTTCAGCGAAAACTCACACTCCCGCTAAAACTGTCTTGTAGAGATGCCTGGGTTTCGGTGGCGCCTGTACCCGTCAGACAGCGCTCAATTGATCAGCTGACGATTTGCCAGATCTTTTGTCTTGTACCAACTCGTTTGATCTTCTGACCGTCATTTAGGCTTCGCATGCCTGCGCGTTCAACGGCCGATATATGAACAAAAACGTCGCCGCTTCCATCGTCAGGTTGAATGAAACCAAAACCTTTGGTTGCATTGAACCATTTTAGTGTACTTGTGGCATGTCTGCCCTCCCCGGTTTGTAAATCGTATGGTTATCTGTCAGGGCGTTTGATATCAAGCGATGATCTAGTCAGGCGCAACTCACAACTTGGTTGCAACAGTGGAGATGGCACATTCATCTCCCCGATAGACAACCTCACAACGCTCCTCCAACCGACCTTTACGCTTGGACATGTGTGAAGTTCGCTCTCCAATCAGGAAGCGTGGCCTGCAGTCTGGCCACGATCGTGTCATGGACGATAAAGCCGGCTTCGGCGATGGCGTCGAGCGCTAATTCTTCCGGGAACGGAGAACTCGCGGCCATAACCACGGATCCCGCCAGGACAACGGGAATATGGTCGCACTCAAGGTCATAGCCGACGGCCTTCGCGCAGACTGCCGCGTAGTCGGCGAGCCCTAGAGCCTGTTCGCGAATAATCGCTCGAGCGACCGGATCCTGCACTCTTGCCCATTCCAGGACGGCCGGCGCCAGTCTCGCAAGCTCGCGCGCTGGTCGGCGGCCTTCCAAACGCGTGAAGGCGTGCAACAGAGCCTCGACGCTGCCGGCCCGGTAGGTTTCCAGCAGTTCCTCCTTGAGCGCTGTCTCCGGTCCAATCCCAAGTTCAGCCCGGCACACGGCCCGCAATGCGGCGCGACCGAGCGCCGCTCCCCCAAACGGCTCCTGCGCCCAGAAGGAAAGCGCCCAGGCGCGATTGCCGCTGGCCCGCGCCGCAACGGCAGGCCCCGTCCCAACCACGATCGCAACTCCAAGGCCGTCCTTTGGGCTTCTACATCGCAGCGGAGCAAAGCCGTCATTTCTGATCGAGGCAGGACCCAGATCTGGAAGATGATGGGCAAGTACATTCTGCCAGTAGATCTCGTCTTCGGGCCAGTCCACGCCTGCCAGGCAAAACGCCGACGACAGAGTGTCGCCACCCTCGCGCCGCTTTTCGCAAACGCAGTCTTCACCGCCTCCATCACGACGGCGACGCCGTCCTTGGGATCCGGGACACTGTAGATGTCGCCGCAACCGCTGACTCCGGTACCAAGGACTTGACCCGAACCGGTGCAGACGACGGCAACGGTCTTGGTATTGCCGCCGTCAACCGCCAGATGCAGTGACTTCATGGAACGAGACGCTCGGGCAGATGACGGGCATGTGCATGGGCCATCTCTGCGTAGAGCGCCTCAGCAACCGGCAGCGATGGAACTAGGGGATTGGCGGCGAGCGCCCTGATTCCGTCGTTCACGTCACCCCTCCAGGCTGCTTGGGCCGTGAGCACCTGATATTCTGCGAGCGCATGAACCAATCCCGCGGTTCGATGCGGCAGGCGCGGCTGGGGAATGGCCTTGAGCCCGACGCGTCAATGCTACTCAGACCCCGCCTTATAACCAAATTCTTCGAGAAGGCGTGCTGCCCGCAAGTTAGGGCCGCTGACTGCCACTGAACTTTCATCCAGCAGCGACTAGAGCCTCGGCGGTTTCGAATACGCCAAGTGGCGCGGTGGTTTCAACCGGCGGAAACGCGAAGCTTTCATCTGGCGCAGCGTTGGAGCCGGTTGCTGTGACGATCCCGGCAAAAGCTGCGGGGTCTGGTATTCGAGCGATGAGTGCGGCCGGAAATTGTTATAATCGTCAGCCCATTCAGTAATGGCACTGCGGGCATGATCGAGGCCAAAGAACAAACTCTCATTGAGCAGTCCGTATCGAGATGTTGCCAGACTGAAAGAGCACCGTTGATGTCGGTATGAACGGATGATTGCATCACTTTGCCATGACAGTGCGAGTATCCAAACATGTTGTCCTGCCAGGTTTCCGGCTGAACGCACGGCGCTCTTCACTGTCGAAACGGATGGCATCGAACGCAAGTTCAAGCTTGCCGGAGGCCGCTTGATCGAATGCCATGATAACGATTGCCCGAGTCGACTGGCCCATGCCATAATACTTTGTCGGGGTTGCAGACGGAGCTTTGCAGAAGCAGCAACGTCAGGTCAGTGAATATCCCGCCCGGAAGCTATTTTGCGCATTGTCGCCTTCTTTGGGAGCGCCCGCTATTGTCTATTCATCGCGCTGGAGAACTTTTATTTCTGGGCAAGCGCGAAAAAGGCAAAAATCTTCGTTGAACGAACTTTCGCGACACGCCAGCATGAACTGCTACGCAGCGAGTCCGCGCGGCAAGCAGGTCCGGTACGCGTCTCCTCCCTTGATACTCGTACCGGGCCTCAGCGTCCCGTCAGTTTTTTTTGCGCGCATCATGCAGAGTCCGCAACTGATCAGAAAGATGCCTCTCGGGGTTCGAATCCGTTTTGTCGGGTTCGTTACATCAAGTGCGACCTTACTGTTTCTATGAGGATTGGAGTGAAATAATCAAAGAGCTTATAGCAAATCTCAAATCAGGGCTGAATCCGTTCGCGCTCAGATTAAGTTGATCAGAGAAAACAGCCATAATGAGCCAGAATACCGCCGTGGCACGCCTCTCGAACAAAGACTGGTGGACGTGGAAAACCGCCTTCAGATGATCACTATGGAGTCTATTGAGCAATGGTCGGTTGCAAGCGGGACGTCGAGCAGTTTATGGAGGCTTTGACCGGCGCTGGTTTCCTCTCTCCATTTCAACAAGCTCGTTCGCGAAAGGCGGCGTTACTCTTCAAGTCGACCGGCAGCGGACCTAAGAGGATACCCGATGACGCACATTGCAAACATTATGGTGTCCGCGATTTTTGCAGATCGCCAGGGCCTGCGATCTTTACGACATTGCAAGAACCACCCGCCGGTTATTGGCAGAAACTTGCTCGGCAAGAACGTCGAAAAGGCCGATCTGCAAACTGTCAATTTTTCCGCCGAGGATACCGTGACGATTGAGCGTTCCGGCGCTCCGGCTCCCTGGCGCCGCACGCAGCAAGACGCCAAGAATTTGGGACAAGCGGACGACGGACGTCCTGGTCGATCACGCAAGCAGGCCGAACTGTGATCCACGGATCGCTGCCGTTTGATCTTTGCAGCAAATCATTCTTGTCTGCCAGGGTAACAAGTCCTTATACATCCTCGTGATCTATGAACCAACTGAGGCTGACGATGCCGCCGATCTCCTTGAGCAAGACCGCGTTACGCCGAGCCAGTGGATGCCGCACTCCAAATTGTAGGTGTCGATCCGGCGGATCGGGCGGTGTCTTATGCGGTCAATGCGGGCCTGCTCGATGCCGGCGTTGCGACCAACTTCGAGAACAGTGAGCCGACGGCACAAGATGTCGCGGTGATCGAAAACGCCGACCTTGTCATTTTGACGGGGTGCGTCGGCTATGTAAACGAGATTTCACTGGAACGGCTCCTGGAAGCGAGCCTCGACAACCGCCCCATGGTTGGCGCATTTCGTGCTACGCATGTTTCGATTTCGGCGCCGCGCGGAAGAAATGCTGAGCCAGCACGCCTATGTCACAGAAAAGCTGGAAGGCCCGTTTCCGCAGCGCCGCTTCGCTTCCACCGAGGAACGGCAGCACGTGCTCGACAACCTTAGCCGGTTGAGCATCGATGCCGCCGGGGCGGAGGTGACCGGTTGGTACCTTGCCGAATTGCATGTCGCATGACCGGAGGAGGTCGCGAAATCGGTGCCGCTCAACGAGATCCTGAATGGCGGCGTCCGCCAGATCGCTTAGGCGGTAGGTGTCAATCCGTGTGAGTTAGCGATCGCTCTTTTGACAGCCAGGCATTCCGCGCGCCTCCGGCCTCAACCTGCTGGTCAGTGCCATCGTTTCCCAATGACCCTGCTAACCCCGCGCGAAGCGTCGCAGCGCGCACATCAGAGGGTGTAGCGCCGTAGCGCCGGCGGAAGGCATGATTGAAGTAAGACAGATCGCCAAATCCGGAATCATAGGCGATGCTGCAGATGGTCCGATGGCCAAACCGCCGGTCCGCAAAGAGGCGGTGGGCATAGGCCAAGCGCTGCTCCAGGACGAAGTTGGTAAAGGTTATGCCGGCGCCGGCGAACAAAGCGCCAATGTAACGCGGCGAGATGCCGTGGCGGGCCGCCAAGCTATCGATGGTGAGATTACGATGGGTGGCGTTGGCGACGATATCAGCTTTGACTGCGGCGAACCGTGCGGCGCGTTTGCCGCGTCCCTCGATAAGGTCGCGTGCATCACGCGTCGCGGCGCACGCCAGCGCGACGAGATCATGAATATGCAGAGCGAGTAGATGGCGCGCCTCCGGCGTCGTGATTGCCTCTTCGGCGTCGAGGGCTCGAATATAACCACGCAAAAGGCCCATGGCTTGCGTGTCATGGACGATAGCAACGCTTTGTAAATCCGAAGCGCTCTGAACCAACGGCAGCAGCAATTGTCGGCGCAGGCGTATACTCAACAGCTGCATGCCCGATGGCGCATCGATCGTCGATTGCCCACCGATGGCGCCCATGCCGGCAGCAAGTTCATGATCGACGCCATCAACGTGCAGCGAGAGCGCGTCCCTGAGCGGAACCAGCAGGCAAAGATCGCCCTCCTTGGCAGCATGCAACGTTCGCATTGGAGAGCAAGCACTGTGCGCAATGGCCACGTCCGGCAACGTTCGAATGGTGGTCTCAAGGCAAAATTGCGCTTTCTTGTGCGGGGCGATGTCCAAATTGTACAGTTGTCGGCTGTGCTCTTTACAATACCATTCGATCCATTGACGGTCGGATTGATCGGGCGATGTAAAAAGAATTCTCCGGAAATCATATCCCTCAGCGGTCATCAATGCCCCCATTGCCCCAATGATTGAAAAATGCCCCGTTAGGGCGTACTCCGTTTCGCGCACCGATTGCTTCAGCCGCTTCGCCGAACCGTATTGTAGTGCTGCGAGTGTGGCTGTCGTCGAAACGAGTCCGACGACAGCCACGTTGCCTTGGGAGGCTAGACGGAACGAAAATCTTTGGAATCAGTGCCGCCGGAACGCGTCGAGAAAAATCGGCTGCCGTTAAAACACGTTCAACGGCAACCGAGTGGCATTGCGAGGTTGGGGTAAATGCCATTCGTAGGTCAGGAACTTCTCTGGGCCGAGCCCGGAAGCCGTTGCTCATGGCGGTGATGAACCGCTTATCGCTCCCTGCTCTCCAATTCGCCCACGCGAGCGGATTACTAGCGCCCGGCAGCACAGCTACTTGCAGAAGTGAATGACGCCATCCTCCGCCAAGCCTGCGACTTCAATTCGCTTTACCTTCATGCTGTAGATGCGCCATGATGTTGCCTTGCAGCGACCGGCTGATCGCGAACTTGAAAGAATACCGAGGGAAACAGGGAATAGCTAAGAAATCCGGGAGGAATTCGGGTAAAATTGAGTAAGGTTGCCGGCACAAATCTACTTTTGCGGGACCCTTTTTTGCGTATTGCAATGAAACAGGACTGGAGTGAGCTTTTGATTGGAACGGCGTCTGGTAAATCGGCGGAATCCACATAATTGCCTCGAATACCCAGAGAGCACCTTATAAGGTTGGAGCGAGGGGTTGATACGCGAGACCATCATGCAAAAGAACATCGTCATTGTCGGGGGTGGCGATGCAGGCGGGCGTGTTGCGCAAATACTTGCCGCATCTGATCATCATCTTGACATCACTCTCATTGGACGAGCGTTCGTTCCACCCCACAACAGACCGCCCTTATCAAAAGGTGTACTTCTCGGCAAAAGCCGAAACGCTGGCCGGCTTCGTACTGATCCCCTTCGCCTTCTTCAACAAGACTGCCTTCCTTGCCGAAAAGGTGCTCGGCAACATTGTCAGAAAACGCGGGAAAGAGGCTATGCGTTCGACGACGAGGAACGCACGGGCAGTTTTTCTCGAACCGGCAATTCGGGCGTGGCAGCCAGGCCCTGGGGGATAGGCCCGCCTGTTGCCCAATCGAGAAGTTCCACCGTATGAACCATCGGGATGCCAGTTGCCGATCCGATTTGCATCATACAGCCGATATTGCCCGCGCTGATCACCTGAGGCTGCGTCGCCTCAAGTGTCGCGACCTTGCGCGTCTTGAGCTCGGCCGAGATCACCGGCTGCATAAGATTGTAAGTGCCGGCCGATCCGCAGCAGATGTGGCTGTCACGGGGCTCAACCACTTGGAAGCCAGCAGCTTTGAGCAGGTCCTTTGGAGCCGAGCGGATCTGCTGGCCATGCTGCAAGGAACAAGCTGCATGATAGGCGACACGCAACGGTTCGGCGTGCCAGGCGTCCCTCAACCCGATATCGGCGATCACCTCGGAAATGTCCTTCGCGAGAGCTGCAACGCGGCCGGCGTCGGCGGCCAGCGGGTCGTTGCGAAACATGTGAGCATAGTCTTTAACGGTAGTCCCGCAGCCAGAGGTATTGATAACAACAGCATCAAGCCCCTTGCCATCAAGTTCTGCGCCGATCGCACGGATGTTGGCAGCGGCCATCGCATGACTGTCGTCAGTCTTACCCATATGGTGGGTCAGCGCGCCGCAGCAACCAATTCCATCCGGAATGACTACCTCGCAGCCATGCCGCTTTAACAATCTGATGGTCGCATCATTGATGTCGGTGTTGAGAGCGCGTTGTGCGCAGCCCGTGAGAAGAGCAACGCGTTTGATCCGCTTTCCCTCAGCAGGAAAGCATTGCGGGAGATCATTTCTGCTCGCGGGTGGTATGCGGTCAGGCGCCATTTCCAGCATTGCCCGGAGCCGGGCATCCGGAACAAATCTCCTGAAAGGACGGACGAGCTTTGCTCCTAACAGCGCAAAGCGAAATCGGTCGGGATAGGGCAGGATCTTCGAGAGAAGCCACCTAAGCGCTCTCTCGTCCCATCGGCGTTTGTAGTTCCGCTCGATGTAGGCGCGCGCGTGATCGACAAGGTGCATGTAGTGAACGCCGGACGGGCAGGTCGTCATGCAGCTGAGGCAACTCAAACACCGGTCGATGTGCATCACCGTCTTTTCGTCCGGTTTTCTGTTGTTCTCCAACATGTCTTTAATCAGATAGATGCGACCGCGGGGACTATCGAGTTCGTCGCCGAGCACTTTGTATGTCGGACATGTCGCTGTGCAGAAGCCGCAGTGGACGCAGGATCGCAAGATTTCGTTCGATCGCCTCGTATCTGGGTCGGCAAGTTGTGCTTCGTTAAACTTCGTCTGCATCTTAATTGCCCATAAGACCAGGATTGAAGATCCCGGCGGGATCGAATGTTTTGCGCAGTGCTGCTGATATCCGGGCAACGGCGCTGTTTTCAGGTGGGAACAGGTCAGCGGCCGACAACGAACCAGGCCGCACCAGCATCGCCCGCCCCGCGCCCACGGCTTTGCGAACCGCCGCACTTGAGGCCGGACCAGAGAACCAAATCAAGCCCCCGCCCCAATCGAGAGAAGCCTCTCCTCCGAGCTGGCGTAGGGCCGCCATCACGTCTGGTGCGTCAGTTGGTTTGATCAATATCCGCCAGATTGCATCTTCCGAAGGTGCGAAATGTCGTACGTCGCGCAGGTCGCGCCACAGGTTCCGGCTGGCGGCATGGGCGACGACATCGATTTCCCGCCCAGAGAACAGCTCCTTGAGCCGGCCCACGCGATAGTCGACCTGTGCCTCGAAGCCTTCGACCCTCAACCATGCGGTGCCCGCGTGGAAGGCAGCTCCGGAGACTTCGAACGACGTAGCAAGCGCCGCGACAAAGATTTCAACCGCCTCACGAGGAGTGACACCGGGGAATCCCAGGCTCTTTTCTGTTTCCGCCAGAGGCAGCGTTTTCAACGCCACCTCCGTCAGGACGCCCAGAGTGCCATAGCTGCCGCAAAGAAGCTTGCCGAGGTCGAGCCCGGTGACATTTTTCATCACGCGGCCGCCATTCTTGATTGTTCGGCCACGACCATCGATGAACCTCACACCGAGAAGATGGTCTCTGCACGCCCCCGCCTGGATCCGACGTGGCCCCGAGACATTGGCAGACACCATGCCACCGATCGTCGGTGCGCCTTTCGAACCGAGGATCGCCCTGTGGTCCATTGGTTCGAATGCCAGGGCCTGCCCCTCTGCCGCAAGGACGTCTTCCACCTCCTGCAAGGACGTGCCCGCCCGCGCGATCAGTGTCAACGCGCCCGGTTCATAGGTTACGATGCCGGACATATTGCGGGTCGTAACCATGTGCTCGGCTTCGACGGACCCCGGCTGAACTCGCGTCCCGCCCCCGGCAATGCACATCGGTGTTGCTCGTGCATGGCTTTCGCCAACGAAAGCTGCGAGCTCGGCTTCGTCTGCCGGACTGACGGGGTAAGGCAGGGCCTTGATTGCTGACTCGTCGATGCTCATCAGCCCCTCACCGCCTTGTCCCTGTATGGCTTACTTGCTTCGAGGGGAAAGACCTTAGCCGAATTGAGCAGCCAGTCTGGATCAAAGACGCTTTTGATTTCCATTTGGATCGCCAGATCATCAGCTGAATATTGCTTGGTCATCAGATCGCGCTTCTCGATCCCCACTCCATGTTCTCCGGTGAGACATCCTCCAACGTCGACGCAGAGCCGGAGGATATCGGCTCCAAAGGCTTCGGCCCGCTCCAGTTCGCCGGGCGCGTTGGCATTGAACAGAATCAGAGGATGCATATTGCCGTCACCGGCGTGGAAGACATTGGCCACCTCCAGGCCGTAGTCCTTGGAAAGCTCGCCGATGCGCTTCAGCATGTAAGGAAGCTTCGAGACGGGAACGGTTCCATCGAGGCACAGATAATCGCCGAGCCTTCCCATCGCGCCAAAGGCCGACTTGCGGCCTTTCCAGATTTTCAGAGACTCATCCGCATTGCGGCTCGTGCGGAATTCCACGGGATTGAGCTCTGCGGCGATCTGGCGAATTCGCATGATCTGGTGAAGAATCTCATCCTCGGAGCCCTCCACTTCGACAATCAGAACGGCTGCGCATTTTGGATATCCAGCGTTTGCAAAAGCGTCGACGGCGCGAAGACAGACGTCGTCCATGTATTCAATTGCGACGGGCAGCAGCCCGGACCGGACGATGCGCGCTACGCATTCGCCAGCCGTTTCGGCGCTATCAAATCCAATAAGCATCGGCCGCGCGCCTTCCGGCCTGGGAAGGATTCGCAAAGTCGCCTCGGTAACGATTGCGAGCTGCCCCTCCGAACCGCAGAGCAGGCCCAAAATATCGAGCCCGCTTCCGCTCAACAAAGGACCACCGATATCGACGATTTCCCCGCTAGCCATGACCATCCGGATGCCCATAAGGTTGTTTGTGGTCACACCATGCTTGAGGCAGTGCGCGCCGCCGGAATTCATCGCGATATTCCCTGCGATCGTGCACGCGAGCTGAGAGGAGGGATCCGGTGCATAGAAAAACCCTGATGCCTCCAGTTCCGCGCTTACCGACAGATTAGTGACGCCTGTCTGGACGCGGACAAAACGGTTGGCTGTGTCGATCTCCAGAATGTCGCGCATCCGCATTATGCCGATGACCACGCTGTCCGCCGTTGGCAACGCGCCGCCGGCAAGCGACGTACCAGCGCCTCTCGGAATCACGGGCACGCCCATTTCATGGCAAACCTTCATAGCCGCTGAGACCTCCTCCGTCGTCCGCGGCAGCACCACCGCAAGTGGCAGACAGCGATAGGCGGCCAATGCATCACACTCGTAAGCGCGTGTTTCCTGAGGGTCCGAGATGACGGCCTCGGCGGAGACCACAGCTGTTAGACGCTCGATAATTTGTGATGCTCTGGCAAGAATACCAAGGTCCGGCTCTGGCATGGCTATCGTCGGCATTGGAATCTCTTCCTCACGGTAAATTCAACGATCAGGGGCGCCGCCGACCAATCGCTCCTTGACATCGTTAGACCCCTCTCCCTGATATGAGGCCTCGTGGGCGAAATTTGACGAATACAATAGCCAATACGAATACAAGGACGTCGGCAATCACTGGTGTCATCACCCAGGGCAGTGCGGCGCTAAGCGTGCCAATCACGCTCGCGCCGGCAACGGGGCCTGCAAACGATCCGACGCCGCCCACCATGACGGCGACGAAGCCTTGAATGAGAAATCGGATGCCTAGATCCGCGAATAGCGAGAACACTGGCACGATCAGAGCCCCAGCGAGACCTGCCAGCGCAGCTCCGAATGCAAATGTGATGCTGTAAATCGTATGGCTCGATATGCCTGAAGCACGCGCGAGCGATGGGTTCTCTAAAGAAGCGCGTATGCGCAGTCCAAACGAGGTGCGCGCGAGCAGAACATAGCAAGCAGCCATTACAAGCAACGTAACGATGACGATCACGCAACGCCAGACAGCAAAATGCAGCGGTCCAACGATGATCGAACCGCCGAGCGGTTCCGGTACCGAAAGATAGAGGCCACCAATTAGTCCCCGTACCATTTCGCGTATTATCAGACCAAGCGCGTAGGTGCCGAGCATTGCGACGATCGGAGCGGTGTAGAACCTCCTGACCACGAGCCTTTCCAGCACGAATCCCAGCGCTCCGACTATGAAGGGCGCCGCTAACATGCCAACGGCGACAGGCAAGCCAATACTGTAAGCCAGGTAGGTGACATATGCACCTAGCAGAACAAACTCACCCTGCGCGAAATTGAAAATGCCCATCATGCTGGCGATGATCCCCAGACCAAGCACCACCAAAACTACGATGGCGCCGAAGCTTAGAATCTCGAAAAGTGCGACAATCAATGTATCCATGTTGCTGTCCTGATATTCTGAAAATAAGTGTGAAATTCACTACTTCGATTTCGATGCTTTGGGCTGGCAACAAAGAGCGGCTGCCCACTCCCGGGTCATGTCGAGATCACTTAGTCCGGTAACCGCTTGACCAAGTAATAGGTGAATCGAACTCGATGCTGTACGCCACATAAAGATATCCGACGTATCCGACAGTTGCTTCGCGCATATCAGGATAGCCGGAAGAATTTCTTTGCATTCTTACCTAGTATATTGGTAGCTAGGAGTTCGGCGTCTCCGTTTCGAAGGTATCCGCTTGCGACCTTCTCCTCTAAGACATCGCCGATTAGGTGCCGGGCAAATTGGATTGCAGCAAACGATTCTTCGACATGCTGGCAATCACCCCCGATCATCATCCTTGAATTGTCTGGCAATACTTCGATAGCTTCGTGCAAAGCGAGCTTAAAATGAGATGGGCTTAACAAAAAGGACCAACACAAGTCCAACCAGACGTTTCTGTAAATGAACGCCATGCCCAGGAGGTCGCGACTCCAGGGATAAGCAAGATGCATTAGCAGGAAACGCGTCTTAGGATGACGCTCGATCAACCCGGCAATCCGGAGCGGGTGGGAACCTCTTAAAATTGCGGTCCCAAGATGCGTTTGGATTGGGAGGTCGAACTCGGCTGCAAGCCGGCAAAACAAATCGACGATGTAGTCACCGAAGGCTTTTCGGGCCGAACCGGATGGGGAAACTTGTCCCCAGGCTTCGCGCGCAAGTCGCTCATTTGGTTCATCAAAATTTAGATCTCGGTCGTATGCAAGGGCGTTCTTGAGCGCGACTTGATTGCGCCCACGGCAACCTCTGACAAGTTCGCGGATGGCGTCGCAGTAATCGTCAAAGGTATTCAACTCCATGCCGAGCCGCTTTAGCAACGCATGGCCGGAATTTCCGTTATGATCTCGGGATTGCGGATTCCAGCCAAAGGCAAAAGCATTGATCCGGAGCACGGCGTCGTAGTTTTCTCCGAGCGCCGCGCGCGGCTCGAATATGGGATCGAGGTACGAGTCGGTTATAATCCTCCCGATACCGGCGCGCTTAATAACCTCGCGCGGCCACGTTTCCTCCTTGTGACGCGACCGAACCGAAGCATCTACGGCCTCCCAATTTTCTCGCGTAATCCCAACCTCGCTGAACCCGTGTAACTCGACTGTTCCGCGAACGAGATTCGTAACAAAGGAATTTGAACTGCTGTTTTCCAAGTACGGAGCTAAGGCTTCCCACGTGGTCGGCACGGTCGGAGCGGATACCACGTCGTGGGTAGCTTTAGGTTCCGAGGGCAGCACATTGCTGGTCCAGGCTGCATAGCTCTGTTGAAACAACTTCAGCAAGTTTACGTCGCGGCTGAGCGTGATCTGAGGCATGTGATGTTCATGAACATCGATAACATCGAACGAATTCACGACTTGCCTGATTGCTTCGGACATAGTCTGCGTCTCCTTGGTAATTCTTCGGAAAGGAAAAAATCTAGCCCCGCTGATGTTGCACGCGGAGGTCCTATGGCGCGAGATATTTCAAGAGCCGCGGATCATCACGCACGTCAGGAGAGGAACCCGCAAGTGCGACACCCCCACGGTCGAGGACATAGGCATGGCTCGCCACCCTCAGAGCAAGGTCCAGATGCTGTTCGACCACGATCACGGCGATATCTTTCGCGAGATCAATGAGCCGCTCTGTGATCTCTTCGACGACGCCGATCCATACACCCTCTGTGGGCTCATCGAGCAAAAGCAGCCGCGGTTTAGGAAGCAGCGCGCGTGCAATTGCCAGCATTTTGCGTTCACCCCCTGAAAGCGTGCCGGCGGCTTGGCCGAACCGTTCGCTAAGTTTAGGAAAGATCGCAAGAACCCGGTCGAGGGCATCCCGCTCACGAGATGCGATCATGCCGATCGCAAGGTTGTCGCGCACCGAGAGGCGCGCGAACACCGAATGTTCCTGCGGCACATAGCCAATACCTCGTCTTATTCTCTGTTCGGTGGGCAAATTCCCAATGTCGCGGGCATCCATGTTGACAGAGCCGCCCGCTAAAGGAAGTTCTCCCACAATGGCTTTTAAGAGGGTCGTTTTGCCGGCTCCGTTACGCCCCAGCACGGCCACACCGCCTTGGTGTGGCACATGAATGTTGACACCGAACAACACTTGGCTACGTCCGTAACCCGCGTTGAGATCCTTCACGTCGAGTAATCTGTTATTAAGCACGGCGCAGATAAACCTCCTTGACCTTGGAGCTTGCCTGAATCTCCTGTACGGTGCCGGAGCATATGACGCTGCCCTGATCAAGCACGGTAAGCCGATCGCAAATGTCCCGAATGAAGTCGAGATCGTGCTCCACTATAATGAGGGAGCAGCTATCTTTGATCGGTCGCAGCAACTCACCCGTAACGCGTCGCTCCTCGTAACTCATTCCACCGGTGGGTTCGTCGAGGAGCAGCAGCTTTGGCTCTCCGGCCAATGCCATGGCGATCTCGAGCCACTGCTGCTGGCCATGCGAGAGAACCGCTGCAGGTTGGTAGGCGCGATCTGCAAGACGAAACTGTTCCAGCATGTTCATGACACGGTCATGCAATGTGCTTCGGCTGCGAGAGAACACCAAGCTCACCAGCGATAGCTTGGCTTGAAGCGCGAGCAAGACGTTGTCGTACAGTGTCAGTGCCGGCAGAACGTTGGTGATCTGGAACTTGAGGCTCATTCCCGCGCGTGCCCGCTCAGCAGGTGAGAAGCGGGTAATGTCGACACCTGAAAATGACACTCTACCTTTAGTCGGGTTCTCCGCGCCCGCCACGCATTTCATGAGGGTACTCTTGCCGGAACCATTCGGACCAATAAGCCCGTGAAACTCGTTTTTGTGGACCGTGAACGCTGCATTGTTGAGCGCGGTGAGCTTTCCGAAAGTCTTGTCGATGCCGGTTACCTCAAGCAGTGTCATTTTTCCCTCGCTTTCCCGGGCGGCCAAAGGTTCCCACCCGTTCGCGTTCGCTCAACAGCAGACTGACAAGGCCAGCGGGTCGAAACATGATTACAAGGAGCAACAGGACGCCGAGGATGATAGGCCAAACGTCCTGGAAGCTGTTCGAGAGCCAGAAGCTCAATGCTTCAATGACAATTGTCCCGATTATTGCGCCGACAAGGGTTCCAGACCCTCCGAAAAGCACGTAAAGTACCACTTGCGTCGACATCACCACACCAAGAACGTTGGTGCCGACGAAGCCCTCGTGAAAAGCATAGAGGCTGCCCGCCATTCCAGCGATGGCGCCGCTGATTGCAAAAATAACGGCCTTCAGATGCTGCGCTTTATAGCCGAAGAAGCCGATCCTGTATTCGTTTTCTCGCAGCCCCGCTAAAGCAAGGCCAAACTGCGAGCGTAGTAAAAATCGAGACAGCAGATAAACAAAAACTAGAATCCCAAGCGCTAGATAGTAGAACGTCGATCCCTCATTCAGTTCATAGGGCCCGATCGTCATCAACTGGATGGACGGAATACCATTCTGACCCCCGAGGTAAGATGAACCTCCGGCAAGTCGATCAGCAGCGTAAGCGCCGGTCATTGTACCAAGCGAAACAAAAACAATGCTTGAAGGGTGACGACCCAGCAACAAAAAACCGGCGAGCAGCAAGGAAGCCACGAAACCAATCAGGGCACCGACTGGAAACACCACGAAGATCGACGAAATGTTGAAGTCTCGGGAAAGAAGGGCGACTCCGTAGCCTGCCATTCCGAAAAAGAGCGACTGACCCAGGCTCAAGATCCCGGCGTATCCCCAGACCAAATCGAATGACAATGCAAAGAGGCACAGGATAAGAACGCGGGTTGCGAAAACGGTGACGTAGTCTTGAAGCAGGAGCGGTACAAGCACCGCGACGATGAACATCGAGATTTCGAGAGCCGGAAGAATCCTCCGGCTTTCAGATAACGCAAGATCTTTCGTGCGTCTCGTTGGAAGCTCTACCACCTGCGGGCCCAATGTAGCCGCAGCCTTGTCGGTTGACTGATGTGACATTCAGCACTCCTTAGGGTCTACAGGACCGTCGCTGCGTGCGACGATCTCGTATTTGCCCCCTTTAGCTACGCCGATGTACATGTTCATCTTGCAATGGTGTTTGCCCGGCACCATCTCCGCGGGTCCGCCAGGACCTTCGGCGATTTTGGCATGATCAAGGGCTGCGGCCACGGCGTCGCGATCAACGGTGCCCGCTTCCTTCACTGCGGCTTCCCACAGCTTCAGCCCTCGATAAGTGCCCGTAGCGGCGCTTCCGGCTGAGAAACGAAATTGACTGGGGAATTGCTTTTCGTAATCTCCTTGGATTTTGGCGCTTACTGGATCCTCATCAATCAGCGCCCGGTAGTAGTCAAGGCTGCTCGCGAGACCATCAATCTCGTGAGCCTGATTCATTTCGAGGAAGTTTTCGTCAAAATAGGTGCAACCTATCCGCCCGCCATTCTTGGAGAAGCCGGCTTCATAAAGCTGTTTGAAGAACGGACCGACACCCGGGGGGACGACGGTGTTGAAGACTACGTCCACGCGGTTTGAGATGACGCGGTTGACGGTGGAGGAGAAATCAATCTGATCGTTAGGATAGTATTCTTCGAAAACCACCTCGCCGCCGTTGCTTTCGATCACCTTGCGCGCGTAGGCGTTGATCGTCTGTGGCCACACATAGTTGGAACCAGGCAATGCAAAACGTTTGCCGCCATTCTTGATAAGCCAGGGAATGAATTGATCACAGTTCTGCGCGGGTACAGGACCGGTGCAAAATAGATAAGGCGTGCACTCCTTGCCCTCGTAGCCCTCAGGGTAGATGTAGATCGTCTTGCCGCGGGACACGATGACGTCCTTGATGGCATTGCGCATCGAACTGGAAATTCCTCCTAGAACCAGATCGACTTTGTCACGCTGGATCAGCTTGCGAACATTTCCAACGGCAACGGACTCGTTGGTGGCCGTATCCTCGATATAGAGTTCGATGGGGCGGCCGAGCAGACCACCTGCGTCGTTTATCTCCTTAACGATCATACGCGCGACGTTGGCGTCAGTGTTACCCGCAAATCCCAGCGAACCGGTAAGGTCGGTAGCAATGCCGAGCTTGATCGGCCCCTCAGATGCGTTCGCCCAGCCGGGACGTATCACCCAGCTGCCCGGACCTACCGCGATGGCGGCCGAAGCGAATGCGAAATTATGCAGAAAGCCGCGCCGACTGAACTTCACACTGTCAATCATCATCGATAGTCTCCCACTGGCTCGTTGGCCTTGATGCGCCCCCCTCCGGGCCGCAGCAGCAGGAAGCTATCCGTCATTTTTCAGTCACATCCGGTCTTTCGAAGCGGAAGTTGGGTAAAATTGCGTAATTCGCTCGAAGAAAGAGAGGTGCGGGCTGCTGCAAACGTGCGTCGCGTGGGTGCCCCCTGCAGGAGACCTTCAATTCGACGCTATTTGGAGACTGAACGCCTCACCGGGAAGATAACAGCGGGGTTTGTTATATATAAAGAGCGGGTACGGTTTCGAACACGAGCGATGAGGCGGTTTCATACACGCCTACTACCAACGTTGACCGGCCTTGCGTTTCGGCAGCCGAGGACCCCGTAGATTTCAAGTGGCGGCTTCAGTTCTTATGATGTCAGCCGTCAAAGGACAAATTGATCTAGAGAGCTCATGGGGGCACAGCGACAGTGCGATCGGTGACGCGATACCACCACCTCGGTGCAATGAATCATTTTGCAGATTTCGCGACGGGTTTCATCGGCCGACACCGCTACAAGGTCGTTGAAATTCGTGTTCACCAAAGACCTATTGACGCCGGGTACCTTATTTCAGGCCGATGCCCAAACCCCGTGATAAATAACTCCCAGCCATTAAAAAAGCAGGCAAGGTGCACCTTGCCTGCAAAAAAACGCACAATCGTTCCTTCAGCGGAAGCCAAGTTCCCAAGAATAACTATGGTGAGGCTCTCATTCAGCACTCCTTTGGATCAACGAGGCCAGCGCTGCGCGAGACGACCTCAAATTGCTCGCCTTTGGCTACGCCGATGTACATATTCATCTTGCAATGATGCTTGCCTGGAACCATCTCTGCCGGGCCGCCGGGACCATCAACAATTTTGGCATGATCGAGGGCTGCGGCCACGGCGTCGCGGTCGACGGTACCAGCCTCTTTCACTGCGGCCTCCCAGAGCTTCAGTCCTCGATAAGTGCCTGTAGCTGCGCTCCCGGCCGAGAACCGAAATGGACCAGGGAACTCCTTTTCATAGGTTGCTTGGATCTTGGCACTTACTGGATCTTCCGCAGTGAGCGCTTTATAGTAATCAAGGCTGCTTGCAAGACCTTCCACCTCGTGAGCTTGATTCATTGGGAGCGCGTTCTCATCGTAGTAGACACAGCCTAGCCGACCGCCGTTCTTAGAGAAATCCGCTTCATAAAGCTGTTTGAAGAACGGACCGACACCCGGGGGGATAACGGTGTTGAATACGACATCAACCCGGTTTGAGATGACGCGGTTGACGGTGGAGGAGAAATCAATCTGGTCGATAGGATAGTATTCTTCGAAAATCACCTCGCCGCCGTTGCTTTCGATCACCTTGCGCGCGTAGGCGTTGATCGTCTGCGGCCACACATAATTGGAGCCCGGCAAAGCGAAACGTTTGCCACCATTCTTGATAAGCCAGGGTATGAACTGATCACAGTTCTGTGCCGGCACCGGACCGGTGCAGAATAGATAAGGCGTGCACTCTTGTCCTTCATAGGCCTGCGGATAAATGTACAGGGTCTTTCCGCGAGAGATGATCGTATCCTTGATGGCGTTGCGCATAGCGCTGGAAATTCCTCCAACCACCAGATCGACTTTGTCGCGCTGGATCAGCTTTCGAACATTACCAACGGCAATGGATTCATTGGAGGCGGTATCTTGGATGTGAAGCTCGATGGGGCGTCCCAGAAGACCGCCCGCATCGTTGATCTCCTTAACGACCATACGAGCAACGTTGGCGTCGGTGTTGCCGGGAAAGCCGAGCGAGCCCGTAAGATCGGTGGCCATGCCGAGCTTGATCGGCCCCTCAGATGCGTTCGCCCAGCCAGGACGTATCACCCAGCTGCCCGAACCTACTGCAATGGCGGCCGAAGCGAAGGCGAAATTGTGAAGGAAGCGGCGCCGGTTGAACTTCATACTGTCAATCATCATCGATAGTCTCCCACTGGCTCGTTGGCCTTGAATGCGTCCCCCTCCGGGCCGCAGCAGCAAGAAGCTATCCGTCATTATTCAGTCACATTCGATCTTTCAGAACGGGATTTGGGTAAAGTTGCGTACATCTCCAATAATGGAAGAGGACCTTGCGATAGACCGGAACATCGACTCGCGCTTGACGTACTGTTGGGGGGTATTTCAAGGGATGAGGCTGGGTACGAATAGCGCTTCAGGCTGGTTTGGAACATGCAAACCCAGCCTACCAGGCCCGCTTCAAACCTTTCAAACGACTGTTGTTCGATTAGGGCGAACGTCTGGCCCCGCATTTCGCTGCGGGGCCAGGGTGCTCTGCACGACGCTTGGGAGGTCTGTGATCATTCGTGTGCAGAGTCTGACTTTGATAACAAAATCGGCCTTTTCCAGCCACGTGACAAACGCACCTCCGGCTTAGACAAGCCGGAAGTGGCAATGCGCAATATCGCTGCAGCCGCTAGGATCCGGTCGAGCTATTTCTTAGTCGACGCGCCCTCCGATCGCATTGGCCGCCCTGTAAGCGAATACAATTCCCGGGCCGATTGTGATGCCCGCCCCTGGATAGAGTCCTCGCATCAGCGACGTTGCGTCGTTGCCGCAAGCATAAAGTCCGTCGATCGGAGAGCCGTCAGCCTTCAGGACCCGACCGGAAGTGTCCGTCGCAAGCCCAGCTGCAGTTCCGAGGGTCGCCGGCACGATTCGGAGCGCTACGAACGGACCCGCAGTAATAGGACCGAGATTGGGATTGAGTTTTCCGACCGACGGGTCTCCGAGCAAACGATTGAACGCGGATTCTCCGCGATGAAAATAGGGGTCAAGACCGCTCTTTGAATGAGTGTTATGCTCGGCCACGGTCTTTTCCAGCTCAGATGGATCGACCCCGATCTTCCGCGCAAGTTCAGCAACTGTGGCTGCGACCTGGATGTAGTTTACCCGCTCATATGATTTTGTGCTGCGCGTCCATGGCCAAGGAAGAAGATGTCCCATGCCACGCTTTTTCAGGAACTCGTGGTCACAGATGAAGTAGAACCGTTTGTCGGCCGGATAGCCGCTCTGGAACATCGCCAGGCAGATGTCGTGATAGGAATTGGATTCGTTGACGAAACGCCGAGCGTTTGGTCCGATTGCAATGACGCCCGGCCGGCCGCGATCAAGCCAGCCATATGGAACGGTCTGCGTTCTTCCTTTTCCATGCAGCAAGGAAACAGGCGTCCAGAAGCCCGCGCTCGCGACGTTGTTATCAATAGCACCGCCCAGCTCCACAGCCAGCTTGATCCCGTCGCCGGTCGAGTCCGGGTGCGCTAGGGTGTCATCGTGCTGATGGGCACCGCTTAAGGCGGCCCGAAGCTTGGCATCGCGCGCAAATCCGCCTGTCGCCAGGATGACGCCACGCGCAGCCTTGATGCGTAGATCGCGGCCATTGCGCCGAAGGACGACGCCGGTGACACGGCCGTCTTCCACGACGAGGTGAACCAGCGGAGCTTCCGTCCAGATGTCGACCTTCCGCTTGCGAAGACTTGTGATGAAACGGGCAACAAGCGCGTTGCCGCCACTCAACTCCGTGCCGCGCTGGTAGCGCAGCCGATCGCGAGCATAACGGCCGACACGGCGGAGCACATGCCGCATCGAGTCCAGGGACTTGAATGGATTGAGAAACTTCGTGACCTCTCCGGAGGAAATCATCATGCCGCCGAGAACCACTCGGATCGGATCTCCAACCAGATCGAAATCCTTGCCAAGCCAGCGGCCGTCATAGGGGGCTGGGCTCAGTGCTCTGCCTGAATCAACACCACCCACCTGGCTGGAGTGATAGTCGGGCGCAGAGGCGAGCGTGAACTTCACGTCCGTCCCCTTCTCAATTTCCGTGAGAGCCTTTGGACCATCAGTCAGATACGCATCGACGAAATCCTCGCGGTAGTAGTTTCCGAGTTCGTTCTTGAGATAGGTCCTGGCGTTTTCAATGCTGTCCTGGACCTTCGCGGCCACAGCTTGAGGCGAACACGGAACCCAGATCATCCCGTTCGACAGCGCGGTAGTTCCCCCCAATTTCGACGATTTCTCGCAGACGAGAACCTTCAGGTTGGCCTGAGCGGCGAACAGGGCGGCCGACAGGCCGGCTGCGCCGCTTCCGACAGAAACGACGTCATAAACCGCGTCCCATGCGGGTTTGACGGACTCTTGGGGAGAAAGTGGGGTGGCAACTTCGGACATGACAAACTCTCGTGAAACGGAAACTTGGTGGCGCTCTAGGTCATGAGCGGGGAGACATGGGCACGGCCTTGAAGGCCTTTGCGACAGCCTGTACCGCTCTCTCGATCGGTATCCGCTCGATTGATGAGGCGCCGACGAAACCGACGCAGTCTGTAGACCGGTAGACTTCCGCCGTGTCCTCCGGCTCGGCGATGGCGCCGCCGTGAGCAAGCAGGATGACATCCGGCCGAACAGCCTTAGCTGCATCGTTGATCCTGTTGATCTTCGATATCGCTTCCTGGATGGCCTGGCCTTCTTCATGGCCGGCAAGCCCCCCACGCGTTGCTCCGACATGAGGAACGATGCAGTCCGCGCCCGCTTCGGTCATCGCCGCGGCGTCATCCGCAGAAGCGACATAGGCCAGAGAGAAGACGTTCTTCTTCCGCGCCAGCGCGATCATCTCGACTTCGCGTTCGAAACCCAGCCCGACGCGGCCGCGGCGGTCGCGCCATTTGTCTCCCATGGTCGAGATCGTCGGGTAGTTAATCACGCCGGAGTAGCCGGCAGCCCAGAACTTATCCAGCAGCGTGTCGAGATCCAGACGTACCGGGTCCCATGCCTCGACACCGCCGATGATTGGAACAGATGAAACGACATTCCTTATCTCCGCGGCCATCTCAATCGTGCGCGCGTTGGAATCACCTATTCTGCTTGTCGGCAGGCCCATCAAGCGCGATAGGCCAGTGCTATAGACCACCAGCATGTCGGCTCCGCCGAGAGCTGCGCATTTGGCAACCAGGCCGCAGCTGCTGCCCGCTGCAAGGAGCGGGTTTCCTTTGGCAATCTGTTCGTTAATTGATGCCAGAATCTCCGAGCGCTCAAACATTTTCATCGGTTGCAACCCCTTCTCGAATGTTCTGAAGAATCCAGCCGACGGCGGTTTCCGCGAAAGCTGGATCGTTGATATGGCAGGAGATTTCCTGGCAGTTGATCGTGGCTGGCAGGGTGCTGCGAAGCCCTGCCAGCCACGCCCGGTTCGCCTCCGGATCGTGGAACACAGCGCCATCCCGGTCATAGTCAGAGACCCCCTCTGAGGGCCAAAGGACATGGGAGGCACCTCTGGCGGCGGCAAGCTTCAGCCCGGTGCGGCGGCCGATCTCGTAAGTTTCCTCGGACGTCGTCCGCATCAGGGTGGTGTATGGAGTGTGGGAATAGAATTTTCGCCCGGCGTAGCGCTCGGGCACGCTGGAGCGCACACCGAAGTTTACCATGTCGACGGCACCGGGCGCGATGAGCTGCAGGATGCCTCTGCGTCCAGCCGCCGTAAGGCGATCAGGTCCTGCACTTGCAGTTCCTCCCGCGAGTTCATCTGCAAGCTCGGTCGTTGTCAAATCCAGGACAGCATCGAACTCGCCCGCGTCTATCAGGGCCTCCATCTTGCGGCCGCCCGATCCGTTGGCCGGAAAGACGATCGCCTCAACGTTCTTCTCCGACAGAAGCCAGACGCACCGGTTCACTGCTGGTGTCGTCACCCCAAACGCGGTGATTGCCACGAGCTTGCTGCGAGATTGATCTTGTGGCGCATAGTGCATAGCCGCAATCGCATGCGCGGCGTTCGCGAGGATTCGACTGGTGAAACCGTTGACGCCGAAGAGATCGACGAGCGTGGGATAAAACAGAATGTCGCTCTTGGACGCGAGTTCGGAGAGCAAGGCTGGCCGCGCACTCGAAACAAGGAGCTTTGGAAAACCGAAGGGAAGATCGGCGACCACTTCGCCGAACACCGCACTTCCCTTGCCGCCCGCAATGCCGATGACCGCCGTGATGTGGCCCTCGGCGTGCAGGTCGTTGACCGAGGCGCGGGCACGTCGGCCGATATCGGCAAGCAGCGCTGCCGGGTCGCCCGACCTGCCGGCAGTGACGCTGGAGGTGCCGACATCGACGAGAGCAACCTTTCTGCCGCGCGTCCGCACGATGTCCGCAACATAGGACACTTCTGCCTGTTTGGTGTCCATCGTCGCAACGATTGCGACCGCACCCGTCCTGAAGCCCGCCTGGGTCACGATTCTTTCCGCCCCAGACGGGCCATGCAGCCGCTGCCGGCCCGGCATATGCGATCCATCTCTCTTCCTCCCTTGCGCGCTTCGATGCATTAGGCGATTTTGAGCCAGCATTAGACGTGGACGGCGCGCAGTTAAATCGCGCGCAGGACAGGAGATGGGTAAAATTGGGTACATGGATGATCATCGATCATATCGCCGCAAGAGCGCATGACGGTTCCAGCTCTCGCGAGAGCGAGACTTATATCTTCGCTCCCTCGCTTCGCACCCTTCCGCAAGGTTTTCCGCTTGTAATGGCGACACTGCCGGTGACCGATTGGAATGCAGAGCTGTTTCAGGCGCTTCGCGATGCAACATCCGTGCAAGGAAAGCGCTATTACGCCGCGATGATGATGATCGACCCGTTCACTCTGTGGGAAGACCTTGCCGACCTTCTCAAGGAGAAGGGCTTCATCGGCGTTGTCAATTTTCCTCCGGCCTCACTTGCGGAAGGCACCCAAACAGCTGGATCGGCTGAGGCCGCTAACACAATCGAGATCGATCGGCTGAAATGGTACCACGAAACGGGTCTGAGGCTGGTCTACACTGCATCTTCGACACAGGAGATCGCGAGTGTTCAGAACCGTCTGGCGGACTTGCTGGATGGGATCATCTATTTCCCGCCGGACACCTTGGCACATCCCGTCGGCAGCCGGATGGAACTTGAGGCCTTCCATGTCCCTGGTCTCTCTTCATCGTCTGTCTGGTCGTTGAAGACGACCCCCTGATCAGGCTCAGGGAAAGAAGACTACTGGTGATGCTGGCTAATCCAGGATCCGCAGTTTTCGGATCTTGTTATAGAGCGTCTTCCGGGAAAGACCGAGAGTACGCGCCGTCTTGCCGCGGTGCAACTTGTTGCGCCGCAGCGCGTCTATTATCCATTCACGTTCCGAGAGGTTTGTCGCTTCCTTCGGGATTGGCTTGATGCCCAGTATCGGCTGCAGCCGGTCCGCTGTGATCGGAACGTTGGGCGCCAAGGTCGCCAGTTGTTCGACGACATGCCTGAGTTCTCGGACGTTGCCCGGCCAGGAGTGGCTGGCCAGTGCAAGGAACGCAGAATTCTCTATCGCGAGGGCGCTTGTTCCTGCGTCGCCCTTCGTTTCCACGGTGAAGTGGTGGATGAGTGCCGGCAAATCCTCAAGCCGGTCCTGAAGCGGCGGCAACAGGATTTCCAGTCCGGTAAAGGCGGCCCGCAGCCTCGGACTGATCGGCAGCGTTTCGAGCCCTGCCCCGGTCGATATCGTGGAGGTGGCGATCACCTTGGCTTCCGAGCGGGTCGACGCGACACCGTTGACGGCGGTGAATGTCCCGGTTTCCAGAAAGTCAGCCAGTTGCTCCTGCCCCTCTTCCGTGAGCTCGTTGAGGTGAAGGATTATGAGCGAGGTGTCGGTCGCGGTCTCCAACACGGAGAGCCGCCGACGGGTGTCCCTGTCCGCCTCCAATCCGAAAAGGGCGATCGCATTCTGGTTGCCAGGAGACCGACGGCACGGAAACATGACGGGTTTGCGATGCTTTCGCGCTCCCAACGCATGGACAAGCGAGGCAACACGCCGCTTGCCCGTGCCTGGCTCGCCGACAATGAGAACAGGGTTGGCGCCGCTCGCAAGACGCTTTGCTGCGTCGAGGGCATTGTTCATCGAAGCCGAGCGCGCGACGACGCCGTGGCGATACCCGTTGAGCTGCAGTTGCCGCTCGAGAAGGTCGACCTTCTCCCGCAGGACGTTGATGGTCTTGAATCCGGACGTCATCTCAAGAACCGACATCTCGAGGGGTACACGGTCGAGCGATGAGCCGCCGATGAAGCCTTGCGTCCCGGTTTCCCGGCAGACGTCCATCAGTTCCTCGGGCCTGGTGATCGGTCCGCCTCCGAGAAGGCAAACGACGTTGCGATCGATCGCGTGAACGGTGTGCGCTATGTCTCTGGTGCGCGCGGCAAGTTCCGCAAGTCCGATCGAGGAGGAAGACTGGCCGGTTTCCGCCGGGTTGAGATTAAAGTTCATGCTAATCGCTTCGACGCCAGCCTCCACCATGCGCCGCGCCTCAACTTGCGTACGGGTATAGGCGATCGTCATCAGACCGCGCTTGGCTGCCTTCACGAGGAGCTCGATCTCACGGGAGTAGCCAAGTCCGCACCTTTCCAGTACTGACCGACGGTGCTCGTCGAGATGAATGACCGACGGAAAGTTGGTGACGCCCGCAAAGCCCCATCGACAGAGCCTGTCCAGGAAGTCGTCGAGGTCCAGTCTGGGGTCGAACGTGCAGGCACCGAAGAAGGCAGGAAGCCTGGTGCTTCGCAGGATCTCGGACCGGCCGAAGCCGGCGACGAACGCGTTGCTGTTGCGAATGGGAAGGATTGATGCCGGCGACGATCCTCCCATCGCCCGAAAACGGCCGGCGTTGAGGGCAAGCACGAAATCCGCGCCAGCACGCTCGGCCGCCCGCGCCGTCATGCCGGAGCCGATAGCAGCTCCCAGCATGAATGAGCGGGAATTACCCAGAAACTGCCGGATGCCCGAAATGGTCGTCACGCCTCCTAAGATCTAACGTTCTTGTCAGGATCAGGCATTCCGCTTGAATTTTCAACTCCAGCTTCTGGGCGCCTCCAGTCGTGACAGCGCCTTTCCCTTCTCCGTGAATAGATGACAGTCTGACGGGGTAACCGCGAGCGACACCCGCCCTCCACTTCCCGCGTGAAAATGATCGGTAGGCGAGCGGGCGACGATGTGCTCCCCGAATGCAGCTCCGTAGAGGTAGGTCGCGCTGCCGAGGTGCTCCACGAAATCGACGTCGATCTCGATGACCAATTCACCCGGTCTTTCCGAGGGCGCAACGAAATCGTCAGGACGAATTCCAAGGGTCAGCGCTTGCCCAGGCTCGACAGCCCCCGCCTGTACGGGAAGCCAGCGAGAGGATCCGTCGCGAAGCGCGACTTCGGCTCGCGCTTCATCCTTGGCCTTCAGCTTGCAAGGCAAGAAGTTCATTCGGGGCGAGCCGATAAAACCAGCGACGAACTGGGTCGCCGGGCGGTGGTACAGGTCGTGCGGACTACCGACCTGCTCGATACGCCCGTCCTTAAGCACAACGATTTTATTGGCCATGGTCATGGCCTCGACCTGGTCGTGCGTAACGTAGATCATCGTGTTGCCCAGCTGCCGATGGAGCTTGGCGATCTGGACGCGCATCTGCACGCGAAGTTCTGTGTCGAGGTTGGAAAGCGGCTCGTCGAACAGAAACACCTTAGGTTCGCGGACGATCGCCCGACCGATGGCGACGCGCTGCCGTTGCCCACCCGAGAGTTGCTTAGGCTTGCGGTCGAGAAGGTGCTCGATCTGCAGCAACGCGGCCGCGTCGTGCACCTTGCTGGCGATCTGATTCTTGCCGAGCTTCGCCATCCGTAGCGGGAACGCGAGGTTGTCGCGGACAGTCAGGTGCGGATAAAGTGCGTAGCTCTGGAACACCATGCCAAGGTTGCGATCGGCAGCATCCATCAGGTTCACCACCCTGTTGTCGATCTTCAGTGTTCCGCCCGAGATCTTCTCCAGTCCCCCGATCATGCGCAGGAGCGTCGACTTGCCAGAACCTGACGGGCCGACGAAAACCACGAACTCACCATGCGCGATTTCGAGATCGATGTCGTTCAGGATCTCAACTGTGCCATAGGCCTTTCGAATTCCCTCGAGGCGAACTTCAGCCATTGTTTCCTCCCATGGTATACCGCGCGCCCATTTCAGCGCTTCAACGGAATCTGTTTAAGACTGGATATGATGAAGTCAGGCGCCTGCAGTGATGGATCCTCGACAGGCGGCACGCCCGTTGTCACGAGAACCGAACAAAGGCCTGCCCGCTTCCCAGCCTGGATGTCGGTGGGTATCTGGTCGCCGATCATCAGGGTCGTAGCCCTGTCGGTGCCGAGCCGTGATAGCGCTGCCTCAATCATGTACACCTCGGGTTTACCGACGATGATGGGTTTTACTCGTGCCGCTGTCGCAACGGCGGTGAGGATTGCACCCGCTCCAGGCTCGAACCCGGTCGGTGTCGGCAGCAGCAAGTCAGGATTGGTGCCGATCAGCACCGCTCCTTTCAGAACCGCGTCGACGGCGATGCGCAGCTTCTCATGCGTGATCTCACGGTCGAGGCCCATTATCACGATAGCGGGTTGCTTGTCGGTAATCACAAGCTCCGCGTCCAAGATCGCCTTTCTAAGAGACGGTGCACCAACCACGTAGATGCGCGTTCCGGCGGGATAGCTTTGGCGGATCAATTGTGCTGCCGTCGCCGCCGAGGTTACGACGTTGTCCTGCGTGGTCTCCAGACCGAAGCCGTTAAGCTTGGTGACGACGTCCTTTGCCGTGTGGGTTGAGTTGTTGGTGACGAAGCAGAATGGAATCCCTTCCGCTTGCCAGTTCCGAAACGCCTCGACCGCATCGAGGATCGCCGTCCTGCCGCGGTAAACCACGCCGTCGAGGTCAGACACGATGCCCTTTACCAGCGGCCAGTCCATGGTGTTTGCGAGCTCAACCATTCATCAACATCCCGCCGTTCACGTGCACGATCTGCCCCGTAATATAAGCAGAGGCAGGGCTTGTCAGAAAGACGGCGATCCCGGCTACGTCTTCGGGAGAGCCGACGCGGCCGAGCGGAATACGCCCGGCATGGCGGGCTTCCGTCTCCTCACGTGGCCGTCCGTGCATCGGGGTGTCGATGATGCCGGGTGCTACACCGTTCACGTTGATGCCGTATGGAGCGCACTCGTAGGCGAGCAACCTTGTAAGGTCATGCACCACCGCTTTCGAGAAGCAGTAGTCCGCGCCTCCCGCTTGATAGTTAAACACCGCGCCCTGCGATGACAGCGAAGACCCGATGTTGACGATCCGGCCGCCGCCCTCCTTCATGAAACGGTTCACTATGAGCTTCGAGCACAGGAGTACCGCCCCGGAATTGATCTCCATCGTGCGGTCGATCTTTGCTTTATCGCCAAAGAGCAGGGATTCAGTCGACTTGATGCCGGCATTGTTCACGAGAGCGTCGAGCCGTCCGAACTGTTCAGCCACAGCGTCCATCACGCGTTCGATCTCCTTCTCGCTCGTGACGTCCATGGTCATGGTGACGGCCCTATCACCGCCCTCGACCTTGGCAAGTGCCCGTTCCAGCGCATCCTGGTTGGCATCGGTGGCGATGACGGTCGCACCGTTTGCCAGGAAAGCACCCGTGATCGCCGCGCCAATTCCGCCGCCTGCCCCGGTCACAAGAACCGTGCTACCCGACATTGAGAAAAGTGGTGATGTCATCATAACTCCAGTAAAGTTTTGTGATTGAGAAATTCGTCGACCTCGGCTGCGGTCGGCATCGATTGTTGAGCACCACGGCGCGTCACGCACAGTGCAGCTACAGCCATGGCCTGGCGGACAGCGTCACGGATTGGAACGCCTCTCGACAGCGCGGCGGCGAAACCACCGTTGAACGCATCACCCGCTGCCGTCGTGTCGACAACGACAACCGGAAAAGCGGGAACAAGAAACGTCTGCGTACTGTCGACATAGATGGCTCCACGTTCGCCAAGGGTAATGAGCGCTGCTCTCGGGCCAAGCCCGAGCAAGGCGCTGGCCGCCTGCGCCGCTGCCTCCATGGAGGTGATTTCGATTCCTGTAAGCTCAAAGGCTTCGGACTCGTTCGGGGTTACAAAGTCCACTTGGGACCACGTCTCGCGGGACAAGCCCTGCCTGACGGGTGCCGGATTGAAAATGAGTTGGAAGCCGAGGCGCGGTTTGAGGGAAAAGAGCCGCTCTAGAGCTGAAATGGGTAGGCCCATTTCCGCAACCACGATCGAACCACGCTCGATATGAACCGCGGCATCATCAATAATTTCAGGCGTAACGTTTGCGTTGGCCCCTGGATCGATGACGATCATGTTGCCGCCATCGTCGCCGACCATGACGAGCGCCGAGCCGGAAACCTCGCCCCTTGCGATCTGTACGGCGTCCGTGACGACGCCGGCGTTCAAAAGCGAGTCCATGAGGACACTGCCAGCCTCGTCGTCACCAATACGGGTAAACAGCTTGGGCTTCAGTCCCAGCCTCGCTGCGGCGACCGCCTGGTTGGCGCCCTTCCCTCCAGGATGCCGGACGAGCGATCCGATGAGGCTCTCGCCTGGCGTCGGCAGTCTCTCGACATTGAAGCAGAGATCGAGATTGGTCGTACCGAAGAAGATCACGGGTGTCGCGCTCATTTGACCGCTCCGAAGGTAAGTCCACGCTCGAGGTGGCGTTGCCCGACGACGATCAGGATGACCGGAACGATCATCGTGACGACGAGTCCGGCCGCCATGACGGGGTAGAACTGAACGCCGGGATTGAGCAGCTTCAAAAGGGCCACGGTAACGGGAGCCTTGGTCGAGCTCAGCATCAGGCCGAGTGCAAAGTTGTGCCAGGCGAGAAGGAAGACCAGCAGCGATGCGCCGATCAGTCCCGTCTTCAGGAGCGGAAGGACGATGTGGAGCACCACGCGCACTGGCTTCGCGCCGTCGATCGCCGCCGCCTCCTCGATATCCTTCGGAATGTCCTCGACGTAGGAGCGGGTGAGCCAGACGATCATCGGTAGTGTTATGACCTGGTAAACCCAGACCATGCCGACATAGGTGTCGTAGAGCCCCATCGACTGGAACAGACTGAACAGCGGGATCACGACCAGCAGCACGGGCGCAAACCGGAAGCCCAGTATGAAAAAGGCGATGTCTTCTTTGAACGGTATGTCTCTTCTCGCCAGAACGTAGCCGGCAGGCACGCCGACGATGAGGGAGACCACAACCGAACCCAGAGCGATCACGACGCTGTTGATGATGGGGCTCAGGAAATCGACCTTGATCGTCCCGTAGCTCGTTGCCCCGGCCTGCGCGACGTCGAACAAGACGCGAAAGTTCTCCAATGTCGGCGTGAAGACGAACGTCGGCGGCCAGGCCATGACATCGGTCTGTGTCTTGAGCGACATCATCACGATCCAGACGAGCGGGAAAGCGAGGATCAGGGCACAAAGGGCAACCAGCGCGTTCAGAACAAACGTCGTGGCGGGTGAGCGTGTAAAATCCATTGGTCTCTCCTTAACTCACCCGGCTGCGAACCGCTTGCCAGGCTTTGACCATCAGGAACGCGCCGATCAAAACGATAAGCCAGTTGACGACCATCAAAGCAGCACCGCGACCGAAGGTGAGATTTTGGAACGCGGTGAAATAGGCTTGCACTGAGAGTGCGGCGGTCGAGTTGCCAGGACCACCCTGCGTCGTCCCGAAGATGATGTCGAACTGGTTCAGAGATTCGATGACGCGGAAGACACCGGCGATGAGAATGTATGGCGCAATGAGCGGCAGCTCGATATTCGTGAACGTCGCCCACGCCTTCGCGCCATTAATACGCGCGGCTTCGCGCAGATCGTCTGTAATGCCCTGCAGACCTGCGAAGATAATCAGGGTGAAGAAGGGCGTATAGGTCCACACGTCGATCAGGATCACGGACAGCAGTGCTGTCGCCGGATCAGATATCCATGAAAATGGCCCAAGCTTCACCAGCGAGAGCAGATAGTTCAGGATACCGCTTTGGGGATTCATCATCGTCGTCCACATAAGGGCGACACTCATGGGCGGAAGGACGAGTGGAAGCAGGATGATTGGTCTTAACAGGCGCGCGAGAAGAACCCCAGAGGCAAAGAGCTTGGCGATCGCTAATCCAAGAAGTGCCTGCAGCAGCACCGCGCAAACCGCGTAGGTGACGGTCACGCGGATGTTGTTCCAGAAATCCGTGGTCTTCATGAGCGCGGTGTAGTTGGCAAAGCCGACGAACCGCACAATGGGCCGCCCGAGACGCAGGTCGGTTAGCGATTGGTAAACCCCGTAAAAGAACAGAAGCAGGAAACCGAGCAGGATCAGGACAGCAGGAGCGATGACGACAAGGCTCAGCCAGTCGACCGTCCGCTCTGTTTGGCTGTCGGACTTGCCGGCACTACTCACTCTGTCAGCGAGCGTATCGGTTCCGACAGGCATCACCGCCTTTGAAAGATGGGGGGTCATCATGAAATTCTCCATCGTGGTGAGGAAGGGCAGCAGCAAGCTGCCGCCCTTCATGCTCACATACCAGCGCGGATTTCTTCAGCCAGCGACTTCAGCGTGGCCTCCACGTCGTCGCCGTTCACCATCTTCTGCATGGCGACCGCCCAGGCATTCATGGCCTCACCGAACCCGACGCGCGGGGTGAATGCCAGTGCAGCACGGTCCTGCGTTGTTTTGAAGCTTTCGACAAAGTTGTTGAACTCGGGCTTCGCCGCGTAGTCGAGCCAAGCCTTGTCATTCCAGGTGGATGCACGCGGCGGATTGACGAGCTTGCCGCCGACCGCACCTGCAAGCGCGACCTGCTTGGAAGTCGCCCACTGGATGAAGAGCCAGGCGGGCCCTTTCTTCTGGGACGCAGAGTTCATTGCCAGCGACCAGATCCAGATGTTGGATTCGAAATTCTTCGCGTTCGGCGCATGCAGCGGCGGAGCGAAGGCAATCTTTCCGGATGCTGGCTTGCCAGCGACATCGTTCCAGAAGCCGAACATGTTGGAGTCGATCGCCATGGCGGTGCGCCCGGAGGAGATCCCGTCGACGACCTGATACCAGTTGTCATTGGCGAAGGACGGCGCGGCGCACTTCTTGATCATGTCCACGTAGTCCTTATGGAACGCGATCGATTCAGGCGAGTCGAGACCGGTATCGAGGACATCGTCCTTCATGACGAAATCCTTCACGCCATATGAACGAGCAATGGACACAGCTGCTGTATGGATGCTGCTCCAGAAGCGGACACCACGGACGCCCAGCGGAGTGATTGAAGGATCGGCGGCCTTCAACGTTTCGCAAGCCTTGGCCATTTCGGGTGGGGTGGCAGGAACCGCGATCTTGTACTTGTCGAGGATGTCCTTGCGATAGAAGAGCTGGATGTTCTCGAACGCGTGCGGGATGGCCCAGACGTGCCCGCCCTCGCCGGTCGCGATCTGGCCGTCTTCGACCTTCCAGGTGAGTGCCGTGCGTAGAGACGGAAAGAAATCATTGTAGTCGTAGCCTGCGTCGGTCAGCTTGGGATCGTTGAGGTATTGATCCAGCGGCTCCAATAATCCGCCGGGCGCAAGGTCCCATGCGGGCTGGATGCCGGTACCGACAACGTCCCATGCAGGTGACTTGGTCGTCAGCTGGATCGTCAGCTTGTTCCAATAGGAATCGTCCGGATAAAGCTCTGGCGTGACCTTAATGCCTGTCAGCTTCTCGAACTGCGGCAGTTCGGCGGCCAGAGCATCGGCATAAGGATGAATGTCATAAGCCCAGGTGATTGACGTTCCTTCGAACTGACGCCAGTTGATAGTCTCTGCCTCAGCCGAGGTTGTTACCGCCGCGGTTGTGGTGAGTAGTAGAGATCCTAGTAATATACTCTTCATACGACGACGCGCATCGTTGCGAAAGGCGGCCATTGAATTGCGCATGCTATCCTCCCTCGGCGTTCAGCCAAATTGTTCACGGCTCACCCCTCCATTCCCAGGTTCGCCTGAAACCGGAATAGCTGAGGAATTGGATGAAAGTTGCGAAAGAGGGTAGCGAATTGGGTAAAGTTGGGTAAGCAGATGGGTGCATGGGGCTGAAAGAGTACGGGAACCTGAACGACCTTCAGGTAAGACCTCATCTTAACCAG
Organism: Phyllobacterium chamaecytisi; assembly: GCF_020164455.1. Classification (GTDB taxonomy): domain Bacteria; phylum Pseudomonadota; class Alphaproteobacteria; order Rhizobiales; family Rhizobiaceae; genus Phyllobacterium; species Phyllobacterium chamaecytisi. The sequence goes on from NZ_JAIQWW010000025.1 coordinate 39,793, forward strand.
CCGCCCAACGGGCGACACAATGATGCTGAGTCTAATAAAAAGTCTCCATGACCTCATTCAGTTGGACAGGTAAGTATGAATGAGTGTGCGGCAATGAGGGAACTCTTCCGTCCGCAAAGCGTGGGCCGATCATAGTCATACCCAAGTGTAGACAGCGCTTGAACAAAGGAAGAACCGCTTCAGCGGTTTGGTCTTTTTAACTCGTATGGGCACTCAGGGTGCGGGATAAGTCGGCGGCGGATTGCTTCATAACCTGAAGATAAGGAATCTGCGCTTCGGGCGTGAACCTCTGCATCTGAACAGTTAGGCCAAGCGATCCAGCAAGACTGTTCTCAACTGCGAACACGGGAACACCGATCGCTCCATTGTCGGGATCGCGTTCGCCCAAAGAAATATAATAGCCCTTCTCGCGAATATCGTCGTAGAAAGGTCCGGGTTCCCCGGAGAAGGCCATGAGGATGCGTGCCGTTGCACCTTTGTCGAGTGTGAGGGAAGCTCCCTCCTCGAGGTAGTGTCTGAACATTCGGTCGGCATGATGCCGAAACAGACAAATTCGGCGATTGCCGTCCTTAACGTAAAAGGCAGCCGTTTCATCCGTCTGTTCCGCAAGTTCGCGCAGGACGGGCCGAACGTAGTCGGCGAGGTTGGGGTGGTGCGCGCATTGGCTGACGACGTGATTGTCATGCACTGCGGCCGCATCGAGGAGAGAGGCCCGACCTCGGACATTTTTTGTGCGCTGGCGAGCCCCTACACACGCGCGCTGCTGAACGCCATGCCACGCCTCATTAACTTTCCGCCCACTTCATCAAAAACGCCAGTCACGGCGGTGCCATGACCCAATTTTCGAATATGCGCTTTGCACTCCTTGCATTGACGTCTGGAGGTGTAGATGAAAAAGGCGCGATTGACCTGGCTCATCAATTCATGAATGCGAACCAGTACGATTTCTTCGACATCGAGCTGAAGAAAACGCGAATGCGAAATTCTGCAGGCACGAGCCGCCAGCAATCGGATCAGACAATCGCCTTTTTCGACAAGGCGACCCATTCCGCATGGCAGGCCAATCCGGGACGATACAGAGTATAATACCATTGATTGCCTTTACGCTAAGCGGCCCAATCCGCGCCACCAACGAGACACCGTCGCGCGGTTACTTCACCCCCCAAGCCTAAACGTTTGGGCAGGAAGACGTGTTCGGGCGATAGATGCGACTCCAGTGGAGGGATCAGCAGCCACTTGAGCCGAGCTGAGAGAGCGGCCGGGTCGATGTGGATCAGGCGCCCCACGACCGCCCTCTCGTTGTCGCCCAGCCGTTTTCCGCATCGCCATTGGTTGCCGGATGACCAGCCCGATTTGCACCTGATGTTATTGAAGGGAGGATCGCAAAGGCGATATGGGGTAAGCGCACAAATCCCAGTAACCTTCGGGATTACCGATGTTTTTTCGTCGCATGTTGGTTGCGGTGGCTCGCAACCATCGATTCCTGCGATTGATGGAACGTGACGTACCGAAGCTGGGGGCCACATGTCTTCAAGTCTGATTTTGAAAGGAACTGAACCAGCGATTCTGTGTTTGAGGAGTAGATCCGCTCACCGCCTCTGAAGCAATTCCGCAAAACCAACGGGGTGCTCGACCCATTCGGCGCGCCCTGTCGGAACCCGAGCGGCCGCGCGGCAGACCCTCTGCTTGCATCAGCACGGCGGATCGTTGACCGCAAATATGCATCCCACAGCGTTTATAGCCACGTATTTTCGCGGTTCTGATGTGCAATGACGGTCATCTCGCGATGTGGCGTTTTTGCTGCGCCATGCTCAAGAATCCGGCGATGTAGTCGACATCTTCTTCACCTTACTCCAAGGTGAATACACTTCTGAATGCCCTCAGCGCCGAGCCGCGCGCGGCACGGATTGTTAGCTCGCCACCCTCCTCCTTGAGCAACCAGTCCGGCACGACACTCACCCCGCGGCGCGCCGCGGCGAGCTGTAGCATCAGGTCAGTGGTTTCCGCCGTGTGGTGAAGTCGTTGCGGTCACCCAAGCCGGCGGCGCTGGCCTTGGCCCGTTCGGACAGCCGTTGAAACCCCTCGATGATGCGCCGGGCGCCAACAACAAATTCTTCGCCAGTGGGCGTCAGACGGGCACCCGATGTCGCACGGTCGAATAGAAAAACACCGAGCTCATCTTCCAACTCTCGGATGCGTTTGCTGATGATCGGTTGCCGCACGTTAAGCTCGTCCAGCCGCGCTAAAGCTCCCGTTGCGGGCAGCGGCAACGACGTATCGGAGATGACGTAGATCCATTGCATCCTTCCCCTCATCTTGGTTTCGCCAGCAGTAGCGTTTGTGGGCCAAACATGTTGGTCCCAATTGCCAGGGCGGGGAGCTACGCGCGCTCTTGGTCTCCGCTTTTCCTATCAGCCAACGCTGAAGATTGCTTGCAAGCAGCAGCCATTGCTCGGACACCAGTCGGACGGTCGTTCTGCAGGATTTCGTCTCCCCAAATAGGTTTTGCGGCATCCGTTCGCATTTGCTCTACTCAATTTAAAAACTTCATTGCGAGCATTCTTCTAGCCATCGGTAGTCCCGAGAGCGGAACCAACGCCAGCTACTCGACCCAGTGCCGACGCTTTCCGACCGGCGCTTGCGCAACCGGATTGTAACGAGTGGGTGCCCAAGTATTCCGGTCTCAGGCAAGAAGGGCCGTTCCACGTCATCTGCTTAACCGCCGACAGGACCGTGTCAGGCCGCATCTGCCTTAAGGAGACCAATCAGCGCATCTCCGGTAGCGGTCAGCGTGGGAAAGCGTTTGAACGCAACAATGCCGGACGACCTGAAAACAATCTCAGTTGGTTGAGTGGAGACATCGTCAATTCGATGTACGAAGCCAGCACACTGACCACTTGTAACGTTTTGCCCCGGCCTCACGAAACTCTCGAACAATCCGTCGCAAGGAGAGTAGATAGTTCCATTTCGATTGCGGAATCGGACGAATTGAGTCGGAGCTGCTTCACGGCACTTTAGACTTGACGCTATCCCAAAATCGCGCAGGACCCGCCTGAGACCATCCTCAGCTATCGAAAGACCCTGCTCGGAGAGCGTCGGACCGCCGCCCAACTCTGTAGTTATCGCAGCAATCCCATGTCGCTCGGCCGCTGCGTAAAGGGTGGAGCCTCCGCCGCCGCCTGAACCATCGGTTAAAGCGCTGTAGGGAGCGCCGAAACACTTCAATAGCCGCCTAATCGCATCTGCTTCGGGCCCACTGCGACCGGGATGGGCAAGCGCCATCGGCAGATAATCCAAAGAGCTGCCGCCCGAATGCAAATCGATTATGAGGTCCGCGAGTGGGAACAGTTCTTGGGCCACGAAATGTGCGATTGCCGCAGTAGGGCCTTCGTTCGCACTCCCAGGGAAGAGGCGGTTAAGATTACCGCCGTCAAGGGGCGAGTTGCGGCAACCCGCCTTTACAGCCGGTTGATTGAGCGCTGGCAGAATTATTACCCGACCTTCTAGTTCCGTCCGAGAAAGTTCGTGAACCAGCCTACGCAAAGCGACTTGCCCTTCGTACTCATCGCCATGCGTCCCTGCTGTTAGCAACGCTGTCGCCCCCCCTTTGCCACCGTTGAAGCAAACCATCGGCACAGGAATCCAGCCATAAGCAGATGTGTTGGAAGAGTATGGAACACGCGCGAAGTCCGTCTGCATCCCAGGCGCGTCGAAGTTGATTGTCGTCCAAACGGGTGTCTTCTTTGGACCGTTTTTCTTTTCTGGCGAAGAAGTCATGCAAGTTGACATCGGTCCTCACAACCCCACTGAAGGCAGGTCGGATGGAGAGATGGTACTTAGGAATTCGGGGCCATTTGGGGTAACCCGAAATACTTCCTCGACCTGGAAAACGCCTCCGGCAATTTCAAGTTTCGGCTCCACGTGCAAAACCATGTCTTCAATGATGACTTCTGACGAGCCTGCCATCAGCGACGGGGGTTCCGTCAATGCGATCCCCGAACCATGTCCAACGCGCCCTGCGATCGCGAGCTTTCCCCTTTGAGAAAAGTTGCGGGCCGACCATAGTTGCTCAAAAACCGCAAATGCGTCATGGCCCGTCATTCCCGGGCGGATCCCTTCTGCCAGGCGAAGTGTGACATCCCGCACGAAGCGATAAATATCGTCCTGTTCAAACGTTGGCTTACCAGTCTTAGCGATTCTGTTCAGGTCGCTGATCTGGTCAGCGCGGCGGACCCCCATATCCACCCAAACAAAATCATCTGGTTGGAGCGGGCGATCCGAATTAGGCGCCGCGTAGTCCATGCCTTCCTGACCAAAACGGACGGGAAGCCAATCGACGCTGTCTGCTCCCAAGCCGATCATGCGCATCTTGAGAATCTGGCCGAACTCGTATTCGGTCATGCCCAGCCTTAAATCGGCCAGTCCGTTGAAAAATGCATCAGTAGCAATGCTGCATGCTGTGCGCTTTGCTCTGAACTCATGCTCGCTCTTGATCGCACGCTGCCGCCAAATGAGATCGGCGGCTTCCACGAGCGCAAACTCGTGAGGCGCGTTCCGTAAGGAATCGATCAATGAAAGGGATCCTCGACCGTTCATATCGCGGCCATAGTCGAGGCCAACTGAAGAGCCTCTCGGCAGGTCACCCAAATAGTTTGCTGTCGCCTGCAAAGCGAATTGAGTAAAGCCCTGATAGGAAACCAGATGGACATCTGGATTGTCTCTGCTGAACGAATCCCGTCGCTCACCTTGATTAAGCACAATCGATATGCCGGGTTTGTCGAGGCGAACAACTGCAAAAAAAGGCCGCGTGTCCGACAGCCAGAATAAAGTTCTATAGCCCGTATAATACTCGAAATTATGCTGGGCCGTGAGTACGATTGCGTCCAATCCAGCGTCGCGCATGCTCCCTTTAAGCTGGGCCACTCGCTCGTTAACTTCTTTTTTCTCGGGCCAACGTGGCATTGTCTCCGACATACGCGTCCCTTTTGATGATTGTGAATACCGAGTGCCGGCCGGCTTTATAGCCCCACAGCACATCCTATCCGCTGATGTTGCCAGACGCGGGAGGCCGTTCAGTGCAGACTGGATCGACCCCTACAGTGTTTTATAACTTGTTATACCAGATATACCTTTTATTTGCAAGTTCCAGAGAAACTCTGAACGCGACCTGGGGTCCGATCGTCGCATCGGCGTAAGCCTTGACTATCGACAGCCCTTTGATGGACTGCGATAGTTTAGACACGCTCCATACGGTCCGAATTGACAATCCGACTACCGCAGGAGGTCCGCCACTCGCTGCAGATCTCTCCAGAGATCATCTACGCTTTCCAAGCCAACACTCACCCGCAAATAGGTTGTCTCGCTGAAAGACATAGCATGATGGTCGCGAGCAATGACCATGGGCGCAAGGAGGCTTCTCGTGCCGCCCCAAGAATTACCGATAGCGAAGGTTTTCAAGCTATCCAAAGCTTGATCGACAGCGTCCGCAGCAACGCCATCGAGTCTCAAACTGAAAACACCTGAGCTGCCCCTGAAGTCGCGTTGCCACAGAGTGTGCCCGAGGCAGCTTGCCAGGCAAGGGTGCAACACAGAAAGACGTTCGTTCTCTGCTAACCGGTGTGCCAGCTCTTCGGAAACTTCACCGACGTGACGCAGACGCAGGGCCAAAGTCTGCATACCGCGCAAGGCGAAAGAGCAGTCATCGGGCGACGCTCCGACACCAAGGCAACCCAGCGTGTTCCGAATATCTCTGTATAGCTCCATGTTGCGCAGAATGATTGCACCCAACAGAACGTCTGAATGACCACCAACATATTTCGTCAAGGCCTCTGCAACAAAGTCGACGCCTAGTTCCAGTGGTTTACAGAGGAGTCCCGTCGCCCAGGTGTTATCACAACCAACCAGCGCTCCAGAAGTTTTGCTCAATCGCGATATGAACGGAAGGTCACAGACCTCCATCGTGGTCGAGCCGGGTGATTCGACCCATACCAACTTCGTCCGTCCGGGCCGAAGTCTGGCCTGCAAGTCGGCTGTATTGGTTGGATCGAAGAACTCGGTTTCGACCCCCAGACCTGAAAGGACCTCGTTTGCGAAGTCTTTCACTGGGGGGTAAACGTTGTCCGCGACTAGCAAGTGATCGCCGTTCTTAAGAACAGTCAACATGGCGGCTGCGATTGCGGCCTGCCCGGAGGGTAAGATGATTGCCCGCTCTGCATTGTGAATCTTAGAAATCTGGGCTTCCAAAGTTCTGGTCGTTGGCGTCCCGGAAAGGCCGTAACTATAGCCATCTGGCCCGCGATTGCCTCTGCTGCGATATGAGGCTGCGTCCGGGAAAACGATTGTCGAGGCGCGATATACCGGGACCGATAGGCTAACAAAACCCTCTAACGGTGTTTCCGGCGGAATAACGCAAAGTGTGTCGTCCAACTGTGTGTTTCTTTTCATCGCACCTGCTCACAACATTTTCGTAAGGAATTCTTGCGTCCGCACTTGCGCGGCAGTCCGAATATCTGCTCAGGAGGTGATGTTGTTGGGAGCAGAGGTATAAATGAGGAATGCTGAAAGACCATGCCGATCCGCTGTTCCCGCGTTCTAATAGGAGTTTCCGACGGAGCACTGTTGTCTGCAAAATTCCGCATTCGCAGCCTTTTCATTTGGGATAGCATGCATCTCAATGCAGTAACTGCTTCAAGAATTGCTGGGTCCGAACATGCTCCGGACTGCTGAAGAATTTCTGGGGAGCAGCCTCTTCGATTACGGCGCCTTTGTCCATGAACACCACACGGTCGGCGACCTCACGAGCGAAGCCCATCTCATGGGTCACACAAATCATGGTCATGCCGTCTTTTGCGAGCGTAGTCATCACATCTAGGACTTCTTTGACCATTTCTGGATCAAGCGCCGATGTGGGTTCATCAAAAAGCATGATCTTCGGCATAATGCAAAGTGCCCGAGCGATTGCCACGCGTTGCTGTTGACCGCCTGACAGCTGCCGTGGGTGCTTGTTGGCCTGCTCAGCGATACGAACCCGCTCGAGTTTTTCCATAGCGATTTGATTTGCCGCGTCCCTAGGTATCTTGCGAGCTCTTCGCAAGGCAAGGGTGCAGTTATCCAGAACACTCAAATGTGGGAATAGATTGAACTGCTGGAACACCATTCCAGCATCACGTCGCACATTTGCCAACCCCTTCATCCCCGGGCGCAATTCAGTACCATTGACGACAATGCGCCCTTCCTGATGCTCTTCGAGCTGGTTGATACAGCGGATAAGGGTTGACTTGCCCGACCCAGATGGACCGCAGATCACCAGCCGTTCGCCGGCCGCGACAGTCAAACTGACGTTGTGAAGCGCCTGAAACGTGCCGAACCACTTTGACACGTCTTCGATCGTCACTGCAGGCTGACTGTTGGCCTTTTCGTTGAACTGCACGACGGTTGCGGATTTTGTGAATTCGAATGCCATTTGCTCTCCTCCGGCGGTTTCAATACCCAGCCTTTGCCGCACCTTTTAGTGAGACGTGCTGAGCACGCCCAGTCGCCGCTCCAACACCGCCACCAAGAGGGCCGCAATGAGCGCTAGGATCAAGAAAAGTACTCCCGCCACAAACATTGGCTCGGCGTAGCGATAGGTGTCGGACGCAACATCAAGGGCGCTCCCAAGCATTTCAGGCACGGCGATGACTGCGAGTAGTGGAGTGGATTTTAGTATGCCAATCGAGTACGAGCCAAGGGGTGCCGCAATATTGCGCAACATCTGCGGTGCAACAACAAATAGCACTGTGTCAAATCTGCCCAGACCCAAGCTCAGCGCTGCCTCACTTTGCCCTGCGGGAATGGCATCAATTCCGGCCTTGAAAACTTCCGAGATGTAACCGGAATAATAGAAGCTGAGACCAAATACCCCTACGAAGAGGGCAGGCAGTACAATGCCGTAATAAGGCAATACAAAGAACAGAAAATAGATCTGCACCAGTGCCGGAGTTGATCGGATTGCGTCGATCGCGAATTGTGTGACGGGGCGCACCACCTTATGACTGCGCCGGAGCATTTCCCAAAAAAAGCCGAGCAGCGTCGCGCCAAAAAAGCTGAGGACCGCCACCAATATGGTGTTCCCGACGCCCTCCAGGACACGCGGTACGATCTTGAGCGCGAAAGCAAAATCAAAATCCATTTATACGGCCTCCCGCTTTTCCCGCAGACCGATCCAGGTATCGGCCGAGCAGGCTGACCGGATAGCAAATGATAAGATAGCAGAGCAGCAGCCCGGAGTAGATTCCTACCGGATCATAGGACAACTGAGCTATTTGCTTCGCTCGAAACGTCATGTCCGTCAGAGTGATGAGCGATACAAGTGCAGTGCCCTTGATGAGCTGGATGGCTTCATTGACAAATGTTGGGATCATATTTCGAAGCGCCTGGGGTAGCTCGATCATTCGAAGGACGGTAAGGCGATCCAACCCCAAGGCCAGTCCCGCTTCGCATTGCCCACGATCAAGAGATTGCAAAGCCGCTCGCACAGACTGGCTTGCATATGCTCCAGCGTTCATGCCAAGGACCATAGCCCCCACTGACACAGCCGAAAGCTCGATTCCGAAGGCTGGCAGCGAATAGTAGAATGCGTAGAGGAGGACGAGCACCGATGTGCTTCGCCAGAACTCTATCACTATAGTAATCGTCCAGCGCGACGTGCCCGTCGAGAAGTGCTGTAGCACCCCTGCGACGAGGGCGAATGGTACCGCGTACAGCAACCCTAAAAGGGTCACCTCTGCTGTGACACCGGCCCCCTGCAGGATGCCAAGCACGATTTCAATGAAGCTCATGCTCGCTGCTCCACACCTTACCGATATTTGTCGCCGCAGAGGCTCTTGGCGGTCACATCGGGAGATGCGATCTCTGTTGCGCTAAAACCGTATTTTTCTGCCAGCTTTGCGAGAGCCCCATCTTGCTTCCGTTCGGCCAGACTTTCGTTGTATAGGTCTCTGAGCCCGCCGTCTTCCGGCCGAAAGACCACCGCAGCATAGTTGGCAAATTCCTTTCCATTCTGCACATAGCCGGTGAATGGTACCGCTCTATCAAGCCTTTCCTTGAGCGACGGATCCTTCAAAGCATTGATAACGCTTGGCGATGTGAGGGTGTATGCGTCAATTCGACCAGCCAGAAGGGCAGCAAATGCGGACTGATCGTCTTGGAAAAGTTGCATTCGATCTTTCGGAATACCTGCCTTGATCGCATTTTCTGAATTCGTACTGCCCCGTGATCCGCCGAGGCGAAGCGCAGGATTTTTTTCAATATCTTCATAACTGTGGATGTTCTTTGGATTTCCCTTCGACACCAAAATGGCGTCGCCTACCGCAATATCCGGATTGCTGAAAATGACCTGTTCGCAGCGTTGCGGCGTGATGGCCATCCCCGAGACTATGGCGTCGATTTTATTTGATAGGAGGCTCGGAATAAGCGCGCCCCAGTCCAACACGACGAAATCCACTTTCTTGAGACCCATCGGTCCCAGTACGGCCTTCACGGTGTCGGGTTGAATGCCTGTGACATCCTGATCCGCGCCGAGGAATCCCCAAGGCGCATTGTTGGCTATGCCGATTGTAATGCTGCCTTCCTTCAGAACGCGGTCCTTGATTGGCTCTGCGCTGGCTGGGAAGGCGTGGAGGCCGAACATCAACAGCGCCGATGCCGCCGCCAACAGCGCGCTGCGGCGGAGCATAACGGATTTTTTCCTGTCCAGTTTCATTTGAGTTCCCCTTTTTCAGTGATCAGGCAAATATACTAGGTATGCCAACCATGTCAATATCCTCTTTCGTTATCCCGGGGAAACAGAGCCATGACGGCGCCAAGGCAGGCTACTAGCCGCCTTGATGCACGGCGATGAGTTTTTGGCGGCCTGAAGCGGCGATGTGGTTGCCCTTGCGATGCTTTTTCACAAGCCTCACGGGCGCCGGGGTTGATCCGTCGTGATGGAAGGCGGGGTTTGCGGGTTGAGAGGTCAGCGGGTTCGTTTCGGGGCGTCGGCGCCCCGTCGGCTATGTCACGAGCCGCGGGATGCGATCGAGAACGATGCGCAGGATGCGCTGGTCGGGGCAGGATGTCGGCAGGTGCAGGCGGATTTGCGTCTTGATCTCGACCACCCGCGCGGCGATCTTGATGAGGCGCAAACGCAGCGTGTCGAATTGCGCGACGGCAAAGCTCGAGCGCTTCGGCATCGCGGCGCGCAGGCCCCACATCAGCCAGTAGGCGCCGGCGTGCAGGAAGAGCCGGAACTGGTTGGCTGCAGCTCTTGTGCAAGATGTGCGGTCGGCGGCGAGATGGGTCTTCCAGGATTTGATGTGGTTCTCGGCTGCTCCGCGCCGGCAGTAGACATCCTCGTAGAGCACCTTGGCCTTGCCGCTTGCAAGGTTGGTGACGATGAACCGGGTATCGGCTCCTTGGGCGCCGACCTCGACCCGCGCGATGATGCGCTCGACGCGGCTCCAGCTGGCGGCCCCGTCAACGAACTCCTTGAAGCGGCGGACCTTGCCCGTCTTCGCCGACGCTTCAAAGCGCGCCATCGTGCTGGTCTCCAGGTCAGCGACATGCTTGCGCAGGGTCGTGGTGGGCGCCAGGCCGAAGATGAAGTCGATGGCGTTGGCGCGGCACCAGTCAATGACCAGTGGGCTGCAGTAGTGGCCGTCGGCCCGGATCAGGATCCGGGTGTTCGGCCAGTTGCTCCGGATCGCCCGCACGAGGCGGCGCAGGTGAGCGCGGATCTCAGCCCCACCCGGCCGCTTGGCCGGCCGCAGGACCGCACCGACGAACCGTCCCTGGCCATCGAACACTACAATCGGCTGGAAGCCATATTCGTCGTAATGGGCGTTGAAGAGGCGAAGCTGCTGGCCGCCATGCACGGCGTCAAACGTGTCGTCGATGTCGAGCACGATCCGCTTCGGCACCTGCCGGAAGGAAGCGCAATAGAGATCGACCATCGCCCGGCCCATGGCGAGCAGCGAGCGCACATCGGGCAGGTTCTCCAGCCGGCAGATCGTCGATTGGGACGCCAGATCCCGACCCGACGGCAGCGCATCCTGGGCCATCTTGAAGACCGGGTCGGAGCGCAGCCGGTTGGCGTCGTTGCCATCCTCGTAGCCGGCGGCGATCATCTTCATGCGAAAGCCGATCATGTCCGCCAGGCTGTGGACGATCTGGTCCGGGCAGCGCGGATCCTCGATGCACCGCGCCAGACGGTCGGCCACAAGCAGTCGCTTCTCCACCTCGGCCAGAGCCAGAACGCCACTGTTGGAGGATAGCATGCCGCCGTCGAAACGCGCGATCACGGACTTGCCGCCGACAGATGACAAACCGCTCAGCGGCAGCGTATGATCATTCATGGCGGGTGTGGTCTCCGGGAAATGGTTCGGATCGGCTTAAGCAACCAAATCCTACGTCATTTCAACGGCTTGCACCACATCCGCCAACCCCCCATGAATTTTTCGGGCTAGGTATTCCAGTTCAAACTGGGCCAGTTTTCATGCGGCAAATTTTCGTGTCGCCACGTGACATGACTACGTTTGGGCCGGGAGAGCCCCTATGATTAATACTCCGATGCGGCCCTTCGACTTCGCTGCACGAAGCTATGCGCAAGGGAGTTTCTCGCGCGCATCAGAAAGCTGGGCTTATCAGCCGGAGGCGATCATCCATCGACCGCCATGCTTGGGATGAACTCGGTTTCAGCCCAATGCGGCTTTCTCTTCCTGTCATGTCGTTTAGGCTTTAGACTCGCCGACATATCGTTTTTGTAGATGCTGGTCGGTCGCGACATGCGGCCGCCGGTTATTTCGGCGTTCAGTGTCCTTCGTGATGAATCTGATGGCAGTATGGCGTGGAACAGGCCGCCTTGCAGCGAAACCAGAAGGCGGCTGGCGTTACTGATCCGCAACCCCCTGATGCGCCGGGTCTGTGAGCAGGACGATATCACCATGCCCGAGCTTGCCGCCGAACTGGCCGACCGCTGCACGGTGGACGCGCCGTTGGCTGACTATGTCAATCGGAAGCTCAACGCCTGGATCATGCGAAAGTACAAGCGCTTTCGGCTCACAAAACTCGGGCGTCGCAGTTCCTGCGGCAGCTTCACCGAGTTAGGCGGGACCTTTTCGTACATTGGCAGACGTTCGGAACGAACGCATTTACCTGATGGGAGCGAATCGAGAGGTTCACGCATCGTTCTGCGAGAGGCCGGCAAGTGAAATTCCTCCGGTCTACTCACCCCGGCACGACGACGAATATGACGTGTCTGCGTGGCCGCTGCCGAAAGGGCCAGCGCCTGCGCTACCTTCGGTCACTGGAAGACGCAGACCTTCATCGCCGGGCTCAGATGCCAAGGGCTGACCTCCCCTTCGTCGTCGATCGGCCGATGAGCCGCCCCATCTTCGAGACCTATGTCGAGACCCAATTGGCACAGACATTGATTCTAGGCGACGTCGTCATTCTCGACAATCCGTCCCTCTACTCGCCAACGGAATGCTCAAATTATTAAAAGCCGCCGGATATGAGCACACATAACGCTCATGCTCAAATAGGAACTGAGCATGAGAACCTGCCAGAAGGTGGGAGCAACAACCAAGTGAGGCGGATGGCCGCGCGAGTTCGTCAGCTCGACCAGCGTCTAGCCGCGAGGACCGAGCAATGACGTCAACTGGCAGGAAACGAAAGGGTGTCCGATCGCCTGTAGCGATTACTGCATCAGAGCAAGCTGCAATCAGTTTGCAGTTCAGGCGGCGCTTAGCACGATGCCATCGCTGCCTGGATCGGCTCCGCCATCGGGATTGCCATCGACGATGCGGATCCCATGGACAAGTGCGACGCCGTAGGTTTTTGGTGAGCGTTCCACCTGATAGCCCATTTCTTCGAGTTTGCGAGTCTCGTGCCGCGGAATACGGTTTGTAACGTCGATAAGATCGCTGGTCGCTGAAAACCGCGGAGCAGCAACCGCGTCGCTTGCCTTCATGTCGAAGTCGAGCACGTTGAGAACGGCCTGCAGCACGCCCATGGCAATCTGCGTCGCGCCGGGAGCACCTATGACGATGTATGGATCATCGCCTTTGAAAATGATCGACGGGCACATCGAGCTGAAGCGGGCCTTGCCCGGCTTGATGGAGCCGGTGTTGCCCGGACGGGGGTCGAAAACGCCCATGCAGCCGTTATACATGAAACCTAGGCCCTTCGTGACGACGCCCGACGGCATGCCGAGCGAATGCGTCATTGACACGCAGTTGCCGTCACGATCGACGACACTGAGATGCGTGGTGTCCTTTGACGGGAATCCGGAATTGAACCGCGGTACGGTCGCCTTCTTGCCCTCACTGATGTCAGTGGCGATCTGAGCGGCATAGTCCTTGGACAGAAGACGGTCGAGCGGGACGTCTAGGAACTTCGGGTCGCCGATATACCGATCCTTGTCGGCGGTCGCCACCTTCATGGCCTCGCAGACGGTGCGAATGTACTCGGCGGCATTGTGCCCCATGGCGCGCAAATTGAAGTTCTCCAGGACGTTCATCATCTGCACAAGCATGATGCCGCCGCCGGGAGGTACGTTGGTCGAAACCCGATAGCCGCGATAGTCGCCCCAGAGCGGCGCGTGGGTCGGAGCTTCATAGTTGGCCAGGTCTTCACGCGACACCAAACCGCCGTTGGCCCTCATGTCGGCATCGATCTGTGCGGCGATATCGCCTTTGTAAAAGGCGTCGGCGCCGTTGCGAGCGATCTCTTCGAGAGTAGCGGCCAGATCGGGATTATGAATGGTATCGCCGATCCGTTTGGGAGAACCGTCCTCCCGACAGAACAGCCCCTTGCCCGCAGCCGTGTAACGCAGGCGTTCCTGGTTGGACACTCGGCCCATGGTGCCTTCGTCAGACCAGAAAGACTCGACATGGGGTCTCACCACATAACCTGACTTCGCCCACTCGATGGCCGGGGCCATCACGTCGCGCCATGGGAGCATCCCGAATTTGCGGTGGGCCTTCTCGTAGGCGCGCAACGCAGCTGGCACGCAAATGGACTGGTAGCCGATGTCGTTGACGTTGCCTTTGGTGATGAAACCAAAACCGTCTCGGGCTTCTCCGACTATGAGGTCTGCCCACATGTCCTCGCGCGCCGCAGCTGGTGTTGGAGCGTGGAAGTCGATATATTCATGAACGCCGAGAGTGCGGGACAGGGCCGCCATGCTGCCGAAGCCGGCAATCCCGGTCATCATAGGATCGACGACACCTTGTACGAACGCGCACGCGATCGCCGCGTCGAATGCGTTACCGCCTGCGCGCAGGATGTCAACGGCGGCTTCGACCGCTTCCGGCTGAGGGGCGGACACCATGGACTTGGATATATTCATCATTAGTTCTCCATGACTGGTTGTTTATTGGCCGGTCGAACAGGTGGCCTTCGACGTAAACGGTGTCTTTTGAAAGCTGAGCGGGCCGTTTTGGATCATCGCCTCGCAACAGAATTAGAGTGTGGGCCCGGCGGGTAATCGGAACAGTGCTCGCCCAATGCGACTTGTTGCTAGCTTCCTATGCCAGCGAGATTCTGGCCTTCTCCAGCAAGGCTATAGCTGCCGCACGAATGAGACGCTTCATGATTGCCCCCTTAACCACTCAGCGGAGATGTCGTGCGGAGATTTCGATAAGTTTCCTTCCTAGTTCTATGCACCGCTCATGAGGAAAACGGTGAACAAGACCGCCAATGCTCAAGCTACCTAGCATTTGTCCCCTATTATTGCGGATTGGGATGCCAACTGCGACGATGTACTCAAATAAGTCTTCCGACCCAATGGTATAACCACGCTCACGCGCTTCACGAATACGTTCGCGAACGGCGGCAGGTTCGACTATCGTCTTGGCCGTAGCCTTCTGAAGCGGCTTCGACAGGTATTCGTCCACGAACTCGTCGCTAGAGAAGGCTAGCAGAGCGAAGGGGCCGCCACCCGCGTGGACCGGCGAGCGCGTGCCTAGATCCGTCCCGACCACCTTTATCGGTGTGGTCGAGGCGCGTCGTTCAACGCAAAGTGACATGCCTCTTTCGAGGGTCATCAGAAGCCCGCTGTCCCCGGTGAGGGCCACGATCTCATCCAGAATCGGCTTGGCGCGGATAATCAGGGGATTTTGCCGGAGTGCTCTTTGGGCCACGGCGATCAGGTTAACGCCGAGACGATAGCCGCCCGACGCCTTGTCGCGCTCGATGTATCGTTCCTCGCCAAACGTCGACAGAATCCGCAGAACCGTCGTCTTGTTAATGCCGGTTGTCTTCACGATCTCGGTCACGGTTACCGGTTCATCGGCGCCGCCGATAAGCTCCAATATTACAAGCGCCTTCTGTACCGACAGGCTCTGTTCGCGGTTTTCCATTCAGTTTTCCAAGGTCCGATAATAGGACTTAAAGTCCTATAATGTAACTTTCTTATGGGAGGCGGGCGGTTCTGTCAACGGAGACAAGTTGAATTGACGCTGAATATGGAGAGAACCCATATCATCCACGTCAATATGGCTTCGTCTTTCTGGGCCGCCGGATCATTTGCAAACGAGGGGCACCCGGACGGATGTCCTCGTTACGACGATACCCAGGGAGAAGGCCAAGGGGTTTGTTCGCGGACTGACCGAAACCCCTGGCAAGGCGAAAACCCGGTTCGTGTTTGGTCCAAATGAACGTGGCGTCGACATCCCCTTCATGGCGGCGGCCTGGTGCATCACCGGGCAATGCGTGTTCCTTCGCTATTCCGAACGGTAGCAGAACCAGGCATCGAGCCGTCTGTCGAAAGCGTCGGCTGAGCCGCGGCCACCAGAACCTTGACGTGAACGAGTTAGGCTACTAGGTATTCCAAGAGGAATTGGGAATATTTATGCCTTATATTTTCGTATCGCCACGTGAAATGACCGCGCTTGGGACGGGAGAGCCTCTATGATCAATATTCCAATGCGGCCCTCGGCGTCGCTGCACGAAGCTGTGCGGGAGGAGATTCTCGCACGCATCAGCAACGGGACTTACCAGCAGGAGGCAATCATCCCATCGGCCGCCATGCTCGGGGAGGAATTCGGTGTTAGTCCAATCACAATCAAACGTGCATTACGTGATCTGCAATCGGCCGGAGCACTAGTGGCAGTTGCGGGCAAGGGAACTTATGTAAAGAAGCAAACGCGTGTCCTGCGCCGCTTGGATATCTCGGCGCCTTCTTATGAAGGCACAACGATTCAGTTGCATTCGATTACGAGAGAGAAGATTTCGGACACAGCAATGAACTCGTTCAACCCACCAGCCGACGCTTTGCTTTGCGTTCGTAAGACGGTTTATGCTGACGGCGCGCCGTTCATGTACGATGCGACTTATCTGTCCTCAGATCTGAGCGATGCCATAACTGAAGAATTCGGTGAAGTTTTCGTCACGACGGCACTGGAACGTCACGGCTATGAGGTCGTAAATACCGACCTCATTATTGACGCGGCTCCGGCTTCGGGAAAAGTGGAGGAGATTTTTGGAATTCCCTCCGGGTACCCTATGCTTCGCCGATTCTACAAATTTACGACCAGTTCTCCAAAAATGACGGTATTCGGTGTCGTACAGGCGCCATTCGATCAACTCGCCTGTTCGATAAGTATCCCAGCACGTCCTAAGCCGAGAAGCAGTAAGAACGCTTGAAGCGGGCTTGTGCTAGACGAAAGCCATAATTAGCAAGCTTTTTACGAGAGCGAAGTTCGTAGCTCATACGGCCTCTCACAGATCCGCCCACACCCTTTAGCGACTCAATCGGATCACTGCGCGACTTTCAGTAGTAGTATGCGGCGAGCATGTCGCGTGTTTGGTACGCGGTGTAAGTGAGCTGCGCAGCGGCGAGGCCCGCAAAGCCAAACGTGCGGCTCAGGCCGAACACAGTGAAGCTCTCCCGCACCGGCCTTCCCTCGGCCAGCGCGGCGGCGAGCGCTTCCCCGGCGACCGTCGTCGGCGCCATCCCATGTCCGCCAAACGAGATCGCGTGCCAGATCCCATCAGCGTCCCGGCCGATCTGTGGCATCTTGTGACGCGCATAGCTCATCAAGCCGCCCCACGCGTGATCCACCCTAACATCGGCGAGTTGTGGATACACGCGTATGAGGTCTCGCCTGAGCAGTCGCGCGATGGCCTCTGGATCGCGGTTGAGCACTGAGATCCGACCTCCCCAAAGAATTCGTGTGTCCTGTAATGGACGGTAATAGTCGAACGCGAAGCGGGTGTCATAGACTGCATATTGCGCGTCGATTACGTCCGCCAGACGCGTACCAAGTGGCTCGGTTGCGATCACGTAGGTTGCGATCGGCAGTCCCGCCCGCTCGATGCGGGGCGATACGCCTCGGGCATAAGCACCGCCCGCGAATACGACATCCTTCGCACACACCGCGCCTTTGGCCGTGCGTACGACGAAGCTGGCGCCTTGGCGGTCAATCGCGCATGCCCGAGATTGCTCGAAAATGCGGGTGCCGCCCTGGACTGCCGCTTTGGCAATGCCGAGCACGTACTTGAGTGGATGGAAATGGAAGGCGTTGGCCTCAAAGAGGCCTCCATGATAACGAGCAGTCTTCAGCCGCCCACGCAGCTCGTCCGTCTCGACCGGTTCCCAGTCGACGTCAAATTCGCGTTTCATTAACACACGAAGTCTGTCAAGGCGGGTCCGATCATCGAACCAGTTCGCGAGCATCACTCCCCGGTCGGCGAGGTCGCAGTCGATTCCGTATCGCGCAATTCGCGCGCGGATCAGGTCGACAGCCTTAATCGTGAGCCGATAGAGGCATCGCGCCTCGTCGCGGCCGAGCGTGCGCAGCAGGTCGGCGGCGTCCAAGCTATAGCCCCCGAACACGAATCCGCCGTTGCGGCCCGATGCGCCAAAGCCGATTCGCTCACCCTCTAGTACAACAACATCACGCACGCCGCGTTCGACCAGTCCGAGCGCGGTACAAAGGCCGGCAAGGCCGCCGCCAATGATGCAGACCTGTGTGTCGAGCGTGCCAGTCAATTGCGGATAGAGCTGGCGGGAGACGGTGGTTTCGTAGAAGTTCTGCATGTGAACCCTGAAGTTGGACATGTCGAAACGAAGAGCCGGACGTGCTCCCGGATTCGAGGTGGTGGTTCTGCACGTGCAGCGTTCGCGAACGCCAAGTCTAGTTGGCGTGGTGAGATGCTGGATTTTAGCCTGCTGGCGACATCGGCAGCGCGCATGCAGTACTAGTAGAGTCAGAGTTATTATGCAAGCGCATAATTTGTTCGACTTGAATAGATCGCATAGACGCTCCAAAACGATCGTAGAATGAGGATACAACGTCTATGGCAAGAAGTTTTGCGAGAATGCCCGAAGCGGAGCGCCGCCACCAACTTATTGAAGCTACCCTGGATTGTATATTCGAATACGGCATCCAGGGCACCACTGTCCGTTCGGTCGCCGCACACGCTGGCGTCACCAACGGCTTGATTCGGCATCACTTTGAAAACAAAGCAAACCTAATTGCTGCCGCCTATCAACAAGTAATGCTGGTGATCACAAGCTCAGCGTATCAAGCTTTGGCAACCGCTCAGGGTTCGCCGCGAGAACGACTCCATAACTTTGTAGAAGCGACCCTGAAGGGCCAAGCAGCAGAGTACAGAATGCTGGCACTCTGGGGTACCTTCGTCGGTCAAAGCCGTGTTGATCCTTTGATCGGTAGCGTAAGGGACGAATCCTATGCGAGTTTGAGAAGCGCCACCGAGCCGCTGATCGCGCAGGTGATGCGTGACGCAGGCAAATCCGCTTCTTCTGTCGAGACATCGGATCTGACAATCGCCATCCTCGCGATCATCGACGGGCTTTGGATCGAGTCTTGCCTCAGCGACGAGGGTCCACAGGTCGACCGTCTCGTCAATCTTGGCATTCGGTCAATCGCGCGCCTCCTAGATCTTCCCCCTAAATAAAGACATATGTGGAGTCGACGGTTGCTGCTTAGGCGGCTAGTTGCGAGAGTTGGTCGGTTACTGCAAGCTCGAAGCATACTACGGGGATCTATCACGGCTAAAGCTCATACGAGGGCTTCTGCTCAAGGCTGATCACTAATGCATAGCACGGTTCCTTTGGATGTCTGTTCGGATCCATGGTCTGAGCCAGATTGCATGACGCCGCGCGTTTCCGTCACCGGTTCAAACTCACATACGGTCGCCGTGTTGTTCGGCAGCACAATTATCCCTGGCTCTCCGCGCTTGAACGCTAGCAGTGCCCGGACCAGTGCTTTACCATCAATCTTGTCGGTCTTCGCACGCCGGCACCGACGTGAAGTAGCGATCGAAGCCGAATCAACGACGTAACTCTCGATCCCGTTCGCTTCCAGCACGAATGTATCCAAATGCCGCCCAATCACGCCTCCTGGGTCGTCACGATTGGAAACGCTCGCCCGGATCGGAGCCGCGCCTTCTCCTGCGTCTGCGCAAACCGATCCAGCAGCTCGGAAACATCGCCGCCGTCCACCCCATGCTTCGACATCTTCTCGCCGTTGCCTGGCGACAACGAAATGACGAGTCCCGTCGATCGACTCAGTTCCAAAGACAAAATTATTGCGCCAAGATCAGTGCGGACAGCGGTCGGCGTTTCTGAGGTTTCGCTGAGTACCTCAATAACCGCGTGCAGCAAGATCATCGTGCCATTGCGCCGAGTCGTAAGGATGCTGGAGTTGTTAAGGAGCTCTACTGCCCTAGCGATCTCTCTCCTCCGAAACTTCCTGCCGAAGCGTGGGCCCTTGAGAAAGGCGCCAACCGACAGCCGCGATAAATCGATCATACCGCTCTCCCCTTTCGCCCGAGCCACCACCTGCCCACTTTCCGGAACGGCGGCCGCTGAATTCAGCCAGAACCGGATGAACAGGGCCAATGTTTCGCTTGTGATCTCGGCACGCAGCTCCAATCGCTGTAGGCCCGATCAAGCCGATCCAAGCGTTTGACGATCGTCGCTTCTCCCCGCTCATCCACATCCGGCGAGAGAAATGACGCGATAGCGGCCTCCGCGATGAGCGAGAGAGATTTACCCTTCGATAGGCGAAAACCTAAGAGTCGCCACTGCAGGTCCGGCTCGAGATAAACTGAAAGTCGGTGTTTTTTGTCTGTCCGTCCTGACAATTTCAAAGCTCCACACCACCACCAGGATCCACGGATATCTGCCGAGCAACCTGACGCATCTTACGCGAAAGCGGTCGGAGGTCGCATCGCGTTCCGGCGCTTCGCCATTCAGGTCGAACTCATTGACGGCCCCTGTCACCGGTTCGGTGCTATCTCCTTGCGCGCCTCCAAATCCGGCTCTCGGCGAAGGCCAGCGTTTGACGCCTCGTCATTCCCGCTGCCATCTTCCGACTGAGTTGCGTTCGAATCTGCAAAATCCCTGTCTGTTAGCGATCCCCTTCCTTGCTTGTAGTAATTCGACCAGTCGTCTGTTATCAACCTGCGTTCAACGCACTCGTCGCTTGCTGCTGTAGGCAGAACACGTCCGCCGAGACGCACATCCTCGAAGTAGCGCGCTTCTTCGTCCGGATCGGCGGAATGCCAGCCACCATGACAATCTCGTCGTCCGGCGGAAGCTGCATCACCTCCCCAGGCGTCAGCAGCGGTCGTGCCGTCTCTGACCTGTAGACCATCAGATGCGAAAGCCAGGGTGCCAGCCGATGGCCGGCATAATTCTGCATCGCCCGCATTTCTGTCGTGGTGCCGAGCGAATCCGAAACGCGTTTGGCGGTGCACTCGTCGTTGGTGGCGAAGCTTACGCGGACATGGCAGTTGTCGAGGACAGAATTGTTGGCACCGTAAGCCTTCTCGATCTGGTTGAGCGACTGTGCGATGAGGAACGCCTTGATGCCGTAGCCGGCCATGAAGGCGAGCGCCGACTCGGAGAAGTCGAGACGGCCAAGCGCGGGGGACTCGTCGAGCCTCATGAGGACACGATGGCGACGATCCTTCGCATGCAGATCTTCTGCGAGGCGTCGACCGATCTGGTCGAGCACCAGGCGCACGAGCGGCTTGGTGCGGGAGATGTCGGAGGGTGGCACGACGAGATAGAGCGTGGTCGGCTTCTGTTCGGCCACGATGTCGGTGATGCGCCAATCGCAGCGATGGGCGAGATCCATCCCCGAGATTTCGAGATAGTTGTTCAAAGCACGAGACATTCAGGCTGTCGAATCCTAAATGTGCAGCGAGATCGACAAGCGAAAACACATCAAAGCCCGGCTTATGACGGTACTGGTAACGAACGCCATAGGAGTGCAGGAATAGCTTTGTCATGATTTTGAGAAGTCCAGTTGGCGCGATGCATTGGAGGCAGCAAAGAGCGCGAACAGTGAAGCGATAAGGATGAAAATCCCGGGAATGAGCGGCGCCGTCGAATCGAGCAAAAGGCTGGTCGCATTGAGTTTGATCAGCGATCCCCAGTCGGTAGCTGGAGGCTGAACGCCAATACCGAGCAGGCTGAGCGCGCTCAAAAACATCAGGCAGGCAACGAAACGGTTGACGAGTTCGACAGCTCGAAGGGGCGGAGGTTCGGCCATCTCGCGTGACGAGATAGAAGAAGCCCGCTCCTCTTATTCGGGATAGTTCGACGAATGGCTCGGCGAAGATTTGCATCACCGGCGCCTCGAGCGAGAGGTATGCAATGGCAGACCGAACATGACAGCAAATGCGTTTTCGGCGAAGGGGCGGCGCTGCACAGCAAACGGAGCGGTACAGGCTCCGGCTTCAAATCCGAACTCACGCTTGACCACAACAAGGTTGCAGCCTTTAAATTCTAGTGGGTGAGCCCATCCCGAGGAAGGATTGGTGCGCGCACAGCCTTCCTGACGAGGACGGATCCCTTGATTGAGGGGCAGACATGACAGCGCCCTTGGTAACGTTCAACACCCAGTCTCGGCTCTGGCTTCAACGTAGTGGTGGCCAATGCACGATTGCCCCGTCCTTCGCCTCATCGCTATTCTTCGAAGGACAACAAAACGACATCAGTCCTGCCGTGCCTGGTCATCGCAACGGGCTCTCCTGCGAAAGCTTCATCTACGATCGTCGAGAACGATGCCCGCGCTTCTCTGAGACCGATTGATTCCATCGCTCTTTTTACTTTCAAAAAGTGATCACCAGTGTGCACTTTTAGAGATTTTCGTTAACAAGCCAAACGCTGCAGAGCGATGGCGACAAGACCGAGCTGCGGTAGTGCCCCAAGTCAGATGTGACGGTCGGCCATTTTCGGAAAATTCAGTTCGGCAAAGTCGTGAGATTGGTAAATCATTCCTTCTTGGCCGGAGGCTATCTATTTATTCTGCCGCTTCAAATTTGAAGCCGCTAAGTGGTCGCATTGTGTAGTTCATTCAATGGATAATCCGACAGGACGGCCGCTTCCTTCCGCAGGGAGATCTGACATGCTTGAGATTAACGCCATGGGCAAGATCTATCAGAATGGCGCTCGGGCGATTGAAAACGTGAGCCTCAATGTCGGTGATGGTGAGATCCTTACGGTGGTCGGCGATTCGGATCGTGGCAAGAGTGCGTTGCAGCTGATTTTTGGAATCGACCGCGTTACAACAGTTGGTGTCGACGATGGGATCCGTGAGCCGCTTCTCCAAGTCGGCCTGATCTTCCACGGACCGCGCCTTTTTCCCTGGTTGAAATTCCCCGAAAATGTAGGCTTTAGCCTGGATAAACCGGATACCACAACGAAAGCGCAGCGGATTTGGCGAAGCACTCGGAAAGGTCGAGCTTTCCCGAAATGGCGTAGGTTGGCCCAAGGAACTTTCCGTTGGTCAGCCCCAACGCATCGCCCTCGCCCACGCACTTGTCGCCCGTCCCTGTGTTGCTTGCTTGACGAACCTTTTTCGGCGCTTGATGCCCTCGCTCGCTCAACTCCATCCGCCCCTCGCACAAGATCGCTTCTTGAAGCCCTATAGGATTGACGATGACCATCGCAGTTTCAGACAAAATCAAGGTTCTGTGGTTTCTGCCCACGCATGGCGACAGCCGTTACCTCGGCACCTCGGAGGGCGGGCGGGCCGTTGATCTGCCCTATCTCAAGCAGGTGGCGCAAGCGGCCGATACACTCGGTTACTATGGCGTGCTGCTACCGACCGGCCGCAGCTGTGAGGACAGCTGGGTTGTCGCCTCGGCCCTGGCGCCACTGACCGAGCGTTTGCGCTTTCTGGTCGCCGTTCGTCCCGGACTGCAATCCCCCACGCTTGCCGCGCGCATGACAGCAACACTCGATCGCATTTCCGAGGGACGATTGCTGATCAATGTGGTCACTGGCGGTGACCCGGTCGAAAACAAGGGCGATGGGATATTTCTGTCGCACGATGAGCGCTATGAGGTCACGCGCGAATTCCTCGATATCTATAAAGCTGTACTGCGCGGCGAGACGGTGGAATTTACCGGAAAGCATTTCAAAATCGAGGATGGGCGGCTGCTCTTCCCTCCGCATCAGACGCCTCACCCGCCGCTCTATTTTGGCGGTTCGTCGGAAGCG
>NZ_JAIQWW010000026.1 GCF_020164455.1 Phyllobacterium chamaecytisi
CAACGTTAGCGGGCGGTCTTCGGATCGCATACCTTATCTACAAAGACGCGCTTCGACGACCGCCCGTCTTCCCAACATGCAAGCAATGGCCAGACTCAAGAGGAGGGCGTGGCAAGGGGGAAACTTATCGCTCAGTCGACAAGGTAAGTTGCTTGCACGGCAAAAGCTTTATCTCTAATCTTTGCAATGCTCTAACGGGGTGCCAATCCGAAAAGGATCGGCTGAGAGGCTCAAGGAGACATCCTGCCAACCCGCGGAACCTGATCCGGTTTGTACCGGCGGAGGGATTAGACGCGGCAATAAAGCCGGCGCACCAATCCTTTTGAATTTCAACTCTAGGAGGCGCCGATGCGGCTATTCGAGATTATTCTGAAATCTGCAACTGTCGCGGGCATTTTCGCACTTGCCCTTGCCGGACCGGCAAAAGCCGATGGCAAACTGACGGTCTATACCTATGAAAGCTTCACTGCCGAATGGGGTCCGGGGCCGAAAGTCAAAGAAGCCTTCCAAAAGCAATGCAATTGCACTGTGGACTTCGTCGCGGTCACGGACGGCGTCGCTCTGCTCAACCGTCTGAGACTTGAAGGCGCTTCAACCAAAGCCGATGTCGTGCTTGGCCTCGACACAAATCTGACCTATGAGGCGAAGGAGACAGGACTGTTCGCTCCGCACGCAATCGACACAAGTTCGATCAACATTCCGGGCGGCTATAAGGACGATACTTTCGTTCCCTACGACTACGGCTATTTTGCCGTGATCTACGATACGGAAAAGCTCAAGAATCCACCCACCAGTCTCAAGCTACTGGTCGAGGGTGATCCAAGCCAGAAAATCGTCATCGAGGACCCCCGCACGTCCACACCCGGCCTTGGCCTCTTGCTCTGGGTGAAGTCCGTCTATGGCGACAAGGCCAGCGAAGCCTGGGGTAAACTGAAGGATCGCGTGTTGACCGTGACGCCGGGCTGGTCGGAAGCCTACGGCCTGTTCACAAAGGGAGAAGCACCGCTCGTGCTTTCCTATACGACCTCGCCTGCCTATCACGTCATTGCCGAAAAGACCGACCGTTACAAGGCCGCTGCATTCGAAGAGGGTCATTATCTGCAGGTCGAAGTGGCCGCGCAAACTGTGAATGGCGCAAAAAACCCGCTTTCGGCGCAGTTCCTGACTTTCATGACCGGCACGGCATTTCAGGACACCATTCCGGAAAGCAACTGGATGTTTCCCGCGGCAAAGACAAGTGGGCCGCTCAACCCCGCCTTTGATGACCTGGTAAAGCCGGCGAAAACATTAATCTTTTCACCGGAGGAAGTGGCCAGGAATCGCAAAGCCTGGATTGATGAATGGCTGTCAGCCATGAGCCTGTAACAAATTGATATCCTTGAAGCCATTGGCGGGGGCTCTCGCCCTCGCCTTCCTTGCGCTGCTCGCGGGCGGTGCGTGCTTGAGCCTCGCAGTTGAAGCGCTGCGTGGCAGCACGGAAGGCTTTGCGGCCTTCGACGGCTATCTGTGGCGAATTGCCCGCTTCACTCTGCTGCAGGCGCTGCTCTCCATGCTGCTCTCGGTCGGGCTTGCCATCCCGCTTGCCCGCGCCCTCCACGCGCATCCTGACTTCCCGGGACGTACAATGATCTTGCGGCTCTTCGCCCTGCCGCTCGCGCTGCCAGCCCTTGTCGCCGTGCTCGGTGTCACCAGTATCTATGGACGCAATGGCCTGCTTGCTGCGCTGTTCAGCTGGCTGGGGCTGGACGTCATTCCCAATATTTACGGTCTAACCGGCATCCTCATCGCACACGTGTTTTTCAACCTTCCTCTGGCGACACGACTGCTGCTCTCGGGCATGGACTCTATTCCGGAAGACTATTGGAAACTCTCTTCCCAACTCGGCATGGGGAAATGGGCGCGGTTTCGGTTGATCGAATGGCCGGTGATCCTGCGCAACATTTCCGGAATCGCGGGGCTGATTTTCATGCTCTGTATTACATCGTTCACTATCGTCCTGACGCTCGGCGGCGGACCGCGTGCGACGACGCTTGAGGTTGCGATCTACCAATCGCTGCATTTCGATTTCGATATCGCCCGTGCGGTTTCGCTGACGCTTGTGCAATTGTGCCTGACGATTGCGGTTCTTTCGGTTCTGAGCCTAAGCGGGCGCCCGACTGAGGAGGGGTTCAGCCTGCACACGACGACGCGCCGCTTTGACCAGCCAACGTTAAGGACACGTCTTCTGGACGGAGCCACGATAATCCTCGGTCTTCTTTTCGTCGCGCTCCCCATAGGCGGAACAGTCGTTTCGGGGCTGGCGGCCGATCTTCTCCGACTACTGGGTGATAGCCTTGTTTGGCGCGCAATCCTGACCAGCATCGTGCTAGGAGCAAGTGCGGCTGCGCTGTCGCTGATCATTTCACTGGCGCTGGTGGTGGCCCGCGAATATCTTGCAAGCCGGCGTGGCTACGCCTCGCCAAAACTGTTTGAGCGCTCGCTTGATCGCGGTGCAAGTCTCATCATGGTCATTCCGCCGATCGTCATCGGCTCCGGCTGGTTTATCCTCTCACGCCATTTTGTCGATCCATTCAGTCTTGCACCCTTTATGGTCGTGAGCGTCAACGCGGCGATGGCTATCCCTTTTGCATTTCGCATACTGCGCCCGACTTGGGATACGGCGGCCAGCCGCCACAACAGGCTGTGTGCGCAATTGGGCATTACCGGATGGAACCGGCTTCGTCTTATCGACTGGCCGGTTCTGAAGCGGCCGTCGAGCGTCGCTTTCGCCTTTGCGATGGCCTTGTCGCTCGGCGACCTTGGAACGATCGCTCTCTTCGGCAACAATTCCATCCAGACTCTGCCCTATTTGCTGCTGCAACGCATGGGGAGCTATCGTACACAGGATGCGGCAGGCCTGGCATTGATCCTCGGTGTGCTGTGTTTGCTCCTGATGATCGCAGCTGACAAAGGTGCAGGCACTCTGGCAAAGAGAGAGGTCGCAAACATTGGCTAAGCGTTCCCGAACCGAGGCCCGGACCAAGGATAGTGCGGCCATCCGCCTCGATGCGGTCGACTTCGACTATGGTGACATGGCGATGCATTTCGACCTGACCATCGAACCGTCGACCATCACTGCGATCATAGGTCCAAGCGGTGCGGGAAAATCCACCCTGCTCAATCTCATCGCTGGATTTGAAACGGCTAAATCCGGCCGGATTGTGATTGCGGGTGCGGACGTAACCCATGCCGCGCCATCCGAAAGGCCCGTTTCGATGGTCTTCCAGGACAATAATCTCTTCGCGCATCTTGATGTTGCCGCCAACGTCGGGCTGGGCCGAAAGCCCAACCTCAGATTGGACGAAACTGACAAGGCAGCTGTTGCGGAGGCAATCGACAAGGTTGGCCTCTCCGGCAAGGAGCATCGAAAGCCGGAAGCTCTATCTGGCGGCGAGCGCCAGCGGGTGGCGATAGCGCGAGCGCTCGTACGGAACCGGCCGGTACTCTTGCTTGATGAGGCTTTCGCCTCTCTTGGTCCCGCTTTGCGGCATGAGATGCTCGACCTTGTCGGTGATCTGCAGGAAGAAACCGGTATGACCGTGGTCATGGTGACGCATCATCCCGGCGATGCTTTGCGCCTGCAATCCTTGCTGGTTTTCCTCGACAATGGGAAAGTCGTTGCTTCGGGACCGGCGGCAGACCTGCTCTCAACCAAGGCGCCAACGCTGTTGCGGAAATATCTCGGTGCAGAAGACTCTGCGCTTTGACATATTTTCGACGCGTTGCCACATTCAAGAACACAATGAAATTCTTGCTCACAGCTGCTTGTCGGGCTAGCAAGGGCACTAAAACACGCATCTGCTCGCGCGCGACGACAATGAGGACATGATTCTGGCTTCGCACCAATCCCCCAACTACAACGGATGGCTTCCAGCCGCTCGACGCAGGAATCTTGCGTCGGCAACGCTGCTGCTTGCCTTCCTGTCGGGGTGCCAGGTTCTCAATCTCACCAAGGACGACGCGTTAGGACCTTCGTCAAATCCGGTGACAGTCGACAATGTCACCAAGAACGACAGGCTGGCAAAGCTCAGTGCCGAGCAGCATCCTCGCATTCTTGCCACCTATGGCGGCGAATACAAGGATGCCAAGCTCGAACGCATGGTCGCCAAAGTCGTCGGTAACCTGACTACGGTTTCCGACAATCCAACGCATACCTATCGTATTACCATCCTCAACTCGCCCAATATCAATGCGTTCGCCCTCCCCGGCGGCTATCTTTATGTGACGCGTGGCCTTCTTGCCCTTGCCAATGACAGTGCGGAACTCGCAGCCGTCATCGCACATGAGATGGGTCATGTGATCGCCAATCACGGTATTGAACGCCAGCAGCGCGAGCAGGAAGCACAGATTGCCGGTCGCGTCGTTTCGGAAGTCTTGCAGGACGATAGTGCCGGACGCGAAGCACTGATTCGCGGAAAGCTGCGCATGGCGCAATTTTCGCGCAACCAGGAACTTCAGGCGGATGCCATTGGTATCAAGATGATCGGTGAAGCTGGCTATGATCCGTTCGCTGCCGCCCGCTTCCTCCAGTCCATGGCATCCTATGCGGATTTCCGCAGTGTATCGGGCGCGACCGATGCGAGCCTCGACTTTCTTGCCAGCCACCCTTCAGCACCACAGCGCATCGAACTCGCGCGCGGGCATGCCCGTCGTATCGGCGCACCGGGTGTAGGCACGACCGACCGTGACTCGTTCCTGCAGGGCATCGACGGTATCCTCTATGGCGACACCCCCGAGGAAGGTTACGTTCGTGGACGCAACTTCGTTCATCCGCTGCTTGGTGTAAGCTTCACCGTTCCCGAGGGTTTTACTATCGACAACAGCGCAGACGCGGTCATGGCGACGGGACCGGGCGAGGTGGCAATACGCTTCGACGGGACGCAGGTCTCCGGTAATCCGTCGATGACGGATTACATGCGCAGCGGCTGGGTTACGGGTCTTGACAATGCCAGCGTTCAGGCGGCGACTTTCAACGGAATGCCCGCCGCAAGCGCAAAAGCCCGAGCGGATCGTTGGGAATTCGACATATTCGTCGTCAATGCCGGAAACCGGATTTACCGCTTCCTGACAGCCGCTCCAACAGGAAGCACCGCGCTGATGCCGGCTTCGCAGACGGTTATCCGGAGCTTCCACCTGCTGACACCGGAGGAGAAAGCAAATACCAAGCCCCTGCGCATCCGGGTCGTCACAGTTAAGCCCGGTGACACGCTGGTCAGCCTCTCCAACCAGATCATGGGCACCGATCGAAAGCTCGACCTCTTCCGCCTGATCAATGCACTGCCGCCGGGTGGAACGGTATCCGCCGGCGACAAGGTCAAAATCATCAGCGAATAAAAAAGCCCGGCAATGCCGGGCTTTTCTCTTATGCGTCGGATGAAACCCGTTGTTATGCGGCTTCTTCCTGCTCGTCTTCAACAACGACGTCTGCTTCAACCTCGGCCTCTTCAGCCTTGGCGCCACGCTTCGGTCCTTTGGCGAGATTAACCTCGATAAGGCGGACAGCTTCTGTTTCCGACATCTTGTTGACGGCGGAAATCTCGCGAGCCATACGATCCAGTGCTGCTTCATAAAGCTGACGTTCTGAATATGACTGTTCTGGCTGGTTGTCAGCTCGGAAAAGGTCCCGCACGACTTCCGAAATCGAAATCAGGTCGCCGGAATTGATCTTCGCATCATATTCCTGGGCACGGCGGGACCACATGGTCCGCTTGATACGAGCGCGTCCCTGGACAACCTTCAACGCACGATCAACATAGTCTGTCTCTGAAAGTTTCCGCATACCGATAGCTGTTGCCTTGGCGACCGGTACCTTCAAGCGCATTTTGTCTTTCTGAAAATCAATAACGAACAGCTCAAGCTTGTGGCCCGCAACTTCCTGTTCCTCGATATTGACAATTTGTCCTACGCCGTGGGCCGGATATACAATAAACTCGCCCGTCTTAAATCCGATACGCTGGGCGGTCTTTTTCTGCTGAACTGCTGTCATGCGCTTAACTACTCCTTGCTGCGCCCGGCAAAACGCACCGGTCAAACCAATCACTGGAAACCGGAACCCGGTTTGTCGGCCGCCAATTGTCACGCAAAAGCAATCCGGACAAAACAGATTGATGGGCAAACAAACAACACGCCCTGAACTGCAGAGTCCGAAATAAATCTAGCCGATTGGTGATTTATGCTTTAGCGCCACGAAATTTGACGTCCAATGATCAACATATGCCGTTACACTATCACGAAAAGTGATTAGAATCAACTTTTTGCTGCGCCTGCGCAAAAGGCGCAATATTTCAAGATGCGCCCTGCGATAAAAATCGGTTATTTATTTCTAAACTCGAATAAAATATCAGTCGCCCTCGCCAGGCTCTGGCGAAAAGAATTTTTCAAACTTGCCTTCGATACCATCCATATCCTTGGCGTCCGCAGGAGCATCGCGCTTCTGCGAAATATTAGGCCATTTCTCGGCGTACTCAGCATTTATCTGCAGCCAGTTGTCCAAGCCCGGTTCGGTATCGGGTTTGATAGCTTCCGCAGGGCATTCAGGTTCGCAAACGCCGCAATCAATGCACTCGTCCGGATGTATGACGAGCATGTTATCGCCCTCGTAGAAACAATCGACAGGACAGACCTCAACGCAATCCATATATTTGCAGCGGATGCAATTGTCGGTCACAACATAAGTCATTTATTGGCTCCTGAAGACACCACGTGTCAGCCGTTGAGGTAACGATTCGATGCCGGGCTGACAAGAGGGGAAAAACGGCTGCGGCACCAGAACGCGGTCGGGATTCCCTTAAAGCTAGGGACATCGGCGTTCACGGCGCCATTCATGGCATTGCGACACGCAATCGACAAGCAACGCCTATCCCATACTGACGCGCTTCGTGGAATAATATTTTAGCTTCCGAGCCACTGGTAGAGAGGATTTCGACACGATAGCCAATATTCGAAATTTAACATCATTCACCCGAATTGTCGTCGTCGCTCTGCATCAACCGGTCAACCTGCCGACGTTCACGTTTTGTCGGGCGACCGCTGCCCGCATCGCGCTTGGGTAATCCGTCAAGAGCAGTGATGCTGTTTTTGGGCGGAGGCGGCGGCGAGATGTCTTCGTACAATGTTCGCGCCTCCTCAGCCGGGCCTCGGCGCGTTCCACCAGAGACCACCCTGTAGATGAGAATACGCCGATCAAGAGTGATCGTCAGCACATCCCCGGGTTTCACGCCATGCGATGGCTGATCGATCTTGTCTCTGTTGGACCGAACACTGCCGCCAGAGACGAGCTTGGCCGCGAGGGCACGGGATTTGACCACTCGGGCGAAGAACAGCCATTTGTCAATGCGCTGCCTTGCACTGTCGTGATTCGAGGACGCGCCCACCATCCCTATTTCTTCATTTGTTCCTTCAGTGCCAGCAGCTTGGCAAAGGGAGAATCCATGTCGATCTTGACCGGACGCTCGTCACGTTCCGGGCGCTTCTGAAGCGGTGGCTTGCCAGCGGACTTTCCATTATCGCCTTGCTTAAAACGATCCTTGCCGTTTGACTTGCCTTTGCCGCGGAATTGTTCCTTGCGCGCACCCTGTTCGTTCTGCTGATTTGCATCGCGTTCATTCCGAGCAGGGCGCTGTTCGCCTTGGACACTGCGCGCCTGTCCGCCGCGATGATGCTCGCGTTTCTCCTGGTGCCCGCGATTGTTGCGGCCGTCAAAACGCGCCTGGCGCCAGAGCAGAATTGGCTTCGGCGCTTCTTCAGCCACAGTTTGCACAACAGTCGGGGCAGGCTCGTCAGCGGATGCACTGGTTTCTGCGATCGGTTCCGGCTGGAGCTCTCCGTCGGCAGACGGTTCAGTGGAATTAACGGCTGCTTCCGTAGGTGTAACGTTCTCTTCTTCAGCGACCGCTGGGCCCGACGTGGCGGCAACCACAGCCACTGGGTCGGCAGGCACTGGCACTGTATCGAGTTCTGTCAGTTTGGCAGCAACAATTGCTGCTTCGACCGATTCAGGACGATAGCCGAGGCTTTTGAGAATTTCTTCCATATCGTCGGCGGTAGCACCGAGGATCGACATCATCGACGGAGTCACCACAAAACGAGTTCCATCATACGCGCCGTCCGGCCGTGTACCGGTTCCAGGCTTCCAGCCAAGTGCAGGCCGGATAAGATCGGCGAGGCGCTCAAGAATGTCGATTCGCACTGCGCGCCGGCCGAGGAGGCGGTAGCCTCCAAGCCGATAGAAGGCTGGATCAAAGCTCGGGTCAGTAACCACGGACGTGCGTCCAGCGGATAAAACCTGAACCACATCTCCATAGCCGGGGCGATCCTTGGCGTCGTCCTTAAGCGCCCACAAAAGAGTCAGCAGACCGGCCGGCGCAGGCTTGAGCAGTGCCGGCAGGAATACATGGTAAGCTCCAAAGCGGACCCCAAGACGGCGCAGAGCTGCACGTGAATCCTGATCGAGGCCACGGACGTCTTCCGCAACATCACGGCGCTGAAGGACGCCGAAATTCTCCACGAGCTGGAAAGCAAGGCCCTTGGTGATACCAACGAGCGCATCGGCATTGGCAAGGTCAACAAGTGGCTTCAGGATCGTATCTATGTGATGGGCGAGAAAACGATCGACGCGCGCCGCGACCTTGTCCCGCGCCGGACCTGTCAATTGCTCATCGGCAAGCAGAACAGCACGAGGCTTCAGCGCTTGCTCACCCGAGACGACCGAGGCAACCGGCGCGCCGATCCATCGCAAGGTCCCGTCGGAGCCGAGGGCGAAATCGCCATTGGCCGAAGCGGAGAACCGCTCGACGCGATTTTCGAATTCCGTCGCAAGCGCTTTCTGCGCTGCAGCCTTGACGGCCTTCGCGTCCGTTCCATCGACTTGGGCGTCCGTAGTGAAACGGAACCCATCCAAACGTCCAACATGATGCCCCTCGACAACAACGTCCCCGGCAGGGCTAATTTCGGCTTCTAGCATTGTATTCTCTCTCAGGCGCCTCATAAGCACGCTTGTCCTGCGGTCTACGAAGCGTTTCGTCAACCTTTCATGCAGTGCATCTGATAGTCTGTCCTCAATTTCACGCGTCTTTTCTTGCCAATGTGCCTGATCTGCAAGCCATCCAGGCCTGTGAGACACAAAAGTCCAGGTTCTGATCTGGGCGATCCGCCGTGAAAGCGCGTCGATATCGCCATCCGTGGAATCGGCGCGGCGAACCTCTTCGGCCATATAATTCTCGTTCACATGGCCTTTATCCGCAAGGTCGGTATAGATCGATGCGATAATGTCGGCGTGCTGGGCTGGCGCGATCTTGCGATAGTCGGGCAGCGCGCAGGCATCCCACAAAAGAGCTACACGTTCAGGCGTGGTGGCCAGTGGTGCGACATCCGGGTCGTTGGACAAATATTCCAGCGCCTGTTGGTCGACCGCAGGCAGAGCACGCGTCAATCCTTCGATAGGAGCGGGCGTATCAATGGATCTCTTTAGCGCGTCCAGGCTGGAATAGTCAAAGCGAGCCGTGCGCCACTGCAGGATCTTGACTGCGTCGAAGGAATGGGATTCCACTCTTTGTACCAGTTCCTCCGAGAACCCTGACACTTGGCCGGTCACTCCGAACGTACCGTCGCGCAAATGCCTGCCGGCGCGTCCAGCTATCTGCCCGATCTCTCCAGGGGAGAGGTTCCGAAATTGGTAGCCATCGAATTTGCGGTCTTGAGCGAAGGCCACATGATCGACATCGAGATTGAGGCCCATGCCAATGGCGTCTGTGGCGACCAGATAGTCGACATCACCAGATTGATAGAGATCGACCTGCGCGTTACGCGTGCGCGGACTGAGAGCACCCATGACCACCGCCGCGCCACCACTTTGACGCCGTATCAGCTCTGCGATGGAGTAAACCTCCTCGGCAGCAAAGGCCACTATCGCGGAGCGGGGGGGAAGGCGGGTTATCTTCTTGGAACCTGCATAGGCGAGGTTTGAAAGTCGTGGCCGTGTGACGACTGAGACACCGCGCAGGAGCTTTTCGAGTATCCCGCGCATCGTCGCAGCACCAAGCAACAACGTCTCCTGACGACCGCGTAGATGCAGTATGCGATCGGTGAAAATATGGCCCCGTTCAAGATCATTGGCGAGTTGCACTTCATCGATGGCGACAAAATCCACATCGGTCTGGCGGGGCATCGCTTCAACCGTGCAGACCGAATAGCGAGCTCCAGGGGGATTGATCTTTTCCTCACCGGTAATCAGCGCGACATTTGCCAGCCCCACCCTGTCCGCCACACGGTGATAAACCTCCCGGGCGAGCAAACGGAGTGGCAGGCCGATCATTCCGGTCTGATGGGCAAGCATCCGCTCGATCGCTAGATGGGTTTTCCCTGTATTTGTAGGCCCCAGGACGGCTGTAACATCGCGGCCAGTTAAGACCAGGGGAAGTTCGGGGTTGGGCATAAGGTTCATCAATTACAATCCAATACCGGCCACCAAGGCGGTGAAAGCCGGGCATGCATTTTCGATTAGCATTTTAAGCGTCCGACAGAAAGTAGGCGGGGCAATCCAGATAAACAATCGCGAACCGATTCACGGAGTGTACCGTAACGAAATAGAACGCGAGGCGAACGAATCAGCTACGAAACGGCTCTAGGACGTGATTCCTGATTTGTTCACGGCCATATCTAGCTTGTTGGGCGCGAATTTGCACTACATGCTGAATCATTGAAA
This sequence comes from Phyllobacterium chamaecytisi, assembly GCF_020164455.1. Lineage (GTDB taxonomy): Bacteria > Pseudomonadota > Alphaproteobacteria > Rhizobiales > Rhizobiaceae > Phyllobacterium > Phyllobacterium chamaecytisi. Next base: position 10,742 of record NZ_JAIQWW010000026.1, read on the forward strand.
ATGGGCCTGGCCAGGTTGCATTTCTCCGAGGCGCGTCTGTCAACCCATGATCGTGACCATGTTCTTCAATACTAAAGACAAATGATTTCTTATGGTTAGCTGATCCATGCGAGCTTGCCCTAACAACTGTTGTTGCCATTCCGGTCGAGCCAAGTGGAATCGGCGCCTCGCGAGATTTCCGTTTTGTTCACCACACATATTTGGTGCTGCTGCAACAGAAACCGCACAACGCGCAACGATTCATATGCATTTATAGGACAAGATTCAGGCGTTCGTCCAAGTTGTTGGCGCCACGCATGTTCCGTTATGTTCAGGTCGAATATTGTCCACCATTGGCCGTGAGTGTAGACCCGGTAATGAAACCCGCATCGTCAGATGCGAGAAACACCACACAGCGCGCTACTTCTTCCGGTTCGCCAAGGCGTCCGACCGGAATTTGCGGTATTATCCGCTCATTGAGCACTTTCTCATCGATTGCCCGTACCATCTCAGTGCCTATGTAGCCAGGGCAGATGGCATTGACCGTAATGCCGGCACGCGCGCCCTCTTGAGCCAAAGCCTTCGTGAAGCCGATATCACCCGCCTTTGAAGCCGAATAGTTGGCTTGGCCCGCCTGGCCCTTTTGTCCGTTGATCGAAGAAATGTTGATCACCCGGCCAAATTTGCGGTCGCGCATACCGCTCCACACTGGATGGGTCATATTAAACAGGCCGGTAAGATTGGTATTGATTACGTCACTCCATTGGCCCGGTGTCATCTTGTGGAACATGGCATCACGCGTGATGCCGGCGTTGTTCACCAGCACAGCGACGGGACCGAGTTCTGCTTCGATCCTTGCAATACCTGCTGCGCATTCCTCATAATTGGAGACATCCCACTTATAGGTCGCGATTCCGGTCTTTTTTCCGAATTCTTTGGCGGCCTCATCATTGCCAGCGTAATTAGCCGCAACCTTGTATCCAGCAGCTTTCAAGGCGACGCATATTGCTGCACCTATGCCGCGCGTTCCACCTGTTACGATTGCTGTTTTTGTCATTTGCCCATCCCTCCCTCAAACTGATCTCGTATAACGCTGTGCGACTATGAAAAACATGAAACGGCTTATTGGTTGGACCAGCAACCGTCGACATAAAAACCGGCCCAATAATATTGAGCCGGTTGAAGCACTGTTAGTCCTTGATGCGCTCTACACAAAGCGCGACACCCATGCCGCCGCCGATGCAGAGCGTAGCGAGGCCCTTTGTGCCGTTGCGACGCTTCAACTCGAACAGCAATGTGTTGAGAACACGAGCACCGGAGGCGCCAATTGGATGGCCGATGGCAATTGCGCCACCATTCACGTTGACTATGTCCGGGTTGAATCCGAGATCCTTGTTGACAGCGCAGGCCTGTGCCGCAAAAGCTTCGTTTGCCTCAACAAGATCAAGATCTTCGGCTGTCCAACCGGCCTTTTCAAGGGCTTTGCGCGAGGCCGGGATCGGTCCCGTTCCCATGATGGATGGATCAACACCAGCTGTTGCCCAAGATGCGATCCTTGCCAGTGGCTTGATGCCGCGACGCTTGGCTTCTTCCTCGCTCATCAGCACCACCGCGGCGGCCCCGTCATTGAGACCCGATGCATTGCCTGCAGTCACAGTCCCGTCCTTGTCGAAAGCCGGCCGCAACTTCGCCAGTGAGTCCAGTGTTGCTCCATGGCGGATATATTCATCGTCAGCGACGACAACGTCGCCTTTGCGCGTTCTAACCGTAAACGGCACGATTTCATCCTTGAACTTGCCAGCCTTTTGAGCTGCCTCGGCTTTGTTCTGTGAGCCAAGCGCGAACTTGTCCTGTTCCTCGCGGGTCAACTGCCACTTGGTGGCGATGTTTTCGGCTGTAATACCCATGTGATAACCGTGGAAGGCATCGGTCAAACCATCCTTGATCATCGTATCGATTAGCTTCATGTCGCCCATTTTGGTACCACTGCGAAGATGCGCGCAATGGGGTGACAACGACATCGATTCCTGACCTCCGGCAACAACGATAGTGGCATCACCCATGGCAATCTGTTGCATGCCGAGAGCAACCGCGCGCAATCCGGAACCGCAAACCTGGTTCAGGCCCCAAGCGGTCGCTTCCTGCGGGATACCAGCGGCCATCGCTGCCTGTCTCGCCGGATTCTGGCCTTCGCCAGCGCCAAGCACCTGCCCCATGATCACCTCATCGACGTCCGCCCCGTCAACCCCAGCGCGGCTCAGAACTTCCTTGATGACGGCTGCGCCCAGTTCATGTGCCGGAACATTGGCAAACGCACCGTTGAACGATCCAACGGGGGTACGGGCGGCACTTGCGATGACGATGGATTGGGTCATAACGTTTCCTCATATTTGTCATTCTGAATTCATAAAGCATATATCGGTCAGAATTAGCTGCCTTCAACAGTTTGACAAGGCCCATTTAAGTATCAGACGCAAATATCGCTCATCGCACTGCAGCATTGGACACAACGCACTGCGTTGAATGCAATGCACAAATCGCTTTGAATTGGCGCGCTTTGCCCCTATCCTCTCAAGTCTATCCGTAAGCCGGCACGCAAATTCGGCGGAGGAAACGAAGTTTTGGGGAGTTGAGTAATGGCAGCGAAAACCGGGGACATCGTCATAAAAAAATACGCCAACCGGCGTCTCTACAACACCGGAACAAGTACTTACGTGACGTTGGAAGACCTGGCAGAGATGGTGAAGCGCAATGAGGACTTTACCGTTCAGGATGCAAAGACTGGCGAGGACATTACTCACTCAGTTCTGACCCAGATTATTTTCGAGCTTGAGAACAAGGACGGGCAGAACATGCTGCCTATCCCGTTCTTGCGCCAATTGATTGCCTATTATGGCGACCAAATGCAGGTTGTGCTTCCAACGTTCCTTGAACAGTCCATGTCAGCCTTTGCAAAGGAGCAGGAGCGCATGCGCGAGCAGCTAACGGCGGCGTTCGGCAAGACGCCAATGGACATGATGAATGTTAGCGCCCCGCTTAAACTGGTCGAAGAGCAGGTACGTCGCAACACGGAAATGTTGCAGCATGCCATGCGCATGTTCACGCCTTTTCCCTTGAACAAGACCACCACTCCTTCTGAGCCCGATGATGCGCACGCGCCCGAGAAGCCCGCAAAGGATACGGGGCTCGATGAGTTGAAGGAGCAGATTGCCGCTATGCAGCGCAAACTCGACTCCCTTGATAAACAATGATCGCTGGGGATACAGCTAACCATTAACGGCGGAGTACTCGGTATGGCAGCGGCCAAAGCAACGGTATTCATCGACAATGAGCGCGTCGTCGTTACAGAATATCGTTTTGCTGTCGGAGAGAACACGGGTTGGCACAGGCACGCGCGTGACTATGTCGTCGTCCCGCTGATGGACGGACGGGTCAAGCTGATGACGAAGGACGGTGAATCATTTGCAGAAATGAAAAAGGGCGTTCCCTATTTCCGGACTGAGGGCGTCGAGCATGACGTCGTTAACGCCAATGATGATGAATATGCTTTTATCGAGATCGAGCTGAAATAGCTCAAGTGCTGCGCACAAACAAAAAGACCGGCACAACGGCCGGTCTTTTAATACGAATTCGGAAGAGAATTAGCCTTCCTTCGGCGTCAGAACCTGACGGCCACGGTACATGCCGGTCTTCAGATCGACGTGATGCGGACGGCGCAGTTCGCCTGAATTCTTGTCTTCGACGTAAGTCGGTGCCTTCAGCGCGTCAGCGGAACGGCGCATGCCGCGCTTCGACGGAGAAGTTTTTCGTTTAGGTACAGCCATTGTTCCAGCTCCAGTAATCAGTCAAAATCCGGCACTGGCCCGATTGAGCCTGTCGCAATGGACAAAATTCCGGAAAGTTCGGTGGGGCTATACACGTCCTGAGGGCTTTTGACCAGCAGGACTCGCATATTTTTTGTCGCCGAAGCTTTTATTGGCAGATTCGTCTAGTTGACGCACCCGACATAGGCCCCGGCGCCGCGCGCTCTGCGTTCGTTGACCCGCGCCAATGTCTGCATGCCACGGCCGGGCCGCGCAGGGTTGCGCACAATTGGATTAGGCAACGTCACCGCAAGATAAGCGGCCTGACGCGGCGAAAGCTTTGCTGCGCTTGTCTTGAAATGATATTGGGCCGCGGCTTCAATACCATAAATGCCGGGCCCCCATTCAGCGATGTTCAGGTAGATTTCCAGCAACCGCTGCTTGGGCAGAATAAGATCTGTCAGCACGGCCAGAGGTACTTCCAGTCCTTTGCGGATGAATGAGCGACTTGTCCACAGGAACAGGTTTTTGGCTGTCTGCATCGGAATCGTCGATGCGCCCCGCGTCTGTTCGCCGTCAATCGTATCCGAAACGACGGAATTCAATGCATCCCAGTCCACGCCATTGTGAAAACAAAACCTCGCATCCTCAGACATCATCACCGAATTGACGAGAGATGGAGATATCTGGTCGAGTGGCACCCAGCGGCGATCATAGCCGGAAAATGTCACAAGATCTTTCACCATCAGGGTAGAAATCGGATGGATGAAGGGCAACCGGTAAAGACTGAGCAGGATGATCGGCAACATTATTAGCACGATAACCAGCATAACGAGATAGCGCACGGCGCGCCCGACGGGCGAACGTCCAGGATTGACCAGATAACCTCTGCCCCGCTTGTTTCTGACGAGAAGCCTTGCCACACATATCTTCCATTTGAATATTCCTGTCGGACATAAAGCAAAGAACGGCAGAAGGGAATTCTTTCTACGATTTTCTGAGCCGTGCACACAGGGACCACTGCAGAAATGCAATCGCGTTTGCCCAGAGGCCATTGACCGGAAGTCAATTTATCGGCAATTGGCTGAGTATGATGACTGATCGGGATTTCTCGTTGTTCCAGATTACCTTACAGCAGCGCGCGGCTTCGGTTGAAGCGCTGCTAGGCAATTTGCTGTCGGATAGCCCGCAAACCGGCGAGATCAGCCGGCCGCCCCGATTGATGGCTGCGATACGCCACAGCGTGTTGAATGGCGGCAAGCGCCTTCGGCCGTTTCTGGTTATGGAAAGCGCCGCCCTTTTTAAAGCAGATAATCTTGCCGCTTTGCGCGTTGCTGCGGCGCTCGAATGCATTCACAGCTACTCTCTCGTCCACGACGATCTGCCGGCCATGGACAATGATGACCTGCGGCGCGGTCAGCCGACGGTACATCGGAAATTCGATGAAGCCACTGCCATCCTTGCTGGAGATAGCCTCCTGACTTATGCATTCGAATTGATTGCCAGCGAGGAAACCGAGCTTAATGCCCAAGCAAGAGTAGCGCTCATCGCGACGCTCGCCAGCGCAGCAGGAGTTGGCGGCATGGTAGGTGGTCAGGCGCTCGATCTTGAGGCGGAAAAGGTAAAACCAGACGAGCAAGGCATCATCCGCTTGCAGGCAATGAAGACCGGGGCACTGATCCGTTTTGCCTGCGAGGCCGGCGCTATCGTTGGCCACTCCAACTCCGAGGACCGCGAGCGGCTGGCGGAGTATGGCGCTGCCATTGGCCTCGCCTTCCAACTTGCTGATGATCTGCTCGATGTTACCGCCGATGCAAGCCACATGGGCAAAGCAACGGGCAAAGATGCAGCGGCAGGCAAGGCCACACTTGTCTCCATGCATGGCATAGAGTGGACCCAGCGTCAGTTGGTCGGTCTGGTCGCGCAGGCGGAAGAGCTTCTTGCTCCCTTTGGTGAGAAAGCAGCACTGCTTAAGGATGCGGCGCGCTTTATTGCCGAAAGGCAGAGCTAGGAACTATTCTGCAGCGTGCGAACCCGCACCATGGCCGAAGCGGTTCTCGATGTAATCTGCCACCATTTTCTGGAATTCCTGAGCGATACCTGCGCCGCGCAAGGTTGCAACCTTCTTGCCGTCAACAAATACGGGTGCGGACGGTGTTTCGCCTGTTCCCGGCAGCGAAATGCCGATATCCGCCATTTTGGACTCTCCGGGACCATTGACGATACACCCCATAACGGCGACGTTTAGCGCTTCAACGCCTGGATATTTTTCGCGCCAGATCGGCATATTGGTTCGGATATCGCTCTGAATGGATTGTGCCAATTCCTGGAATACCGTTGAGGTCGTCCGGCCGCATCCAGGACACGCGGCAACTATCGGGATAAACTGCCGAAAGCCCATGGTTTGCAAAAGTTCTTGCGCCACCTGGACTTCGCGAGTGCGATCGCCGCCTGGTTCAGGCGTAAGAGAAATGCGGATCGTGTCACCGATACCCTGTTGCAACAGTATCCCCATCGCGGCCGAAGAAGCCACGATGCCCTTTGTACCCATGCCGGCTTCGGTCAGCCCGAGATGCAGGGCGTGATCGCAACGTCGCGCAAGTTCGGTATAAACGGCAATCAGATCCTGAACCTGACTTACTTTTGCGGAGAGAATGATCTTCGAACGCGGCAGGCCAATCTCTTCAGCAAGTTGCGATGAAATGAGCGCAGACTGCACAATCGCTTCCCGCGTTACGGCCTCCGCCGTCAGGGGCGCGCCAGCAGCATGATTCTGGTCCATCAGGGCAGTCAGCAGTTCCTGATCGAGCGACCCCCAGTTTACACCGATGCGAACCGGCTTGTCATAGCGGATTGCCATTTCGATGATGGCGCCGAACTGTGCGTCCTTCTTGTCCTTGAATCCAACATTGCCAGGATTGATGCGGTACTTGGCCAACGCTTCGGCGCAAGCCGGATGGTCAGCCAGAAGCTTGTGGCCGATATAGTGGAAATCGCCCACCAGCGGGACCGAGAGACCCAGCCGGTCGAGGCGTTCACGAATCTTCGGGACGGCTGCAGCCGATTCATCACGGTCAACTGTAATGCGGACAATCTGCGAGCCCGCCCTGGACAGAGCGGCCACCTGCGCCACAGTACCATCCACATCGGCGGTATCCGTATTGGTCATCGATTGAACGACAACCGGCGCTCCGCCACCCACCATGACGCCGCCTACATCGACACCGACTGACGGCCGCCGGCCAAAAGGTTGCGAGTAATAGTCTGACATCGTCAAGCTCCAGATATGCTGTTCAGGTGGCGCAGCTATCGCCGTTTGTCAACTCCGTACTTACCAAGGAGGGGCTACGCCTGCACTGCAGAGCTTGTATGACAAAGTGTTCATACTGCACATCTAGCAATTTTGCTGCGATGCAATATATTCTGTCGGCCTTCTGCACGCACGGTTGATCAATCAAAGGAAATAACCATGGCCAAAAAGACCGCAGTCGTTACAGGCTCGAATTCCGGCATCGGGCTCGGTTCCGCGCATGCTCTTGCTGCAGCAGGATACAATGTTGTGATCAACTCATTCACTGACCGGCCCGAAGATCATGCACTTGCCAGGGAAATTGCCGAGAAGTACGGCGTAGAGGTAGCCTATATCAAGGCAGACATGTCGAACGGTACCGAGTGCCGGACCCTGATTGAAAAGGCCGCCCAAACCTTTGGCAGTGTCGATGTCCTGGTCAACAATGCCGGAATTCAGTTCGTTGCGCCTGTCGATGAGTTCCCAACGGAAAAGTGGGACGCAATCATCGCCATCAATCTGACATCGGCATTTCATACGACTGCTGCTGCCCTTCCATACATGAAGAAAGCCGGGTGGGGGCGCATCATAAATATTGCGTCAGCTCATGGGCTGAGGGCCTCGCCATTCAAATCAGCCTATGTCGCGGCTAAGCATGGCGTGCTTGGCTTTACCAAGACTGTTGCGCTGGAAGTTGCAGAAAAACACATCACGAGCAATGCAATCTGTCCCGGTTATGTGCTTACCCCGCTCGTCGAGGCTCAGATACCCGATCAGATGAAAGCGCATGATATGGATCGTGAGACCGTTATCCGCGAGGTCATGCTTGATAAGCAGGCGACCAAGGAGTTTGCTACTGTAGACCAGATTGGCGCAACCGTCGTGTTCCTCGCCAGCGACGCCGCCGCGCAGATCACCGGAACCTCCATATCCGTCGATGGTGGCTGGACAGCGCAGTGACAATGGTAAAATCGAAGACGATCAACATCGCCCTGCAAGGCGGTGGCTCACACGGTGCCTTCACTTGGGGTGTTCTCGACCGCATCCTCGAGGATGGCCGACTGACGATAGAAGGCATATCCGGCACCAGCGCTGGAGCGATGAACGCCGTAGCCCTCGCTGACGGGTGGGCACATAATGGCGCTGAAGGCGCTCGGGCAAAGTTGCACGATTTCTGGCGCGCCGTGGGAAGAACAGGGCAGTTCAGCCCCGTCCAGCGCACGCCATGGGATCGATTCTTCGGCAACTGGTCAGTTGAACATGGCCTCGGCTACAACCTGTTTGAACAGTTTTCGCGACTATTTTCTCCCTACGAGTTCAATCCGTTCAATCTCAACCCTCTACGGGACGTGGTCGAAAAGGAAATCGATTTCAAACGGGTACGGGCCTGTTCTCAGTTTAAGCTCTTCGTTTCCGCGACCAATGTAGAAAGCGGGCGCCTGCGTGTCTTCTCGCAATCGGAACTCAATGCAGATGTGGTCATGGCCTCAGCCTGCCTTCCCTATATTTTTCAGGCAGTGGAAATCGATGGCGAACCCTATTGGGATGGCGGCTATGGCGGCAATCCGGCGCTATACCCATTCTTCTATTCGAGCGAGAGCGAAGACGTCCTCTTGATCCAGATCAATCCAATCGAAAGACGCGGCACTCCCAAGACGGCACGCGAAATAACCGATCGTATTGATGAGATTACCTTCAACGCTGCTCTTCTACGCGAGTTCCGTTCGATTGCATTCGTCAATTCGCTGATTAAAGCCGGAAGGCTCGAGCATGGCGAATACCGCAATATCCGAATGCACCGCATCGACGCCGACGAAGCGCTCGAGGGCCTGTCTTCGTCATCCAAGATCAACGCAGAATGGGCGTTCCTCGAATATCTGCGCGATCTTGGCCGAGCAGCCGCAGGCGATTGGCTGGAGGAAAATTTCGATGCTGTCGGCGAACACGCCACGCTCGATCTGACCGGCGAGTTGACGCCGGAAATGAGCGTCGGTCTGAAGTCTCACAAGCCGGGCAAACGCGTGAGCGATTTTCTCATGCAGCGGAAAAAGCCCGCCACTGTCGCCCGGCGCGCTTAGTCGTCTCTCGAACAATTCCGTTTTTCTTCGAATCACGGAATTGCTCTAACTCTTTGTTTTACGCAATTCCGGACGGAAAACCGGTTCCCATTTTTCCTGGAGTTGCTCTAGGATCGGTCTACATCGGCGCTCTTTGCCAGATTGGACATCAGAAACACAACGATGAGCAATCCTGCGAGCACCATATAGACTGGTCCGAATCCAGTTCTGCCGCCGACAAAACCTATGGCCGATGGAGCAACAAGAATACCCGAATAGCCCATGAGCGTCACCATGCTGAGCGCCACCCCGGACGACGTCCCTTTTTGATTTCCTGCTGCCGAGAAGGCGATTGGGACCATATTTGCGATACCAAGCCCAGCGAATGCAAATGCAAGTATCGCAATCCAGGAATTCGGGGCGACACTGGCTATCAACATGCCCGTTGCGCCAATGAGTGCGGAGTATCTCAACGTCCTCACTGCGCCGAAGCGGTTGCGAACGCCATCGCCGAGAAAGCGCATGATCGACATGGTTCCGGAAAAGGCGGCAAAGGCGAACCCGGCTGTTGCGATGTCCGCGCCTCGTTCCTGCTGGAGATATAGCGCTGCCCAATCGAGCACCGACCCCTCGGGCACCATAGAAAACAGCGCCATTATCCCGATTAGATAGATCAACGGATTTGTCGGAAACTCAAGCCTGTGCTTTTCCTGAGCCGCAGGCGCGTCTTCTGTAATCATGTAGCCGAAAGCCACGATCCCGAGCAGGATAGCGATCAGAGTAACCACCAGCGCATGAGCCAAGTGGCCATGTGCTTCGATCAACAATCCGCCCAGCGCACCGCCGGCAAACCCGCCGAGGCTCCAAAATCCGTGTGATGACGACATTACCGCCCGCGAAAGTTTTTTCTCCACCTCTACTGCATTGGCATTCATCGCGACGTCCATGCCGCCAATCACAGCACCGAAAAGAAACAGGGCTGGTGCAGCTGTCAGGACGTTTGGGGCGAGAGCGACGAGCAACAACGAAAAGGAGCAGAAAACCGCAAAGCCTTTCACGACCGCCCGCGATCCAAAACGGCTGATCAGATAACCGCACCACGGCATGGCCGAAAGAGCGCCCACGCCAAAAATCAGGATGAGCAAACCAAGCGTAAACTCGCTGATCCCGAGGCGTACCATAAATACGGGAATTTGCGGCGCCCAGCTGCCGACGAGGAAGCCGTTGAAGAAAAACGCGCAGGCGACGGCCCACCGACCATAAACAGCTTTCCTGAGGTAGACAGAGGCATCCATTGGATCATCACCTGTTGTGCACTGATATTGCGAAGACATTTAGGTCACCGGGGCTCATCGTCTGCGACGATTACTTCGACGCCTGCCCCGCTTATCCGCTCCAGAATCGACCGATCTGCCGTCCGGTCGGTTATAAGGGTGGATACGAGCGATATCGGGCCAATGGCAAAGGGAGCCTGCTTGACAAGCTTTTCGCTTGTTGCCAGGAGAATGATCTCATTGCATGCCTGACCAAGGGCAAGTTTCATGCGTGCATCATCATAGTTCTCTGCACGCAGCATCAGTTCTTCATCGACGGCGCAAGCACCAAGAATACAATAGTCAACACGCATCGATTGGACTTCAGCCAGCGTGGATTGCCCGATGGCACTGCGCGTCAGCCGGTTTAGGCTTCCCCCCAGAAGAATGACCTCGCAGCAGGGATGGTCGAGCGCCGCCGAAGCGATATCCGGGGAACCGGTAATGATGCATGCCTGAAGATCTCTAGGGAGTGCACGAACGAATTCCAACACCGTTGTGCTGGAATCGAGAAGCATCGTGGTGTTAGCCGGGATGCGGGCCGCGCCGGCACCGGCGATTGCCTTCTTGCCAGCGGTCTCATCGCGAGCACGCTGCTGAAAGCTTCGGGGACCCGATCTGCTTCTTGCAGCGCCTCCATGGAATCGCTGGACGAGGCCCTGTTCGGACAGTTCCCTAAGATCGCGGCGTATGGAGTCTTCTGAGACACCAAATTCCGACGCGACCGCATTCGCCAGCACGCGGCCGGACTCATTGATCCTTTGAAGGATCATACTTTTTCTTTCGTCCGGCGATAAATCCTTCAGCATAGAACACCCCTGCACATGCGGTCACCATAACCACACTTGCCTATATCGGCAATAGATGATGCGCATATTTGCATGAATGGAGATTTTGCACGCAAGCCAAAACAAAAAAGGCCCATGTGGGCCTTTTTCATGCTTGCGAATTGCCACAAGCCTATTCGTAAACGAGGAGAAGATCCTTTGCGTCTATCTGATCGCCGGCACGCACGTGCACTTCCACAATTATGCCATCTCGTTCGGCACGCAGGGCAGTCTCCATCTTCATAGCCTCGATAGACAACAATACATCTCCCGCGTTGACTTTCTGTCCACTCGCAATGCCTACAGTTGAGATAATGCCCGGCATGGGTGCACCCACCTGTTTGTCATTTCCAAGCTCCGCTTTACGTCTTACGCCAGCGCCACTGCCGGCACGTGTGCGATCGGGGACTTTTACGCGCCGCGGCTGACCGTTCATCTCGAAAAAGACTGTACACATTCCTTTGTCATCGGGTTCGCCCACTGCCTGGTTGCGCACAACGAGGGTCTTGCCGCGTTCGATATCGAGAAACACTTCCTCCTCCTGCGCCAGTCCGTAAAAGTAGACATGGGTCGGTAGGACACTCGTCGGTCCATATGTATTGTGCGTTATGGCAAAATCGGTGAACACTTTGGGGTACATGAGATACGAGGCAAATTCCTGATCGCTGATCTTCCGTTCCAGTTTGGTCTCGATTTCTTTCCGCTCGGCATCAAGATTAGCTGGCCCCAAAAGTGCACCCGGCCGCTCTGTGAATGGCTTTTCACCTTTCAGAATCTTCTTCTGAATGTCCTTCGGCCAACCATTCGGCGGTTGTCCGAGATCACCTCGCATCATCGACACCACTGAATCGGGAAATGCTATATCCTTATCGGGGTTCTCCACGTCGGCGACAGACAGATCCTGGCTTACCATCATCAGAGCCATATCTCCGACAACCTTGGAGGATGGAGTGACCTTGACGATATCGCCGAACATCTGGTTGACGTCCGCATAAGTTTGCGCAACTTCGTGCCAACGCGTCTCAAGTCCAAGCGAGCGAGCCTGTTCCTTGAGATTGGTAAACTGCCCCCCGGGCATTTCGTGAAGGTAGACCTCGGAGGCCGGCCCCTTTAAGTCACTTTCAAAAGCCGCGTATTGCGTACGCACCGCCTCCCAATAAAACGAAATTCGGCGTATCCACTCGGGATCGAGGCCGGGATCGCGCTCGGTACCTTTTAATGCCTCAACGATCGAACCCAAGCATGGCTGCGAGGTATTGCCGGAGAGTGCATCCATCGCAGCGTCAACCACGTCAACACCTGCATCCACCGCTGCAAGAACAGTTGCTGCGGCAACACCCGACGTATCGTGCGTGTGGAAATGCAGCGGCAGGTCGGTTGCTTCGCGCAACGCCTTGAACAAAACCTTCGCAGCATTTGGCTTCAAAAGACCCGCCATGTCCTTGAGGGCGATGACATGGGCCCCGGCCTTCTCCACCTGCTGCGCCAGGTCGACGTAATATTTCAGGTCATATTTTGGCCGCGCCGAGTTGAGGATGTCGCCCGTATAGCAGATGGCTGCTTCGCAGAGCTTGTTCTCCTCAACGACCGCGTCCATGGTGACACGCATGTTTTCAACCCAGTTCAAACTATCGAACACGCGGAAAACATCCACACCGCCTTTTGCCGCTTGGCTTACAAAATATTTGACAACATTATCCGGATAGCTTTTGTAGCCGACGCCGTTGGCGCCGCGCAGCAGCATTTGCAGAAGGATATTCGGCGCGCCCTCACGGATTTCAGCGAGGCGCTCCCACGGGTCTTCCGTCAGGAACCGCATTGCCACATCAAAAGTAGCACCGCCCCAGCATTCCAGCGAGAAGAGCTGTGGCAGGGCGCGTGCATAAGTACCGGCAACGCGAGCAATATCATAGGTCCGCATTCGCGTAGCCAAGAGGGATTGGTGCCCGTCACGCATCGTGGTGTCCGTAAACAGCACACGCTTCTCATTGCGCATCCACTCGGCAAACTTTTGCGGCCCCAGTTGATCAAGCAGCTGCTTGGTCCCATCAGGGATAGGCGTTTCGACAAAGGGAACGCGTGGCAGCGCCGCATCTTTGGAGGGCGTGGCCCTGCCCTTGGTTTCCGGATGACCGTTTACGGTTACGTCCGCAAGATAGGTCAGAAGTTTGGTTGCACGGTCTTGCCGCTTCACCTGTTCAAAGAGTTCGGGCGTCGTATCGATGAATTTGGTCGTATAGGAATTATCGAGAAATTTCGGGTGTGTGATGATCGCTTCAAGGAAGGTAAGGTTAGTGGCGACACCGCGAATACGGAACTCGCGCAGCGCACGATGCATGCGGTGGATGGTTTCCTCCGCCGTTGGCGACCAGGCGGTGATCTTCTCCAAAAGCGGATCGTAGAAACGGGTAATCACCGCGCCGGAATAGGCCGTGCCGCCATCCAGACGGATACCGAAACCGGTTGCGCCCCGATAGGCGGTGATGCGACCATAGTCTGGAATGAAATTCTGTTCCGGATCCTCAGTGGTTATGCGGCACTGCAAGGCGTGGCCGTTGAGCTTGATATCTTTTTGCGCGGGTACGCCCGATTCCGGCGTGCCGATGGCCGCACCTTCAAGAATGCGTATCTGCGCTTTGACGATGTCGATTCCAGTCACCTCTTCGGTGACAGTGTGCTCGACCTGGATACGTGGGTTCACTTCAATAAAGTAGAACTCATTGGTATCGGCATCCATCAGGAACTCGATGGTGCCTGCCCCGATGTAACTTGTCTCCTTGGCGATCCTCAGACCGTAATCACAAATTTCCTTACGTTGGCTGTCAGTGAGATACGGCGCCGGGGCGCGTTCGACCACCTTTTGGTTCCGCCGCTGGATCGAACAATCGCGCTCGAAAAGGTGTACCGCATTGCCGCGCGTATCGCCGAGAATTTGCACTTCAACGTGGCGGGCCCGCTGCACAAGCTTTTCAAGATAGACTTCGTCCTTACCAAAGGCAGCTTTGGCTTCCCGCTTGCCCTCGGTGACCTCGCGGGCGAGGTCATCCACCGAAAAAATAGCGCGCATGCCACGCCCACCGCCGCCCCATGATGCCTTCAACATCACCGGGTAGCCAATCTGTTCGGCCATTGCCTTGACAGCTTCCATGTCGTCGGGCAGCGGCTCGGTTGCGGGAACCACCGGAACGCCTATTTCAATTGCCAGATTGCGCGCGGCAACCTTGTTACCAAGCCGGCGCATGGTCTCCGGCTTGGGTCCGATGAAGATAATGCCGGCCTCCGCGCAGGCATCGGCAAATTCCGGGCTTTCCGACAGAAGACCGTAGCCTGGATGGATAGCGTCGGCGCCCGAAAGCTTCGCAACCCGGATGATCTCCTCGATTGAGAGGTAGCTTTCGATGGGGCCCATGTCCTTGACCAGATGCGGACCACGACCAACCTGATAGGACTCATCCGCCTTGAAGCGGTGCAGCGCAAGCTTGTCCTCTTCCGCCCAGATCGCCACGGTTTTCATGCCAAGCTCGTTGGCCGCTCGGAATACGCGGATGGCAATCTCTGATCGATTGGCGACGAGTATTTTCTTGATAGGCAAGGCGAAAACTCCAGACAGCGAAAAAGCGCTTTAAAATGGATTGCTGCATCAACATTTCTCAGGATTGCTGCAGTGCAAACAAATACATATTGAACATAAGAACCTCAAATGTCCAATAGCAAAATGCCCAGCGTTGGGCCGGGCATTTCACGCATATATCAGTTAGTCAGCTTATTTCTGGAAATAGCCGATCTTGCCGTCGGGGCCCTTTTTCCATTCATACATGACGTAGCCCGGGAATTTCGGATCGCCCTTCTCATCAAACGCCAGTTCACCCAGCACCGTCCTGAATGGCCCCTTTCCCCTCAATGATTTGGCTATCAGTTCCGGATCGTTTGTTTCTGCGGCGTTTGCGGCAGCAGCAATGGCCTGAAGGGAGCCGTAGGCGTACAGCGTGAATGCTTCCGGCTCAAAACCGTCCGCCCTGAACTTCTCGATCAGTTCCTTGTTCGCCGGGTTGTTGCGCGGATCCGGACCAAATGTATTGAGCGTACCAATGACTGCATCGCCTGCTATCGATGCCAGCTCATTTGAGACGATCGCCGCACCCGAAATAAATTGTACTTTAAGGCCTTGGTCCGCCAATTGACGCATGATCAGGCCCGCTTCCGTGTGCACCCCACCCCAATAGAATACGGTAATACCCGCTTCTTTCACTTTGCTGATCAGCGCCGAGAAATCCTTGTCACCGGTATGGACGCCCTCGTTGAGCACTTCGGTGATGCCCTGGGCGTTCAGTGCTTTCTTGGTTTCATCGGCGAGACCCTGGCCATAGGGCGTCTTGTCATTGACGATGGCGATCTTGGCGTCCTTGAAATGATTGGCGATATATGCTCCGGCGACCTTCCCTTGCTGGTCATCGCGGCCACAGGTTCGGAATGTGTTCCAGAGACCGCGCTCGGTATACTTCGGATTGGTCGACGCCGGGGTTACCTGCAGGATACCATTCTCCGCATAAACCTCCGATGCTGGTATTGATACGCCCGAATTGTAATGACCAATAACGATCTTCACGCCGTCGGCCACGAATTTGTTTGCAACGGAAATACCTTGCTTCGGATCGGAAACATCATCGCCAAAGGCTAGATCGATCTTCTCACCATTGATACCGCCGGCGTCGTTTATAGCAGTGGTAGCTGCCTCGACCCCTCGCTTGATCTGTGCACCCATGGCTGCATTCGGGCCAGTGAGTGGAGCCCCAACGCCGACCAGTATGTCGGCGTCAGCGTAACCTGTGAGTATGAGCATTGTTGCTGCAACCATGCCGGGGAAAAGTAGCTTCGTCATACAAAACTCCATTCTAAAATGACGTCAAAAATTGGCGGGCAATATTACCATATCCGGAGCTTGATCACCGGCATAGGTTTTGGGCGGATAAACGAAAGACTTACGGAAAAAATAGCTGGTATTCTATGCGAGCTAACAAGCGCAGCGATGTTCCGTCGGGACACGACAAACGCGATGGTCATCAATGTGAATGCCCAGCACTGGGCCGGGCATTCACTTATCGTCTCAAACGGAAGGCTTATTGCTGGAAATAGCTGTACTTGCCGTCTTCGCCCTTCTTCCATTCGTACATAACGTAGCCTGGAAGCTTGGGATCGCCCTTTTCATCAAAGGCGATGTCGCCAAGAACGGTCTTGAACGGGCCCTTTTCCTTCATCGTTTTCGCAACGGTCTCAGGATCGTTCGATCCAGCTGCCTTTGCTGCATCAGCGATGACCTGTGCTGCTGCGTAGGCGTAGAGCGTGTAGGCTTCCGGCTCGAAGCCCTGCGCACGGAACTTCTCAACGAGTTCCTTGTTGGCAGGATTCTTGCTCGGATCCGGACCGAACGTGTTCAGTGTACCTGCAACCGCGTCGCCAGCGATCGAAGCAAGTTCATTCGAAACGATACCATCGCCGGAGATGAACGTGACTTTCAGACCCTGGTCAGCAAGCTGACGGATAATCAGACCGGCTTCGGTGTGCAGACCACCCCAATATAGAACTGTAACACCGGCTTGCTTGGCCTTGGCGATCAGAGCGGAGAAGTCTTTGTCGCCGACGTTAACGCCTTCGTACATCGCTTCCTTCATACCCTTGGCGTTCAGCGTCTTCTTGGTTTCGTCAGCGAGACCCTGGCCATAGGGCGTCTTGTCGTGAACAACCGCAACCTTGGCGTCCTTGAACTTTTCGGCAATGTATGTACCGGCTACAACGCCTTGCTGATCATCACGTCCGCAAGTGCGGAAGGTGTTCCACAATTTGCGCTCCGTGAAGACCGGGTTGGTCGCCGCAGGCGTAATTTCCAGAATGCCGTTTTCAGCATAAACTTCAGACGCCGGGATCGACACGCCCGAGTTGAAGTGGCCGATAACGAACTTCACACCGTCAGCAACAAACTTATTGGCAACGGAAATACCCTGCTTCGGATCCGAAACGTCATCGCCAAGCGACAGTTTGACCTGCTCGCCGTTGATACCCCCGGCAGCATTGATCTCAGCGATAGCTGCTTCTGCACCCTTCTGCAGTTGCGCACCGAAAGCGGCGTTCGGTCCGGTCAACGGTCCACCGACACCGATCAGAAGATCGGCATACGCGTTGCCGCTCAAGGCGAGCATTGCAGCAAGCGCAACGCCCGATAACAGTGACTTCTTCATTTGAAAACTCCCATTTTCTAGGTACTTACCAACCCCTCGCGACGGCTTGTTTTCGTCGCTTGAAGATTACATTTGCCGATTTCCCGGCGGTTGTCACGCTGATTCATTTCGCATCAGCGAGATAGGTTAAGCTCTTGTTCTTTCTTTCCAGGCGAATGGAGAACTTTTTTCATACAGCCAATGATATTGCCGAACCATCTGGTTGGTACGGGTATAGCGATAGCCGAGGATTCCGATGATGGTCAGCACAATCGTGTCTACGATGTAGTAGTGAAGCGTGAACATCGTTCCACCAAAAAGAGCAAAGTGGATGAACCGGACAGCGATGCCTAACAGCAGCATATAGAATATGACGATTACCAAGGGGCGCCATGTTTTGGCGCACGCCCGTCCTGCCATCCACGCGGCCCAGCCGCCCATAAGGCAGGTAACCAGTATGAACAGCCAGATTGAAGGTTCTTCGTATAAGATGCCTTGCATGGCAATATTCCCCTTGAGGCCTTTCAAGAAGGCCTTTCTCTCGTTAGTGGCGACCGCCTTCAAGATACGCGGCGCGCACTTCCGGATTTGCAAGAAGCTCCGCGCTCGATCCGCTCATAGTCACAATACCGTTCACCATCACGTAGCCGCGATCGGCAAGCTTCAGAGCGCCGAACGCGTTCTGCTCAACAAGGAAGACCGTCAATCCGGTGGTCTTGTTCAACTCTTTGATTGCTTCGAAAATGTGCTTGATGATCAGTGGTGCGAGACCCAATGAAGGCTCGTCCAGCAGTAGCAGGCGCGGACGTGCCATAAGGGCCCGCCCGATTGCCAGCATTTGCTGTTCGCCGCCAGAAAGTGTGCCGCCGCGCTGATTGATGCGTTCCTTCAACCGCGGGAAAAGATCGAACACCATGCGCGAATCTTCATCGAAGTACTCAAGCTTGTCGAGGCTCGCACCCATCTGCAGATTTTCCTGCACGGTCATGCGGGGAAAAATGCGGCGGCCTTCAGGTGATTGTGCAATCCGCAGCCGCGCGATTTCATGCGTCGGCAATTGCGTGATGTCCTTGCCGTCAAAAATGACACGTCCGGTACGTGCGCGCGGCATCCCGAAGATTGTCATCATCAAGGTGGATTTTCCGGCGCCATTGGCACCGATCAAAGCGACAATCTCACCCGGATCGGCATGGACTGTCACACCGCTCAAGGCACGAATATTGCCGTAGTAGGTTTCAACGCCTTCAACGCTGAGAAGGGCTTGCTTTTCTGACATTATTTAACCCCTCCGGTCTTTTTAGGCGCCGGGGTTACCTGGCTCTGCTTTGCCAGTTTTTTGGCTTGTCCAATCCAGTCTTCACGCGCGATCCGCCCATCAAAAGCAAGGTAGGCCTCAGCGGCGATAATGTCGGCCTTCTTCCAGGCAGCGATCTGGTCGAAGTGGAATATTCCGTGTTCGTTGAGTTTGCGCTCGTTGACCGGCCCTATGCCCTTGATCACGATAAGCTTGTCTGCCTTGCCGCCGCGCGGTTCTGCAAGTGCGTTGGCCGTTGCACCGGGTTTGATCGCCGCCAGCGACTTTGCAGCCGGATCGATTGACTTCGATTTCACGGTGCTCGCTGCTGCCTGCTTGGCAGCAGTTTTGTCTGTGGCGGACTTTACTACGGGCTTTTTTGCAGCCGTAGCTCTGGCCCGCCTGACCTTGGCAGGAGCGGAAGGAATAAGGGTGGCTGGAGCCATATCCGGATGAGCTTCCTCGATCTCGTGTAGCGCCTCGGTCGAAAGCAGGTCTACCGCCGCGGTAATATCATCGACACCAGCGGCTTCCGCCTGTTCGATCAGTTCGACCACTTCCTCGTCCTCGACACCAAGATAAGCAGCGATGACCTTTGGATCGTTTTTCACGGTCTCAGGCGTGCCATCCGAGATTTTCGTGCCGTATTCGAGAACAACAACGTGATCGGAGATTTCCATTACCACGGACATGTCATGTTCGATGAGGAGGATCGAAGTCCCGGTCTCATCGCGAATGTCGAGTAGAAGTTTGTTGAGCTCAGCAGACTCACGGGCATTGAGTCCTGCGGCAGGTTCATCTAGGCAGAGCAGTTCGGGATCCGTACACATTGCACGAGCGATCTCGAGGCGCCTCTGCGCACCATACGGCAGATCACCAGCTGGGTCGTCGGCGCGCTCCACCAGATTGATCTTCTCCAGCCAGAAACGGGCCTTCTCGATCGCATCCGAAGCCGCCTTCTTGTAAGTAGGAAGGCCGAGCAGACCGAGAATGGTAAACCCAGACGATAACATCAGTGGATTGTGCTGAGCGACGAGCAGGTTTTCCAGAACGGTCAATCCCGAAAACAGGCGAATATTCTGGAACGTGCGCGCGACCTTGGCCTTCTTGGTGATGACGAAATCGGCCATCCGCTCCAAGAGATACTCCTCACCATTTTGACGGGTCATCGTCAGCATACCTTCGGTCGGCTTGTAAAAGCCGGTTATGCAATTGAAGACCGTGGTCTTGCCAGCACCGTTGGGGCCGATAAGGGCAGTAATCGCGCCGCGCCTAGCTTCGAAGTTCAGGTCGTTGATCGCGATGAGGCCACCAAATTTCATCGAGAGCCGTTCAACGCGCAAGATTGCAGTGGGATTGTTTTGCACTTCCGAAACCATCAGCCGTGGCCTTCTTTGGTAAACTCGCTGGACACCATCTTGCGTTTATGCAGGAAAGCGCTCGGTTCTCGATTGCCGACAAAACCACGCGGCTTCCACACCATGACCACGATCATAGCGAGACCAAACAACAGCATACGATAGAGTTCCGGGGTGAAATCCGGTCCAAAGATACGCTTCAGGAATTCCAGCTCGCGCAAGAGTTCAGTGCCGCCGATCATCACTGCCGCAGCGATAGCGATGCCGACCAGTGATCCCATACCCCCTAGAACCACGATTGCAAGAATGATGGCGGACTCGAGGAATACAAAGGATTCAGGGCTGACAAATCCCTGCCGCGCCGCGAAGAAGGAACCAGCAAAGCCGCCGAACATTGCGCCGGTGGCGAACGCTGTCAGTTTTGTCGTCGTTGTATTGATGCCGAGCGAGCGGCAGGCGATCTCATCCTCACGCAAAGCCTCCCACGCACGACCGATCGGCATACGGCGCAGACGAATGGTGACCCATGCAGTCAGGAGCGCAAGGAGCAGAATAAGATAGTAGAGAAAAATCTTGTAGTAGACGCCGGAATTGGGAAGACCAAGCAGCGCTGCGAAACCGGTTGGTCCAGGGGTGAAAGGAATGCCAAACAAGGTTGCTTTGGCGATACCCGAAATACCGAACGTGCCCTTGGTAACGACGGTCCAGTTGATCAACACCAAACGAATGATTTCACCGAAAGCGAGGGTGACAATCGCCAGATAGTCGCCGCGTAGGCGCAAAACCGGGAAGCCGAGCATAATGCCCCAGAGGGCGGCGAAAATACCCGCCATCGGCAGCAACAGCCAGAACGATAAGCCGAAATGGGTTGAGAGCAACGCGTAGGAATAAGCGCCAACAGCATAGAAGGCGACATAACCGAGATCGAGCAGTCCGGCGAGACCGACCACAATATTCAGACCCCAGGCGAGCATCACATAGATCAGGATCTGAATGCCAAAATTATCGACATACTTCAGTGAGCCTTGCAGGCCACCCATGATAGAGCCGTTATAGGCCCAGAGGATCAGAATCACGAGGAACGGATAGATGAGCAGCAGTCCGAGTCCAATCTTGGGGAAGCTCTTGCGGAATGCGGATTGTTCTTTTTCGACTGCAGCACGCTTGTTCTTGCTGCGCGCTTCGCTCCAAGGTGTAATGTAAGCGGTCAGTAAAAACCGCCCTATACCTGCGACAAGCACGAAGATCGCCAGCAGTCCCCAACGCTGGTTGAGAACAAGCTCATTTCGGATATTCTGATCGGTGCGGAAACCGACGATCAGAAAGAACAATCCGAAGGCGAGAGCACCGGCGAGGAGCCCTTCCTTCACAGCTTTTACGAAGACGGAATCCGGTTCTATTTTTTGGATGTCAGCCATACGCTTAAACCTTTTCGACTTCGGGCCGACCAAGAATGCCGGAAGGCAGGAAGATCAGAACAATTGCCAAAATCGAGAATGCGGCAACGTCCTTGTAGTCGATGGAGAAATAGGCGGACCAAAGAGCCTCGATCAGGCCGATCAGCAGACCGCCGACCACGGCGCCGGGGAGCGAGCCGATACCACCCAGCACCGCGGCAGTGAAAGCTTTAACGCCTGGGGTGAAACCATCGGTGAAGGAGATGACGCCGTAGAACATGAGATAGAGTGTGCCGGCGACTGCCGCGAGCATGGCGCCCATAACGAAGGTCATGGAAATGGTCTTGTCTACGTCGATACCGAGCAGAGCCGCCATCTTGCGGTCTTGTTCACAGGAGCGCTGCGCTCTTCCGAGTGTCGTTTTGTTGACAAGATACCAGAACGCAGCAAGCAGGATCACCGTCACGATGATAATGACCATCTGCTTGTAGGCTACAGTGATGTTTGTACCGTAAATCGTGATGCCACCGTTGACGAGCGGCGGGATCGGCTTGTTGCGCGGACCCTGTGTGACCTGCACGAAATTGGACAACGCGATCGACATGCCGATCGCTGTAATCAACGGTGCGAGACGGAACGACCCGCGCAAGGGCCGGTAGGCCAGGCGCTCGATTGTCCAACTCCACAACCCCGTCAGGAGCATGGCCACAATCATCATCAGGAGCAGCGCCAGAACGACTGGCACCCCGCCAATGAAAGTAGTCAAGGCAAGAAAAACAATCATCGCCATAAAGGCGCCAAGCATGAAAACATCGCCATGGGCGAAGTTGATCATACCGATAATTCCGTAAACCATCGTATAGCCGATGGCGATCAGTCCATAGATCGAACCAAGCGTCAATCCATTGATCGATTGCTGGATGAAGTACTCCATCGCAACGATACCCCTCATTTTATTGGGAAGTTTTTTATCCGGTTTTTTTATCCGGTTCCCATTACCCCAATGTCTTTACACCTAGCGTCTGCGTTAGAGAAAGCAACTGCTTTTTTGGCTGACACAACAACGTTACATTTGCTGACATATATTCGCTGGAAGTTTTCACCAAATTTAACATCCAATGCAACAGAAATTCCGGCATTTCTGCTTCTGTTAGACGAATTGACTAGTCGCGCCTTAATTCTCCAGTGATCCAAAAGGGACTATTTGACCACAAAGCCGTGAGCAAAGGGGTCGCGGTCGTCTATGAAGATGGTGTTGTACCCGGTCATGCGTGCCCACCCGGCAATCGACGGAATGATTGCCGGCTTTCCTGCCACGCTGATGGCTTCTTCGACCCTGCCATGAAACAGCGAGCCGATTATTGATTCGTGCACGAAATCATCGCCTGGCTTCAGCTTCCCCTTGGCCGTCAATTGCGCCATGCGGGCGGATGTTCCGGTTCCACAGGGCGAACGATCGATCGCCTTATCCCCATAGAAAACCGCGTTGCGTGCATGGGCTTCTGATTGCGTCGGTGCGCCGGTCCAAAGAATATGGCTGAGCGTATTGATATCGTGCTTTTCCGGATGCCGGAACGAGTAGCGCTCGTTGAGGCGCTCTCGGAGTGTCGGACTCCAACCGATAAGATCGAGCGCTCGATAGTCGGCAATATCCGTGAAATTCTCCTGGGGATCGACGATCGCGTAGAAATTCCCGCCATAGGCAACATCGACGAACAACGTTCCTAAATCCGGACATTCGACCTCCAGCTTCTCGGCATAGAGAAATGCGGGAACATTGGTAATCCGCACACTGGAGACGTACTGGCCGTCTAGTTCGTACTCGGCGACCACAAGCCCGGCGGGTGTATCGAGCTTGAGGATACCTGGTGTCTTCGGTGTTATCAGGCCGTGTTCGATCGCCATCGTCACCGTGCCGATCGTTCCATGTCCGCACATGGGAAGGCAGCCGGACGTTTCGATGAACAGCACCGCCACATCGCAATCGTCACGGGTGGGCGGATAGAGAATCGATCCGGACATCATGTCGTGCCCCCGCGGCTCGAACATTAGTCCTGTACGGATCCAGTCGAATTCCGCCAGGAAATGCGCCCGCTTTTCCATCATCGTCGAACCGGAAAGATTGGGGCCGCCACCCGCTACCAGACGTACTGGATTGCCACAAGTATGACCATCGACACAGAAAAAGGAATGGCGCGCCATGATACTCCTTAGAAACGTTGCGGGCTGAATGGGCCGATCGGAATTGAAGGCTTTGTTCCAACAATCAAATCCGTGATCAAGCGTCCCGTTGCCGCCGATTGTGTCAGTCCAAGATGGCCGTGACCAAAAGCATAGAGAACATTTTTGCTGGTTCTTGCATAGCCGATAATCGGTAATGAATCTGGCGAGGACGGCCGATATCCCATCCACTGCCTACCGCCCGAAGTATCGAGGTCAGGCATAAACATTTTCGCCTTCGTCAACATCGCTTCGGATCGTTTGTAGTTTGGTGGCAGATCCAGTCCACCAAATTCGACTGCGCCGCCGATACGGATACCGGTTTGGAGCGGCGTTACCACAAAGCCGTGGCCCGAGAAAATAAGCTGGCGCTTGAGATCGAACGCCCCCACCGGCAAAGTTGTATTATAGCCTCGCTCGGTCTCAAGAGGAATTGCATCACCCAAACTCTTTGCCAGCCGGTGCGACCACGCACCAGCGGCAATAATCAGTTTTGCAGCTTCGATACGTGTGCCGTCTGCCAGCTGAATTGTCGCACCTTTTTCGTTTGCTGTAACAGCAGTGGCCTCAGCGTGCAGAAATTCAGCGCCAAGACGTGCTGCGTACAGCCACAGGCCCTTACCCACATATTGAGGATCACTGACCGTTTTCCAGCCGGGCACAAAGGTGCCTGCGACAAAGCGCGATGCGAGGCCTGGCTGGCTTGTGGCAAGCTCCTCGCCGCGCAGATGCTCAAAGGGAATGCCCGCTCTCTTTCGGGCGTTCCAGCCAGGCAGGGCTGTGTTCAGTTCTTCTTCGCTTTCATAAAGTTCAAGTGAGCCATCCTCGCGCACCATATGGCGAATACTTGCCCGCTCCATCAAACCAAGCATTTCCGGCTCGGCAAGCTGCATTAGCGCGCCCTGCGCCTGTACGGTCCGCTCCAGCGCATCGGCACGGCTGGCGCGCCAGAACCGGTAGAGCCACGGCGCAAGCTTCGGCAGGTATGATGGGCGAATTGAAAATGGCCCGAGGGGGTCGACAAGCCAACCCGGTACCTTGGCAAGAATGCCCTTCGAAGCCATGGGAAGAATATCAGAAAATGCCAATGCCCCGGCGTTGCCGGCGCTTGTTCCCTCACAGATACCCTGCCTGTCGATGACAAGAACTTTACGACCAGCTTCCGACAAATAGGAAGCAATGGCGATGCCGACAATGCCGGCACCTATGATGACTATATTCTGTCTGTCCGCCTGCGAGTTCATCGGTTAGCGAAAATACTTAAAGCGCAGGCAGCTTTGGACGAGACGCAATTGCATCTTTCACGATTTTTTCGACTGTGGTACGGCGTTCACCACTCAACGGCTGGCGCGGCAGGCGGACTCGATCATTGGTGCCGATTTCATGCACTTCCGCCAATTTGATGTTCTGTACGAGGTATGTGGAAACATCGAGGTCGAGAAGCGGACGGAACCAGCGATAAATTTCCAGCGCTTCGGCATAGCGTTCAGCCATGACCAATTTGTAGATAGCAACAGTTTCCTTCGGAAAAGCAGTGACCAGGCCAGCAACCCAGCCGATGGCGCCCGCGGTCAACGCTTCGAAGGCGAGATTGTCGACGCCGGTAAAGAGATCATACCGGGTACCGAACATGTTGATGATATCTGTAGTGCGGCGAACGTCGTCCGAGGATTCCTTAATCGCTACGAAATGCTGATCCGACGCAAGTTCCGTCAGAATTTCACTCGTTACGTCGACGCGGTAAGCGATGCGATTGGAATAGATCATTACAGGCAAGTCGCCCGCCGCCGCCACAGCTTTCAGCGTCGTCACTGTTTCTTCGGGGTCTGTGTGGTAGATCGGGCTTGGAACGAGCATCAGGCCGTCCGCACCAGCTTTGGCAGCACGTTTTGCCAGCGCAGCACCATCACGGGTCGCCGCTTCATTGATGGTCAGGAGCACGGGCTTGCCCTTCGCAACACCCTGCGCAATCTTCAAGACCTCAAGTTTCTCATCATGGCTAAGCATCGGCCCTTCGCCAAGAGACCCTGCCACGATCAATCCGTCGCAGCCTGCATCCATCAGCAGTGCAAAGCAGCGTTCCATTTCGCCATGATCGAGACTATCATTCTCCGTGAATTTGCTGGTAACTGCCGGAAATACACCTGACCACATGACGCTTGCTCCTTCTTGATATATCACAAATATATCTGTAACACTTGTAGCTGTCAATCCGAGAGAACGACTTATGTACCAAACGACCATCCACACGGTTGCACAAACGGGCGAGAGCCTGGCGGAACTGGCCTATCGCCAGTTGGAGGAGATGATCGTAACACTGAAACTGGAGCCCGGCTCGATCGTCAACGAAAGGGCGCTGACGGATATCACAGGGATGGGTCGCACCCCGGTGCGTGAGGCAGTACAAAAGCTTGCTTGGGAAGGCCTCATGGAAATCCGGCCCCGTTCCGGCATCGCCATCGCCCCGCTCAATTTGCAGGATTTCGGTAAAATACTGGACACCCGCGAGGGGGTTGAACGCGTCCTCGCCCGTGATGCCGCTCGCTATGGTGCAGCCCTCCACCACAAGAGGTTGAAGGAAGCCTCCGATGCCATGAGCACCGCTCTAGCATCTGACGATGTCAGCCGGTTCCTGATAGCAGACAAAATTTTCGATACTGTGCTTGGCCAAGCAGCGGAAAACCCGTTTGCTGCCCGGCTTGCGTCACCACTTCAAACCCACAGCAGGCGTTTTTGGTTCCGATTGCAGAGACCCGGAAGCCTTCAGCAATCAGGCGGTGCTCACAAGGCGTTGATAGACGCAATTATTGCCGGGGCACCGGATCGAGCGTCAGAAGAGGCTACCAAACTTATTGATCATCTACGCACCTTGGCGCCTCAGTGAAAATGCCGCCGGAGACCGGCGGCATTTTTGTATTATTTCATCGTCGGGATAACGAACTCGGCACCGTCTTTGACGCCGGAAGGCCAGCGAGACGTGACAGTCTTGGTCTTGGTGTAGAAGCGGAACGCATCGGGACCATGCTGGTTCAAATCGCCGAAACCGGAACCCTTC
This sequence comes from Phyllobacterium chamaecytisi, assembly GCF_020164455.1. GTDB lineage: Bacteria > Pseudomonadota > Alphaproteobacteria > Rhizobiales > Rhizobiaceae > Phyllobacterium > Phyllobacterium chamaecytisi. Next base: position 37,546 of record NZ_JAIQWW010000026.1, read on the forward strand.
CAACCTCCAAATGTATAGTAGGCAATCGGAACCGGGATCGGCACGTTGATACCGACCATTCCAACCTGAACACGAGAGGCGAAGTCGCGAGCCGCATCGCCATCACGCGTGAAAATGGCAACGCCATTGCCGTATTCATGTTCGTTTGGCAGACGGATCGCGTCCTCATAAGTGTCGGCGCGAACGATACCCAAAACCGGTCCGAAGATCTCTTCTTTATAGATCCGCATGTCCGGCGTCACATGATCAAACAGGCAGCCGCCCATGTAGAAACCATTCTCATAGCCTTGCATCGTGAAACCACGACCATCGACCACGAGTTTGGCGCCTTCTTCCACGCCGAGATTCACATAACCCTGGATGCGCTCTAGTGCCTGTTTGGTGACCACCGGACCATAATCGGCCGACATGTCGGTCGAAGGGCCAACCTTGAGGCTTTCCACACGGGGAATCAGCCGCTCGACAAGGCGATCGGCCGTGTCCTTGCCAACTGGTACCGCCACGGAAATAGCCATGCAACGCTCGCCGGCAGAACCATATCCAGCACCAATCAGTGCATCGACGGTCTGGTCCATATCGGCATCCGGCATAATGATCATGTGATTCTTGGCGCCGCCAAAGCACTGGGCACGCTTGCCGTTCGCCGTAGCGCGAGTGTAAATGTACTGAGCAATCGGAGTTGAGCCAACAAAGCCGACAGCCTTGATGTCCGGGTCGTCAAGGATTGCATCGACCGCTTCCTTGTCACCATTGACGACGTTGAAGATGCCTGCAGGAAGCCCCGCTTCGATGAAAAGCTCTGCAAGGCGCATAGGCACGCCTGGATCGCGTTCTGAAGGCTTCAGAATAAAGGCGTTACCTGACACGATTGCCGGACCGGCTTTCCATAGCGGGATCATGGCAGGAAAATTGAACGGGGTGATGCCGGCAACTACCCCGAGAGGCTGCCGCATTGAATAGACATCGATGCCAGTTCCGGCGCTGTCAGAAAACTCGCCCTTCAGCATATGCGCTGCACCGAGGCACACCTCGACCACTTCCAGACCGCGCTGTATATCACCCTTGGCGTCAGGGATTGTCTTGCCATGCTCGCGCGCCAGAAGTTCGGCCAACGAATCATACTCGGCTTCCACCAGTTCGAGGAACTTGCGCATGACGCGCACCCGGCGCTGCGGGTTGGTTGCAGCCCAGGCAGGCTGCGCAGCTTTTGCATTCTCTACTGCAGCGCGAACTTCCGCCGGTGTCGCAAGTGCAACGCGGCCTTGAACAGTTCCGTCCATCGGTTGGAAAATCTCGGTCGTGCGACCGCTGGTTCCGGCGACATGCTTGCCACCGATGAAATGTCCTACCTCACGCATAGCGAACCTCCCTGCAATAGTTGGATTTCTGTTGTTGCTATCATCGCGCTTCAAAAACTTTATTGCAAGCCAAGCAAAAGCGTATCCGTTGTGCAAAAATTGAAGTACGAATTTGAGCGGGAGGCTTTTATGAATTGGGATGATGTACGTATTTTCCTGGCTGTTGCACGGTCCGGACAAATTCTCGGGGCGGCAAGACGTCTAGCGCTTAACCACGCGACAGTTGCCCGACGGCTGACAGCGCTGGAGAACGATCTCAATACAAAGCTTCTCACCCGGCGTACCAATGGATGTGAACTCACGCACGCAGGCGAAGAGTTTCTATTGTCTGCAGAGCGCATGGAAGCGGAAATGCTATCTATCCGCTCTTCACTCGGCGATGCTGACGTCGCCATCTCCGGGTCAGTTCGGATTGGGGCGCCGGATGGGTTTGGCGTTACCTTTCTGGCACCGAGATTGGCGTTGCTCACAGCCCGCTATCCAGACTTGAAAATACAGTTGGTGCCGGTTCCCCGCTCATTTTCGCTTTCTCGGCGCGAGGCCGATATTGCCATCACGGTTGATCGCCCCGATCAAGGACGCCTTGTAGCGCGCAAGCTTGTCGATTACAGCCTCGGCCTCTACGCCAGCCGTTCCTACCTTGCTGAGCGTGAGGCGCCGCAGACCGTGGATGAGCTCTCGGCGCATCGCCTCGTCGGATACGTCGATGACCTCGTCATCAGCCCATCGCTGAACTACGCGCCTGAAATCACTCGTGACTGGAAAGCAGCCTTTGAGATTTCAAGTGCGCTTGGACAGGTCGAGGCGGTGCGGGCTGGCGCAGGCATCGGAATACTCCACATGTTCATTGCGCGCGAGCATGAAGATCTTGTGCCAGTCCTGCCCGAACGCACCATTCACCGGTCCTACTGGTTGGCCTATCACGAATCCGTTCGTACACTTCGTCGCATCGCAGCGGTCTCGAATTTCATTTCCGATATGGTGAACCGTGAAAACGCGCGATTCTCCTAAATGAGGTACAGTTTCATAGGCCAAATAATGATTAACCACCGCGGAACAAAAATCGCCAACTCGACTTTAAAATGGTGCACCATAATGGTGATTCGAAACGGTATCGGAGAGGGAAAATGTACCGATATATCCTGGCATTCGCTGTAGTTTTTGGCGGCGCGCAGTTCTTTCCTGTGTTGCCTGCACATGCGCAAGATTCCGTCAGATGCGAATCGCGTAAGTTCAGATACAGGGAATGCGATGCAGACATGCGCCGCCCGCGCATTGCAAGGCAGATTTCCAAAAGACCCTGCATAGCTGGCGACAGTTGGGGCTACAATCGAGGCGCTATCTGGGTAGATAAGGGTTGTGCTGCGGTCTTCACCGATTCTAGACGCGGTCGAGACAGATACCGGGAGGATGACCGATACGACGATCGGTACCCTCGCCGCAGGCGTGACAATGGCGTCGAACTTGAACTCGACTTTTAGGCATTTACTCTGAGCTGAGTGCTACTGCCGGCTGAAGCCGCGAGGCGTTCCTGGCCGGCAGGTACCCGAAGACGAGCCCCGTCAAGAATGAACAGGCAAAAGCTAACGCCACCGGCCCGATCGTGAAGCTGATCGGTGCACCGAGGAGCTTTGCCAGTACTCCAGTCCCGATGCCTGCCGCGACGCCGATCGCCCCACCGATCGCCGAAACCACAAGTGCCTCTATTATGAACTGCAGCAGAATATCGCTCCGGCGCGCGCCCGTCGCCATACGAACGCCGATCTCGCGAGTCCGCTCCGTGACACTTACCAACATGATGTTCATGACCCCGATTCCACCGACGAGAAGCGAAATTGCAGCAACAGCGCCAAGAAATAGCTTCAGCGTATTTGATGTCTCGGTGACAGCTTCACGAATGGACGCCATATTGGTGATGAGAGTGTCCTGTCTCTGGTGACGTTTGTCCAAAAGTGACTGAATCGTCTCCTGTGTGGCGTCGATCGCCGAGCCGTCCTTTACCTGGACGGTAATTGTCCGCACGTTGCGCTGGCCGAAAAGTCGCATGCTTCCAGTCGTCAGGGGAACCAGAACCGTATCGTCCTGATCGTTGCCGCCCATGCCTGCGCCCATTTCGCTCATCACGCCGATGATCTGGAATGGAATTTTGTTGACGAGTACATACTTGCCAATCGGGTCCGTGCCATCGGCAAAGAGCGTCTTGACCACGGTTTGGCCAAGCACTGCTACCGGGGCGTAATTGGTCATGTCATCCTGATTGATGAACTCGCCCTTACCCACTGTCCAGGATTTCGCCTGCGTAAACTGCGGAACCGTACCATTGGCCGTCGTCTGATAATCGACATTCCCATAACGTACCGTCACCGTGCTCGTCATTTCCGGAACAGCGAAAGCAACATTTGGCTGTTCGAGGATGGCATCCGCATCGGCCGGAATCAGGGTTACGACGCTACCACCCGTACCACCGCGGAAATTAGCCATGTTCGGGCGGATCACCAAAAGATCAGATCCCATCGAGGAAATCCGGTCGAGTACAGAGTTCTGCGCACCCGTGCCGATAGCAAGCATGGCGACAACAGAACCGACACCGATGACGATCCCGAGCAATGTGAGAATCGTGCGGAACAGGTTGGCCCGCAATGCACGGAAGGCCATTTTAATAGCTTCGGAAATATCGGCGATTGCAGCAACACCCTCGAAAGCCTTTTGTTGGAGTCCTGTTGCGGCTTCGGGGTTGCTGCGGCCCTTTTTTGTCCGGTCCGAGATAATCCGCCCGTCACGCAGTTCGATGAGCCGGTCGGCCTGTTCTGCAACTTCGCGTGAATGGGTGATGACGATGATCGTGTGACCACTCTCGTTCATGCTACGAAGCAGCGCCATGACTTCGTCGCCGCTCTGGCTGTCGAGCGCGCCGGTCGGTTCGTCCGCAAGGATGACGCGACCACCATTCATCAAAGCCCGCGCGATGGAGACACGTTGTTGCTGACCGCCGGAAAGCTGGTTCGGACGGTGATCGAGCCGGTCGCCAAGCTTCAATGAGCTAAGCAGTGCCTCTGCCCGATCATGCCTGTCGCGAGCTGACGCGCCTGCATAGACCGCTGGGACTTCGACGTTCTCCTGCGCACTGGCGGTCGGGATGAGATTATAACTTTGGAAGACAAAGCCAAACGTGCGCCTGCGCAATCCGGCAAGTTCATCGGGTTCAAAGCCAGAAACGTGTTCGCCATCGAGCAGATAATCACCGCTCGTCGGCTGGTCGAGACAGCCGAGAATATTCATCAGCGTCGACTTGCCCGAACCGGATTGGCCAATGATTGCGACAAACTCACCCGCCTCGATATCAAGCGATATCCCGTGAAGAACCTCAACGGCGAGGTCGCCATTGTGATACGTCTTGCTTATGTCTCTGAGCGAGATGAGGGCGGTCATCGTCAGAACATCGGCGGCATACGCACGCTGCGCTGCGAGCGATTGCCGGAATTGCGGCTCGTGCCGGCGCCGTTGCTTTCGCCTCCCTGGCCGACGACCACGAGTTCCCCTTCCTTCAGCCCACTCTTGATCTCGGCACTGACACGGTTGCGGACGCCCACTTCAACCTCGCGAGTTTCCTGGGTGCCGGCGGTGTTGACAACCCTAACCTCGGCCTTGTGGCCTTGGCCGCTGCTTCCCGCACGACGCGACCCTTCGGAATTGCTAACTGCAGAACTTGGCACAACAAGCACATCGTTTGCAGCTGACTGCACGAAGAACACCTGCGCACTCATTGAAATCATAAGATCGCCATCAGGGTTCGGAACATCAAACAAAGCGTAATAGAGCACGACATTGTTCTGGATATCTGGGGTCGGCTGGATCTGCCTCAATTTTCCCTTGTAACGCTTTCCTGGCTGCCCCAGCAAAGTGAAATAGGCATCCATGCCGATCTTGAGCTTGCTGACATCAGCCTCCGAGACTTGCGCCTTCACAGTCATTGTCGACAAATCCGCAATCGTTGCGATCGTTGGCGCCGTTTGGCTAGCATTCAGAGTCTGGCCCTCTTTAACCGGGACAGCAGCGATCGTGCCAGCCATAGGTGCGTAAATCTTCGTGTAACCGAGATCGACCTGGTCGCCGGCCAATGTCGCCTGCTGCTTGCGTATCTGGGCTGCAAGGGCATTCACATCGGCTTCGGCCGCCGCGAGGTCGGCGATAGCTTGATCCAGCGTAGATTGTGAAACGCTGCGCGTCGCCACAAGATTGCGCTGGCGCTCGATATTGGCTTGCTTCAGCACCAGCTGCGCGTTCTTCGAAATCAGCTGTGCCTGCAGATTGGCGAGTTCCGCCTGATCGATTTCTATCCTGTTCTGTATGGTGGCAGGATCGATCTCGCCAATAAGCTGATTTTGGGTGACCGTATCGCCAATCTCGACGTGCAGCACCTTGAGCTGTCCGGAAACTTGGGCGCCGGCATCGACCGATTTGATTGAATCGAGCGTACCGACCGCGGTAACTGCATTCTCGATGTCACCGCGTACGACCGCTTGCGTGATGACGGCAGTACTCGCTGTTGATGCGCTGTAGTTTATCCATGCGTAATAACCTGCCCCTGCAACCGCGAGTACGACGGGTAGCAATATCCACAGACGGGACCGCTTCTTTCTTCGATCCGGCTTTACGGTGGCCGGAATGAAGGTCACGTTGGACTCGGCAGGGGATGCCTTGCCTTGCTTGGCTATTTTGCTCATCAACCGTCCACCTTTTTGCGCCGACGAACGACACTTTTCCCGATCCATCTTAGCAAGAAATGGAGATGAGCGGTTCGCCTGAAAAGTATTGAGATCATTATATTTTCGTAATGATCTCTGAGCCGCCATTATGAGTTGTGGGCATGAATGAGAGCTGAATGAATTTCAAATGCGATGGTAAGGATGACCTGCAAGGATTGTCGTTGCCCGGTAAAGTTGTTCTGCAACAAGAATGCGAACGATCTGGTGCGGCCATGTCATCGCGCCAAGAGCCAAAACGACATCGGCACGATCCCTCAGTGAAGCGGCGTGTCCGTCAGGACCGCCAATCGCCACGAGGAGCTGACGCTTGCCATCATCGCGAAACCGCGCAACTGCTGCGGCAAAGGCCTCTGAGGGCACCGTCTTCCCTCGCTCGTCCAGAAGAATGAGCACGCCGTCTTGATCGAGTGCTTCAAGAACTTTCGCAGACTCTTCCCGCTTGCGCAGTTCCGCCTGCGGCGCTTTGCTTTCGGTAATTTCGATAACGGATGTGAATTCAAGCCCGAGCGGAACACCCGTCTTTTTCAGGCGATCCAAATAGCGATCTGCCAGCTCTCGTTCGGGGCCAGACTTCATCCGGCCCACGGCAAAGACAGTAATACGCATGGCTCACTCCGGGTTCCAGGCCTATGGCAACCCGAAACCACTCCTCCGGTCCAGAACCGGCAAAATCTATCAACCGTTCAGAGCACCGTGTTGTTCGACGCTCCGATCCACCTGCTAGTGGACGGTCTCTCCGTCGAGTTCGGGAGCCTGCCACATCTTTTCGAGATTGTAGAACTCACGCACTTCGGGACGGAATATATGGATGATGATGTCGCCTGTGTCGATCAACACCCAATCGCCGCCAGAAAGACCTTCGATTTTGGCGTTGTTGCCATGCCCGCTCTCTTTCAGAGCACGCAAAAGTTGGTCCGCAACCGCCGCTACATGACGATGCGAACGTCCCGATGCGATGATCATATGATCAGCAATGACGGACTTGCCTCGAAGGTCGATGGGGATAATATTTTCAGCCTTTGCGTCTTCAAGACTGGCAAGGACCGATTGAAGGGCAAGAGATACGGAATTGATACCGTTCATCTCTGCCGGTGAAGGTGCCAAGGCATCCTTCTTCTGAAATGCTGTTCTCAGTGTATTTCCTTTCCCTTAAGAACAACGCAACGCAGTTTGTACCCATACTGCACACCAATAAGATAGGCAGAGTCGCATGACAGTTTCAAGACGTCATATCGAACTAACTCGCTGTTACTGCCATGCTCCGAATGGTGGGGCGCGTAGTTGAAACGCCGCTTCACGTCTTTGGTTTCATCACGCCGTTGCGAATAGCAGTCGACGATAGCAATGACCTCGGCCCATGAATGAAGGTCCATGCTGGCGCGCGTGAACGGGCCAGGATCGGCGCGTCGTCTTCATCGATACGCGCATAACCGAACGTCTTGGCCATACGGGATGAAAGGAAAGCCAAAGTGGATCCCGGACGATCGATAACGGCAATCGGAAACGTCAAGGCGATCTTCTGCCAGCGCTGCCAGAGGTGGAAGTCCGCAAGATTGTCCGCACCCATGATCCAGACAAAATGCACGCCCGGGTTGCGAGCTTTGATCATTGCCAGCGCGTCCGCTGTGTAGCGGATATTGTGAGCGGCTTCGAATGCCGTAATTTTCACACGGGGATCGTGGATCAGTTCTTCACAGCGCTCCAGGCGCTCCGCCAATGGTGCAAGATGCCGCGCATCCTTCAGCGGATTGCCTGGCGTGACAATCCACCAGAGCTGGTCGAGCTTCAGGCGACGCAGTGCAATTTCAGCCACCAGCGCATGACCTGCGTGTGGCGGATTGAAGGAACCACCAAACAGCCCCACCGTCATACCCTTCTCAACGAAAGGCATGCGCAGATGCGCTTCACTGACGCCTGGAAAGCTCGTTTGCAAACTTGCCTTTATTGTCACGGACGAGTCTGGCCGTTGCCGCGCACACGGTATTTAAACGAGGTCAGCTGCTCGACCCCCACTGGACCTCTCGCATGCATCTTGCCGGTTGCAATTCCGATTTCGGCGCCCATGCCGAATTCACCGCCGTCAGCAAACTGCGTAGAGGCATTGTGCAAAAGAATGGCCGAGTCGATCTCGTTGAAAAACCGTTCCACGACGCGAAGGTCTTCGGCAACGACAGCTTCGGTATGATGCGAGGAATAATGATTGATGTGCTGTATCGCGCCGTCCACACCATCAACCAGCTTCACCGAAATGATCGCATCGAGATATTCCGTGGACCAATCTTCCTCGGTGGCGGGTTTGGCACTCGCGAAGAGCTCCACGACTCCGTCGTCACCACGAATTTCGCAGCCCGCTGAACGTAGGTCTTCAAGGAGCGGCACCAGATGGGTTGGTACAACAAGCTTGTCGACAAGCAGTGTCTCGGCCGAACCGCATACGCCGGTACGGCGCATCTTGGCATTGACGACAATCTTGCGCGCCATTGCCAAATCAGCAGAGGCATCGATGTAGAGGTGGCAAAGGCCCTCAAGATGGGCAAACACCGGCACACGGGCTTCAGCTTGCACCCGGGCAACCAGGCTTTTACCCCCGCGCGGAATGATCACGTCGAGATTTCCATCGAGACCTTTGAGCATTTCGCCAACGGCAGCACGATCGGTGGTCGGCACCAATTGGATCGCGGCCTGCGGAAGATCAGCAGCTGCGATTCCCTCGAGCAAGGCTTCATGGATAGCCTTTGATGAATGCGCGGAATCCGACCCGCCGCGCAAGATCACAGCGTTACCGGATTTGAGGCATAGCGCACCTGCATCCGCCGTCACATTCGGCCGGCTCTCGTAGATCACACCAATAACGCCGAGGGGAGTGCGGACACGTTCGATATGCAGGCCATTCGGGCGATCCCATTCGGCAATGACGTCTCCAACCGGATCCTTGAGACTGGCTATTGCACGAATGCTCGCGGAAATCCCGGCAACCCGGTTAAGGTCAAGTTTGAGCCGGTCCAATAACGCTGGTGACATGCCGGCTTTTTTGCCGTTCTCGATGTCGCGGTCATTGGCTTCGAGAATATCGGCCGTACGGCCATCGACAGCATCGGCCATAGCTGCGAGCGCTGCAGTTTTCTTGCCAGGAGACGCAGTGGCAAGAGATTGCGCGGCGGCGCGTGCCTTGCGGCCGATTTCGGCCATCAATTCGGCAACCGGCAGGTCCTTATCCACTCGTCGCAACATCTCTTACTCCTTGGCCGTGGCAGCGCGCTTTGCGGCACGCACCACCAGATCATCGCGATGGATCATCGCGGAACGGGCATCATAACCGAGAATCGTGCCAATCTCATTGGTCTTGCGTCCCGCAATCTTTACGGCATCGGCAGCGTCGTAGGCAACAAGTCCGCGAGCAGCCTCACGACCATCGGGTCCGAACACAGCGACTGTATCGCCCCGTGTGAACTGGCCCGCAACTTCGCGAACACCGGCAGCAAGCAATGACTTGCCGGATTTGAGAGCGACAAGCGCGCCCTCGTCGATAACCAGTCGCCCGGATGGTTCAAGATTCCCGGATATCCAGGTCTTCCAGGCATTGACCGGCGTCAAGCTGGCTTTAAACATCGTGGAACGTTCACCTCGATCGATGGCGGCCAGCGGGTTTAGCCGCGTGCCGGATGCGATGATCATCGCCGTTCCCGCCGCATTGGCGATCTTGCCCGCATCCAGCTTGGTCTTCATACCACCCCGGGAATATTCCGATGCGGCTGCACCAGCCATCGCTTCGACATCGGGTGTAATCACATCAACAACGGGTAGAAATTGCGCATGCGGATTCTGGTGCGGCGGTGCCGTATAGAGCCCATCGATATCTGAAAGCAGGATCAGGAGGTCCGCGCCCATCATGGTCGCAACCCGTGCAGCGAGCCGGTCATTGTCGCCATAGCGGATTTCGGTGGTCGCAACCGTGTCATTTTCGTTGATGACGGGAACTGCCTTCAATCGCAACAAGGTCCCTACCGTCGCGCGCGCATTGAGATAGCGGCGGCGTTCTTCGGTATCGGCAAGGGTTAACAGAATCTGTCCGGCGCGCAATTTGTGGTGGCTCAAAACCTCGGCATAGGCTTTGGCCAATTCGATCTGGCCGGCGGCCGCTGCAGCCTGGCTTTCTTCCAGCCGCAATGCGCCCTTTGGCAAACCCAGCACCGTCCGGCCAAGGGCGATCGCACCGGAGGATACAATCATCATCTCGACGCCCGATGCGCTTAACATAGCAACGTCGGTGCCAAGGCTCTCAAGCCAATCACGCTTGAGCCCAGTGACACGATCAACAAGCAAAGCCGAGCCAATCTTGACAACGATCCGGCGATAGGACGCCAGCTTCGGTAGTGAATTCACCTGATCTTCGTTATCCCGGAGTTGGACTGATTTCGCGGACATTCTACGACTCAATATTTGAAGCGGTTGTCGATCTCGACAGGAGCTTCCGACTGACGCGATTCAAGAATGATTGCAGACAGTGCGCGCATCACCGGTTCAACGCCCTCGCGGCTGACGGATGACAACAGCATCGGCTCGCGGCCGGCCGCTTTCTTGAGCGCGGCAACCTTCTTCTTGCGAGCCGCTGCGTCAAGCGTATCGATCTGGCTGAGCGCCACGATCTCTAGCTTGTCAGCAAGTCCCGCTCCATAAGCCTCGAGTTCCATCCGGACGGTTTTATAGGCTTCCGCGACATTCTCTTCTTGTGCCGAAACAAGGTGTAGAAGGACACGGGTCCGTTCGACATGCCCAAGGAACCGGTCACCAATGCCCACCCCTTCATGCGCGCCCTCGATCAGCCCCGGAATATCAGCGATGACAAATTCTCTGGCATCGATGCGCGCAACGCCGAGATTGGGATGGAGCGTTGTAAACGGATAATCGGCAATCTTTGGTTTGGCGGCGGTGACGCTGGCCAGAAAGGTTGATTTCCCGGCATTGGGCTTGCCAAGAAGTCCAGCATCAGCGATCAACTTCAACCGGAGCCAAAGGTTGCGCTCCTCACCTTCGAGGCCGGGATTGGCGCGGCGCGGCGCCTGGTTGGTCGAGGTCTTGAAATGTGCATTGCCGAAACCGCCATTGCCGCCCTTGGCAAGACGATATCGCTGACCAACAACTGTGAAATCGCATATCAGCGTTTCGTTGTCGTTTTCGAATATCTGTGTTCCGACTGGTACCTTCAAAATAACATCGGCACCTTTGCCGCCGGTCATATCGCGGCCCATGCCGTGCATACCGGTTTTGGCCTTGAAATGCTGCTGATAGCGATAGTCGATCAACGTGTTGAGACCATCGACTGCTTCTGCCCAGACATCGCCGCCGCGTCCGCCGTCGCCGCCATCAGGACCGCCGAATTCGAGAAATTTCTCGCGCCGAAACGACACCGAACCGGCACCACCGTCGCCGGAACGGATATAGACTTTCGCCTGATCAAGGAATTTCATGAAAGTTCAGCCCTTTTGATGTTCCGAGGCATTACAGTAAAATCCTCGAAATGAAAACTGGTCGCCTCGATGTTGGAGACGACCAGTATTGGTTATGAAGTCCAGCTGCGAAGACCGATCCACGTCCTCCGGTCGAGCATGTAACGTTCGACAGGAACATTCCCGGCAGTGATCGAATTCATCATACCGGTGTTGGTATATTGGAAACCGCTTTTATAGATCACCCGGCGTGAGGCATTGTTGGACACGCGGCAAGAAGCATAGAGTTTTTCGACTTGTGTTGCTCTGAACACCAGATCGACGAGCGCATGGGCGGCTTCCGTTGCATAACCCTTGCCCCAGTAGGATTCGCCCAGCCAGTAGCCGATCTCCAACTCTTCCTTGCGGCAAGCCGCATGCTCATCCTTGCTGCGACGATAATTGATACCACAGCAACCAATGAACGTGCCCGATTGCGCCAATGTAATGGCGTAGACGCATTTGCCGATCTCGCCCGCATTGGCGCGGCGCACGAAATCCACCGCATGTTCCTTCGTATAGGGGTGCGGCATGCGGGAAAGCATTTCCGCCACGTGAAGGTTATCGGCGAGACGGGCAATTGCATCCACATCCTCGTTACGCGGCGCTCGCAGAACGAGACGTTCCGTAACGAGAACGGGACAGTCTATCAGATCCAACCGTTCTTCATCGTCTTCCAGTATTTCAGCAACCATTTGTCTATCCTCCAGACACGAAAGGGGAGATGGGTGGTTATCCCATCTCCCCTTTGATCTTTTGGCGGTTGCCATACACCGGGTCCGATGGGACGCCGGTGCTTCAAGCAGGACCGGCTATTCTGCTGCTTCGGCGATCGGGTTGACGATCGACACGTAGCTACGGCCGTTGGCTTTGGTGCGGAAGGAAACGGTGCCTGCTTCAAGTGCAAACAGGGTATGGTCCTTACCAAGGCCAACATTGACACCGGGGTGCCATTTGGTGCCGCGTTGACGAACGAGGATGTTGCCGGCAAGAACCTTCTCGCCACCAAACTTCTTCACGCCAAGGCGCTTCGATTCTGAATCACGACCGTTGCGTGACGAACCACCAGCTTTTTTATGTGCCATCGGATTGCTCCTCTAAATCTCTTTTTATTCGCCCTTAGCGGGCTTCTCAGCCTTGGCAGCAGCCTTCTTCGGCGCAGCTTTGGCCTTTGGGGCGGCTTTCGTCTCGATTGCGTCCGCAGCAGCAGCTTCAGCCTTCGGAGCAGCTTCCTTCTTCGCCGGCTTTTCAGCGGCTTTCTTGGAAGGCTTCGCGCCATCGGTCAGGATTTCCGAGATACGGATCGTCGTCAACTCCTGACGATGACCGCGCGTACGCTTGGAATTCTGGCGACGACGCTTCTTGAAGGCGATGACCTTGCGTGCACGGCCCTGCTCTACGACTTCGGCTGTCACCAGCGCACCACCGACAACAGGAGCACCGATCGTTGCGTCGGCTCCGACGCCAACCATCAGAACTTCAGCAAATTCAACGATATCACCGGCGTCGCCGGCAACTTTCTCGACCTTCAACAGGTCATTGGCGGCAACGCGATACTGCTTACCACCGGTCTTGATGACTGCGAACATTTTTTCCCTTTCGGAGTCCGGTTCGGTTTAATGCCGTTTTACGGCAATAACCGTCTTTTTGTCAGTCGTGACAGATTGATCGAAAGGCACTCTTACGCATAAGAATAAAGGCACCCGAATTCAAAAACAAACGGCGCGGAGAATCCCCCACGCCAGTTGACGGGCGCTTATAGGATCAGGTTCGCCGCTGAGTCAAGAAATTTAACGCAAATTACTCTTGTATCTGGAAGCTTTGCCCGCTATCTAGCCGGTCGCACGCTCAAGCCGAGCCCTTCGGGCATCGCGGCATCAGCCGGGTTTCACATCCGGCAAATGGATCGGGGGATATCAATCCCCCTACGCGGAGAGGTGGCTGAGTGGTTGAAAGCACCGCACTCGAAATGCGGCATGGGGGCAACTCCATCGGGGGTTCAAATCCCTCCCTCTCCGCCATAACTTCCCACGAATTCGCTGTCCGCTCACCGATTTCAGTGTAGAATACTCTCATGAGTGAAGCCAAGCCTCTGTTTGCAATGCTCCGTCAATCGGCCCGGCCCCGCGTTGTCGATGCCCTGGAACGGCTCGTTCGCGAAGCGCCGGATCGCAAGCTGAGCCGTATCAATGCGCTGGCTTTTGCTGCCAGCGAACAACTTGATGAAGAGCAGACGATCAGCGCCTTCCTGCAGGCATCACGTCTCGGCCTGTTCGAAATGTCGTGGAATGTTCTTTGCCCTGGCTGCGGTGGCGTTCTGGATGCTAATACCTCGCTCAAGACCGTGCAAAGCGATGAATACACCTGCGCGCTCTGTGCTGCCGGCTACGAGCCGACGCTCGACGAAATGGTAGAAGTCACCTTCACCGTGACACCGCGTGTGCGCCATATCGAGGCTCACAATCCTCACCAACTGCCAGCCGTGGAATATTTCCGTCAGGTTTATTGGGGTTCGGGAGTCGATTTGCCGGACAACGATTTTGAGGAAAAAGTTGACGAGTTCATTGTTGAGTCGCTTGAACTACCCGCCGGAGAAAAAGCGGTCATATCGCTGCATTTGCCACCATCCTTTATTATCGTCTTTGAACCAGTCACCCACGCAGCTCAATTTTTGGACGTGACGGGGGAGCCGACCAAAGAGCGGCAGACCATATCGCTGGTATTTGACCGCGTGCACCGTCACAGCGAAACCATCACCTTGCGACCGGGCCCCTTACGGATATCAGTCGAGAATCATACGGACGTTCGCACGCTTCCGTCGGTTTGCCTGGCCAATGATGCTCTTCACACAATGCTCGGCAAGCGCCGCCCGTTCCTTACCGCCAAGTCCCTACTCTCCAATCAGACATTCCGCGATATTTATCGCACCGATACTATCGACGTCGACCAGAAGCTGCGGATTACCAGTCTCACGTTTCTTTTCACAGATCTCCGCGGTTCGACCGAGCTTTACGAGAGGGTGGGCGATTTGGCTGCGTTCGATCTTGTGAAGGCCCATTTCGGCGTACTCAACGAGATTGTCGGCGCAGAGGCAGGTGCTGTCGTCAAGACGATCGGCGACGCGGTAATGGCGACTTTTCCAACACCCGACCGGGCATTGGTGGCGGCGATGCGGATGCGTGATGCCATGCTGCGACTCAACAAGGAACGTGGCAGCGAAGACCTGCTCCTGAAGATCGGCATTCACGAAGGGCCGTGCATAGCCGTCAGCCTTAACGAGCGCCAGGATTATTTCGGACAAACTGTCAACATTGCCTCGCGGGTCCAGCACCTTGCAACGTCGCGTGAGATATTCGCTACCGGTTCGGTTCTCAATGATCCGCGTGTTTCCCATGTTCTTACGGATCATGGTCTAAAGCCGATGTCGCAAACCGTTACGCTTCGTGGCATCACGGATCAGATCAGTATCTTTACAATTCCCTGAACCGAATACTCATATTGGCATGGCGCCAGGTTGCCGAGGTCAAAGACATAGGCCGACCCACCACCTCCTTATTTCAATGCTTTCAGGCCATCGATTTTGGTTAGTCCCAATTGTTTAAGGACAGAACGGCCAAATAAGTGCCTAATACAGCCACAAAAGCCGCAAAGGCAAAGTGAGGGCATAATCATGGGTTCAATATCGATCGCGTTGGTCGACGACCATCCGCTTTTGCTGGCTGGCGTGGTCAACCTCTTTGAAGTAAATGACGATTTTACGGTTGTCGCCAAGGGCGCAACTGCTGACGATGCTCTTCAAATAAACAAAAAGCTGCGTCCGGACGTTATGGTCCTCGACCTGTTCATGCCCGGCAACGTCTTTGATGTAATTACCGAGATCGTCACAAAATCGGGCGGCACAAAAGTGGTGGCTTTTACCGCCATGACTGCAAGCGATTATGCAGTGCGCGCCCTTAACGCTGGTGCCAGTGGTTATATCTTGAAGGGCAGCAGCGCCGAAGAACTCATCCAAGGCGTAAGGGCGGCCCATAACGGCGAAACCTACATCACTCCAAGTTTTGCCTGCAAGGTCGTCGAGGCCTTGAGAATTGCGTCCTTGCGACGGATGTCTGCCGGTCCCATCAAATTGAGCATACGTGAGGAGCAGATCGTTCGCCTGTTGCTGCGAGGGTTTACCAATCGCGAAATTGCCGTTGGGCTGGGCATCGGAGAGAAGACTGTCAAAAATTACATGACAATTCTGATGCAGAAATTGCATGCCCGAAACCGGCTCGAAGTTCTCATTGCCGCCCAGAAGCTCGAGGTCGGCGGTCAACGAGAGCCAATGTCGCGCCACTAAACCGTCTTAAGCCGAGTTGCTTTCCAGGGAGACCGATACGATCAATTGCGTATCATTACCGCTGCGCTGCTGGAACTGCACCGAACCGCCGAAGGCTTCCACACGATTACGGATGCCTTGAAGTCCCAAGGGCCTTGTGCGCACCGAAGCTCCTTCCGCCCGCACCAATCCCGGCCCCGCATCGCTGACGACAACAGTAATGGTTTTTTCGTCCGCCGAAGCCGTGACTTTTTGGCCCAATCCGGAAGCGTGCTGGAACGCATTGTTGAGCCCTTCTTGAACAACACGGTAAAGGCAAATTTTCAATGGATAGGCAACGTTCTCTGGCAGGCCAACGTAACTCGCGCTGACAACTGAACCGGTCGCATACTCGTGACGTTCCACAGCAACACGAAGCGCCGCTTCGAGCGACATGTTCTCGATCTCTGGCAGAACGAGTCCTGTCGAGAGTTCGCGCAGCTCCGTAAGCACTTGGCTTGCTAGCCGCGAGGGATGAAGTTCCTGAGGCGCGTTTTTCGGCAGATCTGACCCCATCGCCGGGCCGGAAGAGCCGCCTCCAAGCCTGAGGATCAAAAGACTGAGCAGCTGAACCGGTCCGTCGTGCAGGTCAGAGCCAATGCGGTTGAGCAGCGTCTCATTGGATTTGGTAGCGTCCATACGGGCGTGGTCGGCAGCCTTTCGGAGTTTTTTGTTCTGTTCAGCCAATGCCTGCGCATTGGCCAACTGGGACTTCAGCGTCACTCGCTGGCTTTCGATGACACTGCTCGCGCGCCTGACGATGAGAAAAAGCAGACCCATGATTGCCAAGGTAGTTGCGCCGACAATAGCCCAAGTGTGGCGCTGAGCCCGGTTGCGCTGGATAATAAACTCTTCAGCTTCTTCATAGAGTTCCCCCACCGCAATCACCTCGCGTGAGCCCGTGCGATAAATGGGAGCGTAGATCTCGATCAACGAGCGATCATCATTGTGCTCTATGTCTCCCGCATCATTGTGTCCAACTTCGAGTTGCGAGACGACTGTCCCGGAAAACGCCTTGTCGATGTCGGCCGATGGAAGCCGCTTTCCCATAAGCGATTTGTCTGTGCTGTAGATAATGGTGCCGTCCTGACGCCAGATCCTGAAACCTTCGACACGCTTGGCCAGCTCCGTCCCGATCAGCAAGTCATCGAGTTCCTTTTGACGATCTACGGCTACATATAATCCATCGGGGGCCTCTTCCACGTGGCGAGCCAGAAAGCCTTCTACGTAGAGGGCGCCGGCTTCTGCCCGGCTTCGAAGCTGATTGGCGGCGATCTGCGAGCTTAGCCATTCGCCCAGTACCGCCATTGATCCACAGACGATGAGCGCCGCCACAATAAGGAATTGTGCCGTCAAACCCAGGCTGTGCCAATATCGGACCAGAGTGTTGGACTTCGAAGGAATACCTTCATCCTTAGGGCCATAGGTCACATTTTGGCTCGGGCCCAAAGTCCCACCTTTCCGCCGACGAAAGTCTGTGTATTTGACTGGACCTTCCGAACTATCAAGTTCGCCTCCCCCCTTACATTATCCGACCATCGAAACTCGTGTCGAAGTTATTTTGAACCAGTTTGTCCCTTTGTTCCGGGAGCGGTCAAGAGAAACCAAGTTACGGGACAAAGTAAATTGCGTCTGAAACCACAGACGTAACCTGAATCAATTGCCGCAGACGGCGATTCTCGTGTGGGTCCAAAGGGAGAGTAAAATGGTAACCTATATTCGTTCTGATCTCGATTTCATCCTGACGCAAATCAAGATCGCGGAGGCGCACGCCGCCGGGCAGCCCTTGTTCGGGCCGGATACGGGCTCGGGTCCCGGGCTCATCCCTACCTATAATCTGGCCTGGGGCCTGCGGACCGTTGACGGCAGCTACAACCATCTCTTGCCCGGTCAAGAACAGTGGGGCGCCGCCGACCAGGAGTTCCTCGAGCTGCTCGCTCCGCAATACCGGACCGTTATGGTCGATCCTGATGGCGCGGGACCATCTGGACCTATTCCGATCACCTACACCCCCGGCAACGACGTGGATGGTCCGGGAACATTTGCCGATCCGGGCGACGTCATCGATCCTGAAGTTCGTACGATCTCCAATCTGATAGTCGACCAGACGCTCGGCAATCCTGCGGCGATCCTGACGGCGCTGCAGCGCGCCGGCGTCGAAGACCCGGGCATGCTGATCACCGCTTCGATCTCGGCTGCCTATTCTCCCCTCCAAGACGAATTCAGGGCCGTGGCCGATGCCCAGCGCGTTGAGGCAGCAGCCGCAGCCGCAGCAGCGGCCAGCCCAGGCAATGCTGCACTTCAGACAGCGGCCGCCAACGCTGCGCTGGCCCTCACCGCAGCACAGGGCGTTCTCGATGCCGCAGCCGGCGTCCCCGGCGGGCTTTATGCGTTACTCGCAGCCAATGGCATCGAACTGGACGGCGCCAACGTCCACCTTCCCAATATTGCGCCGGACGAGGGTCTGTCGGCTCCGTTCAACTCCTGGTTCACACTGTTCGGCCAGTTCTTCGATCACGGCCTCGACCTCGTCAACAAAGGCGGCAACGGCGCCGTGATGATCCCGCTGCAGCCGGATGATCCGCTCTACAGCACCGCGCCTGGCGCCCTGAACTTCATGGTTCTGACGCGCGCCACGACTTCACCCGGCGCCGATGGCTTCCTGGGTGACAATCCCCTGACTGTCGGCGTGGACGAAAGTCTGGACGACGGCCGTCCCGTCAATACCACCACCTCCTATGTCGACCAGAACCAGACCTATACGTCGCATTCCTCGCATCAGGTATTCATACGGCAGTACGAGCTCGACGGCGATGGCCGGCCGGCGGCGACGGGCAAGTTGATCGAGGGCGGCAATGGCGGCATGGCCACTTGGGCCGAACTCAAGGTCCAGGCCCGGGACATGCTCGGCATCCTGCTGACCGACGACGACGTGGGTAAGGTTCCGCTGCTCAGGACCGATCAATACGGCAACTTCATTCCCGATCCGACAACGGGCTTCGCCCAGGTGATCACCGGTATCGGCCTCGACGGAATTCCGAATACCGCGGATGACGTCGTGATCTCAGGTACGCCGGCCGCTCCGGTTAGCCTAGCAACCGCCATCCGCACGAACCACGCCTTCCTCGCCGACATTGCGCATAATGCCGTTCCTGGCGGCGTTGCCGATGGCGACATCACGATCGGGCTGGACAATCCGGGCAACGCGCCCGGCGTCTATGACAACGAACTGCTCGATGCGCATTTCATCGCCGGCGACGGCCGCGTCAACGAGAACATCGGCCTGACCGCCGTCCACCATGTCTTCCATGCCGAACACAACCGGCTCGTAGAGCACACCAAGGAAGTCACCCTTGCCGACGCCCAGGCGATTCTTGATGGCGGCGGGTCGGAAGCCGAGGCCGTAGCCTTCCTGAATGAATGGCTCATCGATGATGTGACCACGGTTCCCGCCACAGCAGATGGCCTCATCTGGGATGGCGAACGCCTGTTCCAAGCTGCCAAGTTTGGCACCGAGATGCAGTACCAGCATCTCGTGTTCGAAGAATTCGCCCGTAAGATCCAGCCCAATATCAACGTCTTCCTGGTCCCGGACGGCTTCGACACCACGCTGAATCCATCGATCGTGGCCGAGTTCGCCCATGTGGTCTACCGCTTCGGCCACTCGATGCTGACCGAGTCGATCGATAAGTTCGACCCGACGTTCACGCCCGATCACATCAGCCTGATCCAGGGCTTCCTCAATCCGACGGCGTTCGACGGCGTCAATCATGCGGTCACCGACGACATTGCCGCCGGAGCGATCATCCGCGGCATGACGCGCCAGGTCGGCAACCAGATCGACGAGTTCGTCACCAGCGCGTTGCGCAACAACCTGCTCGGCCTGCCGCTCGACCTCGCGACCATCAACCTGGCGCGCGGCCGTGATACCGGCGTACCGTCGCTGAATACCGCGCGCGCCGAATTCTATGAGGCAAGCAACCAGAACGTCCTGCTCAAGCCCTATGAGAGCTGGGTCGATTTCGCCGGCCATCTCAAGAACGAAGCTTCGATCATCAACTTCATCGCCTCCTACGGCACACATGCGTTGATTACGGGCGCCGACACGCTCCAGGAGAAGCGCGACGCGGCGCTGACCATCATCACCGGCGTATCAGTCGGTGGCATGTTGGTTCCCGCCGATGCGCTCGACTTCCTCAACGCCACGGGCGCCTATGCGGGCGGCTCGCTCGGTGGCCTCAACAATGTCGATCTCTGGATCGGCGGCCTGGCCGAAGAGACCATGCCGTTCGGCGGCATGCTCGGCTCGACCTTCAACTTCGTCTTCGAAGTGCAGATGGAGAACCTGCAGAGCGGCGACCGCTTCTACTACCTGCAACGGCTCGACGGTCTGCATTTGTTCGGTGAGATGGAGAACAACTCCTTCGCCGCCATGATCATGCGCAATACCGACGCGACGCATCTGCCTTCGGACGTGTTCTCGACGCCGGGCCTCATCCTCGAGGTTGACCGAACCAAGCAATACAATCCTGACCTTGGCGAGGACGCAGGTCTAGACGGCATATTGCAGGACGACCCCGGCACGGCGGTCGATGAAAGCGCCGACAATCGTGGTCTCGACCCCGTCGGCAGTGGCATCCTCACGCAGCTCGTCATTCGCAACAATCCGGGCACGGTCGGGCCTGACACGAACTATCTGCGCTACACCGGCGACAATCATGTGGTGCTCGGGGGCACTGACTTGGCAGACGTCATAATTGCAGGCATCGGCGACGACACGTTGTTCGGCGATGGCGGCAATGACAACATGGAAGGTGGCTTCGGCAACGACATCATCAATGGTGGCGACGGCGACGACATCATCAAAGACTCCGGTGGCGACGACAACATCAAGGCAGGCAAGGGTAACGACGTGGTCCACGCCGGCCCCGGCCTCGACCTGGTGATGGGTAATGACGGCCAGGACTTCATCTTCCTCGGCACCGATGCAGGCTCGGAAGTCTTCGCTGGCACCGGTAACGACTTCATCTACGGCAACAAGAATGCCGAACGCATCCTCGGCAACGAGGGGGACGACTGGATCGAAACCGGCACCTTCGATGGCGCCCCCGGCGACAACTTCGACGAAATATTCGCCCATGACGCCATCGATGGCAACGACGTGTTCCTCGGCGATGGCGGCTTTGACGAGTATATCGGCGAGGGCGGCGACGACATCATGGTCGGCAGCGCCGGTCGCGGCAAGATGGTGGGCATGTCCGGCTTCGACTGGGCGACCTACAAGGACAACCTGGTCGGCGTGAACGCCGACCTGTCCATCCCGATCATTTTCGACGAAGCACCGACCCTGCCGCAGAACGCGGCACTGGACGAGTACGAATCGATGGAAGGACTCTCGGGCACGAGGTTCAATGACGTACTGAAGGGCACACAGGACGTGGCCGCGGACCGCGCGCCACTGAGTGAAGGCGGCACGACGGGCTATCTCGGCAGCGTGCTGGATGCAGAGGGTATAGCCCTCATCCAGGGCCTGCAGGAGGTTCTCGGCGCCGGCGTGACGACCTTTGATGGTGGAGACATCATCCTGGGCGGCGACGGCAGCGATGCCATCACTGGCAATGCCGGCGACGACATCATCGACGGCGACAAGTATCTCGACGTCCAGATCGCCGTCTACGCCGCCGGTGATACCGAGCACGCAGGCCCGCCGATCGCCATACACAAGTCAATGACGACGCTCGCCGCCAGCATGTTCAACGGCTCGATCAATCCGGGCCAGCTGGGCATCATTCGCACAATCAAGAACAGCACCACGGAGGAAGAACTTAGTTCTACCGATAACATCGTCGACAGCGACGGTATTGCCGATGTCGATCGGGCGATCTTCTCTGGCGCACGAGACGAATACGATATCGACTTCAATACCGATGGGACCATTACCGTTGCTCATACCGGCGGTCTTGCTACCGACGGCACAGACACCATCCGCAATGTCGAGATTCTAGATTTCACCGATCAGGATATCTCGCTGGTTGCACCAACGCTCGATCTGCACGGTGATGTCACCACCACGTCGACCGTATCCCGTCCTCAGGCTTATCGTGATACCTTCGATACGGCGGCGCTTAACAATAGCAATGGCACCGTGGATTGGGCGGGGACGCCTTGGGTAGAGGCCAATGACAGCGGCGGCGTGACAGCCGGCCAGATCCAACTCGACAACGGCACCAATGACCTTCGCTTCCTGACGGGGGACGGCGCGTCGATCACACGTACCGTCAATCTCTCCGGCCTGACGACCGCGGTCTTGTCGTTCGAGTATGATCGAAACAACGGCACTAGCAGCATCGACGCTGGGGAGACCGTCCAGGTGCAATATTCGGCCTCTGGGAACTTTACCCCCGGGAATTTCACCGTCCTTGAAACGATAGGCAGCACCTCCGGTGGAGGGGATGGTGCGGATAATCCGAGTTTCAACCTGAACCTCACGGGGGCTGGGCCGAATTCAGCCATCCGCTTTGTCGCCTCGACGATTACTGGAGCGGGGGAAGATGTCCGCATAAATAACGTCAATATTGCCACGACGACGACAACGACCACGACCATTCCAGGTACGCCCGGCAACAACTATCAAACGAGCTATACCGAAAATGGGCTTGGTGTCGCAATCGCCACCGGCTCCGTGATTACCGATGATGGTACGACTATGGCTTCGGCCCGCGTCGTTCTGACCAATGCCAGCGCGGGTGACGTCCTGTCTGTACTTGGCGGGCTTCCGGGCGGCATTACCTCATCGCTGGACACATCCGTAGCAGGTCAGATCACTCTGAACCTCTCGGGTACAGCCTCAATCGCCAACTACCGGACAGCAATCCAACAAGTGCGATATGCGAACACGTCGGATAACCCGACCGCTGGTGCTAGAACACTTCAGGTTACGGTCAATGACGGGCTCTTGAACAGCAACGTCGCCACGGCGACGGTCACTGTCATTGCCGCGAACGATGCGCCTGTTGGGAACAACGACACTGTTATTACCAATGTCGCTACCGGGAATTTCTCCATCGCCCTGTCGGCGCTTCTCGCGAATGATACGGACCCCGAAGGCTCTCCGGTGACAATCACGTCCGTGGGCGGCCAGAACGGTCTCAACGCGCCCACTCTTGGAGCTACTGCTGTGACGGTTTCCAATACTGGCGGACCGGGTGGCAGCTTCAACTACGTCGCCAGTGATGGTACGCTGACCGATCCTACAACGACGGTAACCGTCACCCAGGTAACGGGCACCATCAATGGCGGTGCGGGCAACGAGATCATCATTGGTGATACTGCCGGTACTACAATCAACGGCGGCGGTGGCAATGACAACATCAATGCCGGCGACGGCAATGATACGATCACTGGCGGTACAGGCAACGACATCATCCTCGGAGGTACCGGCAACGATACCATCACCTGGAATGCGGCGGGTGCTACCGACGGCTTCGACATGGTCAACGGTGAAGCCGGCGGCATCGACACCTTTATCGTGAACGGGGTGGCCGGAACGGCCGAGACATTCCGGATCTATGCAAGGGCGGAAGCTATCTTGGCCGGTATTGCGGTGTCCGGTGCGACCACTGAGATCGTCATTACCCGGACTGTCGGGCTAACGACGACCATCATTGCCGAACTCGACAATATCGAAGAAATCAGCGTCAACACCCTTAATACCACTGCCAACAACGGCAATAATCCGAACACGCCGGATGGAGGGGTGAATAACGGCGATACGATCCAGGTTATCGGTAACTTCAATGCGCCGTTTACGAGCCTGAACTTCAACACCATCACCATCGATGGGAATGCAGGCGATGACACGGTGGATATCTCGGCCTTGAGTTCGGCACACCGGATCGTCTTCAGGTCCAACGGCGGCAACGACACGATCGTCGGGAACCTCCGTCCCCAGGACGTGATCGAACTGCCAAACGGGGCGACCATCGCAGACTATGAAGCAACGATAGAAGATGGCGTCACAACACTGACCAGCAGTGAACAAACGATCAAGTTCACTGCACCCGACGGCATGCCCCAGATTGGTGGGGAACCGGTAGAGGATGATGACGATGTTCCTGCTCCAGGTTCGAACTCACCAGGGGCTCCGGTTGTGGGGACAGCCAATGCAGACGTTCTGCTTGGCACTGTCAATGGCGAGACGATCATCGCGCTCGGCGGCAGTGACACGGTAATGGGTGGCGCTGGAGCAGATGTCATCCGCGGCGATGAAGGCGACGACTTCATCAGTGCACAAGACGGCGATGACATGGCTTTCGGCGGTGCCGGCAGCGACGATGTTCTCGGCGGGGCTGGCAACGACATGCTCTACGGCGATGCCGGATCAGACCGCATCTTCGGCGATGCTGGAAACGATCTGATCAACACCGGTTCCGGCAACGACACCGCGCATGGTGGAGATGGCAACGATATGTTCGTCGCTGAAGCCAGCGACGGGAATGACAACTACTACGGCGATGCCGGCAGCGATACGCTCGACATGGCTGCAATCACAGCCAACCTC
>NZ_JAIQWW010000027.1 GCF_020164455.1 Phyllobacterium chamaecytisi
TGGCTGCGATTAAGCGCGCCGACTCTTTTCAGCTTCATCAAGCCGCCTGAGCTGATCAAGAAGGCTTTCAGGAACCGCCTCCTCGATCTTGTATATGCCGGCAGCACGTATCGCCGATCTGTAGGACGATTGGGATATCTGTCGTCGCAAGATCCTTGAAAGTTCTTTTTCGTTGGGCCGGTTAATGCCGTCCATCGTTGCTTAAACTCCAACTTTCCTTCGTAGACTAAACCCATTCACTACGAACAAGGTTCCCTTTTCGGGCCTTGAGCCGTCTAAAGCAATGTGTCGCTGCGACGCAGTCTTTAGTCTTATACAGTTTTCCAATCCGCACAGCCGCTGAAAGAAGAAACGAGGAAAAGTAGCGCTTTCAGCGTCTGGTATTGCGATGCTGAAGAGATTTTTCCCACCGAAGCGCAGATTCGACGATTTTGTCGAGATCATCGAGCTTGGGTTCCCAGCCAAGATTGGCCCGGGCCTTGCTGCTATCGGCGACAATGGAAGCCGCGTCGCCGGGCCGGCGACCGGTCAGACGTGCGTCAATGGGCGAACCATGCACGCGCTCCACGCTTTCGATTACTTCCTTCACCGAATACCCGCGACCGTATCCGCAATTGGCGACCATACTGCTGCCACCTTCCCGCAACCGCTCGAGAGCCAGACGATGCGCCGCAACGAGGTCGCTGACGTGGATGTAATCGCGGACGCATGTACCGTCTGGCGTTGGAAAATCATGACCGAAGATTTCCATATAACGCCTCTTTCCAAGGGCTGTCTCGCACGCAACCTTGATCAGGTGCGTTGCGCCTTTGGTCGATTGGCCGGTCCGCCCCTTTGGATCGGCGCCAGCAACGTTGAAATAACGTAGCGCGGTATAATGAAAATCGTGCGCGGCCGCAGTGTCGCGGAGCATCCATTCGGACATTAGCTTCGACACACCATAAGGGGATTGCGGCTGAGTCGGAACATCCTCGGTGACCGGAGTCATCCCGCCATCGCCATAGACCGCTGCTGTCGACGAAAAGATGAAATTCTTCACGTCGGATTTTACGACTGATTCGATCAGTGACCGAGTTTTTGATGTATTGTTCTCATAATAGGCAAGTGGATCGCGAACCGAATCCGGGACAACGACGGAACCCGCAAAATGAATGACCGCATCGACGTAGTTGCGTTCGATCGTCTCACGGACCAGGCTTTGGTCGCCAATATCACCAACAACGAGCTTTGCCTCGCTAGGTATCGCCCAATCGAATCCTGTGGAGAGCCGATCAAGAACGACCACAGACTCACCAGCATCCAGCAACTCCCAGACCATATGGCTGCCGATATATCCGGCGCCTCCGGTCACCAACACTGTCATAGCCAAAGCCCCTTAATCTCCATTTATGCCGCCTTGCGCTCATCTTGCCGCATTTAAGCAGGTGTGCAAAGCTCGTTACTCACGTAATCGAGATACAGTAGCTTTTTAGGACGAATTGCGGCAATGGTGTCTTCCCACGAAATACTGCCCGGGTTTGCAACGAACCGTATAAATCTTGCCTCAGCCGGGCTAGGTGCCCAAGCCATTTTTGCCACTGACTATTTTTTCGCTCCAGTAGAGCGGATGCTTTTCGATGCACCGGCTGTGTTCATTCCGGACAAATACGATGATCACGGCAAATGGATGGATGGTTGGGAGTCCCGCCGCAAGCGGGGCCCCGGCCATGATTTTGCTGTCATCAAGCTGGCGGCTCCCGGGATCATCTATGGTTTCGACGTCGATACCAGCCATTTTACCGGAAATTATCCGCCCGCTTGTTCAATCGAAGCCTGCATATCCGAGACTGAGCCGACCGACGCTACCGCATGGTTCGAACTCTTGCCGCAAAGCCCACTCGGACCATCGAGCAACCATTTTTTTGTGTGCGCTGACAAGGGTGTCTGGACACATCTTCGTCTGCTTATCTACCCAGATGGCGGCATTGCGCGCCTTCGGGTTTATGGCGAGCCATGGCGTGACTGGTCGCAAATTCCCGTCAATGAGGAAATAGACCTTGCCTCCGCTTTAAATGGCGGACGTGTCGTTGCATATTCCGATGCGCACTATGGCGCATTACATCGGCTTTTGTCTCCAGGCCGCGGCATCAACATGGGCGACGGATGGGAAACTCGCCGACGCCGCGAGCCTGGTAATGATTGGATCATCGTTCAACTCGGTCATCCCGGTCAGATAAGCCGCGTTGTTGTCGACACAGCGCATTATAAGGGGAATTATCCAGATCGCTGCTCTATCCATGGAGCCGATCTCGGACCGGTATCCGGCGGGCTTTCCCAGTCGATTGTCACATCCTCAATGTTCTGGCAGGAAATCTTGCCTGAGAAGAAACTTTCCATGGATGCCGTTCATGACTTCAGCTCGAACGATCTTGTATCAGCAAGCCGTGTCAGCCACGTACGTCTCAATATATTCCCTGATGGCGGTGTCAGTCGTTTACGTGTTTTCGGCACTATTTGACCGTTTGCCTGCGCATTATACAATTAGTGAAGAGAGTTTCGCTTTAACCGTGGCAAATTGCCCATAATCTCGTCATGGATTTTGGCTGGCAAAAACGCTAGTAAGTTCATGATACAGGAGCAATTCATGGACTATCGTCGGTTTTTCGAAGACGCGATTGACCAGTTGCACGCTGAAAAGCGCTACCGGGTCTTTGCTAATCTGGAACGGATCGTTGGGAAATTTCCGCGTGCGCTTTGGCGTGACGCCGGCAATATTCGGGAAATTACGGTCTGGTGCTCCAATGATTATCTCGGCATGGGGCAGCATCCAGACGTCATCAAGGCAATGCATGATGCGTCGAGCCGCATGGGCTCTGGTGCAGGCGGCACGCGCAACATTTCCGGCAATAACCACCCACTGGTCGAACTTGAAATAGAGCTGGCTGATCTCCACCAAAAGGAGGCGGGTCTGGTTTTCACCTCCGGTTTCGTCTCCAATGAAGCCTCGATTTCGACCATTGCACGGCTTTTGCCAAATTGCCTCATTTTTTCCGACGAGCTGAACCACGCCTCGATGATCGAGGGTGTGCGCCGTTCAGGTGCAGAAAAGAAGATTTTTCGCCACAATGATCTCGCCCACCTCGAAGAGCTGTTGAAGGCCGCAGGCCAGGAACGCGCGAAGCTGATTGTGTTCGAATCGGTCTATTCGATGGATGGGGATATTGCTCCTATCGCTGCCATTGCCGACCTGGCAGACGAATATAACGCCATGACCTACATCGACGAGGTTCATGCGGTCGGCATGTATGGCAATCGGGGCGGAGGCATCACCGATCGCGAAGGTTTGTCACACCGTATTGATATTATCGAAGGTACGCTGGCCAAGGCTTTCGGCACGTTGGGCGGTTATATCGCCGGTTCCAAAAGCGTGATCGACGCCGTACGCTCCTACGCGCCTGGTTTCATCTTCACGACAGCACTTCCCCCGGTTATCGCAGCCGCAGCGACGCAATCTATCCGGCACCTCAAAGTATCTCAGGAAGAGCGGCGAAGGCATCAATGTCAGGCACAACTTACCAAAGATGTGCTGGCGCAGGCCAATCTTCCGGTTATGAAATCTGAGACACACATCATCCCAATCCATGTCGGCGATCCTGAATTGTGTAAGAAGGCCAGCGACCGGCTACTCGACCTGCATGGCATTTACATCCAGCCGATCAACTATCCGACTGTACCACGCGGCACCGAGCGCTTGCGTATCACGCCGACGCCGTTCCACTCGAATGAACTCGTCGTTGAGTTGAAGGATGCACTGGTTGAGGTCTGGACGGCGCTAGGCATTCCTTTCTCAAAGGAGAGCGCACCATCTATCGAGACCAGTGACCGCGTGGTAACGCTCGCTATTTCCAAGGCCGGCGGTTAACGCCAGCTTCAGCGTTTAGAGATCCATTCCGCAAGACGGGCAGCTGCCTCTTCTACCTGATCGATCCGCCTGGCAAAGCATAGGCGAAGATAGGCTGCTCCTCCGTTGCCAAATGCGGTTCCCGGCGCAAGCCCAACTTTTGCCTGGTCGACGATATCGAAGGCCGCGCGGTAGGAATCGGTAATTCCGTCAATGCCGAACAGCAGATAGAATGCCCCAGCCGGCGGCGCCAAGCGCACCCTGCCCGTTGCCGCAAGCTTTGCACAAAGAATGTCCCGCGCCTGATGCGCCCGCTCCACCTGCATGCGGATAAAATCATCGCCCTGTTCAAGCGCAACAACACCGCCGCGCTGCATAAATTGGGCAACGCCAGAGGTCGAATATTGAATGAGGTTTTCCATCGTTTTGCCGAGCGAGGGATGTATCGTTAGCCAACCTATGCGCCAGCCGGTCATCGCCCAGTTTTTCGAAAAACTATTGACGAAAATAACGCGTTCATCCGGGTCCATTACATCAAGGAAGGACGGGGCGCGACGGGCGCCATAGTAGAAATGTGCGTAGATTTCGTCCGCGATGATCCACAAGCCGTGATGACGGGCAATAGCCAGGATTTCCTTTAGCGTTTCGATGTCCGCCGTCCAGCCCGTTGGATTGGATGGCGTGTTTATGAACAGCGCCTTGGTCCGTGGAGTGATCGCATCGCGGATCTTCTGGGCATCGAGCGTCCAGCCATTGCCTGTGAAATCCTGTGCAACGGGGACCGGCGTAGCACCAGCCACACCAGCAGCCGCGGCAAAGTTCGGCCACGCCGGCGAAAGATAGACAACTTCGTCTCCCGCACCTGCCGTCGCCTGGATGGCGAGCTGAATCGAATGCATGCCGGAGCCGGTGATATAAAAATGCTCAGCAGGAAGCTCTGCGTTGAAATGCCGTTTGTAATAGTCGGAAAGGGCCAGGCGCAGTTCGGGAATACCAGCCTGCCACGTATAGAATGTCTCACCATTGGCGAGACCATTACTGGCAGCGTTCCGGATAAAGTCGGGCGTTGGTAGGTCGCCCTCCCCGGCCCACAGCGGAATGACACCTTCTTGACGCCGGCCGTGATTCATTACGGCAACGATGCCGCTCTCTGGCGCAACCGCTGCCTCATGACGCAAATACTCGAAAAGACCCATTCCGCTACTCCGCTAATATCGTGAAAGGCGTAACGTAATGGGGTGCTGTTGGCACGCGTATATTTGTGATGTTTCCATCACTTCGAGTGATGGCAGGCGACGTATCCTGGCGTTACGACTTCGATCTGTCTTTGGCGAGGAGATCGCGGATCTCGGTAAGAATGAGGATTTCCTTCGCAGGCGCAGGATCGGCCGCAGCTTCCTTCTTCTTGAAAGTGTTCATGGCCTTGACCACCATGAAAAGAACCCAAGCTATGATCAGGAAGTTGATGAGGAGGGTGATGAAGTTGCCGTAAGCGATAGTGGCCCCCGCTTGCCGGGCAGCTGCCAACGTTGGAGCGGGTGCACCTGAAAGCTGGAGATAGAGGTTAGAAAAATCAATACCGCCGGTCATGAGACCAATAATCGGCATCATGAGATCAGCGACGATCGACTCGACCAGCCTGCCGAAAGCGCCACCGATGATCACGCCGATGGCGAGATCAACCATGTTTCCCTTCAAGGCAAATTCTTTGAATTCCTTCAGCATGATATACCACTCTCCAGTATTGTGTGTTATTGCAGGCGAAACTGTCCCTAGCGATGCTTGTGGTGCACCAAGAGACAGTAACAGAAGTTTTTAGAATATTAAGAGAGTGTTTGCTCTTTCTAACAGTATTAGGGGTCGCCTCAGCACATTATGCTAGTTCCGGCTGACCCAAAGTTTATTTGGATGGGAAGCGGCTAACGGAAGATGACGGAAGGTTTTGGCCCATGATGGCCTTGGCTGCATCACTGGTCGTAATAGTTTACTTTTCAATACAGTATTGGGTGATCAAGTCGGCTGATCAACAGACTGAAGCGAAGAGCAACAGCTCGCGCCCACTCCTTTATTCCTTGAGTCTGGCTGCGAGCGGCAGCTCCTGGATGTACTACGGATCCACCAGTTATGCCGCAAAGCACGGCATCGAGTTTGCAGGTCTTTATGTTGGCATCGTTCTTGTTTTCACCCTGGGCTTTCCGCTCCTGCGCAAGATCGTCCAGTTGGCAAAATCAGAAGGTATCAGATCGATATCGGACTTCATCGGCGCGCGGTACGGCAAAAGTTTTACTGTTGCTGCCCTGGTGACCGTCATTACCACCATCGGCCTCATCCCCTATATTTCGCTGCAAATGACGGCGATTCACTATTTGATTGACGTTTTTAGCGGCGTTTTTGATCCCAATGACATTCTCGATGAGCACAGGCTGCATCTATTCATAGTCGCAGTAGAGATCGGTATCGGTCTATTCACAGTCTTCTACTGCGCCCGCTCGCCGCATTTCAAGGAGAGATATGAGGGGCTCATCCATGCCTTGGCTGTTGACAGCGTCATCAAATTTACCGGCTTCGTACTGGTCGGAATCGCCGCAGTTACATTTTTATTTGGTTCACCGACTGAAATTTTTACCCGGCTCATAGTGAAGCAACCCGACATACCTGCGCTTCAGCAAGGTATGTCAGCCGGCAATTTCTTCGGCCTGATATTGATCGGCGCGTCATCTGTCTTGTTGCTGCCCAACCAGTTCTATCTAACGATCGTCCAGAATCGGGGCGCTTCCGAACTCGGCATGGCTCGATGGTTTGTTCCATTGTTCCTGCTGATTATCGGCATATTCGTATTACCTATCTCTGCAATCGGATCGATGGTCCTCCCGGCACAAGCATCAGCAGATTTTTACTTTCTTTCACTGCCCTTAGCCGCAGGACGGCACTGGCTTGCCATTGTAGCTTTTGCTGGGGGGATATCCGCCGCAACCACGATGATAATCGCTCCGTCGATTTTACTCTCGGTCATGATTTCGAATGATCTTATCCTGCCGGTACTACTTAGGCGGGCAAATATCAACTCGCCGGAGATTGCAAAGGATTTCACCAAGATTATCCCCAATTTGAGACGAGCAGCTCTTATAGGAATTCTCATCGCGGCATTTGCCTATCAGTTTGTTGTCTCTGTTCGTGTCGACTTCGCTGTCATGGCACTGATCTCGGCCATTGCCATGATGCAGCTCCTACCACCACTACTTGGCGGGCTGTTCTGGCGCCGAGGCACGGCAAGGGGCGCGATTTGGGGGATGCTCGCAGGCTTCTGCGTCTGGGCCTACACAATGGTGCTGCCAACCATGCTCGACAGCGGATCATCAATTGTCGTGGACGGTCCGTTCGGCCTAGCCGCCCTCCGACCCCACGCCCTGTTCGGCCTAGAGGCCAGCAACTACATAAACTCCCTGTTCTGGAGCTTATCGGTCAACATCGCGCTCTTTATCGCCGGCTCGCTTTCCAGAAGCGCCACTCCGCTTGAACGCATCCAGGCTTCGATATTTATTGCGGACGCCGCCTTGTCGATGAATGCTGTCGGAAGTCTCCAGCCGAGTGTGACCGTTGATCAGCTCAAAATGACAATATCGAAATATATTGGCAACGAACAAACCGACCTCGCTTTCAAATCCTTTCATAAGCAGGAAAATATCGCACTCGAGGGTAGTGATGCAGCAGATTTCAAGACTGTACACTTCGCTGAGCAGTTGCTATCGGGCATTGTCGGCTCACCTTCGGCGCGTATGATCCTTTCCTTGGCTATGGGCCCCACCGGCCCAGCCCAGCGTCGTGCTCAGATCTTGCTTGATCACGCTACCGACGCGCTAGCGCAGAACCGCCACCTTTTGCAGACAGCGCTAGACCAGATGGATCAGGGCATCAGCGTCTTCGACCGACAGTATCGGCTTAGTTGCTGGAATACGCAGTTCCGCCTCATCCTCGATCTTCCAAAAGAGCTGCAACGGATGGGCACTCCCCTTAACCGCATACTCTCGTATCTATACGAGCGTGACGATCTCGCGGACTTTACGAATAAGACCTTCACCGAACAGTTTACCGACATTTCAGCTCCCTGGCGCATCAAGCTTAAAGGAACCGGCCAGACGATCGAGATCCGCTCCAACTCGATACCAGATGGCGGCTTGGTGACAACGTTCACCGATGTGACAAATGCAGTTAACGCCGATAATCTGTTGCGCCAGACCAATGAGTCACTGGAGTTGCGTGTACGCGATCGTACGGCAGAGCTCACGCTGGCAAATCAACAACTAGGAAAGGCTCAACGACGAGCCGAAGAAGCCAATCTCGGTAAAACACGGTTCCTTGCCGATGCTGGACATGACATTCTCCAACCACTGAATGCTGCCCGCCTCTACTCCTCTTCCTTGATGGAGCAGCTTGGAAATTCGCGCGAAAAGGAGCTTGCCAGCAACGTTGATTCGTCGCTTGAAGCGGTCGAGTCCATCATCAGCGCACTCCTCGACATTTCAAGATTGGATACGGGTGCGTTAAAGCCCGTCATTTCTGTCTTTCGTCTCGATGCGTTATTGCAACAAATTGCGCGGGATTTTGCACCCACGGCTCGAGAAAAAGGCCTGGATCTGCGGATAGTTGCCAGTTCGGCAGTCATTGCGACGGACCGCAACCTTTTGAGGAGGCTCATTCAAAACCTGGTGTCGAACGCCATCAAATATTGCCGGTCAGGAAAGATTTTGGTTGGAGTGCGACGGCGTGGCAAATCCATAGAGTTGCAAATTCTCGACACTGGTATTGGTATCCCCACCGGCAAGCTTGACCATATATTCCGCGAGTTTTCGAGGTTGCCGGAAGGGATGAAAGAATCCGATGGCCTCGGTCTTGGGCTTTCCATTGTCGAGCGCATCGCAAAGATCCTTGACCTGTCGATCATTGTCACATCGAGAGTCGGCAAAGGATCGGTTTTTTCAGTTACTATGGTAGCCTCAAACGTGCCGGTTCTACCCACGATCGAAGCAA
This sequence comes from Phyllobacterium chamaecytisi, assembly GCF_020164455.1. Lineage (GTDB taxonomy): Bacteria > Pseudomonadota > Alphaproteobacteria > Rhizobiales > Rhizobiaceae > Phyllobacterium > Phyllobacterium chamaecytisi. The sequence goes on from NZ_JAIQWW010000027.1 coordinate 8,909, forward strand.
CGCAGACGGTTAAACCTTTTAGTGTCTTGACCGGGCTTAAAGTCCTGTGCGTCGACGACAATGAGCGATCGCTTGCCGGCATGCAGGAACTCCTGACGACTTGGGGCTGCCAGGTCTTGCCCTTCAAAAGCGGAAAGACTTTGCTAGCCTATTGCGTCGAAAACCCTGTAGCAATCCCAGCCGTTATTTTGGCGGATTATAATCTGGACGAAGAAAACGGACTCGACGTCATTCAAAATATCCGCGAGCACTTGCAGCGACATCTCAAAGCAGCATTGATCACTGCTGACCGCTCGAATCACGTGCGGGAACGCGCGTTGCTAGAGGATATTTCGATTATCAATAAACCCGTGCGCCCTGCTATTCTGCGCGCACTGCTCTCGCATTTCAGTCAGGCAATTGCAGCGGAATAATCCACGGCAAATTAGTGAAGTCCGGTCGTCGGCGCTTCAACTGGAAGCACCTCCTCTTTGAAACGCGCCAACCGGATAACGGCCTGAGTCCGACTTTCGACGCCAAGTTTATAAAGCACGGCGGACACATGCGCCTTGATAGTCGCCTCCGAGACGTTAAGTTCATGCGCAATCTGCTTGTTCAACATACCATCGGCCATCATCGCGAGCACCCGACCTTGCTGCGGCGTCAGCTTTCGCATGCACAATATAAGTTCAACGATTTCTGGGTCGAGTTCCCCAACTTCGTCGCCCACCAACGGCGACCAGATTTGTCCGTCAAGTATAGTTTTTACAGCTTCGTTGATGGTTTCGGGGCTGGACGATTTGGAAATGAAGCCTGCAGCACCGAGTGCCAGAGCAGCACGAATTGTGACCGCGTCGTCGGTAGCAGAAACAATTGCCACCGGAACCATTGGTTGCAGCACGCGCAAGCTGATAAGGCCAGTTAGCCCACCAATGCCGTTCAACGACAGATCTAGAAGTACCAGATCGATGTCTGAAGATCCTTGGATGTATGCCTTCGCACTTTCCAAATCGCCTTTTTCGACGATCTCGACATCATTAGTTTTTGACGTCAGCGCGAGCTTTAGGGCGCCACGGAATAGAGGATGATCGTCGACGATGACAAATGTATATTTCATTATTCAAAAGTCCTTAACGTTAAAAAAATTAAAAGTTCTAATCCAAAAGCCGTAATGCTAACGACTAAAGCCAAATCGACTGATATATCAAGAGCATTTTAACACGTGTCAAAGTTTCGAATGGAGAAAGCTTGCACGGCGATTAAGCTAGTCTATTCAAATGCCTTGGCAAAACCTCATTCCCGAGCGATTATTCGTTGTGGGGATTATTCTTGAAGGCGGGATGAATGATTACAAATACTCTTTACCCTGAGAACCAACCATATCTGGAACAGATGCTTCAAGTATCGGAATTGCATACCATTCACATTGAAGAATGCGGCAATCCTGATGGAAAACCGGTGATTATGGTTCACGGTGGCCCCGGGGGTGGGATCAATCCGACGATGCGACGCCTGCATGATCCTCAACGTTATCGGATCATACTTTTCGATCAACGCGGTTGCGGGAAATCGACGCCGCATGCAGAACTGGATGAAAACACGACTTGGGATCTGGTCTCCGATATGGAGCGCATTCGCGAACATCTCGGCGTCGACAAGTGGCAGGTTTTTGGCGGATCCTGGGGTTCCACTCTTGGACTCGCTTATGCGCAAACTCATCCCGATCGCGTGCGCGCACTGATTCTGCGTGGCATTTTCATGATTCGGCGTTTCGAGATTGAGTGGTTCTATTCGAACGGTGCAAGCATCATTTATCCAGATCGTTTTGAGGCATATCAAGAGCATATCCCTGAAGAAGAGCGCGGCGATATGATTGCCGCCTACTACAAGCGTTTGACCGGCCCGGACCCTGCAATCCAGCTGGCTGCTGCAAAATTGTGGGCACGCTGGGAAGGTTCGGCCTTGTCATTGTTGCCAGACCCGGCCCGCGAAGAAGCGTTTGGAAACGATCATTTCGCTATCGCCTTCGCCCGCATTGAGTGCCATTACTTCCAAAACAAGGGCTTCTTCGACACGGATGACCATATCCTACGCAATGCCCATTTGATCCGCGAAATCCCCGGTGTGATAGTGCACGGCCGCTACGATATGTGCACGCCGTTACTCAATGCCTGGCATTTGAAGAAGGTCTGGCCGGAAGCTGATCTGCGCATTGTCGAAGATGCCGGCCACGCGGTCAGCGAGCCCGGCATCGTGCATGAATTAATCGCCGCGACCAAACGTTTTGCTACGTAATCCTGCTCTCCGCAATCGGCTCGTGTGGTGGCCGGTTGCATTCATGCAGCGATGTGCTTACGCCTTGATTTGACAACCCAGAGATGCCCGAACGGATCGGTAAGCACTCCGGCGCGATCGCCGCTATCCAGCGTCTCGATTTCATTGCGTAAATTGCCGCCCTCTTCGATCGCGTGGTGCATCACGCGATCGACATCATCCACATGAATATCTAGCATGACCGGCGTTGCTCCGATGGCGTGAACAGATCTTGGGCCGCCAAGCGAAGCATCCGCATCGCGTTTGGGATTGGCTCCAACAATCATTACCACTGATGCACCCATGCGCAATTCAGCAGCGATCAGTTCGCCATTGTGAAGATAGGGTCGTCCGACTACTTGAGCTCCGAAAACACTTTCGTAGAAATCCAGAGCCTTTTGTTGATCGCCATGGCGCACAAAAAGCCGTATCGATACCTCTCCAATCAGTCTTGGCACTGCAATCATCTCACCGCTCCCAGAGAAGAATTTCAAGCGGTTAAAGTCTATTAAATTATCGAACAAATCAAGAACAAACAACTCTGTGAAGCCTTGCCTCCTGCCAATCTCCTGTCACTCCGAGATCAGGTTTTTTGCGGTGACTCCGGATTTGCAGGCTTGCTCTTGTCCTCGAATTCCTTGGCAATCCCCATGAAGCGACGCATGAACCTCTCCATGTAGCTCAGTCCTTTTTCAAAATCTTCATCGGATGGAAGAGCATCTCGAACAACTGGCGGCAGCTTGCCCATGCCTGCAACCGTATCCTCAAGTTTTGCGACTCTCGTCTTGAGATCGGCAATATCATCTTCATACGCCGCCCGCTCTTCAGCCGCCAACTTGCAAATAAGCTGATCCGACTTCTCCTGACAGATCGACATTTCGCCAGTCTTGTTGTTCATGCGGACATAGCCGTCATCGGTTCTCTGAAGCGTATAAGTCGTCGCTTCTTGTGCCGTGGCGGCGAACGACCATAGGGAACCAGCTAGCGCGATGAGTAAAGTTCGTGTTCCTAACATGGATGAACCTCCAACATTTACGTCTCAAGAACCTGACGAAATAATACGCCGAAAATCTGAAGTCAGGCGATATTTCTGTTACGGGCGTTCAGTCTGCCCTTTGCGCATCGGCGGTTTGCGTCTAGTAAAGACACTCATGACTCAACTGATCTACAAGATCGCTCCGTGTGCCCTTTGGCAAGCTGCAGAAGCGAGAGGCATATTCGATGGCGCGCCGATCGACCACGCGGATGGCTATATCCATTTTTCCACTGCGGCCCAGGCAGTCGAGACAGCCGCCAAGCATTTCGCTGGCCAGAATGATCTTGTGCTGATTGCAGTCGAGGCGGAGAGACTGGGCACAGCTCTTAGATACGAGCTCTCGCGCGGAGGCGATTTCTTCCCGCACCTCTATGCGTCATTGCCTCTCGACGCTGTCTTATGGATCAAGCCACTGCCCTTGGGTGGCGACGGCAAGCACAAATTTCCGGAGTTGAGTGCATGAGTAGGTTGTTCGGGTCAATTGGCCGCAAAATGCTGTTTAGACTCGACCCGGAAGATGCGCACGGTCTCTCGATCAAAGCATTGAAGACGGGCCTTGTGCCAGCATGTTTACCCAACAACGATCCGGCTCTGCGTGTCGCTGTCGCTGGCCTCAGTTTTCCTAATCCGCTCGGCATGGCCGCTGGCTATGACAAAAATGCCGAAATACCCGATGCATTGCTGCGGCTCGGCTTCGGCTTTGCCGAAGTCGGAACGCTCACACCGCGGGCGCAATCTGGCAATCCGAAGCCGCGCATTTTTCGCCTTGTTGAAGACAATGCGGTAATCAACCGGCTTGGCTTCAACAATGAAGGTCATGATCCGGCGTTCCGACGCCTGACCGAGCGACGCTCGCATGCCGGTATCGTCGGGATAAACATTGGATCCAACAAGGACTCCACTGACCGCGTCGCGGACTATGTGGCAGGTATAAGGAAATTCCATTCTCTCGCGAGTTACTTTACCGTTAATATTTCCTCTCCGAACACGCCAGGGTTGCGCGATCTGCAGGCGCGAGAAAGCCTTAGAGAGCTGCTAGGCAAGGTACTCGATGCACGCGATGCACAACCGGGCGTCAGGCGTCCTGTTTTTCTCAAGATCGCACCCGATCTGACCGAAGCCAGTCTTGACGATATTGCCGCCGAGATCAGCTCCCACTCACTGGACGGGCTGATAATTTCCAACACGACGCTGTCTCGCGCGGGTCTGAAAAGCAGGAAGAGCACTGGCGAGACAGGCGGCCTATCCGGAGCGCCACTGTTCGAACGGTCGACGATTGTACTCGCCAAGATGCGCCAGCGCGTAGGAACCGATTTGGCGATAATCGGTGTTGGTGGCATTGACAGCGCGGCGACGGCCATTGCCAAAATTCGGGCCGGAGCCGATCTCGTCCAGCTCTATACCAGCATGATCTTTAGCGGTCCCGGCCTGGCAAACGAAATCGTCAAGGGCATGTCGGCTACCCTGAAGCGCGACAGCGTCAGTACCATCGCGGCACTACGCGATTGCGACGTTGACGATTGGGCCACAAAAGCAATCCCAGCCTAGTTGGCAAACTGTATTCGTGCTCGGCTCGGCAGAATCGCTAATAGGGAAATGCCGCGCAGACCAAGAAAAAGGTGCAGCGCTAGCCATAGCCCGTGGTTGCCGAAGAACTTCGGCAGGATGAAATAGGCAGCGAAATAGCCGATCAGCGACAGGATCATCATGTTACGCATGTCGCGCGACCATGTCGCGCCAATAAACACCCCGTCCATATGGAAAGCCAGCAGACCGACAACCGGCGCCAAGGCTGCCCACGGCAAATAAAGCGATGCCATTTCCTGCACCTCGTCTGATTTGATCAGGAACGCAACAATCGCATCACCAAAGATCAAAAAGAATACAGCCATCGCTGTCGCCAGCAACAAGCCCCACAGGAACGACAGCTTTATCCCGCGGTCGAATGCCGGACGATAATGGGCCCCTACCGCACGGCCGGAAATCTGTTCTGCGGCCGTGGTTACGCCATCGATCAAATAACCGGAGATCAGCAGGAAATTCATTAAAACCGCATTCGTTGCCAACGTCACCGCACCCGCTTCCGTTCCAGCGCGGGTGAAATAGGCATAGGCGATTAGCAGAAAGAACGACCTCAGCATGATATCGCGGTTGACAGTAAACATGCGGCGAATCTCGTGCGGATCCAACACCCGCGCCCGGGACGGATTCGGTATCGCACGGAATTGCCGGTAGATTATGAGTAAGCCAACCACGAGCGCAACTGTTTCACCGAGCAAGGTCCCCCAAGCAATACCGGCAACGCCCCAGCCCATGATAAGGCCGAACCAGATGGTCATCAGAACGTTGACGCCATTGAGCAGGAACTGAAGATACAGCCCTTGCATGGCCTTCCCTTGGCCGAGCAACAGGCCCAGAACCACGAAATTGCCCAGCGCCATGGGCGATGACAACAGGCGGATCGAGACATAGGTCGACATGGCGTCCGAGACTGCTTTATCCGGGTTCATGAAACTGATCGTCGCTTGCAGGACTAGGGGCGTCACCGCAATGAAGAGTACACCAGCTACGGCGGCGATGCCGACGGCGCGCCAAAAGACTGCTTGCTGTTCCACATTATCGTGTCTTCCCATTGCCTGCGCTACAAGCCCGGTCGTGCCCGCGCGCAGGAAATTCATTGTCGAAAACAGAAAGTCAAAAACCAGTGCGCCGATTGCAAGGCCGCCCAGCAGGTGCGGATCACCGAGCTGGCCAATCACCGCAGTATCGACCAATCCGAGCAATGGCGTCGTCAGCGATGCCAGCATCACCGGAATCGTAATTGCCAGCATCAACTTGTTGGTCACCTCGAACGGGCGAACAATTTTTGATCCGAGAGGCGAAGTTTCGATTGTCATGAAGCACCGGAGATTGCAACCACACGGCTACTATTGCTCTATGCCATCGGATCGCCGCGGTTTCCAGTGCAATCGCCGCAATCAGTGCTAACTTGCCAGAACCAGTGCCCAATAGCGCTCGGCACCGCCATTTGTGGACTCTGCATAGGCCAAACCGAAACGGGTAAATTGCCGATCGAGCATGTTACGCCGATGTGGCGGCGATGCCATCCACCTGGCAAAAAGCTGGTCCATATCCATGCGCCCCATGGCGATATTCTCAGCTGCAAGGCCGTGAATTTCGTTATCCCTTACACGGGAGGCAAAGCTCCGACCCCAGCTAGTCGTGTGAGCCATACGGCCAGCACTTACCATGTAGGCCGCCTGTTGTAAGGCGGCACGTTCCAGCATGGGATCAGCGCTCAACCCGGCGAGGCCATTGGCGGAGCGGATCGCTTGCACGTTTGAATTAGCCTCAGCAGAAGCTCCCACAACTTTTCCTGGCGTTTTCATGGCAGTCTGGCAGGCAGATAGCGGCAGAACCGCAGCCGCGGTGAGGCCAAGAAAGTTGCGGCGCGACAGATAAAAATTCTTTTCGGACATGAAAGATTCCTGAAGGAGACCGTCCGCCGATATCCGGCAATTGTGGCTCCTTCGGGCCGAAGTTGGCTGTAGCGGAAATTTAGCGCCGATAACTCAGCAAGCGCAAAATGATGAAGCAGGGAATGACAACCACCGCGCCGAGCAGGAAATAAGCGGCAAAACGTTCGATAGCACCAAAACCGAGATTCCAAATGCGGCGAATAAAGTTCTCGAAACCATAAAGAATGTCGATAGGAGACCAGTCGAAGGCATTCATGACGACGCCCACCACCAACGAGACCACGATCAGTTTCACAAGGACCCGACCGGGCGAGTCTCCCAGGAAGCGGTTCATTCTTTCCGACATTTGTTCTCCGGTGTTGGAAAAGATGGAGCGGGTGAAGGGAATCGAACCCTCGTATGCAGCTTGGGAAGCTGCCGTTCTACCATTGAACTACACCCGCATCTGCTTATCAATGTTCGTTGAAGCCCATTCTTGTCAAGCGTTCCCCGCGTATCATTTAAAGTGCTTTGACAATTTCAGGCCCTGTGCCTGGTAGTTGGAACCGAGGTCGGTTCCATAAAGCGCGCGCGGGCGCTCCAGCATATGCTCATAGATCAGGCGTCCGACGATCTGACCATGCTCGAGAATGAACGGTACTTCATGGCTGCGCACCTCAAGTACCGCGCGGCTGCCGGTTCCACCCGCAGCAGTATGGCCGAAACCCGGGTCGAAGAAACCGGCATAGTGGACGCGGAACTCTCCAACCAGCGGATCGAAAGGCGTCATTTCTGCGGCATAAAGCGGTGGCACATGCACGGCCTCGCGCGAAACCAGAATATAGAACTCGTCGGGATCGAGCACCAGTTCGCGCGCCCCACGATCGTGGATGGGTTCCCAGAAATCGAAGAGGTCGTGCACACCGCGTTTATCCACATCAACGACACCGGTATGATGTTTGCCGCGATAGCCGACGAGACCGTTCGCATCGCCAGTCAGATCGATTGACAGCGCGATGCCACCCCCCGAAATGTTGGGCGTTTCGGACGCGACCAAGATTTCCGCCGCATGCAAAGCCGTGAGTTCTACCTCTTCCAATTGTGCGCGCCCCGTGCGGAAGCGGATTTGCGACAGACGCGAACCGGTACGTGCCACGATGGGAAAGGTGCGCGGACTGACCTCAAGATAGAGCGGCCCGTGATAGCCTGCTGGCACTTTGTCAAATTCCTGCGCACCGTCGACGATGACGCGCGTGAAAATGTCGAGTCGACCGGTGGAGCTTTTCGGATTGGCCGAAGCAGAAACCTCAGGCGGCAGGCTCAGGCTTTCCAATAAGGGAACGATATAGACACAGCCGGTTTCAAGCACCGCGCCTTCGGTCAGATCGATTTCATGCAGCTTGAGACGCTCAAGCTTGTCGATAACGGCGGTTCCAGGCCCCGGCATGAAACTGGCGCGGACGCGATAGGCTTTCCTACCAAGCCGCAGGTCAAGGCTTGCAGGCTGGATCTGATCAGCATCGAAATCCCGCTCTGTCCTGAGCGCGCCGGCCTGATACAGAGCCCTAATGCCACCGTCCGCCAGAATACCTGCTTGATGTCTACTCATGTCAATCGCCAAAACCTTACAGAAACATACAAAAGCTTTAGCGTCTCGCCCGGTTGACGCAAGCGCTTGAGAGGATTAAAGCAGTTTTATCCCGTGGTGATTTGGCCGGCCGGCTTGCAGCCACGTTAAATAATTTGCTAAAAGAGGCCCGGTTTCGTCCGGCCTTTTTGCGATTCACGCAAGGCCGGTTTTTTATTGGCCAGATTCTGGCAGATTGAGAAGACGATGACCGCGAACATCACCCGCAAGCTGCGCCCCGCAACCCAACTCGTCCATGCCGGAACGCTGCGTTCAGGCTTCGGTGAAACGTCCGAAGCGTTGTTCCTGACGCAAGGCTTTGTCTACCCCAGCGCCGAAGCCGCTGAAGCCCGTTTCAAGGGTGAGGAGCCGGGCTTCATCTATTCCCGCTATGCTAATCCGACAACGGACATGTTCGAAAAGCGCATGTGCGCATTAGAAGGCGCTGAAGATGCGCGTGCTACGGCGTCAGGCATGGCGGCTGTGGCAGCAGCCATAATCTGCCAGGTCAAGGCCGGCGACCACGTTCTGGCCGCAAGGGCGATGTTCGGCTCGTGTCGCTACATCATAGAAACGCTTCTGCCGCGCTACGGTGTTGATTTTACTTTGATAGATGGCTCGAAGATCGAGAACTGGCAAAACGCCATCCGCCCGAACACCAAGGTGCTGTTCCTCGAAAGCCCGACCAACCCGACACTGGAAGTTATCGATATTGCGGCTGTGGCACAGGTAGCGAATTCTGTCGGCGCCAAACTCATCGTCGATAACGTCTTCGCGACGCCGCTCTTCCAGAAGCCGCTGGAACTCGGTGCGCACATCGTTGTCTATTCCACGACCAAACATATCGATGGACAAGGTCGTTGTCTTGGCGGCGTGATCCTTTCCGACAAGCAGTGGGTAGACGAAAATCTGCACGAATATTTCCGCCATACCGGCCCTGGGCTCAGCCCGTTCAACTCATGGGTCATGCTGAAGGGTCTCGAAACTTTGGCCGTGCGTGTGCGCCAGCAGACGGAGAGTGCAGCAAAGATCGCCGATTTCCTTGCCGATCATCAGGCGATCTCCAAAGTAATTTATCCGGGACGTGCCGATCATCCGCAAGCTGATATCATCGCCAAGCAGATGTCGGGCGGTTCCACGCTGATCGCCTTCGAAGTAAAGGGCGCCAAGAAGGCGACGTTCAACGTCGAGAACACCCTGGAAGTCATCCAGATTTCCAACAATCTCGGTGATTCAAAGAGCCTGATCACCCATCCGACCACAACTACCCACAAGAATCTTACGGACGAGGCTCGCGCCGAACTCGGTATTTCCGATGGTTTATTACGGCTGTCGGTCGGACTTGAAGACGCGGACGATCTGATCGAGGATCTCGATATCGCTCTGAAAGCGGCACTGTAGAAGATTAGAGGATATGCCGCGCGGAGACTGATTTTGGCGCGGCCTTCTTCCAGGCGATTGCCATGGCATGGCGTACCGCGTCCGGATTGGCGCTGTCCAGAACGACATAGGTCGAACCTTTTTCGCCCCAGCGTCCCGGCACAGGCTCAAACATATCTCTCGACGTCTCACACAAGAGGGATTGATCTTCGCGAGTGAGCAACAATACACCGCGCAGCTTCTCAGGGCGCAGCGTCGCAAAGATTTTTCCATTCACCCTAAAATCGGTCGTGTTGAAATGACTTGCCTGAATAGCTTCAGGAAATGAAAGCGCCATTTCTGCAAATTCTTCGAGGCTCATCAACAGAATTGCTTAGCTCCACCGAACGGCTTCATCCCTATATTAGCGAGAAATGCGCCGATCACGAAGGATTTAAACCGGACTTTCTCTGGATGGTTGACGCGATGGCGCCGACCCGCGATATGAGGGACACAAACTGAGAGAAGGTATGTACAAAGCTATTACGCGCGATATTGAGGTAACCGTCGAACCGTTCTATCTGGAGGAGCAATCCAATCCGGAAGAGAACCGGTACGTTTGGGGATACCGCATTACCATCGCCAACGAGTCGGAGATTACTGTGCAATTGCGTGCGCGCTACTGGAAAATCACCGACGGTAATGGCCACATGGAGGAAGTACGCGGTCCAGGCGTCATCGGTGAACAACCTATTCTCAATCCCGGCGACTCCTTCCAATACTCTTCCGGTTGTCCCCTGACGACAACATCTGGCGTCATGGTCGGTCGCTATACAATGCAGACCGACAGCGGAGTACGGTTTGATATCGAGATTCCAGCATTCTCACTTGACCTGCCCGATCAGTTACGCACATTGAACTGATGCAAGAGTCAAATCGCACTCAATCGCCTTACATCAAGGCTTTGGCCTGCTCTGCCGTTGCCTTTGCTTTGGCCATAGGCGCACAGTTTCTCGGCTATAGTCTGCCAAGCTTCACAACGAGAACGGAAGCTGTCAGTCAGTTGGTCGCGCTGGTGATGGTCCCCGGTCTCATCGTCGGCCTTCTGGCGAAGAAATCAACGAGAGTATGGCCGCTTTGGTTGATTATCTGCGCATTCATCGCACTATTAATTGTGGTAACGATCGTTCACGAAATAACCGCGCCAATGCGTGCCTGATTGCTCAATTCTTTGGCAAAAACTCTGCCGGATCGAATTCATATTCTGTCGAGCAAAATTCGCAGGTGACGCTAATCTTGCCATCCTCGATGCTGTCGGTAATCTCTTCAGCAGTGAAGCCAGACAGTACGCCGGCAATTTTTTCCCGTGAGCACGAGCAATCATCGTTCACCGGCACTGCGTCGAAAACACGGACGCCCCGCTCGTGGAACAAGCGGTATAGCAGGCGTTCGGCTCCAACTTGAGGATCGGTCAATTCCGAGCTTTCGATGGTCGCAACGAGTGCCTTGATTTCAGCCCAGTCATCGTCTTCGACAAGGTCGACTTCATCGTCGTCGTCAGATTCCGGCGCGTCACCCGCTGGTAGATCACGCTGACGCATGCGCAGTTCCGATTCAGGCAGGAACTGCACGATGAGCCCACCGGCGCGCCATTGCTCGACCGGCTTGCCGTCTTCGCCACGTTCGATCAGCTTTGCAACCGAAAGACGAAGGTCGGTGGGAATCTGCTCGGACTGGCGGAAATAGGTCTTGGCGATCTCTTCGAGGTTGGAGCCATCGAGCGCAACGATGCCCTGATACCGCTGGGTGTATTCGCCCTGATCGACGGTGAGTGCGAGCGTGCCGCCGCCCATCAGCTCTACCGGCGAAAGTCTGTTCTCAGCGATGGCTTCGGCCAAGCGCTCCTCGTCGTAGCGCGCGTACGCGCGAACGGAATTCGGCGTGCGAAAGTCGACGACCAGCATGTCGACTGGTCCGTCCGACTGGGACTGGAAGATGAACTTCCCATCGAATTTCAATGATGTGCCGAGTAGTACCGTAAGGACGATCGCCTCCGCCAGAAGCTTCGCTACTGGCTCCGGATAGTCGTGGCGGCTCAAAATGTCGTCTAGTGTAGGTCCGAGCTGAACGGCACGCCCGCGCGCGTCCAGTTCCTCGACCTGGAACGGAACCACGGCGTCATCGCCAGCGAATACATATTCGTCAGTGCGGATGGAAGAATCAGGCATTCGGGCGACCTCCTTCGAGGCACCAGGCAAGAATTGCCTTTTGTGCATGTAGACGGTTTTCCGCTTCGTCGAAAACGACAGAATGCGGTCCATCTATGACGGAGTCAGTCACCTCCTCGCCGCGGTGTGCGGGAAGGCAATGCATGAAAAGCGCATCAGGGCCGGCATGTTTCAGCAATGCGTCGTTGACCTGGTATGGCATGAACACGTTGTGACCGCGCGCACGGCCTTCCTGTCCCATCGATACCCAGGTATCGGTGACGATACAATCAACACCTTCAACCGCCGAGATTGGATCAGTTGTCAGTCTAATCCTGCCACCAGCGCGCTTGGCCCAATCGAGATATTTGCTGTCGGGTTCACTGCCTTCCGGCGTTGCGATGTTGAGATTGAAATCAAACCGCGCCGCCGCCTCGACGAGCGAGTGCAGCACATTGTTGCCGTCGCCTGTCCAAGCGAAAGTCCTGCCCTTCACCGCACCGCGATGTTCCTCGAATGTCATGATATCCGCCATGATCTGGCATGGATGCGTGTCATCGGTCAGCGCATTGATCACTGGCACGGTGGCGTTTTCGGCCATCTCGGTCAGACGTTCATGTGTGGTTGTTCGCATCATGATGATATCGACATAGCGCGACAACACCTTTGCGGTGTCGGCAATAGTCTCGCTGCGGCCAAGCTGCATTTCCGATCCCGTTAGCATGATCGTCTCGCCGCCGAGCTGACGCATGCCCACATCGAAGGACACGCGCGTGCGCGTTGAAGGCTTGTCGAATATCATTGCCAGCACCTTGCCGGCAAAGGGTTTTTCGATATTGCCGGCTTTGAGACGCGTTTTGCGGTCGCGCGCATCGTTGAGAATGTGCCGCAGATCACTAGGCGAAAGCGCCGAGATATCCGTAAAATGACGGAGGTCCTGTTTGATCATCATAAGACTTGTCTCTACGCGCTTTTCAGTCTGGCTGTAACTGACAGACGCTCGGCTGCAGCTTCGATCCGCGTGAGGGCCTCACGGGCATCCGCTTCGGTTGCAACCAGTGGTGGCAAAAGGCGGATGACGTTGTCGCCCGCGCCGACGGTAAGCAAATGTTCATCGCGCAATGCTTGAACCATCGTCGTGTTTGGTACAGCGCACTTCAGACCGATCAGTAAGCCGCGGCCACGCACCTCGGAAATCGCTTCCGGATAGCGATCGGAAATTGAGGCCAGCCCCTGTTTCATAAACAGCGCAATCTGCCGCACATGATCAAGGAAACCTTCTTCAAGAACGACGTCAAGGACTGCATTGCCTACAGCCATGGCTAACGGATTGCCACCGTAGGTCGTGCCATGCACGCCGGCAGTCATGCCCTTGGCGGCTTCGGCGGTCGCAAGGCATACACCGAGCGGAAAGCCACCACCAATACCTTTGGCGACGGCCATGATGTCCGGCTTGATGCCAGACCATTCGTGCGCGAAGAGCTTGCCCGTGCGGCCCATTCCTGTCTGAACCTCGTCAAGGATCAATAGCAAGCCGTGTTCGTCGCAGAGCTTGCGCAGCGCGCGCAGTTCTTCGTCGGGCACCGGACGCACACCGCCCTCGCCCTGGATCGGTTCGATCAATATGGCGGCAGTTTCGGGTCCAATCGCTGACTTCAATGCCTTTTCGTCACCGAAAGCTACCTGATCAAAGCCTTCGACCTTTGGTCCAAAACCCTCAAGGTATTTCAGCTGACCACCAGCGGCAATCGTCGCCAGCGTACGGCCATGGAAGGCGCCTTCAAACGTGATGATGCGGAATCGCTCGGGATTACCATTGACGTAGTGATAGCGCCGCGCTGTCTTGATCGCGCATTCGAGCGCCTCTGCACCGGAATTGGTGAAGAAGGCCTTGTCGGCGAAGGTATTATCGACGAGCCGCTGGCCCAAGCGCTTTTGGCCTGGAATTTCATAGATGTTGGAGACATGCCAAAGCTTCTCGGCTTGACTTTTCAAGGTCTCGACGAGGTGTGGATGCGCATGGCCAAGCGAATTGACCGCGATACCGGCAGCGAAGTCGAGATAACGATCACCGGATTCGGTAATTAGCCACATGCCCTCACCTCGCTCAAAGCACAGATCCGCACGAGCATAAGTGTCGTAAAGCGGTTGCGCGTTTGCGTCCGTCATATCGTCAAGGGCCTCCAAAACCCAGTTTGCCAAACCTGCTGATTACAAAGAAAAACCGGCAGCGATGAAATCAAAAAGCCGCCCCACAATGCCATTTTTGGGGGCGGCCACACAATGGTAATATCGTCATTCGAACCTCAGTTGTCAAATGAACACTTTACAAGTCTTCACTGCGACCTGAGCTCCCGATGCATTCAAGATTTCCTCCCTGCAACTCTAACGAGCAAGCCCAAGCCGCTTAGCGAGTGTTTTTTTGCAACAGTTAACCGCGCAAGTTGGGGAAAACCCCAAAAACCCATACCGTGACACTCGCCCGACTCTTGTCACAGAGTCATCCCATATTGTACGTTGGGAAACGAAATAGCTAGATTTCGTGCGGCGTCCTCGTCATCTGAATAGATATAGTATCAGGCCAATCTGGAGCAATCCAGATACGAGGAAGGATTCAGTCTAACGTCCGCACAAAACTGAGCCCCATATGGAGCTAGGAAACGATGAACTGGACAGATGAGCGCGTAGAGCAGCTAAAGAAACTTTGGGCCGAAGGTCTGAGTGCAAGCCAGATCGCAGCACAACTGGGTGGTGTCAGCCGCAATGCTGTCATTGGCAAGGTACATCGGTTGAAGCTGTCGGGACGTGGCAAGACCACATCGACCCAGACACGCAGCAAAAAGGTCAACACCGGTGCGTCCAGCGGCCATCGAAGCGCCGGCTCCCTCGGACACATGTCGAGCAGGGTTGTAAACCGAAGTGTCGGCGCAACCGCATTGCAGACAGAATACAGCACTGATCTCGTGACGCACACTGTTACGAAAACGGTGACCGATGTCGTCGTGCCAATTTCCCGGCGACTTGAACTGGTGCAGTTGAGCGAGCGAACCTGCAAATGGCCAGTCGGGGATCCTCTACAGCCGGATTTCAATTTCTGCGGTAATGATGTCGGCGAATCCGGCCCTTACTGCACTTATCATTCCCGTTTGGCGTATCAGCCGGCTTCGGATCGCCGCCGTATCCGGTAGTTTCGAGTGTAGACAACCCATAGAGGCGCCGAGTGGCGCCTTTTTTGTTGCGAGCTATGGCCTTTCAGGGGTCAAAACACGACGGTGAACGACGAGCCTTCGCCTACTTTGGACCGGACGGTCAGCCGTGCGCGATGTCGTGTAAGGATGTGTTTGACGATAGCAAGGCCAAGACCAGTTCCCTTTTGAGCCCGGCTCGTCTCCAAGCTGACACGGTAGAACCGCTCAGTAAGCCGCGGTATATGCTCGTCCGGTATGCCCGGACCGAAATCCTGTATCGTGGCCTTGATGGACCCACCATCCCGCTTTAACTCAATGATAATCTTTTTGCCGGATTGGCCATATTTGCAGGCATTTTCCAGGAGGTTTTGGAAAACCTGCGTCAGTTCATCACGATCGCCGAGAACATTGATGGGGCCAGCATCAATGTTGCGCTCGAACTCGACGCCAAGCTCGGCAGCGAGCGGACTAAGCGAGTCCGCCACATGGTTGAGCACCACCGCCAGATCAACCTGATCCTTGACGGCAATATGTGCCTTCATCTCGATGCGCGATAAAGACAGCAGGTCATCGATCAGCCGCGCCATACGTTCGGCCTGTTTCTGCATGATCTGGAGGAAATTATCGCGCGCCGCCTCATCATTTCGCGCGGGGCCTCGTAATGTCTCAATAAAACCGCTGAGCGAGGCGAGCGGCGTGCGTAACTCATGACTGGCATTGGCGATGAAGTCGGACCGCATGCGCTCCAGACGATGCGCCTCGGTTTGGTCGCGGAATGACAACAGATATTGTCGATCTGCTCCACCCGCCTGGTCGAGCAGAAGCACGGTGGCGCGATACCAGCGCTCTACTGGAACGCGCTCAAAGTAGTCGACAGATCGCGCCATCGCATCCGCCACGACCGATTGGACCAATGTCTGCATTTCAGGCGCACGAAAATGCATCAATAGCGCACCGCCCCGCGCCAATGGCGGAAAAGCGCCATTGGCAGCAGGATTGACGTAAAGTATCGTCCCCTCATGATCAAAAATGATCAGCGGATCCGGCAATTGCGCTGCAAGTTGCTGACCTGACAGGCTGAAGATTGCCGGATCATTAATATTCATATCGATGTGTCGGGCTGTGTTGCGGGGCAGAGCTGCGGAAAGCATGACGACGGCAAGGAAAACCAGCATCAGGATGCCAAAACTCAACCACCAGGACGCGCCAGAACTTAAAACCAAGGCCGTTATGAATGCAGCAACTCCCAGCACAAACCGCGCCTGGATCAACCTTTCCACAGCTCTTCGCCACAAGGTCCGGCTTTCCAGCCTCCATATGCGCATGCGTTAAACTCCTGCACTACAGTCCTTTTTCGCCTCTGGACGAGCCAACGCTCTCCCAATAACATGGCTTTATGTCAATTGAGGATGAATGAGTTGGGTAAAGATTCAAAAAAGACATCGCAACGCCCGGGTCAGGGGAAATCCACACTCAAACTGAAGATTGACGGCAAGAAGCGCAGCTTCAATATTGACGATCCGAAATTACCGGTCTGGATCGAGGATGGCGCGCTGGAATCCGGTGATTTTCCCTATACTGAAAAGATGCCAAAAGACGAATACGCGGAGACCCTCGAGAAGCTGCAAATCGAGCTGGTGAAGCTGCAATACTGGCTGCAGGATACCGGCGGCCGGGTGATGGCGGTTTTCGAGGGACGCGACGCGGCGGGCAAAGGCGGCACGATCTTCAATTTGCGTCAATACATGAACCCGCGCTCCGCGCGCAACGTCGCCTTGCCCAAACCCAGCGAGACCGAGCGGGGCCAATGGTATTTCCAACGCTATGTCTCGCACTTTCCCACCACGGGCGAATTCGTAACCTTCGACCGTTCCTGGTATAATCGCGCGGGGGTCGAACCCGTGCTAGGATTTTGCACCCCCGAACAGCATGAGACATTTCTCGAAGAGACACCCGGCCTTGAGCGTATGGTCGTGGCCGATGATATTCATTTTTTCAAATTCTGGCTTGATATCGGCCAGATCATGCAATTGAAACGCTTCCACGATCGCAGGCATAGCCCTTTAAAGAACTGGAAATTCTCACCGATCGATATCATGGGCGCCGAAAAGTGGGACGACTATACGAAGGCACGCGACCAGATGTTTGCTCGGACCCATACGCCCTACGCGCCGTGGACGATCGTGCGTTCCAACGACAAACGCCGCGCACGCCATGCAGTAATCCGCCGAATACTCTTGAGCCTACCCTACAAGGGCCGAGATCTCGATTTGATCGGCAACGAGGACGCCTTGATTATCGGTTCGGGTCCAGGCTTTCTCTAACCGCGGCCGGTCGGTGAGGCGTCTTTTCCCATAGAAAGGGCTGTGTGCAGAGCTGTTTGACCGCACGCCATGCCGCGACGGATACCAACATCCAATAAAACGGTATGACGCGCAGTATCGAACCCTTTATATCTTTACCTACGGGGCTACGCTTTCCCAGCGCGTGGAACGAAAGATAACCCATAGTAATATTCATGCAATCATAGAGTAAAATACCGCGATCGGCGGTAGCAGCGTTTTCCAAAACAAGATTGACCCCCGAATACGCAATGAAAACAAGCATGAGCGGATACAGCAGCGAAGAGACAATTAATCCTGCTATCAACATGTGATAGACTAGAAACCGTCGAAAACCGAGATCGCCCAGAAACTGCCTCGGATGCCGCATCTCGAATAGCCAAGTCTGCATCCAGCCTTTCAGCCAGCGTGTCCGCTGCCGCAACCACACGTCGGTGACCGTCGGCGCATCTTCAACCGTTGGCAACGACAACATCTCGACAATAAATCCGCGACGAGCGAGCCGCGTACCAAGTTCAGCATCTTCGGTCATGTTGTATGGGTCCCAACCGCCGACTCCCTCGAGACAGTCGCGGCGAAAATGATTGGAACTTCCGCCGAGCGGTAACACGAGACCGTTGCGGGCAAGCCAGGGCAAAAGGCCAAAGAAATGCACAGCGTATTCAAATGCGAACAAGCGGGCAAGCCATCCTTCGTGAGCGTTCGCAATAACCAATGGAGCTTGCAGGCAGCCTAGATTGCCCCCTCCCACACTGAAGCGCTGCCATGCCTCGAGCAGTTGATCGGGATCCGGTCGGTCTTCTGCGTCATAAACAACCACAAATTCTCCGCGCGCCATTTGAAGTCCGTAGTTCAGGGCTTTCGGCTTTGTACGAGGCCCGATGCCGGGCACCGGGATGACCATGAAACCATGGGGTAGTTTTTGATCCTCGAACGCTGCAATGGTCGCGAAATCATCCGCTTCGCACAGGAAGGTTACTTCCAGCTTCGAGCGTGGCCAGTTGAGCTCAGTCATGGCCCGGACCAATTGCGGAACTACATCGGCCTCCTTGTAAAGCGCAATCATGACGCTATAGACAGGAAGCTCGCGCGCTGGAACGGTTGGGAGGACTCGCGTTTCTCTTCTTATCGTTGCCCTCATCGCCAATAGGCGCAGTAGGATGCATCCGGAAAAAAACACCGAGAAAAGCATATGAAAAATGAACCATAGGCAAGAAGGTGCAAGCGCAAGCCCGAATAGGATTGACGCGCTCGAAAGCCCGAGAAGGATGCCTTGGCTGCCGGTTACAACAATCCTTGCCGAGAATCCTCGACTAGTCGTTTCGACAATGTCTACGGCATTTTCCGCTAGCGCCCGCTCGTAATGCAGTAGCAGAAATTCTAAAAGGTGCGCGGGAGTCGTTATTCTCAATCGGGCTGCGATATCCT
The DNA here is from genome assembly GCF_020164455.1 of Phyllobacterium chamaecytisi. Classification (GTDB taxonomy): domain Bacteria; phylum Pseudomonadota; class Alphaproteobacteria; order Rhizobiales; family Rhizobiaceae; genus Phyllobacterium; species Phyllobacterium chamaecytisi. The sequence goes on from NZ_JAIQWW010000027.1 coordinate 27,846, forward strand.
GGCTTTGGGGAAGATGAAGTTTGAGCACTGCAATTTCTTGCAGCGTCGGCGCAATATAGATCAATGTCGTGTGATCACATGTGACGACTACTGCGTGTCTTATGCGCCTCAGAGCCACTGAATTCGGTATGGTGGGGGCGACGACATGTACATCTTTAGCTATCTCATCAAACAACAAGCCTGCTTCATCAGCAATACACGAGGCGATCAGTGTGTCATCGGCACCATCGGATGCATAAAGCTCTTCGAGGAAGGAAGTCGCATTGTAAAAAGATCGCCTGAACGCCGCGATGATCGGCGGCTTCGCCATTCCACCTGCGCAGAGGCGAGCGGCGAGCGAAATCGCTATTTCCTTGGTCATGGGGGGTATCTCTAATGAAGGATGGTGGCAACTAAACTCCCCGGTGACATCTGGAAATAGCAAATGTAGTTACGCAACAATACCATTTGAAACCTTCAATCAAAAATTGAAATATAAAAATATCAATACACTAGAAGTAGTATTTCTCGATATATAACGCAGACTATGCGAAAGATTAACAATTAATATTGAAATTTCGTGATTGTCATTAGTTTTTCTGAACGGACTGGAGCCAACCTGTCAAGGGCACCCAGATCATGTTACTGTCACGGCAAATCACACTGTTACGTTGAGACCGAATGCATTTCCGCACACTCGCTACAACCACTCTAAGCATCGTCCTGATGGCGGTGTCGCCAGCCCATGCCGCGTCGAACTTTCCGCACTATTGGGACGGACGTGAACATGTTTCCAAGCCGAATCTTTCCACAATCGAGCGCATTCGTTTTGTGACTACGGTCGACTATCCGCCCTTCAATTTTATTGATAGTACAGGACGCATTTCCGGCTTCAGTATCGATCTAGTGCGGGCGATCTGTGATGAGCTCGCTGTCACTGCAATGTGTCAGGTTGAAGCGCGCCCATGGAATGAATTGTTGCCAACACTTGAAAATGGAGAGGCGGAAGCGATTATTGCTGGCCTAAGACCGACGGCAGCCTTGCGTCAGAAACTCGCCTTTACGACGCCTTATATGAGGCTGCCTGCGCGATTTGTGACGCTGAAGGAAACGCCACTTACTGAACATCTTGCCGATACGCTCGAGAAAAAGACAGTCGGCGTTGTAGCAGGGTCTGTGCATCAAGTGATTTTTGCTGACTACTTCCCGAAGGGCCATTGGGTCGGCTACCCCTCGCGTGATCTCATGCTCAAGGATCTCCAAGCAAAGAAGATTGACGCCGTATTCGGTGACGGGTCGGATCTATCCTTCTGGATCGGCAGCATTGAGTCGGGCAACTGCTGCGCCTTCGTCGGTGGACCCTATATCGCACCCCAGTTTCTGGGTGATGGAATGACCATTGCGACCACACGCAAGAATAGCGAACTTATCGATGCCTTTAATTTTGCTTTGAAGGCGATGGAGGAAAAAGGCACTACATCCGAACTCTATCTGCGTTATTTTCCGGTCGATTTTTATTGAGTTGATTGAACCATTTGAGATCAGCGCAGATTGTCTTCAAACGGGCACATGCAATTGACGCCGGCCACCTTGCGCCATAGTGTCCGCCCGCCTTACCAGACGGCAGGAACACAGGAAAAACGAATGACTTCGCGCCTTGATACCCAAATCGAACTGAGCCCCGAATTAATCGAGGCAGCAGCAGAGGCCAAAGCATGGCCTTTCGAGGAGGCGCGAAAGATCATTAAACGCTATGAAAGGACCGGTTACCCCGAGACGATATTGTTCGAAACGGGCTATGGCCCCTCGGGTCTGCCGCATATCGGCACGTTCGGCGAAGTGGCGCGCACTTCCATGGTGCGCCATGCCTTTCGTGTGTTGACCAAGGACCTGGTCAACACCAAGCTGCTGTGCTTTTCTGACGACATGGACGGCATGCGGAAGATTCCGGACAACGTACCGGACCCCTCCTCTCTAGTGCCACATCTGCATAAGCCACTGTCGTCCGTCCCAAATCCCTTTGGTGGCGATTACAGCAGTTTTGCTGACCACAACAACGTCATGCTGTGCCGCTTTCTTGACACGTTCGGCTTCGATTACGAATTTGCCAGTGCGACGGAATACTACAAATCGGGACGCTTCGATGAGGTGTTGCTTCGGGCAGTCAAGCACTATGACGACATCATGAAGGTGATGTTGCCAACGCTCGGGGAGGAACGCCAGGCAACCTATAGCCCCTTTTTGCCGATCTCTCCCACGAGCGGCAGGGTTCTCTACGTACCGATGAAGAACGTCGACCCCAAGAACGGCACGATAACTTTTGACGACGAAAACGGCACCGAGACTACCGTCCCCGTGACCGGTGGCAATGTCAAACTGCAATGGAAGCCTGACTTCGGCATGCGTTGGGCGGCTCTCGGTGTGGATTTCGAGATGTTCGGCAAAGATCATCAGACAAATGCAATCGTGTACGACCGCATTTGCGAGATTTTGGGAGGCCGCGCTCCCGAACATTTCGTCTATGAATTGTTTCTCGATGATGTTGGCCAGAAGATATCCAAGTCGAAGGGGAATGGCATCAGTATCGACGAGTGGCTGACCTATGCACCCACGGAAAGTCTCGGTCTCTACATGTTCCAGAAGCCGAGAACCGCAAAGCGGCTTTATTTTGATGTCATTCCCAAGGCAGTAGACGAATATTTCACCTATCTCTCCGCCTACGAACGCCAATCCTGGAGAGACCGGCTGAACAATCCCGTCTGGCACCTGCACAATGGTAGTCCGCCGATTGTGGAGATGCCAGTACCGTTCGCGCTTCTGTTGAATCTCGTCAGCGCTTCCAACGCCGAAAACCGTAGCGTTCTCTGGGGTTTCATTTCCCGCTACGCACCCGGCGTTACCCCGCAGAACAGTCCGGAACTTGATGCACTCGTCGGCTACGCTATCCGTTATTTCAACGATTTCGTAAAGCCGACAAAGAAATTCCGAGCACCCGACGAAGTGGAACGTCTGGCACTCGAGGGGATGGGCAAAACGCTCGCAGCCCTGCCTGACAATGCCGACGGCAGCACGATTCAGAATGCCATGTTGGACGTGGCTCGCGGCATCGAACGCTATCAGGACCATACAAAAAAAAGCCCGGTGGGTGGGCCAGGTGTGTCCGTATCGTTCTTTCAGATGCTCTATGAGGTTCTTATCGGCCAGGAACGCGGACCACGTTTCGGATCGTTCGTGGCACTCTACGGGATCGCCGAGACCCGCGCGTTGATTGCGAGGGCACTCACGGGACAATTAACTTGAGATAGTGCGCCTCAAATTCTCTCGGAGGGACGAATGATCGATCACACTGGTGTCGTTGTAAGTGACTTCGAGCGAAGCAAGAAATTCTATCGGGAAGCGCTCGCTCCAATTGGATACGAATTGCTCCACGAAGTTCCAGCTTCAATAACGGGAAGCGCGGATGTGGCGGGTTTTGGCGAGGGTGGCAAGCCCGACTTCTGGGTAACCAATGGCGAGCCGAACAAACCGCCGCTTCACATCGCCTTTCGTGTCAAAAGCCGCGATATCGTCAATGCTTTTCACGCGGCTGCCATAGCGGCTGGCGGTAGTGACAACGGACGACCCGGATTGCGTCCGCATTACCATCCCAATTATTACGGTGCGTTTGTGCGAGACCTTGACGGCCATAACATCGAGGCTGTTTGCCACGAAGCATAGCTATTCCGGGCGCGGTGGGAATGGGGCATTTGGTACAGCCAATGGCGGCGGAGACTGTAGCGGCTCAGCGGCAGGTTCCGGCGCATCACTTACCGACGGGATGGGCAAGTTGGTTGAGGCTGGCAGTGCTGCGGGCGGCCCACCGAAGATACCAAGCTTGGCTTCCTCGGCTTTCTTCATTCTATCCGCCATTACCGTTCCATCCTTCGCGCGCGCCCAACCATTCTGCACCAGCCACTCGGCAAGATCCGCGTTGCCGAGCCTGCATTGTGTGGCGATGATATCGTCGGGCGGTTGTCCCGGCACGTTGCATTCGACCGCGCGAGAGCGTAGCCAATTGCGGAACGCGGTCCGTGCAGCCATGCCACACGGCCATACGCTACCGCCATCCATATTGCAGGTTTCCTCCGGTTGAACTACCTCGATCCCATCCAGCGCGATTCGGTAACCGCCTGCTTCAATTGTGCCAGCTGCGGTAGCGACGGGGCGATAAAGAAGTACTGGCTTGGCGGTGTTGTCGACAGGCGTTGGAGGTGGCGCCGGCGTAGGAGCTGTTGGCGGTGCGGGAAGCATTTCCAGCGTTGTACTCAGGGGTGGGCGAGGCTCCACCCGTTCGAGCGGTGCATTGTCAATGCCTGAGGGAGCCATCGCATCCGGATCGACTTGACGCGCTTGCGGTGATGTAACCCTTCCCTGCGGCTGTGTGGCTTCCGATGGATCTTCTGGCGCGGCATTGGTCATCTCATCGGGCAGTTCGAAATTCTCTGGCGTGACATCGACACCTTGGCTTTGATTTGGCATATCGATGGCACCATTAAACGGCGCGACGAAAGCGTAGATCAGCCCCAAAACCACCAGAACGGTCAGGACATAAAGCGGTAGCTGGCGCATGTAAAATGCGTTCCTATTGGCTTGCCCACAGGATCCGTGCGATCCAATCGATATGGACTGCATCAAAGGTGCGATTGGGATGCTCGGAATTCATCGATTGCAACTCGATCGTCCGCGGCGTCTGCCTCGCAAGTATCTTGGCCATGACTTCCCCGTCCTTTGTACGCACCACCACACGATCACCCCGTCGCACTGCCGCGCCGGGCGCAACGATGATCGTATCGCCGTCGCGATAGAGCGGCAGCATGGATTCGCCCGACACTTCAAGCGCATAAACAGAGTCGGCAGACCCTACCGGAAACTCGACGACATCCCAGCCTTGACCCACAGGAAAGCCGCCATCGTCGAAAAAGCCTCCAGCGCCGGCCTGCGCGAAGCCAAGCAGCGGTACAGCACGTGTCGCGCCACTATTTCCGCCGCTGGCCCTGCCCAGAACGAGCGTCATGAATTCGTCCAGAGAAGCGCCGGTAGCTTCCATGATCTTGGCGAGCGACTCTGTTGACGGCCACCGTGCGCGCCCGTCGACAGCATAGCGCTTGGATTTGTTGAAGGTTGTTGGATCAAGCCCCGCACGCTTCGCCAATCCCGAGACGGAAAGCGAGTGGCGTTCTGCCAGCGCATCTATGGCCGCCCATATGCGGTCATGTGAAAACATGATGAGATCCAAATAAAGGAAAAAATACCTTCAACTGTGTTTTATAAAGGAAACTTGACAAAAGTCGAGTAGCATCACGGAAAACTTTCTCATTTTTCACAGTTTTGATGCGAGGCCCAACACTTTTGAATGGGAAATTGTCAATTGCCGACATCATCGCGATGTCGGCAACTGTCGTTGCATTATCAAGCAGCCTGCTTTTTGTTTTCCGCGGAATACGGATTGAAACGGTCGTAAAAGGTTTCGCCTTTCTCAGCCATGTCGAGCAAAAGCTTTGGCGCCTTGAACTGTGCGCCATACTTCCGCTGCAGGCCCTTGGCGATTTCGACGAACTTCGCCGCGCCCATCCCATCGATGTAGGAAAGGGTTCCGCCAGTATAGGGTGCAAACCCGAAGGCAAGGATCGACCCCACATCCGCTTCACGCGGATCAGTGACAATGCCTTCCTCCATGACGCGTGCAGCTTCCAGCGCGATCGTGAACAGGAAGCGCTGCTTCAGTACCTCGACGTCGATCTTGTCCGGGTCCTGTTGCGGATAAAGCGTCTTCAACTCGGGCCACAAATGCTTTTTGGCAGGCTTCGCCGGATAATCGTAGAAGCCCTTGCCGTTCTTACGACCGCGCCGGTCATATCTATCGACTAGCGTGTCGACGAGCTCCACATGCCGTGGATCGATTGCCTTTGGGCCCAGATCGGTCAGCGTGGCCTTCAGTATCTTCTGCGACAGGTCAATAGCAGTCTCATCGTTCAGTGCCAGCGGACCGACCGGCATGCCTGCCATACGCGCCACATTCTCGATCATTGCGGGTGGGACACCTTCGATGAGCATGTTGTACGCTTCAGACATGTAACGCAGAACGCAGCGATTGACGTAGAAGCCGCGTGTGTCATTGACCACAATCGGCGTCTTCTTGATTGCGCGTACGTAGTCAAGCGCAACGGCAAGCGCCTTGTCCGATGTTTTCTTGCCAAGAATGACTTCCACCAGCAGCATCTTGTCGACGGGCGAGAAAAAATGAATTCCGACGAAATTCTTAGGACGTTGCGAGACCTTGGCAAGGCCAGTAATGGGTAGTGTCGACGTGTTAGATGCGAAGATCGCGGCGGGCTTCAACACGGCTTCCGCCTTTTCAGTAGCGATCCGCTTGACTTCACGATCTTCGAACACCGCTTCGATGACGAGATCTGCGCCTTCAAGATCGGCATAATCTGCAGATGGTGTGATCAGGCCGAGAAGCTTTTCCTTTTCTTCTGCAGTGGCCTTGCCCTTCTGCATTTCCTTGGTAGCCAGCTCGACGGAATGCGCCTTGCCCTTTTCCGCAGCCTCGAGGCTTTGGTCAAGGAGCACCACCGGGATGCCGGCTTTGGCAGTGACGTAGGCAATGCCCGCTCCCATGAAGCCTGCACCGATAACACCGATTTTTTTGAATTTCGTCGGTTTGACATCAGCTGGACGGCGGGCACCCTTATTCAGTTCCTGCAAGGATACGAACAGTGAGCGGATCATCATTCCGGCTTCTGTCGTCTGCAGTATTTTGGTGAAGTAACGCTGCTCAATCTTGAGTGCTGTATCGAACGGGACTAGCAGGCCCTCATATACCGATTTCAGGATAGAGGCCGCCCCTGGATAGTTGCCGTAGGTCTCACGGCGAAGGATTGCCGTGGCGGCTGGCCAGAGATTTGCTCCTGCCGCTGAATAGATCGCACCGCCCGGGAGCTTGAAGCCCTTCTCGTCCCAAGGTTGTACCGGCTTCAGACCGGCCTTGATCATCTTCTTGGCAGACTCAACCAGCTTCTTGGCCGGAACGACCTCATGCACCAGCCCCATCGCCTTGGCGCGTGACGCCGTCAGACTGGAACCGGTCGTCATCATCTGCAGGGCGTCCTGCTGGTTGGTGAGGCGCGGAACGCGTTGTGTGCCGCCGGCGCCCGGAAAGATGCCGACCTTGACTTCCGGCAGAGCCATCTTCACCGACGGGTCGTCGGAAACGACGCGGCCATGGCAGGCAAGTGACATCTCGAAGGCTCCGCCCATGCAGGTGCCATTGATCGCGGAAACCCAAGGCTTGCCGCACGTTTCCAGCTTGCGGAAAAGGCCACCCATCTTGCCAGTATTTTCGAACAGGAGCTCGACCGCCTTCTTCGGGTCCTTCGCCTTCTCTTCCTGGAAAAGCTGGAACATGCGCTTGAGCATGGTCAAGTCGGCACCGCCGGAGAAAGTGTCCTTGCCGGAGGTGATCACGGCGCCCTTGATCGCTTCATCCTTCGCAACCCGATCGACGATCGCGTCGAGTTCCTTCATCACCTCTTCGGTGAAGACATTCATGGATTTATCCGGCATATCCCAGGTTACGAGTGCAATACCGTCCGCGTCGACGTCGAATTTGAAGTTCGTATAGCTCATCTTCCTTATCTCCTCAGACGCGTTCGATGATGGTTGCGGTGCCCATGCCCGCACCGATACACAGTGTCACGAGCGCAACATTGAGATCCCGGCGCTCCAGTTCATCAAGAACAGTGCCGAGGATCATTGCACCAGTAGCGCCAAGCGGATGCCCCATGGCGATCGCGCCGCCATTGACATTGATCTTGTCGCGCGGAATGTCGAAAGCCTGCATGTAGCGCAGCACCACAGCAGCAAATGCCTCGTTGAGCTCGAAGAGATCGATGTCCGAAATCTTCATCTTGGCGCGCTTCAAGAGTTTCTCGGTTACGTCGACTGGTCCGGTCAGCATCAACGCCGGGTCCGAACCGATATTGGCGAATGCACGGATGCGGGCACGCGGCTTTGAGCCGATCGCCTTGCCCGCGCTCTTCGAGCCAAGCAATACGCCGGCGGCCCCGTCAACGATGCCGGACGAATTGCCGGCATGATGGACGTGATTAATCGTCTCGACTTCGGGATGTGCCTGGATGCCGACAGCGTTGAAGCCCCCCATTTCACCGGGCATCACGAAGGATGGATTGAGCGAAGCCAGCGCCTGCATGTCCGTAGTCGGCCGCATGTGCTCGTCATGATCGAGGATCGTCAGGCCGTTCTGGTCTCTGATCTCGAGAACCGAATTCTTGAAGTAGCCTTTTTTCCAGGCTTCGCCGGCTCGCTTCTGGCTCTCAACTGCGTAAGCGTCAACATCATCGCGGCTGAAGCCATATTTCGTGGCGATCAGGTCAGCGGAAACGCCCTGGGGCATGAAATAGCCTGGCAGGCCGACCGACGGATCCATGTACCAGGCGCCACCCGACATCCCCATGCCGACCCGCGACATGGATTCAACACCGCCGGCGATGACGATGTCGTCCGCACCCTGCACGATCTTGGCGGCGGCGAAATTCACGGCATCAAGACCAGATGCGCAGAAACGCGATATCTGCATGCCCGGCGCCTTGAAATCATAGCCCGCTTCAAATGCGGAGGACCGCGGAATGACAGCGCCAGCTTCGCCGACCGGATCGACGCAGCCGTAGATGATGTCATCGACCAGGCCCGTGTCGAGGCCGTTGCGATCCCGGAGCGCCTCAAGCACATGAGCGCCGAGACGGACGGCAGGCACTTCGTGCAGGCTGCCGTCCTTTTTGCCTCTGCCACGCGGCGTGCGGACGTGGTCGTAGATATAAGCCTCAGTCATTTCATTCTCCCTGTTCGAACCGGCAGCTCAAAGGCTGCGGGCGATCAAAAGCTTCATGATTTCGTTGGTGCCGCCATAAATCCGCTGGACGCGCGCGTCGCGGAACATGCGGGCAATCGGATATTCATTCATATAGCCATACCCGCCATGCAGCTGCAGGCACTCATCGACGACCTTGTTCTGCAGGTCGCTGAGCCAGTACTTTGCCATGGAGGCAGTAACCGGATCGAGCCCGCCATTCACATGGCGTTCGACACAATGATTGTAGAAAACGCGGCCGATCGTGGCCTCCGTCTTGAGTTCGGCCAGCTTGAACTGTGTGTTCTGGAACTCGATAACGGCCTTGCCGAAAGCCTTGCGCTCCTTGACATAGTCCGATGTAATCGCAATGGCGCGTTCTGCCATGGCAATAGCAGTCCCGCCAATCTGCAACCGTTCTTGTGGCAATTGCTGCATCAGCTGGACAAAACCCTGTCCCTCTTCCGTGCCAAGAAGATTGGAAGTGGGGACGCGGACATCATTGAAAAAGAGTTCCGACGTATCGTTCGATTTCAACCCAATCTTATCGAGGTTACGGCCGCGTTCGAAACCCTGCTGCCCGTCAGTCTCCACGACGAAGAGCGAAGTGCCTTTCGCGCCCTGCGCTGGGTCGGTCTTGGTTACGACGATGACCAAATTAGCGAGTTGACCGTTGGTGATGAATGTCTTCGACCCATTGATGACATAATGATTGCCATCCCTTTTCGCACTGGTCTTTACACCCTGGAGGTCCGAGCCCGCACCGGGCTCAGTCATAGCAATGGCGCCAATTAGCTCACCGGTCGCCATTTTCGGCAACCATTTCTGTTTTTGCTCTTCAGACCCATAGTGGAGGATATAGGGAGCAACGATGGAATTGTGCAGTGCTATGCCGAAGCCGTCGACACCGACATGGCTGATGGCTTCAAGAATGGCGCTTTCGTGCGCATAGGTGCCACCTGCCCCACCATATTCTTCCGGCATCGAGGCGCACAAAAGCCCATTCTCACCGGCAAGCTCCCAGACCGAACGGTCGAACATTTCCTGTTTCTCAAAACGGTCGTAGTGCGGCAGAACCTCGGCCTCGAGAAATTTCGTGGCCATCTCTTCCAGCATCACAACGTCGTCAGTCTTCCAGTCGGGTTTTGGAACACCCAATACTTCTTCCGGTCGCAGACCCATCACAAACCTCCCGAGAATAGTAAAGGAGCCGCGAGACCGCGGCTCGAAATGAGCGTGCGGTAGCTTAGAATGCCTCCGCAGCGAGCGCCATCATCGTATCCGCTCCCGTCTGAATGCGAGCAAGATGCGCCGACGTCTCCGGCATGACGCGCTCCATGAAGAACTTGCCCGTGACGAGCTTGGTCTCATGGAAGGCCTTGTTGCTGGCGCCTTCAGCAAGCTTGGTATGCGATGCCTTGGCCATTCGCGCCCACATGTAGCCGAGCGAAACCAGGCCGAAGAGATGCATGTAGTCGGTCGAAGCGGCACCCGCATTGTCTGGGTTCGCCATGCCGTTCTGCATCAGCCACATGGATGCCGCTTGCAAGTCGTTGAGGCCTTTCTTCAGATGCTTGGTGAAGAAGGACAGCTTCTCGTCGCCGCGATTTTCCTCGCAGAAATCACCGACTTCCTTGAAGAAAGCCATGACCGCACGGCCGCCATTTGCACCGAGCTTGCGGCCGACCAGGTCCAATGCCTGGATGCCATTTGCGCCCTCATAGATCATCGCGATACGCGCATCACGAACATACTGGCTCATTCCGTGTTCTTCGATGTAGCCGTGACCGCCGAATACCTGCTGCGCCATGCAAGCGTGCTCGAAGCCCTTGTCGGTCAGGACCCCTTTCAATACCGGCGTCATCAGGCCGAGAATGTCATCCGCCAATTGTCTTTCGGTCTCATCACTCGAGCGATGCGCAATATCCGATTTCAATGCTGACCACAGGATGAACGCACGTCCGGCTTCGTTGAACGACTTGATCGTCAGAAGAATACGGCGGATGTCCGGATGAACGATGATCGGGTCAGCCTTCTTGTCCGGCTGCTTTGGCCCGGTGAGTGCACGGCCCTGGATACGATCACGCGCATAGATGGCAGCGTTCTGATAGGCAATCTCGCCGATGGATAAACCCTGCAGCGCAACACCCAACCGTGCCTCGTTCATCATCGTGAACATGGCGCGCAGACCCTTGTTCTCTCCGCCGATCAGGTAGCCGGTCGCTTCGTCATAATTCATGACGCAGGTCGAATTGCCATGGATGCCCATCTTCTCTTCGATTGAACCGCAGGATACGCCGTTGCGCGTCCCGGGATTGCCGTTCTCGTCCAGGTTGAACTTCGGTACGATGAAAAGCGAAATACCCTTGGTGCCTTCCGGTGCGCCTTCGATACGGGCGAGAACCAGGTGAATGATGTTCTCGGCCATATCGTGCTCGCCGGCAGAGATGAAAATCTTTTGGCCGGAAATCCGATACGAACCATCGGCATTCGGCACAGCCTTGCTGCGCAACAGACCGAGATCGGTGCCGCAATGCGGCTCCGTGAGGTTCATGGTGCCTGTCCACGTACCATCGGTCATTTTGGGCAAATAGGCCTGTTTCTGGTCGTCGGTGCCGTGCGTGAGAATAGCCGCAATCGCGCCCTGCGTCAGGCCGGGATACATGACGAGCGCCATGTTCGCCGAAGCCATGTATTCACCCGCCGCCACATGCAGCGTGTATGGCAGACCCTGACCACCAAATTCCTGCGGCACGGCAAGGCCCACCCAGCCACCTTCGCGATATTGATCGAACGCTTGCTTGTAGCCCTTGGGGGTTGTTACCGAACCGTCATCGTGACGTACGCAGCCTTCCTGGTCACCAATCTGGTTAACCGGGAACAGTGTGTTCTCGGCCAGTTTTGCGCCTTCACTGAGGATGGCTTCAACAATATCCGGCGATGCGTCGCCAAAACCTTGCAGATTACCGTAGCGTTCAAAACCCAGAACATCGTTCAAGATGAACAGCGTGTCTTCAACAGGCGCGCGATAGCTCGGCATTAGGCTTCCTCCAAAACAAAGCAAAAACGGCACACGAGTTATGGCGCCGTTGTGATGTCGCCCAACCTAGCAAATTTTGACGTTTGCGTAAACGTCAAAATTATCTCGAGTTCGCTTTTTAACGATGCATTTAGGCGCAGTGTCCGCCACTTTGAAGGTCGGCGGTGTCTTTTCGGGGCAAATCGCCGTACTTGGATTAAGCCGGCCAAATACTTTTTTAACCACTTCATACAGGGTCTTAACCAGTTGTTTACCACGTTTCGCCAATGTCACGATGACGGTGAACCGTGTTTATGTGTGATTTGTTTTTCACGGCTTGTCGGATCGCATGGGGCGCAAGCCCTGGCTCTCCGGTTTGGCCCCGACGCGTACAGCGCTATTGGCCGTTTCCTCAGAGCGATGGTTTTTCACCCGCCACGGTGTGGCGTCAACTCGAGCAGACGTCCATGACGAACCAGAGGTCACTAATGGAACAGGTCAATGTAAATCGCGCACGCCGTGATGCGATGTCGCTCGACAGTCTCAACCGTACACTCGAGGACCTTGAAAGTCAGTTGCGCGGTGCAATGGAGCCAAAGAAGGAGATTCTTCCGGAGAGTGAGGATATTGCCGACCGGTTTGCCGCTCTCGCCTCCCGTGCCGGTCAATTGACCACCCCGCGCTACGTTGCAGCAACCCAGGCACCTGTTTCAAACAAGTATGACCTCTCGGCAATTGCCGCTCAACTCAAACAGCTCCGTGAGGAGATGGAAGGCGAGATTATAGCGCCCGTCAACTCTGCGGAACCACACAGCGAAACGATTGGCAGACTCAGCCGGTCAACCGCTTCAAGTGATCGCCTGTTCAATCGCGCTTCTGCAAGCCAGGCCGAGACGGGTCATCTTTCCATGCTGCGCGGGGACCTCGATGAATTGAAGCGCACGGTCAATACATTGGCCCGCGAAGAATCGGTGCAGAATCTTGGCGATCGCTGGGATGCAATCGATGAACGCTTCGATGCCTTTGTACAACGCAACCCTTCGACTACTGGAAGTGGCACCTCGCTGCCTTCCAAATACATGCAGCAGCTCGATGAACGACTTGACGAGATCAGCCGCGCCATCGTCGCTACCTCGCAACCAGTCTCAGGCCAATCAATCGAAGTCGATGCCTTCGAACGCCTGGAGGCGCGCATTGCGGCACTGGCGTCGCCCGACCGCACCTCGGATGCGATCCTCAAGCGTATGGGCGAACTCGCCGAGCGTGTCGATCAACTTACCGAGCAGAGCAAAACACCTGCGATCAGTCTTGACATCTTGTCTGAACAGCTTTCGGCAGTGATGCGCCATTTGCAAACCGCACCGGCGGCGATCAACATCTCCGATTTCCGCGAACTTGAAAGCCGCGTTCTGCAGATCCTCGACAAGCTTGAAACCCTACCGCAGCCAGTAGCTGATCCTGAGTTCATCCAAAAGATCGATCAGCGCTTCGAAGAATTAACGCGCCGTCTCGACGACCACCACCTGATGAGCGAGAACAGCGACATTCGCTTGACCGACAATATCGAAGCCCGTTTCGAGGACATGGCACGCTACATTGCGCAAAACATGCCGCAAACCGAGAATACGCACGATGTCATCCGTAGTCTTGAACTGCAGATTACGGGTTTGGCCGAGCATCTGGCTCAATCGAATGATCGATACGCCGAAATGTCCGCGATCCCACCACGCCTCGACGCGATCGAAGAATCAATGGCGGCAAACCGTGATCTCGTCGTAGAGGCTGCCCGCAACGCTGCGACTGAGGCGATCCGCAACAGTGCTAATTTTGGCAGCGACCACGATAGCATGATTGCCCGCGAACTCGCCGCCGACTTGAAGACGCTGGAAAAACTTTCACGCAAATCCGAAGAGCGCAACAGCAAGACATTCGAGGCAATCCACGATACGTTGCTCAAGATAGTTGACCGTCTTGCCTCGCTCGAAAGCGGGCCGGTTCCGGTCCATAGGCCCCTTGCAGCCCGGATTGAAGAAACAGCCATCCCCGAAGAGCCGGCGATGAAAGCTACGCTGGCTTACGATCCCCCCATAGATGTCGGGCCGGCTCTCGATACGGCGATCATCTTGACAAGCCAGGAACTGCCATCGGAAGCGATGCGTGCTGATGTTGCGGAAGAGGAACCCCACGAAAAAAGATCTCTCTTCAGCAGCCTTGCCCGCGGCCTGAAGGGACGCAGCAAACAGGAAATGGTGCCACAGGACTTAGAAATCGATATCGTCGAGGAGGCAAAGAAGACCGATAAAGTCGATCTGGATCCGAACATCCTCAACCGTCCGCTTGAGCCTGGCTCCGGTATGCCAGATCTGAATTCTATCCTAAAGCGCGTTCGCGACGACCGCCGGGATATGCCACTTGCCGGCGGTACATCGGAAGGCAAGGCCGATTTCATCGCCGCCGCTCGGCGCGCTGCTCAAGCAGCAGCCTCGGAAGTCGAGAGCCAGAAACGCACTCCTGTGTCGGACAGGACTGACGATACCAAGGACAGCCTGCTTACACGCCAGCGCAGGCCAATTCTCTTGGCGATCGGCGCGATCATGATCGCAATTGCAGGTCTGCAACTGAAGAATGCATATCTGAACTATGCGGATGGAATTGATAAGGCATCCATTGCCCAGCCTACGCCACCCGAACAAGTAGGCGATGTTGCAGCCAAAGCACCACAACCTGTAGAGCAAGGAAAGACTCCGGAACTTACAACTCCGGCCGAAAACAGCGCACCGACGGAACTGGCTGCCTCACAGCCCGCACCGGATAGTGTGGAAGCGGTTATCGCCACGCAGCAAGCAACACCATCCACCATCGACGCCACGCCGGTGGCACCGGTCACCGATACTGCATCGACCACAGCTATTCCGACCATTCCGACTGAGGCTGGACCCCAACCGCTGCGCGATGCGGCAGCAAACGGCGACAGCAAGGCTCTTTTCGAAATCGGTAACAACTATATGGACGGGCGCGGTGTCAGCAATGACTTCGCCAAAGCAGCCGAATGGTACAATCTTGCTGCAGAACGGGGCTTCGCGCCGGCGCAATACCGTATCGGCAACTTCTACGAGAAGGGCCTTGGTCTTACTCGCGATCTGGCGAAAGCCAAGACTTATTACCAGCTTGCCGCCGAACAAGGCAACGCGAGCGCCATGCACAACCTCGCAGTCCTTTTTGCCGCCGGAACCGATGGTGTAGCCCCGGACAACGAAGCCGCCGCGCGTTGGTTTACCCAGGCAGCCGAACTCGGTGTCAAGGACAGCCAGTTCAATCTTGGCATTCTTTCAGCCAAGGGTGTGGGCCTGCCACAGAATCTGGAAGAGAGCTATAAATGGTTCGCCATTGCGGCCAATGCCGGTGACAAGGACGCTGCTCAGAAGCGAGACGACGTGGCCAAGATCATGTCTCCCGAGCAGCTTGAACGTGCGAAGGCTGCCACCGAGCTTTGGAAGCCAAGACAGCTGAATCCCGACGCCAACGCCCTTAACGTGCCCGCGGACTGGCAGGAAAGCCCAACGACGACCGGTTCGATCGACATGGAAAAGGCCATCCGCAACGTTCAACTCATCCTCAACAAGCACGGCTACGATGCCGGCGGTTCGGACGGTAAAATCGGCTCTAAAACACGCGACGCGATTATGGCGTTCCAGAAGGACAATGGGCTCAAGCCCACCGGCAATATCGACAAGGATCTGGTTCGCAATTTACTCAGGAAGAATGGCTGACCTTGCCAAGGGCATGAGTTTCTCTCTTAAAACCATTATAACAATGCTATTGCGACACAGGGATTCGCGTTTAAACCGCAATGTATTGGGGGCCTCAGTCAGAATTTGACTTGAGCCCGGCAAGCGGGCAAGAAACCTTAAAGAATTGCTGTCATTGTGGTGTTACGACGGTGTCCTGACACCACAATGGGTTTGGGGTTCGCATTGGGTATTTACCTGCCTATCGCCGAGATTTCGGTCAATGTCTTCGTGCTATTTTTTATGGGCGCGGCGGTAGGATTTTTATCGGGTATGTTTGGCGTTGGCGGCGGTTTTTTGATAACGCCGCTTCTTATCTTTTATAATATTCCACCTGCTGTTGCGGTCGCTACTGGCGCAAACCAGGTCATCGCTTCGTCATTCAGCGGGGCTCTTACCCATTTCAAACGCGGCACACTCGACGTCAAGCTAGGTTCGTTGCTGGTTGTAGGCGGCATCGCTGGTGCAGGCGTCGGTATTTATGTCTTTGTTTTGTTGCGCGAACTTGGCCAGCTCGATCTCATAGTATCGCTTCTCTATGTCGTCTTTCTTAGCACTGTTGGCGGTCTGATGTTGTATGAGAGCCTTCAGGCCATGCGAAGGACGAGAGCTGGCCAGCTCTCCAATCTGAAGAAGCCGGGCCAGCACAATTGGGTACACCGCCTGCCTTTCAAGATGCGGTTCCGCGCCTCGAAGATCTATGTGAGCATCATCCCCGTTTTGGTGCTCGGCGGAGCCATAGGGTTTCTCTCCTCGATCATGGGTGTCGGCGGCGGGTTTATCATGGTTCCTGCGATGATCTACCTATTGAAGGTACCGACGAATGTGGTCATTGGTACGTCCCTCTATCAGATTGTTTTCGTCACAGCCTTCACCACTGTCATGCAGGCAACGACCAATCAGTCAGTCGATATCGTACTGGCGATGCTTTTGATGACTGGGGGGGTGATCGGCGCCCAATATGGCGCTCGCATCGGCCAGAAATTGCGCGGCGAACAATTGCGTGCGCTGCTGGCCATGCTGGTTCTGGCGGTTGGTCTGCGTCTCGCGATTGAACTTTTTGTCACACCCGATGATCTTTACTCTGTCGCGGTTGCGCTCGCCACGAGGGCGCCATGAATACGCGCGCCGCTGCTTTAATTCTGATCATTGCACTCTTTGCGGGACGACATGCCCACGCACAGCAATTGCCTGGCAACAAGGAAACCATTGAAATCGGTCTCTCCACTGACACGATCGCGATCACATCCGGCTTCCGAGGCACTGACCTGACGGTTTTCGGTGCGTTGGACAATGCTGATCCGCTGATCCAGCGGCAAGGTCGCTATGATATCGTTGTGGTTCTGGAAGGTCCCGAGAGGGATTTTGTCGTGCGACGCAAGGACAGATTTTTTGGCATTTGGGTCAATGCGGAATCCGTATCATTCCAACATATTCCGGCATCCTATTCACTCGCATCAACCCGCAATCTGCAGGATATAGCAACGCCGAAAATATTCGGCCAGCTTAGCCTGGGGGTCAACAATATCTTCTACGAGCCAATGCCCGACGGCTTTGGATCGAGCGAATCCCTGAAGGAGTTCACCAAGGAGTTACCCCGGCTGAAGCTCAAACAGCGTCTATACAATCAACGCCCTGGCGACGTGCAATTCCTGTCATCCACGTTGTTCCGTGCAACCCTCTCACTGCCCGCCAACGTGCCTGTGGGCAAACACATTGCGCGCGCATATCTGTTTCGCAATGGTGAGTTCTTGCGTGAAAGCTCGACGAGCCTCAACATTGTCAAAGCGGGGCTGGAGTTCCGCATCTACCGCGCCGCTAATCAATACAGCCTGCTTTACGGTCTTTTTGCCGTGTTCCTTGCTGTCGTGACTGGTTGGATGGGACGACTGGTATTCCGCAAAGATTAATCAGATGTCGGGCTTCGCGACGACGATAAGCCCTTGCAGGGGTTCGCCCCGATCAAGACGGATGGTCTCCTGCTGCAGACTTACCAATGTCATGGAATTCTCCGCCAGTACCCGCCTAACGTAGCTTTCGGAATGGGTGTAACGTAGCGATGGCTGCAGGATCAGCTCGTTGTCGCTCGAATGGTTCTCAACGGAAAATGCGAACAACCCATCCGGGACCAGGGCCCCGGCGACATTGTTGAAGGCACGGTGGAGATCACCGACATAGACAAAGACATCCGCCGCAATGATGAGATCGGCGCTTTGGGCAGGCGTATCGAGTTCGTTGACATCGCCTTTGATAAGAGTGTCATAAACTTGTTTTTCGGCAGCCTTCTGCAGCATGGCTTCGGAGAGGTCCACGCCGCCTAGTTCATCGGCATCGGCGCGGAAATACGGGCCCATCAGGCCGGTGCCGCAGCCAAGATCAAGCACGGAACGGAAACGCTGTTCCGGCGCAGCCACCTTGATGGCGTTCGCCAGCAATTCGGGGACGCGATACTCCAGCCTCGCCAAAAGCGCTGTTTCAAAGGTTGGCGCATAAGCGTCGAATAGGGTTTCGACATAGGCTGTCGGCGGCGTTTCCGGTACGGCAGCGTGGCCGGTTGCTGCAAGCTTGAGCCCTGCGCCAAAGCGATCATCTGGATCGAGCTGCAGCAATTTGCGCCAAGCTTCAGCCGCGGCATCACCCTGCCCCGCCGCCTCATGCATCTCGCCAAGGCGAAAAAGCCCGGCAGTCCAATTGGGAGTTATCTCCAGCGCTTGCCGCATGAGGTCGGCAGCCGCGCCATGATCTCCGGTTTCGAACAGCATGTCAGCATAGGATGCACGGCGGTCGGCAATCAGATCGCCGGAAGATAGGAACGCGCGCTCCATCCTCTTCTAATTCGTAACCTGGACGCGAATCGAGATGATATCGACCGACTTTCCCGCCTGGGTTATATCCGAATTGATCTTGATCGCGCCGCCCGCAGCCGGTTTCTTGTCCGCCGGAAATTGCTTCTGCACCAGATACTCGCTGCTCGCATCGGAAACATCGAAACGCTTGCGTCCGCAATCACCCAGATCCCCGAAGTCGCAGCTCACCGCCATTTGCGTCCTCGCACCATCCTCGCTCTTGGCTACGATATCGAACATCGTGTTTTTGCCGGCAAGCTGTTCTAGAACGCCTTGGCCGACCTGGAAACTAACTTCATCGGCTTCACCGGGCGACTTGATACGCAGATACTTTTCCACCTGATCGCCACCGATCGTCGCCGTCGCCCGTCCGGCGACAGATACCTGCGTTGTGTCGGACGGATCGAAAACCGTAATCCAGTTACCCTCAGGTGACAACTCGCCTTCCTTCAGCGGCTCATGGCTACCGCTTACGGCCGGATTGCCGGTGCTTGGCGGGATGCTGGATGGCTTCGAATTAATGATTCCGGAAGCAACAAGCCAGAGCAGACCGAGCGCTAGAGCCAGGCTGGCGAGAATGATAACAAATTTGGTTAGGCCGCTCGCCTTTTTGCGTTCCGTGTTTCGCTTTAGCCGTGAGCGCAAACGGTCCGGACGATAATTATCGGCTGTAACAGGTTCATCCGATACCAGTTCCGGCGCGTCAAGTTCAGGTTCCTGTCCAACATCAATCGTTGGTTCGATCCTGGTCGTGGACTGCGAAAGCACCGGTTCGCGTCTTTCAACAACCGGCGCAGGCACCGGAGGCACTATCGAACCAGTTGTCTGAACTTCTTTTTCGATCCTGGTGATTGCGTCCTTCAGCCGTTCGCGGCGTTCGTCCCGTTGCCCATCGTCCAACGCCCCGTTTGCCGCAAGCGAACGCTCATGGGCTCCCCAAGCCGATTCGTAAACCTTCTGCCGAATCGCAGGGTTCCCGACGTCGACTTTGGCCAACGCATTCCTGATCGCTTGCTCGATTGCTTCCAACTCGACAATTATCCCTTCAACACGGCTTGCATGATTGGCTAGCCATAACGCATCTCGCTGCTTATTCAAGACTCGCGCGGCGCAATGATGGCCGTTTCGAATTATGAACGCTATTGTTCGACACACTGCATCGCCGCTCGATCATAAGATCACTTACCTTTCACTTGCCCCCAATGCATCAGCTCTGGTAAAGCAAGTTACGTTTACGCTAACGTCAAAATTTGGAGATGGACAATGGCCTTGCCGGATATTTTGAAGTCGAAGTTGCGAATTCCGGTGGTTGGCGCTCCGTTGTTTATTATTTCACATCCAGCGCTCGTGCTCGCCCAGTGTAAGGCCGGAATTGTTGGATCTTTTCCGGCTTTGAATGCCCGCCCCGAAGCACAGCTCGACGAGTGGCTCGCAGAGATTACGGAAGGCCTACGCAATCATGATGAGAAAAACCCCGGCCGCCCTGCCGCGCCTTTTGCCGTGAACCAGATTGTACATCGCTCGAACAAGCGGCTCGAACACGATTTAATGATGTGCGTAAAATACAAAGTTCCTATCGTTATCTCATCGTTGGGCGCGGTTCCGGAGGTGAACGAGGCCATCCACTCGTATGGTGGTATTGTCCTTCATGACATCATCAACAACCGCCACGCGAATTCAGCTATTCGCAAAGGCGCGGACGGGTTAATTGCAGTCGCAGCAGGTGCGGGCGGCCATGCGGGAATGCTCTCGCCGTTCGCGCTTGTCCAGGAAATCCGTGAATGGTTCGATGGGCCTTTGTTGCTGTCGGGTGCCATCGCGACCGGCCGCGCCATTCTGGCAGCGCAGGCCATGGGTGCCGACCTTGCCTATATCGGCTCGCCCTTCATTACCACCACAGAAGCGCGCGCTGGCGATGACTATAAACAGATGATCGTCGATTCCAGTTCTTCTGATATCGTTTATTCAAATTTCTTCACCGGGATTCATGGAAATTATCTTAAGCCATCGATAGCCAAGGCGGGAATGGACCCGGATCACCTGCCGGAAGCCGACCCCTCAAAGATGGATTTCGAGTCCGCAACGACGGGCGCCAAGGCCTGGAAAGACATCTGGGGCTGCGGCCAAGGCATTTCGGCCGTCAAGGAAATCGCTCCCGCAGCCAGCCTCGTCGCCCGCCTTGAGCAGGAATATCACGCAGCAAAGACGGCGCTTTGTGCAGCTTAGCGGTGCTGTCGCCACACCACGAGGGATGTCCGTCTCACATCGGCCTGTTCGTGATCTCCGCTACAGCACGCTTCGCCATGACCTTGACCAGATTGGCGCGATAGTCGGCAGAAGCATGCATGTCGGAAAGGAGTACGTCCGGATCCACCGCGAGACTATCCAGCGCCGAGGGGCTGAAGTTTCCGGCGAGTGCTGTCTCTGCATCCTTGAGACGAAAAACGCCGCCCTCGCCTGCGCCTGTTACAGCAACACGGATATTGTCGCCCGATTTGGCAACGAAAACACCGGCCATTGCATAAAGTGAAGCCGGATTTGGGAATTTTTTGTAAGCCGCCCTATCCGGCCCGACGAATTCCACGGCCACAATAATCTCGTTTGGCTCAAGGGCCGTTTCGAATAGGCCGATGAAGAAATCTGATGCGGGCAAGGAGCGTTGGCTGGTGATTATCGTCGCATCAAGCGCCAACAGCGCCGACGGGTAGTCAGCAGCCGGATCGTTGTTGGCGATCGACCCGCCAATCGTGCCCATGTTTCGCACCTGCGGATCGCCGATATGGCCAGCGAGATTGGTAATGGCTGGGCATATCTTTGCGAGTTCCTCACTAGTCGAGACATCGTAATGTGTCGTGACCGCGCCAATCCGCACGTTGCGGCCATCGACCGTGACGCCTTTCAACGCTTCGATTCTCCTGAGATCTATAAGATCGCTCGGCGACGCCAGACGCTGCTTCATGGTTGGAATCAGTGTCATTCCACCAGCCAGGAATTTGCCATCTTCGGCTTCACCCATCAGTCTTGCAGCCTCTTCAACGGAGGCAGCGCGATGATACTGTGTCTCATACATGGTGCTGTCCCTTCACTTCGCAGCCTGAATGGCATTCCACACAATTTGCGGTGTCGCCGGCATGGTCAGATTGTTGTTATGGATTGCATCAGTGATGGCGTTGATCACGGCGGGCGGCGAACCAATTGCCCCTGCCTCGCCGCATCCCTTGATTCCGAGCGGATTGGACGGGCACGGCGTTTCTGTCGTCATGATGTTAAACGACGGCAGGTTCTGCGCGCGCGGCATGGTGTAGTCCATGAAGCTGGCAGTTAGCAGCTGCCCCGTATCGTCATAGTGGGTGCCTTCCAACAGTGCTTGGCCGATGCCTTGAGCCAGTCCCCCGTGGACCTGTCCTTCGACGATCATCGGGTTGATGATCTTGCCGAAATCATCCGCAGCGACAAACTGAATTATCTCTGTCACACCCGTCTCAGGATCGACTTCTACTTCGCAGATATGGCAGCCGCCTGGGAACGTGAAGTTGGATGGATCGTAGAACGCACCCTCTTTCAATCCCGGCTCCATACCGGAGGGAAGATTGTGGGCGGTGTATGCCGCAAGCGCTACCTGAAACCAGGGCAGCGACTTGTCGGTGCCAGCGACTCTGACATTGCCGTCCTTGATCTCGATATCGGCTTCATCTGCTTCGAGGAGATGGGCAGCAATTTTCTTTGCCTTGGCTTCCACCTTATCCAAAGCCTTGACGACGGCTGACATTCCGACCGCACCGGAACGCGAGCCATAGGTCCCCATCCCCATCTGCACCTTGTCCGTATCTCCATGAACGATGGAAACGCTCTCGATCGGAACACCAAAACGCTCGGTAGCCAATTGGGCAAACGTTGTCTCGTGTCCTTGACCATGCGAATGGGAGCCAGTCAGAATTTCGATCGTGCCAATTGCGTTGACCCGGACTTCAGCGCTCTCCCACAGACCCACGCCTGCCCCAAGAGAGCCGACTGCCGCGGAAGGTGCAATGCCGCAGGCCTCGATGTAGCAGCTCAATCCGATACCGCGGAGCTTGCCGCGCTTGGCAGCCTCCTCGCGGCGCTTCTCGAATCCCTCATAATCGGCAGCCTTCAGCCCGGCATCAAGGGTCGCATCGAAATCGCCCGCGTCATAGTTCATGATTACCGGCGTCTGGTGCGGGAAAGTGCGGATAAAATTTTTCCGTCGAAGCTCTGCCGGAGAAACCTTCAATTCGCGCGCTGCGGTTTCCATGATGCGCTCAAGCACAAAGCTTGCTTCCGGCCGCCCCGCCCCGCGATAGGCGTCGACGGGCGCCGTGTTGGTATAAACGGCTTTCACATTGGCGTGGATCGCCGGAATGTCGTATTGGCCAGAGAGAAGCGTGGCATAAAGATAGGTCGGCACTGAGCTCGAGAATAGCGACATGTAGGCGCCGAGATTGGCGATCGTCTGAACTTTGAGACCAAGGATTTTATTATCCTTGTCAAAGGCTAGTTCCGCATGCGTGACGTGGTCACGGCCATGCGCATCCGCCAGGAAACTTTCGGTCCGGTCGGCCACCCATTTGACCGGAACGCCGGTTTTTTTCGATGCCCAGAGGCAAATGAGTTCTTCAGGATAAATGAAGATCTTCGATCCGAAGCCGCCCCCGACGTCCGGGGCGATGACACGAAGCTTGTTTTCCGGAGCGACATTGTAAAATGCGCTCAGCACCAAGCGTGCGACATGCGGATTTTGAGACGTCGTCCAGCATGTATAATGGTCCTCGCCAGCATCATAGACACCGAGTGTAGCACGCGGTTCGATCGCATTGGGAACAAGGCGGCCATTGACAATATCCATCTTGGTGACATGAGCAGCGCCTGCGAAAGCATCATTCGTGGCCTTTTCATCCCCGATGTCCCAATCAAAAATCAGATTGCCTGGCGCTTCCGAATGAAGTTGCGGCGCACCTTCGTTGAGGGCTTCGGCAGTCTTCACAACGACCGGAAGCTCTTCGTATGACACGTCGACCGCCTCGGCGGCATCACGCGCCTGGCCCTTTGTATCAGCAATTACGATAACGACTGCATCGCCCACATAACGCACTGTGTCGGTGGCAAGCGGCGACCAAGCGCCCATCTTCATGGGCGTTCCGTCTTTGGAATGGATCATCCAGCCGCAAATGAGATTGCCGATGCCGTCCGCCTTCAGTTCCGCACCTGTCAGAACGCCAATGACGCCGGGCATCTTCTTCGCTGTTTCAACATCGATGCCGGTGATTTTCGCGTGAGCGTGGGGGCTGCGCACGAAGGCAGCATGTTTCATGCCCGGTACGGACATATCGTCGGTATAGCGGCCCTTGCCAGTGATAAATCTTTTGTCTTCTTTGCGAAGAACACGTGCTCCGATACCTTCAACACCCATGGCTTCGTCTCCCTGTCGCGAGCGCGTTTGCCTGGAAAAAGTTGACCTCCAAGCCACCGGCTACAAAACTGAAAATCCAAATGATCAGGCGGCTTTGACGGCGCCCTTGCCCATTTTGTCCGATGCGTCGAGCACGGCCTTGACGATGTTGTGATAGCCGGTACAGCGGCAAATATTGCCTTCGAGCTGATCCCGCACGGTTGCTTCATCGAGCCCGTTTGGGTGTCGCCGTATCATATCGACCGAAGTCATAATCATGCCAGGCGTGCAGAAACCGCATTGAAGCGCATGATTTTCCCGAAACGCGACCTGAAGCGGATGCAGTTCGCCGTTTGGACTGAGGCCCTCGATCGTCGTGATCGTCGAGCCGGAGGCCTGGGCCGCCAGCATTGTGCAGGACTTGACCGCCCTGCCATCGACGTGAACCACGCAGGCACCGCATTGCGATGTGTCACACCCGACATGCGTGCCAGTTAACCCAAGATTTTCACGCAGGAAGTGCACAAGCAGTGTGCGGTCTTCGGCTTCGCCTGTGACGGCACGCCCATTCACGAACAATTCCACTTTGGCCATAGGTTCCTCCCAGAACGTTGACGCAGGTGCCTCTTCCGGGCGTCATGTGGTAGAGAGAAGATTAACCGCTCTTTCGCACTTGTCTATCGTCAAAATAGAAAAATTCTAATTTGGCGATCCCGTGAGGATCGAGGGAGTTGGAGACTGGTAGTTTGACGATACGAACGCATCTCTAGGCTTGCATTTGCAGCACAATGAAGGTATCAGGCGCCACATCCGCCGGCACATCACGATGGCCGCTTTCAAGGATCGGGAAGTTCTCTTCCTGCCGCATTAGCTCAGTTGGTAGAGCACATCATTCGTAATGATGGGGTCAGGTGTTCGAGTCACCTATGCGGCACCATACTTTCATCTTCATAACATTTTGGACTAACGAGAAGATGAAGGAGCGGAGATGGCAATAGCAATCCGTTAGATCGCCGACAGCGCGGTAGCGACTATTATCGGAACAAGGCGAATTATTTACACGTCAGCGCGATAGTGCTTTGGACCGCAAGCAAGGCCGAGCTCGGAAGCCATTCGGTGGTCGGGGCCGTACCAAGCTCAATGTTGCCGGGTTGCGAACTTCTGTCAGGTCTATCAATCGCCTGGTGTCGCAAGTCTGATGCGGATGGGAATTGACTTGAATCCAGGGGTTCCCGAGCGGCGGTCGTAGTGCGACAAGGCGATCAGGCCGTTCATTTCCGGGTAGTATCCGGCAGCGGATCCGCTCGGGATATTGTACGCGATCGCAGTGAGGCGGCGAACCAGCCGCGGCCGGTCATCAATTTCAGCGGGGTTTCGGGCTGCTTCGACGTCAAGTATATCTCCTTCAGAGAGCCCCCTGCTGGCGAGGTCATCCCCGTTGAGAAAGATGACATCGCGTCGTCCAAACACGCCTCTGTAACGATCATCCATGCCGTAGATCGTAGTATTGTACTGATCGTGACTGCGAATGGTCGTCAATGTGAGAAGGTCAGGATCCGAAACTTGCGGATCTTCGTTAAGGCCCTCGGCGACCAGAAACTGGGCCTTTTTGGCCGGGGTGCGCCAGTCACGGATGGACGCTGGCACGCTCAGACGAAACCCGCCGGGCTGCCTTATCCTCTCGTTGAAGTCATGGAAGTCCGGAAAGACCACTTCAATCTTGTCGCGTATCCTGTCGTAGTTTTCGATCATTGCATCCCATGCTATACCATGCCGGTTGCCAAGGGTGGCTTTGGCCATGCCGGCGATCACAGCTGACTCCGAGCGGACCGAGTCGCTTGGCGGTTTCAGAAAGCCTCGCGATGCATGAACCATCGACATTGAGTCTTCGACCGTGACGGATTGTGGGCCCGTCGCCTGAACATCGAGATCGGTGCGACCAAGGACCGGCAGTATAATCGATGTTCTCGCCGTCAGCAGATGGGAGCGGTTGAGCTTGGTCGTAAGGTGAACCGCCAGATCCAGCTTCCGCATGCCGGCGAACGTGGCGTCAGGGTCCGAAATTGCCACGGCAAGATTGCCACCGAGACAAATAAGCGCCTTTGAACGGCCTTCGCAGATAGCTTCAATCGCCTCTACGGCGCTGTGACCTTGCTCGGCCACCGGGCGAAAGCCGAAGGCGCGCTCCATGCCATCCAGCAACGCGGCGTTGGGCGCTTCAGTAATACCTACTGTGCGATCACCCTGAACATTGGAATGGCCCCGCAATGGGCAAATGCCGGCTCCCTGACGGCCGATGTTCCCGCGCAACATCAGAAAGTTGGCGATTTGCTGAACATTGGAAGTACCATTCCTGTGCTGCGTGATACCCATCCCGTAACAGAGAATGACGTTCTTAGCCTTCAGGTAAACGTCACCGGCACTTTCAATCGCCGCCCGCGTGAGCCCGGAGATCGCCTCGATCTGATCCCAGGTCGTCTCATCGATGTCTGTTCGCAGAGCCTCGATGCCATCCGTGTGTTCGGCAATAAAACTACGGTCGAGCATGCCGTTTCCGCCGTTTTCTATATCCGCTCTGTCCCGTTGAAAAATTCGCTTCATCATCCCCTTCAGCACGGCAAGATCACCGCCGGGACGCACCTGATGATAGGCTGAGGCAATCTCTGTGGACGCCAGCGTTGCCATCTCGACGGCACTTTGGGGGGAAGCAAACCGTTCGAGCGCCCGCTCTTTTAACGGATTGAAGACCACTATCGGAACACCCCGCTTCGCAGCTTCCCGCAGTGTCGTCATCATGCGGGGGTGGTTCGTCCCGGGATTGTGTCCGAAGCTGAAGATGGCATCAGCATAATCGAAGTCTTCAAGTGTGACGGTGCCTTTGCCGACACCGATCGATTGAGGCAAACCCACGCTTGTCGCTTCGTGGCACATATTGGAACAGTCGGGGAAATTGTTCGTTCCGTAAGCCCGCACGAACAGTTGAAAAAGGAAGGCGGCTTCGTTCGAGGCTCTGCCTGAGGTGTAGAATTCCGCCATATTCGGATCGGGGAGCGCGTTCAGCACTTCGGCGATCGTCCGGTATGCTTCGTCCCATTCAATTTCCACGTACCTGTCTACGGTCCCATCATAGATCAGCGGATGGGTTAGTCGCCCCTGGTTTTCGAGGTCATGATCATGCCAATCCCACAATTCTGAGACGGTGTGAGATGCAAAGAACGACGGCGTCAGGCGTTTGGCGGTAGACTCCCACGTGACGGCCTTGGCACCATTCTCACAAAACTCGAACGAAGACGTGTGCTTCGGATCAGGCCAGGCGCAGCCAGGACAGTCAAAACCATCGGGTTGATTGACCTTCAAGAGTGTTGCGGCTCCCTGTGCGACTACCTGCTGCCGCGAAAGGCTTTCGGCCACCGCCTTCAATGCGCCCCAGCCGCCGGCTGCTGCGTTATACGTTTCAATGCCGTGGGGTCTTTTCCTGGCCATGTCAAATCCGCTTTCAAACGATGTTGATAAGGTAGTGTCAGCCGATCCTGCTCACCGGGGGATCGTCCGGCTTCTGGCAAGCGGAGAAGCCGCTTGGGCAGTGCCTGCGAATTGCACCCAGTATCCGAAGGCCACCATGATCCCGCCGCCAACAATGTTGCCCAAAGTGACAAATACCAGATTGTGCATAGCGCCATATACACTAATGGTTGCTGGATGAGGACCGAGGAGCGCTAATGAGAAGGCGAACATGTTTGCCACGCAGTGCTCGAAACCAGCAGCAACGAAAATCATGATCGGCCAAAAAATCAAAAAGACTTTCGCAGCATCGTTTTCGGTTCGATAAGACATCCAGATCGCGAGGCAAACCAGCCAGTTGCATATGATGCCCCGGGCAAAAAGCTCGTGAGCCGGGGCACTGATTTTCGCTGCAACCGCGGCAAAGAATGCCGGACTGCCGTCGCCGAGCAGGACACCTCCGCCGCCAAGTTTAAAGAGCACCGCAAGTAAGAAAGCTCCTGCGAAATTGCCCAGCCAGCAAAGTACCCAAACGCGCAGGAGATCGATCAAACCAGTTTTGCCGCTCAGAAGCGCAAGCGGCATATACATGGTCATACCGGTGAAAAGTTCCGAGCCGGCAAAAATGACGATCGTCAGTGCCGAGGCGAAAACAGTACCCATTACAAGATGAGCCCATGAAGGGTCTGCATGTGCGCCCACCGTAAACATGATTATGTCGCCAAAGCCGATATATGCACCCGCCATGGTCGAGCCAATCATGAAGGCAAGCGGGTTACCCTTAAGGGTTATGGACTTGGACTTGCCCGACTCGGAGAGCTTGTTGATTGTTTCTTCGTACATCCGGATTCCTTTCGGGAGGCGAAGCCTGTATCCAAGTTGATGCCGCGCGGCCCGTAGATCACCGCGCAACGTATCTACGCGCCGCTAACAACCGGTTGTTTGGTTTTTTTCAGAGCTTCCATTGCTGCTTTGCCGAAGTTCAAATGTCCGGAGACGAGTTCCGGAGGGGTAAGTGCCAGCCACTGATTGAGAGAGACATCTGCGTAGTGGTCACTTTTGAACGTCTCAAGAAACACAAGGGGCTTGTCGCCGATGTTTTCGATGTAATGTCCCATTGCGAAAGGAACATAACCGACGTCGCCGGCTGCGAAATCAAATGTGCGGGAGTGGCCGTTTGCTGCAAATACGCCCATTCTTCCAATTCCTTGAATGTAATATTGCCATTCGTCGGTATTCGGATGCCAGTGCAACTCCCGCATGCCGCCCGGTTCGACTTCCACAAGGGCGGCGGCAATCGTTTTTGACACGGGAAAGTTCTTGGAGTCGGTAATGCGGACGGTGCCCCCGCTAGTTTTGATCGGAACCTGGGAACCCATTCGATGCACAAAACCATTGGGAACTGCGGTTGCGCCAGCGATCTTGTCACTGTCCAGGTTGCCTGGAATGGGAAGATTGAAAATGTAACGGTCGCTAGGAGCGGGCAGGTTGTCAAAGCTTGTTACAGGGACGCCGAAATTTTTGGCGAGCACACTTTTTGGCACATGCTTGAACCAATCGCTCAACAGGAACGTGCTGTCCTCGTCAAAACCTCCATCATCGAAAACGAGGAGAAATTCGCAGCCGTCAGGACCAAGCCCCTGAATGGAATGCGGTGTGCCAGATGGAAAATACCAGATATCCCCTGGACCAAGATCATCGACAAAATTCTTGCCTTCGGGATCAACAGCGGTAACCCTGGCATTCCCATAAAGAATGTAAGCCCATTCGGATTCCTTGTGCCAGTGCAATTCCCGGACGCCGCCGGCATTCAGCCGCATATCAACGCCGGCGATGCTCTGGGAGATTCCAAGTTCCCGTTTCGTAATTTGCCGGGTCCAGCCGGCCGGATATTGCTTCATAGGCGCATCGGCAAACGAAAAGCGTAGATTTGGCAAGGTACCGGCATCGGTAGTCGGCTGATTAAGGATATCCGGATTCTGAATATCCCGATCTACGTTGCGTGGTCCAGGATCATCGCCGCCCGCTCCGGCGCGGCGCGGCTGTGGTAGGTCTGCGGCATAACTCGTTGACCCTGCAGCGGCGACCATGCCACCTGCAGACAGCGCCAAGAGCGCCTCACGACGGCTAAAAGCATTCATTATATGAGCCTTTCCGATAATGTCATTTGCACCTGCAGTGCCGCAGCTGTTGTCGGGGTTGATCGGAGATGCGCACGCCATGCTTCGATGAGAAACCACGTTCGGCCATCGGCCTCGTCGATCCAAGTCTCGAAATAGTCAGCCGTCTTAAAATCCCGGTGCACGTCGCAGACATCGCGGGTGCAACGCAGGAATGAAGAGAGCTGCCTGTTGTCGCTGGCGAGTTCAGTCAACATCTCTGCGGGCGTAAGGTAATCGGCATCGTTGTCGGCAAGCCTCTGCAGTCGCCCGATATGACCAATCGAATGTAGCGTAGTGCCTCCGAGTTCGCGTATGCGTTCAGCGATAACATCTGTGATCGAAAGTATCTGCTCGGCTTGCTCGCCTAGCAGTGGCTGGAAAATACCAAAACCCCTTGGAGTCATGTGCCAATGGAAACTTTTCGTCTTTAGGTACAGCGCGAACGTGTCTGCGAGGAGTGTGGTCAAGGCCGCCGAAACCTCAGCGGCAGCGTCGCCTGAATAGAGCGACCTCACACGGTTAGTTGTACAAATTGACAGGCTCATTCAACGACCCCTTTTCTGTTCCACATAGTATCCTGGCTGATTGTTGTATTGAGCCTAGGCCAAGCCTTCCTGCTGTGACAGTGGATACTCGTTTCGATTAAGTTATACTTGAGTATAGGGAGCATTTACCGTCGGCCGGATGTTATGTGCGCGAGGCGAGCCGCAACACCGCCGCGATCGCCCAAAATTTAGCGACATCGCGCTACTTAAGATTGTGCAGCCTTGCAGCCAATCTGGTATAGCCCGATCGACTCGACCATATGGAGATAATTCGTTGTCAAGATTTTCCCCGGTCGCTGCAATGCTTATTGCTGTGGCGGTCTTCCTGCTGGACACATTGACTACATTCGACATTGCCATTGCAGTGCTCTACGTAGTGGTAGTGCTGCTGTCGCTCAATTTCGCCAATCAGACCCAGCTTGTTGCGATTGGTGCTGGCTGCATGGGATTGACGCTTCTAAGCTTTTTGCTTTCGCACGGACTGGAACTCCCTGCAGAGTCAATAGGACGTTGCTTCGTCAGCCTTGCTGCCATCGGGATAACGACATTTCTTGCTTTTAGGGTAAAAGCGGCAATCGGTATTCTGGAAGACAGTGAGCAGCGTTACCGGTCCATTTTCCTGGCCACGGGTGTTGGAATCCTCCAGATGGATTTTACGGGTCTTAAAACTGCCATCGACAAATACAAAACTGATGGTGTCCAAAGCATCGATGATATTGAGAACCTCGATCCCAGGTTTGTCCGGAAAGCGCTAAGATCGATCAAGTTGATAAACGCCAACAACACCGCTCTAAACATGTTCAATATGCCGGATATAGATAGGCTGGGCACGCTGCTGCCCGCTCTCGTCAGTTCAGAGGTGGAACGCAAGGTCTGGAATTTCCTCGCATCCATCTGGGCTGGGAACCACAGCTATGAAGCCGAAACGGTGATAAGAACGTCACAGGGCCGCCAACTCATCTTTCTTTATAATGTTGCCGTACCGCCCGATCGCCCAACTCTCGACATGGTTCTGATCAGCATAATGGATGTTACCGCGAGACGGGAAGCAGAGAACGAACTCGATGTTGCGCGAAGCCAGCTGGCCCATGTCACCCGGATCGCGACCCTTGGCGAATTAACGGTCTCGATCGCTCATGAACTCAATCAGCCTTTAGCCGCCGTGGTCACCAACGGAGGAGCCGGCTTGCGGTGGCTCAGAAGGGACGTGCCCGATCTGAAAAAAGTCGAATCTTCGATCGAGGGAATGGTCGCCGACGCAACCCGCGCCAGCGAGGTCATCAAGCATTTACGCGGTTTATCGGTGAAGTCGTCGCCGAACCCGGTCAACGTTAATCTCAATGAGGTCGCCAAGGAAACAGTCGCACTGCTGCAACGCGAAATTGATGTCAATCAGGTGACATCAAGATTTGACCTCGCAGACCATCTCCCGGAGATTCATGGGGACAGGGTACAGCTACAGCAAGTCGTCCTGAATCTGATTTTGAATGCCATTCAGGCGATGGCGCACGCTCCCGGCGGAAAGAGAGAGCTTCTGGTGAAGTCGTTGTCAGAGGAAGCCGCCGTCGTGTTGCGAATCCAGGACACTGGCCCCGGCATCCCGCCTGAAGTCCGCGATAGACTGTTTGACCCGTTTTATACGACGAAGCCCGACGGAATGGGTATGGGCTTGTCAATATGCCGTTCAATCTTGACCGCCCACGGCGGGAGCATAAATGCAACTTCCGAACCGGGAGCTGGCACCACGTTCGAAGTCACAATTCCATTTACTAAGGAGGTCGGGTGATGGCCGTGCTCACGACGCCGATCGTCTATGTGGTTGACGATGATGTGCATTTGCGGGAAGCGCTACGCAATCTTTTCGAATCGGTCGGTATCCGTGTGGAACTGTTCGGCTCCACCGCAGAACTCCTTGCCCGTCCTGCCAAAGTCTCCGCCGAAAGTTGCCTCGTCCTCGATATTCGCCTGCCAGGCGTCAGCGGACTCGATTTTCAGAACCAGCTAGCGAAGCTTGGGAACAATATCCCCATTATCTTCATGACCGGTCACGGTGATGTCCCCATGTCAGTGCGAGCGATGAAGGCCGGGGCTATCGACTTTCTTACGAAGCCATTTCGGGATCAGGACATGCTGGATGCGGTCTCGAATGCATTGGCACTGGATCGAAGCCGCCGGGCGAGCGAAGACGAACTGTCCGCGCTGATGGCGCGGTATGAAAGTCTGACGAGCCGGGAGCGTGAGGTAATCGCCCTGGTAACGAGCGGCCTTATGAACAAGCAGATCGCAGGCAAACTTGGTGTGAGCGAGATAACTGTAAAGATCCATCGCGGCCATCTGATGGAAAAGATGGGGGTGCGAACTCTCGCGGAACTGGTCAAGGCCTACGAGGCGCTTCGACCCGGCTTAAACACTTGATGCCAGAACCTAAACTTCTGTATGATATCATCTAGTCTCTCAATGGTGCATGTAACCAGCTGATAGTTACAGGCTTTTAGTACCGTCATAAAGGTTTTCTGGTGCACCGTTTGAAATCCATAGTCGTCGTCGAGGACGACGCGTCACTGCGCGATGCCATGGAGAATTTGATCAGCTCACATGGGCTCAATGTCCATACATTTGCTTCCGCAGAATCATTCCTGGCGCAACGGGGGCTTATTGAAATCGACTGCCTGATAACCGACGTGCAAATGGACGGAATTGGCGGAGTGGAGTTGTTCCAGATCCTGCGAAATATTGGTGTAGGCACGCCGGTCATCTTCATCACCGCATTCGAGGATGAACGCATACACAAACGGTTGATGGCGGCAGGTGCCAAAGGGTTTTTCCGCAAACCTTTCGAAAGCCAGGCCATGATCGATTGCATTGAGCACGCTCTGGCTGTGTAATGCATACCAACCGAAGAAACCGTGCCATAGCCCACATAGGTGCCGTGACAACGTACGCACCGACAGATACCAAGTACACACAGCAAGATCAAAATGGAGGCCGTTGAACGACAAGCTCCCATATTTGCCGGAAGCTATGCCGAACGAACGTTAAGCAATCGGTTTGCGACAGACGCGAGTTATCAAGCTGGACATAATCGTCAATATTAAAACTTTGATTTTCTATACCATGGACCGTATCTTTGGCGATCCAAATTGGCAGAATGCAGTGTGAGGGATGGGACTAGATGGCACTGTTCGTTGATCGAGTGAGCGTGAGAACCCGAGTGATGCAATTGGTCGGCATGATGGTGACAA
>NZ_JAIQWW010000028.1 GCF_020164455.1 Phyllobacterium chamaecytisi
AACGGTCTTGGTCTGGATAAGATCGAACCGACTCCAGAGGGTGGCGTCCGCATCGGCGCCCTGGTGCGTAACACCGATCTTGCCGCCGACGAGAGGATCCGCCGCGATTATGGTCTTCTGTCGCGCGCGCTCGTGGCGGGAGCCTCCGGCCAGTTGCGCAACAAGGCGACGACCGCGGGCAACCTCCTGCAACGCACGCGCTGTCCGTACTTCTACGACACCAACCAGCCGTGCAACAAGCGCCAGCCGGGTAGCGGATGTTCCGCGATCGGCGGGATCACACGCCAGCACGCCGTCGTCGGCACGAGCGAATCCTGTATCGCCACCCATCCGAGCGACATGGCCATCGCCATGCGAACGCTCGACGCCACGATTGAGACAGTGAATGCTGACGGCGTCCGGCGCTCTATCCCGATCGCCGACTTTCACCGCTTGCCAGGCGACACGCCTGAGCGCGATACTGTTCTTGAAAAGGGCGAGTTCGTCACCGCCGCCATGCTGCCGCCCCCGATCGGCGGCAAGCATATCTACCGCAAGGTCCGCGACCGCGCATCCTACGCCTTCGCCCTCGTTTCCGTCGGAGCGGTTATCCAGCCCGACGGGACCGGCCGTGTCGCCGTCGGCGGTATCGCGCACAAGCCGTGGCGCATGGAATCTGCGGACGCCGAACTGCCCAAGGGCGCAAGAGCGGCGTCCAGCGTTCTTTTGTCGGACGCGCGTCCCACCGATCAGAACCGGTTCAAGGTCGCTCTCGTCGAGCGCACACTCAGCGCTGTCATTGCGGAAGCCAAGGGGTAAGCCATGCAGTTCGATACACCAGTCACCAACAATCCGATCGATCGCCTCAAAGTGGTCGGCCAGCCGATCCACCGTATTGACGGTCCGCTAAAGGTGACCGGCCGGGCGATCTACGCCTATGAATGGCATGATCCCAAAGTACAGTGCGCCTACGGATATCCGGTAGGCGCCGCCATCGCGAAGGGCCACATCAAGTCGATGGACGTCTCCGGCGCCAAGAAGGCCGCAGGCGTGATTGCCGTCGTGACCGCGCCCGAAGTCGGTGATCGGAAGAAAGGCAAGTTCAACACCGCGAAACTGTTCGGCGGCGACGAGGTGCAGCATTATCATCAGGCGATCGCAGTCGTCGTGGCAGAGACGTTTGAACAGGCGCGTGCCGCCGCTGCGCTCGTAAAGGTCGACTATACCGAGGAGTCAGGCGCGTTTGATCTGAAGCAGGCGATGCAAACCGCGGTAAAGCCTGAGTCCGGCGATCCGGACTCAGGCGCGGGGGATTTCGAGGCCGCCTTCAGGTCTGCGGCAGTCACGCTTGACCAAACCTACACCACGCCCGATCAGTCGCACGCGATGATGGAGCCGCATGCCTCCATCGCCGCCTGGGACGGAGACGAGCTGACGGTCTGGACCTCAAGCCAGATGATTGACTGGTGGCGGACCGACCTCGCCACGACCCTCGGCATCGATAAGGAGAAGATTCACCTGATGTCGCCTTTCATCGGAGGCGGCTTCGGCAGCAAGCTGTTCCTGCGTTCCGACGCCGTATTGGCGGCATTTGCCGCCCGGGCCGCCGGCCGCCCGGTCAAAGTGGCACTGCCCCGCCCGTTCCTGATGAACAACACGACGCACCGACCGGCGACAGTTCAGCGCCTGCGCATCGGTGCCGAACGCGACGGCAGGATCACCGCGATTGCGCATGAGAGCTGGTCGGGCGACCTTCCCGGCGGACAGCCCGAGACTGCCGTCATGCAGACCCGGCTGCTTTATGCCGGAGCAAACCGCATGACCGCAATGCGCCTTGCAACGCTCGATCTTCCGGAGGGCAATGCCATGCGGGCTCCGGGTGAGGCGCCCGGCCTGATGGCGCTTGAAATTGCCATGGACGAAGTGGCGGAGAAGCTCGGTATCGATCCGGTCGAATTCCGCATCATCAACGACACCCAGGTCGATCCTGAAAAGCCGGAGCGGCCGTTCTCTCACCGCGACCTTGTCGGCTGTCTCAAGCTCGGCGCGGAGCGTTTCGGGTGGAACGGACGCGGCAGACCCGGCTTGCAGCGCGACGGCAACTGGCTGATCGGCACAGGCGTCGCCGCGGCGTTCAGAAACAACCTGCTCCTTCCCTCGGGAGCACGCGTGCGGCTCGACCGGGAAGGTGTGGTCAGCGTCGAGACCGACATGACCGACATCGGAACGGGGAGCTACACCATCATCGCGCAGACCGCGGCGGAAATACTTGGCGTGACTGTTGACAAGGTCAGCGTCCAACTTGGCGATTCACGTTTCCCGGTGTCTTCAGGTTCTGGCGGGCAGTTTGGCGCAAACTGTTCCACGTCAGGCGTCTATGCGGCCTGTGTGAAGCTGCGGGAGGCCGTAGCACAGAAGCTTGGCTTCAACTCCGAGGACGTTCTCTTCGAAGACGGCGAAGTCCGCTCCGGCAACAGGTCGGTGCCGCTCGCCGAAGCCGCGGGCCCAGACGGTCTCGTCGGCGAGGACACCATCACATGGGGCGACCTGTCAGAGACGCACCAGCAGTCGACCTTCGGCGCGCACTTTGTCGAAGTCGGCGTCGATGCCGCGACCGGAGAGAGCCGTATCCGCCGCATGCTGGCGGTTTGCGCGGCTGGACGCATCCTCAATCCGATTACGGCCCGCAGCCAGGTGATCGGCGCGATGACCATGGGTGCGGGCGGGGCCTTGTCCGAAGAGCTTGCCGTAGATACCCGCCGCGGCTTTTTCGTCAACCACGATCTCGCCGGCTACGAGGTGGCAGTGCATGCCGATATCCCGCACCAGGAGGTGATCTTCATGGACGAGACCGATCCGATGTCGTCGCCTATGAAGGCGAAGGGGATCGGCGAACTTGGCCTGTGCGGCGTTTCCGCCGCCATCGCCAACGCCATCTATAACGCCACGGGTGTCAGGGTTCGGCACTATCCGATCACGCTTGACAAGTTGATCGGCGGGCTGCCGGACGTCGCCTGACGCAATTGATGGCGGTCGTCGTTATGGCCCGTCCCTCCAAGAAGGAATAGCTCTGACCGAGATCATTATTCAGGTTCTCTGCCGATGCCTTTTCAAGGGGGGCTTGCGGTTAGCGCCGGACCGGATCTCAAAAATCAATGGCGTGGGTAGCTCTGAAAGTCCAGCAAATATCCCCGGGGGGTTGTCACGTTGTGTGAAGCAGGCGGCAACAATGCCCGTCAGAGAATTTCAGTCACGCGTGCCAGTGACGGCTTTCCACGCCGCCATGGCGTTAAGACGGAGCAGATGAATTTGGAATGAAGAGCGGCTTGTGCGGGGTGAGACGAAGAGATTGCGGATTGCCGAGAAGATCGAGACGAAGCGCTGTAGCCCTCCCGGAGATCGGAAGCCTTGCATCATTCGCTCCCTTTTCCGCAGCGGCACATGCGAGTTTTCCGCCCGGTTGTTGAGACCCTTGTGGGAGCGATGCTCGACTTCTGGCATGACTTGACGCTTTGCTGCTCCGTATGAGCGCAGCTTGCAGTGATTATGCGCTTTGGCGCCAGGCCTCGTTTCTTCAGCAGGCGGACGAGTAACCGCTTGGCTGCCTTGGTGTTGCGGCGGGTCTGGACAATCTCGTCGGGCACATATCCGTCCTGATCGACGGCCGGCCACAACCAGTGTCTCTTGCCGGCGATCGAGATCACGACTTCGTCCAGATGCCCAATATCATTCGTCGAAGGCCGCTTGGGGCGAAGACGACGGACATAGCTGAAACCAAACTTCCGGCCCCATCGACGGATTGTTTCAGAGGAGACGACGACGCCGCGCTCCAGCAGCATCTCCTCCACCAGCCGCAGGCTCAAAGGGAACCGATAATAGAGCCAGACCGCATGGGCGATGATCTGCGGCGGAAAGCGATGGTTCTTGTAGCTGAAGTTGGGCTCAACGAATTAGCCCCGAACCGTTAAATCACAAATAACCTGACAGCTCCCGTTAATGACGTGTCTAGGCCATCAAGGCGCTATTCGGCAGGCGGTGCCAATCGGGCGCTTACAGATCATTTCCTCGCAACTAGGTCCTACAGTTTGTGAGGAGTGCTCGATTTCTGTACGGCCCTGACTAACCGTCAGCTCGCTGCGACTAAGCAGAATTGAAGGCTGACCAGCCGGAAAGGTGTCATAGCTTCGTCCGGGCATCTGAACGAACGTGCGATCGAAATTGCGGACGAGGTTCGAGCCGTCGCCGAGGAGGCCAACTCCACACCATCGCGCGTGGCGCTTGCCTGGACGCTGGCCAATCCGACCGTCGTCTCCCCCATCATCGGCGCCCGCACGCTCGCCCAGGCCGAGGACAATCTCGGAGCTCTGGATCTGGTGCTTACCCCGGAACAACTGGATCGACTGAACCGGATCAGCGCACCGAGCCCCGTCTTTTCCGGTCGCTTCACGCAGCGCCCCCTCGTCCAGCAACTGATCTTCGGCGGCGCCGCAGTCGAACGCCGCAACTTCATGGCAGGTCGATAGGCCTGGCAAGCCCTCAGCAACAGGAAAGGATAAATACCATGACCATCCTCTCGACATGCCACCGGGTCGCCGGCGCGAGCCGAACAGCTCTGATCACACTGGCATTGCTCTCACTCGCCCTGCCGGGTGCAGCCATTGCCACCACCACGGCAACGCAGGCGCCGGTTCCAGACAGTGCAGCGATCGAACGGCAGAATAGGGCGATCGTCGAAGCCGCCTTCGAAAAATGGCGCGGGGGCACCTACGTCTTCGCGGAACTTCTCGCTCCCGACGTCGTGTGGACGATCCATGGCTCCGGGTCGGTCGCCGGCACCTATCGCAACCAGAAGGACTTCATCGAACAGGCATCGCTTCCTCTAACCAGCCGTCTAGCGACGCCGGTCGTGCCGGCGGTGCATGACATCTTTGCCGACGGCGACACGATCATCATCCGCTTCGACGGAACGGCGACCACGACGTCGGGCGCACCTTATCGTAACCAGTTTGTCTGGATATTCGAGATGAAGGACGGCCTCGTCGTGAATGCGGAGGCCTTCCTGGACCTCGTTGCCTATCAGCAGGTTGTCGATAGCAACGCGCCGCGTCCTCAATGACCGACGCCCGCGGCCTCGGCAGAACTTAATGTCTGCCGAACCGGCACCGCGCACCGATGGGCTATCGCCTCCAAACCGAGAACAGCAACGTTTAAAGGAGCCAGACTATGCGACAGGCTTTTGCAGCACTCATCACGGCCACTCTTTCGATTCAACCCGTAGAAGCACAGGAGACCAATTTGCAGCCGAGCCATCCCTACGTTGGCATGTGGGTCACCGACGACAACCGTGTTCGCCATGAACTTCTGCCGAGCGGACGCTATGTCGAGGCCCGCGGTCAGCGAGAGCGAGCCTATGAGGGTCGCTACGAAGTCGACGGGACGCATATCGAGTACTGGGACGACACGGGCTTCACTGCCGACGGCGATTTCGTCGATGCCAACACATTGCACCATGGCGGCATGATCTTGCGTCGCAAGCCAGCGACGCCCTGACATACCAGGCGAGCATCCGCAATGCGAAAACAGCTCAAAGCGATGGGAGCCGCAGGTCTTCCTCATCCATCTGACAGGGTCGGATGCCATTCACCGTCGCCCCGTCATCGTGTTCTGTCCACTTCTCGCAAGAGGTCGATGAAGGCCCGAAGCGGGGATGGGACGTGCCGGCTGCGCGGGTAATAGAAGGCCAGACCAGGCGTCGGCGGGCACCAGTCATCAAGCACGGTCACCAGGTGACCGGACCCCAGAAACGGCTGGGCGAAGTATTCCGGGACATAAGGATACCGCGCCCGTCCGCCGCCGCATGAAACGCACATCGCCACCGAACTTCACCGCGACCATGTCTTTCGGGACGATACGGCGCTTCAGTTGTGCGGCATTGTGTGGTCGCTCACTGGAATGTTAGGACGCTTCATCAAGCCTTCTTCCGCTGCGATGGAGCAAAAAGCGCACCGAATTCAGCAACGCCAACAGGTCCGGCTTGCATAGAGAGAATGATTTCGGGCAGTTGATCAAGCCAAGCATCACACAGATTGAGGAAGACCCAAATTAAGAGGGAAAGCGACAAGAAGCCAGACCGAGGACCTGTCCCATTGCATAAACTCAACAGACATACGCCCCTGCGCGCAGCTTCTCCCGATCGTCATCGACGAATATCGAGGAATCGACAACCGGGAGCGGAAAGCTACACCAGTCCTCGTCCGACCTCCAGTGCGTTCGCTTACGGGTGGCGAGTCAATGCTTGAGACATTTGCGGCCCGCTGCCATTGCCTTGTACGTCCCCTTCAGATCGACGACGAAGGTTCCCTTGGTTTCCGGAAACACGATCATTGTGTATTTCTTCGCCACGTCGCGCTTGAACTTGGGGTCGTCGGTCAAGATGTAGCCGCCAGAAAGTCCGCCCTTGAGTTCGCCGCTCGTGCTGGTGGCGACGCCCTTGTAGAGATTGCCGTCGATGGAGACGAAGATGTCTGAGGTGTTCCCGTTTTTCAGGCCGATATCCTGCTTCGTGAACACGCCGAGATACCCGACCTGCTGATCTGCGGTAACGCCCATTTGCACCGAACTTGGGCCGTCCGAGCGCACGATCAGGCAGTCTCCGCGGGTTTGATTTGTATAGACGGTCCATCCCTCGATATCGTCCCCATAACGGACAAGCACATCGCTGGCCTTGGGAAGAGGATTTGCGTCTTGTGCGTAGGCTGCCGTCGCAGACAAAAGTGCGAGTGACGTTGCAGCGATGAGTGTCATGAAATTTCGCATAAATACTCCCCTCGTTTGCGGGCTGAATTGTTCTGTGAACGTGTGCAACATATTGGATCGCTCCGAGAACGTGTTGCTCTTCCAGTGTCTTCACTCGCACATCCGCGGGTCAAAGTCGCGTAACCTACTGTATGCTACTGGATCCACGACAGGCAGCAGGAAGATGCCTAGGATGAACCAGCAATGGCATCATCAGGTCACCGGTTTTAGAATGGTTAATTGGGGTGGAGTGCCCTCCATGAGAGGCCGGATATGGAGTGCCGCCTTGCAGCCCAGCGATGGCCGAGGTTTGTCGCTTAAACTCGGCGCGGTCTTGACTGGTTGGAATCTGCAGACTTGGAAGAAGTTTGAGATCCAAACATGGAGACATTCAAAGAGACGCAAAGAAAGGCGCTTGCGAGCATCAGGTCTGGCGCTGTTGCCTGTAAGCTACTGTAACATACTCCCGGGCCCGCAAATCATTGCCTAGATCGAGCCAGCTGTGGTCATGAGCAGCTAACCATCGGGTGATGCAACACGGGGATCATATGCAATGACTAGACTTGGTTTGCTCAGTGGGGCGATTGTGATCGCTTCGCTATCCTTGGCTGGGATTGGTCGAGCCGATACAAATAGCAGGGCTGTAACCGTTACGTACTTCACATCCTTTTCTGAAAAGAACCTATGGAGGTTCGCCGGAACCCGACTGAACGGTGTTTCAACTGACCAAAGAAGACTAGGAGTTGCAAATGACTTTCTTTCATAAGGTGCTTGCCGGTGCCGCCGCGTTCATACCGTTCGACGCAAATGCGGAATCTGTCCAGATTGGAACGCTCGCCTGCGACGTTTCCAAAGGGATCGGAATGTTTGTCGTGGAGAAGCAAAAACTGACCTGCTCGTTCAAGCCAAAAAGCGGCAACGCCGAGAACTATACCGGATCGATCGACGAATACGGTATCGCAATCGGCGAAGTCGCATCAGGCCACCTGATCTGGGGCGTCGTCGCAGCCAACAGCGGACTTCCGGCAGGCGCGCTCACAGGCACCTATGCCGGTGTTGGAGCCAATGCCTCGGTCGGGCCCGGAGCAGGTGCAAACATTCTTGTCGGGGGTACGGGCAAAGCGTTTTCCTTGCAGCCGATTTCGGTCGAGGGACAAGAGGGCATCAACTTCGCCGGAGGGGTCACGACCGTTACTCTAAACCCGGCACCTTGATCATGGTGCGATACGGTATGGGGTGGACCTTAATGCTTGTGCTCGCCGTTTTGACGGCGGGCTGTGCCGGGCGACCGAAAAACGTATTGTTGCCCGTCGCTGAATCGTCTCCGGGCGCAAGCAAAGTCGAAATGCTGGTGACGACGACGCGAAGCCGTTCCAGCGTCCCCGGCCAAATGTTCAGCGGCGAACGTGGGCTTACCCCTTCCTTTGCCGACATCACCGTATCGATCCCGCCGAGCAAAGTGCGCAAAATCGGTGAAGTCTCCTGGCCGAAGAGGCTTCCCTCCAATCCTGCGACGGACTTTGCAGTCCTGAAGGCCGACGCGTTGACGCTGGATGCAGCAAAGTCACGGCTGAACGTTTTGGTGAGGAAGAATCCGGATCACAGCGTCATCGTCTTCATTCACGGTTTCAACAACCGATTTGAGGATTCGGTTTATCGTTTCGCACAAATCATGCAGGATTCCGGCATACCCAATACGCCGGTTCTGGTTACCTGGCCTTCGCGCGGCAGCCTGCTGGCCTATGGATATGACCGCGAGAGCACCAACTACACGAGAAATGCCCTCGAAACGCTGTTCCAATATCTGGCGAAAGATCCTGAGATAAAGGATGTTTCCATCCTCGCCCACTCCATGGGCAATTGGCTTGCCCTGGAGTCGTTGCGCCAGATGGCCATCCGCAACGGCAGACTGCCGGCGAAATTCAAGAACGTCATGCTTGCCGATGCCGACGTCGATGTCGATGTTTTCCGCTCCCAGATTGCGGACATGGGGCCGCAGCGCCCCAAGTTCACTCTCTTTGTCTCCCGCGATGACCGCGCCTTGGCGCTGTCCCGGCGAGTGTGGGGCGATATCCCGAGAATAGGCTCCATCGATCCGGAACAATCGCCCTACAAGGAGGAATTGGCCGCGAACAAGATCGCGGTGATTGACCTCACAAAAATCAAGGCCGGAGACAGGCTTCACCACAGCAAGTTCGCCCAATCTCCACAAATCGTGCAGCTCATTGGTGCGCGCATCTCGCAAGGCCAGACCTTGACCGACAGCAGGGTCGGGCTCGGCGACAAACTTCTCGCCGCCACGACCGGAACGGCGGCGGCAGCGGGGAGTGCAGCCGGGTTGATCCTTTCCGCGCCAATTGCCGTGGTCGACCAGAACACCCGGGAGAACTACGCAAACCAGATGGCCGGGTTGAGCGGGGCGAAGAGCGGTGCAAAACGACCAGTTGTTAATGACTGTAGTGCTACACCTGCTTCCACGAAACGATGCGATTGAGACGGATGCGGCGTGAGTGAAGAAACAGTGGTGGACCTTGACGTCAATTCGGCCATAGCGACCGTCGAACGGGTTGCCGAGGGTTTTGCCGCTGGGCTGCACGCGCGATTTTCTGCTTTCTCGGGGCTGCCAAACGAGTGGAATAGCTTGCAGGACTCCATGGCCACAGCATCGACGTCCCGCCTCCATCTTTTCTCTGCTGTCTTTCTGGTGGTCGTGCTCACTGCGGGGACCCTTCTTGCGCTTGAGCGACAAGTGAAAGTCCGGTACGCCGCGCAGGGTTTGTTGCGAAGATTTATGATGGATATTGTAGCGGCGGGCATTGCCCTGGCTGTGGGCCTTATTGCAGCAAAATTGCTGGAGCCGTCCGGATTGCCGTTGCGGACGCTCAGATTGTGGGCGGTCGTGACGGTCATCGTCTGCAGTGTTGTGTGCCTCACGCGGTTCGTCCTGATGGCATCGCGTCGGCCTGAAGTTCGCCGCCGTTCCTTTCATATGCTGGCACTGTCCCGGGATCTGTCGATCGCCGTCAGCTGGGCAGTCGTGGGTATCGCCCTTGTCACTACGTTGCAGGTTTGGGATGCAGGACCTGCATTGAGGGACCTGACCCGAACCGTCTTGATGGCGGTGCCGACTTATCTCCTGCTTGCGGCAGTGGTGTGGCGGCACAGGCGCACGATGGCGAGTGCCGTTGCTGGTCCGCGCCCGAGAAGTCAATGGCGCAATCGTCTCGCCCGGCGCTGGCCGGCAATCAGCATCGTATTCCTCGTCGTTACGTTCATCATCAGCCAAGCGGCGCTCACCCTGGGAACGCCGTTGCCCGGATCGGCGGTGATTGTGACCGTCCTGATGGTGTTTCTGACTCCCCATCTTGACGCGATGATCGCCAATTGGGCGCAGCGAAAACTCGAGCGGGACCATATTTCCATTGCGGCGGCGGCGGCACGCCAGACAGCCCGCTTCGCCATTCTCATCGGCACGGTTGCCATGGTGAGCACCTTATGGTCAACGCCGCTTGCCATGGGATTGGGCTTCCAATTGCGAAGCATCACGCGCGAAGCGTTCGAAATTACCGTGATCGCGCTTTTGGCAGCATATTTGTGGAACATGATCGGGACAGTGACGAGCCGCGCCTTGCAGGGAACACATCCCGCATCAGCGCCTGACAATGATGCACTGGACGCACCCCGATCAAGGTTGGGGACGATTGTTCCGCTTATCAGCGGGGTGGGAAAATCGAGCATTCTCGCGCTGGCGCTCCTCTCGGTTCTGATTTCTTTCGGTGTCAACGTTTGGCCGTTGATCACGGGTCTGAGCGTTTTTGGCCTCGCCATCGGGTTCGGTTCGCAAACGCTGGTGAAAGATGTCGTGTCAGGACTTTTCTTCCTGATCGACGACGCCTTCCGCTTCGGCGAATACATCGAAACGTCGGGTGCCAAGGGAACCGTCGAGAAAATTTCGATACGGTCCGTGTCCCTTCGAAACTCTCGCGGCTCGATCGCGACGGTGCCCTACGGGCAGATAGGGAAGATCCAGAATTTCAGTCGCGACTGGGCGATTGAAAAGCTGACATTTCGGGTTGCGTTCGATACGGACGTCGACCTGGTCCGCAAGCTTTTCAAGAAAATCGGACAGGACATCGCCGCAAATCCGGAGCTTGCTCCGGACCTGATAGAGCCCTTCAAGAGCAAAGGTATCGGCGACGTTGAAGACGGCACGCTGATCATCAAGGCATCCTTCACCGCAAGACCTGGCAAACAATCGATGATCCGGCGCACGGTTTTGATGGCGGTTCAAAGCGCCTTTCGGGAGAACGGCATCAAAGCGGTTCCAAAACCGATGACGGCAAATCCGGAGCCAGAAGCCGCTGGTTAGGATGGGGTTAACGAAGGCAACTGTGGCTCCGTCGACTGGCGACGATGATGATGGGGTTCTGGCATTGGCCGTGCCGACTGCGATGGAGGCGAATACCACGACAATTGGTGTGCCCGCCCACAACAACGATCTTGCATTTGTTGCGACCAGCTGTCGAAACCAATAAAGTCGCGGGCTACTCGGCCACACATGACATTCAGCTGAATTTGCAAGTTCGGTGCAATCCGGTACAGGAAGAGACTACCTAGAGGAAATGCTTCTGAACGCTTCGTCCGATATCCGGGGCCGATCGAAACACGCGGTGTTTCGCTTGGGGCTGCCAGCGGGCGTAATGATAACTGCTGCCATCTGTGAGCGCGCCCATGCCGCACAATTACGGTAATACCGTTCAGACACTTGTCTCAGATCCAACAGGTATGGGCGTGCCCGCTCGTTTGGCCTTG
The DNA here is from genome assembly GCF_020164455.1 of Phyllobacterium chamaecytisi. GTDB lineage: Bacteria > Pseudomonadota > Alphaproteobacteria > Rhizobiales > Rhizobiaceae > Phyllobacterium > Phyllobacterium chamaecytisi. Next base: position 11,587 of record NZ_JAIQWW010000028.1, read on the forward strand.
GCCTATCTCGAACGAAAACACATCGATCCGGACCCGCTGCTTAAACGGTGCGGCCTGGAACGCGCTTCTCTCGAGGCGGGCAAACGTATCAAGCTGACCTCTCAGATCGCGTTTCTGAGCGAAGTCGGCGAAGCAGTCGGCAATGAGTGGTTGGGGCTCGATTTGGCCGATGAGGTCGATCTGCGCGAGATGGGGATGATCTACTATGTGACAGCGTCGTCGCATACGTTTGAAGAGGCACTCCGCCGTCTGATGCGATATGTGCGGTTGGGCAATGAGGCACTCGTGCTCCAGATGGACCAGGGAGCAATCTGTAGGGTAACGCTTTCCTATTCAGGTGTCGCCCGCCACAGGGATCGCCATCAGACAGAGTTTCTGACAATGGTGCTCCTGCGTCTGTGTCGCAAGCTTCTCGGCCAGCATATTGTTCCGGTCTCCGCGAGTTTTGTGCATCACCGTATTCGTGATCTTGGTGCAATCCGGAAGAGATTTGGCTGTGATGTCGCGTTCGATGCCTTTGCCGACCAGCTGAGCTTCGATGGAACTTTGCTGGAGCGACCGATCGTTGGAGACGACCCCCATCTCAACGAATTAATGGTCAAGCTCTGCGAGGATGCGCTCGCTGTCAGGGCATCCAACGTAAGTGCGTTTCGCACGCTGGTCGAGAACACAATCGCCCCGCTTCTTCCTCACGCCGAGGCAAATGCGGCCATCGTGGCAAGGCGGCTGGGCCTAAGCGAACGGACGTTTGCCCGGCGCCTGGCCGCGGACGGAGTTTCCTTTGGCGAGATACTCGACGGCCTGCGCCGTGAGATGGCGCTCGACTACCTCCAGGAGGGGCTTCAGGTCTCTCAGATCGCCTGGCTGCTCGGCTTTGGACAATTGAGTTCGTTCAGCCATGCCTGCCGTCGCTGGACGGGCAAATGCCCATCGGAACACCGGCGTGCCTCCAAGCAAAGATTGATTGCCTGAACTACTGCCTTGCAGCGACGCAAATTGATCTTTTGCCGGATAGAGGCAGCCAAAGTTTGTTTCTTTAAGCCAATGCTTTGCGCTTTGACGCCAACTCACTTGCAGATTTGACTGCGACTACAATCTTTCCGTTCGAGTTGAGGAACGGGGCAATCGTCACTTAACCTCATTTTCGACCACCCGACGTGAGCACGAACCAAGTGCTGCAACATCGAACCATTTGGACACAAGCCCGGCTGTGCGGGGGCTCGCGCAGGAAGTTGCCTCTCCCGTGAAGATGCAGGCAGCCGCAATTTCGTGTGCGACTGCAATGACGCGTGTTCCCATTCAGGAACAGGAATAAGGAAGCTAGCCGATGACAAACAAATTGGACGAGATAATGCAAATGATCCATGCCGCCGACAGGGCAGCGGAGTGGCGCTTCATGCAGATTGGACCGCTTGGCCGCTACCTGATCCTGGAACAGTCCATCACGCCGACACTCCGGGGCGAAGATGTCGGGATACAATGGGTGAAGAAACAGTGTGAGATGGCGGACGACTTTGACGCAGCCCATGCGGAAGAGCGTTACCGCAAGCCCGTCAAGCGGCTGGCGGCGGCACCGTTTCCTGCCGCTGGTTCGGGTTACGATGCACTCGTTGCACTGTTGCGCATTGCACACGACAGTCCATCCCATAACCCGCAATCGGATGAACTGGGAAACTTCATCTGCCTGCATGGCAATGACGGCTATGACTACGAAGAGCGCGCAGAAGTCCTGCGCAATATCCCGTTGGAATTCGTCAACGGTTTTTGGGCCGGCGTGAAGGAAGGCTATGAAGAATTCAACGAAGCTCGATAACTGTTGGATGCAGGCGACATTAATGCCAAGCCTTACAAGCCACACGCAGCGAGACGACTGTGTCAACTCGGTTGATCCGGTTTGCCGACCTTTTTCCTGAGCTCACAGTGTGCCACCCAGACACGCAACAACTAAGACCGCGATGATCGCCACCTCTAAGGCCGCAGCATAAAACCTACGCGGACACCGTCCGGCTTTTGCTGGCAGTTGCACCAACCGTATTTGCGAATGAAATATTCGCGATGAAGGGAGGCACTGCCATCAATCTTGTCGTCCGGGACATGCCACGGCTGTCGGTGGATATTGATGTTGTCTACACGCCTTGGCAGGTGCCGCGCGAGGAAGCGCTGCAGGCGATAAACTCGGAGCTGGCGGCGATAGCGGGCAGAGTTGACGCATTGGGTCTCACATCATGCTTGATAAAAAGCCAGGAACTCGGTGAGACGAAGATGGTCGTTGAAATGACTGAGAGGTCAAGGTCGAGGTCAATGTCGTGTTCCGTGGCACTGTGCTCCCGGTTGAGCGGCTGCCGCTAATTCGCGCACACAGGAACTTTTTGCGGTCGAATTTGAGCTTCCCGTCCTTGCAGTTGATGAACTCTATGCGGGAAAGCTGTCGCAGCTTTGGATCGGCAGCATCCGCGCGACCTTTTCGACGTCTGGCAACTGTTTGAGATCGGTGGCTTCACAGACAGAATGGTTGAATGCTTCGTGATCTATCTTCCGGGCCATAACCGCCCCACTCACGAAGTCCTGTTTGGCAACGACAAGAATATCGCGGGGGACTACAACAGCAGTTTCGTCGGCATGCCAGAAACGGAATGCCCTTTGGCTACGCTTCTGGAAACCCGGCTACGCTTGAGAAACGAACTTCCGGCGCGACTGACTAAATCACACCGGAATTTCCTGGCAGGACTGGCACACTCCGAACCTGGCTCGTCGTGCTGCAATACCCTGCGCTCCGATGGAAGGTTGCTAACCTTGAAATTTTCCGCGATCACCGCCCGAAAGATTTCGAGGCACAGGCGCGCACTCTTAAGCAGCGGCTTTCCGTGTAGGGTGAAGTCACTCGCACGTGTGTTCGCCAAAGCAAAGGCCTTGCGATCACGTCACCGCTCACCGTGGCAGGGGATAGTGCTCTGCGATGAACGCTATCTCCAGTGCATCTGTAAGGATTGCCACGACACCATCAAGCAGCAGGAAGAGCAAGCTACGCTGCACCTGCGTTGGTGATTGGGATTGTTCCTCAGGTTTTATCTCTGTTAGCCCGCTCGAAGCCTTCGTTCCATTGCTTCCAGTGACGCGAGTTTTCGCGGTAGGGATTGACCAACTTGACGCCGGTTTCTCTTGAGCGGCGAGCGTCTCTCAGCCCATTGTTGTAAGGGACACCCTGCCTCCGGTCGATTTCGGGTTTTGGTTTGGCCGCTCCGGGTTTGATCGAAGCTTTGACTACGGCCATCAGTGCGTCGAAGTGCTGTTTGAGGTTCATCTTGTCAGAATACTTATCTGTAACGATTGAACAATACATGCCCAATGCGTTGGACCAAGCGTGACCCCGAGCAGGCGATGGCTGATCCAATCCTTGTCTCGCACAAGGAACATGGACTGATGCTTGCTACGTGGCAAGAGCATCGCGGTTCACGGGCCGGCGCAGGTTCATCATGCCAAGCGCCATGAATGCGCCGCCTCCCAGGCCCTGCGCGAAACCGGCGAGGATCAGCAGTAGAAGGTTGCCCGCGAAGGCGCTCACTGCGGGGGCCACGGTGAACAGAGCGAAGCCGCCCAAGAAGACACGTCCCGCGCCGTAAATTTCCCCGCGCCACAGGGGAAGAATGGTGACGAGTACGGCCAGGTGATAGGTCCGGCGCTCTCTGACTGCGAGAAGTTTCGGTCGCATATAGTCGGCATCATTCAAGTAGACGGTGGTGCTGCGCCGTTCCACCCGTATTCGATGTTTGGCCGGCACCACTTTTTCCGGGAGCATTGTCCCTACCGTCGGCGGAGGCGCCATCGGGTTCGCAATAGCTTTTCGCGGTACCGGAGGTGAAATCGTCTGCGGTTGCGCAATTTTCGGCTTCGCCGGTTCAATGGCAACAGCCGCCAGGTCTTGGCTCGTGCGCTGAAGCGATGCGAGGAAGTTCGATTCCATCGCCATGAGATTACTCCGCAGCTTCAGACATGGCGTTTTCGCCAAACAATTCATTGAACAGGGCGGCGCCATCGGCGATCGACTTCGGGTCGGCATTCGGGACCGTGTAGAGAGTGCCCCCGAGCTGCATGGCTTTGTAGACCTTGCGGGACGGCAACGTGGCTCTGGCCACCTTCATGTCGCTTTCGGTCAATAGGTCCCAGAATTCCCGGATCTTCCTCGCCCGTTGATCGATGATATCGTGGTCCGTCAGGACCACGGTGATCGACGGCAAGATCGGGCGCTGCCGGCCCAGTTCTACTTCCAGGCGATCACCCCCAAGAGCGCTGAGCCACCTCAGATATCGCGACAAATTGCGGGGAGAAGGCGCATCGCCGGCTTTCAAAGCACGCGTATAACTAAAGAACAAGGCGATTTGGGTCCGGTTCTAATATTGGCGTTTGCTACTTCCGATCCGGGTATCATGGGGCGAAACGACCTCTTTCAAATGCGTTACCACACGGCGGTAGTGGTTAGCGGTCTGAGAGGATATATCTTCGACTTTTCCCATCCTGTCTTTACGGTGAGCAGTCTGAAGGCCCTTTTCAAGGCGATCAGCCTGAGCTTCATGTTCCGTTTTTGCATTTCTCAGGCGTTCGATAAATTGATCTTGTGTTCTACCCATTTTGCTCTCCACGGACGTCGTCTCGGTTAAAAGTTTATTGCGGAGGGATATTTCAATAGGTGATCATCCTGCTGCGAAATGACTTGCCAGCAGATCAGATTCTTCTGATGAGTCTTTATATTGGGAACCAAACTATGCCCCGAATATTCAAGACATCAGCAACTGGCCCAGCCATTGGGATTTGATGGACCTCGACAGGATATTGTCGAAGGAAATTCTGCCTGGACCGCGGATGGCCAAAGCCAGCATTCCGCCCGCGATGGCCAAGTCTTTTTCAAAATGCAGCAACTCGTTCTGGTCAATGAAATGTGTGTGAAATAGAACCGCGGTCATTATGCAAAAAATGCCAAGCCCAAGTGCTCCCAAGCGTGTGCAAAATCCAAATGCGATCAATGATCCTGCAATAATTTGCAACGCGATTGTAGCCAGAACCAGCGGCGTGCTGATCCCAGCCTTTGTCATTACCGTGATGGAGCCGTCCAAGTGCGTGGCGAGGGTAAGTCCCTCGTGCAGAAATATCCAGGCCAGCAAAAGGCGGCTGATGAGCACGGCAAGATCAATGCCGCGTATGCCTTTGAGTGGTGTGTTCACCTTCGCTACTCCTTGTGGGAAAGAAGCGCGCGGCGTTTAACCGCGCACTATCCTTAGTTAACGCCTCTCGATGCTATGTATTTTTGGAGATCGCCCAGTTCGTCGCAGCCAGCCGGGCAAAGCAGGGTCAACGAGGTGAGCTGCTCCTTGGCCTTGTCCATCTTGCCGGTATCGACATATAATTCCCCAAGATATTCCCGCGCAGCCTTGTGATCGGGCTCAAGGTCCAGGGCCTTTTGATAATAGGTGAGGGACGTATCGAAATCGCCGGTTTTGCGCAGGGTAAATCCCAGCAGATTGTAGACGTCCGCCTGCTGATTGTCCTCGGCCAAACCACGTAGTTCCGACAGCGCGCTTGTGTAGTCTTTGGCGGCTATTTTTGCGCGAACGGAGGTCAGATCGGCGGTTCCTGAGGTTTCCATATTGTCGACTGCAAAGGCCGGATAGTGACCTGCAGCCGACGCAATCGTCACAAGGGCTAGGCCGATAGTAGCGGCGAATTTGTTCCTGCTCATGATTATGCGCTCCTTGTTGGTTAAGATTGGATGGTAGGGGTAAAGCCGTAGGCATTGCCGTCCTTGACGAACGTGCCTGAACCTGGAAATGGAAAATGCGAGCCGCAAATGCTCATATTATCCGCTATGACTCGATCGATCAGATGATGGCGCGTTGAAACCGCTGTCGGTCCATCTTGATCATAACTTCCCTGCCATTCCGGATGGGGCGCAAGCAAAGCCGGAACGTACATCGTGTCTGCCGAGACAAGAAGTTGGTCTTTGCCTGACGTTACGAGAAAAGCGGAGTGGCCAGGCGTGTGGCCGGGCGCTTGGATAAGATGGACACCGGGAGCTACTTCCGCGCCGTCCTTGACCAGGTTCCAGTTCTTCCAGGTCGGAAAGACACTTGCAATCCTTTTACCCGCTGGCTTCCTGCCATCGGCGAGCTTGTCAACGCGGCCAGGATCAGTCCACCAATTGTATTCGGTCTCGTTGACGATGAGCTCAGCATTGCTGAAGACCGGTGCATTCGTCCCCTTTTCCATCAATCCCCAAATATGATCCGGGTGGAAATGCGAGATGACGACCGTGTCGATCTTTGTGTAGTCTATACCGGCCGCTTTCATATTTGCCGGTAAGTGCGTGGCATTCGCTTGCCACTGACCGACGCCGGAACCTGCATCCATCATGATCAGCCGGTCGCCCATCTTTAGGACGACGACAGTCAACGGGATGGGCATGAATTCAGTCGTAAGGCCGGCTTTCGCGAGCGCCTCCTTTGTTTGTTCGATAGAAGCATTCCCGATGAATGTCGCATCATGCGGTTTACGCCAGATTCCATCATAGACAGCGGTCACTTCAATTGATCCGACAGTGTATTTGTGAAATCCAATCGTTGGTTCAATCTGGGCCCCGGCTGATGCCGGAAGGACAAACTCCAGCTTTCCTGCTAGCCCAAAAGCCGCCGCTGCAAGTCCTGATCCGAGTACCGTGCGGCGTGTCATATCAAACATGTGCGTTCTCCTTTATCGATTTGGCTTCTGCCAGGCGGAGAACATGAAAAGACAAGCGCCTCCGCTGATAGAGTAGATTGGGCAAGGCGCTGGTTTATTCCGTGAAGCCCAGCCTAAATAAATAAGTCGTTGAAATGGCTAGACTATATTTGCGGCAAACGCGTTTGGCGCGTTCAATCGACCGGATTAGACATAAGCCATCGACGCGTGCATCGTTGCTGCGCGTCAAACTGTTCAATCGGGTCGCGCAGTAAAAATATTTGAAATAGGGAATATTTTAAGCGCTGATTTGATCTAGGTGTTGAGCGTCGTGGGCGAGGAGCTTTCACGGCATGAGGCAATCGCCTGAAAGATGAAAAGATAGAAGCCATGCGTTCAGCACACACATCTGCATTCTATATGGAATCGTTATTCGCAGGGATTGGTACATATCTTGGAGCAAAACTGAGGCGTTCTGCTTGGACGATTCTGATCAACAACAGCCATCGCACGCGGCAGATTTCGCCAGACTTCAGGAATGAGGCGTTGGCGATGGTGTCGTCACTGGCAAGCAGTCAAACCAGCTCGCGATCTGCAAACTCTGACAGATCGCTCTTGTTCCAAGATCTGATTATTCCGCATTTGGATGCCGCCTATAATTTTGCGCGCTATCTCAGCCGGGATGCAGACGCGGCGCAGGATATAGTGCAAGAGGCATTTTTGCGGGCCTATCGTAACTTCGATGGTTACCATGGCGGCGATCCCCGCTCCTGGATCTTTGCGATTGTACGAAATTGTTTCCATGCCTGGTCACACGACCTGAGACGCAAGCATCGCTTCGAGATGCCTTTGACAGATGGATTTCACGATGGCGGGCCTTCCGCGCCGTCCGTGCATGACATTGCTTCAGAGGAGGACACTCCAGAAATTGCGCTAATGCGTACGTCTCAATCGGAGTGCGTTCGCTCCGTCATCAGTGAACTGCCCGTCGACCTGCGCGAAATCTTGGTCCTGCGCGAGCTCGAACAACTATCATACCGGCAGATTGCGGACATCATTGACTTGCCTCTAGGCACGGTCATGTCGCGCCTCGCCCGGGCCAGGCGAGCATTTGGCAAATTATGGCATAACACAAACCCGGGAGAGGAATAAGTACGATGGCCGATTCCCAAAATTGCCCCGACTGGGTTGTTATGATGCATGGTTACCTCGATGGTGAACTCGATGCGGTCCATTCCTTGAAGTTTGAGCAACACCTCGAAAGTTGCGACAATTGCTCCAAGCAATTGGAAAAAGCTCAACGATTACGGCAAGTCATCGGTCAGGACGGTGTGAGCTGGCGCATGCCGGCCGATGTCCGCGAGCGGGTCCTCGCAACCGTGGCGCATCAGGCGACCTATGCATACCACATTGGAAAATCGAGCGCGTTCGCCAATTGGCTCAATTTCCTAAAGCGCTGGAGCTATATCCCATCGCTTGCAGGCATAGCGGCGAGTCTTTTTCTCGTATTCTCCCTGCCGCCCCAGGAGGGATCGCTTCAGAACCAACTTGTTGCAAGTCATGTCAGGTCGCTGCTCGCCAATCATCTGACCGATGTGCAAACGTCAGATCAGCACACCGTCAAACCTTGGTTCAATGGAAAGATTGATTTTTCTCCACCGGTTGTTGATTTGGCGACACAAGGCTTTCCACTCGTAGGAGGGCGTGTGGACTATGTTGACGGAAAGGTCGTAGCAGCGCTCATATATCGCCGGCATGCCCACGTCATCAATCTGTTCATTTGGCCTTCGACAAAGCTCGATCTCAGCAGCGCTTCTTACGACGGATACAATCTTGTCAAATGGACCGACAAAGGACTGGCTTTTTGGGCGGTTTCTGATGTTGGGGCGGAGGACCTTGCATCTTTTCGCCAACTGTTTTTGGGAGCTGCCGGAAAATTGAATTGATCAGGCGCGGCTTGCCAAAATGCAAGGGTAGCTGACACCCATCGTCGATGTGACGACTTGTTGCCGGAAACTCCAGACCCGCCGGCAACAAGCTCAAATCAGCGCTCGGTGTCATTCTTATTGGGACCATGTGGAGAAAAACAACTCTGCGGTCGGGCGCGAATTCGGCGAGGGCTGGGGCGCATGCAACGAAAACGAGGCGGTACGATGAGCCAGGCGCGACTGAAAGGCTGCCCCGAATGGCGCGTGATGCTGCATGGTTTCGTCGACGGCGAATTCGATCCCGCGCATGCATCGCAGTTTAAGGATCACCTTGCCACCTGTCCGGGCTGCCGGACGGCGATGGAACAGGTGCGGGTCGAGAGGACGGTCATGAACCAGGATAATGTGAAATGGCGCCCGCCCCAAGTATTGCGGGCTCAGGTTCTTTCGATGCACGTCTTCGAGCAGCGCCAGCAGTCGCAGAAACCCGGCTGGCGGCGCGCGCTCGGCCTGAAGTAATTGAGCCTTGTGGCTTCGGTTGCAGCGCTTGCCGCAATCGCCAGCGCCGATAGTAAAGCGAGGCCGCTGAGGCAATGGCGGCGCCGAGCCCAACAACCCAGTATTCAATGTGCTCCTCCTTGTACAGGAACGACATTATCAAAACAACGGGTTGGTGCTGCCTACACTAAGGAGCGTGGGTTCGATTCCCATCAAGGCGGGCATTTGAAGTGAGATTTCCAATGAGCCATGGATATACATCATGTACCGTCACTGCGGCAACTGAACTAATGCCATCAATGACCGAGATGGGGCCGATTCCGGTCAGGCAGCTTTCAAGAACAGCCCTGCGAAAGCAGCCGTTTAGGTCGGCTGTCGTGGTTTCTGGGTCTGGCCATAGCGGTCACTTGTCAGTCGTTGGATGCAGCGGCGAAAACTGCTGACTCGGCGGCAAGGCGCGATTGTAATACGCTCCGGACAAGGCACAAGCTAAGTTCTAACCGGCGCTAAATATTTACGGCGGGAACGCACGTCGTGTACAAGGCCGGTGCTTTGCAATTAATTGAATGGGAAGGTGGACTCACCTTCCCATAACACAGAAGCAGCCTTTATTTATACACTGGCGCTGCAGTCGGTTCTGCCATTGGCGGAGGCGCTTTTCCTTTGCCGATTGATCCGCAGGCACTTAAACTCATAGCTGTTAGTACGGCTACGACGGTGATCAGAGCTCTATTCATTCGAAGATCCTTTTCATCAAGTTGAAGTATGCCAACCACTCTAGGCTACTATGGCAAGTGTTAAGAACTGGTCGTCGGATCGAGAACGTATGAATAGCGCCCATAACCACACTTAGTTCTTTCGAGGCGCTGTGCGGACCGCGACCGCTAAGCTTTCTTCTCAATGGACCGCTTCGAGGAGGCAGTAGTCGCTTTCATGCTCCTCCAGCCGAGACTATGTTACTGTATCAAATACCCGCGTATTTCGCCCGCACTCGTCCCAGAATGTGGACTTATAGGCATTTCAAATGGTTACGTCGCAATTTCTCAAACATGGAACCCAGAAATCGCACTGCTTTCTCAAACGGTACGGTCCGGCTTGCGTTGCAGGTCGACGATCTTTGTTTGTTGTTCAACGTTCGTCTTCAAAGCGTTTCGCCTTTCGACATTGGCGCGACGCAATTGCATTGCCTGTACAGCAGCGCGCTGCCGTTCCATGTCCCTGACGTAGTGATCGACATTTTTACTCGACATATGGCCGCTGATCGACATGATCTGCAGTACGTTGCCGCCACCTTCTGCAATGGCGTTGATGCTGCCCTTGCGCAGTCCATGGCCGGAATAGGCCTCCTCGTAAGTATCCATGCCTTTCTCATAAACGGGGAGACCGGCGGCAATACATGCGAGACGCATAATGATGTTGTAGGACGACTTTCCTAGTGGCCAACCACGGCGACTGCGGAGGATGAAATCGTGATCGCGTCGATGTTCGAAGTTATATTTGATCCTTCCCGTTGAGTTGCGAACCTCACGTCGCATTATCCTTGTGGCCTCCTCTAAATCAAAGCTCATTTTATAAGCGTCGAGCGCTTCCTGCAATTCGGGGTCCACAGGAATCAGAACGGTCGCTTTGGTTTTTTGCTGCGACGGCACGTGGATGGCACGATAGATGGCGGCGCGGATGTTTCGTCCGTATTTCTGCCGTCGAGCGCGCCGGGAATGCGCAGTTTGAACGACGGGCATCAGCAAGCAAACTGTTCCCGGGTATTTCCCTCGTGAGCGTTGGCACTCTCGCTAATCCAACCCTTAAAACGCGTTCCTTGGCCCGCTGTGTGGCAATGACGGTGGCTTGTGGCGCAGTTACTCCATCCTCTCAGTGTCTTTGTGGTATGTATCGGCGCATGAAAGAATCGCGCAAGGCACAGATCATACTTCGGGCGACGTTCTACAACGGCTTGGCCATTACTCTGTTTGCTGTCGGCGGACTCGGCTCTTATTTCTTTTTTGCCAGGTTCAGTCATGATCGGTTATGGGGCCTTGTCATCCTAGCATCGGCGCTTCTCGTCAGCATTATTCTGCATCAAATAGGCTACCGGCATCTGCGCAGGCTGGACGAGGATTAGATTGCCGGGACTTCCGGCGTTATCCGCGCGCGCTGCGAGCGGGCCTTCCACTGCCAGGGGTCCAAAAGAGACTGTGCTTCTGCCAAGCGATGATAAGCTGATCCTCAATGTCGCCAGCGTCGCGGTGCGGAAAGCGGTACCGCAGCAAATCTGCGAGAGCAGCGCGATCCATAGTGTCCGGCCTTATCGCCTCGGCCATCTGCACATGCTTAATAATCTCGTCTATGAGTTTCTCATCGTCGGTCATTTAGTTTTAGTCCCCCGTTCGTGGGAGAATATCAGAAGCGTTAGGGATCGCAACGATGGATAAATCCAGCTTGATCGCACCTTCATCCACCCCAAAACTGGCGAGCCAACGACGATGGATACTGTCGTTAACAACAGTAAGGATACTGCGGAAATCCGCAGTGAGCGTTCGTCACTGGAGGTTCCGCCAGTGAGAAAAGCATGATAAATTAGATGATAGTTTACCCATCTGGCCCAGTGCCATGCAGACAAGCCGCCCGACCGCTGGTCGCGCACGATCACATTTGAGGCTCCCCGCGCAACGCGACGATTATGCGGTGTACTTCCGTCAGTCCCCAGCCCGCCCGAAGCGCTGCAGCAACCAACGGCTGGACATCGGCTTCGGCGCCAAGCGCCATTACGCTTTCCCGTAACGCATCTGCCAAGTCGGTTTCGCGCTCGACGTAAAACCCTGTTCGAGGTGGCGGTTGGATAGGGCCGAGTGTGTCAGCCATGGCAAGCGAAAACTATCAAGGGCGGCTCCGGTGATTGGAAAACTAAGAACTGCCGACCGGGGAGAAGGTTCCATGCGCCTCGTTTATCCACCGGGGGCACCACGGATCTAATGTCCGTTTGACGTAGTTTTGCAAACGAACGTCGCGGCCCAGCCCCCGCAGAGTCCACAAGCCATGCGGGCTGGGTCTCTTTATTTCCGCCCCAAAAGGGGACTCTCCGAGCCCGCTTCAGGGAAACCCCGGATTGTGGCCCGCTTTCTCGCAGCGTAGGTTATCGGGTAAGCGAACGGCCTTACCCCGCCGACGCCATCATTTACCCCCCGCCGCTGCGGCCCGCCCCGAGGCCAAGGCGGCGGTTTTTTTACTTAAGCAATCCTTTAACCGGCGGCATGGTTCTTTCGCCACGATGATAACGGTAACGCGAAATTCGGCAGCAGCCGCCATTAATAAAGACCTTGGCGCAAAGCTGAGGGGCTTCCGTTTGGCCGCTGGCCTCAGCCAAATCGACCTCGGCGCTTCCATGGGAATTTCGGGAACGCAAATCCAAAAGTACGAGGGCGGCAGCAATCGCATGGCCGTCTCGACTTTGATACAGTTTTGCGGGGTCCTGCAACTGGACCTGTCGGCGTTCCTTGGAGATTACCTCGCCAAGCGATGACAAACTGGCACCGACGCGGCGGATGAGTTTACCGCGACCCTAGCCCAGTGCCATGCAGCAGACCGCCTGACCGCTGTTCCCGCGCAATGACTTCCTGAACGGCGGCATTAATCCATCGTCGACCGCTTTGGCGGTTGGTTCCCGCTATGAAAGCATTCTTTACGAAGCAAGCGTTGCTTTTGGGTGCACTGGCGATGGCGGGATGCCAATCCCGACCGCCGCTGAAGCAAATGTCCTATAGTCAGTTGGGACGCTTGCGGAGCAAATCGAGCCAACGTGCACTACCCAAGGTAACAAGCAGGGGGAATTTTTCGGTTTAACAGGTCGAATGCCTTAAGTACATTAATCGCAGTGTCAACGCCTTCATAGCGCCATTCCGGTGCCTGCCGCCAAATGAGCATTGCATGACAAACTGGACGAGCGCTTGAACTTCCTGCGCCTTCAATTGTTTCCGGGTCTTTTCAATTGAGATGATGAACGGCAACGGTTTCCAGCAGCGAACGTGCCAGCACCATACAGGCCAGCGTATTGCCTTGCTGCCATTGTTCGATAGTGGCATCGGCCAGATCGACAACGCGGTGTGGAAAACTTTGCCGGAGGACTGCATATTTCCATGCGAGGTTGGACCGCTAAAGGTCACCAGTCACCGTTGGCACGGCAACGCATTGCCAACGAAGCTCATCCATCGCTTCGTTAATCTCGCTCGTTGTGGCCCAGTCACCACCTGCCCCCTCGACAACAGCTCTGGTAAAACCCATCTAGGGTTCTCAGTCCATTCCGCGCTTGCGCAGTGCCTCTTCGAGCTTCTCCTTGATATACTCCTCACAGCGATGCGGGAACTGCGCGTGAATGTCCTTCACTTCTTTCGACATATACCGGATATCGAGATCAGCAGCCCTGGCACGTTCTGCCCGCCTGTCGATCTCTGCCAATAATTCTGCATTTTGGCTCATCGTTCGTTCCTACCTTGGAGGCGAGCATAACAGACTTCGCGTGGACTTCCGACCATCCATGATGGAGCATCCAATCCGCGATGCACAGGCCCAACGCAAAGCCTTCGCTTGCGCTTTCGGAACCGACGAGTGCGGACAGCGTTTCCACTGGGTCTCTTGGGCTGCGAGGGTCCGCCAAATGATCGCGCTTCTGATGATCTTCGGAATGACACTTGTGTTCGGTGTCTATGCTGTCGCGCTTGTCGTCGGGCTCTGGAGAACCGCAAGGCACTACTATGTCGGGCATAACACTTAGATGCTTTGCAGCACGGTCTCGTCGTCGGCGTTCATTTGATCGACCTCAACATCGAGATGCCATCGGCCGCCTTCATTGCCAGCGATCCGCAGATGCAGCTGGCATTGAATCGAAATGGTCCATTCGCCTCTCGGTAGGTCTTGAAACATCCCGCAATGCTCCTCCAGCCGAGACTATGTTACTGTATCAAACACCCGCGTATTTCGCCCGCACTCGTCCCAGAGGAAGTGCGGCGGTGCCGGAAGTTGCGACCGCCAAGCTGCGTGAGGATCGACAGAGGTGGCGTCTCACCAATGGCGGGTAGACCTAATTGACGCATCTGCGGTGGTGCGTTCTGTCCGCTTTGGTGCTGATATCATTGCCGATTTTCGCCACTTTCCATGGAAGATGCCCTCGTCACCCACCAAAGTGATCGTCGCAGTCGGCACGAATACATGGGCGTGAGACCAGCAGGCGTGCAAGTAGCATGAGTATCGGCCGCCCTTCGCGACTGTTGGATACAGTAACGTACTTGCCCTTTGCCGCAGGCAGAACCCATGATCGACAAATCTGATTTTGCAACACGACTGTGCGACCCCGCTGAACGTGGCCCCTTCGATGATGCCGACTGACCCAACTCGACACTGGAGGCAAAGGAGACCGGTGATGACGACAAAAGCCAAGACATCCGATCACAGAATCGACCATTTCTTTTCAATGCCGGCTGCACGCGCCGATCGCTGGCGCGACATCGTGGGTGCTTCGCGGGCCTGGTCGAGCGGGCGGTCCGACAAGGCCACGGTTGAAGCAGCTTTTGCAGAGTTGGGGCCCATCGAGGAGTTCCACGCGTTTCCCGGCCCCGGACTGATGGGCGCGCTGCGCGAAAAGTTGCAGGGCGACAATGCTGTTGGCTTCACCGAACTGGTGCGGCGTGTCTCTGCCGCTATTGTCACACGCGACTTCAAGTACGACGCAGCCGAGTGGGGTACCGCCGACGAGGTTGCCGACTCGCCCGCCGACGTTCTGCCGCCGACGCTGGGCGGCAGAGAGGCAAGGCGGCCCTATTTCGAGATGCTGATGGTCGCACCTGGTGCCACCACGCACGCTGTCTATCAAATCGCAGAAATGCGGAAGCTGCGCCGGCCGGAAGATGCGTTCATCTACGAGATGGTCGCGGTGGAAAGCTTCGAGGATGCAATCTGCGCCGCCATCATAAATCCCTATATTGCCGCCGTAACCATTTTCGAGGGTTTCACATATACCTCGCGCCACCCGGCTCCCGTGCTGCGGAGTGTTCTGGCCAACCTCGTGCCTGAGGAAGCGAGAAGGGAAGACGCTGATCTGTCGCTGCTGTTGGCCAATTCGCTGAAGCGCTTGCGCCCGGAGCTCGACGTCTATCTGCTCTCGGATCGCCGGGTTGAGAGTTTGGCCGGCGATCCGCGCGCCGCTTCCATACGTCGGGTGC
Source organism: Phyllobacterium chamaecytisi (assembly GCF_020164455.1). GTDB lineage: Bacteria > Pseudomonadota > Alphaproteobacteria > Rhizobiales > Rhizobiaceae > Phyllobacterium > Phyllobacterium chamaecytisi. The sequence continues at coordinate 26,927 of NZ_JAIQWW010000028.1, forward strand.
TTTATGCCATCGAGGAGCCGTTGGAGCTCCATCTATCCGTGCTCGAAGGCATTCAGCGGCGCTTCGAAACCCCTTTCTTCGACAATTTGAAGAAGTACGCCCGGCGGCCAATTAGCACCTTCCATGCGCTTCCCATCGCCCGTGGCAAGTCAGTGTTCAAGTCAGACTGGATCCGCGATATGGGCGAGTTCTACGGCATCAATCTGTTCCTTGCAGAAAGCAGTGCGACAACCGGCGGTCTCGACAGCCTGCTTGAGCCGACGGGCAATATCAAACGTTCACAGGAGATGGCCGCGCGCGCTTTCGGGGCCGACCACGCGTTCTTTGTGACCAACGGAACCAGCACCTCGAACAAAATGGTGCACCAGGCGATTGTGGCCCCGGGTGACATCGTCATCCTCGACCGCAATTGCCACAAGTCCCATCATTACGGCTTGGTGCTTGCGGGTGGGCAACCGCTCTATGTTGACGCGTTTCCGATGACCGAATACTCGATGTACGGCGCAGTGCCTCTCGCCAGCGTAAAAAAGGCGCTTCTGGACCTCAAGGCGGAGGGCAGACTCGATCGGGTCAAGATGGTGGACCTGACCAACTGCACCTTCGACGGCCACATCTACAACACGCGCCGCGTCATGGAGGAATGCCTCGCCATCAAGCCAGATCTCGTGTTCCTCTGGGATGAGGCGTGGTTCGGTTTTGCGCGTTTTTCACCAATATTGCGACCCAGAACCGCAATGGGCGCAGCGTCCGCGATCGGCGCTTGGATACACGATCCCGCCTCGATCAAGGCATACGAGAAGCAACAGGACGAGCTCGGTTCGGACCCTTCGGCCGATAAGCTGCTGGCGACGCGGCTGATCCCCGACCCGCGTAAGGTGCGGGTTCGCGTCTATCAGACCCATTCTACGCACAAATCGATGTCGGCGCTGCGTCAAGGCTCTATGGTGCTCGTCAAGGACGTCGACTTCCACACAGTCGAATCCCAGTTCCATGAGGCAGTTTTCACCCATGCCTCGACCAGTCCGAACCAGCAACTGATCGGCAGTCTGGACGTGGCGCGGCGGCAGATGGAGCTGGAAGGCTACGGCCTCGTGCTGAACGCGATCGAGATATCGCTCTCCATTCGGCGCGAGATCAACTCCCATCCCTTGATCTCGAAGTATTTCAAGGTGCTCGGTGCCGATGGCATGGTACCGGCAGAATACCGCAACAGCGGGTTCGTTGATTTCCTGGCTCCAGGCACGACGTGGGCCGAGCAGGTCCGCAGCATGCACGAAGACGAGTTTTGCCTTGACCCCACCCGGATGACGTTGGTATGCGGAACGGCAGGTTTCGACGGAACCGAGTTCAAGGCGTTGCTCGCCAATACATACGACATCCAACTCAACAAAACCTCGCGCAATTCGGTTCTTTTGCAATCCAACATCAACAATACGCGCAGCGACATCGCGCAGTTGCTCCGCGTTCTGCTGGAGATCTGCAACAGCATTGAGGCCCGCCTGGTTCATGGGGGCAGCGGAGAGCAGGACGCTTTTGCAGCCCGCGTGAAGTCGTTGATGACCGATGTGCCGGACCTGCCGAACTTCAGTCATTTCCATGAGGCGTTCCGTCAGGACGCGGGGCGGTCCACGCCCGAGGGAGACATGCGCACCGCCTTCTACGGTGCCTACGACGCCGCGGGTTGCGAATACGTGACCCTGCACGGAGAAGAATGCGACCGCCGGCTTCGCGAAGGGCCGGAAATGGTCTCGGCCAATTTCGTCATTCCTTATCCACCCGGCTTCCCGATCATGGTGCCCGGCCAGGTGATCACACAAGAGACCATCGAATTTATGCGCAAACTCGATGTGAAGGAGATTCACGGCTACGAGAAGGCGCGCGGGCTGAAGCTGTTGAGGCCGGATGTCATCTCCGCCAAGTCAAAACGCTAAAGGGGAAAGCGACATGCAAACATTCTTCGAGTTTCTCAATGCCAACCCCTTCATGCTGCTCTTCCTGACGGTAGGGCTCGCGGTTTGGATAGGACGGCAAAGTGTGATGGGCTACGGGCTCGGCATGGTGGCGGCTGCCATCGTCGTTGGCTGCGGGCTCGCCGTCGTCGGATCGATTTATGGCGTGAAGCTGGAGTTGAACAATTTTACGAAGAGCATGTTTTATTACCTGTTCATGTACGGCGTTGGACTGCGGGTCGGACCGTCGTTCATGAACAGCTTGGGCGGGGACGGGATCAAATTCACCATATTGGCCTTTATCAGTTGCATCGTGGGACTGACGATCGTCGTGCTCGGCGCAATTATCTTTGATTTACCGTTGGGGACCGCAGGCGGAATGCTGGCCGGCTCTCAGACCATGTCCGCGGCGATTGGATCGGCCGAACAAGCCGTGACTTCAGGGGCGCTGACTCTACCGGCCGGCACAACACCCGAGCAGGCGAGCGCGATGATTGCGCTCTCTTATGGCATCACCTACATCTGGGGAACGGTCGGCATCATCTTGATCACCAAGTATCTGCCCAAGTGGTGGGGAGTGGATGCCCGTGCCGCGGCCCGCGCATACGAGGCCGAGCACGGGGTGGCGAGCGGCGATGCACCGACGCTGTCCGGCTGGACGGCCGGAGGGCTACGCGCCTATCGGCTCGAGAACGCGGCCTGGAAAGGGCGCACAGTCCGTGAGTTGCTGCACGAGAATCCGGAATACCGCGTAGTGAACGTGGTGCGGGGCGGTGCGCCCCAAGAACTCACTGGAACGCTTTCACTCCAACTTGGCGACGTCATCGCGCTCGGCGGCCGGCGGGAGACGCTCTCCGACAAGATGGGCTTGATCGGGCCGGAAGTCGCAGACAAAATTGCACTCGACATCCCGCTCGACTCTGCGGAGATTCTCGTTACCAACGGCGAGATCGTCAAGAAAACACGCGAGGAATGGCGAGCTCTGCCGGGGGTCGATCAGCTGCAGGTAACGGCACTGGAGCGAGGCGGAGTGCGGCTACCCATCGGAAACGATACCAAGCTACAGCGGATGGACGTGGTGACCGTGGTCGGACTGAAGGATGCGGTCAACAAAGTTGGAGCACTGTTCGGACGGGTAGTAAGGCCGTCCAGCGCGACCGACCTTCTAACGCTGTCGCTCGGCATGATCTTGGGCTTGTTGATTGGTGCAATCCAGTTCCCTGCGTTTGGGGCATCGATTGGACTCGGCAATGCGGGCGGGCTTTTGGTCTCAGGCGTGATAGTCTCGTCGGTGGCATCCCGTTTGCGCTTCTTCGGCAATACCCCGTCGGCGGCGCGCAACATCCTGGAAGATCTCGGCCTCGTCGTGTTTGTCGCCATCGTTGGAATCAATGCCGGCAACTCGCTCCTTGCTCAGTTGACCGGGGCCCTCGCGCTCAAGATTTTCCTGGTTGGCTTCGTCGCCTGCTCGGTTCCGCCAGTCATCGTCTGGGCCATCGGCTTTCACATATTCAAAATGAACCCAGCTATACTTATGGGCGCTGTAGCCGGCGCGCGCAGTCACAGTGGGCCTTGCCGAGAGGCAGCAGTTGAAATCCAATCGAATGTACCCTGGATCGGTTTCCCCGTCGGCTATGCGGTTTCAGGGGTCCTGCTTACGGTGTTTGGCTACTTCGCGATGATCCTGTCTTGACAGCCCGCTTTGGACGATACGGATGCTTTGGCGATGACGTCGTCAAGGCTCCGCCGATGACAACAAACTGCAAAATGTGCCCTGTGGTGTGACGGCTGAGTGTCGAGCAGAATCAAAGAGAGGACCACTTGGTCAATTGTCTGGAAGCTTGGACATGAATAGAAATCAGCTTCTGACTTCGCTACAAACGACCAAACGCGATGGACTGGGATTCCGGGATACTCGTTACGTCCGACGCCTATAATGTCTGCTTGCCGTTGACTAAGAGGCGGTGAAAGCGAACAACTCAATCAGGCTCGGGCTGAACATCGGTGGGCAAAGACCAAACCGCTTCGGCACATCCAACTCTCGGTATATTCAGGCCTTGGGGCAGGGTAACTCAATCCGCTCACGTGACGACAGCAGAGGCCAAGCTCAGTCGTCCACTCAAGCCGGTCAACGTTGCCGGCGTGGCTCGGCGCTGCGCCGGTGGCGTTATAATTGCCGAGGCTGTGAACCGAGAGCAATACTACCTATGCCAGTTGAGCGACAAGGTTCGTCGTTGTCGCACGCGACGCAGTGGGCCTTACTGTTCGCGCTTGCCATTTCGCCGCGGAATGCGGAGGGCCGGTGGAAAGGACATAGCGGTTCCACGCACCCTCCCGGCGTCCTATCCACGCCCTGCACTTAGAAGTTGCGTTGGAAGCGAACGATACCCCCGACTGCGTCGTCCTCTCCGCTTTCGAGGAGGGCTTCCTCTTTGCGTGCACCGCCGAACTTGGTGTAGTTGACTTCCGGTCTGATCATGAAACCCGGAACAAGCTCGTAGTTCACGTTGAGAGCAAGCGCCCAGGTTCCTTGTTCTTCATAGGCGGCTTGCGCGTTGATCGTTGCCTTGTCGGTGACCTTGGCGGCAAACCCGCCCCACGCGGCCCAGTCGCCTTCCCATGGTCCGTACCAATTGCGATTTTGATTGGTGATGAACGAGTCCTCGTCGTAGTCGGATTGATAGCCGCCCATTATCCAGGCGGATAGCGTGTCGGTAAAATTGACGTCCAACCGCGCTTTGACCCCGATGTCTTCCTGCACCGAGTCGTAGCCGATGACCCCGGCGACCGTCCCCCAAGACTGTTCATATTTCATGCCGGCGAGAACGTGGGGCATATAGTCTACGATGACATAGTCGTAACCATTCGTCTCCGAACCTTGTTCGGCTGCAATAATGGCGGAAAACCCGTTGCCGGCTTTATATGTATAGCTGATTGCGTTGGTGGACATGCTGTCGGCACCGTACTGGATGACGTCGTCCCTGATGATGTTACCGGCATAATTTAGCCATGAACCAAAGATGACGTCATTGACGCCGATCTGGAAACCGCCGAGCTCGATGAAGGCCTGATGAAGGATGCCGCCGGCGTCGTCGCCGTTCGTGTATTGGAACCGGCCGTCGATGTAAGAGCGCAAAGTGCCGAGTTCGGTTTCGGAGCGCGCATCGAAACGCAGCTCGGCACGCGTGCGGGAGTACCATGTGTCGTTCTCACCGCCGACATGACCGCCGGTATAGACATTGTCGCCTCCGGCCACTTCAAAACGCAGATAGCCGCCAAATTTCAGGCAAGTTTCCGTGCCGGGAATATAGAAGAAGCCTGCGCCATAGGCATCGCAAACACGGACATATTCGACGGGATCGGGTTCAGCCACAACCACTGCATCCGCAGCATGCGCTGCCGATACGGCAATAATTGCTCCAGCAGAGGCTAGAAGAAGAGTTCGAACAACCATGCGGTCCCCCATCGGCGCTTGTATTTGGCAACGTTCGAGTAGGTTCAAGTACTGCAGTTTCAATGAATTTCGCAGCCATCCCTCAACCTGGATAAGAAATACCACGACAGGGTTGTCATTGCTGTCACTGAAGGGCCACACTATGCCGCATTCGACCGGAAGCTTAAACAAAAGACAGCCTGGCCTACCTATGATGGAGCCTCACCTCGTGTCGTTACTGTAACGTACTTTCTTTTTGTTTCGACGGCTCGCATGCTTGGTGTGGACGACCGGCCTTGAGATAGCGGCCGCGACAACCTTTGTCGGGCAAGGTGCTGACCCAAGAGACGATCGACTGCGAAAACTTGATGTGAAGGAAATCCACGGTACGAGAAAGCCAAGGCCCTCAAACTACTGCCACCTGAATGCGATCGCTGCAAAAGCGAAGCGTTGAACGTGTTTTCCACGGCGCCTTGATACTGAGCTGATCGTGTTCAAGCGCGAAGGTCGTCGCGGGGGAGATATGGCTATGGTTTGGTTCGAGCAATTCCTAGTCAAGTATCCGGAGCTCGCCGTGTTTCTTGCGATCAGCATCGGCTACCTGATCGGTGGCGTGAAGGTCAGGGGCTTCGGCCTTGGGCCTGTTACCGGCTCCCTCTTCGCCGGGATTTTGATCGGTCAATTCGCCCACGTTCCGATTGCCGGCATGGCGAAGTCGTTGCTGTTCCTTCTGTTTCTTTTCGGCATTGGCTATTCGGTCGGGCCGCAGTTCCTGCAGGCCCTCAAACGAGACGGGTTGAAGCCCGTACTGCTCGCCGTGGTTGTGTGTGTGACAGGGCTGCTCACTGCCATCGTCATCGCCAAGGCCCTGGGGCTTGATCCGGGCTTTGCTGCGGGCCTTGTGTCGGGCGCGCTCACGGAGAGTCCGGCGATGGGCACCGCGACTGAAGCCATCAACGCGCTCCCGCTTATGGAGGATGAGCGTGCCCGGCTGGTCGCACATATCGCGGTGGCCGATGCGGTTTGCTACGTCTTCGGCGCCGTTGGCGTCATTTTGTTCTGCAGTGTGCTGGGGCCCAAATTGCTTGGCATCGACCTGGCGGCCGAGGCGCTCAAGCTGGAGCACGAGCTCGGCATTACGCGGACGGCGGCGGGGGTCGCGTCCGCTTGGCATAGGTTCGAGTTACGCGCCTACCGGATCGCGGAGGGCGCGCCAATCGCAGGACTATCCGTAGCTGCAGCTGAGGCTAAATTTCCGGAGCACCGGCTGTTCATCCAGCGCGTGCGACGCGGCGAGCGAGTTATTGAGGCAAGCCCGGAGTTCGTCTTGAGCCCAGAGGATGTGGTCGCGGTGTCTGGCAGGCGAGAGACCCTGGTGGAGTTGCTCGGCCAGCGTGCCGCCGAGGTAGAGGACCGCGAACTCCTTGATATCCCAGTGTCAGTCGCCGACGTCCTTGTAACAAGCCGCGACCTTGACGGCCGGAGTATCGCGGACGCGGCCAAGGAGGATTGGACCCGCAGCCTCTATCTGCGAGCCATCACGCGCGGGAACCAAAACCTTCCGCTTGCACCTGGGATCTTGGTGCAGCGCGGCGACATTCTGCGGTTGGTGGGGCCGGAGGCCGTCGTCTCGCGCGCCGCCAAACGGGTAGGTGTCATTATCGCACCGACGGCTTCGACCGACTTCTTCGTTCTCGGCCTCGCAATCTTCCTTGGAGGGCTTGTTGGCGTTCTCGTCACCTTTCCTATCGGGGATATGCGGATCTCTTTGAGCACCAGCGTGGGAACCTTGCTGGCGGGGCTGGTCGTGGGGCATATGCGCACGCGCTTTCCGCTCTTCGGCCGCATACCGGATGGAGCCGTCTCGCTGATGACGGCACTTGGTCTTGCCGCCTTCGTGGCAATGACCGGCCTCCATGCCGGCCCCATCTTCTTCTCAGCCATCGCGGAGGCGGGCGTCGGCCTGCTATTTGGCGGCGTGGTCGTTACCCTGATGCCCATGTTCGTAGGACTCTACGTCGGGCGCTACCTGCTCGGCATGAACCCCATACTGCTCCTCGGCGGGCTGGCAGGAGCGCAGACAATGACTGCGGGCATGGCAGCTGTGCAGGACCGGTCGGGGAGTCCGGTTGCCGTGCTCGGCTATACACCAGCGGTCCCCATCGGGCATATCCTCCTTACAACCTGGGGAACGGTGATCGTGGGGGTCATAGCCGGCTAGATTCGACTTACCCCATAACCGATTAGGCGGAGGTAGCGGTGGAGGAGAACCTGCTTAGAGAACGGATCTCAACAGCTCGCTTCCGCCCGACCAGAGGATCTGCAAGCCGAGGCAAAACAGAATGAATGCCGAAAGCCGCACGGCGATATCGGTGCCGCCAGGGCCCAGAATCCTTTGGCTGCGATCCGCATAGCTGAAGCAAAGCAGGATGGTCAATGCCAGAACGGCTATAGCGACGACGCTTGCTATGACGAATATGAGCCTTTCGGCAGGACCCGTAACCGTCGCCTCCGAAAGCCCGATGCTGATCACCACGGCCATGGAGCCTGGCCCTGTCGTGAGGGGGAGGGTCAGCGGATAGAAGGCCTGATCCAGCAGATTGGTGCGCGGAACTCCGCCTGCCGGCGCTTCCAGTTCCTTCTTGCTTCCTTCATTGAGGAGTTTCCAGCCTGAGACAGCGACAATGAACCCGCCAGCGACGCGAAGTATGGGAATTGAAATCCCGTAAAACTGGAGGATGAGCGCGCCAAGCAAGAACGAACAGACCAGGAGAACGAACGAGTTCAACGCGATCCGCCGCGCAAGGACAGCGCGGATCTCAGGTGTTGCACCACGGGTCAACCCGAGGAAGACGAGTGCGGAACCTGGCGGATTGACCACCGGAAAGATCGATGCCAAGACGAGGACGAACGTATTTATGGTCGCGTTCATTTAGGCGGGTCCATCTTGATGAGCCGGCGGTGCCGGGACTTCGGGATGTTTTCATGGCGATCTCGGCTGGACGTCTCGGTCATCCATCGCCTTTCGAACCATGCGCGGTTTAACGACTCGGCCGTTCTCTTGCAGAACAGACCATACATCGATCCCGAGCAGCTTGCTACGCTACGTTTGTCAGGGCAGGCCGAATGGAACCTACGGTCCGGTTGAAGATTTCTTCCGCCTGTTTCAAATAGTTAATTTGGGAGGAAACAGGTTTCTGACGGCAAGGTTCGGCACCCTTCAGCGCCGGCTGACGATGTGACGACAATCAACGCGAGTGCTTTCAGAGACGACAGCTTTTGCGATGAAAGACCGCCGAAATTCTGAAGGGCTCTTTCCGGTCCAGCGTCGGCACGCGTGGCTGAAGGCGCTGGGTTGTTGGAAACAAGCCGCCAAGTGATGTCAGACGCTCGAAGGTTTTGTTCGAGATAACGTAAGGCGAGATCGCGCCGCATCTGGTCGAGGATTTCTCCAAAGCTTAACCCCTCGGCCGCCAACCGCCGCGCGAATGTCCTTTCGCTGAGGTTAAGTTTTTGCGCGACCGTCCTTGCCTGCGCTTCCCCGTGCGGCAGAAGCGGCCTGATGGTGTTCTCAACCTCTGTCCGGAACGCATTGGCGCTGGATGCTCGTGCAGCAATCGCCTCGTCGCAACTCTTCACCATTAGGTCGTTGAGATACGGGTCATAGCCAAGCAGAGGCAAGTCCATCACGCTCGCGTCGAAATTTATCTCGTCGACATGGGCGTCGAAGCTGACCTCGCAGCCCAGGAGCTGTTGGATCTTTCGGCCGTCCGCACGATGATGCATGAAGCTTACCGAAAGCGGCACAATCTTCCTTCCTAAAAGATGGCGGCAGAGGCGTACCAGGGCGACCGCGAAGGACTCCATCAGGTGCCGGTCGATGTGGCGCGGCACCCCATGATATAAAAGTTCCACGCTGCCGCCAGAACTTTTGACAATCCGCAGGTCTAGAGCTTCATTGGCAATGCGTTCATACCGATCCAGGCGTTTGAGTGCGTCGCCCAATCGCTCCGATGACGCGGCCACATAGTAGAGCATGCCAAGTTCGCGCAAGTCGAAATCCGCTGCAAGAGTTAGGCCGAGACAGTCGTTATCGAGGACGCGCGCTACTCGCTCCAGAAAATCGATCGCCGCGATGACCTTGATCCGCTTGTGGCTGTCGACGGCAGCCAGCGACAGGCCGGACCGCACAAGAAGGGGAGCCGGGTCGATGTCGCGACGTTCAAGCACTCCAAGTGCCAAGTGAACAGCCAAGCCTATTGACGTTGGCACAGCCGTCGATCTCCCCAAAATTGCACCGTGCCCAACCGGACAGTCCTCATACTATGAGCGCTACGGCAGCTTAGCGCAACTTTCGTCGAGAGTGTCAAACCACTTCGACTGGGCCGAGGCATGGAGGTCATCATAGGCCAAGTCCTAATTGGCATCTCAGCACAAAAGAATGGCAGTCAAACGCACGCGCGAAATTATTCGCCCCACTAGGGAAAGTCCACGCGAAGCCCTTCGAGTCGACTGGGCTGATTTGCCTTGTCGCAGGGAAAAATCAAATGCACGAAGACTGGGACATCAAGCCTGTCATATTCGGAGTTCTAATTGTCGCTGGCGCACTATGGCTGCTTTACGAAAGTATCCGGTGGGTCTTGGGTTAACAAAGTGACCTTGTTACTAGGGAAAGTCCCGATTGTGGCAAGGCCTCTTTTGCCACATAATAAATTCTCCAATCGTGTCCACACCCGTCCCGATTGGTAACCCCTACCCGTCGTTGTGCTTGAACCCCAACGGCGGGTCTTTTGCGCCAGTGCTCGCTACGAGCGCGCGGTCAATGCTTGAGGCACTTTTTTCCCGCTGCCATTGCCTTGAAAGTCCCCTTCAGATCGACGACGAAGGTCCCCTTGGTTTCGGGAAACACGGTCATTTCATATTTCTTTGCTACGTCTCGCTTGAACTTCGGGTCGTCTGTCAAGATGTAGCCGCCAGAAAGTCCGCCTTTGAGTTCGCCGCTCGTGCTGGTAGCCACACCCTTATAAAGATTGCGGTCGAGGGCGACGAAGATGTCCGTTGTGTTCCCGTTCTTAAGGCCGATATCCGCCTTCGTGAACACGCCGAGATACCCGACCTCCTGATTTGCGGTAACGCCCATTTGCACCGAACCTTGGCCAAAGTCGCGCACGATCAAACAATCTCCGCGAGTTTGATTTGTATAGATAGTCCAGCCCTCGATGTCCTTCCCATACCGGACGAGCACATCGCTAGCCTTGGGGAGGGGATTTTGGCTTTGTGCGTTAGCTGCTATCGCAGACGAAAGTGCTATTGATGCAGCCGCGATGATTGTCAGGAAGTTTCGCATGAATGTTCCCCTTTGTGGGTGCCCGTTGCACCTTGTTTAATTGCTGAGGTTTGCATGGTGGTCGTCGTCAACTGTGCTAACGACTAACCCGTCTCGATGGTTGGTTAGACCAATGGGTGATCCGGCTATCAAAAAAAGGCTCGACTGAATGCCGAGCCTCCACTCTCAATACTTTATGTCTCGGCCCGTCTTACGAGCGTCCTGCTTGGTATGTCGCTTGTCTTGACGGCACGCCGCGTTGCTTTTCTGGTTGGCGGCACGACAATCTTGCTTCGTTTGTCGAGCTTCGGGGCGAGCTTGTTGGCGGACGTCACGCGCTTGTTGGCGCTGTTGCGCTTGCTGAGCCGCAAATGATATTTCTGAAGAACTTAAAAAAGAAATTGCAATCACCGCAGCGGTGATTAGAGGCTTTAATTTAGGCATAATCAAAACTCCCCTATAGGGCTGCCATTTATTGCTGAACGCAGGATTGCCAGTTCAGCAGGCCTTGGTCTTCATGGCTGGCTATTTCACGAACTTCGACCAGGGTACCCCGATAATTTACGCTCCGATAGGGCAAGCGACAATCAGGAGTTCCCCTGAGGCGGGCCGGGATAGTTCCTTTTGGGAGCGAAAACAAAGAGGCCCAGTCCGCCTATGGAACCCCGCCGCTGGTCCAGCAGTTGTTTAGTTACGGACCACGGGAGCCACCCTTGATACTTCCCGCTTGCCATGGCTGATAGGCTCGGCCCCATCCCACCACCACCACCGGACGGGGTTTTACGTCGAGCGCGAAGCCGACTTGGCCAATGCGCTGCGGGCATGCGTCATGGCGCTTGGGGCCGAAGCCGATGTCCAGCCGTTGGTTATGGCGGCGCTTCGTGCAGGCTGGGGACTGACGGAAATCCATCGCATGATCGCTGTGCTGCGTGGGCAGCCATAATAGCGCTACTTGTTTTTATTTGATCCGGCCAAAACAATTTCAGCTATTGCACACATCCGCTCCATGGCCTCAGTTACGACAGCACTTCCCCGCCCTTCTCATCGGCAATTTTCGCGGCGATTCCCATAAGCGTTGCGTTGACGTGGAGGAGGTGGTGGTCGGGATTGCCATGCTTGGTCGCATCGTGTGCCAGCAAGAAGCCGCAGACCGCCTGAACGACGATAGATTCCAGTTTCAGGTCGGCATAGCGCTTCTCCCAATTCACTTCGTCAGCCATGTTCGATACCTCTCGGCTTTCATTTAAGGAATTGCAGAATTCCACTCGGTGTGGATCCTATAAGCGCGCCTGCAACCAAGCCAACGAAACCGAGGGCGATGGCTCCTATCCAGCCATGATTCTCCCAACCTGCTACTCCGCCAATCATCGTACCGGTCATGACGCATCCCAGCATCCAAGCCCAACGAAAAATCGTGACTAGCTTTCGCAGGAAATGCTCTCCCGGATGCGCACAAGGCAACCCCTTGTTACTATTTCGCGGTACATTGGCAGAGAACCATTGAGAACCGGTTAGCAGCGGTCAGTGAGAATGTTGGCGCACCGGACCTGGGTCGCCAACACCCAAGGCAGGTCGTGGCCAGCGCAGTGCTTTGACGGAACGCGTTTTCCTGTATGTTGGTTTTATCCTATCCATTAGAAGGGGTCGCCATGCGTATACTTCTGATAGCAACCATCTTGATCTCGTCCGTCTTACCCACAACAGCGGCAGACTTCGAACTCATAGTGCATCAGGCTGGCGGCGACGCCGGTGAATACACGTCGCAAGCTTACTTTTTGAATCGTAAGACGAAGAAGGTCTACGATTGTTCGGCCCTATGGCAGCAAGCCTCGGGAAATTTGCAAGTGGGATGCGAGAGATACGCACTGTTCGACACCAAAATTCCGGATGCATCAAACGTAGCGACTTATACCGCTGGATTTTATTTTCCGTCCGGCGCTGGTGCGATATGGCAATTGGATCAGGTCACAGGCGAGGTGCAGTATTGCCGGATGTATGCCCTTCAGGGGGAGCCGGTATGCAAAAAAGCCGACTTTAAAGATTGACGGCGATGCGCGGTTACACTTCGCCGTTGTCTTAATGGTCTAAGTGAATATTAGCCCCAACGTGCTGCCATACTGGGGCGCGCAATTGCTCGGCGCGACCGTTGCGGCTTGGATCGTCGGCTTCGCCCTTAGGGGCGCGGCGGCTGGTCCATTCGTTGCTCCCGTATTGGGCGTTTCTGGCCGAGTTCCTTTTCACATTTGCGCTGGTTTACGTCGTGTTGAACGTGGCTACGATTGACGCAACAAAAGGGAATTCCTACTTCGGTCTCGCTATCGGCTTCACCGTTCTGGCTGGCGCATTCGCCGTCGGCCAAGTATCCGGAGCGGCATTCAATCCGGCGGTCGCGATCGGCGCTTCGATCCGAGTCATGCTGCCGTGGTCTAACCTTTGGCTTTATATCGTTGCGGAACTGCTCGGAGGGGCGGCAGCGGCGCTCGTCTTTAAAGCACCCAACCCAACCAGCCCGCCGCCCTCATAGCATCGTCAATCCCGGCTTATCACTCGCTCACAATATCCCCGGGTCCGAGCTGGAGAAATGTCTAACCTCGGCCCTCCCGATCTGCCGCCTCAACAACGACGGCTCTGGTACTGGGCAGAGCGGGCGGCGCACCACTTCACGCCTTGGCAGTTAACAGCAAGAGATTGGCACCTAGCATCAAGCGCGGCGTCCGTCACGCCACTATCTAACCAACAGAAAATCCAGCCTCGGCGCAGATTCAGTGGGTGCTGTCGCGGTAAATCTCGTTGCGCCAACTTGCGCAACATTAACAGCCAAACGAAAGGCAAAAAAGTGAAGACTCTCATCGCGTCGATCGCATTCGCATTCCTCCTGTCAGGTCAGGCTTTCGCCTATACCTGCACGCATGACGTCGGACCGGATAACGGCAATATCGTCACCTGCGAGCAGGCGCAGTCCGATCTCAAAAACGGAATGTCAAAGCTTGACCGGGACAATGATGGTTACGCGTGCGATCGTCAGTGCGGTGATTGATCCTCAGGACCTGAGATCGACACACCAGTGGTAAAAGACCCCTGGGGCTCCTGCCGAATCGCAGGTCAGTATCCGCCACCCCAAAGGACCGAGACGCGTCTGATCGCAAGTAATTGGCAGCCAGGAGCAAGCCGCGGCTTTGACTGAGTGATAGTCGTGCTCGCATGGAGCAGGCCCGTCGAACCGACGCTTGCTTAAAAAGACGAACAAAAGCCCTTCTTGGGTAGGAGCAAATACCAAAATGCAAAAATTCATTGTCGCGTTGTCGGCGTGTGCCGTCCTCGCTGGCTGTGCCTCACGCGCTGACAGCATAGCCCCGGCATATACTTCCGCGCTTAGCTATCAATCACTGTCGTGCAACCAACTGGCCTCAGAGGCGACTGAAATCTCGTCTCGGGCCGCAGCGGCTGCCGGTATGCAGAACCAAAAAGCAACCGGCGATGCCGTCGCAACTGGTGTCGCATTAGTTGTGTTCTGGCCAGCTTTGTTTCTCGTCAAGGGCGACGGAGCACAGGCGGCTGAAGTCTCCCGGCTCAAGGGTGAGATGCAGGCTATCGAATCGATGTCTCGCCGCAAGGGCTGCAGTATCGTTTTCAATGCGCGACCGAAGAAAACATAAGAAATCTGCAGGCGAGAAACATACCAGGATCGAACCGGACTTGAAGCTTCGAGCCCAATGAACGGGAAAAACGTCAAAAGAAACTAGAAAAACAGGTTAAAGCCCATCGAACGCGCTCCGCTGGGGCGCGTTTATTTTGTCTGGTTGCCAGCCTGAATTCACTGATACGGTAGGCAGCAACATAAGATCGGGAGGACGCATCGTGAAGCGATTTGAGTTCCCTGTATTCTTTGTCTGCGCAACGCTGATGATGTTCAGCGCGAACGCCGAGAGTTTCGCATTGAAGATGTTCGGGCACGAGGTATCCGTGAGGCGAGCGATCTTGACGGCAACATCCTTAAAATCGACGGACGCGAGGTTCACAAAACCAGGTCATTTCAGCGCTACCACGGCGATGAGTGGAGAGATCGATCAAGATCTGCGATGACACCGCTAATACCGGCCCAGAGCGACAACGATGTCACTCCGGGAATGGTGCTCAATCTCAAAACGTGACATGTCTGTACTAGCGGCAAAGTGCGCAACACAGCCAAAGTCAAGCTTTGCGAGCCGCTAAGGGACGGTGGCGTGGAGTATTCTGGATGGGGCGTAGTATGAAACCATTTATCTCGGCCGCGGGGCTCTCTTTGTTTCTTCTCGCCGCCTGTTCGCACACTGTGCGAACATTCGAGCAAACACCGTCATATTCGCCCGCGCAGCCGACAAGCACGCGTCTGACACAAGCTGTCCAAAGGCTTGGTGATCCCAGGGACGGTCGCTCCGGGGTCAGGCTCGTCGGCAACGGCGAAGAAGCGCTGGCGGCGCGCTTGGCGCTTGCAGCGGCCGCTGAAAAGACGATCGATGCGCAGTATTACCTTGTGCACAATGATCCTACCGGAAAAATCTTTGCGTGGAGCTTGCTGCAAGCCGCGGATCGGGGTGTGCGGGTGCGGCTACTGCTCGATGACATGGACACTAAGAGCTATGATGCCGTGACTGCGGCTCTGGACTCGCATAAAAACATCGAAATCCGGCTCTTTAACCCGTTCTGGCGGGATCAGAGCCTTGTCGCGGCCGGCCTCACCGACTTCAAGCGGATCAACCGCCGGATGCACAACAAGTCGATGACCGCCGACAACGCCATGTCGATCGTCGGTGGCCGCAATATCGGCGATGAGTATTTCCTGGCCAAGAGGGAATTAAACTATTCGGATCTCGATCTGCTGGTTGCTGGACCCGTTGTCGACGAAGTCTCGACAAACTTTGATGAGTACTGGAACAGCAAGTTTGCAGTGCCTGCGCGCGCCGTCGTTGGCAAACCGAAGGGGTTCAGTCTCGACGAAGCGCGCGATCGCCTTGACGAGATCATCGGGAAAGCCCGGGAGACGGAATATGCCAGCGTCGTGCGTGCGGCTGCTAAGCAAAACCTAACGCCATCGACGCTGAAGCTTGAATGGGTTCGCGCCAAAATGTACTCGGACCCCCCTTCAAAAGCGGCCGGTGAAGACAACAAGGAAGCGATTCTTGCCTCTCAACTGGCAAAGTATTTCGCCCATGCGACATCAAAGGTTGAGATCGTCTCTGCCTATTTCGTGCCAGGCAAACGCGGCACAAAGTGGTTGCGGGAACTTGAGGCGCGGGGCGTCGAGGTGTTGGTTGTAACCAATTCGCTGGCATCGAACGACGTGAAACCCGTCTATGCGCATTATGCAAAGGACCGGCGGGCTCTTCTGGAAGGTGGAGTCCACCTCTACGAACTTCGGCCTGACGCAGATCAAGAAGCGCGGCGCGGCGTCAATTGGGGGGAATCACGATCGGGTCTGCATGCCAAGGCGTTTACCATCGACGATCGTTACCTGTTCGTCGGCTCGTTCAACTGGGACCCGCGGTCGGTGAATATCAATACGGAGATGGGCATTCTGATCGACTCGCCTGAATTTACCAAGAAGACGTCGAATGCCCTAAGAGGCGTTTTAAGAGAAGAAACCTTTGCCGTAAGGCTGGACAAGTACAAGCGGATCTCGTGGACGGAGACCGAGCCGGACGGGACGCAGCGGATCTATTATCATGAGCCGACGGGTTCGCCCTGGGATCAATTCGTGGCGGGATTTTATGCGATTCTCCCTATCGGTTCGCAGCTCTGAGGTTTTCGCGACGCAACCAGCCTAACCGGCGCTCTGAAGTGACGTCTTTGTCCGCCACCTTTCGTCATCGAAAACGGAAAGATCCAGACCAAGCTAGACTGTAGCGTTCGCCGCGAGCGCGAAACGGCTCGCTATCGGGCTCAGTTGCCGGAGGCGGGACAGTCAATATTTATTATCAGAGAGCTTGGATCTAAAAAAACATTGGATCCTTTTGTTCTAAGCACATTAACAAGCAGGCCACGCCAGCAAGGACAAGGCCGATACAGACGAGCGCGAAGTAATGGTGAAAGGCCAGTTCACTACGCCCTTCTCCTGGACCGTCATCGAAATCTATTCGCATAGGATCATTCCCTGCGTATGATTTGACCTTCATGCATTTCAAAGACGCCGTGGCCGCCGCCTTGGGAGTAGAAATCTATTTCGAGTTCGCTCCATCTACCAAGCACCCTGTCACATAAACTGCATTGAATCAGGGTGCGGTCCTGCACGTCATCCGGGATCCGAAGGTAGATCGTTCCGCATTTCGGACATTCAAGTTTGCGATCGAGGCGTTTGTTCATCTGCCACCCCTTTGAAAGTCGTCCCAACCTCAATTTTACGCTCAATTTTCTTTGCTACAATCGTATGTCCGCCAGTGGACAAAAACACGGTCTCATCCACCCTTCTCAGAAGGAAACTCTATCGGCGGCAACCCCTGCAGAGCACGCAGTTTGTTTGCGGTTGAAATTGAAAGGTCCGCCCACGTATCGGCAATGTCTGCGGCGGCTTCGAGAAGATCGTCATCAACATCGTCATGCTGTTCCATTTCTTCGATGATCCGGTCAAACGTGGATGCTCCCTGTTCGACAACTCGATGGAGCCTCGACACCTGGACATCACTCAGTTGCGGAAGCTCGAGCGTGAGTGTCACATCCTCCGCTATGCGCGTGACGAATTCGGCTTGTTCTTGCAGTGTTGTTATCCAGTCGACGGCCATGTTAGCTCCCGGCACCGAAATGACATTAACTGCCCTTTGCGTTGGCATATGCTTTTGAACGCGCTTTCGACTGCGGCGATGGCAGGTCGCGCCCGCCACCATTGTCAGATGGATATTCCAGATAGCGCGCAAAAGCCGCTTTGATCTTGTTGGCCGCTTCCTGCTCGTCATCCTCAACACTGTTGAACTCTCCACGTCGAAAGTCACTGTGTCCAAGCAGAAACGACCATCCCACTTTGCCTTCTGCAGTCCATTGTCGAACTTTCTTACCTTGCCAATGGTCACGCCTTCAGCCTCGGCAACAAAGTCGCTGGGTGGAGTCCCTCCGCCGATGACGGTGCGTTTCCATTCAATAGGGTGTGGCAGAGTGCCTTGCAAGTCATTGATATCTAGTCAGTGTTTCGCATATTTGCCGATCTTCATTTTCAACTGCACACCTTTGTAATTTTGGGGAATGCCCGCCTTGGCATGGGCTTTCGCCAGCTTGTCGAGCCAAAGTGCAATGTCGTCGGGAATAGGTTGTATTTCATTGGCCCAAGCGTTGACCAAAAATACATCACATTCTAAGGCCGCTGCCAAATCCAGTTGAGACCAACGTAGAAGTTTGAGACAGTCATTAAATCGTTCTGGCGTCAAAATCACTCCAGGTCCGGAAACAGAATCGCCCATAGTCACCGATAGCAAATTAAACCCGATCAGCTGGAAGGGTAAATTCAGCTGATCGGGCTATTGTTGGCGCCACCGCCGCCTCCGCCTTTGCCGCCATCTTTTGCCAAGGCCGTTAGTGTTTGAAACTCAAGGGAGTGATTTTCGAGTGTCACTTTATAGGGCATTGTGACGAGGCCCAGCGCCAGGACCGCGCTGCAAAGAATTGGAACCGGCTTAGTACGGATGAGCATCGGCGCCTCCTACATGCCGTGGGATTAGAGTGGTATCATCGACATCGCTTCGAACCTGGTGGCATAAATAGCTCGATGCGCGACTGTCAACAGTTCCATGCCGATATGACCCTGATCAAAACCATTGCTGCATCATGACAAGACTTTGGTCTTACTCCTGAGCTGCCATACGTCTCATCCTGCATAGGTCTGAAGACCAAACGTGGAACGGGTGCCTCCGTTCCACGTTTGGCGTGCGGCAGCCCGACTGGTCCGAAGCATTGGGACGACATCTGCAAAGTCAAATTCCATCCGTCTGCCGTGCTGGAGGCTTTGCCTAGCCGTCCCTGACACGAAGCCTGCAACCAAGCCGAACTTCGTGGATCACAGATTCGAAAGGAACTTCTCGTGAATACCAAACTCATTCGGCAGTCGGACGAATTGGCAAGTCTGCCGGTTGGAGGGTTCTTGAAACGATCGTTCGATGTGTTGATCGCGATCCTTGCCCTCATCCTGCTCAGCCCGCTGTTTATACTGCTCTCCTGTCTGGTTAAATTGTCGGATGGTGGACCTGTTCTCTATGGCCATCGCCGCATCGGGCGTGGCGGGAATGCGTTCTATTGCCTCAAATTTCGTACCATGGTTACAGACGGTGATGCCGTCCTTGAAGCCCATTTCGCTGCAAATCCGGAGGCACACGCAGAATGGTTGGCGGCGCGAAAACTGCAGGTCGATCCACGGGTCACAACTGTCGGCATCGTGTTGCGGAAATTGAGCCTCGACGAATTGCCTCAGCTGGTTAACATTCTTCGCGGCGAGATGAGTCTGGTTGGGCCGCGTCCTGTAGTGAAGGACGAGATCGAGCTCTATGGTTCCGCCGCAACCTACTAT
This sequence comes from Phyllobacterium chamaecytisi, assembly GCF_020164455.1. GTDB lineage: Bacteria > Pseudomonadota > Alphaproteobacteria > Rhizobiales > Rhizobiaceae > Phyllobacterium > Phyllobacterium chamaecytisi. Next base: position 46,159 of record NZ_JAIQWW010000028.1, read on the forward strand.
TTCAAATCGCGCCCGGGCCTGACTGGCGTGTGGCAAATCAGCGGACGCAATGATGTCAATTATGACGAACGGATAGCTTTCGATAAGCATTACGTTGAAAACTGGTCCTTTCAGAAAGATATCATAATCATTCTCAAGACCATTCCCGCCGTATGTGCGTCTCGCGGATCGTACCGAAGCGGTTCGGTAGGTTAACCTCTTGGGAGAAGCGCGACCCGTGCGAAAATCGGACACATTAGATGAAGCAGGAAATGCGCCAACGAAAGACGGCCGAACCGGCTATGTCTCCGGCCCGCCGTCTGAAGTCAAAGGCGCGGTTAAAAGTCATGAGGCGGTCTACAGAAATCCAGCGCCATATCTACTACATAAGCAGCTTGTCGACGCTCAGCTTGCAGCTGTGGCGGCACAGCAGGCAGCGACAGCCGAGATGAGAAACAAAGATGTACTGGTCCCACTATAGGCGTCTTCCTGACTGCCCTGATTGCGCTTGGGATCGCCATCGTACAGCAGATGAATAGCTAAGGGGGCCGGAAATGGTTGTAGGTATTGGCGAGGCTTACGGGGCACTGAAAGTTGCCTTTGATATTGCCAAAGGCATCAAAGATATAAGCGACAAGGTCGCACTTAATAACGCGGTGATTGAGCTTCAGGGGAAGATACTCGAGGCACAAGCGGCCACACTTTCAAGCGCTGACCGGGAACGGGAACTCGAAGAGAAAATGACTGACCTCAAACGGCAGCTTTTTGTTTACGAGGATTGGGACGAGATTGCCGCCAACTACGTAATCATGGACTATGGTGGGAACACATATGCTTACGAGTTCGTGGTAGACCCCAGCGAACCGTCAAACGCGCCTCATAGAGCCTGTCCGAATTGTTTTGGCCAGCGCAAAAAATCCATTCTGCAATTCACACTACGCGACCCTTATCAGCGCGATCATTACAAGTGTCACGCATGTGGGGACACATTTCTATTCGGCGCAAGCCAAAATCCGCCGTCCGTCCATACCCGAGCAGTATTAATGACCTTTATAATCTGCATGGTGTGACATGCTCGGGGATAGGCTTTTTTTTTGGGACAGGGGTGTCCCACCGTAGTGTCCCAACTTATTCGTCTGCATATTCTAGCACCGCAATGCCTTGCAACGCTGCACCTGCGCGGCGATTGGGATTGATCCTCAGGTTTTATCTGTTAGCCCGCTCGAAGCCTTCGTTCCATTGCTTCCAGTGACGTGAGTTTTCGCGGTACGGATTGTCCAGCTTGACGCCAGTTTCTCTTGAGCGGCGAGCGTCTCTCAGCCCATTGTTGTAAGGGACACCCTGCCTCCGGTCGATTTCGGGTTTTGGTTCGATCGCTCCGAGTTTGATCGAAGCTTTGACTACGGCCATGAGTGCGTCGAAGTGCTGTTTGAGGTTCATCTTTTCAGAATACTAATCTGTAACGATGGAACAATAGGTGCCCAATGCGTTGAACCCAAGGTGAACCCGAACCGGCGATGACAAATCCCATCCTTGTTACGCACAAAGGAACATGGACTGATGCTTGCTGGCAGGCGCATCGCGGCTCCTATATCGGCGTCAAGGCGACCGGTGAGACCTATGACCCGTTCTTCCATGGCATCATTGAGCCAGGCGCCAGGCACCGTCACGAAGTGGTTCAAGCCGTCATGAACCGTCGCCGCATTCTTGCACTCGTCGCCATTTGTCTGTGTATTGCGCTCAGCTGAGTTCTTGGGCGAGTCCGATGAGGAGCCCTCCGGGCCCGCGGATGTAGCACAACCGGTACACGTCTTTATATTGGACTACTTCGCCTACAAGCTGCGCGCCGCGCGTGCGGAGCCTTTCAAGCGTCTCGTCGACGTCATCTACAGTGAACATGACGCGTAGGTAGCCGAGGGCGTTAACCGGGGCGTTCCTATGATCTGCGACGACAGGAGGCCTGACGAAACGTGAGAGCTCGAGTCGGTTGTGGCCGTCAGGTGCGCGCATCATGGCAATCTCGACCTGCTGATCGCCCAACCCAGTGACACGTCCGGCCCATTCTCCTTCGATAGTGGCTCGCCCTTCGAGCTCAAGACCGAGTTCGCTAAAGAAATCAATCGTCGTTTCGAGGTCTTCGACGACGATTCCTACGTTGTCCATCCGCTTGAGCGCCATGTCTCCAGTCTCCTAGATGCCCTTCCAATCTACAAGTCGTCTAGCCTAACAACAAAAGCTTGTGCAAGGTGGGGTACCGGATCGCTGAAAACAGTCGCCGCGAAATGTAATGGGAAGCCATGACCCGCCATAAGCGATGGCAACTTTTATCAATGAAGCTGCCGAGTTCTTCAACCTTGATATCCGGCAGGATGGGGAAATCAGGCGCTGGGGTAGAGTGTTGGTCCCGAACGCTTCAGATGGCACAGCAACACATAGATGAAGACCAGCATCCCGGCCATTTCGAGACCTTCCTCGAGGTTCGTCAGTATTCGGTAACGAAATGATTCAATCCCTTCAACTTCAGCAACGCTGCCGCCAATCATCTCGAATCCGACGGCACCGCCAAGGAAGATGAGAGCTGAAAGCACGAGGAGCCCCGCGAGCGTCAACGGAAACGACCTGATGAAGGGAATAAAGGCCGCAAGACCGATCAGGCTGAGGATACCAGCTGGCGCTGCCCAGGCAAAATACATCAGGCCAGTGTGCTCTATCCTTCCGGACAAAGCGGCAGAAATCTTTTCATGAATACCGGCGAACTCGTCGAACGAAAGCAACAGAAAAAGTACTGTGAGCGCATACCAGTGGTATTTAAACCTGCTACCGCACATGGCTGCGTCCCTGCTTGCCAGAAAAAGCAACCATGCTGCGGAAAACGCTACCACCACCGAAAGCCACGTAAACGCACTTTCCTCGGAGTCGACGTCGAGCAACCATATCTTGTTGGAAAGTTCCGGCTTGGCACCAGAATAGAGGATCAGATCCTGCATAAAACCTGCACCGAGCAGCAACGCCGAAACGGCACAGGCCAACGCAAACACCCGGCCCGGCTTCACAAGCGTGCGCGCTCTTAACGGAATGTCGCTATTGGCCACATCAGTGAGCCGGACACTCATCGATCACCTGATTTGCATGCACTTGACATGTCACAAAACCATCACAAATCTGTCGCATTCCTTAGTTGATGGTCAACGCATGGAGACAGCAAATGGCTCCCTTCGGAGGACATTTAAATTTGACGGTCGGTGTAGCCGTGCTGGCGACGCTGATGCTACTTACCGTGCTCGTCGTGGCTCTGGACATCGAGATTGCGCTGCCGAGAGGCTGACAGGGCGTGCACTCGTTATGAGAACCAGCATTGTTGCGGATTCTTCCGCACAGTGCCCATGTTATTTGTCGGTTTCATGCTCGACGCAATAAGCGACGAATTCTCCGCGTGTCATAGTGCCATGACAGTCTAAATCAACTTTGCTGGTGTTGTGCTCGTGGACCGCGGCACATGCCTTTTGGATGCCGTCTGAGCCATTTCAGATTGTCATCTCAATTCTGACCCAGGGTGCCTACGTCACCGTTTGGCCGCCCGGGGTAGGCCCTCGACAGGAAGCGAGTTTCTTCGCGAAGTCTGCGCGAGCTGTTCTCACTTGAATCAATGCCGCCCGCTTCCTCTGCAATGACGATGTCAGCTTTTGGTGAATCGGCGTGATTGTAGGAATGGCCGAAATGCGGGCGCGGAGCAGCCGTTCGATCGAACCCGAAGAGACCGCCGATCTGGTGGCATATGTGGCGAGTCCGCTGTCAGCGGCGACCAATGGAGCAGCGCTTCGTGTCGAGGGCGGGATTACCCCAACAATCGCATAGGAGGCTATCGTGGCCAGCGACACCGGGACGGTTAGGTCCACAAAGACTCCGACAGGCTATCTCATGGTATTGCTTCAAGGAGACAACATGTTTGTCCAACTTGAGGCGTTGATGGAGAGCGAAAAGATCCCCTCAGCGAGCTTCTCAGCCTTCGGTTTCGCAAAGATTGTAACTTTTGGCTTCTTCGATTTCGTCAAGAAACAATACGATCCAGGATCGTTCGAGAACGTCGAGATGGCAAGCATTACCGGAACGCTGGCTTGGCAAGACGGCAAACCTTCAGTTCATGCGCACGGGGCTTGTGATAAGAGATTCGCAGCGGTACCCATCACGCGGTGGGCTGACGACCAAGATCCACGTCGTCGTCGATGCGCAAGGCCTCCCGATCCAGCTCTGTGTGACCGCTGGGCAGGCACACGACGGGCAGATCGCCGACACGCTCCTCGACCACCTCGGCCCGCGTACCATCGTGCTGGCAGACAAGGCCTATGACGCCGACCGCATCCGCGACTTAATCTAACGGCTCGGTGCCACGCCCAACATCCGCCTAAGAGCAACCGGCGCCGCAAACCTTGCTTTAGCAAGCGGTTCTACCACACCAGCGCGATCTGATCGAGCGGTTCTTCTCCAAGCTAAAGCACTTCCGCCGCGTCACCACCCGCTACGACAAGCTCGCCGCCAACTTCGTCGCCATGGTCCAGCTTGCCTCAATGCGGCTTTGGTTGCGCGCTTATGAGTTTACGGCCTAATGCCGCATCGACCACCAAATAAAGGCCGACCTGCGGGCGCGGCGCCTATTCCGCTGCTTCGCCGAGCAGCGGATAGTCGTTGTATCCGGTCTCATCGTCCATGTAGATCGTCTCGGACTTGATCGCGTTGAGCGCCGCACCACGCCGGAAGCGCTCCACAAGGTCGGGATTGGCGATAAACAAGCGACCGAAGGCGGCGGCATCTGCCTCGCCACGTTCGATGGCCTGTTGCGCGCTGTCCTGCGTGAGGCCCTCGTTGACGATGTAGGTGCCCTTGAAGAGCCGTCGCACGTCCCGGCCGATCTGCTGGTCGCCGCGATCGAGTGCCTCGCGGGCGAAGATGAAGGCGATCTTCCGTGCGCCAAGCTGGTCGGCGACGTAGCTGAAGAGCGCGCGGGGGTCGGTATCGCTCATCGAATAGCTGCTCGACATGAGATTGAGGTGCACGCCTATCCTGCCCGCAGGCCATACCGTCAGTAGCGCATCCACTGTTTCCATGAGGAAGCGGGCCCGGTTCTGGATGGGGCCGCCGTAGCGGTCGGTTCGCTTGTTCGAGCCATCATGCAGGAACTGATCGAAGAGGTAGCCATTGGCGGCGTGAAGTGCCGCCCCATCGAAACCGGAACGCAGCGCGTTTCCGGCCGCGACCCGAAAGTCCTCTACGAGGCCTGGGATTTCGTCGGTTTCCAACGGCCGCGGAACCGGATATGGGCGCTTCGGATTGAGGCGGTTCACCTGACCCTCCGGTGCGATCGCGCTCGGAGCGACGGGCAGCCTGCCGTCATGATAGACCGGGTCTGAGACCCGGCCGACGTGCCAGAGTTGAGCGACGATGAGGCCACCGGCGTCATGAACAGCCGACGTCACGCTGCTCCAGCCGGCGATCTGCGCGGGCGACCAGAGCCCGGGAGTGTCGAGGTAGCCAACGCCCTGCGGCGTCACCGAGGTCGCCTCGGTAATGATCAGGCCGGCGCTTGCCCGCTGGACATAGTGTTTCACGTTGATGGGCCCGGGACTGCGCTCGTTGAAATTGCGCATCCGTGTCAGTGGTGCCATGACGATCCGGTTCTTTAGCTGCAGGTCGCCGATCTGGACGGGGTCGAAGAGAGTGGCCATTGGTTTGCCTTTCATGCGTATGGTAGAGTGGGAGCCAAGAGCGGCAGCAATCACGTGGTGAGGATGATCTTGCCTACATGTTCGCCTGCTTCGAGCCTGGCATGCGCCTGAGCAGCTTGCTTGAGCGGGAACGTCTGGTTGATGATGCAGTCGATTTGCCCCGCCTCGACCATCGGCCAAACATGATGCTCGACTTGTGCCGCGAGGCGCGCTTTCTCTTCCGGGCTACGAGACCGGAGAGTGGAACCGGTGATGATCAGACGCTTCTGCATCAGATCTGGAAGTGACAGCTCCACCTTTGCGCCAGCTTGAAAGGCGATCTGCACCAGACGGCCCATTGGCCTGAGGGCGCGGAGGTTCCTTTCAAAATAGGAGCCGCCGACCATATCGAGGACGACATCGACTCCGCCGTACGCACCTGCGACATCTACGAAGTCATCAGCAGTCGCGTCCACAGCTATGTCGGCTCCCAGACTTAGCGCCTGGGTTACCTTCTGAGCCCCCCGTCCGGTCGCTATCACGCGAGCTCCAATAGCCTTCGCCATCTGAATCGCCATCACGCCGATACCCGAGGTCGCTCCATGGATCATAAAGGTTTCGTTACGCTTCAACATTCCTTGCTCGATGACGTTCGCGTACACCGTAAGGGCCACCTCCGGAAGAGAACAAGCCTGCAAGAAATCAAGCCCCCGTGGTACAGGGAGAGTGAGACCCTGATCTGCGATGGCATATTCAGCGTATCCGCCGCCGCCCAGCAAAGCCGCGACCCGGTCGCCAACCCTCCATCTGTTCACCGCAGTGCCCACTGCCGCGATCTCTCCCGACACCTCAAGGCCGAGCGTTTTTGAAGCGCCTGGCGGCGGTGGGTACAGGCCCATGCGCTGGAAGACATCAGGTCGGTTAACACCCGCCGCGCGGACTTTAATCAGCACTTCTCCTGACTGGGGTACGGGGACTGGTATCTTGACAAGCTTCAACGCCTCGGCAGGCCCAGTGCCACCTGCGACCGCGACGGCTTTCATCGAACTAGATATCATGGGCCCATTACTTCCTTGCTTGACCGAAATTCAACATTCGAAACAAGTTTCAAAGGTGTTGCCTGAACCAGGCGATTGACGCCTGTGTCCCTTTCTCAGCCTCGCCAAGGTACTGGTCGTAGTGGCCGCCCTTTGTGATGATCAGCCTCTTTGGCTCGAGAGCGCGCTCGTATGCCCGCAGAGCTACGTCGGTCGCGGCCGTGTGGTCACGCTCGGCCACCAGCATCAGGAGTGGCGTTGGAGAGACCCTCTCGATCCATTCACCGGGAGAGTACATCCGGGTCCAGCGAGTTGAGCGGACTGTGACCTTGTTCTGCCATATGCCCTCCGGCAGAGGCTGGCGATAGAATTTTACCGCATCAGCGTCGTAATACGAGGAGTTCTGTGTCGCCTCCTCGCTTACTATCGCCTGCGTCGCCGGAGGCTCCCCGCGAAGCTGCGCGCGTTCGTCAGCCGCAAACAGAGCCTCCAATGCCGCGACCTTTTGCGGGGCCACGCGCCCCAACCCCGTGGCGTATCCGTCTATCGTGGGACCTTGCGACACAACGGCCTTCAGCCTCCGGTCGGTGGCACCCAAGACGATTGCGTGGCCGCCAGCAAAGCTCGTGCCCCAGACACCGATCCTCGCCTCGTCCACTTCGGGCCGGTCCTGAAGGTATGAGATTGCGCGCCGCCAGTCCGTGATCTGCTGCCAAGGATTCACGTCCTGTCGGGGTTCCCCGCCGCTGTCTCCGAACCCGCGGTGATCATGAAGAAGGACCGCGAAGCCCGCTTCCGCAAAAGCTACTGCGGTCTGTTCTAGCCCATGGTATTTGGTGCCCGCATAGCCGTGAGCCATTGTGATGCCCGGTGCCTTTCCATCTGACCGCTTGGGTAGGAATAGCCATGCTGCCAGTTCTATCCCACCCTCTGCGGGAAAGGCGACGTCGTACTTCGTGAACATGGATGCTGCTCCTCAATCATTGCCAAGAACGCGGATGATGCCCTCTACGGAGAGCTCGGCATCGCGGGTCTGAAGTCCAGCCTGCATGGCGGAACGGACCCTCGCCTGTGTTTCGGGGCGCGCCACGCCCAGACCGAACAGGTCTGAGTCTTTGCGGTATGCTTCAGCGCTACCAAGCGTGATGGCGTTGCAGCTTTCCTGGATGTCGTTGAGCCCCTCGACGGGAAAGCTCGCGATCCGCTGCGCAAGGTTGGACACGAAGCCTCCGAGCTCTGCTTTCGGAAGCGAGCGGTTGATCCAGCCATATCGTTCAGCAAGTTCGGCGCTAAAATCCTGCGCTCCGAGCATAGCCTCCAGGGCGCGGCCGCGCCCCATCAAACGGGAAAGGTGCTGGACCGCCCCGGCCCCTGGGATCAACCCGAAGGCCGCTTCTATTTGGGCGAAGACTGCCGTCTCCCTCGCTGCGAAGCGCATATCGCATGCGAGGATGAATTCGCTGCCTGCTCCGCGGACACGGCCTTCGATCTGCGCGATTGTAACGAACTGCGCTTCACTCATGTAGCGGAACAGGAGACCTATGGACGCGTCGCCTGCGAGCTTTGCCGCTGCCTCGCGGTACTCTCGGACCTTCGTCATGTCCACGTGGGGGATGAAGTAGTCGCGATCGGCACTTGAGAACACCACGACGCGACAGTCTGAGTTTTCTGCATATTCGATCAACCTGACCAAATCGGAAATCAACTCCGGCCCGATCAGGTTGATGGGAGGGGCATCGATGACAGCGTGGACAACGCGGTTGGTGTGCGTAACGTGCAGGGTGGTAAATGATGTGCTCATCTCTCGACCATGGTTCTGTTATTGCCCCGATCGATGGTTACGTGGCTCGATGATCGCAGGGCGTCGAAGGTTACGGGCGGGCTATAATTCGTTGAATCCCGGTGCCTCGGCTGACCGCTGGACCCGGTTCTGGCATAGGATGCAGCGCGCGTATTCCATCCACGGAAGGCGCACGCACGCGGAATTTGCGGGCAGCTCAGCTGCCCCGAGTCGCACGGCGAACCTCGCTGGCAAAGCCCTTTATGGTGAAGTCCTCAGGAATCTGGTCAATTAAAATGAGGTCCGAAATCGCGTTCTTCAGGCGGAGCGGCAGGATCGCTTGATACGCAGGGGAATTGTACCAGGACGTCGCGGCATCGCGGCTCGGGAATTCCATCAACACGACCGAGCCTGGCCAAGCGCCCTCGACGACGTCGGCGGGGCCCTGTGCCAGCCACTTGCCGCCGAAAGGTGCGACCGTTGCTTCGACCTGTTCGAGGTAGGTCAATCCCGCGTCGTTCGGAATGTCGCCGGGAATGCGCAGATGATTGATGAGATAGGTCTTCATGATAATGCTCCTTGTGTGTTGGGGGAAGAATCGTCCTAAATCAATGAGGCGAGCCGTGCCTCATAAGGCCCGAATTCGTCGAGCCGGCCATCGCGCACCTTGGGCGGCAAGGCCGACCGAGCCCACGCGGATTGTCGGGTGCCCGGTAAGTTTGCGGGTCCATCAGGCCAGAATTGGGATCCGACCCGGCAAATCCCGATGGCGCCAGCCTTCATCGCCCGTACAGACATCGGAACATCGCCGTGACCCGTCATGAAGATGATGGGAATATTGTTGCCAAGGTTAGCGAGCTTGTCCTGGAAGTCGAGCCCGCTGACGCCCGGAAGCCGAATATCGAGGACAAGGCAGCTTCCGGCAGAAATTTTGGCAGGACGGTAAAGGAGTTCGGAGGTGGAGCCGAACAGCTCTACACTCATACCAACCGACCTGAAAAGATTGGCCAACGCTTCTCTCAGATGTGCATCATCGTCAACGACAAAGACAAGTGGCGAGCTGTGTTCGTCCATTACCCGGTCCCTTGTTTCAAGGGAATGGTGAATTCGAACGTGGTGCCTGATCCCGGTTCGGAACTTGCACTGATGCTTCCCCCATGTGCATTCACGATCGAGCGGCAGATCGACAAGCCCATGCCCATTCCGTCCGGCTTCGTCGTATAAAAGGGGCTAAACAGTTTCTTTCGGGTTTCAGGCGTAAGGCCGGGGCCATTATCGTGGATTTTCACGAGAGCAGACTGTTCCTCGGCAAACGTCTCTATAAGCAGCTTCCGAGTGTTGCCAGCCACATGTGCCATTGCCTGGATGGCATTTAACAGCAAATTCAGGATTACTTGTTGCAGTTGCACTCGATCACCGTTGATCTCTGGCAGATCGGCTGCAAGATCGAACCGCAAGCTTACCTGATTGATGTCAATTTCACGCCGAACAAGCGCCACCGTCTCATCGAGAACCTCATTCAGGTTAATATGTATCGGCTTCGGAGGTGCCTTCACCGATAGAGCCCGCAAGTTCTTGATGATGTCGCTGGCACGTTGTGCATCGGCAATCATCCCTTCCATCGAAGATTGAACTTTCTCAAGGTCCGGTACATCCCGCTTGAGCCAGCGCAAGCCGGCTCCTCCGTTGGTGACCACGGCGGCCAAAGGCTGGTTGAGTTCATGAGCGATCGATACGGTCAGCTCGCCAAGCGTTGCCACGCGGGCGACATGCGCCAACTCCGTTCGCGCTGCACGAAGCTGGTTTTCGGCTTCTCGTCTCTGGGTCGCAAAATTAAGCGAGAGCAAGACCACGAGCACGTAGAGCACCGCAATGGCGATGTCCAAGGATGTCAACGCGTCCAGCAGGAAAACGACTGCCGCAATAATAGCAGCAGCGGTTCGCAAAAACTTCGATTGGGATGCAGAATTGATGAGGACGTTGAAACGGTCGGCTGCCAGATACTGAGCTATGGCTGCACCGAGCCCCTGTGCCACAACCGCTGACTTTCTGCCGTTTGTAGACATCATCACCTCTTCAACCGTTTCGTTGCAAGGAAATGCCCGTTGAAGAAGAAAGGAAAGTTTCGAGATGTTAAGAATTGTTAAGTCATCGGCATCAGCGGGGGCTTCATTGGCCGCTAGGCATTAAATGCCGGGTGAGCTTGGAATATGCGATCAAACGGTTGTTTTTTTTGGATTGGATGAATGAACTTCGGCACGAATTGCTGTCGACGTTACATCATAACTTCAGGCGATCGAATTTGCGCTTCCAACTCGCGGCGACGGTCTGTAACGCGTCTCTGGCTGTCGTTTGACCTTGCAGCGTGCTTGAAACGCCCGCGCGCAGATCAAGCTCGAGTGAGCCCCAATTGGCGTCATTCGGGTTGGTCACAGCGGTTTTCATTTGTTCGGCGGCCGCCCCAGTCCAGCCATATGCTTCGACGATCTCCGGATCGGTCAACACGGAAAGGCGGGTGGAAGCATTTCCCTTTTCCATGGAGCGCCGGGCCCATTCCTTGCTCGTAATGTGCTGAATGAATTCGAAAGCCCATTCCTTGTTCTGTGATGCCGAAGGAACGGCGAACGACCATACAAAGAACGGGCTTTTGCTCTGTTCACTTTTCAGCGCCCCCGGCACGACAGTCCAACCCCACCGCCCGGCTGTTTTAGACGCTTTCGATTTGTTCAGTAGAGTCCCCGTCGCGTTCAGCGTGACGGCCATGGCATAACGGTCGTTCTGACCGTTCGCAATGATCTCATCCCATTCCCAGGTCACTGCCTCCGGAGGCATGACCCGGTGCCTGGTCATCAGGTCCCCGTAATACTCCAGCGCACTGATGGATTCCTCCGTATCGATCATGATCTTCCGCGTCTTCAGATCGTAGAACGAACCACCCGAAGACAACAGGAACGGACAGAAGTGGTTGCTGATCGCCGGCCCCTGACGAGCGCATGTTCCCAACCCGTACCGGAGGGGCGCACCTGACTTCGTCAAAGCGACTGCAGCCGCTTGGAATTCGGCGAAGGTCGACGGTGGGCTTGAAAAGCCTGCGGCCTCGAGCAATTCCTTTTGGTAGTGGAGTATATAAATAGTTCCCCGATAT
>NZ_JAIQWW010000029.1 GCF_020164455.1 Phyllobacterium chamaecytisi
AACCACGCACCGGCGTTTTGCGTGGTTCGACAAGCTCACCATGAGGGACGTTGTGCTGTAAACAATGGCCATCACTTGGTTCAGTATTTGTGAACAAGCTGTTCGCTCATACCGGGCTTGTTTCGGGCCTCGATAAATCCGACTTTAGCAACAACGAAACCGATATGTTGCGAGGGGATGGGTATGAAGCTCACGCGCCGGAATGTAGTTGTTGGCGCTGCCGCCCTTGCTGTATCGACGGGAAGTACCCGTGCGGAGACAAAAATGGACAAGATTTCCTTTGCAGCGACAGCTCCGACCCACGTGTCGAAGGTTGGCATCAAGGCCAAGGATGCCGATGCGCTGGCGAAATATTATGAGGACGTTGTCGGCCTGCGCGAGATTTCGCGCAAGGGCCAGTCGGTCATTCTAGGTGCGGGCGAAACGCCTCTGCTCGAGATCGAGCAGGCCTCTGCTGTTCGCGCGGATGATCCGCACAGCGCCGGCCTCTACCACACGGCTTTTCTCTTGCCGGCGCGTGCCGATCTCGCCCGCTGGGCCCGGCGGGCAATTGACAAGCGCACGCCGATCGTCGGCGCCTCCGACCATCTGGTCAGCGAGGCGATCTATCTGACCGATCCGGAAGGCAATGGCGTTGAAATTTATGCCGACCGTCCGCATGAAAACTGGAAGTGGAGCGGCTCATCCGTGCAGATGGGTACCGAGGCGCTGGATGTCGGCAATCTGCTCGGCGAACCCGGCAACGAAGTGCCTTTCGACATGGCACCGGATGGGACGATGGTCGGCCATCTGCATCTGCGCGTCGGCAACGCCAAGGAGGCCGAAAGCTGGTGGCAGAATGAGCTCGGGTTGCAGACGGTTGCCGGGTTTGGCGGAAGCGCGGTGTTTATGTCGACCGGCGGTTACCATCACCACGTCGCCGCCAATTCCTGGCAGAGCCGTGGGGCAGGGCGCCGCGACAATGACCGCTCCGGATTGGCCTGGGCCGAGTTCAGCTCCGCCGATGCCAAGGACGAACGCGAGATCGTTGACCCCTGGGGCAATGTGATCAGGATTGTGCCGGCAAAGGGTTAGTTGAGGCTTACGCACTCTGGGTTGGTGTGCCACTGTGCGTGGTTCGACAAGCTCACCATGAGGGAGGTTGGTGGCTGTAATGATAATCGCCAAAGTTGCAGAAATCGGCTCCCTGCAATCAACTCACTCCCTCATGGTGAGCTTGTCGAACCACGCACCAAACCCCCTCCGTACCCGCCGTTACGGCGTTTCAACCAATCACAACGTCAGCACGCAAAATCCCGGAAAAATTAATCAAACACTCGTTCAATTAATTTCCCGAACCATCCCGTTCTTACTGGCGGTTTTTCGCTGTTTCACCCGATGCAACCGCTATTTGGGCGGGCGAATTGCGCAACTTTGTCCGATTCACACTCAGGAATGTTCAATTCCTATGCAAGAATCCTCGAATCCGGAATGCTTTTATCAACCTGGGGCCTTAATTTAGTTGCTGCCGGTTGAGCCAAACACGCGCTTGAAGATCGTATCGACGTGTTTGGTGTGATAGCCAAGGTCGAACTTCTCCCGGATCGTCGCTTCGGGCAGGGCAGCGCGAACATCGGCGTCGGCGAGCAGCTCTTCGAGAAAATCGGCCCCGTGCTCCCACACTTTCATGGCGTTGCGCTGCACCAGACGATAGGAATCCTCGCGGGAAACGCCGGCCTGCGTCAGCGCAAGAAGGACCCGCTGCGAGTGGATCAATCCGCGGAACTTGTTCATGTTTTTCAACATGTTATCCGGATAGACCAACAACTTTTCGATGACACCGACCATACGCGCCAATGCGAAATCCAGGGTGATCGTCGCGTCCGGGCCAATCATGCGCTCGACCGAAGAGTGCGAAATATCGCGTTCGTGCCACAGCGCAACGTTTTCCATCGCCGGCAGCGCAAAAGCGCGAACCATGCGGGCGAGCCCGGTCATGTTCTCGGTCAGCACCGGATTGCGCTTGTGCGGCATGGCCGATGACCCCTTCTGGCCGGGCGAAAAATACTCTTCCGCCTCCAGAACCTCGGTGCGCTGGAGGTGCCGGATCTCCACTGAGAGGCGCTCCACCGACGATGCGATGACACCAAGGGTTGCAAAGTACATGGCATGGCGATCACGCGGGATCACCTGCGTCGAAACCGGTTCTGCCTGCATTCCCAATGCCTTGGCGACATGTTCTTCCACGCGCGGGTCGATATTGGCGAAGGTGCCGACGGCGCCGGAGATGGCACAGGTTGCAATCTCCGCGCGTGCCGTAACGAGGCGACTACGGCAGCGTTCGAACTCGGCATAGGCCTGCGCCAGCTTGACGCCGAAGGTGGTCGGCTCGGCGTGGATGCCATGGCTGCGGCCGATGGTGACAGTGTCCTTGTGCTCGAAGGCCCGCTTTTTCAGCGCCGCCAAAAGCCTGTCCAGATCGGCTAAAAGGATATCGCTGGCGCGCATCAACTGCACATTGAAACAGGTGTCGAGCACGTCCGACGAGGTCATGCCCTGGTGAACGAAACGCGCGTCCGGGCCAACGATTTCGGCTAAATGTGTAAGGAAAGCAATGACATCGTGCTTGGTCTCGCGCTCGATCTCGTCGATGCGATCGATGTCGAAAGTGGCTGCGCCGCCCTTTTCCCAGATGATTTTCGCCGCTTCCTTCGGGATAACGCCAAGCTCCGCCAGCGCGTCGCAGGCATGCGCCTCGATTTCGAACCAGATGCGGAATTTCGTTTCCGGGGACCAGATGGCGACCATTTCGGGACGCGAATAGCGCGGGATCATATGTTTTCCTGTTCTTTTAGGCTTTAAACGCGGTCTATCAGAGCTAGGCCGATCACTCAACGCGCCATTTGGCGACTTTTTGCAATGGATGTGCCTATCGTTGCCTGGTGACTGCCAGCCAGCGATAATCCGGGCCTTCGAATCCCGTTCCGCGCACCGCAATCATCACCGCGATTACGGGTTTTCCGCCGTCCGGATATAGGGTCTGGACCGCGCCGATACTATAGCCAAGCGGACAGCCGCGACTGGCCGGAACGGAGGCGTCTTCGTGGAGCATTTCGGGCTTGGCGTCAGGTTTGTCTTCAAGCAGCGTCAGGCGGAAGCCTTTGATTTCACTAGAGGTTTGACAGGTTTCACTCGGCGGGACGGCGATCTCTTCAAGCTGTATCGTCAGCGCGGGATCAATCGCGGGAAATACGAATCGCGGGTTGATTTTGACCTTGAACGGATCAGCCGAAAGCTCCGTGACAGGGTTCGACGCTACCGCATTGCCGGCATTGGCGCGCAATTCTTCATCGCTGAGGGATGTGACGCCTTGTGCATCGCGGCCCACCTTGTCGCGGGCGTTTTCCAGTGACGAATTTTCGTCGTCGAGCCTGACCCGAACCGGCGTCTTGGCCAGAAACTTGTCGGTTGCCGTGTCGATATAGAACCGGTTGGCGTAGGGGAAACCAGAGCCGTCCTGGACGCCATATTCCTCGAAGGCAAATGTGCCGCCGTCCTTGGAAAACCCAATGATATCAAGCTTTGCGGCGTCTCCAGCCCATGCCGCGACTGGCGAAGACGCAACGACAAGGCTAAGAAAAGCGCGGCGGAATATCATTGTGATCCTTCGCGGACGGCACTGCGGATGAGGTCGATGTTGGATCTATAGGCGGCTTCGCTTCCACCTTTGTAAATAGCGGACCCGGCGACCAGCGCATTGGCGCCTGCCCGTACTGCCAGCGCAGCCGTCTCATGGGTGATGCCGCCATCGACCTCGAGATCGATAGGTCGGTTGCCGATCATCGCCTTGATTTTCTTGATCTTTTCAAGCGTTTCCGCAATGAATTTCTGCCCCCCAAAACCAGGATTGACGGTCATGACGAGGATGAGGTCGACGTCGTTCAGCACGTATTCGATGGCGGATTCCGGCGTTGCGGGATTGATGGCAACGCCTGCCTTCTTGCCGAGCGCCCGAATTGCCTGGAGCGAGCGGTGCAGATGCGGTCCGGCTTCGGCATGGACTGTGATGATGTCAGAGCCTGCCTTGGCGAAAGCCTCGAGATAGGGGTCGCAGGGCGATATCATCAGGTGCGTGTCGAAAACCGCGTCTGTCAGCGGTCGGATGGCCTTTACCACTTCCGGACCAAAGGTGATGTTCGGGACGAAATGCCCGTCCATCACATCGATATGGATCCAGTCGGCGCCCGCCTGCAAAACCGAGTCGACTTCCGCGCCAAGTTTCGAAAAATCCGAGGCCAAAATGGAAGGTGATATGACGAGCGGACGGCTCATGATCTGTCTCCGGTAGAAATGCTGTGGGCGCCGGTTATCACGCGCGGCTGTATCGCACAATCGAAACTGTTCAGCGAAGTGATCGCCAGACCGGAAAGGGATCGTTATCCGCAGGCGTAGCGGCATGAACGCCTCGTGCTATGGCGCGCGCCATTGTTGAGGCCGCCGCGGCACAAAGGTCAATGAATTCAGCAATTTCTGGCGTTCTGCCGCTGGTTCCGGTGGCGAGGGCGAACACCAGATCGCCGTCAAAAGGCGTGTGTGCCGGCCAGATCGCACGAGAGTAACCATCATGGGCGGCAATGGCCAAGCGCTTGGCTTGAGCCGTGGTGAGGATCAGATCGGTAGCGATGACCCCTATCGTCGTGTTGGCATCCCGCGCCGCGTCGCTGAACTTGGTCCCGATTTCGGCGGCATCGGCAGGAAAGGGATGCGGCAGGCCAAGACCGCCGAACTCGTTACCGATTTCGAAGGGCGCAGCCCAGAAATGCCTGCTTTTTCCGACGGTTGCCATACCAAGCGCGTTGACCGCGACGAGGGCGCCGATGGTCACCCCACTGTCGAGGATCGACGAGGCTGAGCCCAGCCCGCCCTTCAGCCCTTTGACAGTTGCTCCTGTCCCGGCGCCCACGGTCCCAAGTGTGAAATCGTTGGATGCCGACTGCGTTGCTTCATAGCCAAGCTCGCGATAGGGCGGGTAACGACCCCAATCCTTGTGGCCGCCATTCAGCAAATCGAAGAGAACGGCGCCCGGGACGATTGGAACACGCTGCGTGCCGACTTCAAAACCAATGCCCTCTTCTCGGAGGGCGGCCTGAACGCCCGACCCGGCATCCAAACCGAATGCAGATCCGCCCGACAAAACCAGCGCGTTGACCTGCTCAACCGTGTTGTGCGGCTCGAGAAGGTCGGTTTCGCGCGTACCCGGCGCACCGCCCAAGACCTTGACCGCCGCGGTTGCCGGGTTCTCGCATAACAAGACTGTACAGCCGGATTTGAGCTTGCTGTCGGAAGCGTTCCCGACTTTTAACCCAGCGACGTCAGTGATGAGGTTGCGTGGACCGGCCGTCAACATCAGTTGGTCTCCAGCACGAATTGGTTTCCATCGAATTTCTGCAGGCGGTAAGTATCGGCGATACGCTCGCCTTTGGCATCGAATTGTATGGTGCCAAGCGCGGTTTCAAAGACATTGGTGCGCAGAATCTCCTGCAGGGATCCTGCCTGTGATTGCGCGGTGGTTAACGCCTGCATTGCCACTTCGGTCGCAGCATAAGCTAGTATCGTATAGCCCTCCGGCACTTTTCCTGCCAACTCGATGGTATTCTTGGCATTTCGGGCACTCTCCAGAGTTTGTGGTTCGCGTGGTGCGATCATCAATGTGCCGATGGCGAGCGCACTGCCATCGCCTGCCGCCTCAAGAGCCTCGCCGCTGGCGATGACAAGCGAATAGTTTAGCGCCGCGGCGCTTCGTCCTATGGCCGCAACATCGTCGCGTTCACCGCCAACGAAAACCTGTGTGGCGCCTGCGCGTTTCAGCCGGCTCACCAGTGCATTCTGATTGTCGAGGCCGGGGCGATACGTATCGGCAAAGACCGGTTTCAGGCCTTTTTCCTCCAGGCGGGCCCGCACACCTGCCGCAAGTTCACGTCCGAAGATCGTGCCGTCATCGATGATGGCAAATGGTTCCGAATGCCACAGCCCGGCAAGGATATCACCGGTTTCGTTGGCCTCATTGCGGCCGGATGGCGCGGTCCTGAAGACCGGATAAGGTTGATCGGCGCGCAGCTCGGTCAGTGTTTGCGCCCGTATTGCCGGAGTGATGACTGGAATGCCCTTTTGATTGAGGATAGGCAGAGCGGCTTCGAGCGATTCAGTGCAAAGAAAACCCATGACTATCGCAACATTTGCCTGGACCAGCTGTTTTGCTGCCGCGTCGCCGCCTGCCGCGTTGCATTGGTCATCAGCCGTCGTAATTGACACCGCCTGGCCGCCCTTGTTCGCAGCCACCGCAATCGTCGCACCATCGACAACTTGCGTTCCAAGGCGCGCAAAGGGACCGGAAAGCGGCGCGATAACACCAATCTTGTCTTCCGCATGTGCGACACTTGCGACAGCTATGCAAAGGCCAAATGTTGCGGCGCGTATTGTGGGGTTCATTGCGAAAATGTCGTTTCCTCTTTGATGGGTAGTAGTTGCACGTTTTCGGTAGCTGTTTCCTTCATTCTTAGCAATCTCGCGCTATATAAAAGGAAGTTATCGGAAAATATCGCCTGCCCCTATGGTTGAGACACATGTTGCGATAGTGATGGTTCGGACAACGGAAATAGAATAGTGCTAATTGCCAAAGATCAGAAAATAGAGCCGCTCGCATTTCGCAATGCCATGAGTCATTTTGCCGAGGCGGTTCATATCCTTACCACCGATGGTCCGGCAGGCCGCCGCGGCGTTACGATTTCGGCAGTATGCTCGGTTTCTGACAATCCAGCGACTATGCTCGTGTGTCTCAATCGCAATCATGACTTCAACCACCTGTTCATCGAAAATCAGGTTTTCGCACTGAATACGCTCTCGTTCCAACAGCAGGCGCTTTCCGAAGCCTTTTCAGGCAAGGGCGATCTGTCCCAGCCGGACAGGTTTGCGCTCGGGCATTGGCAGACACTGCAAACCGGTGCCCCTGTTCTCACCAACGCCTTGGCGAGCTTCGATTGCCGCATCATAGCAACGCACGAAGTCGCGACGCATTATGTGATCTATGGCAAGGTCACCGCCCTCAATATGGGCGATCCTGGCCGTTCATTGATCTATCTCAATCGCTCCTATCACAGTTCGGGAGACTAGCACCGGAGACGCCATGGCTGAACTGCCGCAATCGATCGAAGACACGCTGGCTCTGCTCGAAGCTGGCGGATATGTCGCGGACCGCGCGTTGGCGACGGTGCTGTTCCTAAGCTTGCGAATGAAGAGACCCTTGTTTCTGGAAGGCGAGGCTGGCGTCGGAAAGACAGAGATCGCCAAAGTACTCGCGGCAACGCTGGACCGACCGCTGATCCGCCTGCAATGCTATGAAGGGCTCGACGTTTCTTCTGCTGTCTATGAGTGGAACTATGCGGCGCAGATGATCGAGATTCGTCTCGATGAAGCGAGTGGCAAGGTTGATAAGAAAGCCATAGAACGCAATGTTTTTTCAGAGAAATTCCTGATCCGGCGGCCTGTTCTGCAAGCGCTGTCGGGTAAACCGGGTAAAGCGCCGATCTTTTTGATCGACGAGCTTGACCGGACCGATGAAGCTTTTGAAGCCTTCCTGCTCGAAGTGCTGTCGGACTATCAGGTCACGATTCCGGAACTTGGAACAATCCGTGCTGCCGAACCACCAATCGTCATCATAACGACCAATCGGACTCGCGAGATCCATGACGCACTGAAACGCCGGTGTCTCTATCATTGGGTAGACTATCCCTCCGCTGCACGGGAGCTTGAGATCGTCCGCCGCAAAGTCCCTGCGGCGAATGAGCGCCTGTCGGATGAAATCGTCCGGTACGTGCAGAAATTGCGTGATATGGATTTGTTCAAGCTACCGGGTGTCGCCGAAACGATCGACTGGGCGGGGGCCTTGACCGAAATGGACAAGTTGGCACTGGATCCGGAAACCGTATCCGACACAATCGGCGTTTTGCTCAAGTATCAGGATGATATAGCCAGGATTTCCGGCGGCGAGGGGCGGCGAATACTCGATGAGGTCAAGGCGGAACTGAACGCGGCGTAACATGGAAACATTCGCCTCATCACCCGAAATAGCACGGACTGAAAGCCGCCTTGCGGATAATATCGTCTATTTTGCCCGCACCTTGCGAAAGGCCGGGTTGCGGGTTGGCCCGGCTTCCGTCAGGGATGCGATCGAGGCGGTTTTGGCCGGTGGTATCGGCTCTCGGGATGATTTTTATTGGACATTGCACAGTGTGCTCGTCAACCGCCGCGAGGATCATGCGACATTCGATGAGGCGTTCCGGCTTTACTGGCGCTCCCGCGAGCTGATCGAGAAAATGCTGGCCATGTTCTCGCCCGTTGCCTTGGCGCGCGAACGATCGAAGCCAAGGGCTGCCGAAGCTCGCGTGGCCGAAGCGCTGTTCAAAGAAAGCTCGCGCAACCAGCCTGGGGAAATCCCGCCCGAGATCGATGTGGACGCGCGTTTGACATTTTCCGGCAAGGAAGTGCTGCGGACCAAGGACTTTGCCCAGATGTCGGCCGATGAGCTCAGCCAGGCGCGCCGGGCGATGGATGAGCTGACGCTACCCGTCGATGAAGTCGAGACGAGGCGTTTCCGCAGTGATCCCAAGGGCGCGCGTATCGATCCCAGAGCGATGATGCGTGCGAGCCTGCGGACCGGTGGTGATCTCATTTTACCGAAATTTCGCTCGCGTCGCGAAGTGCATCCGCCATTGGTCGTGCTTGCCGATATTTCGGGTTCTATGAGCCAATACACCCGCATTTTCCTGCATTTCATGCATGCGATGATGGCGAAGCGTCGCCGGGTCCATTGCTTCGTCTTTGGCACGCGGCTGAGCAACATCACGCGGTCCCTGCGCTATCGTGACCCGGATGATGCGATTGCCCATTGCACGGGTGCTGTACAGGATTGGTCAGGCGGTACACGCATTGGCGAAACCCTGCGGGAATTCAATCGTCATTGGTCGAGACGCGTTCTCAGCCAAGGTGCAGTAGTGCTGCTGATTACCGACGGACTGGAGCGCGAGAATACGAGCGGCCTCGAAGCCGAGATGGAGCGGCTATCGAAATCTTGCCGCCGGCTGATCTGGCTCAATCCCTTACTCCGATTTGAAGGTTTTGAGCCACGCGCCCGTGGTGTAAAAGCTATGTTACCGTACGTTGACGACTTTCGTGCCGTCCACAATATGGATGCTTTGGAGGATCTGTGCCGGGCACTCAGCCGACCGCGCGGCAACGACGATGATCCGAAGCGCTGGTTGCACCGATATTGAAGTTTGTGGTACTGTCATACAATGCAAAACCCTAGTGAACAAATACGAGATCCGCTGCTGATCGCCGAAAGCTGGATGGCCGAAGGCCGCGACGTGGCGATTGCTACTGTCGTCGAAACCTGGGGATCGGCACCACGCCCCGTCGGCAGCCATCTTGTGATCGACGAGGCGGGCAATTTCGAGGGTTCGGTTTCTGGCGGGTGCGTTGAGGGTTCGGTCATTGCCGAAGCCATGGATGTGATCAGCCAGGGCACCCCGCGCATGCTCGAGTTCGGTGTCGCCGACGAAACTGCCTGGCAGGTCGGTCTGTCCTGCGGCGGACGTATCAAAGTCTATGTCGAACGGCTGGGTTGAGCATGGATCCCTATTGTCTGAAGAAACTCAATGCAGAACGGCAAGCCCGCCGTGCGGCATTGTTGCTGACCGATCTTGGCGACGGGCGTGACCGCGTGATCAAGGAGGGCGATCCGGTTGCCGGTCTGCTCGGCGATGCAGTTAAGCAGGCGTTCCTGTCTGGAAGATCTAGCGTCGCTGAGATTGAGGGCCGGGCGTTCTTTCTGAACGTCCACGTGCCGCCACCACGTCTGGTGGTGATTGGCGCTGTGCACATCAGCCAGGCCTTGGCGCCGATGGCAAAGATTGCTGGATACGATATGGAAATCGTCGATCCGCGTACGGCGTTTGCCACGCCGGAGCGCTTCCCGGATATCAAACTCTTTGCAGAATGGCCGCAGGATATACTCGAGCAGCGACCACTTGATCCCTATACGGCGGTTGCTGTCGTCACGCATGACCCGAAAATCGATGATCAGGCGCTGGAGCGGGCTCTAAAAGCTGGATGCTTTTACGTCGGCGCGCTGGGCAGCCGCAAGACGCATGCAAAGCGTGTCGAGCGGCTCAAGGTGCTGGGGTTCAGCGAGGATGAAATCGCTTTGATTCATTCGCCTATCGGCCTTGATATCGGTGCTGCCAGTCCCGCTGAGATCGCCGTTGCAGTTATGGCCGAGGTGATCAAGGCATTTCGCGCGAGAGGACTCCAAACCGCGCGGCATCTGGAAAAGACAGCATGATCTTTGGTGAAATTCCTCTCAAGGACGCGCTTGGCGCGATTCTTGCGCACTCGACCCATACAGCGAACCTGAAGCTGAAAAAGGGACATGTCCTCAACGAACATGACCTTCGGCAATTGCGCGAAGCAGGCGTGACCCACGTCATTGCAGCGCGCTTGCAAGACGCTGATCTCGAAGAGAACGAAGCGGCCAAACAAATAACTGCAGCATTGAGATGGTCGGGCGTGCGGGCGGGGCCAGCATCGACCGGCCGGGTCAATTGCTATGCCGAAACGGCGGGGCTTTTTACGGTGGACGCTGACTTGATCAATGCCATCAACGCGGTCGATCCTTCCGTGACGATCGCCACGTTGAAAGCGTTCGACAGGGTCGAGCCGCAGCAGATGGTTGCGACCATCAAGATCATTCCTTTTGCAGTTCCTGTGTCTGTAGTTGACAGAATCACGGAGTTGGCACGTGGTCGCACGACCTTTGCCGTGCGAGGCTTTGCAGGCTCGCGAATTGGCTTGATCCAGACGACGCTGCCTTCAATCAAGCCGACAGTGCTCGACAAGACGCGCCGTGTCATCGAAGCACGGATTGCAGCCAACCATGGAGTTGTGACATCCGAACTGCGCCCACCCCATGCGAGCAAACCGCTGGCGGAAGCGATACGCAAATTGCAGAAAGCAAATGACTTCGTCGTCGTCTTTGGCGCTTCCGCTGTGGTCGATCAGGACGATATCGTTCCCGCGGCAATCAGGGCGGCAGGCGGAGCTGTTAGTCATATCGGCATGCCGGTCGATCCGGGAAATCTGCTGATCCTCGGCGAACTTGATGAAAAACCCTTGATCGGCGCTCCCGGTTGCGCGAGGAGCCCCAAGGAAAACGGCTTTGATTGGGTGCTCGACCGGCTGATGGCGAATGTGCCTGTGACCAAGGCAGACATCGTCGGAATGGGCGTCGGGGGCTTGTTGATGGAAATTCCAACGCGGCCGCAGCCGCGCGATCCACGCCCGTCGGCAGCTCGGCCCGATGTTGCAATCGCGTTGCTCGCTGCCGGTCAGTCGACCCGCATGATGGGGCCGAACAAATTGCTGGCCACTTTCGATGATGTACCGCTGATACGCCGCTCCGCACAGACTGCGATCCAGGCGGGTGGGCGTCCTGTCGTCGCCGTACTCGGACATATGGCAGAGCAATGCAGCGCGGCGCTGGATGGGCTCAACGTGGTGATCGCCCTCAACAAGGACTACGCCAGCGGGCTGGCCTCATCGCTGCAAACCGCGATCAGGAACGTGCCATCGTCGTCCGATGGCGTCATGATGCTCCTGGCCGACATGCCTGCTCTGTCCGCGACTGATCTGCAGGCTATGATCAGGCGTTTTCAAAGCGCCGGCGGTCAATCCGTCGTGAGGGCGACTTTCGAGGGCAAACGCGGCAATCCGGTGATCCTGCCGCGCATCTTGTTCAACGAAGTGTTCAGTCTGGCGGGTGACGTTGGTGCACGTCATTTGATCGAGCGTGGAGATATTCCTGTCATCGATGTGGAGCTTGGCGAGGCGGCTGCCCTTGACGTCGATACGCCGGATATGCTGCATCGCGCGGGTGGTACTATTACCGAGCCCATCCGATAGGAAATTCGCTTGATCAGGTCCCTTATTCTCGGCGCACTGGCTTTGGTTTGCCTTTCGAGCCCCGCGGCGGCATTGCAGCTCGAACCCTACAAAGATGATCTCTTCGCCTATCCGGGTATTCTGAAGACCGGCGACGGTGGTGACTATGTCGTGGTCGATTATAACGAAATGCGGGACATAAACGGTCGCGATCAGGTGCCGGAACGACGCGTCAAACAGAACTACATCTCACTTCAGCCGAAACGTTCGCAAAAGGACCTTGTCGTTACTACAGACAAGGGACCGCTAAAGCTCATGGCGGTGGGGAAACTTTCAGGCGCGTCTGTCATTACCATTTATCTGCACGGCCAGGGTGGCAATCGCCAGCAAGGCATGAACGACTTCACATTCGGCGGCAACTTCAATCGGCTGAAAAACCTGATGGATCGCAATGGAGGACTCTATATCACACCAGAATTTAGTGACTTCGGAGACAAGGGCGAAAGCGAAGTTGCGGGTGTGATAGATTATTTCAAGGCGCAATCGCCACAAGCAAAACTCTTCGTCGCTTGTGGATCGATGGGCGGCTCATTATGCTGGAAGCTGGCGCAGGATGCCGAAACTTCCAGGAACATCTCAGGCCTGATCATTCTCGGATCGCGATGGGATGAGCACTTCATCGGATCTGCTCCGTTCAAACGTCGCGTGCCGGTCTTCTTCGGCCATGGCAGTCGTGATCCGGTTTTTGCTGTCGAAAAGCAGCAGGCGTTCTACCAGAAGATACGGACATCGGCACCGGGGTATCCCGCGCGGTTTCATCGATTTGAGAGCGGCAATCACGGCACGCCAATCCGTATGACAGACTGGCGCGGCGTACTCAACTGGATGCTGTCAGCCTCCCGCTGACGTACTGGGATGGACTTGTGGCAATAAAGTCCCATTGTGGCAGTTGTGCCACTAGACAAATGACAAAAACCGAATAGTTTCCGGCCTATATCCAATCCTGCGATAAGACTTTGCGGAGAGAACCATGCGCCTGCCTACCGATATTTTAAGCCGGATTGCCCCTTTGGCAGTCCTTATTCCACTGGCAGCATGTTCTACGACCGGGGCACCCAGCATGATGCCGACCATGCCGACTTTTGCGCCCGTGCGTCCACCGGTGAACGCTGCTCTCGCTCAACCGTGCATTGCTGCAGCATCTTCCAAATATTTCATGGGCGAAAGCAACATCAAGGCCGTCGACGCCGAACCAATGGGTGGCGGCGTAAACCAGGTGCGTTTGAAGGTCGATATTCGCGATGCAATGTGCACCGTTACCGACAAGGGTAAAGTGCGCTCTGTCGTCGACACAATGCCAAAGAGCGCCGATCAGCTCGCTGCCGAAGAGGCCGCGGCGAGGAAGGCGGCTGGCGAGCCGGCGCCAGTCAAGAAATCCAAGAAAAGTAGCTGACATCGTATCCAGCTAGACTGAACGGCGCGGTCAAAACCGCGCCGTTTTCATATGGAAAGTGTGTCTTGAGGGACAAGAACCTGAAGTTCTCCCGCATGAATGACAATTTTGACGTTTCGCGCGAGCGGGATCAACTCACCGTCGATAGTTGCTTTTGCGCTGCGCCGCAGGTGCGGAAAGTGCAACTCAACTTCCTTCGCAAGAATTTCATCGACGTCCGGATTGCGGCGCCACGACCCGGTCAGAACGCTGAACGCCAACTTTACTATAGTGCCAGGGGTTAGGCCTCCGGCAACGTAGACGCCCAATTCGCCGTGGTCGACGTTGTCAGGTACCGGTAAAACGCCGCTACCATAAGGATTATTCGAAATCGAGATAGCGGAAACGGTTCGTTCTGTCGGGGTGCCGTCGATGACCATGCGCACGGCGAAGCGCGGCGGGTTGCCCATGGCTTTGGCGAATGCGCGGATGCTTGCAAGACGCTTACCCCAGCGGGAGCGATACTCCAAGGTGTTGCGAAGCTTGATCATCTGCGGCTGGAAACCAATCGAAAACTGATGAACAAAGCTTTCCTCATTGGCAGTGGAAATGTCGACCGCCTGAATGGTGCCGCTGGCGAGGCTTTCCAAGGCTGCATTGAGGTCCAGCGGAATTTTCAAGGCCCGTGCAAAGAGGTTCATGGTTCCAGCGGGAAGTACAGCGAGCGGCACCTTGGCTTTCCAGGCAACATCAGCGGCGGCCGAAATCGTGCCGTCGCCGCCTCCTGCCATCAGAACGTGCTCGCCCGCTTCGGCCGCAACTTTTTGCAACGCCCTCACAATGCTTTTGCCAGCTACAATCTCGCTCTCAAACGTATGGCCATGCTTTTCAAAAATTTCCTTGGCTGTTTCAGCGAACAACTTGATATCCATGGTGCGAAACGTACCGCCATCGCGGTTGAAAACAGCATGGATTTTCATGTTTGATCCTTGATTGGGAGGACGCGGAGTTCGATCAGAAGATGATCAATTGCCCTGAGAGAAGCAATGCCTCAACCGTTGTTTGGTTCCCGTGGTCCGCCCAGATGAGGGCTTGCAAAGCCAAGGTTTTGGAGAGAATTCTGGATTTCCGGAGCGCTCATGAAGAGCTTCCACAGTAGGCCGCTTCTGTGGTTTTCGATCATGGCGATGGTAGGGCCCTGGTCTATCGCGAGGTAGGTTCTGGCAAACCATTTTCTGGAAGGCGAAAACGCATCGACGAAGCCAAACCTGCCGTTCACCTTGCCATGGGGGAGTGTCAGGAAATGGCGCAAGGCGCGCATCGAGAATTCTGGTACGTAGGGCAGGCTGCTGAGAGCGGCAGTGGGCGCAATCAAACCGAAATCTGAACCGGGCGAACTTACCCTGTAGCCTCTCGGACCGTGACTGGAAGATAGGCCCCAGCAATCTTGACCATAGCCGATATAGCCATGTGGATTGTGAACGCTGTGCAGGTAGTTGATTTCCGCGTGGCTGCAATTTTGCAACCAGTAATCGGCGTATTGGTCTGTAAGCCCACGCGGATCCAGGCCGCAGAAAGAATAGTGCGCAAAGAACATGGGGCCGCCAAAGTCCGGGCCGAGTGGCAACCTGACGCCATAATAGTGTCGCCCATTGACGAAGGCGCCATCTGACGCAAAACCTTCATGATAAATCTCTGGATCGATGCCATGGTCAGGGGAGGCGGCAGCCAGAATGTAAGTGATCAACGCTTCGTTCCAGCCCCGGATCGGCACATTGCGGGCCCAACCAAATTTTGGACTGTGGTGCCAGTAGAGAACCTTTTCCCCCGGTTTGATGTGGGAATCCCACTGGACCGATCGCCACAGCCGATTGATCCTGTCACGCATGGCGGTGTCTTTGGGGCCGTTGGAGGCAAAATATTGTCGGACACAAATCAGTCCTTGAACGAGAAGCGACGTTTCAACCAGGTCACCACCATCATCCAAGCGGGTAAAGGGTACGGTCGTGCCATCCACACCATTGATGAAGTGCGGAAAGACGCCTCGATAGCGTTTCGTGCGTTCGAGCACCGACAGCATCTTTTCAATACGGACCTGTGCCTCATCGCGTGTAATCCAGCCGCGCTCAACGGCAACGAGGATAGCCATGAAACCGAAGCCGGATCCGCCAATAGCGACGAGGTCATTAGTTGGATCGGACGTCCGGCTGGAGCGGTCGCGCGCGAGACCGCTTTGCGGATGAGCGCCTTCCCAGAAATAGCGGAAACTCGCCCGCTGGACTTGTTCCAGCAGGAAATCATCGCTGTCGTCCGCATGTAACGGATTTCGCAAATCAAGTCTCTGATGCATGGGAAAGGTCGGAATCCTTGTTGAGGGCTTTATGCCGCTGCCTATGACAGGTTGCATTGGCGATTTGTCTGATCTCTATAACACCTAGTATGTGTCATGCTGTCTGAGAAGACTGAGATGAAGGTCAGCCAATTAATTCGAGGTGAGAATAAGAATGCATCAGAATGAATTTGTTTTCGAGCCACTTCCGCAACCGTCCTTGCCGGTTATCGGCTCTGATAAGCTGTTTCCGGTTCATAGGATTTATTGCGTCGGGCGGAATTATGCCGATCACGCCATCGAGATGGGACATGATCCTGACCGCGAGCCGCCGTTTTTCTTCCAAAAAAATCCGGATTGCCTTCTCACTGGTGGCAGCGATTTCCCCTATCCGTCCGCGACAAAGGATGTCCATTTCGAAATGGAAATGGTTGTTGCGCTCGGAAGGGGTGGCTCCGACATTGCCACTGAAAATGCGCTCGATCATGTATTTGGCTATGCAGTTGGTCTCGACATGACTCGCCGCGATCTGCAAGGGGAAGCCAAGAAACTTGGCCGTCCTTGGGAAGTTGGAAAGGCATTCGAAGCGTCTGCGCCCTGTTCGGCTGTCGTGCCTGCCACACACATCGGTCATCCGGCCAAGGGTGCTGTCTGGTTGAAAGTCAACGGAGCTGAACGACAGCGTGGCGACCTGGATCAAATGATTTGGAAAGTGCCGGAGACGATCGGCTATCTCTCGACACTGTTTACGCTGCAGGCCGGTGATCTCATCTATACGGGCACTCCAGCTGGCGTGGGCGCTATCTTACCTGGCGACGAAATGATCGGAGGTGTGGACGGAATTGGCGAAATTCGCGTACGTGTTGTCTGACGCCGATGTTTTGTCAACGAAATGTAACAGTTGCTTCTGCCAATCAGCAAAAACAGGCAAAATAAATTTTCCCGTATTATTTTCGGAAAAGGCCGTAAATATTCCAACAAATAATTCGGTTATGGCTGAGAAATGGATGTTTCCGCGGGGATTCCCTGCTGTTGATTTCAACTGCAGTGGTAGTGTGTCGGCTAAGTATAAAAAGCTCAAAATTCTGTGAAAGACCTGCGTATTGTCTTTGCTGAAAAATGCTCTATTGAGGAACTTCCTTAGTCATAATTCTGTCACTTAAAGTCACGCTTCATGAACCACCGCATTCTTTTTGGCTCCTATCCAATCCCGCGTTTCGCGGGGATTGTCAGCCATAATTTTGTTGTCTGGACCGATGACACCGGCAGGCCACTCTACGAAATCAATGGCGGTGCCGCCCATGCGGATGGCAGTTTCAACTATTGCGCCATTCGCGGCCCCCTGACTGCCGTTGTCACTGATTATGCTAAACGCGACCTCGTATATTGTCCTGAATTCTATGTGCGGCCTGCGTCGCGCACGACGCTGCTTCTGGAAGGTAGCGTTTCCTCGATTGCCGCGCGTTGGCGTACAGCAGTGGATGTTGCCGAGCGAATCCGGCTGTCCAAGCTGCGTTATTCTTTTCTCATTCAAAACAGCAATTCTGTTGCGACAGCCATTGCTGAAGGCATGGGACTAAAACCGCCATCGGCCGCCCTGGGTCGTGTCAAAGCACCGGGAAGCCATCGCCACCTGGTCTTGGATGCAGCTTAAGTCGAATCGACCCTATCACCAGTATTCAAATAACAGGTCCAACGTGTTTAACCGGCGTTGATGCGGGTGTTGTTTAATTTGCCTTTTCTCGGCTCAATCCCGCCATTATTGCAGGGCTAATGACGCCGTCACAATTTCATGGTGAAATCAAAATTACTTTAATCCGTTTCTGGCTCCGGAACCCCTTATGACGTCCATTCCTGGCAACGAAAAGCAAACACGCAGGATCGAAGCTCGCGCGCAGTCAAGACTGCCGTGGGGCAAGAAGACAAAATCCGCATTGTTTGCGTTTTTCGGAATAGCAGTTGCCGTGATCGGCCTGCTGGTTCTGGATCATCTTTCTAGCGGCATTTCGATCCGTGATGTCAAGCAGTCCCTCCATGCCATACCAGGCAGTGTCCTGCTGACTGCGCTATTCTTTACTTTTGTGAGTTTCGCTGCCGTTGCGCTCTATGATGTGGTTGCTGTCGAAACCATCGCACCGGGGCGAGTGCCCTATCACATATCAGCCATGGCGGGCGGTGCGGGATATGCAATCTCAAACGCTCTCGGGTTTTCCCTGCTTACCGGCGGCGCGCTTCGCTATCGGGTCTATGCCGCCGAAGGGATCGATATCGCCGATATCGGCCGGATTATCGGTACTTCCTGGATGGCGATCTGGTTTGCTTTCACCATCCTGATTGCTGTCGCCCTCGTCATCGATCCCTCACGGATACCCTGGATATTATCGTTCGGACCGGTTCTCGATCAACTTATCGGTATGTTGGTTCTCCTTGCCGTGGCGGTCCTGTTGTACTGGCTTTCTCGCCGCGAGCGCACGCTTAACATCGGCCGCCTATCGGTTCGCTTACCCTCGTCGCAGGGTGCCCTGCTGCAGATTTTGGCCGGTCTGGTGGATGTGGCCGCGGCCGCCGCGACACTCTATGTCCTGCTTCCGGCAGGCTCTGTGAACAGTATTCCAGCGTTTGCTCTTGTCTACGTGGTCGCTGTCGCTCTTGGTATCATCAGCCATGCACCCGGCGGCATCGGTGCATTTGAAGCGACCATTGTTGCGGGCCTTGGATTGGGGCAAAATCCCGACGCTATAGCGGCGCTTGTCGCATATCGCGTCATCTACACGCTCATTCCGTTTCTGGCGGCGATAGCAGGTTTCGTCGTTTCTGAAGTCTTGCGCCGCCGCCATCTCATCGCCGGCCCAACCATTTCCGCTGTGCGAATGTTCGAGCCGCTCATCCCGCCGCTCTCGGCTGGCATCGCCTTTCTTGGCGGTATCGTTCTGCTTATTTCCGCGGTCATTCCCGATCTTCACCACCGGCTGGAAATGCTTGCCGACATATTGCCCTTACCATTTCTGGAAATGTCCCATCTTGGCGCGAGCTTCGTCGGGTTGGCGTTGCTGATCGTCGCGCGGGGCCTCGCACGGCGTCTCTGGCGCGCCTGGTTCCTCGCGCTGATCCTCTTCAGCCTTGGGGCGATCTTCGCATTGAGCAAGGCCTTTGCCTGGGAAGAAGCGCTCATGCTTGCTTTGATGGCAGGCACGCTTCTGCTATTTCGCGATTCATTTTATCGCAAACCGCTGGGCGAGCATTTCAGCTTGTCCTGGGGCTGGCTGGCCAGCGTCGGCACAACAGCGTTTGCCATTCTCTGGCTCGGTCTTTTCGCCTATCGGCATGTCGAATATGCGAATGAACTGTGGTGGGAGTTTGCATGGGATGCACAGGCATCGCGTTTCCTTCGTGTTTCTGTACTCATCCTGACTGTTCTCGCGGCGATAACGATCAATACAATCATCAATGGTGTTGGCCGGAGCAAACTGCGCGCCCAGCCCATTCCGGAACAGGTGCCCGATCTCGTTGCTATGTCCCCGAGCGCTTCGGATGCGCTTGCTTTGCTTGGTGACAAGCGCTTCCTGATGGATCCCAAAGGCAAAGGTTTTGTCATGTATGCCCGTTCGGGCGGAAGTCTGGTTTCAATGGGGGAACCAGTGGGCAGCGATGAAGTGATTGCCGATCTGGCCTGGGCTTTTCGAGGACTGGCAGATCGCACCGGTACTAGAACGGTATTCTACGGGGTAGGTCCGGAAAGACTGCCTCTGTTCCTGGATATGGGCTTGACTGCCCTGAAGCTCGGCGAAGTTGCACGCGTTGATCTCAGCGATTTCTCGCTTGAGGGCTCCAAGCGCCAGCCCCTGCGCTACGCCGCCCGGCGCTTGGAAAAGGAAGGGATCAGCTTTGAAATCCTTCCAAAGGACCAAACCGCGGATAGCATGGATGAACTTCGCGCCGTGTCCGATGCCTGGCTCGAAATGAAATCTGGTTCCGAGAAGCGTTTCTCGCTCGGTTCGTTCGAAAATGCCTACCTTTCACACTTCGACATCGCAGTCCTGCGCAAGGAAGGCGCGATCGTGGCCTTTGCCAATGTGTGGCGCGGTGCAGGTAATCAGGAAATTGCCGTCGATCTGATGCGGCATGTGCCTGATGCATCCAGCGTCATTATGGATGGGTTGTTCGCCAATCTCCTGATGGCTGCCAAGGGGGAAGGCTACCGCTGGTTCAATCTTGGCGCTGCGCCCCTGTCAGGCCTTTCCGATAGCCATCTGGCCTCCCGGTGGAACCGTATCGGTTCATTTATCTACCGCCGCGGCGCTGAATTTTATCGGTTTGACGGACTGCGCGCTTTCAAGGATAAGTTCGGCCCGAAATGGACTCCCTATTATCTGATTTGCCCCCCGGGCCTCGCGACACCTCGTTCGCTGATCGATGCGACAAACCTGGTTAGCGGCAGCCCCTTCGAGGTCTTTAAACGATGAAATTTATTCGCAGGCCCTACCTCTTCGCCATACTTGCACTTGTCCTCGTTAGCGTGGGTCTTTCTACAGCGCTTCATTTTTTCCCTTGGTTTGGTTTCGGGTCTTCGGGCGGCCGAATTCTCATTTCGTCCGAGCGCCTTAACGACGTCCCGCTGTTGAAACCAGCTGGCAAGCCGACAGGTATTGCCATCCTTGTGTCGCAGAAGGGTGGTCTCGGCGCTGACGATGAAACCTTGACGAAACTGCTGCTGGATCGCGATTTTCTCGTGCTGACTGTTGACCTGGAGAAATGGCGCAAGGAACTCGATCAGGACACGGGCGATTGCACCTATTTTGTTTCCGATCTTGAAGGCATAGCAAAGGAAGCTCAGCGCCAGATTGCCGTCGATACCTATATGCATCCGGTGGTTATCGGTATCGGCGAGGGTGGTGTCATGGCTTATGCGTCGATGTCCGACGCTCCAGCCGCGACGCTTGCCGGTGCGGTTTCAGTCGATCCATCAGTGGCGCTCAAAACGAAGCTTCCCTCATGCGAGGGTGCGGACTACGAAGCCGTTCCGGGCGAGGGGTTCAGCTACTCCTATGACGCCGACCTACCCAATCCGACGACGATTGTGCGGGAGAAGCCCGACACTGATCCCAAGGGTCCTCCGAGTGCCGGATTTTTTCTAGCGCAGGAAAAAATTGGTGCCACCAAAGCTGAGCGGTTTGTAATAGCGGCTGATGCAGCAGTCGATATTGCCAAGGAAGATGCTTCAGCGGAGGCCTTGCCCACCATCGACGTTCCTGCCGCTGATGGCCAGGCTAAATACCTCGCGGTATTCTTCTCCGGCGATGGCGGCTGGCGCGATATCGACAAATCAGTTGGCGACATCATTGCGAAAAAGGGTGTGCACGTTGTCGGCGTAGATTCGCTGCGTTATTTCTGGTCGCTGCGCAAACCGGAAGACATCGCCAAGGACATTACGAGGATTGTCGCCAAGGCTGACCCCTCCGGCAAATTGCCGGTGGTTTTGCTCGGCTATTCTTTCGGTGCTAATACGATCCCATTCTCGTGGCCCTTTCTGCCGAAACAGCTGCAAGACCGCATCAGTCTCGTCGGCTTGATCGGCACGGAAGAGACCACGCCGTTTCAGGTTTCTGTTGGTGCGTGGCTTGGCTTGGGCGGCGATAATGAAGTAGCACCGGCAGTTGCAAAGCTGCCGCTGGACAAGGTCCTATGCGTTTATGGTTCGGAAGAGGATGATACGGCGTGCACGGCTCCATCGCTTGCGGCAGTTCAGAAGATCGAGCTTGCCGGGGACCATCACTATGATGAGAAATATGAGATGCTTGCTGGCAAGCTGATGGAAGCTGTTGCATCGCGGCAGCCAAAGTAACAATCATGTCGCGGCCTGGGCTTCTGTCCGTGGGCCGCGACGCTACATTTCGCTCAATCCGCTAAAAACCAGACCTGTCACGCTTTCCTTTGCCGAAGCCTTGATGGTGGCGATTGATGCGCTAACGCGGTTTACGTCGACCTGCATATGGCCTTGCGCAATTTCCAATACGGCGACGCTGCAGCGCATCAGCGGGAATAGACGTTCGCCGCCCGTCCTGTCATGGGCGAGGATAACACCAGCTGCGCGGTCTTCCGGGCTGTAAAGTTCGCGGACTTTGACGCTGAAATCTAGCAACAGTTGTGTCAATACTGGTTCCAGCTCGCCGCGTGTTCCTCCTGTTATGCCGACGAAAAAGTCATCTCCACCGACATGGCCGAGGAATTTATCTTCTCCGACGAAATGGTGTCTGAGCAAAGAGGCGAAAAGAGCAATGGCGAGATCACCCTTCTGAAAACCATAGTGATCGTTGAAGGGCTTGAAATTGTCGAAGTCGAAATAACAGAAGTACCGCGTGTCGGAGCCGTCGCGCATGACATCCTGGACATAGTCGCGAATGGATCTGTTACCCGGAAGGCTGGTTAGCGGATTCTGGTCCTGGGCCGTCTTGAGTAGCTTTTCATTGATAATTTTCAAAAGCGACGAAGCTGAAAGCACGCCCGCATAGCGAAGATTTTCCGTCAGGATCACGCAATCGCTGCCATTCATGCCAGCGAAGATTTTCAGCATTTGCTCGGCAGGCGTATTAATATCTGCAATGGGCGCCTCGGTAACGAAGTGCGCGATCCCGCGCTGATAGATACGGTTCTTCAATAGGTCACGACCGAACGGGTGATAAATTCTCTCTTTGACATGATGCTCGTGCAGTACGCCGCGTGGCTCGTCATTGGCCCCGAGGATGGGAAAGAAGCTTTGTTGCGGGTTGTTGCGGAAAAGCTCGAAGACCTTGTCGAGATCATCATTTTCTCGCACGGCAGGCAGGCGCTGTACCTGCGCTCTGATCAGGATGCTGTCCAGCGTTGTGGTCTGCCTGCGTAAGGATCCCGCCTGTTCGAGATGAGGATACGAATCCTGCAATTCGCCAAAATGCGTGGTAGGGCGCGCGATGAAATATCCTTGCACGAGATCGCAGCCAAGTTCCCGGCAGATTACGAATTCTGCTTCAGTTTCAACCCCTTCAGCGATGATCCGGGCGCCGAGCATATGCGCGGTCTGAACGATCTGTTTGACGATGTGCCGTTTGCGTGGTGTGGCATCCAGCTTCGATACGAAATGACGGTCGATTTTGACATAATCCGTTGCATAGTCGCAGAGCAGCTTAAGGCCGTTGAAGCCAACTCCAAAATCATCGATGGCCAGCTTGAAACCGGAATGGCGTAGCTTTTTGATGAGTTCAGAAAACGCCGGATCCTGTGCGTTGTCGAAGCGTTCTGACAGTTCGAAGCAGATTGAGGAAGGGCGTATCCCTGCTTTGGTTAAATGATTGGTGAGTCGTTCCACGATATCGCTGCCGAGGCCAACGAGCCTTGCATCCATGTTGATAAAGAGCATTCGCTGGCTATAGCCGGGCAGTCCGCCGAACTCGGCAAAGGCGCGACTGTTTACCATTTGCTCAAGCTCTAGCAATTGATTGACGTCGTGAGCTTTGTCCAGAAGTTCCAAAGGCGATTGGAAGCCCAGGCGGTCATAGCCACGCATCAACGATTCATAACCAAATGTCGCACCGCTTGCGGCTTCAACAACGGGCTGAAAGGCGGTTTCGATAGCTAGTTTTGCGAGTGTAACGAGCTGATCATCGCCAAAACGACGCAAAACCAACATTTCGGCTGGACGAAAACTCATGGGAAACTCCGGGGAGGGGGTAATCATTTAGATGTATATTTTTCCCTGACCCTTCAATTTTCCGTTTCCCAAATATGACAGTTTTATGAAGTTATGGGCTGCGGCGCCCGGCAGTGGACGCAACCGGAACGGCGATGCGCATGCTTATTTCGCCATGCTCGACGCAGATGCTAGTTGATGCTTGTTGCCCAGAATCAGCAGTTCTTCAAAGTGGTTCATGTCATTGAAGCTGCAAAAGGCGGGTGGATGAATTTCAATAATGGGCGCTGTCCTCTCAAGATAGAGCAGACACTCGTCCAACAGCTTTTGCCAGACGGGAAGGCGGTCATCAGCCAACCAGTCAACTGGATAAGCGAAGGTGATGTGAAAGACATATGTATCGTGATCCGGATGGCGGTAGCCGAACGGAACGGCGAGTGCGTCGCGCCATTTCTTGATGAGAGCTTCGTCTTCCGAAGTTGCCCCGCTGACGGTCAGACCCACGGGAGTGACGTCAATCACCTTGATTTTGAACGACCCGAAGCCTCCGAATTGCCTGAGACGGTCCAGGTACAGACGCGTCATCTCGTCAATGCTGGTATTGAGAGGAACATCCAGCGGCCAATACGGCAGTGCGCGGCGATATTCGATGATGCCTTGAAACAATGTCATGTGCAGGCTGGACACAGGTGTGAACGCCAGTTTGCCGGAATCGGGCATCGACAGCATGCGATCTCGAACCTCAATGACAGCGCGCTCCGAGGCCGAGCCGTCCATTAGATGACAGACAACGGTATTACCCGGTTCTAGCAGGAAGGTTCCCTTCGCGTCATAGCGTGTTCCCAAGTGTCGGGGCATGTCGAAATTGCTGCTGGCGGCGTATCGGGCGAGGGACGGTTTGATGGATTGGGACATAGAAATTCCAAGGCATGCGTTTTGCTGTGAGGCGCGCGCGGGGTTCGGTATTTGGGAGTCGGTGCGAATCGCAAATTGATCGCAATCTGCCCGATGTATTTGTCAGCGATATGAAGGGAACCATGTACAGCAAAAATCGCTGGTGCATGCCATTCGGCAACCGTTCCCAAATGCGATATAAGTTGACAATTTTCATCATAAATGATTATCGGAAAGCAAGTGTAGCTGTCCAGGCTGCATGCTCATAAAAACGGAGGTCGCCATGAAATTCTCTCTATCGTTCCTGGCCGGAGTCGTGGCTTTTGCCGCCGGTCTTGCCGGCTCAACAATGCTGGCAACGGCACAGAGTGAGTCGGAAGGCATTGTTGTCTATAACGCACAACACGAAAGCCTGACCGAAGCCTGGGCCGCTGGCTTCACCAAGGAAACGGGAATCAAGGTAACCTTGCGCAACGGTAGCGATATGGAATTCGCCAACCAGCTTGTCCAGGAAGGGGCTGCCTCACCTGCGGATGTATACCTGACCGAAAATTCACCGGGTATGGCGCTCGTCGACAACGCTAACCTGTTCGAGCCTCTGAACGCCGATACGCTTGCTCAGGTGCCCGAAAATTATCGCCCGGCCAATGGTCATTGGGTCGGTGTTGCAGCCCGCTCTACCGTTTTCGTCTATGACAAGAACAAGCTGACCGAGGACAAACTGCCAAAGTCTATGCTGGATCTCGCGGACGCAAGCTGGAAAGGCCGTTGGGCAGCATCGCCGTCCGGGGCTGACTTCCAGGCAATTGTCGGTGCGCTTCTCCAGCTGAAGGGCGAAGAAGCAACCGCTGCTTGGCTAAAAGCAATGAAGGAAAATTTCACTCCCTACAAGGGCAA
The DNA here is from genome assembly GCF_020164455.1 of Phyllobacterium chamaecytisi. Classification (GTDB taxonomy): domain Bacteria; phylum Pseudomonadota; class Alphaproteobacteria; order Rhizobiales; family Rhizobiaceae; genus Phyllobacterium; species Phyllobacterium chamaecytisi. The sequence goes on from NZ_JAIQWW010000029.1 coordinate 25,189, forward strand.
CAGCACTGCCATGAAGGCCGTCAATGCCGGCGAGGTCGAGGGTGCAGTTATCTACCATTATTATTACTTTGGTGATCAGGCCAAGACCGGAGAGAACAGCAAAAACATCGCCTCACACTACTTCAAGAATGAAGATCCGGGCGCATTCGTAAGCGTCTCGGGTGGCGGTGTTTTGGCCTCCAGCAAGCACAAGGAGCAGGCACAGGCATTCGTAAAGTGGGTTACCGGCAAAGGCGGCCAGGAGATCCTGCGAGACGGCACATCCTTCGAATATGCCGTAGGTGAGGGAGCCGCATCCAACGCCAAACTGGTTCCGCTTACTGACCTGCAAGCTCCTAAAGTCGAGCCGTCGAAGCTTGACAGCAAAAAGGTCACCGAGCTGATGACTGCTGCTGGTTTGCTCTAGCCGTAACACTCTGGTCGAGCTAACAGTTCGCCACGACATCCCCGGTGCTTCCATCGGGGATGTTGTTCAAATTCCAGGCAGCTACAGTCAGTTGTTGACTGACTGTAGCTGCAACGATGAAAGCAATTTACATTGCCGCCAAGCCAGTCACTTTACCAGCCAGGCGATATTCTCCAAGCTCCCAACCCGCTCATCCGGCGCCGTTGGATGTCGAACGCGCCTGTGGTTCTGGCAGCAGCGATCGTTTCGCTTGTCTCGCTGCTGCCTGTCGGGTTTGTCATCTGGATCGGCATACAGACCGGCTGGGAAACCGCCTCGGCCCTGATTTTCCGGCCACGAGTGGGCGAGCTTCTGATCAATACCGCACTGCTGCTCGCGGTCACAATCCCGATATCCATCATCCTTGCAGTGACGCTTGCATGGCTCACGGAGCGCACCGATTTGCGCGGAGCGCGCATCTGGTCCTGGTTCGCAGTAGCACCGCTTGCAGTCCCAGCTTTTGTGCAAAGCTACGCGTGGGTCAGCCTGATACCCGGCCTGCATGGGCTTTTCGGTGGCGTTCTGGTGTCGGTTTTGGCATATTTTCCATTCTTGTATCTGCCGGTTTCCGCCCAGCTCCGCCGGCTGGATCCGGCAATCGAGGATGCGGCCGCTTCTCTGGGCAACGGTCCGTGGCGTGTCTTCTTTTTCGCAGTGTTGCCCCAATTGCGTCTCGCTATTTGCGGGGGCTCGTTGCTGATCGGGCTTCATCTCCTTGCCGAATATGGTCTCTACGTCATGATACGGTTCGATACGTTCACGACGGCCATTGTCGATCAGTTTCAGTCGGCCTTTAATGGTCCCGCGGCCAATATGCTCGGTGGCGTGTTGGTCGTTTGCTGCTTCGGCCTTTTGGGCCTTGAAGCACTTTTGCGAGGCAATGAACGCTATGCCCGGGTCGGCTCGGGTGCTGCACGCGATCCGGTCAAACACAGATTGGGTTTGCTGGCGATACCCGCTTTTCTGATTTGCCTGATCACAGCCGGGCTGTCTCTCGGCGTTCCATTCGTCACTCTCGCCCGTTGGCTGTCTCTCGGCGGCATAGGCAGCTGGCGCTTGGACCTGATTGGCATGGCTCTTGGTCAAACCATCATATTTGCAGTTGTGGGCGCCTTCCTGACCACCATTATCACAGTGCCAATGGCTTGGCTTTCAGTTCGAGCGCCGGGCCGTTTTCAACGGATTATGGAGGCGTGTCACTACTATGTCGGATCCTTGCCCGGAGTGGTGGTGGCATTGGCGCTGGTGACTGTAACCGTACGCGTCGCGCTTCCTCTGTATCAGACAGTATTCACGCTCCTACTCGCCTACGCCCTACTATTTCTTCCCAGGTCGCTCGTTGGTTTGCGCGCTAGTATTGCGCAGGTGCCGGTCGAGCTTGAGCAGGCAGCCATGGCGCTTGGACGGTCACCCGCACAGGCAGTCAGGCAGATCACCATGCGCCTTGCTGCTCCCGGCGTTGCGGTCAGCATGGCACTGGTAGGCTTGGGAATAACCAACGAATTGACGGCGACGCTGATGCTGGCACCAAACGGCACTCGGACGCTTGCGATGCAGTTCTGGTCGCTTACCAGCGAGATTGACTATGTGGGTGCGGCACCCTACGCGCTCATGATGGTGCTCTTGTCCCTGCCCATGACGCTTCTGCTTTATGCACAATCGAAAAGAATGGGTGGACGATGACATTTCTCACCGTCACCGGTATCAGCAAGCGCTACGGAAAAGTTGTTGCTCTCGACGATGTCACTATCGCTGTGCCAGCAGGCAGTCGTACCGCTGTCGTGGGCTCCTCCGGGTCTGGGAAAACCACACTGCTGCGTTTGATCGCTGGGTTCGAGGTACCTGATACCGGTCGGGTTGTGTTGGACGGAAGTGTTCTGGCAAACGGACCGGCTGTGGTGCCTGCACATCGTCGCAGTATCGGCATCGTCGCACAGCATGGTGCCTTATTTCCGCATTTGACTGTCAGCGACAACATTGGGTTCGGGCTCGAACGAAATACTCCGCAACGCGACAAACGCATTCTAGCCCTGATGGATATGGTCGAACTCACGCCGGCTATGCGGGATAGACGTCCGCATCAATTGTCAGGAGGTCAGCAACAGCGTGTTGCACTCGCTCGTGCACTGGCCAGACAGCCGAAACTAATGCTTTTCGATGAACCGTTTTCGGCTCTTGATGCAGGTCTCCGCGAAGGTATCAGGACATCGGTGGCCGAGGTGCTGCACACTCAGAAGATCACCGCCATATTGGTTACCCACGATCAGGCCGAAGCTCTCTCGTTTGCTGATCAGGTCGCCATTTTGCGGGAGGGCAAGCTTCTGCAAGTAGGTTCACCCGAAGATCTCTATATGAATCCCCGCGATCCATACACTGCCGCCTTTTTGGGTGACATCATCATCCTGGATGCCCAGCTCAACGATGGCTGGGCCGTTTGCCCACTCGGCCGTATAGAAACCAGTTCACTTCACTCAGGTCCTGCGAAGATCATGCTCCGGCCGGAGCAGGTGGTTCTTTCTCCGGTGTCTGTTGACGCCAATGATGATATGGGTTTTTACGGGAATATCACCCGGACTGAATTCGGCGGTGCTTCTTGTTCTATCGCCATTTCACTGACTGACAATAATCATGGCAGGCTGGATAAGCCTTCGCTGGTGATCAAGACGACAAGTATCAATTTGCCCGCGGTTGGGAGTCGTGTTCAGATAGTCGTGCTTGGTAAGGCACATGTCTTCGAATAAACATAAGTGCGAGATCTGGATCCATGGGCAATTTATTCAGCTGGTTGAACGAACCGGCGGCCTTCAGCGGCGATGCCAACGAACTCCACCTCGCGACCAAGGAAAAGACCGACTTTTGGCAGCAGACGTTTTACGGTTTCGAGCGTGACAATGGCCATGCCTATTTGACGCCGGTCAGTGGTGATTTTACGGCCAGCGTTACGGTTTGCGGTGATTATCAAAAGCTCTACGATCAAGCAGGGTTGATGCTGCGCATCGACCCGCACCACTGGGTCAAGACCGGTATCGAATACACGGATGGGCTGATGCATTTCAGCGTCGTCGTCACCAACGGTACGTCAGATTGGTCCGTCATCCCCCTTCATGGTTCGAGTACTAAAGATGAGATAAACGTGCGACTGACGCGTCACGGGGATGCAGTACGGGTGCAGTTCTCTGTCAATGGTGGAGCATGGCAACTAGCCCGTCTGGCCCCGTTTTCATCGGGTGACGCTTCAGTAGGCATCATGGCTTGCTCACCCGAAAGAGGCGGTTTCGAGGCGACGTTTCGCGGTCTGACCATCGGTTCTGCCATCTCACGCAACCTTCACGACTAGCTCCCAAACAATTCCGGGCGTTTATCTCTGAGATGCAAAAGCATTTTGCCCATCTGGGCTATATGTGCTTCCATTGTCTTGGCAGCCTTGCCGGGGTCCCTGTCGGCGATGGCCGAGATGATCGCCTCGTGCTCTGCCAAAGTCTCGATCATCCGGGTTTCGTAGTGAAGCAAAAGTCTTCTGACGCGATCGATCTGACTGCGTTCCTTTGAAGCGATCTCGCGCAACCCCACTAGTCCTGCAGCATCGCAAATAAGGTCATGCAGCGCTTCGTCGAGTTCGTAGAACTGTTCGAAATCCTGCTTATCGGCGGCCTTTCGCTGACGTTCCAGATTCTGCCGAAAACGAGCGATGGTTTCAGGAGTTGCGCGTTCCGCAGTGCGGCGAATTGCGGCTGTCTCGAGCGCGACGCGGACGAATTGCGCCGTTTCTATCTTATCGAGCCAAAGCCGCGCAACGAAAGTTCCTGTCTGCGGATAAATCTCAACAAGGCCCTCATCCGCGAGTCGGTTTATTGCATCGCTGACCGGGGTGCGGGAAACACCCAGCTGCGCCGCAACAAGCTCCTTGCGAATGGTTTCGCCCGGTGACAATTGCGACGAAATGATCGCCTGCCTCAATATCGTGTAAACTTGGTCTTTGCGCGTGACCGAGACGATTTTTTGCTCTTTGAAGTTTCTGCTCGGAGAACGAAGCTGCAAGTTCAGACCCCCATTGTTGCTCTGCGAAAATCCTGTGAACGCTCAAAACTAAAATATTTGACTCTGATCCAATAACATCTAACATGTTACACACCAACTTGAAAGAATGTTTTGGGAGGAGCATTTTGGAGAGCCAGTCCCCAATCGTCTCGTTACGCGGGATCAGCAAATCCTTTGCTCACGTCGTGGCCCTGCGAAGCATCGATCTTGATGTCTATGCTGGCGAAATCCATGCCGTAATGGGCGAAAACGGTGCGGGCAAGTCAACACTCGTCAAGGTTTTGAGCGGTGTTCATCGTCGAAGCGGCGGACAGATGACGGTTCGTGGTCGCGAGGTCGATTTTGCGACGCCCAAGGAAGCGGAGCGCAACGGCATCGCGATTATCCACCAAGAGCTCAATCTTATTCCAAGTCTCAGCGTTTCAGAGAATATTTTTCTGGGACGGGAACCGCTCAAAGCCGGGTTGTTTGTCGACTACAGCGAAATTGAAGCCCGAAGTGCAGAAATTCTCGCAAGGTTCGGCATTGATATCGACCCACGTGCGGACGTCGAGAATTTGCGTGTTGGAGAGCAGCAACTCGTGGAAATTGCACGCGCGCTTTCCCTGGATGCGGATGTGCTTGTGCTCGACGAGCCGACATCCGCCTTGTCGGAGGCAGAGGCACAGCGCCTCGCCAGCTTCGTTCGCGGACTGGCACGCCAGGGGGTGGCGATTGTCTATATCTCACATCGTATGAGTGAAGTTTTCGCTCTGGCTGACAAGATCACTGTGCTGCGCGACGGCAACTTTATTGCTACGCGGCTCTCTGGCGATATCAGTGAGCGCGATGTGATCCGGATGATGGTTGGACGAGAGCTGAGAAAGCAGGAAAAGAAGGCATCAGTGTCCGGCAATCCGTTCGTATTGTCCGTCAAAAATCTCGGCCTTCAGAGACCGAACTCGCGCGGCCGGATTCATGATGTGGTAGATGACGTGAGTTTCGATCTTCATGCCGGTGAAATACTGGGCATAGGCGGTCTGCTTGGCTCGGGCCGGACCGAAGTGCTGGAACTCATATTCGGTTCGGCAATTGGCAAGCGCTCAGGTTCGGTCCAGCGTTCTGGAGCGAGTTCTGACGCTCAGTCACTTACGCCCCGAAGGTCGGTGGCCAGGGGGGTCGCATTTCTCACAGAGGATCGCAAAGGTACGGGTCTTTTGATGCAGGCAGATATTCGGTCGAACGCTGTTCTGCCTTCACTGCCACGGATCGCGCCGCTCGGCTGGGTGACGCGATTTCAAGAGAATGCCGTTGTCAACCGGATGATCAAGGCTATGCGCGTTCGCTGCCAAGGCCCGGATCAACAGATCGATGAACTGAGTGGCGGAAATCAGCAAAAGATCGTTCTTGGCAAATGGCTCGAAACGAATCCAAGGGTTGTCCTGCTTGATGAGCCGACGCGCGGGATCGACGTTGGGGCAAAGGACGAGATTTATGACCTTCTGAGAAAGCTTGCCGAATCAGGGGTGGCGATCGTGATGGTCAGTTCGGAACTACCGGAACTGCTGGCGCTTTCAAACCGGATTCTTGTGATGCGCGAAGGCAAGGCGGCGGGGATCATTGAGAGCCATGAGTTCTCGGAAGAACGGGTAATGGAGCTTGCGACACCCTTGGGGAATGCGCTCACGGGAGAGGCTGCATGACGAATACAAGCGGGCAGATCATGCAATCATCAAGCAGCACCGAACGGTTGAAGAGCGTTCTCAAGTCCACAAAACTTTATTGGGGGCTGGCACTGCTCTTTTTGGTGGGTGTTATCTCCTCTCCCGTCTCATCAAAAGGTCATAACATCTTTTTATCGTTCGGAAATCTTTCCGATGTCTTCAGACAAATCTCCGTTACGGGCATCACTGCTGTAGGGATGACATTGGTTATTCTGATCGCGGGAATTGACCTTTCTGTTGGCTCAGTGCTGGCTTTGGGGTCTGTAGTCTGCGCCATGCTCTTGACCAACGAAGGCTGGTCTTCTGCTTATCTACTAGGTGTCCCGGCGATATTTCTGTTGGCGTTTTTAGTCGTGTTTGGCGTTCTCAGCTTCGGAACAAAGTTGCAGCGAAGGCCTACACTCGACGCAGGCACGAACCCGCCGGCCATCTCAAAACTGCGGCTGGGCGTTGCCGCCGCCGCTGCTCTTGTCCTGGCATTTGGAGTGGCATTGACCTCAGAAGGGAAGGCAGGAGTTCTCCTCGTCCTCCTGGTCGTGCCGGCAGTCGGCTTCATGCTTGGTACCATCAACGGATTGATCATCGTCGGTGGCCGGCTGCAACCCTTCATAGTCACACTGGCCATGATGGTCGCCGGCCTCGGAATCGCGCGATTGACTGCAGGCCAGAACACTGCCGTCTGGCCCGTCTACACGGGAAGCAATGCCACGGAAGATTTCGAGGCGCTGCGCTCATTGATATTCGGGATCATCCCAGTCCCCGGTGTCGTCTTTGCCGGCATAATCGTCCTTTTCTGGGTGATCCTGAAATTCACGAAATTTGGGCGCTACGTGTACGCAATCGGGGGAAACGAAGAAGCTGCCCGCTTGGCCGGTGTGCCTGTTTGGCGTGTAAAGATCACCGTCTATGCCATATCGGGCTATCTGGCTGCTCTAGCGGGTATTCTTTACGTTGCGCAGTATCGGCAGGGAAAGCCGGACGCGGGGACGGGACTCGAGCTCGATGCCATTGCGGCCGTAGTCATTGGCGGTACGAGCCTTATGGGCGGGCGAGGGTCGATGATCGGCACGCTCGTTGGTGTCCTAATATTTGGCTTCCTGAGCAATATCCTCCAGCTCAACAATATCGACAGCAACACCCAGCTTGTTCTGAAAGGCGCGATCATCATCATCGCTGTTCTTCTGCAGGAGCGGCGTTCCAGTGGATGGTTGTTCTTTTTGTCGCAACTCTGGGCACGCGATGTGATCGACAAATCCGAACCCAACCAAATCAAGAATCCGCAAGGACCGGGCGACTAACTCACAGCAGTTAAACCCAAAGGGAGAGAGAGAAAATGAGCATTACCCGCAGACAATTTGCAAAATGGGCCATGGCGACAGCCTTGATCGCGCCACTCGCATTCAACGCGTCCGTTGCAGGTGCGAAGGATAAATATGTGATTGGCTTCAGCCAGACGACGACCGTCGAGCCCTGGCGCGTCCAGTTCAACAAAGACCTCGAGGCTGAAGCCAAGAAACACGCCAATGTCGAGCTCCTCGTTGCGGACGGGCAGGACAAGACGGAAAAACAGGTCGCCGACGTTGAAAACTTCATTCGTCAGGAAGTTGATGCGATTTTGATTTCTCCGAAGGAGTCTGCAGGTCTCACAGGCGTTGTCGAGAAAGCCATGGATGCAGGGATTCCAGTCATAGTACTGGATCGTAACGTCGATACGGAAAAGTATACGCAGTGGATCGGTGGCGACAATGTCGTCATCGGGGAAGCGGCGGGTAAGTATGCGGTCGAACTCCTTGGTGGCAAGGGCAAAGCCAAGGGTACAGTCGTCGAAATTTGGGGCGGACTCGGCACCCAGGCCAGCCATGATCGCAGTAATGGCTTTCACAAGAACACCGACGCTGAGCCAGGGATCAAGTATCTTCTCGATAAGCAGTCGGGCGACTGGAAGCAGGATCAGGCCTATAACATAATGGCGACTGCGCTGCGGAATCATGAGGACATAACGCTTGTCTACGGTCACAACGACCCCATGGCTTATGGTGCCTACCTAGCCGCTAAGGACGCCGGCCGCGAGAAGAACATTCTCTTTATCGGCGTGGATGGACTACCGAACGAAGGTGTTCAATGGGTGAACAAAGGGGAGTTGGCCGCGACATTCCTCTACCCAACGCCCGGGGCCGAGGGCTTGCGTCAGGCTTTGAAAGTGCTTGCAGGCGAGAAGGTGGAAAAGAAGATCGTCTTGGATACGCAAGCCATTACCAAGGAAAATGCTCCTGAGATACTGAAAGCCAACGGGCTACAATAATCAAAAGAAAACGGCAGGTCGCGCTCAATGTGCGGCCTGTCAATATTTACCCTACCGTTCGTTTTTATGCCGAATTCTATTTTATCACAGCAATATAGTGGTAAAATGTGTTGGTTGATCACGATCATGTTCCGTGCTGCAACTGATCCTGATCTTGTGGCATTGAAGGGCAGGAGTAACGATATGAACGTTTTCAAACCTCTCGCAGTCACTACCGCACTTCTGATTTGTCTTTCTACTCAATCCAAAGCAGAACCGCTGAAGACGATGGACGATGTAGGGCGCGCTATAGACACGTGCTGGCAAGCACCGTCCGACACCACGGGCTCCGTAACCTTGAGCTTCAGCTTCAAACGTGATGGAACGCTGATCGGCAAGCCGCGGCCAACGAGCATCGCCATCGACGGAGACGACAAGGTTCGCCAGCAATTCATTGCATCGGCAATCGATGCGCTGAGCAGTTGTACGCCGCTGACTTTTTCGTCGGGACTCGCCGCAGGAATCGCAGGGCAAGTATTCACCATGCCATTCACTGCGCCGAAAGATTCGTCTGGTCCGATGGTCACCACGCAGTGATCTTCATCCGCGGGGTACATGCCAGCGTTATCTGGTATCACAGATCAAGGGGCTTCGCTTACCAATCCGGCATTTGGAGTATGCCCGGCCTTAGCCGTATCCATGAAACTTGTACCCACAAACCAGCATGCCCCGAGAACCAAGACAAATAGAATCGCAAGGATCAGAAAGTCCCGAGGTTCAAGCTGTCTGTGGTGAGTTCCACGCATTTGATTGCCATCATGTTGACTGTGCTCGCTAAACCCTAAGTAGATTGACTTAAATTTGAGTTAAAGTTGCGTGAAGTATTTGCGTTGCTATAAAGGGATTGCAGAAACGACTTCTGGCATCAGCCCAGAAGCCTCTGGTTTTTGAAACAATCTTGGTTCTTGACGTTGGGCTAACGGGCGAAGCCGATCAGCGATCGGACACGAACATCGCGTAGATACAAGCCGCCCCAGACCATCAGACCGAGATAGACGCCAAACAACAGATGACTAAAGATGGGGCTGCCGACACGCAGTTGTGTGGCGATGGCTCCGCCAAGGTAGCCCGTCAAAAGGATTGCGCCGAGAACCGAAGTTCGCGGAAATGCGTAAAGCGCTGTGCAGGCGAGGCCGAGGACTCCCAGACCTCGCGCAAGATTGACGCTGTCCGGATATCCCAGTTGAGCATTGGTTTGCATGACAATGTCCAGCGGTACCAGTTTTATGATGCCGTCGAAGAGCATGAACAAGATGACGAGGCCGCTGAGAACGCGACCAGCCCAAACTGCTTTGTTCGAGACAGTTGCTGTCTGTGAAGTGAATTCCATAAGGTCGCCCTCCAATGGTTGAAATGGTTCAAGATTTCACCAAGGACGAGCCGGGTATGATTGTCCCGACAGCTCCGCCCGAATATTTTTCCGGCTGCTCGGTTGTATCAATTTTGAAGTTTCAAGTTAAGAGATTGACAAGGGGCACGCGTTATAACGCCCATATGGAAAAAGCACCGAATTACTATGTCATCGGCCTTGCCAGCATGTTGGTGCTGTGGACATCAATATTGTTGCTGATGCGTACTGCCGGCATCTAATCAAACTGATCAGGCCTCGGTGTCATTGCGGGTTTACTTGTGGATTGGTTTGGCCGAGCCAGGAACACTTTCGTCGAGCTTCTATCTCCATTTTCCCTGCATATTAGCGATTGAGGGTCCCGTGGGTCGGATTCGCCGACGATCTTCCGCAAATCGACGCGCACTGCGGCGGGATACGCGAATCCGCTTGCATCCTTGCCGGTCGTTTTCAAACACGATGTTGGAACTCAAATTGAACCATCGCGTTCAATCGATATGACAAGAATGGCTTTTGAACATGTCACCATTACAGATCGCATGCGCCTTATAAGACGTGTGTCATGCGTAGAATCGGCTGCTGAAGTTCTTGCAAAATACTGGCCTAAAAACTGTGGCGAAAAATATGCCGCAGCGCAGCAAGCATGCCTCGAAGCCGGGGCGGGTCAATTGGATCCCGACGAAGTCAGGCGCGCCTTCATTGATGCAGCCAAGGAGGCATCAATTTACGTCAATGAGCGGTCACGCTAATGATCCGTCTTCCATTCAATATATTCCTGAAAATATAACACTAGCTATCCGCGAGGCACCGATATATTTAGGAAAATATTTCGGAGTCTATCGGAGGTTGGATATGGGAATTCATCGTCGTCAATGGATTAAAATGACTGTCGCCGCACTTGCGGTCGCATGGCTTGGTATAATTCCGCTGGCAGGCTCTGCACAAGCTGCAGAAAAGGTAACCGTTTTCGCAGCGGCTAGTCTCAAGAACGCACTCGACGACATAACAGCCGCGTGGCAGAAGGAATCCGGCAACGAGGCTACAATCTCCTACGCAGCGAGTTCGGCTCTGGCAAAGCAGATCGAGTCCGGTGCGCCCGCCGATATTTTCATCTCGGCTGATCTCGACTGGATGGACTATGTTGCAAAGAAGAACCTGATTAAGGCCGACACGCGCAAAAATCTATTGGGTAATCGCATCGTTCTGGTGGCATCGAAAGACAAGGCAGAGCCCGTCGAAATTAAAAAGGGTTTTGACCTCGCTAAACTTTTGGGCGAGGGCCGTCTCGCCATGGGTGCTGTGGATTCGGTTCCGGCAGGCAAGTATGGCAAGGCCGCTCTTGAATCCCTCGGTGTGTGGTCGTCAGTGGAAGGCAAGGTTGCTGGCGCGGAGAGCGTGCGCGCTGCATTGTTGCTGGTGTCGCGTGGCGAAGCACCCTACGGCATCGTCTATCAGACCGATGCGGCCGCTGACAAAGAAGTCAAGATCGTAGGTACGTTTCCCGAGGACAGCCATCCTCCGATCATTTATCCGATCGCAATTCTGAACGACAGCAAGAATGCTGATGCGGTGTCGCTGTTTGATTACATCAAATCAGAAAAAGCTGTGCCATTCTTTGAGAAGCAGGGATTCACCGTACTCAACTAAAATCCCGCTGGCTCCCGCTTCTAGCACTGCGGGAGCCTCGCAAGAGCACACCACCGGGCAAGGGGGCTGACATTTTTGGACTGGTTCTCACTGAGCAATGAAGAATGGACAGCAGTTCACCTTACTCTTCGAATTGCGTTCGTCGCGATGCTCGCCAGCCTCCCTCTCGGCATTCTCGTCGGTCTGTTGCTCGCGCGAGGGAAATTCTGGGGCAAATCCATCCTCAATGGCCTCGTCCATCTTCCTTTGATTCTTCCTCCCGTCGTCACCGGCTTTATTCTTCTCATACTCTTTGGTCGACGTGGCCCGATCGGAGCCTTTCTGGCCGAACATTTTGGTATTGTACTATCGTTCCGCTGGACGGGTGCAGCATTGGCCTGCGGGGTGATGGGTTTCCCATTGATGGTTCGCAGCATCCGGCTATCCATAGAAGCAGTTGACCGCAAGCTTGAAGATGCCGCCGGTACGCTTGGTGCCAGTCCGCTATGGGTATTCGCGACGGTCACTTTACCGCTCATCCTGCCAGGCATCATCGCCGGCATGATTCTTTCGTTTGCCAAGGCAATGGGCGAATTTGGTGCGACGATAACGTTCGTTTCCAATATTCCCGGAGAAACACAGACGCTTTCGGCTGCAATTTACACCTTCACACAGGTGCCGGGCGGTGACGCAGGTGCCTTCCGCCTGACCATAATATCAGTCATCATCTCCATGGCCGCTTTGATGGCTTCCGAATTCATGGGCTACCTGATCGGCCGCAGGGTAGACATCGAATGACCCTGGCTTTTGAAGCAAAACACACGCTTGGAAAATTCGTACTTGACGCCGCCTTCACGTCCGATCGCGGCGTCACGGCGTTGTTTGGACATTCTGGTTCCGGAAAAACATCGATCATCCGCATCATCGCGGGACTTTCGCGACCGGATCAAGGCCGGCTCGTCTTTGACAGTGACGTACTGGTTGATACGAGGAAGGGAATATTCGTTCCCAAGCACAAACGCCGTTTCGGGTACGTATTTCAGGAAGGCCGGCTTTTTCCTCACCTGACGGTGCAGCAAAATCTCAACTACGGCCGCTGGTTTACTCCGAAATCACGACGCTCGGACGATTTGTCGAAGATTGTCGACCTTCTTGGTATAGGCGCTATTTTGGACAGGCATCCGGGCAAACTGTCAGGCGGAGAAAAGCAGCGTGTCGCGATCGGCCGTGCCTTGTTGTCGTCGCCACGTATGCTCCTTATGGACGAGCCGCTAGCGGCACTCGACGATACGAGAAAGATCGAAATCCTTCCCTATCTTGAAGCTCTGCGCGATGAAATGAATATCCCGATCATTTATGTGAGCCACTCGGTGTCAGAAGTGGCACGTCTTGCCGATCGTGTCATTGTTATGAGCGAAGGCAAGGTGGCAATGGGCGGCACCGCAGCCGATGTCTTGAGCCAAACCTCAATTTCAATCGCAACCGATCGCCGCGAAGCAGGTTCATTGGTGGAGGGGAAGGTCGTAAATTACGACCCAAAGCACAAGCTGACGACCATCGGGTTCCAAACATCCAAAATTTATGTTTCAGGAACGGAGGTTGCGGTAGGAAAGGGCGTTCGCGTTCACATCCTTGCCAAGGATGTGATGCTTTCGACGATTCGACCTGAACAGCTAAGTGCGCTCAATATTCTCGAAGGGACCGTAAGCGCGATCACCTTCGAGTCGGGCATAGCCGATGTTCAAGTCGATTGCGAGGGAACGATAATCTTGGCACGCATTACTGAGTTATCCTGCGGAAGGCTTGGTCTGCGGCCGGGCGTGCTGGTCTTTGCGATTATCAAGACCGTTGCTTTGGAGCCTCACTAATATCGGCCTCGGATACCGAGGACCCGCTTTGGCTACGATTGGCATCAAGCCAAGCAATATCTGACGCAACTGCAGTTTCGATTTTCTTTTCCATGGTGCGAAAGCGGCTGAGCAATTTCTCGCCGAATTCTGTGACCACCGCGCCGCCGCCTTGTTTGCCACCGCGCTGAGAATCCACCACCGGCTGGGAGAACATGGCGTTCATCGCGCTGACCAGAAGCCAGGCGCGGCGGTATGACATATCCATGGCGCGACCAGCGGCTGAAATAGAGCCCGTTTCACGAATGTGCTCGAGCAATTGCATCTTTCCACGACCGATTTTCTCATTGTCCGGAAAATCGATACGCAAAACTGTTTTCAAATTTTTACTTGAAGATCGACCCATCGTCGTGACCGCACCGTTGGACTGTCGCATTTATCTATAGCAATGCGCACAGTGATGTACACGGCCATCTCGACTTTATGCCTTCTCTTGGTGGCAGGTTGTAATTTCTAGACGCGATGGTGATAACGTGGATTTTTGATTTGCCGAAAAAACAAGTTGCCAAGGTCAGCCAAGGAGAAGACTCGATGCAGAATTTTCACGGCCTTATCGTTCCCGAGAACCTCGCTGAAGCGGCGTCACCCGAGACAACAGCTCTTATTGTCTACGACATGCAGATTGGCATACTGCGCCAATTGGCGGATGGTCCACGGGTCTTGGAACGCGTGGTGCAGGTTCTGAAAGCTGCCCGTTTGCAAGGGATACGCATATTTTTTATGCGCCACATGTCCATGCCGAAACGGATGGCTGGCGTTTTCCAGGTCCGGCAAATGATGGCTTGGCAACGTAAAACATCGGCGGACGACGTGGAACCATGGTTTCTGCGCGATAGCCCGGGCTTCGCGCTTGCCCCGGAACTCGAAGTTAGCGATGACGAAGTGATTTTTGACAAAATCACATTCTCGGCCTTTGAGGGTACGCCTCTGGCAATTGCCATGCGTGATTGTGGGTTGAAGAGTTTTGTTGTCTGTGGTGTTGCCACTGAAATTGGGATTGAACCCACCGTGGGCCATGGTGCTGACCTTGGATTTATTCCGATCGTGGTGACCGATGCTTGTGGCGGTGGTGACGCGGAAGCGGCCGACCACGCGATTGAAGGCATGAGGTACAAGGGCGATGCAATGTTTTGCACGATTGAGGAATTGTCGACAGTCTGGGCTAGTAGCTAAGCTGTGGAACGGTGGTGGGGGTGTTTCCCATATGCAAAAACCACAAGCGGTTTTGATAAAAGAGACTGAGCGATATCGAACTCTCGGTATCGCTCAGTGATTTGGCGGGCCCCTATCCTATTGCGCGGGTTATCCCCAACGCAATAACTCTGCCCGGCATGTCAGGTAACTAATTGAAGTGTAACGATAAAAATCCAACGTTTTGCTCGCCTTCTCGACGAGAACTCAACGGTATCGCTCGACGCAAATCCATCGGTCCCGCTCGATTTGGGATCTGGACAAAAAAATACCCGGTCGAAACCGGGCTGTATTGCTTAGCCTTAATTGCTCAAATGGGCGGAAGGGTTGCGCGACGGTAAAATCTCCCGCTAATTTTTTCGCGGTCGAATGCTAGCGGTACGTTGGCAGATTCCAGCTGTTTCTTCAGGACGTTGAAGTGTACGCCCGTTTCTTGCGCGAGCTTCATCAGTGAGACGTAGGTGGCTTTGAAAATCTCAATGTCATCTTGGTCGACAACCGTCTGGGGGCATCGGTTAATGGGGTTCGTATCAGTTCTGGATGGCACAACGCTATTTTCGAGCAGCGCCATCAGCACACCAGTGGACACACCCAACAGCTTTTCCGTTTGGGTCGAAGACGCGCAAGTTGGATAATAACGCTATCTAATGGCGTTGTGTACATCCATGACAGGATCTTCAGCACGTATCGACACCGCGTCCTGTTAAGACGGCGCGATGATCTTCGACTTTGCGGCGAGATCGCCCCCGCGCCACACATACAAGGCCACCAAAGGCTTGGAACTGGTGCGCATGGCATGAGGCATCCATGAGGGATGGTGGATGATGGTCCCTGGTGGCTGGCTGGTGAACGGTTCATCGCCGCGCATCCAAGCAGCAGCGCCACCAAGGCACACGTATATTTCTTCTGCCTCGTGGGCATGGGCCGGGTAAAGCAGCTCCGGGCCGAGTAGAAGAATGCCACACGCAATCTTGGTACTTGCGATGGGTCCTCGCAGCCCGATCAACTCCGTCCAACCGTAACGGTTGAGAAATTCGGGACCAAAATCCTCAGCTTTGTAGGTTTGCCGCCATTCCAATTTTGGGGCCGCACGGCTGATCTCTTTCAGCAAGGGTGCCAGAATAGGCGAAGTTCTATCGGCGAGTTCATCGAGCCAAGCGAGTACTGGCAGCTGCTGAGGCGTCCCGCGACGCGTTGCGTTCAGAGCAGGCCAATCATTCAGGAACCGTTCTGGCACTGCCATCGCCATGAGCAGGTCTAGAACCAACCGCGCCAACCGCTCTGAAACTTCTGCTCCGGCCCGATTTAACTCAGCCACTCGCTCTACCTCCTAACCACGCTCGCTCGATCACCACGTGTGAATGTTCGGTCGAACTGAGCCAAAAGCCGCATAGCATTGATTATGATGACGTGGTCTCCTGCTCGCGTGCGCGATACAAGGCATCGATCGCCGTCTGTATCTCCACCACGTTCTTCAACGGACCCGGGTTTGCCCCGTTTTGGGCAATCTGCAGAATTTCCTGCCGACGGGACGAAATGAGTTCCTTTATCGCCGCATCGATTTCGTGGACGTGTTGTGCTGCCATGATCGGCCTCCAGGGCTTGTCAGTGTGGTATGCCGCTCAATTGCGGTGCGCGCATTGGGGATACACTGCGGGACTGACGAATGCCACCAGAGCGGCATCCTAAAATCGCTGCGGACGAGCCGAAGTGCATCCTCCCTGGTGATGCCGGCATCGATGAGCAGTCGATCGCTTGGCTTGCTCAAGATTTCCAGCAACAACCGCCGTTCATGTCTGGCGACCCGCCACACTCTGAAGAATTGTATCACGCGATGTCGGACGTTGTGCATTTGGCGCTCCTGGACCGAGACACAGGATTCGCTACAGCTTGACATTTAACAAACGAATAGAAATCATGGCTACCATCTGAAATTTTTATCGAAAGCATCGTTGTGAATCTGCCATTGGACAGTGAACTGCTGCGTACATTTGTGGCCGTGGCTGCGGCCCGGAATGTCACCCGCGCTGCAGAACAAGTCGGCAGAACACAATCCGCGGTCAGCATTCAGATCAAGAAGCTCGAAGAGACCTTGGGTGAGAGCCTTTTCGAGCGAGGTTCACGCGGCGTGGCATTGACTCCGCAAGGAAAGCTCCTGCTCATCAGCGCCAACAGGATCATAGGGTTGCTGGACGAGGCGGCCGCCGCGATAAGGGCGAAACCGCTCGGCGGTCCCGTGCGGATCGGTATTCCGGAAGAGTATGGCTACACTGTACTGCCGCGCGCGTTGGCAGCCTTTGCCAGCCAGCATCCGCATGTCGAAGTGACTGTGAAATGTGGATATTCGGCCGCACAGTTGGCGGCCATCGACGCCGACGAACTCGACCTCGCGGTGATTTTCGATCAAGACCAGCCGACGACCGGGGAGGTGCTTTTTGTTGATCCGACGGTTTGGGTCACCTCGGAGGTGCACTGCGTTCATGAAAATGACGTCGTCCCGGTTGCGATCTATGAGCGTTCCAGCTGGTGCAAGAAATTCGCTGTCGGATCCTTGGACAAAGCCAAAATCAACTATCGCGTGGCCTATAGTTGCGACACGAGCGGCGGACTCAAGATTGCGGCCGTATCGGGACTGGCGATCGCTCCGCTTGCCAGCAGCAATATTCCGGCAGGTTGCCGCGCCCTGACGGAAGCAGACGGCTTTCCCCAGATTGATTGCTCGAATGTGGTGCTCAGACGCAATCCTCGCATAAAAAGCGCCGCTATTGATGGTATGGCCACGATGATCAGGGACGCGTTTCGACCCATCAGCGCAGCGCTGTCGTGACTGCGAAGGGGACCAAGTCTGATCGTCTGCACCTAAATCCCGGAATTAGGTAGCAAAAACCACCAGATTTGAAATCCTGCATACCGTAGCCTTGATCCAGAAGATCAGGAGATATTTCTTCGTGAGAAAGCACACGACACCAGTGAAGAACGCTCGATCCAGGTAACCGAGTTATTGATTTGATTGCCAGCATCGCAGACCTAAATTGACGTTCGGTTCACAGAATCCGTCACCTATTGCGACGGGGTTTCCGTCGCATCTACTAGGCGAGGTCGCAATTCAAAGCGCTCGGCCGTGCTATTTTTGCCTACTCTTCATGTCGCCGAACACCTTCTTGATGTCAGCCATTTGTTCATCCGCCAATTTGTCGACACCCTCGGAGATGAATCTGGTAACATCCAGATTGAGCTTCACCCTGAATCTGATACCGGATTCCTTGAAGGCATCTTGGCCACAATCGGCGTTGAGGGCTGCCACCGAACTGTAGGCAGGACCGATAGATTCAACATAAGAAGCAGTGGCGACGGTGACATCAGCCTGTCTGCTTGCCAAATCGATGTTCATCTTTCCGATCCTGCTGGAATAACGTGCCGATGCCATAAGTTGGGTTGCCCGATCCAAGGAAAACTTGGCCCGTTTATATTCCTTGATCGCGCTGTCAAGCCTCTTGATGAGGTCGCTGCAGACAGGCGCAGCCGTCGGCGCGCTCGGATCAGTGCTTTGAGCCAGCGCACTCGACAACGTTGAAACAAGCGACATCGTCAAAACGACGGCAGGGCTGAGTTTCCTCATTCAACCTTTCCTTAGCTGCGCGAGCAATGCATATGATAGCATCATTGATCCGGAACCCAAGATGGGTAACGACAGGCAAGCTTTACGCCTGTCCTTGTTCATTGGGGAGATGTTCAACGGAGGAAGAACCGTTCGCTACAGGGAAAACCCGCTGGGGACCAATTGTGCGTCTTCAATCATTCTGGCCAGTTCGCCGCTCGCATATGCTTCGTGATCATAAAGCATCGTCGTCGCCTTGGTGACCATCATCGTCCTGCTGCACGTGCGCAGTGCGCTCGTTCCATCATCATGCTGCCTGTCGGCATCCTGATCGCCTTCATTGCCATGAAATGGCTGGGGCTGGGTGCGAATATTATGAGCCTCGGCGGGATCGCCATCGCTATCGGTGCAATGATCGATGCAGCCCGCTGGCATTCACCAAGACGTTCTCCATGGCTGCTGCCGCGCTTCTGTCAGTGACCTTGGTGCCCGCACTCATGATTCTGTTCGTTCGCGGCCGGATTATTCCCGAGCATAAGAACCCGGTGAACCGCTTTCTCATTGCCATATACCGACCTGTGATCCGCGTGGTTCTGAAGGCAAAATATCTCACCATCTTGCTGGCAATCGCTGCGCTTGTCGTCACGGTCTGGCCCGCACGCCAGCTTGGCAGTGAGTTCATGCCGAATCTTGATGAAGGCACGCTGATGTACATGCCGACAACCTTGCCGGGAATATCCGTCACCAAGGCTGCCGAATTGCTGCAGACGCAGGACCGCATCATCAAGTCGTTTCCGGAGGTGGAATCGGTGTTCGGTAAGTCAGGCAGGGCGGACACGGCAACCGATCCCGCTCCGACCGAGATGTTCGAGACCATCATCAATCTGAAGCCCAAATCCGAATGGAGGCCGGGCGTCACCGCCGACAGCCTCAAGAACGAAATGGACAAGGCGCTGCAATTCCCGGGCGTGTCGAATGCCTGGACGATGCCGATCAGGGCACGTACCGACATGTTGTCGACGGGCATCCGCACACCTGTCGGTGTCAAGGTATACGGTACAGACCTCGCGCAAATGGAAGGTGTCGCGAGACAGATCGAGCAGGTACTGAAGACGGTCCCGGGAACCTCAAGCGCTTACGCAGAACGGGTGAACGGCGGCTACTTCCTCGATATCGTTCCGGACAGGGTTGCGCTCGGGCGCTATGGATTGTCCATCCAGAACGTCCAGAATGTCATCTCCATGGCGCTCGGTGCGGAGGAAATCACCCAGACCGTGGAGGGGCGTGAACGCTACGGCGTTACAATCCGCTATCTGCGTTCGCAGCGCAGCGACCCACAGGCCATTGCCCGCGATGTTCAAATCGCACTGCCGGGTGGCGGGACGATTCCCTTGGGTGAAGTCGCCAAGGTCGAACTGACACGCGGGGCAACGTCAATCCGCACGGAAAACGGCCAGCTGGTGGTCTACATCTTCGTAGACATCTCCGGCCGCGATCTCGGCGGTTATGTCGAACAAGCAAAGCAGGCCGTCGCCGATGAGGTCAAACTGCCAGCAGGCTATTCCGTTGCATGGAGCGGTCAATTTGAATACCTCGAACGGGCTGTCGCCAAGCTGAAGATTGTCGTTCCGCTGACGCTGGCGATCATCTTCCTGCTGCTCTACCTCAACTTCAAGGCGCTGACAGAAACTCTGATTGTCATGCTCTCCTTGCCGTTCGCCTTGGTCGGCGGCATCTGGCTGATGTGGTGGTTAGGCTTCAACACCTCTGTTGCCGTGGCGGTGGGCTTTATCGCTCTCGCGGGCGTTGCCGCCGAGACGGGGGTGATCATGCTGATCTACCTCGACCAGGCACTGACCGAAGTTAGGGCAAGACGTGAGGCGGAAGGCGGCGAATTCAGCCGAGACGACCTGAACAAAGCGATCATGATGGGCGCTGTCGAACGGGTCCGCCCCAAGATGATGACGGTCGTCGCCATCCTCACGCTCTATTTTCTGACAAGCATTGTGCCAATCGAAACCTCACTGGTTCATTCCAGCGGTCAGGTTTGGGCGACCCTCCTGGGGTATGGGACGTTCGCCATGGTGCTCGAAATGATGCTCGGCTCGGTCTTGGTGATGGCCGGGTTGTTTCTGATTGTCAAAGGCTGGGCGGAGGTCTATTTTTATCGTAACAGGCTAATCACCGAGGGTGTCTACGGCGTTGTAAGGCACCCGCAATATGCAGGCATCTTCCTGGTGATTTTCGGGCAGCTGGTGCATTGGCCGACAATTCCGACACTGCTACTCGCGCCTTTGCTTGCATGGTTCTACGTGCGTCTGGCCAAGCGAGAAGAGGGTGACCTCATCGAGCGATTTGGCATTCAGTACGAGCAATACCGGGAGGTGGTGCCGAGGTTCGTTCCAGGTTGGTAGATGTCCGCACGCGGTGTTCAGTTAGGCTCCGTTGCGACATCAAAATGAAAGGAAGAGCGCAATGTACAGTTCATTGAAATTCCTTGGGTTGGCCGCCACCATTGTGGCTGGGCTTGCCCTCACATCACCGATTTTTGCCGCCGATGACAATCTGTCTCCAGGCTCAAACATGGGGCCCGGCATGATGGAGCACGGCGGCATGATGGATATGATGAAGCAGATGAGCCAGGTGATGGAAAGCTGCAACAAGATGATGCAAAGCACTCCCGATTCCGGAAAGCCCAACGAGCAGTGGCGCAAGGATATGCCGATGCAGCCTGACAAGAAGGGGTGATGGAGGGACGATCTGATGAAGAGACGTGAGTTCATATGCACGGGCATCGCAGCAATGGCCGTTGTCATGACTGCGAGGAAGGCAGAGGCCGAGACACGTTGGTCGATGACGATCTACAAAGACCCCAATTGCGGGTGCTGCAATCTCTGGGCGAAAGCGATGGAAAACGCCGGGTTCACCGTCGAACGGGTGGACACTGGCGATCTGCCCGGCGTCAAGAAACGCTTTGGCGTGCCCGCCGCCGTCGAGGGCTGCCATACGGCGGTTGTCGGAGACTATTTCCTCGACGGGCATGTGCCGTTGGAGGCGGTGGCAAAACTGCTGTACGAGAGGCCCGACATTGCCGGATTGGCGGTTCCTGGCATGCCTGTGGGATCGCTCGGAATGGATTACGATCCGAATGCCAGCTTTGATGTCTATGCCATCGCCAAAGGTCCGGAGCAGAAGACGTCAGTTTATTACGAAGTCCGACCCAAGCACTGAGTTGGCAGCGGCTGTGACTGCCACTCAGGCTGGACTCAGGACTGATAGCACTCACAGCATGAGCCCAGCTGGAGAACGCCAACTTCCTTCAGGCAGGGATCAGAATGCCTATCGTGTGAATCCCAACTGCGTTGCTGGTGTTTGTGGCCCCGTCCGTTGTGCCTTTGGCGCAGGCGTACATCTCGCCTTCTTTTATCTTGAATTCCCTATCTGGCTTCTTGATCGTGAATTCACCCGCAGTGATGTAACACAGCATGTCATTGTCCATCATGCTGGGCGCGGCCACCGCGCCGGGCTGAAATACGATATCTACCATGTTGATGCTCTTGTAGGCGGGGATATCAGACTTAAACGTGCCCAACTCAACTAACCTGACACCCGGGGCAAGTTCTTTGCCATCCGTTTTGCCGTACTCCTTGGTCTTGGCCACGGCTGGACCTGCCGAAATGAGCAGAGGTGTTGCGGCGGTCGCCGCTAAACCGAGTGCCAATGCCGACCGACGATTCATGTCTTTCATGGCTTCCTCCCATTTTTTGCATGCGGGATGCACCCGCACGGGAGTAGTGCACACCCCGCAATGCGACCTGTCAAAACAATTTAGCAGGCTCATTTCTTTTAAGGCCCAACTGGTTACAACAGACCCGACAAGGCCGAGGCAGCAATCAGCTCAAACGGCATGGTCACAAGTGCGTTCGGAGAGCCGTCCACAGCATCGAAGGCGGACATGCAATCGGATCTGGTTCGTCGGTTTTTGCATTGTCAACCATCCCAGAGTCGCGTAGCCTTCTCCTGCTACCTATGCGTGTATTACCGCAAGGAGCGAAGTGGGGGGAAGTCATTCAGATGATTACGAAACGTGACCTGCTGCGCTCTGCAGCGATGGTTGCACTCGCCATCGCAGCGGCGAAGTCCAGCCCAGCATTTGCCCAGAACAAAGCCCAATGGCCCAGCATTATCGAGGCCAAGGACATCGCCGAAGAAGGCTTCATCTACGGCTTGCCGCTCGTGATGAATTATGCGGTTATGCAAGAGTTCGCCGTCGACAAGAACTCGGGGCAGTTCAAGGCACCATTCAACGAAATCGAAAACCAGCACCATGTCGCGACCCCGGAGGATACGGCAGTCATTACGCCGAACAGCGACACCCCTTACTCGTTCATCTGGCTGGATTTGCGCGCTGAACCGATGGTTATCTCGGTGCCGATGATCGAAAAGAACCGCTACTATGCGGTCCAGCTCATCGACGGCAACACCTACAATTTTGGTTACATCGGCACGCGCGCCACGGGGACCGAGCCAGGCGATTATCTGGTGGTCGGCCCCGATTGGAAAAGTGAAGCGCCCACCGGGATCAAGAAGGTCTTCCAATCGACGACGCCGTTCACGCTCGCGCTTATCCGCACTCAACTCTTTAGCCCCGATGACATGCCCAACGTCGAGAAAATTCAGACGGGCTACAAGGCGCAGCCGCTTTCTGCCTTCCTTAAACGAGCCGCCCCGCCTGCCTCGCCCAAGATCGAGTTCCTTCCTGCCACAACTGCCGGGATCAAGGATAACTTTTTCCAATATCTCGACGCGGCCCTGCAAACCGTCCCTGAGACGCCAAGGGACAAGGCGATTCGCGCGAAACTTGCGAAGATTGGCATCGGTCCTGGCAAGACCTTCGAGTTCAAGGATCTATCGCTCGAACATAAAGCCGAAATTCTGGTGGCAATGAAGCAGGGTGACGAGAAGGTCGACAAATGGCTGGCCAGCGGAAACAAAGACATCAACGGCTGGAACCTCGGCTCGTTCTTTGGCGACGAGGCCTTCTACAACGGCGATTGGGTAATGCGGGCCGGGGCTGCAAAGGGCGGTCTCTTAGGTAACGATGCCGTAGAAGCCATGTATCCCTATACCCGAACGGACGCGACGGGTGCGCCACTCGACGGCAGCAAGCACAAGTATACCATCACCTTCGCACCCGGCCAGTTGCCGCCAGTGAATGCGTTTTGGTCGGTGACGATGTATGACGGCAAGAGCCAGCTCCTGATCAAGAACCCGATCAATCGTTACCTCATTAACTCTCCGATGTTGCCCGGTATGAAGAAGAACCAGGACGGTTCACTCACCCTGTACCTCCAGAAAGACAGCCCCGGCGCGGACAAGGAGGCAAATTGGCTGCCTGCGCCCAATGACACAATCTATCTGGTTATGCGCCTGTACTGGCCGAATCCTACGCCGCCTTCGATCCTGCCGGCGGGCGAAGGGACATGGCAGCCACCCGGTGTGAAACAGGTGTCATAGAAGACGCAGGTTTCGTACGCCTCTCCGCAAGGTTGTTGCGATAACGTCGGTTCGCGTCGTGTCCGCTGTGGGTCATTTGCAATCACGTCGATCCAGCACTAAGGCCGGCCATGTCCACTATCTGTGAGTCAACGATATCCACAGGGCACACTAATATCTGGAGATGTTGTATCTCCCTTGATTTGGCTCTGGTTCAACACACATGTTCGCGTGTAACGATTGCGGTTCACGCGAATGGCTGCGGGTAGGCGTTTCGGCGAATCCGAACGGCGAATGGTTCGGAAAACTGAACTCAATATCCCGCAATGTTCGGTTTTCCGGACATTTTGTTGGCCCGAAAGTCCGGAAACATAGTATTCGCCTAATGTTTTGCCAGCTCACGAAGTGGCAAGGCTCGCTCCTGAATCGTAGACACAACGGAAGAGGACCTGCGAAAGTCTCAATCGATGAGAATGGTTACACCTAACGAATTGTCTTCAACGTTTTCGATGACTCATTCGCGGCGGCCTCTCTAGCCAGGCGAAGTGCGCGCAGGCGTTCGGTCTTGGCCTCAGTAGCGCGCCGGCTGGCCGCGTATTCCTCAACAGCTTTTGCCGCCTCGCGTGCACGTTGTTCCTGCATGACACGCAAGGGTGGCCGTGGGGCTGCGGTGACATGATCATCATTGTAGGGCAGCGTCTCGTCGAAGCGTTTTTGGTTTTTGGCCCATTTCACAGGTACAATATTCATGGAATCTGCTCCTTTTTGATGAGGTTTCAGCCGTGTCGATGACATCGCAAACTAGGAATTCTACCCATATCCGTCAGTCAAACAGCATTGGTGGCTAGGTGCTACTTGATTTGGAACCTCCGAGCCGGGCGTTTAAGTCCTGACAATGCTATCTGATCGACCGGAAATAGTGCTCGGCGTGTTGATAGTAGTTCTCTGCTTCTATTCTGTTTCCGGCACGCTCTTCGTCGTGAGCGCGGGAAAGATATTGCTCGTAGCTGTGTTGAGCCTTCTGATTGAGGGACGGATGAAGCGGGACAATGCCTGGCCTCTTCGTTGATCCAGTTTGGGTTGTATTCATTTGGTCTTGAGCCGCTTGGCGGCTTACTCCTTTGGAACGTAGCGACCTTGATGTCGCAAGGGTTTAAATCCAGATCTTCAATCGATTTGTTCGGCTACGATCTGGCGCATTTCCTCGCGTGTGAATCCCGACGCTAGTAGTTGGTGCGCGCTCATGATTTTCCTCGGCAACATGTTCGGCATTTTGGGTTCGATTGATCGCGGACCGACCGCGGTTGGTTTCATTTCGATATTGTTTTGCATATTAAAATCCATTCGCTGCGCAGCATCGCCCGCAGCCTTCTTTTTGAAAATAAGTCGAATGCAAGCAAAGGAGAGGCATGCTGCGTAAATGTCAGCATTCAAACTTTGAGTGGTGCGGTAAAGATTCTGCGCTCAATCGGAGCCTGCAGAAATGGCCGGACTAATCTTGTCGACCAACCTTATATGGGTGAGAGAAAGCTATATTTCAAGGGCTCAGGCGGTTTGGTCTCCATTGGAAGCCCGGTGTTAAGAGCCCATGGTGTCAGTTACTTATAATCTTCAAGATGGCAGATGCTGTTCCATCAAGGTAGTCTGACACAAAACATCGCCAATAGATTGATGTCCGGAATCATCCTAAACTTCTGAAAAGGGTTGCCATGAAAGCCGAAGGTGCGATTTGGCCAACAGTACTGAAGCCTGGCGACAAGGTGAGATTTGTGTCGCCAGCGAGCACTCCGGACAGAGACGACGTTTTTCAGCGGGCACGAAAACTCGAATGCTGGGGCCTCCGGGTAGACTATGGCCAGCACGCTTTCAAGAAATGGTCGTATCTGGCGGGCACGGATGAAGAACGTGTTGCTGATTTCAACGCGGCCCTACGCGATCCAGAAGTTCGCGCGATCTTCGCCACGCGTGGCGGAAAAGGCTCCTACCGGATCGCAGATCGACTGGATTTCGAGGCGGTGCGGAGGGATCCGAAATTCCTGATTGGCTTCAGCGATATCACCATCCTTCATTTGAACTTGTGGAAGAAATGCGGTTTGGTAGGCATTCATGGTGCACTTATCAATGGCCATCATGGGCGCGAAAGCGAAGAGATTATGTATGCGCTTCGAGCCGCGCTGATGACCTCGCAAACCATCACGATAAGGGCGCGACAAGAGGAAAATACTTTCGCGCTCACGACGCAAGGATCTGCCCGAGGGAGGCTGATAGGCGGCAACCTGAGCATGGTTTCAACCGCTGCCGGGTGGGCCCTTCCGAAGTTGCAGGGAGCGATCCTGCTGCTCGAAGCCGTCAACATGTATGTTGGCGAGGTGGACCGCCAGTTGACGATGTTGCGCAATGCAGGTCATCTTGACGGTTTGGCAGGTGTCGCACTGGGACAGTTTACCGACTTCAAGCCAAGCAGTGATAACTTCACGATCATTGATTTGTTACGCGAACATCTTGAACCTTTGGGCGTGCCGATATTGGGAGGTTTGCCGTTGGGACACGGCAGCAATCCTGTCACCGCAATAGTGGGAGCTGTGGCACATCTTGATACCTTAACTCAGGAACTGCTACTTACACGATAATGCTTGAGACGGCATCATCGCTGGTATCTCGATAACTATAACCAGAATCCCATAGTTGCCGCCACATGTGGATACCACTGTGGCAATGCTCCACGACCGCTCCGTTCTTCAACATAAACATGCTGAACATCAAAGGCAGGATCCAGCGGGAAGGCGATGTCGTCCACCTCGTCGCCAACAGGTTGACGGATCTGTCCTCGGAACTCGCAAGTGTCGGCGCTCGGATACGGCGCTTCCCTTGTCGCATGGACGCAGCGACGAATTCCATAATGGCAGTCCTGGTCACGATCCGCGCTCAGTGAAGGGCATGAAGGCACGAGATTTCTTTGCTCCCGTGGGCACATCGATACGATCAAGGTGAAGACACATCGCAAGATCGACTTATCCGGGCCCAAGGCTTGATGCAGGATGCGTCGAACGATAACGATACTGTTCAGTTAGCTACCGGGAGGATGCATCGTGGCAACAGGTACTGTGAAATGGTTCAATGCAACTAAGGGTTTCGGTTTTATCCAGCCCGATGACGGCGGCGCGGATGTCTTCGTCCATATTTCTGCCGTCGAGCGCGCCGGAATGCGCAGTTTGAACGATGGCCAGAAGATCAACTACGAGATGGTGCGCGATAACAAGGCCGCAAAATGTCTGCCGATCAATTGAGCGCAGGTTAAGCAGTTAAAGCCGAACACTGGCGGTTGAAGGCGGGATCCTGGTCCCGCCTTTCTTGTCGTGCCTCAGCGAGCAAACCGTTCTTCAAATAGGGCCCGTTCTCGGGTTACAGCTGCAATCGACGAGATCAAAGTTTAGGGAGGGGCCTTCCTCGGCGACAACTTTCCCAAAGTATAATGGATATTTACCACCGTACGACAGACATCACCTCTAAGAATGGTTGGCTTCGAACGTACCACCCGCAACCGTCAACGTAGTGGGGTGGCCGGCCATTCTCGCAAGCAACGCGCCCAATTCCGCCTGCCGATGGGTATCTGTTTTGGCAAAGACCGTTTTCAACTGGGTTCTAGCAGTTTCGTAGGTGACTCCCAACTGATCCGCAACCGTTCTCAACTCCTCGCCTGATGAAACCAGGCGCGCCAGTCTCGCCTCTGCAGGTGTCAGGCCGAAGCAGTTCTGCAAAGCAATCTCTGGCGGTTTGGGATAGATGTCCGGATCGATAAACACGACTACAACCTGGCATGATGTAAACGCATTCGTGGCACTTGTCTGCAGACGAGAAGGGTAAGCCAGCAAAGGTCTGCCCTGAAGGCGCGGCAACGGTATAGGGCTTAACATTGCTGGCGGGTTCGGATGCCGTAACAGAGCATGCAACGCGCGCCTGAGGGTGTTGGTGGCCTCCCTGTCGATGCATGCCAACTGACGCCCCGTAACGAGAAGGTCTCTGCCGAACATCCTTTCTGCAGGCTCATTCGCCATGATAACGGCAGCGTTCCTGTCAAGCATGACTGCAGGCGTACCGCTTTTACTGAAAGCATCCAGCGCACCTTCTGCACGCGCGAAGCTCAGCATTTTTGCGAGCGCTGCAGCAGAGCCCAATTGTCTGGAGAGGCCGGCAAGACTTTGCAACTCGGAAGGCGAGAAGGGGCCCTGCTGGATGGATCGCTGGATGGACAGGCACCAGAGGTCTTCGCCTGCCGCAATCTTTACTCCCGCATACCATCGCAAACCGAAAGGGGCCAGAAATTCTTGGTAGTATGGTTGCGTGCTAATCTCTTCAGGTGTCAGAGCGTCAAGATCGCTGACAACGCCGCGCCTCACCATGAGAGGCGCTAGACGGTAACGTTCGTCCCGGTCGATCCAGCCGTCCCGGACGTATGCCTCGAACGCTGGACCCATTTCACTGCTGCGAGGAATGCTGGGTAAATGGCTTCTTATGTCGAACAACATTGAGCCAAAGCTTCCAGTAGCGGTCGCGACCACATCCATTGCGGCATCCCAGCCGGCAGGATCGGTCGCTGCTGCGATTATGGCATTCCCCACCGCTTCGAGATCAAAAGCTGTACGCATCTCCTTCCCCCAATCCCGACTTTATATTAGCGGATTGGAAACTTCGAGTCCTCCGAGTTCAAGGGAGCCTTAGTCAATACGATTACAGTGCCAATCGGACATGCAACCCCGTGTTTGAGACAAGGTCGCAAGTCCAATGCTGGAAGTCTTTTTATTTAGTCTCCACTGAAGGGCCAATCGTGAGGCTCGCTCGCCGCAGTGCAGGCAGACGTCAGGTCTCAGGGATATATGAAGGTATTATGCTCGCGGAGAAATTACGGACCCGACACTAAGTGCTTCCTCGGCAAGGGGGAGACGGCCGAAGCTTCCAACGCCGGCGACGAATCTTCCTCAGGACTCAAAAAATTTGGTCCTTCCATCTCGGCTAGACAGGGTGTCGTGATTGGAGCTTTTGGGTTGTTCAAAAAATCTGAGACTACCTCGCCACCGCAAGGTGTCGTGTCGACTACATCGTGACCTATGCCACGGAATACCACAAGCTGGCTGCTTCCGGTATTCCCTGCGACGTATTTCGCCCATTTTGAGGGTGTCGCTGGGTCATATTCTCCGGACAACAGCAGGACCGGAACCTGATTTGCCTTGAGCGATTTGTGAGTTTTAACGGGTTTTGCGGACGGCCAAAGCGGGCACGCCCACGTATAAATGTTGTCCGCTGCCCAGTTGTCGAAGAGCGGGAATGTTGCGGATGGTGCAGAGGGAGGAACGCTGTCATTGCACACGATGGAAAGATGCATCCCATCCGCAACATCGGATTTATCGTCCCCGGACAGAGTGTCACCAAGTATTTCGACGAGCATCCTGTAATCCTGCTCGTTTGTATCCTTGATCAACTGCGGCAGTACTTCGATCGCACCCCGGTGGTAGAACCCGTCGAACATCAGCTCGAGAAAATCGTCTCCCGACACCCGCATGAAGCGGGCCGATCCTTCGACTTCCCCTAGCCGAAGCAACACAGGCTGGGCATTGAGTTGCTGCACTATCCCGCCGATCATCGTCATCAGATTTGGAAAATTTTTGGAACAGCCCGAGTGCTTACTGCAATCTTTTTCGAGCGTTCTTAATGCGCTGTCGAGACTGTTGGAACCCTGGTCAACATATCCCACATCAGGGGGAAGCGTTGAATCGAGGACCACAGCGATTACGTCTTCGGGATGATCTTCAAGCACCTGCAGGGCGAGTTTCGTTCCGTACGAAATGCCGTACAACACCCATTTTTCGATGCCAAGCGCGATGCGCAAATCGTGGATGTCGGCCGCGTTTTCGATTGTGTTGTAGGCTGTGAGGTCGATGCCCTTTTTTATCAAGGCATCGCGGCACGCCGTAACATCGCGTTTCTGCGCCAAATCAAACTCAACCACTTCATCGACCTTGGAGATGACCTCGCTCCATACAGACGGTGTGTAGTGCGCTGAGCAATCCAACGAAGGTTCCGAGCGGCCGACTCCCCTCTGATCCACCACGACAAGCTGTCTGCCGCGCAACCATGGGCCGTTGTCGATGAAACTCCACCACTGGGCAATGTCTTCTACGTTGTCGATCATGGCCATTTGACCCGGTCCCCCGGTCAGGTAAACAATCGGCTCGTGCCGTGTTCGGTCAGGCTCGAAAATGACCACTGGCAGCTTGATCAATCGACTGCTTGTCTTGCTGCGATTTTCGGGGACGGTCAGGTACCCACACTTTAGGTCGCGATCTCGCGGCAGGTCGAACCAGCAACTCGACTGTTCGAATTTCCCTTCGGCATAGGCAGATCCGGCTAGACCTCCCATGGTCAACAAGAGGATCAGTAGGAATTGGCTTGATTTTGCAGAGCGCGGCCGCAAGAACCACCGTCTAGACCGGATCGCGAGCATGATATTTATCCCCCTTGCTGGCGGTCGATACCCGTCCCGCGTAGCACGGCTCTAGTGTAAAGCGACGATTTTGCGTGGCATCACCCATTTGGGTGAAGATTCGGCTTACCGCAGCTTGTATATATTCTGTTCCGAATTGGTTCGTGGAGGAAGCGACACGAGATCGCCTGGTTTCCGCCCGTGCTCTTGACGTCTTAATATCGGACTATACTTAATATATATACTTCGTACTATTAGTAAAGTTTAATTTCTAGCGGAGACGTTGCTTAATTTTACTGTCGCAAAGAATTTTCTTTTATGGAGATCGGCAATGTTTACATCACGTCGTGTATTCCTTTCCACACTTAGCGCCGGACTGCTTTATGCAGCGGGCATCACCCTGACTTCCGCTAAAGGCGGCGGAGGCGGAGGCGGAGGTGGTGGCGGCGGAGGCGGCGGTGGGGGCAATGGTGGCGGTGGAAATTAA